>CAXXKK010000037.1:0-208429 GCA_963676845.2 Prolixibacteraceae bacterium | reverse complement strand
CAGAAAGTGCTACAGGTCAACTAAATTGCAACAATAGTAAGCAGAAGAAGTGTTATTGAGTTTACTTTCTTGTTGATACTCACTGAACTTTCTGAAACAGAGAAAACAATAATAGCCATAACTCCCAAGAGCATCAGGTTAAAAACAATCAGGAAGTCACGGTCATTATAGGGATTTCCCTCGGTAAATAATACTGTTGCCAGGTATACAACAAGGGTAATAAGCACCAACGGGCTAAAAATAAATGCGATGATGGGGGCTATTTTATTCGTCACCGAAGGGAATGTCCGAACGATGTAAGTAGCAACAATTGGCAATGAAATAGCTCCTAAAAGTATTACCCAATTCAAGTAAAAATCTTCAATATTAATTCCGATAGCTGAAAAAAGACCAAAGGAAACTGCCGTTAAAATTCCTCCGGCAATTATTATAATGGCAGCCATAACTGCTAAATCACCATTGTAACGGATATAGTCAATTCGTTTTCGTTTATCCGTTAGGTCAAAGTCAATATAAACCAGTCCGTACATACACCACAGTAATAAAGGCAGATGTATATAGGCCAGGTCTATTGAATAGCTGAGTGCCGGAGTAGGGAGTAAGTTGATGTATATTGCAGAGATGAGAAAAACAAAACCCGTAATTAAAACATGAATCTTGTTGATTGTCTGCCTGCTAAAAAATGCATAAGCCGACAATCCTAAAAGAGCAATAAGCCCGGCATTTCGTTCATAAAAGAGGTCTTCAGTTATGTAGATGTGGAAAAACTGTGGGAGTTTGATTAAAAACCCGGCAAAAAGGCAGCTGATGATCACAAGAAAAATATCCTTCTTTTTTATTGAAAAGTTTTCAAACTTGCTTTTCTGATCGAATCGCGCTTTCCAGAAATGAGCAATCTCAAGACCTGAAACCTCAGGGTAAAGCACCCAAAAGGCTTTTTCGAAACTTTTTTTATCCGATTGGTACATAGCTTTCCAGTATTTCAGGATGACTTAGGTTTTCTTTGATCTTTGCTTGCATGCTTATTTTTTCAGATTGTTGATTACCTGAAGTTTAAACGGTGGTGTGTGTGGACTTGTTGTACTTTGTCAATATTTTTTTATTCCTGTAAAATTTGAAGGAATATAGCTTAGAAAAAAATAAGGTTTTGAAAACAGAATCACTCCATATTGTGGTAATATTCTGTTTCAAAACCTGTAAGCTGTCTGGCCCTCCTGTAAGAGATGGAGGAGGGAAGCCTGAACCTTATTTAATTTCCCAATCTGTGTAAGGATCACCAATTTGGTCAACAAGGGTTGCGAATTCATCCTGCAGGGCCTGTATTTTATCCATGGCAGCCTTTCCTTCTTCAGAAAGCACACCTTCAGAAACCCAATATTTATTTCGCAAATTGTCCGACTCCAGGAAATATATTAATCCTATATTCCCTTCGTTTATTCCTCTTACACCTTTGATGGGTATAACTTTTAAGCTGTCAAAACTCTCATTGTAGGCTGGGGCCAACTTATTTACAATGAAGTCTTCAACTTGTTCCATGGTAACTCCCGGTTGAAGTTCAATTTCATTAAAAACATGGACACCTAATATGTTACCTTTATTAAATGTTTGTCCAAAGATTACTCCACAGATTAGTGTAAATGCAATAGATAAAATATATTTCCTCATAATGGTAAAATTTAGTAGTGTACTAAAGAAAAATACGAGATGATAAGTAGATTGGTTGCTCGTAATCCCGCTGTTGAAGCAATAAATCGGTTAAAACTGTTGAAAAGCACAATCCGGTATCTTTTTGTAGATTTGAGTTTCAAACAAAGTAGAAGCAAAAACCATACATGTTATGATACAACAATACGAGCTTTCATTGCCACAGTTTTCACGAGGATTTCACCTGGTAACTCATTATATAGCACAAGAATTGACGGATCTGCCCGAAAAAGGATTGGTGCATATTCTTATAAAACACACTTCCGCAGGAATTACTTTGAATGAAAATGCAGACCCATCGGTGCGTGATGATTTTGAGTCTTTTATGAATAAGCTAATTCCGGAAAATCATCCAACTTATACACATGTTTTTGAGGGAAGTGATGACATGCCAGCACATTTAAAATCATCAATAATAGGGCAGGAGCTAACAATTCCTATCTCAAACCACAGGTTGAATCTGGGAACATGGCAGGGAATCTACCTTTGTGAATTTCGAAATTACGGAGGCAGAAGAAAAATTGTAGTAACAGTACTTAGTTAATTTGGGGCTCTTTATAATATGGATAAACGCATGTAGTAGAAATTTAAAAAGACCTTAATCTCCAAATGGGTTAAGGTCTTTTAATTAAATACTTACCATAGAATATAATTGTCAAAAAATATGAAGTGGGCAATATTTTTAGTGTTATCTGTTATTAGTCACTCTTTTTTGTAGTAATTATAATAACTCCATTTTTAGCTTTTTCTCCATATGATTCTATCGACGATTCATCTTTTAAAACATCAATTCTCTCGATATCTTCAGGGTCAATGTCTTCAATTTTTATATTTCCTTGAGGTTCTCCGTCAATTATAATTAATGGTTCAGACACTGATCCAATGCCCCGAATGCTAATTGTTGGTGAGTCGTTTAGTGCTTTTAGGCTAATATCTATTGTTTCTTGTCCGTCGATAGCTATGTCTGCCTGTTCGTATCCAGGATGAACAATACTTAATTCATCGTCTTCGTTAATTCCTTGAAGGGTGAAGTTGCCATCCATATCAGTTAATGTACCAGTTGTTGTGTTTGCAATTATTACCGAGGCACCAGGAATGGCTTCCCCGGTTTCTACCGAAGTAACTTTCCCATTTATTTTGAATGCATCGGGTTCTTGTGCCGAGGCTTTGTATTCTTTATTCGATAAAGAGACAATAAGGACTGTAAGTACAGGAACTAGTAGTAATTTTCTGATTATTTGTTTTTTGTTTTTTTGATTTGAATTCATCATTACAATTCGATTTTTTAATTGTGAACCATTTAAAGCTGTAAGAAATGGAGCAATACCGTCTTTATCGGCTAAGTTAACCATGGCCATTTGGTAACTTTTCCGATTATGTTTTTGCACAACCTTGTCATCAGTGAGGGTATTCCAAATTCGATTTTATGGAATCTCTCAATAACCAGGCAAACGGATTAAACCATTGGAAGAGAAATAGGATCTCTGCAAGTATAACATCGATGGTATGTTTTTCATTTACATGCATGTATTCGTGATTAAGTATAATTTCAAAGGATTCATCTTGAGTGAGATCATGAGGGATAATGATCTTTGAAAAATAAGAGAATGGATGAATGTTCTCGTTGGATATGGTGTAGCTTACATTGTTATGGACTGCTTTAGAACCTTTGTGGATGATCGTTAAGGCACGAATATTCCCAATAATCAATTTTATTAAGAAGAAAACAGCTCCAATAATTAGCACCCAAAATAACAGCGACAAATAATTTAATTCATTCAGGTTTTGCAAATTTTCCGCTGTTGTTTGTCCTGTGCCTGTTGTGCTGAAGGCATAGTTGCCAAACTGTATTTGTTGAAGTGTTTGCTCTACGCGAATCTTTATTGCCGGAATAATAAAACTGATGAGAAAGGACGAAATCAGGAAGATTCGGTTGAACGTAAAGTTTTTACTTTTCTGAAAAAGAAGATAGTAAGCAATATAAAATACCGCGACTCCAATAGATGATTTTATTAAATAAGTTATGAATGCTTCCATTTAATCCTCCTTGTTGATAAGATCCATAAGCTCTTTCAATTCATCTTTATTCAATCCTTTTTCTTTTACAAAAAAGGCAACTGCATTGGAGTACGAATTGTCGAAATAATCTTTGATGATTTGTCCCATAAAGCTTTTTCGATACTGTTCTTTGGATATTAAAGGGTAATATTCATAGGTGTTACCGTATTGCGTGTACCCAATGAATTCTTTTTCCTGAAGTAATCGGACTAAGGACGAAATCGTGTTGTAATGTGGCTTTGGTTCAGGATATTCAGAAACAATATCTTTCACAAAAGCTTTCTTCTTACTCCATAGTATCTTCATTAGTTCTTCTTCTTTGCGTGTAAGTTTGATCATGGTAGAATAATTTTGTTCAAATATATAACTGTTTTATCAGTTTTCAAACTAAACGACCAGTTTATTAACTGAAAAATCAGTTGCTATTGGGATGATTTTGAAGGATGTGTGTGTAACTAACTTATATGTAGTTGTTTGTGTGACTGTTTTTGTGGGTGTGAAAAAGATCAGTTCAGAATTCTTGTTGATGGATAAAATTGAATCTATTTCTAAGTTGGAAATCCAGATTTGCTTGATACTTATTAAATGAATTTCAAGCTTAGTGATTACTTGAAACTTTTGTCCTTCTGGACGGGACCTGATTTTTGTCATGACACAAAAACCAGGAAAAAAAAGTCTAGGCTTATTTTTATCTGCACCCTTCTTCTTCACAAAACCTAAGTTCAAAGGAGTGATTTCCTCGCACACTCGGAACTTCTCCTTTTCTCTAAGGTTTTGTTTTGAATCAGGGCTGGATAAAAAGTAGGCCGATCCACTTAGAGACTATATAGGATCAAAAAGATAATAAAAGTTAAGGAGTGAACCTGAAAAATTAATAATCTTAGGAAATAGCAAAAGTTTAAATTTATAAAGTCCCCAACTTCACCTTTAGGTGAAATGCAGGGTAGGCCAGTCAAAGTAGCCCGGGCCGACGTTGGCGGGAATGATTTTTTGCGGGGATTCCGGGATGTGCGCCAGAAAGAAAAAATCATGACGCGGGTTGAAGGATGACTTTGACTTGATTCTTTTTGTTTCCCTGCCTGCCGATAGGCAGGGTTTTTCTCATTTAAGGAGAAAAATGAAATCCGATCTGGAAAGACAAAAGTTAAAGATTTCTGCAATGCTGATTTTTCACTAAATATGAAGAATCCACCACAATTATTAAGTGATCCGAAATATCGGAAGCAATTCTCAGTAAAAATAAAAGTCATCCCGAAACAATTTCAGGATGACTTTCAATATTATTTATCTTACGAGATTATGCAGAGTTGCTTATGTACTCGTAAACTTATGAATTTTCTATATCTTAAAGCTTTCCAGTTTCTTACTGAAATTATTCAATTCTACGTAAATATCTTTTTTCATTTCCGAAAGCTTGTCTTCATACTTTTGAAAAAGACCATGATAATATGAAATTCCGTCTTCCATATTTTTGCGGAAGCTTTTATAGTATGAAAACTGTTTTTTATCGTCGGATCCTTTTAGTTCTTCCAACTTGTTTTCAAGATAATCCACATACATCTTAAGTTCTTTCAGAAAAAGATTTGGACGCTTAACACCTTTCAGAAGGTCTGCTCTTCCATAGATGTGGTCTGTCATTTCTTGCAACGAAGTGATTTTATTGAAGTAAGCTACATTTGGACCGGGGCAAATACTAACACTCGACCGTTCAAAGTCAGGCTTAATTCCGTTTACCAGATATGTGGAGTTTGTAAGTCCTTCACACAAACATTCTTTTTGTGTAAGAAAGTCAATTTTCTTTTGTTCTTCTTCTTCTGAAAGTCCAAGAGCTTTCACCTCTGCAATTTTCTTTTTCAGATATTGGCGTGAGGCTGTACAAATAGGACGATCTGTATATTCTGTGTTAAAAACAAGGTATCGCTTTGTACAAGGGAAACCTGTTTTCCCTTCTTTGAGGTATTCTTTAATCTGAGTTTGCTGGCTGCTTCCTCGTACATTATTAAAGTGTACTCCAAGAGGAGAAGCATCACTTAAGTAAACGTCTTCTTCTCCCGCATTTTTAAGCAGATTCAGACTTTCATCGTCAATATTACAAACTTCGGGAGTTAGCATAAACGGGCTTCCCCAGCCAATTTTGTCCAGATTGTACTCATCCAGTAGAAATTCATGCTCTTCATGAGTCCCAACACCACCCTGTGCCGTAATTTTAATCTCAGGAGCTTCGTCTAAGGGAGATTTGCCTTTTTCTTCCAACCCTTTTTGAAGTACTGCAAAAGTTTGATCTATAAGTTGCTGGCGTTTTTCCTTGAATTCGTCAAGAATAGGTCCCAATAAATAACCTTGGGTTGCAAAAGCATGCCCACCGCAATTTAACCCTGATTCAACACGATATTCTGAAACCCAAATACCTTTTTTTGCAAGGAAACGACCCTGAATTAGAGCGGAACGGAAATCACTCACTTTAAGCGTGATTTTTTTCTTCAATTCCCCGTTGCCGTCAGGATAGAAATCTTCAAAATTTTCAATATAACTGTAAAGTCTGGGGTTCATTCCGGCAGAAAGAACTAACGATGATGACAATGTGCTGTTTGCAAAACCTCGTAATGCAGCGTGAGCATCATTGTACTCGGAAGGAAGTGCTTCTTTGTTCTCATCATAATTCACCTTGTCCAGCTTGGTCATGATGTTTACGTCGATATCGCCGGGCGTAAGTGTTGAACGTAACCAGCTTTTTACATCATTTATGCTTGTGTTTTCAATAAGATGAGTGAACTTTTCACGAAGAGATTTTGGATTAGGTAGCATCTCAAAATACTTTTCCAGTTCACTTTCTTTTTTCTGAAAGTCTTCAATCAGTTCGTTGTATTTTTCTGCTACAATTTTATCAATTAAATTGAGGTAGGCAGTAATCCGTTTAGCCCTGAAATCTTCGACTTTAGTAGATATTCCTTTAAATGGAAGATCAAATTTGGTACTGTAAAATTCACGCATCTTTTCCATCAAAAAATCATCTACAATTGATATTACAGATGAAATACCAAGGTGAGCAACTTTTACAGGCGTATCAACAGTGTAACCCAATCCCATGACAGGAATATGGAACGTATGTTGGTTAAAGTTCATTATTCAATATATTTTATAAAAGCAGAGGAGAAGGTAGGTCAAATTATCATTCCCTTTTTCAGCCTTTCATTCTGTCTTTCCCATTTCTAATTGCCGCAAAGATACTATTTTACGGTCATATTTCTAGGGAATAACAACCGTCATGTTGTAAAGAAGGTTTTAGAGTTTAAAAGCTAAAGCTTCTCCTGTAAATGAGTTCGTTACTTTTATCAATTCTTCAGGTGTTCCTTCAAAAACAATGTTGCCTCCCTTTTCTCCTCCTTCTGGTCCCAGATCGATAATCCAATCGGCTGATTTTATCACATCCAGATTGTGTTCAATGATAATGATGCTGTGACCACGGGAAATAAGTGCGTTGAACGAATCAAGCAGTTTTTTGATGTCATGAAAATGCAGACCAGTTGTGGGTTCATCAAAAATGAAAAGGGTAGGGGAGTCTTTCTCCTTAGACAGGAATGCTGCCAGCTTTACTCGCTGACTTTCACCTCCCGATAAAGTGGAAGAACTTTGTCCCAGTTTTATATAGCCTAGCCCAACATCTTGCAATGGCTGAAGCTTTTTGGCAATTTTCTTTTCAGTGCTGCTTTTTCCGTTTGCGAAAAATTCGATTGCCTGGTTTACTGTCATCTCCAGAATATCGAAAATATTTTTGCCTTTGTGTGTTACCTCCAGGATGTCATCTTTAAATCGTTTTCCTTTACAGCTTTCACAAACAAGGTGAACGTCTGCCATGAACTGCATTTCAACACTAATTTCTCCTTCCCCCTGGCATTCTTCACAACGGCCGCCATCAACATTAAACGAGAAATGAGCAGGTTTAAAACCTTGTTGCTTCGAAGCTTGCAATCCGGCAAATAACTTACGTATTTCGTCGTATGCTTTTAAGTAAGTTACCGGGTTGGAGCGTGATGATTTCCCGATTGGGTTTTGATCTACAAATTCAATGGCATGTATGCGTTTTATATCTCCTTTAATGAGGTCATGTTGCCCGGTTTTCTCACCATAGGTTCCAAACATTTTGGCAATTCCCGGGTAAAGGATTTTACTTACAAGTGTCGATTTCCCTGATCCACTAACACCAGTAACAACAGTTAAAGTATTTAAAGGGAATTTTGCATTGATATTTTTCAGATTGTTCTCACGTGCTCCTATGATTTCTATATAGTCATTCCATTTTCGTCTTACTTTGGGAATGTTAATGGATAAGGTGCCATTTAAATAATCTGCAGTTAAACTACCTTTTGCCCTTGGTAACTCAGTATGGTTTCCCTGGAAAATTAATTCTCCTCCATGCATTCCTGCTTTTGGACCAATATCTATAATCTCGTCAGCTGCACAAATAATTTCTTCATCATGTTCTACAACCAACACGGTATTCCCAATATTTTGCAGCTTTCGCAAGACATTAATAAGACGTTCTGTGTCTTTGGGGTGCAGCCCAATGCTTGGTTCGTCTAATATATAAAGAGAGCCAACCAAACTCGATCCTAAAGATGTTGCCAGGTTTATGCGTTGTGATTCTCCTCCGGATAGGGTAGAGGATAATCGGTTTAAGGTAAGGTATCCTAAGCCAACATCACATAAAAATGTAAGTCTGTTCTTAATCTCAATAAGGATTCGTTTTGCGATGGCAGTTTCGTGTTCGTTCAATTGAATATTTTGAAAGAAAGATTGAAGTTTGTGAATTGGCATTAAAACCAGTTCCTGTATGGAAGTTCCGGCGACTTTCACATAACCTGCTTCTTTTTTTAGTCGGGTTCCATTACAATCATAACAGGTTGTTTTTCCCCGGTAACGTGACATCATTACCCGGTATTGAATTTTATAGCTTTTTTCTTCCAGCATTTTAAAGAAACTGTTTATTCCTTTAAACTGCCGATTACCTTTCCATAGCAAATCTTTTTGCTCCTTACTTAATTCAAAATAGGGCTTATGGATCGGAAGGTTTGATTCTGATGCACGAGCAATCAATTTTTCTTTCCACTTTTTCATGCTTTCGCCTTTCCAGCAGGCTACAGCATCCTGGTAAATCGAAAGGGATTTATTGGGAATAACCAGATCTTCATCGATGCCAATCACTTTGCCGTATCCCTCACAAGTTGGACAGGCTCCTACCGGGTTATTAAAACTAAACATGTGCTCGCTGGGCTCGGTGAACTCAATGCCATCGGCTTCAAAAAGATTCGAAAACTTTTCTTCCAGTACTTCATCTCCCTTATATATTTTGACAAGACATTCTCCATGCCCTTCAAAAAAAGCTGTTTGTACGGAATCTGCCATTCGGCTGATGTTGTCTTCTTCACTGGACGCCTGTAACCTGTCAATAATTAGGTTGCATGATCCGGAGCAGAAATCTTTTTCTGTTTGCTTTAGAAGTTCATCTATGCGTTCGATCCCATTGGACGTTTCAATTCGTGAAAAACCTTGTTGTAGTAGTAACTCTGCTTCTTCCGGTATGGATCTTCCATTTCTGGGGCGTAAAGGAGAACATATTAACACACGTGTGTCGTCCGGGAAAGAACTAATGTAATTTACGACATCTTCAACCTGGTGACGTTTTACTTCGTTGCCTGATACAGGTGATATAGTTTTGCCGATTCTGGCATATAATAATTTTATATAATCATAAATTTCGGTTGATGTTCCAACTGTAGATCGCGGATTTCTGGTGTTTACCTTTTGCTCAATAGCTATGGCAGGCGGTATTCCTTTAATAAAATCAACTTCTGGTTTGTTTATTCTTCCCAAAAACTGGCGGGCATAGGAAGATAAGCTTTCAACGTAACGTCTTTGACCTTCAGCATATAAAGTGTCAAAGGCTAAAGATGATTTCCCTGAGCCTGAAAGTCCCGTAATTACAAGGAATTTATTCCGTGGAATTTTAATATCAATGTTTTTCAGGTTGTGAACCCTGGCTCCTTTTATATGTATTTCCTTAGAGGATGGATTACTTTTTGCCATTTATTAGTGACTTTTTAAACTAAATTATTTGCATTTTAAATAAAAATCGCACAAATTTACTCGTGCAAAATTAACAAATACTTTTACTCATCTTTAAAACGGATTGCCTATAGACGATTTTTACTTTTTTGTTTTAAGAAAACTAAATAGAAAGTAAATGTTCAAAACAGAACCCCCAGAACGATAATATGCTCGTTCAGAGATTCATTGAAGGCGATCAGTCAGCAATCGAAATTCTTATCAATAAACACAAGAACAGGATTTTTACTTACATTGTCCTGATTGTGAAAAATCAGCATTTGGCTGAAGATATCTTTCAGGATACTTTTATAAAAGTAATCCGGTCGTTAAAAACAGGGAAATATACAGAGAATGGGAAATTTATTTCCTGGGTTTTGCGTATTTCACACAATCTGATAATCGATCATTTCAGAAAAGAAAAGCTTATGAGTACCACCTCGAATGAAGATTCTGAATATGATCTGTTTAATTCACCGAAGTTTTCAGATGAAAATATTGAAGATCAACTCATTTTTGATCAGATTACTTCTGATGTTAGAAAGTTGATTGATGAATTGTCTGAAGATCAGCGTGAAGTGATAATTATGCGACATTATATGGGATTGAGTTTTAAAGAAATCGCTTGAAAAAACTGATGTGAGTATAAATACTGCTCTAGGTCGGATGCGTTATGCTTTAATCAACCTGCGAAAGATTATTGAAAAGAAAAATCTTGTTTTAACGAAATTTTAGATTCCCGGTGCAATAAGTTTTATCCTTAGGCGTTCATAATGTTGAAGTTAATATTTAAAATGCCTATGGATAAAATTTATACTTTTTTGATTTTTGAAAACACACAAAACTGTAATGAGTCTAAAGATAGTTGTATTCATGCAGTAAAGCTTGGGGAAGAAGGGATGAAAACAAAGAATGAAGAGAAGATTTATTCACCATCTGAGAATGTCGTTAATCGAATTCTGGATTTTGCTAAATCTTATGAAGTGTTAAAGTCAACCAAAACAGGTTGCGTTGAACTGAACTTAAATTAGTAGTTTTTAGGAAACTGTTAAAAAGCATCTTGACAAAGGTGCTTTTTTTATTGTAATTTAGTGATATCAAAATAATATCATTATAAATCAATAATTATTAAGTCATGGAAAAAACATATTCCGCTATTTCTGGATATCTGATTTTGTTTTTAGAACTGTTGTTGTTTGCTTTTGCAGTTTTTGGATTAATGAGAGGAATGATTCTTATCGCGATCATTTTGGCCTTGATATTTATTTTTATGGCAATTGGTTTTACTATTGTGAATCCAAATGAAAGTTCAGTTCTCGTTCTTTTTGGGGCTTATAAAGGAACAATTCGTAAAAATGGATTCTTTTGGGTAAACCCTTTTTTTAAAAGAGAAAAGGTATCGCTTCGTGCCAGGAATCTGGATAGCGACCCTATTAAGGTTAATGATAAGATTGGTAATCCTGTGATGATAGGTGTTGTTTTAGTGTGGAGGGTTAAAGAAACGTACAAAGCAGCATTTGATGTGAATGATTATGAGCATTTTGTAGATATACAAACGGAGGCTGCTATTCGAAAATTGGCAGGATTATATCCATATGATAATTTTGAAGATGAAGATGCAGAGATTACATTGAGAAGTGGAGGTGGAAGAGGTAAATGAAGAACTGGAGAAAGAAGTTGCAGAGCGTTTGGCTATTGCCGGGATTGAAGTAATGGAAGCACGCATCAATTATTTAGCCTATGCTCAGGAGATTGCTCAAGCCATGTTGAAGCGCCAGCAAGCCACTGCAATTGTTGCAGCTCGTTTTAAAATTGTTGAGGGTGCGGTAAGTATGGTTGAAATGGCTTTGGATGAGTTAAGTGAGAAGGAAATAGTTGATTTGGATGAGGAAAAGAAAGCAACCATGGTGAGCAATTTAATGGTTGTTCTTTGCGGTGATAAAGAAGCTACTCCGGTAGTAAACACAGGTTCTATTTATTAATTAGATCAAAAATCGCAGAGATATTAGAAAATTTTATTGAGATCGTTTATGCTCTAAGTCTTTGTAAAAACTCTATATTCTCCGCGGTTTAAATATTGAGAAATGAAAAATCAGTTTGATGAGTTTGAGTTAGATAAAATGCGAAATGATCCAACAAATTATATTGGAGGTGTCTTTTATTTCAATAAGAAAGATTACAGAATTATTTTACCTAAGAGAAGTAAGATGTTCGGCTGGATTTTCAATTTTGCTAAAGTTCAGACCTATCTGGTTTTGATCGGATTTTTTCTTGTTTGTTATTTGGTAGCAAGAATTGCCTGATCGTGTAGCAGCAATTGTTAAGGAGAAGTTATGGCGAAGAAATCATTTGTTTTACGTATAGATCCCAAAGATTATGAAGCATTGGAGCGCTGGGCTGCCGATGAATTTCGTAGTGTGAATGGTCAGTTGGAGTGGATTATACATAAAGCATTGAAAGAATCGGGGCGAAAACCCGGCAAAAAGGATGATTCAAAAAACGAAAAATAAATCACAATCATGAAGAAAACATATACATGTCCTAAATGTGGTGGACGCAAACCTGAAGTTGACGAAATAAGAACTACCGGAGCAGGATTTACCCGGTTTTTCAATATTCAGAATAGACGATTTACTTCAGTTTCCTGCTCTAATTGTGGGTACACTGAATTTTATAAAGGAAGCAAAACGAGTAAGGGAAGTGATGTATTGGACTTCCTTGTGAATTAAAGTAAAAGCAAAAATATCAGAAGCGTTATGTTATTCTTCTGATATTTTTGCTTTTGAATTTTTTAAAAACTACCAGCTTCCGCCGGCACCTCCGCCACCGAAGCCACCTCCGCCGAAGCCACCAAAGCCGCCGCCTCCGCCAAAACCTCCACTTCCACTGGAGAAGTTGCCAAAGGAACCGCCTCGACTTCCGGAGTTCATCATGCCTCCCATAAGAAGCCAGAATGGTAAGTTGCTTCTGCCACTTGAGTAATATCGCCTGCTTCGTCCTCTAAAAATTGGAATAATAAAGAAGAATAGGATGAAAAGGAATACCAGAAAGCCGGGACTTCCTCCACCACTAACTTGTTCAGCATATTGATCTGCTGTATATTCTCCTTCTGCTAAATCCATAATTACCTGGGTCCCACTAGTCAGACCTCCATAAATATCATTTGCCTGAAAGCGTGGGATCATTTCATTTTCAACAATTAACCGATTGGCAATTGCATCAGGAATAACTCCTTCAAGTCCATATCCAACAGATACATAAACTTGTCCGTTTTCACTTGCTGTTTTGGGCTTAAACAATATAACTATCCCGTTGTCTTTACCTTCTTGTCCAACTCCCCATTGATCTCCAATTTCATAAGCATACATGGATGGATCGTAACCATCTAGCGACTCAACTGTAACAATTGCAATTTGCGTTGAGGTTTGCCGTTCAAATGAGCTTAAGCTTGATTCCAGCTGGTTTTCTTCACTACTGGAAAGAACATCGGCAAAATCATTCACCAGACGTGGAGGATTGGGACGTTCAGGTATGTTTTGTGCAAATGTTCCAATCGAAAATAATAGTGCGAATATGAATAGAATTCTTTTGATCATCATCTTTATTTTTCCCCAAATGAAATTTCATCTGAGAGTTCGTTAACATCGTCTTTTTGATAGGGGAAGTGAGCTTTTAATTGTTCACCTGCCATTATAATACCTTCACTTACTCCGTCGGCAAATAGTCCTTCTTTAAATTTAGAAAGCATGTGGCTTTTTATTTCTTCCCAGAAATTTTCCGGGACTTTGGCGTTGATTCCTCCATCACCCAGAATGGCAAATTTGTGATCGTTTACGGCCAGATAAAACAAAACTCCATTTCGAAGTTCTGTTTTGTGCATATTTAGTTTTTCAAACCAATAGGCAGCGCAGTCCAGCACGTCATCTTTACAGCTTCCTTCTACATGGAGACGAATTTCTCCGGAAGTGTTCAACTCTGCTTCCTTGATTGCGTTTGTGATCTTCTCTTTTTCTTCTTTGCTAAAGAAATTATATACTGACATAAATTATGTTTTTAGTCGAAATTAACTTCAGGTGCAACTTCTGCACCACTTTCAGCTTCGAAATAAGCTTTCTTTTCAAAGCCGAAAAGATTGGCATAAATATTTTTTGGGAATTGGCGAATTAGCGTGTTAAATGCCTGTGCACTTTCGTTAAATTTTTTCCGTTCCACAGTAATCCTGTTTTCAGTTCCCTCTAATTGAGCTTGTAAGTCTAAAAAGTTTTGATTTGCTTTCAAATCCGGATATTGTTCAACCACAACCATCAGGCGGCTTAAGGCAGAGCTTAATCCGGTTTGGGCTTCCTGGAATTGTTCCAGCATTTCCGGAGTCATATTATCGGCATCAAGATTTATAGAAGTGGCTTTAGAGCGGGCTTCAATTACAGCTTCAAAAGTTTCCTGTTCATGATCCGCATAACCTTGTACTGTATTTACCAGGTTCGGAATAAGGTCTGCACGGCGCTGGTAAACGTTTTCAACTTGCGCCCAACTTGCAGAAACTGATTCGTCCATGGTAACCATGCTGTTGTAAGTTCCCTTTATTGAAGAGTACATGATTAAGATAATGACAACAATAACTCCTAAAATAATCCAAGTCTTTTTCATATAATTTGATTGATTTTTTTAATGACTAACTAAACATCTACAATAATCACAAATATTGCAATAATGAAATAAATATACCTAATAATTTCGGGGAGTGTCCCTAATTCATCGTTAGAATATACTTCGGGGAAGGTAAAATTTAATGTGGCTTGAGGCCGTTTTTATATGTGATCAGAGTATTTTTTTGAAAGTAACGGTAAAAGTTGTCCCAACCCCAACTTTTGACTCTACTCCTATTTTCCCTTTATTAATTTCAATGAATTCTTTGCATAAAAGCAAGCCAAGTCCGGCTCCTTTTTCATTCTTTGTTCCATAGGTTGAAATCCGATTATTTTCATTGAATAAATTGGGAATTGCATCTTTTGCTATTCCAACTCCAGTATCAGCTATTGATATGTTGATGAATTTATCTTCTTCCCAAGCTTTAATAGTAATTGCCCCGTTCTCTTTTGTGAATTTTATGGCGTTGGATATCAGGTTTCTTAATATTAGGTTAGACATGTTACGGTCTGCCTCAATTGTTAAATCCTTTTTAATATCAGTTGTAACTGTAATTCCTTTATTGTCAGTGTATCTGGAGTTAATAAGAATGTTGTTGTTAACGAGAGGATAAACGTCAATTTTTTCAAATTTATAGGCAATTGCATTTTGCTGAGCTCGTGCCCAGGAGAGAAGATTATTTAAAAGGAAAAAGGTGTTTTCAGATTCATCTCTTAGTTCTTCAGTGATTTGTTGTCTTAACTCTTCTGAGAACATTTCGGGATAGTTCGCTAGTTGAGTAATGACATCTTTAAAAGCACCAATTGGATTTAATAAGTCGTGAGCAATGATTGAAAGGAACTTATTTTTCGTTTCATTGGCATTTTTTAGTTCTTGATGTTGAGCTTCAATTTTTTTATTTCTTTCCTGTAAAATATTATTGGCTTCTTTACGAGATTTTATGTAAAAGAACATTATTCCAAATAGTATAATAAGAAGGACTGAAAAAAGAATGAGGAAATGGGTTTGGGTAGTTCTTTTTTGTATGTCCAGATCTTTTATTTCATTGTTTTTTTGAAGTAGTTCTATTTCTTGTTGTTTTTCTGAAAGTTCGTAATCCAACTGTATCTGAGAGAGTTCTTGTGATCTTTCTTGTTTTAAAAGTGTATCATTAAGAGTTACATATGCATTTAATGAATTGTAGGCATCATGGAATTTGTTTTGTTTATTGTAAATCTTTGATTGTAAGCCATATATTTTTATGGTTAGGTCTGGTAGTTCTGCATTTAACGAGAATTCAAGTGCTTCATTTAATAAAGCTAACGCATCATTATATTTTTTTGATTCAAAGTTGGTATGAGCTAAAATAAGTTTGGCAGTTGCTACTGCATCCTCGTAGCTGTTCGAATTATCTGATAATTCTAAAACTTCACTAGCATATTGATATGCAATGTCAAAATTGGATAATAACATTTGTGTTTCAGCCAGACCAACTAATCCATACGCTTTGTAAAACTCGGGAATCGAGCTGTTATTTGTTGCGATGTCCAGAGATTTTTGATAATATTCCAGGGCTTCAGGATAATTTTCAATGTCTTTATATACTTCTCCAAGGTTATTGTAAAGAACTAACTGTCCCGCAAGATTGCCAGATTCTATGTAGTTTTGTAAGGTCTTGTTATAGAACTGTAATGCTCGTCCATAGCGTTTGTTGGAATGGTAGTTAACAGCGATATTGTTGTAGATGCGTGTTGTTATTTCGGTGTCGTTGATTTTCTCGAAATAGTCTAAAGCTTCAAGAAGGTTCCTTAATCCATCAACTACAGATCCGGTAGTAGTAAGCAAAGATCCTTTATTTACCTGGGCTACAGCCTTTATTCCTACAAGTCCTTCTTGATCTGCAATTTCGCTAACTTCACTGATTAAGTCTAATGATTTTTGGGAATTCCCATTGTTCATGTAATAGTAAGACAAGGAATTCAGACCAATACATAGTTGTTTATTGTTATTTATCCTTCGAGCTGTTTCAATACCTTTCTCTAGATTCTTTTTGCTTTCCTCAAAATTTCCCATAAGAATATTTCCTGCACCATCTAAAATGAGTGTAAGGTTTTTAAGTTCAATAGGAGTTGTTTCTGAAATTAAAGGCTGGGCTTTTCCTAGATATTCCAGTATTTTCGAAGGGTTTGAATGTAAATAGGACTCGGATAATTCAAGGTAATTTGCAATTAATTCATCACCTTTTGAGGTTTCTGTTAAAAGCTTAAGGCTATCAATTCTGGATGTTTGTGAATTGACTCTGGGGACAAATAAAATAAGTGTAAGTATTAGTAGCAGTCCTTTCATTTAACTTTTTAAAAATGATGCACTAAAATAAACCTATTTATCTTATTGTCAAAGAATTTAGTCAAACATAAGTTTGTACGGTCTCGAAATTTCTTTCATAAGTTCATTGATACTCAGGTTTCTGCTTTTTCTGAAGAATTCTTTTCCATTAAAAAATATTAGTACTGTAGGTACTGTAAAGATTCTGTTTTGAGCTGCTAGTTCAGGGGCTTTGTTTAAATTGATGTATAATTGCTTTATTTTTGGATATTCAGCTTTCAAATGTTCCCCAATTTTGGGTTTTTAGAACTTTACAAACATTACATTCTTCAGTTGAGAAATAAGCTAATACCGCAGCTTCTTTTTGGATGATTTGTTTGTATTCTTCAAGTGTTATAATTTCTGTAAACATCAGTAAACTCCCAGACTAAGTAAAACCAGAGTACATGCATTTTCAACTTCAATTCCGTTTTTTTTGAGCTTTGTGGCAAAGTCATCGTTTTCTGTTCCCGGATTAAATATTACTCGTTTGGGATTTAGGTTCATAATATAATCTGAATACTGGGCTTGATGCCGGGGTCTGATATATAACGTTATAGTATCTAAATCATCAATATGTTTTTGTTCTGTTTCAAAAACAACATCGTCAACCTGTCCGTTTTTTTGTTGCCAGGGCAACTACTTCGTGTCCCTTTTTTTTTAATGCGTGAATTGCTTTGTTTGAATATCTTTCAGGCTTTACACTTGCACCAATCACCAATGTTTTTTTCATCTTATATTTTATTTTGAGATTAAAACGGAAGCATAGGCAGATATTCCTTCTTCACGTCCTTCGAAACCCAGTTTCTCTGTTGTTGTTGCTTTAATTGAAATAGCGTCTATGTCAATTCCCAGAACTTCTGCCAATTTTTTTTCCATTTCAGGAATAAAGTCTTTTAATCTTGGTTTTTGAGCTGCTATAGTAAGGTCAATATTCCCAATCTGGTAGCCTTTTTGGGTTACAAGCTTATATGTTTCTTTTAACAATATTTTGCTGTCGATATTTTTGAAATCTGAAGAAGTATCGGGAAAATGATAGCCTATATCTCGTAGTTTTGCTGCCCCTAAAAGGGCATCACAGAGTGCATGGATTAGCACATCTCCATCGGAATGGGCAACTGTTCCTTTGTTGTGGGGAATAAGAACACCGCCTAACCAAAGGCTTTCTCCTTCAGTAAGGCGGTGTACGTCATATCCGAAACCTGTTCGAAAAGTCATAATTTCTTTTTAGTTGTTTTGATTACCGAATGCTTCAAAATCAAACGAAAGAGAGAATCTTAATGTGTTTGCCAATGGATGGTTGGCTGCAGTTGGCATCATATAGGCAAAGTCGAGGGCAAAAACATTCATTTTAAGTCCTGCACCTGCTGTAAAATATTTTCTATTTCCTTTATTCTCATTTTCGTAAAAGTATCCAGCTCTAATTGCAAATTGTTCGTTATACCAGTACTCCATACCAAGCGAAACATTTACCTCTTGTAGCTCTTCTTTTAAACCTCCGGGGGCATCACCAAAGGATGAGAAAATACCTTCGATTACTGATTTATCATCACTGATACCACTTCCTATTATTACACCACCTTCTCCTGAGTCTTCAATATATTGAGGTGTAGGAACTAGTAATTTGTTAAAATCAATGTTGAAGGAAATTTTATTATAATTATCCATTTCCATTTCATAACCTGCACCGAGCCTTAAATTGGTCGGAATGAAGTCTTTTGTTTCACCGTCGTCATAAGAAACTTTGTTCCCGATATTGGAGATATTAATACCAGCACTAAAAGCAGCATCCTTGCGGTTTGCTCTCATTTCATGTCGGTAATAGAATGCAACATCAGCTGCAAAAGAATTTCCAGGGAAGAAATTTTCTTGTCCACTACCCAGATCTGAACGAATATAACGGAATACAACAGAACCGGATAATTCATCTGTAAGTGATCTAATATAGCCTACATCGAAGGCAAATTCATTGGGACTTTGTAAGCCTATAGGGTCTGAATTTTCATCTCTAAACATGATGTCACCTAATGAAAAATAGCGTAATGACGCACTTATTGTTTGATATTCATCCAGCTTTTTATATCCAGCTAAATAAGCAAGATTGACATCGTTAACCAATTTCCTAAGCCATGGAGTATAAGACAACGCAATCCCCATTTCACTGTCAATAAATGCATATTTTGCAGGGTTCCAGTGTTGTGAATTTATGTCCGGGGAGGTTGCTACACCAACATCTCCCATTGCGCCTGCTCTTGAGTCTGGAGCAATTGAAAGGAATGGTACACCTGTTGAAATTGTGTTAGCACCTGTTACAGAGGTTGATGTTTGCCCAAATGACTGGATTGCCCCCAGGCTCATAACTAATAAGGTTGCAGTTAATGCAAAAAATTGTTTCATTTTATTCTATTTTCAGTAAATGAGATGCAAATATAAATAATGTAAGTATGTTTTTATGCCAGTTTAAACATTTTGAAAACGCAGTGAATGTAAAAAAAGTATATTCTTTTAGTATTTTAAAATTATCATTTTTCCTGTTTTACTAGCACTGTTTCCATCGCTAGCCTTAATAATAACCCTGTATAAATAAGCTCCGTTTCTTATTAGTGCTTGACTGTCATTTACTTCCCATAATATAGGAATGCTTTCTTTTCCACTTGAGTTTATTTTTTCAGAGATTAAATCTATCATACTACCAGAGTAATCATAGATTTCTATTCGAGTATCCAGACTTTCATCAGGACGATTATGGATGAATTGGAAATAAGTGTGATCGTTAACAGGATTCGGATAGTTTAAAACTTCCTCAATATATAGTTCGTCTGTGATTGTAAAATTAATGGTATACTCAGATGAGTTATTAATAACATCCCACACTTTTATAGTGATGGTATGTTCTCCTGCTTCAAGTCCGCTAATTGGATAAATAACAGAACCTGAAGTGTAGCTGTCTTTGTCTGACAGGTAATAATCGTTTAATATTATAAGGTTACTTTCATTGCCATCAATAACTGCTGTGATGTCATGTCCGATTCTTGTTCCAATAGTATTAATTCCCGTTTCGTCTTTAATGGTAACATACAAGATTGAGTTTTTCCCAACTTCATCTCCGGATTTAAAACTTTCATCATCTAAGTATGCATTTAGTTCAGGACCGATATTGTCATTAACTGCATTCTCGGAGTAGCCACCAATTAGAAAATCTGAGGTATATCCATTGGCATCAATTTCTCCGTTATTGGCATAATAAGTGATTTTCCCAGGTCCAACAGCGTATGAAATATCCTTAGGAACGATAAAAGAGAATTCAAATTCTCCGGAATTGACCGTAGTCACTCCTTTATAAATAATATTATTTTGAATTTTGTATTCAAAAGGAGTTTCATCATTATTCCCAAGTGTTTTTACTGTGTCTTGTTTGTCGTATACTATTGGAACAATTTCGCCATTGAAATCATGAAGAGTATTTCCATCTGTGTCAGTTATTTTACCTGTTATGGTAACTGTAGAAAGTGCTTTAATAGTGTCATTTTGTATTTCTATTGCAACACCATTTATTGTTTCTGTTTTAACTCTGTATTGAGGGAACGAAAGGCTTAATGCCGGATCTCCAAGTAAGGTGAAGTTACGTTTGTTGGTCCCGGTAGTTATACTGTTTTTTGTTAATCTAAGAACGTCTCCCATTCGAAGATTTTCCCCGTTTTCATCCTGGCTGAAAATATGTTCGTAAATTTCGTGGTTTAGAATGAAGTTTTGAGATGAATAAACAAGACGGGTTGTACTAAACAATCCGATACCACCTCCACTTGAGTTGAAAAGTATATGTTCTCCACCTGAATTATCGTCATCATCAAAGCGACTAAACTCACAGGTGGCTGTAATAAAGATTGGTAGTCTATTGTAGTTCGTCCAGGCATCAATATCGTTTGTGTTCAATATTTCTTCTTCTGCAAGTGCTTTTTCATTTGCGTGTCCTGTATAATTTAGAATTAAGGTGCCATTTTTAACTCTTTCTGATAATGCCGTATTTACATCCGGATAAGTATTTCCCGATGGGGTTGTTTCTTCTTGATAAGCATCTAAATATATTTTGTCGGTGTAGTATTCCGGATGTATTTCATTTATATCATCTGCTAGTTGTTCCGTTTGAGTCATGTGTGTATTATTGTCTTCGTCATCAGAGATAAAGCAGATTGTGTTTCTCCAGTCGCCCAGTGCATTTGGAGAAGCGTAGTTTTTGATTTTATCAACAACTATTGCTGCTTCCAATGAATTTTTTGCAGGTACTCTTCCTATGCCAATATCAATAAATCCGATGTATTCACCTTCTCCTTCGTCCAGTAGGGCAAAGAAATCATCGGAAACAAAGGAGGAAGTGGGAACCAGAGAGTTACTTGTTTGATATGTTGGGATGAAATTTAGATTGTGTTCAAGAATATTTTTATTGTCATAACTACCATCTCCGAAAAGCAATGCATATTTAAATTCGCCATTCCCTTCATTTGTTTTGTCATAGTACATTTTTAAGAAATTTCGGATCCCGGATACATCTGCAATACCGCTTGAGAACTCATTGTAAATTTGAGATGTAGTTACAACAGAGACATTCATATTATCATTTTGCTGATGGAAAGATGCTAGTTCATAAGCACTTTCAATGAAATTTGGATGAGATATGATAATCATTTCAGGGATAGAAGATGCATGTAAGTCTTGATTTTCAATATCTTCAACTTTTTCGGGCTCAGGGATATTCCCATCCGGATTGAATGCAATGAATTCACGCAAGGACTCCGATTCTGCCAAGAATTGGACATCTGACCCTGTTTGTGAGAATGGTATTGATGATGGATTTGTGAAATCAGTAATATCCCATATTTGAAGATTATTTTCATCCGTTTCCAGATTGTAGCGTGTAATATTTCCTTCTCCAACTGTTTTTGGAGTTCTAAAAATGAGTTGGGGACTATCAAAAACCAAGTTTCTAGTGGCATTTATCTCAATAAAGTCTAGCCATCCATTAGAGGATGGGCTAGAAGCAGCATATCTTAACCTGATTTCAAATTCTTCATCTAGGTCTGAATATTCAACCGTAGTTTTATTGGTTGATGCATATATGCTTGATGAGCTTGAAACATCAACCGATTGAAAATATAGATTACTTATTTGTTCATCTTCAACATATAATAAAAAACGTGAGCTTGATTCGGATCTTCCAATACTTTCAACAGAAATGGTGGCAGGAGATGATGAGACAATGTTGGGAAATGAAAATTCATAAGTTTTACTGTTATTTACAGAAAATCTATCATCATACCATTTTCTACCTGACTTAAGAACATTTGTTGCATCATTCTCATAGAGTTGATAGTCTTGGAAAGTGCTTATGTCATGGTTGAAACTGGATGTCTCTTCATTCGTATCTTCAACAAATTTTTGACTTCCCTGGTCGCTTAGATAATAATAACAATAATCGGAATAATCATTTTTTTCATGACTAAATAGGTCTGTATCTTCATCGTAGTTCCATTTTATTGTCCCGGTTGAATAGAAAAAAATGCAGTCGTCATTGTTTTCATCTTTCCCATGCCAAATGCTAATTTGTGATAGATCGTCCTGGAAAGAGCTGTCATTTGTTTTTGATAACATGTAACCTCCATTACCATAGATTTTTACATTTTCAGGAGAAGAGAAGCCCCAGTTTTCAAGTTGGCTATATGGTACCTTTTGAATTCCCCGCTCACTTGTTTTAATTTTTACCCATTTCCCGGATGAAAGAACAGAGTTTGATTTCCAACTCTGAGCAGATTTTATATTTTCGTTTTCTTCATTTTTAATATCAATGGTGAAAGAAACAAGTTTTTTAAGTTGTCCATTGGAATTAATAATTGGAATAAATTCGATCCAGGCGTAAATCTCATTGTTACTCTTGATATTCCTGATATTGTCAAAAGATATTTGTTTGGGTATAAAACCTATGTTATTGGTGTTTCCAGTATAATTTTCAAAAACGAGATTCTTAATTATTACTTGTTGATTTTCTTCAATTTGAAGAGTTTCTGTAAAAATAGGCAAGTTCTCATTTGTGAATGAAACGTTCGTAAATACTTCTGTCCCAAATGTGTTAGTATACCAGTTAATTACTCTTGGAAATGATTGGCCCCAGGAATTTAATTCTACATAAATTAAGATAATAATAAGTATATATTTTTTCATTTGCTGATCAGGTCGATGTTTGTTTAGGAACGCTTAATATTGAATATTATTACAAAATTGAAAAATATGAAACAAACAATGCCAGTAAAGGTTTCTTATTTTACTTTGTAAAGTAAGTAAATAATATTTTTTGGTGGAAAGATAATTTCTTCAAGCAATAAGAATAGAACAAATTAGTTATATTTGTGTGTAATAAATTAAAATTGAAAATACATTTAAAATGAAATTTAACACCATTTTATTACTGGGTTTAATTTTATCTCTATCTAGTTGTGGTCTGTTTAGTGGTGGAGGTGGTAGTCGAAATACATCCAAAACAACTGGTTGGAATTATAATGATCCGGACAATGGAGGATTTCAAACTGATCCTGATTATCAACAGTTTGCAGGTCCTGGTTTAACGTTTATTGAAGGTGGTACTTTTACCATGGGACAAGTTGAGCAGGATGTAATGTATGATTGGAATAATCAACCTCGCAGAGTAACTGTAGCTTCATTTTATATGGATGAAACAGAAGTTTCAAATTTAGATTACCGGGAATATTTATTTTGGTTGAAAAGAGTATATCCTAATAATCCGGAAAAATATGAAGCAGCTTTACCTGATACTCTTGTTTGGAGAGATGAATTAGCTTACAACGAGCCTTACATTATGAATTATTTAAGGCATCCAGCATATAGTAATTATCCTGTTGTTGGAGTTAGTTGGCTTCAGGCAAATGATTATTGTGAGTGGAGAACTGACCGTGTTAACGAAAATATATTAGTCAATGAAGGTATCATCGCTTATGATAATGCTCAGTCTGGACAAAACATATTTACAACGAATACATATTTAGCAGGATTGTATCAGGGAAATGATGGTAACAGACCAGTTGAAGATGCTTCAGGAAATGTTAGAAGATTGCAATGGGAAGATGGTGTTTTATTACCAAATTACAGGCTTCCAACTGAGGCAGAATGGGAATATGCTGCATACGGTTTGATTGAAAATACAGACGGTGAACTATTAACTGAAAGAAAAATATATCCATGGAATGGTGGTTATCTTAGAGATGACTCAAAAGGAGGAGATCGTGGCTTAATGATGGCAAACTATACTCGAGGAAGAGGTGATTTGATGGGTATGGCTGGTGCATTGAATGATAACGCTGATATTACTGCGCCAGTTGATTCATATGAACCCAATGATTATGGATTATATTGTATGGCAGGTAACGTAAATGAATGGGTTTCTGATGTGTACAGACCTACTTCTCAATTGGATGTTGCCGAATTCCAACCATACAGAGGTAATGTATATACAGAGTATCGAAAAGATCAAAATGGTAATTTAATTCGCGATGAGTTTGGTGAACTAATTCAAGATACAATTGCTGATTACCGCAATTATTCAGATGGTGATTATTCTACTCAAATTATTGAAGGTGAAAATTGGGTGGAACAAACAAATCTGAATACTGACCAAATGTATGTTTCAGATGATACCGAAGATTTTCCATCGCTTATTTCAGATAAGTCCAGAGTTTATAAAGGTGGTTCATGGAAAGACAGACCATATTGGTTAGTTCCGGGAACTCGTCGCTATATGGATGAAGATGGTTCTTCAAATGACCTTGGATTCCGTTGTGCAATGACTCAGGTAGGAAGCCCTGGTGGATTCTAAAAAATAGTATTTATCATTATATCTGAAAAACCTCATTGAAAGAATGGGGTTTTCTTTTTTCCGAGAATATGAAAATAGAAGACATTTATAAATTATTTCTTCAAAGTCCTCTTATCTCAACAGATAGTCGTGAGATTAAAGAAGGGAGTATCTTTTTTGCATTAAAAGGTCAAAACTTTGATGGAAATAAATATGCAGCAGATGCTTTGGCTAAAGGCGCAACTTATGCTATTGTGGATAATCCGGAATTTGCAAATAATCCTAAAATAGTTCTGGTTGAGGATACGCTTAAGTGTTTGCAGAATTTGGCTAATTATCATCGACGAAAACTTGGTGTAAGATTATTAGCTATAACGGGAACAAATGGGAAAACGACAACAAAGGAATTGATTTCTAAAGTCTTATCTCAGAGTTATAAGATCACTTTTACAAAAGGTAATCTAAATAATCATATTGGAGTTCCTTTAACCTTATTGAGTATTCAACCAGATACAGACATTGCTGTTGTGGAAATGGGGGCGAATCATCCGGGAGAGATTGCAGACTTGTGTAAAATTGCAGAACCGGATTTTGGACTAATTACTAATGTTGGCAAAGCCCACTTGGAAGGATTTGGTTCTTTTGAAGGTGTAATTAAAACAAAATCAGAGTTATATGATTTTCTAAGAAATAATAAGGGAAAGTGTTTCCTGAATTTGGACAATGAAATCTTGCAGAAACAATCAGAAGGACTTGAAAAGTTAACTTATGGTAGAAGCAAAGAAGCGGATTTGTATGGAGTAACTGAAGGCTCTTCTGTATTTTTGACCATTAAAGCTTTGTTCCCTAAAGGTTGGCTGTATCTCAAATCTAATCTGATTGGTGCTTACAATTTTGAGAATATTTTGGCAGCTGCCCGTGTAGGATTGTTTTTTGATATTGATCCTTTAAAAATTCAGAAGGCAATAGAAAATTATTCACCAAAAAATAATCGTTCACAGTTTATCCGAAAAGGAAGAAGCCAGATAATTATGGATGCTTATAATGCAAATCCGTCCAGTATGATAGAGGCTTTAAGGAATTTTGAGGAGATGGATAGTTCTTTCGATAAAATGGTGATTTTGGGTGATATGCTGGAATTGGGTGAATATTCAGAAGCAGAACACAAAAAAATTGTAGAGTTTATTTCTGAAAAGAATTTTAAGGAGATCTTTCTTGTTGGGAAATGTTTTTCAGAACTTGTAACAGACTCAAAAATAAAGAAGTTCGAAAATTCCGAACTCCTTTTTAAATTTTTAAACCAATCAAAAATATTGGATAATAAAACAATCCTGGTTAAAGGATCCAGAGGAATTCGTTTGGAACGAATCCTTGATCTTGTCTAGTATTTTAATTCTCAGGCTTTTCAACTTTTAATACTTCAGAAATAGCTTGCACAAATGTGTCTTTAGGTAAAGCCCCCATGGCCATTTGTGGTTGTCCTTCAAGAGGTACAAATAATAAAGATGGAATACTTTGAATCCCAAACATTGCAGCTAACTCTTTTTGATCTTCTGTATCTATTTTATAGATATTAAGTGAATCACCATATTCTTCCTGTAACTCTTCTAAAACCGGAGCTACCATTTTACAAGGTCCACACCAATCTGCATAAAAATCAATCATACAGGGTTTGTTGCCTTCGAATTTCCAATCTTTATTTTGTTCAAAATTGAAAACTTTCTCTTTAAATGTTTCTTGGGTTAAATGTTCTAACATAGTAAAATCGTTTTATGAATGTAAATATATAAATTTCTGAATATGTGAATATCAATTACTGTGCCAATACAATTTAAGGCTTTTTATTTTCTTAACGCTAATGAATAAATTGTAATTTTGTCACGGTTTTTTACAAAATGGCATGATGCTTCCCTTTTGGGGAAAACATCGAATTATTGAATTATGAAGAAACATCTTAAACATCCCGTATTTAAAGTAATTTCAGAAGAAGCAGATCAGTTACAGCAGGCTTGTTTTGTTATAGGTGGATTTGTCAGGGATTTATTGTTGAAACGAAATTCGAAAGATATTGATGTTGTCACTTTAGGCAGTGGAATAGATTTGGCGCAGAATGTAGCAAAACGGATGGGGAAAAATATTCCTGTGAGTGTTTTTAAGAATTTTGGTACAGCCATGATTAAACTCAAAGATCTTGAAGTTGAATTTGTGGGGGCTCGTAAAGAATCTTATCATAAGGATTCAAGAAAACCTGTAGTTGAAGATGGGACTTTGGAGGATGATCAGAAACGTCGTGATTTTACGATCAATGCACTTGCAATTTGTTTGAATAAAGATCAGTACGGAGAATTAATCGATCCATTTAATGGAATTGATGATCTGGAGAAGAAAATCATTCGTACCCCTTTGGAACCATCTATTACTTTTTCAGATGATCCGCTTAGAATGATGCGGGCAATTCGTTTTGCATCTCAACTAAATTTTACCATTGAGAAGGAAACATTAAATGCAATTTCTGCTAATAAAGAAAGGATTTCAATCGTTTCGCGGGAGCGAATAATTGAGGAGATGAACAAAATCATCATGTCAGATAAACCTTCAAAAGGATTTAAACTATTAGATAAAACAGGACTTCTTGAGCTTATTTTTCCTGAATTGTCAAAGCTGAAAGGTGTTGATCAGGTAAATGGAATTGCCCATAAAGATAATTTTCTGCATACTCTTGAAGTGCTTGATCGTATTGTTCTCAACACAGATAATCTTTGGTTGAGGTGGTCAGCTTTATTACACGATATTGCTAAGCCAAAGACTAAGCGTTTTGTCAAAAATACGGGCTGGACTTTCTATGCGCATAACCATGTAGGTGAAAAGATGATTCCCAAGGTATTCAGGCGGATGAAGTTACCTCTAAATGAGAAAATGAAATATGTGCAGAAGATGGTTTCTTTACACATGAGGCCAATTGTTTTATCTGAAGATGAAGTTACAGATTCGGCTGTTCGTCGGTTGTTATTTGAGGCTGGTGATGATATTGATGACTTAATGACATTGTGTGAGGCAGATATCACTTCGAAGAACAATGAAAAGGTAAAACGATATTTAAGAAATTTTCAGTTAGTACGAGAGAAGCTGAAGGACCTGGAAGAGCGTGATCATATTCGAAATTTTCAACCTCCTATATCAGGGGAGGAAATAATGGAAATTTTCGGGTTAAAGCCAAGTCGAGAAGTTGGTGATATTAAAAATGCCATAAAGGAAGCTATCCTGGAGGGTGATATTCACAACGATTATGGGGAAGCAAAAGAATTTATGCTGAAAAAAGCTCAGGAAATGGGCTTAAAACCGGTAAAATCTTAATCGTTATTATTGATAGATACTTTCAATCTTATTGGTAAATGGTCGCTAAACCCTCCTTGGTAGCGATATCCTAAATAAGTGCGATATAGCTTTTGACCTTTGTATTTCGTATCGTTGATGAATAAAAATGGAAGGGTGATAATTTGTGCATTCTTCTGAGTCGTGAATAGGTTGTTATTTTTATTCAGTAAGCTCATTAGATACAATTATCTGATCAAATACCTGCCAGTTTTGTTGATACTTCAGTGTTCCGTTCCAATTGGCTGATAAATTTATTAGTTCATTGGAACTGATTGGATTTACAGTTAATACTTCCTTTATACTTTTATTTTGTGGTTCATCATTAAAATCACCCATGATCACAATTTGGGCATCCGGTGTTTCTGTGATCAGTTTATCAACTTCACTTTTTAAAGTTTGTGCTGCCAGTATTCTTAATGGTTCAGATCCTGCTTGTCCGTTGTATCTCGAGGGCCAGTGGTTGAAAAATACATGAAGTGTATCTTGTTCAATTTGAAAAGTAGCATGCAGAATCTCTCTGGTTTGATCAATCTTACCATTCGATTTAACTAACGGAATATAATTGTATTTGATTGGGATTAGTTGATCTTTTTTATAGATTAATGCAACATCAATTCCACGTTCATCTGGCGATTCTTTGTGGATAATTTGATAGTCAAATTGATAAAGAGCTGTTTCCTGAGTTAGTTTTTCTAGTACGTAACGATTTTCAACTTCGCAGAAACCAACAATATCTGGCATTTCATAATCACATGAAGCAAGAATTACTTTAGATAGTTGGTTTAGTTTGTGCTCAAAACGTTTTTTCGTCCAGTGTCGGTCGCCTGAAGGAAGGAATTCTTCGTCATTTATATTTGGATCATCAGTAATATCAAACAGATTTTCAACATTATAAAAAAGGATATTAATGTTTGATGACTGATCTTGAGCTATTGCGTTAGAATAAAAGATGATCAGCAAAAAAAAGATGAATAACTGTTTAGTCTTCAGTAGTTGGTTCGATACGTTCATAAGCTCCTAGATCAGGTGCAATATCGCTCATTCGATTTTTGCCAAGTATATCGTATGGGAAAAGTTCACCTATCTCAGTTGAGCCTGCATTCTGGGCTGGACTTAAAGTGTCCAGCTCAAAATTAAGCTCGGTGGAATTAACAAATTTGGGATCGATACTTTTAATAATGTTAGCATAGTGGGCAGGATAAGAAACATTGAATGTGTCTGCCAATTGTATCAAACAATTGCTAAATAGATAATTAAAAACCTGGTCTCCTGAACTTGAAAGTTCCAATTCATTATTGATAATGTTTTCTCCCCCGGTTATAATACTGTTGGCAAAATAAGCTTTACTTAAATCTCCTTTATAGGTTGTTTTGGAACCATCAGGTTCGGTAACAATAACGTTATCTGAAATTGAAAGAGAAGGTGTTGTACGAATACTGCTAGAGTAGCCGTCCCAATAGTTTGCCATGGTTGTGTGATAGAATTCATATTCTCCACCAATTCGAATAGCTGTTGCATAATACCCACAATTGGCAATTAAACAATTATATGCCCGAATTTTTGATTTTACGGAGTATATTCCAGCGTAGGCATGAGTGTGGATTTTCGAATTTGCAATTACTGCTGAGGCATAACCTTCATTATCTATTGTTCCAACTTGTAATCCAATGTTGGCATTTTTAATCTTTACAAAATCAAACATATTGTCATGACTTCCCGGGAAAAGAAGTACTCCATTCCACTGGTCCGGAATATCTTGGTATACCTCTTCAAGTCGATCACCTTGCATCGTGATTGGTTCTTCCAGTGTCCCTTGAGCATCAAGTTTCCCCCTTACATATAATCCGGTATTGTTGTGGAAATATAAATTTGCTCCTGGCTCAATGGTTAACACGGCATTTTTTTCAACAACAATATTGGAATAAATTAAATAAGGTTTTTCATTTGTCCATGTTGTTGAAGTGGTAACGTCATTTTCAATAAGCTCAACATCCTGTCCCCAGGCAACCAAGTCAATGTCCTGTAAATTTGTATTGGTGTAAAACTCGATAGAATCTTGGACAATAATGGGGAGATTATTTCCAGAAGGGTCAATTGTCACTTCAACAAAGATAAAGATGCTATCGTGAGGGGCAATCTCAACATCATACAGTTCATTGTAAGGGAAACCGTTTATGTTAAGTCTGTAATAGGAGTCATCACCTCCTGCAAGACGAATATTTGATACTAAAACAGATTGGTCGTAGGGATTGTAAATTTTAACGTGTTCTGTAGTAGAACCAACCGTTGTGAAAATAGTATCAAATTTTACAGTATCTGCCGAAAAACTAAGCTTGGCATCCTGAGATGAAATGTATTTCTCATCTTCACAGGAAACCGTGTAGAAAAGTATTCCTAAAACAAATAATATTGTATAAATTTTTTTCACAAATGTTTAACAGAAAACGTTATTAGTTCGTGTTTAGTATGGCAAGATACAAAATGATTTTCACATTTTTTAACATTTTGCTCCAGAGATGGTTGAGTGTGAATTAATTTTTAGTTTTTATAAGATAAAGTCCCAGTATTGTTAACAATCCATTCATCATTAGGAGTTCGTATCCGAACTGGTAACCATTGAATAATTCCTGAGAATTTGTATCTAACAGGTAGGATATTAATGGAGCAGAAATTGCAATCAAAGGCACATATTTGTCTTTAACTTTTGTTTTAAAGAAAAAGCTGAATATGAATAACCCTAAAATAGGTCCATATGTATAGCTGGCAGCAGTGAAAACCGCATTTACAACACTGTCATCATTAATCATTTTAAATACAAGAATGACAACCATTAAAAGAAGCGCAAAACCAAAATGGATAAAATTCCTTTTTCTCAAATTCGTTTTGCCGTTATCATTTTTTCCCATCCCCAGAAAATCAACACAAAAAGAAGTTGTCATGGCTGTTAAAGCTGAATCTGCACTTGAAAAAGCGGCGGCAGTAATTCCCAGCAGGAAAGCAACAGCAACTGCTTTGCCCAGGTAGTTTAATGCAAGTAGGGGATAGAGTTGATCTGTATCGTCTGGAATTGCTATTCCTGATAGCTCTGCATAATGATAGAGCATAACACCCAAACCAAGGAATAGAATGACGATAAAAAAGAAGAGTGTGCTGAAGATGAGCATGTTTTTACGGGCTTCTTTCAGATTTTTGCAAGTCAGGTTTTTTTGCATGATGTCTTGATCCATTCCGTTGATGACGATGGTCATGAAAATTCCGGACAAAAATTGTTTAAAAAAGAAGTTGGGTGAGCGCCAATCAAAAAAGAGGAATTGTGATTTTCCACTATCCCTGATGGTTTGTATTAAATTACCGGAATGAATACCTGTTAATTTTGTGATTTGATAGATTGTAAAAACTACAGCTAATACCAGGAATGTTGTTTGAAGAGTGTCCGTCCATACAATGGTTTTTATTCCAGCTCTGTAGGTGTAAAGCCATATAAGCAAAACGCTTATGCAAACCGATATGGAAAAGGGGATGCCAAATGCATCGAAAAAGGCTAATTGTAAAACCAAGGCAACAAGGTACAGACGGAATGCTGCACCGATAACTTTTGAAATTAGAAAGAAAAATGAAGCCGTTTTTAAACTGTAAAAGCCCATCTTTTTTTCTAAGAAAGAGTAAATTGAAATTAGCTTTAAGCGGTAATAAAAAGGGAGAAGTAAAAAGGCAATCAGCCAATAACCAACTAAATTTCCCAATACAAACTGAAGGTAGGAAAATGCAGTGTTGCCAACTTCACCCGGGACAGATATAAAAGTTACTCCCGAAAGTGAAGCACCAATCATTCCATAGGCAACTAAGTACCAGGGGGATGATTTGTTCGCGTTGAAGAACGTTAATGTGTTTGATTTCCTTGCTGTTAACCACGAAACTATCATTAAAACAGCAAAATATCCGGCTATGACAGAGAATATTAGAATTGGGCTCATCTTATCTGTGTATCATCGGGGTATAACAAATATTTTTGGCGCATTTTGCGATACTCTTTTAAGTCATTTTCCCAGGATAATTCAATTTCTTCAATCGATTTCCCTGCTCTAATATCTTTAATGAATTCGTCTGTTCCGGTCAGCAGGTTAAGCCAGCTTTCGGAACTTAAAAAATCAGATTCATTGGGGAAAAGGGAATAATATTTCAGAAAATATGAAATTGTAAAAGTATGTGATAATGCTGTATTTCTTAGATCTTCACCATAGCAAAGCTTGCCTTCCTGTTTCGGATTTGTTGACATTCCAGGAATGCTTTGCGGAGTAAACTGAAATTCCCCAAATTCCGAATTGGGATACCCAATAACCTGAAACGGAAAATAAGTTCCCCGTCCGATACTCACATTCGTTGCTTCAAAAAAACAGAGGGAAGGGTAGAGCCTGATTGAAATATCAGTCGGTAAATTGGGCGATGGTTTTACCGGGAGTGAATATGCCGTTTGGTGTGTATAATTTTTAACAGGGATAACGGTTACATCACATGTAATCTCATTATCTAGCCAACCTTCACCATTTATCATCAGAGCCATTTCTCCAAGGGTGCATCCGTGAACAATGGGAATTGGATGCATTCCTACGAATGATTTAAATTCTTTTTTAAGGATTGGTCCCGCAATATAGTCACCGTTTGGATTTGGACGATCCAGAATTATTAATGGAACCTCATTTTCTGCACAGGCTTCCATAACGTAGTGCATTGTGCTGATGTAGGTATAAAAACGAACACCAACATCCTGAATATCAAAAATGAGAACATCCAGATCCTGAAGCTGAGAACTTGTTGGTTTTTTATTGTCGCCATAAAGTGAAATCACAGGAAGTCCTGTTTTTGCGTCAACGTCATCATCAACAACTTCTCCTGGATCAGCGTCGCCTCGGAATCCATGTTCGGGAGCAAATATCTTTTCAACCAGAACTCCCTCTTCTAAAAGAAAATCTATTAAATGAATTCCATTTACCTGAGATGTTTGATTAACAACTAATCCCACTTTCTTTGCACTCAAAAGCTCAATGTATTTATCTGTTTGCTCTGCTCCGGTTTGAATGGTTTGGGCGCATGCATTTGCAATGATTAAGTAAAAAATCAGAAGGAAAAGGCTTTGTCGCATCAGTTGTTCTTTTAGAATTACTAATGTAAGAAAATGAGCTTAAAAACCGTTGAATGCTTAATAGGAAATAATAACTTTATTATTTTCGTATATCTAAATCAATGAAACGTATGACCTTCCTATTTCGATATATATATTCATTTCTATTTATTGCTCTGATTGTAAAAACTGCAGATGCTCAAACATCTCCTGAGTTTTTGAATTTCAAAAATGATCCCTGGGTTGAAAAAACACTGTCTGAGATGACCCTGGATCAGAAAATTGGGCAACTGTTTATACTTCAGGCATATGGTGAAAACCTGGATAAGTTAGACGAACTTAAAAGTGAAGTTGAGCAATATCATGTGGGGGGGCTAATATTCATGAGAGGGAAACCTGAAAATCAAGTGCAAATAACGAATCAATTGCAGGCAATTAGTGATATTCCTTTGTTGGTAACCATGGATGCAGAATGGGGGCCTGGTTTTCGGTTAGATAACACTCCTAAGTATCCGGTGCAAATGGCTTTGGGGGCAATTCAGCAGGATAGCCTGATTTATGAAATGGGGAAAGAAGTCGGTGAGCAATTAAAACGAATAGGAGTGCATGTTAATTTGGCACCTGTCGCTGATGTGAACAGCAATCCCGAAAATCCAGTTATCAATTATCGGAGTTTTGGTGAGGATCCTCAGAATGTAGCTGAAAAAACCTGGCTTTATGCCAAGGGGATGCAGGATGCAGGAATTCTCGCTGTTGCTAAACATTTTCCCGGACATGGAGATACAAAAACAGATTCTCATCTGGGATTACCTGTTGTTAGTCATGATATGGATCGGCTTAATGATGTGGAACTTTTCCCTTTTAAATCATTAATTAATGAGGGAATTGGCGGAATAATGACAGCTCATTTACAATTGTCGGTTATGGAACCGGATGGGAAAACTCCTTCTTCATTATCCTATAATATTGTTCATAAGAAACTTATTGAGGATCTGAAATTTGAAGGTATTATTATTACCGATGGAATGAATATGCAGGGAATTACCGATGCATATGGTTCTGCAGAGGCCTCAGTGCTTGCGTTGAAAGCCGGAAATGATTTGTTGGAAATAGTGCCGAATCTTTCTGCTGCAATTAATGCGGTTAAGTTGGCAATACAGGATGGAGAAATTAGTCAGATGGAAATTGATGAAAAGTGTCGAAAAATCCTTGCATTGAAAAAGTGGGCTGGATTGGACGAGTTTTCATCAATTCCATTGGAGGGATTGGATGAGGATCTAAATAATGCAAAATATCAGCTAACAAAACGTTTGTTACATGAGCAGTCATTAACACTATTAAAAAATGAAGGACAACTTATTCCTATCCAAAATCTGGAAAGGTTTAAAATTGCTGTAGTATCTGTTGGAAGCGAAAGTGAAACATCTTTTCAGAAGATGGCTGCAAATTACACGAATGTTGATTTTTTTAATTTAAAAGAAGATGCAAGCTCTGAAGATGTTGCTCATTTGGTACCACTCTTGCGTCCTTATAATTTACTAGTGTGCGGAATTCATGGCATGAACCTATCTAATTCCGGAAACTACGGAATAGATTCATCGGTTGGAGAGTTTCTTACGCAAACTAGTGAGTTCAGAAGGGCAGTAGCCTTGTTCGGTAATCCTTACGCCTTAAATTCTATTCCTGGAATTGAGGATGTTGAAGCTTTGTTAGTGACCTATCAGGAAAATGTAATTACCCAGGAGTTAGCAGCTCAGGCAATTTTTGGAGCCATCAATGTGAATGGGAAACTACCTGTCAATGTAAATTCTTCATTTAAGTTGAATGAAGGGCTGACGGTAAAAAAAAATGGTAGGTTTAAATATACAATCCCTGAAGAAACAGGAATTTCATCCGAATTACTAAATCATAAGATTGATAGCCTGGCGGAGTTGGGCTTAACTGAAGGAGCTTATCCGGGGTGTCAGATCTTAGTGGCTGTAGATGGGGATGTGATCTTCCATAAATGTTACGGTTACCTGACTTACGATACATTGGAGCCTGTTGTAAAAGAAAATATATACGATTGGGCATCGGTAACGAAAGTCACAAGTGTTATTCCTTCATTAATAAAGTTGTATGGCGATAATCAGTATAATCTGGACTTGCCTTTTTCATTTTATTGGCCGGGTTTTCGTGGAACTGATAAGGAAAAGATTACCTCCCGTGAGATATTGACACATCAGGCACGTTTGAGGGCCGGGATTCAGTTTTGGCAAAACACTTTAACTCCTTCGGGAAGGTTGCGTGCTTCAATTTATCAGGATAGACCTACTGAAGATTTTAATGTCAGAATTTCTTCGCATCTCTATATGGCTAGAAATTATATTCGTGAAATTTATGATGAAATTGATAACTCGGAACTTTATTCCAGATCAAGGTATAGGTATTCTGATTTAGCATTTATGATTTATCCTCGGGTTATTGAAGATCTTACCGGGGAAGATTTCGAGACCTACTTAAAGAATACGTTTTATAAGCCTTTAGGAGCTAATTCCGTTACTTATAATGCTTATCGATATTATCCTATGGAACAGATTGTTCCAACAGAGCAGGATGATAGTTTCAGGAAAGAACTGCTTCGTGGATTTGTTCATGATGAAGGGGCTTCTATGTTAGGGGGTTTGTCCGGAAATGCAGGCTTATTTGGTACGGTAAATGACCTGGCTAAAATCATGCAGATGTATTTGCAAAACGGTTACTATGGGGGAGAGCAATTGCTTGATTCTACCAGTGTCGCTGAATTTACACGTATTCAGTATCCGGAAAATGATAACAGGCGTGGTTTGGGGTTTGATAAGCCTTATATTGACAACGATGAAAACGAATTGATTGATGCTTATCCTGCTGTTGATGCAAGTCCAGAAAGCTTTGGACATACCGGTTATACAGGTATTTTTACTTGGGCAGATCCCCAAAATAAAATGTTATTAGTTTTTTGCTCCAATAGGGTATATCCAACCCGGGACAACAATAAAATAACAGAACTAAACCTTAGGCCGGAGCTTCACCAAGCTATTTATGATTGTATGAAAGAAGGTTGGAAGTATTAAAAAAAGTTAAACCTTACGTGTTGATTCTTAGGTTAGTGCTTCTATAGGTAACGGTTCACGTATGTTCTGAAATGTTCAAATAGACAAATGTTTTTTACAACATATAACAATCGGGGGTAATATTTACGTTATTAAATTATTAACTTTAACTTTAATGCAAGTTTTAGATATTTTAGTTATTAACCCATAAAAATTTTACTGCCATGGAGAGGAAAATCACATTCAATGAGCTACGTAAGATCAAAGACAGTTTACCTGAAGGTTCAATCCGCCAAATTGCTCAAGAGTTCGATCTTGAGGTTGAAACCGTCAGGAATTATTTCGGAGGATCAAATTACGATCGGGGTAGATCTGTAGGATTACACATTGAACCGGGACCCAATGGTGGGGTTGTATTATTGGATAGCTCAGAGATATTGGATAGAGCAGAAGAAATTATTGAAGAAGTTCATTAAAAACAAAAAATTTTCACATATGAAAAACTGCCTTATATTTATAGGGCAGTTTTTTTATGAAATTAAACATACTAACCAACTATTATGAAAAAGATTTTTATTATTTCATTTCTCATTGTTTTGTGCTTTAATTCGCAAGCACAACGTGTAACCTCTTTATTTAATGGGAAAGATTTTAGTAACTGGGATATTTATATTGGCTCGGCGTTAAGCGGGTTTGATGACTTGAAAGAAAAAGCCACACCTGAAAGTGTGTATTCAGTTGTGGATCTTGATGGCGAAAAAGTGATTCGTATCTCAGGTGATGTTAATGCTTCAATTGCTACAAAAGAAGAGTATGGCAATTATCACTTAACCCTTGTTTATAAATGGGGAACTACAAAGTATACTGATTTTAACAGTGGCTTATTGTATCATAGTTATGGCGACTTTGGTTTTGCCCTAGCTACCTGGATGAGCTCTATTGAATGTCAGTTAAAAACCGGAAGTAACGGTGATGCCTACTCTATGGGATTAACCGCTTTTGATATTAAAGTGAATGAGGATAATCAATACGATGAAAAGGGAAAGCTAACATCATTTGGTGATGATATGGAAGGTGGCGAAATTGCCAGTAAGAGTATAGATAATGAGAATGAGCATGGCGAATGGAATGTAATTGAGTTATATGCTTATGGTCAAAAAACAATCCATGTAGTGAATGGTGTTAAGGTTATGGAATGTGATAATATCACCAAAATTGTGGATGGAGATACAACTCCTTTGACGAAAGGTAAAATTCAAATTCAGTCAGAAGGGGGCGAAATGTTTATTCAAAGTATTGAATTGGAAAGCATATCTTCAATGCCTAATTTGTAAGTCTCTAAAGAACTAAAAATAAAGGGTTGCTTTTTCGTTAAAGCAACCCTTCTTATTTTATTTTTTACGTTTTCTCTTTCTTCCTTTTGGGTAAGATGGTTTTTCTTGTCCAGTAACTTTTTCAACATTTATGCTGTGTCCATCAATGGAGGCTTTTTTCATTTTTTGGATTAGCTCTTTTTCGTAATTGCTGTCAATTTCAAAGAATGAAAATTTACGTTGAATGTCAATTTTCCCGATTTCAATATTTTTCTTTTTAAGGTTATCGTTTATGATTCCCAGAAGTCGGGATGCATTTAGATTCTGCTTTTTACCTGCATTAATAAATAAACGAGAAAAGTTTACACGTTCAAAATTATTTCTGCCGTTGCCTTTTTTTGAAGGTCTGCGATCTCTGTCCTGTTGTCTGTCTTTAACATTCAGGTCGCGTGCATTTTGGTAATATGATAAGAATCGGTTAAGCTCTACCGATACAAATTTCTTTAAAACTTCTTCGCTGGTAAGTCCTTCAAACTGTTCTTTTATGGCAGAAAGATAAGGATCAATTTTGCTGTCATCCACTTCAACCTGAACAACTTTTTCGATGAAGTGCATTAATTGCACATTACAAATTTCTTCTCCGTTAGGAACCAGTTTGTGGATAAACTTTTTGCGGGCAACATTTTCTATTTGTCTAAGTTTCCCTGTTTCTCGCATGTGTAGAATAGAAACTGAAATCCCTTTTTTCCCGGCGCGTCCGGTACGTCCACTTCGGTGGATGTAAACTTCAGGATCATCTGGCATGCTGTAGTTGATCACGTGAGTTAGTTCGTTAACGTCCAAGCCACGTGCAGCCACATCTGTTGCAACCAGCATTTGAATATTCTTTGAACGGAAACGACTCATTACATGGTCACGTTGTGCTTGTGACAGATCGCCATGAAGGGCATCAGCATTATAGCCATCAGCCACAAATTTTTCAGCTACATCTCGGGTTTCCATTCTTGTGCGACAGAAAACAATCGCATAGCAATTCGGATAATTATCCGCGATTCTTTTTAAGGTCGCATATTTATCTCTGGCCTGTACTACATAGTAATGGTGTTCTACATTTTCAGCTCCTGCATTACGTTTCCCTACCGATAACTCATCTGGGTTATTCAGGTATTTTTTCGACATCTCAGCAATTTCTTTAGGCATGGTTGCTGAGAATAAAAGTGTTTGCTTAATGGCAGGAGTTTCAGCTAAAATGGCATCCATTTCCTCTTTGAAACCCATGGTTAGCATTTCATCAGCTTCATCAAGTACCAACCATTTAATGTTGTTTACTTTAAGAGCTTTCCTGCGAATTAAGTCGTGTGTTCTTCCCGGTGTTCCTACAACAATCTGACCTCCGCTGCGAAGTTCACGCATTTGTTTGCCAATGTCTGCACCACCATATACGGCAATATTTTTAAAGCCTCTGATATTTTTTGAAAAGGATTCTAAATCGCGGGTAATTTGTAAACAAAGTTCACGTGTAGGGCATAAAATTAATGCCTGAACATCTTTCGAATTTGTATCAATTTTATGAAGTAGAGGCAAGCCAAAGGCAGCAGTTTTACCTGTTCCTGTTTGTGCCAGCGCTACTAAGTCGTTTGTGTTTTCTAAAAGATGAGGAATGGTTTTTTCCTGAATAGGTGTAGGTTCCACAAAGCCCATTTCTGAAATGGCGCTAATAATTTCGGATTTCAAACCCGTTTGTTCAAATGTCATCGTTAATATATTTTACAGAAAAGCAACATGCTTTTCCCCCAAATAGCACTGATGACATGAAAAATTACATATTGAAATAAACCCCTATGCCATCGATGCGAAAATTGAGCTGCAAAGGTAGTTTTATTTTTCGATTGCTGTTGATGTTTCTTAAAGTGCTTGTGATTAGTGAACTATCAGGTACTTTTGTTAACCCTTAATTAATCTAAAGGTGTTTTTTGAACTCTTTTTGAGTCAAAACGTTTGATATAGCTAAGTATCGAAAGAAAGTTTGCTATGGATTTAGTTGTAGTTGCCCTTATTGTATTTTTAATTAATGTTCCTTTTGGGATGTTGAGATCCAAACATGAGAAATTTACCTTGATGTGGTGGTTGTATATTCACATCCCTGTTCCTTTTGTTATCTTCCTTCGTGTGTATAGTGATATTGGTTTTGCTCTATATACTTATCCCATTTTGATTGCTGCGTTTTTTATTGGTCAGCTAACAGGACGGAAATATGCAACTGTAAAAATTCAGAAATAAAAAATTTGTCTTGGTTTCTGTTTTTTTTTGACTCAAATTAATTTACATCAACCCAAACATATTTTGAATGCCTGTAAGAACCATGTTTACGCCTATGGCACCAATAAAGAATCCATTTAAGCGAAGCAGTATTTCCATGTTTTTATCGAAAGCTGTTTTTAGCCTTTTCCCATCAAAAGAATCTCTGATTTTTTTTAAGATATAAATTGAAAGGTAATTTACGGCAAAGACAATAAAAAGAATAGAAACTCCAATTCCCATCGAATGTCTGGAAGCAATTACAATGCTAATTGAAATTGTTCCTGCCCCTACCATAAAGGGCAATGCAATTTCAGATGCGAGGTCATTTAGATTTTCTTTCATCATCACCATGGCCTTTTGACCTCTTACAATGTAGAAGTAGGCAAAGGAGAAGATAATAATCCCACCAAAAATCCGAAAAGCTTCAAAGTCCACATGAAACACCTTACTGAAAAGAGCCTCACCGGAAAAAAAGAAAATAAGGCAAATAACGAAAGAGATGAGGCTTGCTTTTAAAATAACAGACATAAATTCTTTGTGAGCCAAATCTTTTCGAATGGGATCTAAATAAAGAAAAAGTGCAAATGGGTTCAGCATTACCAGCAATTCGATTGCAGAAGAAATCATAAAATAGTTTTTTTGTCGTTTTTAATTTTACGAAACAGAGATACAAAATCCTATATGATTTGTCAAAAAACTAATTTAAAATTACAATTAAAAGTCAATTTTGAATTTGACGAAAGATGGTAGTAAAACTCGAAGTTGAATGCCAGGAATTGAAAAATAAAAAAGCCACTCTCATCTATTGAAAGTGGCTTCTTTTGTGGGCGGTGAGGGAGTCGAACCCCCGACCCCTTGGGTGTAAACCAAGTGCTCTGAACCAACTGAGCTAACCGCCCTTTTTATGAACTAGCCCCCGTTTTTCTCAAAGGCGTTGCAAATATAGATTCTTTTTTTTTCCTTCCAAAAGAAACCGCTAAAATTTTTGAGAAAAATAGTCGGCAACAACAAAGGTGCTACCGCCAATATATACCAAATCCTGAGCTTCGGCATTTTGAAGAGCTTCATTCACAGCATCTTTTACTTTTGATATCGCTATTCCTTGTAATCCGCAAGATTCAGCAATTTTTTTTAATTTTTTTTCGTCTAATGCTCGAGGAACACTGGCTCGGGTAAAATAGTAGTTAGCTTCGGTTGGAAAAAGTTTTAAAACAGCTTCCGGGTTTTTATCATCAACCATGCCTAAAATAATATGAAGTGATTTCCACGCTGTGTTTTTTATCTGGTCAACGACTAGTCGAATGCCTGCTTCGTTATGGGCAGTGTCGCAAACAACTAATGGATTATGTCCGACAATTTCCCACCTTCCTCTTAGGCCAGTATTTGTATTTACTTTTAATAGCCCGTTGTATATATGATCTTTTTCAATCTTCCATCCTTTTTTTTGAAGAAGTTCAATCGTTTTTAAAACTCCTCCAATATTCTTTTTCTGATAAGTTCCGCGTAAATCTGTTTTTAGATCCGGGAATAAGAGGGTCTTGTTTTTATTGAAGTTGAAAAGCTGCAAGTCATCTGGTAAAATCATGGAGTATGCTGCTTGATATTCCTGATCTGCAAAATGGATTGGACTTTCATTCTCCTTTGCAATTTCAATGAAAACCGAATTATATTCGTCGTTACTTTCAGAAATAACGACAGGGATATTTTGCTTGATAATTCCTGCTTTTTCTTTAGCAATAAGTGGAATCGAATTACCAAGAATTGCAGTATGGTCGAGGCTAATATTAGTAATCAGGGATATCTCTGGCGTAATAATATTGGTAGAGTCGAGTCTTCCTCCCAATCCGACTTCAATAATAGCTACGTCAACCTGTTCTTTCCGAAAGTAATCAAAGGCCATGGCAACAGTCAGTTCAAAAAATGAAGGTTCAATTTTGGCTCCCATATTCATTTCCCTGAACTGGTCAACAAAATCAACAACCGCATCTTCTGAAATCATTTCACCATTTACACGAATACGTTCTCTAAAATCTATAAGATGAGGAGAGGTATATAATCCTGTTTTATAACCGGCTTCCTGAAGAATTGAAGCCAATACATGAGATGATGATCCTTTCCCGTTTGTTCCTGCAATATGGATGGATTTAAATTCCCGGTGTGGATGGTTAAACATCTCATCAAGAATTAAGGTATTCTCCAGTGTGTCTTTATAGGCTGCAGCTCCGCTTCTTTGGTACATGGGGAGTTGACTGTATAAGTAATCTAATATGTTTTGATATCTATTCATTCCTGAATTTTTTTATTCACGATAAAAGTCTATCCTGTTTATATCTTTTAAGATTTAGTTAATCTCCTGTCGGTTCTTTTTTCCTACATTTAAGAAAACGTATAAATGAAGGATTATGGCAGGCAGAAAAAAAACAAAAATTTTCGTGTTGGATACAAATGTAATTCTTCACGATCACAACTGTATTTACCAGTTCAAAGATAATGATATCATCATTCCAATTACTGTATTGGAAGAACTGGATAAATTTAAAAAGGGGAATGATCCGATTAATTTTCAGGCTCGTGAGTTTGTTCGCAAGTTGGATACAATTGTAGGTGAAAAGTCTTTTAATGGAGGAATAAAACTGGGAGACTCCATGGGGAAACTGATTATCTCTACCGGTGTCCCATTTTCGGCAAAGTTGAAACAATCCTTTAAAGAAGATATTGCAGATCACCGGATACTTGCAACAGCAGAGCATGTCACTAATGAGAATCCAGAAAGAACCACTATTCTGGTAACGAAGGATATTAACCTTCGAATGAAAGCCAAGTCATTGGGGATATTATCCGAGGACTACGAAAATGATAAAATTAAAGATCCTGAATTGTTTGAACGATCAATAACAGAAGTTGATGGATTTAATGATCAGCTTATTGATTCTTTATATAATGATGGGGCTTTCCCGGCAGATAAAGCCAGTTTTGAAAAAAATCCTGTTGCCAATGAGTATTTTATATTGAAGGGGAATAAGTCGAGTGTTTTAGGGAGATACGATCAGGTAACAGAACGGATTGTTCGTGTTGAGAAGAGAGTCGCTTACGGAATTAAACCACGTAATGCAGAACAAACATTCAGTCTGAATTCACTTTTAGACCCTGAAATTAAGTTAGTTTCTCTAACAGGTAAAGCCGGAACCGGTAAAACATTGCTTGCATTGGCTGCCGCTTTGGAGCAGCATAAAATGTATGAGCAAATTTTGCTGGCTCGTCCAATCGTTGCTCTTAGTAACCGGGATTTAGGTTACCTGCCCGGAGATGCAGAAGAGAAAATAAGTCCGTACATGCAGCCATTATTCGATAACCTTTCGGTAATTAAACATGCCTTTAATCCACGTAGTCAGGAGTATCAAAAGATTGATGAATTATTGAAAGAAGAAAGATTGATAATTACACCATTGGCTTATATCCGTGGGCGTAGTTTATCCAATTCATTTTTTATAGTTGATGAAGCTCAGAATCTGACTCCGCATGAAATAAAGACTATTATTACACGTGCCGGGGAAGGAACCAAGATGGTTTTTACAGGCGATATGCAACAAATTGATTCACCATATCTGGATATGAAATCAAATGGTTTGGCTTTTATGACCGATAAAATGCGGGAGCAGGAATTGTTTTCTCATGTGAATCTGGTAAAAGGGGAGAGGAGTTTTCTTGCAGAGTTGGCGAGTGATTTATTGTAGGAAAAGAAGCAAGATATTAGAACCCGGAACCAAGATTATAAAACGAATAAAACAATCAAATTTGAACTTTTAAAGGGCTTCAATGTTCTTTAATTTAGATGTTTGTAAAAACATTAAAAAACTAAAGATTATGAAAAAAAACATGGGAATTTTTGATCGTTCAGTAAGAGCAGTTATTGCGATAATAATAGCTGTATTGTACTATACTGGAGTTATATCAGGCACTTTGGGACTGGTTTTGTTAATTATAGCCTGTGTTTTCTTGTTAACCAGTTATCTGAGTTTTTGTCCTTTGTATGTTCCTTTGGGATTAAATACAATTTGCAAGAAGAAATCTGAAGAATAATTTAGTCGATATAGTTTTGTTTGTTAGTTAGTTTTTGAATTAAGGAGAAAGGGTCTGATCGTTTGATTGGGCCTTTTTTTATTTCGCTTTTTTATTTAACGTTTGATGTACTTTCTTTGTAGGGGAATGCTCATGATTATTCAATATGGATGACTTGCTAAAATTCATAAATACATATATTCAACTGGATGATAATACTGAACAACTAGTTCGGGATTCATTTAAAATTGAAGAATACCCCAAAGGCCATTTGTTAGTTGAAGAAGGTAAGGTGTCACGTAAAATATGGTTTCTTGAATCAGGGTTAGTCCGGAAGTTTTGCATTGAAGATGGATGTGATATCACGAAATGGATATACTATGACAAGCAATGGATTGCTTCAATGACTAGTTATTTTTCGCAGAAACCTTCATTTGAATTTTTTGAAGTATGTGAAGATTCAACCTTTTTGTCACTTTCCTATGACGATGAACAAAAGTTATTGAAGGATCCTCAGTTTGCTGAATTTCACATAAAGATGCTTCGTGATTTTCTGTCAACTCTAAACGAATGGTATCATTTATTTCATAAAATGAATTCGTATGAAAAATATGATTTCATACTAAAGAATTCACCGGGTATAATTCAAAAAGCAAAGCAAAAACACATTGCATCGATGATTGGCGTGAGTCCGGAGACACTAAGCCGCATTCGTGCAGAGATTTCTTGATCTTATATCAATAAAAGATTCTGTTAAAGTTGAGAGATTTGCTTCAAAATAAATACGCGAAATGAATCTTTCAAAAATAGTCAATGGGCAAAAAGCGGAGATTGGTACCAATGTTCATATTGATAAATCTACTTGTATTTCAAATGATGTTGTTATTGGAAATAATACCTGGGTTGGTTCCAATGTGACAATTTTAAGTGGAGCCAGAATAGGTGAAAACTGCAAAATATTTCCTGGCGCCGTAATTTCTGCCGAACCTCAGGATTTGAAGTATAACGGGGAGTATACCACTGTTGAAATAGGAGATAATACAATTATACGAGAAGGCGTGACTGTAAACAGGGGAACTGTTTCGAAAGGAAAAACCATAATTGGTGATAATTGCCTGATAATGGCAAATGCACATATTGGCCATGATTCGGTAGTTGGGAGTAATTGCATAATTGGGTTTAGTGTGGGGATGGCCGGAGAAGTTGTCGTTGAAGATTGGGCAAATGTAAGTGGACTTTCCGGTATTCATCAATTTTCGAGAATTGGAGCTCATTGTATGATTTCCGGATTAAGCCGTATTATAAAAGATGTTCCCCCTTTTGTTATTGCCGGAAGAGATCCGTTGACTTATGAGGGAATAAATAGAATTGGCTTAAAACGCAGAGGGTTTTCATCGGATAAAATTGATGAGATAAAAGAAATATACCGTGTCATTTTTCAGCAGGGCAGAAACGTAAAACATGCTTTGGAATGTATTGAGAAAAATTTCAAACAAACAAAGGAACGTGATATGATTATTCGTTTTATTAATAAGTCAGAGCGAGGAATAATTAAAGGTTTTAGAGAATAAAACATGATTATTAGCTTTGATACAGAGAGTGACCCAATTAAAAGATAAATGTGTTCAATATATAATTGATCTAATTCATCTTTTACATGAATAAGTTCATTCTTAATATGAACTCGTTCATGTTATAACCGACTTCGTTCATGTTTTATGTGAATAAGTTTACCTTTTATATGAACAAGTTCAGGTTTTATATGACACCGGTCATCTTTTATATAACTGAGTTTAAAAAAAGATGAACAAGTTCATGTTTGAAGTGGGGTCCCCCACTTCGGAAGTACCCCTTCCGAAATTGGGAATGATCTAATGAATTTTATTTTTCATCTACATTCTTCAAAGTTGCTACCATAAAATTCCAGAATTTTTGGACTGATGCTATATGAACCCGTTCATCCGGTGAGTGTGGAAATTGTATGGTTGGCCCAAAAGATATCATGTCCAGATTAGGATAAATTGCCCGAATGGTTCCGGTTTCCAGACCAACATGAATACCTTTGATTTCAGGAGTAACTCCATACAATTCTTCATAAGTTTTTAGCATGGTTTTTAAAATGGGAGATTGCATATTGGGTTCCCAACCTGGGTATGCTCCGGCGAAGGTAACATTTGCTCCAGCCAGTGTAAAGAGTGCTTCAAAACGTTTGCCTAATTCTGCTCTTGATGCATCACTTGAACTCCGCATCATACTTGTTAGGTGAATTGTTTTTGTTTGTGCATCAGATTTTACAATTGCCAGGTTCGAGGAGGTCTCAACTACTCCGGGCATTAGATCGCTCATGCGTTCAATTCCATTAGGGCAGGCAAGAATGCTTTTAGTCAGTTTGTTTTGGTTTTCCGAATCTATTACCGTTTGGGGAAGATCGGTTTTTGTCAGGTTATAAACCATATCAGGTTCTGTCTCTGTTAACTCATGCTGAATAATTTTAAATTCATCCTCGAGTGTTTGCCTTAAAGTTTCTGCCTTATCTTTCTCAACGATAATTGTTCCAAAGGCTTCGCGAGGAATGGCATTTCGTAAGCTTCCTCCGTCAATAGATGCCAGTTTTGCATCAGCTTTTTTTATCGCTTCTTGAAGCATGCGGAAGAAAATGATATTGGCATTTCCTCTTTGCAGGATTATTTCAAGTCCTGAGTGACCTCCTTTTAAGCCGGTAATGCTAAGCAAATAAGCCTCTGAGTTTTCAAGAATAGCTTCTTCTGAATATTGAAAACTTATATGAGCATCCTCTCCACCGGCACAGCTAATGTATAACTGACCTTCAACCATGGAGTCTGTGTTTAGCATGATTTCTCCTTTTAGAAAGTCTGGTTTTAATCCCTCTGCTCCGGTCATACCGGTTTCTTCAGTTGCTGTGAAGAGGCATTCCAGAGATCCGTGTTTCAGATCATTCGATGCTAAAACTCCCAAAGCCGCAGCTGCACCAATCCCATTGTCTGCTCCCAGTGTGGTTTCGTTGGCGGTTAGCCATTCTCCATCAATATAGGTTTCAATGGGATCTTTGGTGAAATCGTGTTTTTTATCACTGTTCTTTTGCGGAACCATATCCAGGTGTGCCTGAATAATGATGCCTTTTCGGTTTTCCATTCCTGCAGTGGCAGGTTTGCGGATTACAATGTTTCCGGCTTTATCTTTTAACGTTTCCAGTCCCAGGCTTTTCCCAAAGTTGAAAACAAATTCCTGTACTTTTTCTTCGTGGTGTGAAGGTCTTGGAATTTGTGTTAATTGATAAAAATGATTCCAAAGTATTTGGGGGTGGAGAGAATGTATGTTTTTAGTCATTGTATTTCTGTTTTCGGCATGGCCTAATTCTGCTGCAAGTTTAAAAAAACGCTTCAAACAAAAAAGGATGTCATCTTTGAAATAGATGGCATCCTTTGTATGGCCTTGCTTTTTGTTGTAGCAATTTTATACTTAAAACCGATAAACCAGTGAAAGTAAAACAGAATTGTTAGAAAGTCTGAAACCTATAGTCTCTGAATTGGCAGTTGTTTTTTCGCTTTCTACACCGACTTGACTTTCAGTTTTCGTTGTTGAGTATGATACAGCGGGCAGTATTTCAGCTCCTATTACCAGATTATTGTTGAGCAAATAGTTAAAACCAAGTATCAAGTTAATACCGTACCTGTCGCTTGAGCTTTTAGAGAACCTCTCTATCTCATTATCTGGATTTGTGTGTTCAGCTTTTACACAAGCATAAAAGAAATTTAAATCGGCACCATACCTGATTTCAAAATTATCGGTTGCAATCTTTCGGTATTCTTTTCCGATTTGAAGATTAACTCCTGAGCGATCCTGATTGTATTCATATTCTTCTGAAACCTCTTCTCTAAAAGTATGGTTACCGTTAAGAGAGGTCGTACTTAGCCTCCATAGTGATTTGTTTGTCCCTGTTCTGTAAGTAATTCCGTAACTGTCCAGATCATAAAAAATAAGTCCTGCTTCATTTATTTTTTCTGTTTTCTGAGCAAATAATGAATACGAAATTGTGAGGAGAAGGATGAGAAGTAATGGCTTTTTCATTTTATAAATTTTAAATGATCAATAATAATTATTTAGTTGATTTTTACGAATCAATAATTATTCCATTAATTGCTATTATATATTACAATATGATTAAAATGTTATTCTTAGAGTCTTCTCTTGATTGTTCTCAGTATAGGGTGGCTTACTTGTTAATCAGGTATTTCAAAATAAAAAAGCCCTACACCATAAATGATGCAGGGCTTTTTGAGAAAAATGATATTGTTTGTTATTGTTTAAGTAATATGCTTTTTATTGCTCCTGTTTTTGGGTGGAGTGTAATTTCATATTGCCCGTTCAGTAACTCTGCCGGAACAGGTGCAACTGTTCCAAATTGAGCTAAATCTGCGCGTGTAGAGGCCATGGTGTTTATACCATTTAGTATTTGTATTTCAGCTTTTCCAGGCATCCTGTAGAAAACATTGGTAGTTGCCATGGTATTCTGGGTATCTTTTACAGAAGCTTGTGCAGATGCCAGTTGTTCAATTTTTTTCACGTCGATAACTATTGGAGCACCCGTTAAATCAGTTTTAGGAAGAACACCATTTGTGTTAGAAACGCGGAATAAAACATCACCGCTTACAGAGTTATTTCCAGGTATGTAATCAAAGCTGTATGTAAATGTTTCTTTATAGGTTTTGCCAATAAATAATGCTACGTATTCGTCTTCAAGCTTACCTAGCTCATCAACCATAAGTTCATAGGCATCTCCATCCGGCAATTGTACTTCATAGGCATTGCCCAGACTTTTAAAACGGCGTTTCCTGAGTTTGGTAATTGTATGGGCAGCTTCCTGCGCTTTTTCTTCGATTGATTTAACCACTAAAACACTTCCTCGTATAGAATCTTCAACTTCTTCAAAAAATGGATTAAGGGAAAGATCCGGGAAAATTACATCTGGTGTTTTTGCTTCACTCAGGAAAGAGGAAACCACCAGCTTGTCTGTTGAACTTTCAACTTCCTTATTGATTCCTGCAAGAGTGCCGGATTCTGTCAGACTAAGCAGGAAAGCTGCATTTCCCATAGCTTTGTAAACCTGATCGGGATCAGCTTCGCTAAATGTTTCAATTTGAATGTCTTTGATTGTCCAGCTTTCACTATCGGTTGCCGGAGCATTTTCAATTCCCAATAAAGCTTCGGCAAACTGGAAATAAGGTCCGTGGAAATATTTCTCCTGCGTAGCTTCAACAGTCACCCGGATTCCAGTACGCGGCAGGCTGTAAGCGACACCTTCAACAATTGCAGGAACGAGTTCATCATCATCCCGGTTTCGTTGAGCAAAATTTGTCAGACTTATAAAAAGTAAAAGAATGCTGAGTGTGTATTTTAGTTTCATTGTTTTATTCGTTTAAGTTTTTCCAAAATTAATCAATGTCGAATCAATTTTGCTTTATTCCTTCAATATTTTAATCTGATTTAACAGGTAAAACCCAAATTTTGAGGAATTATTTTGTGAGTTGTAAAAATGCTTTGCCAAGATTATTTGTAATATCTCCGGCAATCAGTGCCTCGTGTCCGCATTTCTTAGCAGCGATGTTTCCCGCAAGACCATGAATATAAACTCCCAATAACGCAGCTTCCTGGTGAGTGTAGTTTTGGGCAAGAAGGCCAAGAATAATGCCGGTAAGCACATCGCCACTCCCGGCTGTTGCCATACCTGGGTTTCCGGTTGTGTTAAAATAGACTTGTCCATTGGGAAAAGAAATACAGGTGTGAGCTCCTTTCAATACAATAATAACCTTGTATTTTTTTGAAAACTCCTTTTGTAATTCCATGCGTGAGTAGGAATCGTAAGTTTTTCCTGCTAGACGTTCAAATTCTTTAGGATGAGGTGTCAAGATTGAGTTCTCTGGAATCTTTTCATACCATTCCGGATGTTTGGAAAGAATGTTTAGCCCATCTGCGTCGATAACCAGTTTTTCGGGTTTACTAAGCAGTAATTCTTTTAATCCGCGTTGTGAGTTTAGCTTTGTGCCAAGACCAGGACCAACTCCAACAGCTGAGTATTGATCAAGATCAGGAAACTCGGTAAACATGAGATCGGAAGCATCGATGGAGCACATGGCTTCGGGGACACTTGCCTGAATGATAGGATAACCGCTGTGGGGCACATGAGTGGTTAACAGTCCGGCACCTGCTCGCAGGCATGACTTGGAAGCAAGCACTGCTGCACCAATCTTTCCATAAGAACCTGCAATTAATAAGGCATGTCCATAAGTTCCTTTATGAGAGAACTTGGATCTTTTAATTACTTTTTGGGAAATAAATTCATGGGTTAAAAAATGAAACGATGTTTCAAAGGATGATATGGCTTCGGGGTGAAGTCCAATCGGGAGCACTTCCCAATTCCCCAGAATTTCATCATGCTCGGAATAAAAGAAGCTCAATTTAGGAAACTGAAAAGTAAGCGTATTATTCGCTTTTACGATCATGTCGAGATCATTCGTCGAGTTATCTTCTCCGAATAATCCACTGGGGATATCAATCGCAATAACGTATGCCCCTGATTTATTAATTACTTCGGCTATTTTCTCGGGAATTCCATCCAACTTTCTGCTTAAACCCGATCCAAACATTCCATCCAAAATAACTGCATTTTTGGGAATAGTGGGTATTAAAGAATCATTTTCAATTATCGAGAGTTTAACTTTTCCTTGATTATCCAGTCGTTCCCGGTTTATGGCGGGTGACCCTTTCAGTTCTTTCCCAAAATTGATTAGAAAAACTTCGCACATATAGTCGTATTCTGCCAATTGACGGGCAATGGCTAATGCGTCGCCTCCGTTATTCCCGGGACCGGCAAATATTAAAATTTTCTTTTCGTTGGAAATATGCTTAATGATCCAGTTGGTGATTTGCATGGAAGCACGTTCCATTAAGTCGATATCAGAAATAGGTTCATGTTTAATGGTATATTGATCAATTTCAGTAATTTGTTTTGTCTTAAAAATCTTCATCCCTTCATTTTTTGTTTTGTGAAAATGCTTGTGTCTCAGCAGGTAATTAATATACGAAGAATTTTCATTAAAAATTACAGTAATTATTCGGCAAAGGTGACTACTAATGCTCCTATATTGGTGCATCCTTATAAAGAATTTGAGCAAACAGGATTAGAATAACGAAGAGTCGGAGATTAGTAATGAGCTGATCCATATGATTTTTCGATGTTTAAACAGTATCTCTGATTGTGGATTTTTCATATTCTTTATGATAGCACTTTTAATAAGATTTATATCTTTATAAACCTGTTCAATACGAAAAATATTCTTAATACGATATTAATATGAGTACGAATAAAGAGCTTTTCGGACATCCCATAGGATTGTTTATCCTGTTTTTTACAGAGATGTGGGAACGTTTCTCTTACTATGGGATGCGTGCAATTTTAGTGTTATATATAGTTGCAAATGTATCAGCAGATAATCCCGGGTTAGGATGGGATAATGGCAGTGCTTTAGCACTTTATGGTTGGTATACAGCATTGGTTTATATTATGTCTATACCTGGAGGTATTATTGCCGATCGTTTGATTGGACAGAAAAGGGCTGTATTGTATGGAGGAATTCTTTTAGTTGCCGGACATGGTATTTTATCGGTTGAAGAAATGTGGGCTTTTTATACAGGGCTTGCATTAATTGTATTTGGAGTAGGAATGTTGAAGCCAAATATATCAACAATGGTTGGTGGTTTGTATAAACCTGGAGATATTCGTAGGGATAAAGGTTTTACTATTTTTTATATTGGTATTAATGTGGGTGCTTTCCTTTCAAGTTTGATTGTCGGATATGTAGGAGAAGTTTATGGATGGCACTATGGATTTGGTTTAGCTGCTATTGGTATGACTTTAGGTTTAATTCAATATGTTGCAGGTCAGAAGTATTTGGCACACGTTGGTAATTTCTTAGGAAAATCGGAAGATGTTAAAGATAAGGAGTTGATGAATAAACCATTAACGAAAGTTGAAAAGGACAGGATTGTCGTGTTGCTCATCTCATTTTTATTAGTGATTATCTTTTGGGGGGCATTCGAGCAAGCAGGTGGATTAATGAATATCTATGCTTTGGATAAGACCAATCGTTCTCTTTCTTTGTTTGGTTGGAATACTGAAGTTCCAGCTTCCTGGTTTCAGTCATTAAATGCTTTCTTTATTATTGTTCTGGGAACATTAGTTGCTGGATTTTGGGCAAAACGCAAAATGAAAGGAAAACTTTCTACCTCGCTCTTTAAAATGATCTTAGGTTTGATAATTATGGGATCCGGTTTCTTTTTTATGACCGGAGCTGCAGTTCAGTATAATTCACTTGGTCATTCTGCAATGTATTGGTTGGTATTTGCATATTTGTTGCATACTCTCGGAGAACTTTGCATTTCACCGGTTGCACTTTCCTTTATTACCAAACTGGCACCTGCAAAATATGCATCGATTATTATGGGGGTTTACTTTGCAATGACCGGACTAGGGAATAAAGTTGCAGGTCTTTTGGGTGAATCAGCAGAGCACCTGGGGGAGTATACGGTATTTACAGGAATTGCAGTATTCTGTGTGCTGTTTGGAGCAATTGTTCTTCTTTTTAGAAAGAAATTGGAAGTTTTGACTCACGGAGTTGAAGATAACGAACACTAAAATTTTTTACTTGATTTTCTATATCTGATGCATGGAATTTGAGAATCAATTTTAAGAAAGATTGAGAAATAAATCACCAATTATGGATAAAACAAGAACAGAGTTTTTCAAGGCAAAAGTTTTAGGGCATCCGGCCGGATTGTTTGTACTTTTCTTTACCGAAATGTGGGAACGTTTTTCATTCTACGGGATGAGGGTGTTGTTGATCAACTTTCTGACCATGGCTTTAATTGGTTATAACCCGGGGTGGGAATGGACTGCTGAAAATGCCGGGGCTTTGTTTGGAACTTATGCGATGCTTTTGTATCTCACACCAATTGTTGGAGGTTTTATTGCAGATAAACTTACAGGGTATCGTTATGCTGTGGTAATTGGTGCTGCGATTATGACTCTGGGGCATGCCTGTATGGCTATGGAAACAGAGCTGTCTTTATATCTTGGATTAGCTTTTCTTGTTATAGGTACGGGTTTCTTTAAACCTAATATTACCTCTATTATTTCTGAAATGTATAAAGACCTGCCAGAGAAGAAGGATGGTGCTTATACCATTTTTTACATGGGCGTGAATGCCGGAGCTTTCTTTGGAATGATGCTTTGTGGTTACTTGGCAGAACGCATTGGGTGGTCGTGGGGATTCGGTTTGGCTGGAATTTTCATGATGCTTGGAACTCTTCAGTTTTGGTTGGCAAGTCCCTTGTTCGGAAAAATTGGGGAGAAACCTGGAGCAGAGGAAGAAGAGGAAGAAATTGAACATCATGAATTGCCAGATACAGAGGAAACCAAAGAGGTTACAAAACACAATCCATTTACATTATTCGATAAAGTGTTGATTGTGATTACTTCAATTATTGGATTAGGTTTTGCATTTAATGATCCGCTTTCTAAAATTGCAAACTTCGATATGTTTTCGTTTGCACAGATGGGGGCTATTGAAGGTCAATATGTGGTTGTTATTTTGGGGTTAATCTTATTTCTTGTAATGGTTATTTCCAGAATTGCTCGTTATGCTCCTATTGTTAGAGACAGAATGATAGCTTTTGTCGTATTTGCTTTTTTTACAATATTCTTCTGGATGAGCTTTGAGCAAGGGGCAACTTCTTTAATTATTTTTGCACGTGATAATGTTGATCGAACACTTAGTGGAAACTCGGCCATTATTTACAATGTTATTAATGCCTTACTGACTATTGTTCCATTGTCAATTATTACTTATGTGCTTTATCGTCTTTATCAGGAAACACATAAAAAAATATTGAAATCGAATATTGTTTTGGCTGTCTGTTTTCTCGGAATATGGGGAATTGCCTTATGGATGCTGAATCGTGACTGGAGGTCAAATGCCTATGAGGTGAGTTATCAGGCAATAGCCGAAGCGTTTGTTGAAGATGGCAGCCCGGTTTTTGATGAGGAAGGAAATCCGGTTTATACTTATGTGCCAGTAACTGAAAATATGCAGGTTGCAGTAGGCGATAAACTTGTTGACCGGTCAATAAGAATCAGTGAACTTGAAGAATTTGAAATTGGACAAGAGATAAATATTATTACCAAAGATAACGAAAATAGCACTTATGGTTATTTAGATCCGGAAGCATTGGAGGAAGCCAGAACAAGAGGCAATGAGATAGGAAGGGATAATGGAATTGTCCCAGCTACCGTAACTGCGATACAGTCGAATGAGATAGAGATTACCGTTTCTTGGTTTAGTATCTTGAATTCATTCTTTATCATTGCTTTTGCAAGCTTTTTCTCTAAGTGGTTTGATAGTAAGTATAATCCTTCAGCTGCGATGAAATACGGGCTGGGGTTAATTATTATGGGAGCAGGTTTTGGAATCCTTGCTTTTGGAACTTATGGTGTCACAGATGGAGTGAGAGTAAGCATGGTATGGTTGGTTCTTGCTTATTTGTTCCATACTTTGGGTGAGCTTAGCTTATCTCCTGTGGGATTGTCTTATGTGAGTAAGTTAGTTCCTGCACGCATGATTGCATTAATGTTTGGAATGTGGTATCTGGCAATTGCGATTGGTAATAAATTGGCCGCTGCTTTAGGTGGTCAGATTGAAAATATAACAGAGCAATACTCGCTATCTACGTTCTTTTTAATATTTACGATAGTTCCTGTGGTGGCCGGGCTTATTGTTATGGCTCTAAATTCTAAATTGAAAAAATTAATGCATGGAGTTAGATAATTAGTTGTTATTTCATTCTAATTCATAAAAAAGGGATTCACATTGAGTGAGTCCCTTTTTTGTTCATATTGGGCTTTCTAGGTTGAGAATAACCCGTTTGTAGAATGAAATGTGGAAGTGTTTTATTATTGTTGGCAATTCAATATGAATTACAATCTAATTTTGAAGTAAAAAGTGAAAGATAGCATCTAAATTCAACCTTTATCGCTTTTTCTAAGAGGTTGATATTTAATAATAAAAATAAGGTGTTTAAATTTAAATGCTGTGATTGTGGGTTTGCTAACTTTAACGAATTTGGGCTGTTATATAGCATGTTCAGATCAGTGATAAATGTAGTTTGAAAGTTCTCTTCCCATGGACGTTCAATTGTTGTTTATTTGTTTAAATATTTTGTCAACTTTGTACAAACAATTATTTACACGCTATGAAAAGAAATTATTATTACTTCATTTTTGTTTTCATTTTGTTTGTTGGATGTAACGATTTTGAGGTTGAGGATATCGGGGGAAAGACAGATTTAACAAATGTTAGTATTCCCGGTTATTTTAACTATCAAACAACAAAAGAAGTTCAGGTTAGTATTACTGCTCCAGAGTTTCTTCAAAATGCTGTTTTTTCTCTTGCTAGTTTTAAAACAGGTTCTGATAGTACAATTTTTGCAAAAGGAGGATTTGACGAAAATAATAAATACGAGGCAATTCATTCAATTGGATCATATATCGATACAATTAAATTAGTATCGCAATATGCAGGATTGATAACTGATTTATCAATACCAATTATTGGGAATGAGGCAATTATTGATTTGAACCAATATTATGATGGAACATTTGTTGCTGATCCCGCAGAGGTAGAAGTTGCACCTGTTCAAGAAAAAATTGCAGCCAGATCTTTTGATTATATGGGGAGATACAATTATTTAGGTGTTCCATATTATCTGGATACAAATGATCAAATTGAACAAAGTTTATTGGATGATATTAACAGATCTCTTCCTGAAGGTAGAAAGGTACAGGATAGTCATCCTGAGTTTTTAGGTAATGCAGTTCGTCAAATTAATTTAACAGAAACTGCTGATGTATGGGTTACCTTTGTTACAGAAGGTGCAAATTACAGAAATGCATTAGGGTATTATACTTATCCAACCAATAATCCGCCTTCTTCTCTTAATGATGTTAGTGATTTAACAATCATATATCCAAATACTTCTCTAGTAGGCAGTGGTGGTGGATTAACACCAGGTAATAAGGTTTATTTGGGCCGATTTGATGCCAATACATCTATCGGATGGTTTATTTCTGCAAATGGATGGAATGGATATTCTGTGAATTTCCAGTCAGCTAAATATTTCTCTAATAGTAATTTCAATCCTGAATATTCAGCACAATATCGAGATCATATGGTTTCTCTTTATGATGCAAATAGGAAGCTGATAGTTTTAGGCTTTGAAGATTTGAATCGTGCATATAACGGAAGCGATGATGATTTTAATGATGCGGTATATTATGCAACAGTAACTCCTTTCAGCGCTGTTGATCCGGAAGGAGTTGAACCTATTGATTCTGCAAATGATAAGGATGGGGATGGAGTAAATGATGAAAATGATGATTATCCAAATGATCCGGATAAGGCATATAATAATTTTTATCCATCAGAAGATGAAATTGGTTCATTGGCATTTGAGGATTTATGGCCAGGTAAGGGTGATTATGATTTTAATGATTTAGTTGTCGATTATAATTTCAATTTAATAGCAAATAGTCATAACCTGATTACAAAAATTGAAGCAGATTTTATGGTGAAACATATAGGTGCATCATTTAATAATGGTTTTGCTTTGAAATTGCCAATTTCTGCGAATAAAATTGAATCGGTTACTAATCAAAAATTGAATGTAGGCTATGCAAATGTTGCATCGAATGGTGTAGAACAAGGAGTAACCGGAACTGTAATTTTTGTAGCAGAAGGCATAAGGAGTTTCTTAGATGATACAATTCATCTTGAAATTGAATTTACACAGGGTGTTAGTACTGCTGATTTGGGTGGTGTTCCTTTTGATCCATTCCTTGTGGTTGATGAGACTCGTGATCGTGAAGTACATTTACCCGGAATGGAACCCACAAGCTTAATTGGTGATTATTTCGGAACTTATGATGATAATAGTATTCCTGCATCTGGAAGATATTATAAGACCAAGAGAAATTTACCATGGGCAATAAATATATATCGTGGTTATACAGTTCCTGTAGAAAAAGTGAGCATTGATAAGCAATATCCTGGATTTGTTAACTGGGCTACCTCTGGTGGTGTATTGGATCAGGATTGGTATTTACACTATTCATATTAAAAAAGTGTAGAAGGCAGAAAAGTATATTTCTTATAGAAAGTTATAAATATGTAATAAAACCTATTGACTGTTTTTGGTGAATAGGTTTTATTTTTTTTTATAGAAAACATCATAAAATATGTTGTTAATTTATCAAGTGTATTTGTCTTTCTTCTAAAATATTATTCAGTTTTTATTTATCATTCCATTTAAAGGTTTTGAATGCATATTTTGTTGTTCTTCAAGAATCCATATTATGATATTTTTGAAATGACAGAGATATCCTTGACTTAGGTTGAGTTTGTTTCAGCTAGCAGGCATGAGCATAGTAATAATTTTTCTTTCCCTATTTTCGTAATATTCCAAAATTTCTTTTGTATTTTGTTTGCATGTTAACCTAAAGTAGTTGTTTGTGTTTTGCTTTTGAATAACACTTACTAAAAGATAAGAACTTAAACTGATAAAAATGAAAATATTAATAGTAGGTACGGGTTATGTAGGTTTAGTTTCAGGAACCTGTTTTGCAGAAACCGGAGTTGATGTAACTTGTATTGATATTGATAAAAAGAAGATTGCAGATTTAAATAATGGAATAATACCAATCTTTGAGCCGGGACTTCAGGAAGTATTACAACGTAACGTAGAAAGAGGACGTTTGAAGTTTTCAACTAGCTTAGCCGATAATCTTTCAGATGCAGATGCTGTATTTATTGCCGTAGGAACTCCTCCAGATGAGGACGGAAGCGCTGATCTTAAATACGTTTTAGGTGTTGCTAGCGAAGTCGGTAAGTCTATGGATCACTATATGGTAATTATTACAAAGAGTACCGTTCCTGTAGGGACTTCGAGGAAAGTAAAAAAAGCTGTTCAGAAAGAGTTGAGTGCAAGGGGAGTGGAAATTCCATTTGATGTTGCTTCAAATCCTGAATTTTTAAAAGAAGGTAGCGCTGTAAATGATTTTCTTCGTCCTGACAGGATTGTGATTGGTACTGAATCAAAAAAGGCTGAAAAGGTTATGAAACGTCTTTATAAGCCATTTTTGCTAAATGGACATCCGATACTTTTTATGGATATTTTATCTTCAGAGATGACAAAATATGCTGCAAATTCAATGTTGGCTACAAAAATTAGTTTTATTAATGATATCGCGAATCTTTGCGAAATAGTAGGAGCTGATGTTGATAATGTTCGAAAAGGAATAGGTTCAGATGTTCGTATTGGCAATAAATTTATTTATCCAGGAACAGGTTATGGAGGATCATGTTTCCCAAAAGATGTTCAGGCTTTGATTCGTACAGCAGATGAGAATAAGTATTCTCTTGAAATTTTAAAAGCAGTAGAGACTGTTAACTACAGACAGAAGACAGTTTTGCCTGCTAAAGTAATGAAGCATTTTAACGGAGATATTAAAGGTAAGAAGTTTGCACTTTGGGGATTAGCATTTAAACCAAAGACTGATGATATGAGAGAAGCACCAGCTTTGGTGATAATCGATAAATTTCTCGAGGCAGGGGCTACTGTTTCAGCTTATGATCCGGTTGCAATGGAAGAAGGTAAAAGGATTCTTGGAGATAAGATTACTTTTGCGAAAGATGAATACGATGCATGTATCGATGCTGATGCTTTAATTCTTGTAACAGAGTGGAATGAATTCAGGATTCCTAATTTTAGAGTTATCGAAAAGTTAATGAAGAATAAGCTTATCTTTGATGGGCGAAATATTTATGATCCTGATGAATTGGATGATCTGGGATTTTCTTATTACCCAATTGGGCGAAAACCTGTAATTAATTAATCATGAAAAGAATACTTGTAACAGGAGGAGCTGGCTTTGTCGGTTCTCATCTTTGTGAGAGGTTATTAAACGAGGGGAATGAAGTTGTGTGTTTAGATAACTTCTTTACCGGGAAACGAGACAAGATTATTCATTTGATGGATAATCATCGTTTTGAGCTTGTTCGCCATGATGTAACTATGCCCTATTATATTGAAGTTGATGAAATTTATAATTTGGCATGTCCTGCGTCGCCTGTACATTATCAGTATAATGCAATTAAGACTATTAAGACATCAGTGATGGGAGCTATAAATATGCTTGGTATTGCTAAGAGAACAAAGGCTAAAATTCTTCAGGCTTCTACCAGTGAAGTATATGGTGATCCTGAAATTCATCCGCAACGGGAGGATTATTGGGGACATGTAAACCCTATAGGTGTTCGCTCGTGTTATGATGAAGGTAAAAGATGTGCCGAGTCTCTATTTGTAAATTATCACGAACAAAATGATGTAAATATTAAAATCATTAGGATTTTTAACACTTATGGTCCCAAAATGGAACCTGATGATGGTCGGGTTGTTTCAAATTTTATTGTTCAGGCACTTAAAGGTCAGGATATTACGATTTTTGGTGATGGTTCTCAAACACGAAGTTTTCAGTATGTAAGTGATTTGGTTGAGGGAATGATTAGGATGATGAACACTGGTGATGATTTTTGGGGACCAGTGAACATTGGAAATCCAGGTGAATTTACTATGATTGAGCTGGCTCAGGAGATTCTTAAAATTACGGGATCAAAATCAAAATTAGTTTATTTACCTCTACCTGCTGATGACCCAATGCAGCGCCAACCAGATATATCTGTTGCTCGTGAGAAACTAAATGGATGGGAGCCAAAGGTTCCTTTACAAAGTGGTTTGGAAAAAACCATTGAGTATTTTGATAATTTATTAAAAAATCAATAGCCGTTATTTTTTATGTTATCGAATATAGATAAAAAAATACCTATTGTTCTTATCGTTGATGATACTCCAACCAATGTTAAAGTTGTTGCTTTGGCACTTCAGGAGTTAAAGTATAAAATTGTAATTGCAACCAATGGTGAAACGGCAATAAAGATGGTGGAAAGAACACGTCCGGATCTTATACTAATGGATGTAATGATGCCAGGAATGGATGGCTATGAGGCTTGCAAGATTATAAAACAGGATGAGGAGAATAAGAATATCCCTGTAATTTTTTTAACAGCATTAACTGAGAAAACGAATATTATTAAAGGGTTTGATGTTGGTGGAGTTGATTTTATTACAAAGCCATTTAATAATGATGAACTTGTAAGTAGGGTTCAAACGCATCTTGAATTAAAGTTGACCAGAGATAAATTATTAAATACAACATCTTATCTTGAAGAACTTAATTCTGTTAAGGACAAAATGTTTTCGGTTATTGGGCATGATTTACGTTCACCTTTAAGCGGAGTGAAGATGACGCTTGATCTTTTGGCGCATACCGATAAATTCAATGATGATGAAGAATTGAGGATGACCATTGATATGTTAGTTAAGACGACAGATGAGGTTTATAATCTTTTAGATAATTTGTTGGGCTGGGCTAAATCGCAGAGTGGAAATGTTAATCTTATACCTGAAAAAGTCAACTTAAAAGATTTAGTAAATAGTGTTCATATTCTTAATAAGGGAAATCTTAAATATAAAAACATTCAATTTGAATCAGATATTGATGAAAAACTGAATGTTTTCATCGATTTGAATTCAATGAATATTGTTTTCAGGAATTTACTTTCCAATGCGATTAAATTTACTCCAGATGATGGTCGTATTGGGGTAATTGCGCGTCAGGATGGAGATGATGTTATTATTGAAGTTCAAGATAATGGAGTTGGAATTCCGGAGGAGAATATATCAAAGTTGTTCGACAATGCCCAGCATGTAACAACATATGGAACAAACAGAGAGTCTGGAAGTGGTTTGGGATTGCTTTTATGTCATGATTTTGTTACTCGTAATGGAGGAAATATTTCTGTCGAAAGTGAAGTTGGTAAGGGGACTAATTTCATCTTAAAATTGCCTGTTGCAAATGATAAGATAAATAAGGAATTAGAAAAATCAGTTAATTAACGAGTTGATAGTATTTTACAATATTAGAGATTAATTATTCTATTTTTAGAATTTTTAAAACTTGGCTATTACCAAATTCAGACTGAATTCTTACAAACAAAATGCCGACTTCTTGGATAGAAGATAAGTCTATTGATTCAATATTTGAAAAATTACTATTGAAAGATGTTTGTAACAATTGTTTCCCTCCAATATTAAATATTTTAATATCAATTACTCCCAAAAAGTTATTTAGCATTTTAACATTTAATTCGTCACTTACAGGATTAGGAAATAAGTCCGCTATTGAAATAGAAGGTTCATTTTCATAATTGGTTTGATTTTTAATAAAACCATTTTGGGGATAAGCACCTAAGTCTTTATATTCTGCTTCAGAGTCTTCTGTCTTTGTGAAGTTGTCATTTTCAATATCCTTTAATGATACTTCTTTTAGTCGTTTTAATATATTTTTATCCACTTTAGCGATACTTTTAGAAGTATTATTTAAGAATGTAATTTTAGTGTCGTATACGTTATATTGTATATCTAGTGGGTTGACCTCATTGTAGTTTTTGATGACTTCTTTCCCTGTGATATTATGAAAGTAATTACCATACATTTCTATAATACTTTCAGGGGTTGAGTAATTTCGGTTGTCTAAGAAAATACCTTTACAATCTGAAATATAATTGTTATAGAACTTATTATCTCCATTTCCAAAACAAGTAATTCCGTATTGATTTGCGCCAATTAAAATGTTATTATATACTTCTGCTACGCTATTGTCGCCTATTTGAAGTAAATTCCCTTGATATGATTCTCCGTCATTTCCACCACTAACGAGTGTATTGTTGAAGATTTTTACATCTTCGACCATGTTCGCAATTTGAATTGCTTCACGTCCCGTATTGTAAACAATGTTGTTGTAGATTTCAACATGTTTAAATTCCATTCCAGGACTTATCGTTTCTCCTAAGTACATGCCTTCTGTTACGTTTTTTATGAAGCAATCATGTATTTTTAATCCGTCAAACACAGGTGCAGGTGTTGGTGGGTTGCCACCAAAATCTTTTTTTGCTAAGATCCCAAAAAAGCCTTCGTGATCAATCTCTATAAATTCGGCTTCGCAATCGCTACTTAGGCTTCCAAATTCTAATCCTGTTGCTATTGAACCCAATTTGAATCCATATATTGTATTAGGATCACCAGCACCACTAATTTTAATGTGTTTACAGTCTGTAAATTTGATTGCAAATCGGGAATCAGTGTTAATATTAACTTGTCCTCCATAGTTTATAACAGTTATTGGGTTGTCTTTGTCTCCAATTAGTTGATCGAACCACAAAAATTCAGTTCTGTCAAAAGAAACAAAAATTGTATCACCAGGTCCGGGAGCCTCAGGCCATGTTTCATTATTTATTTTAAATGATGAATCGTTAGTAATTAAGTATTTGGGTTCGCTATTAGCGGAAACCTTTGATATATTAATTGTAGCGAATATTGTATATAAAACTAATAGCAATATGAATTTTCTTGTTAACATGCTTTTTCCCTCCTTCATTAATGCAATTTACAATGAAAAAATGAATCAAACACTAATTTTCAATGATCAAAATGATGTTTTGAGTTATTAAACAGAAACAATTGATTGCTTAGTATTGTTCTTAGTTTTTATAATTTTAGATAAGTTTTGACTGACATGTTATCCATTTGTAGAATTTGAATAACTAACTCAAGTTTATTTCTTCTATAAAAGAGTTAAAGTGAAAGAATTATTTATGTCTGTCGTGTTGTGATTTGAAAAGGCTATGATGTATAAATATTTGAAAAATATTAAACTAAAAACAGATGAATATTATTAAAAGTGAAAAACACTTAAGATATTGCTTGTCAATTTACCTTAAGTGTTTTTGGAAAAAGAGATGTAGTATAGTTTGTAGAAAAATTATCCTCTTTTAGCTCTTTCCCATTTTACGGATTGATTTCCTTTTAAATATCTTTTAAAACCTAAATAAACAGAAAGGTTCATGATGAAAAAGTAATAAGGTACAAATAGAATTTTTACTTTGATTTTTCGATTTTCCAGGAACCAACCAGTTAAGGCCATTGTGTAAAATAAAATTTGACCTAGAAATAAGAGAGTGTAAATATTTGATATCTCAAAATCACTATTGAAAGCGATAATAAAATTAATGGGAATAATGGCTAACAATAATAATGGTGTTAATGTCCATCGTAATACCCTGTGTGAAATATACTGAAAAGAAAGAGTGCCATATTTGAAAATATTCAATAATGAACGTAAACGAACAACAGATTGGATTCCACCTGCTGAAATGCGAATTTTTCTTTTTAGTTCTTCTTTTACATTGGCGGAAGCAGTTTCAATGGCGTATGCATTAGGGTTATACTGGATAGTATGTCCAGACATTGCTACTCTTAACGAGATGATGAAGTCATCGAGTAGAGTGTCTTTTTCAACTTCTTGCCAGAGTTCTGTCCTGATAGCAAATAATTCACCCGCCGCTCCAACAACGGAATATAATTCTGCATCCCATTTTTTCAATGTTGATTCGTATTTCCAATATAATCCTTCACCAGCACCAGCAGCGGCATCTGCTTCTTTATGATAAATTCTTTTTTCGCCAGAAACACAACCTACTTTGGGATCTTTAAACAGATTTACAATTTCCTGTATAGAATCTTTTCCTAAAGTAGTATTTCCATCAGAAAAGATGACAATAGGTGTTTTTACAAATTTCATTCCACGGTTCATTGCTCCGATTTTTCCACCACGCGCATCTTCGTGGTAAACTTCAATCCCATCGTATTTTCTGAGAATATCAGGTGTGCCATCGTCTGAGCCATCGGTAACCCAGACTTGTTTCATTTTGTGTTTGGGGTAATTTAGGCTAAACGAGTTTTTTACTTTTTCATCTACGTAGTCTTTTTCGTTATATGCAGCAACGAATAAGGTAACTTCCGGTTCATAATTTTCGTTTTCAGTATATGGTTTCGAAAGGCCTAAGAACCTTCTTGTTTTTATAATGATGAATAATAAAATTCCATATCCGATATATGAATAGAAAATTATGAATAAAGAAATCCAAAATGTAAGTTCGAGTAATTTCATATACTTTAATTATTCTTCTTATAAAAATATAGATGTAATCGTTTAAATTCCTTTCTTAAACGAGCTCCTATTGTCTTTAATAAGTTCGAGTTATTTAATGACCGGGCGTCAGTCCATGCTATTGAAGCTTTCTTTGAAACATATTTTAATTTCCCTTTTTGAGAAAGAGCAAGAGCCATACGTCCGTCTTCCGATCGATGGTCGTCTTTTGCGAATCCAATTTCTAAAGCCTCTTCTCTTGGAAAACAAAAGTTAATTCCACCAACTGTAAGTTCTGGCCGGTTTATACGTTTGAAAACATTAGCTGTATGACGTAAAAATTCATAAAATGAAAATGACAAACGCTGCTTGTTTTCTGGAGGAATGTAAGCATAACTTCCAAAACTTGCGATTGCTTTTTGTTCTATTAGTGGCTTTATCATACTGTCTACCCACCCAGGTAAATAAATTGAGTCAGAATCTCCTGTAATTATATATTTCCCTTTAGAATTTTTTAATGCAGCTTGTCTTGCGAAACCATATCCATGTTGCTTTTCATGTATTGGCTCGATCCCACACTTTTGTACTATTTCTGCAGTTTTATCATCAGAATCATTATCAACAACAACGACTTCAATCGGATATTTTGATTTTATTTCGCTTAAAGAAGACAGTGTATGTAGAATATTCTTTTCTTCATTACGGGCAATAATGTTAATAGAAATCAGCGGTTGTTCTGATACTAAGTTCTGAAATTGATTTTTTATTTTATAAAAAAGTTTTTCAGGTATTGCTTCAGAATTATCAAAATTGTAATTGTGCTTTTTTACATTTTCAGGAACAATAATTTGAGGCATAATAATCAGTTTGTATGGTTATTTATTAATGCTTATCCATGTTTTGGTTTCGCGATCGAATTGTTTTACAACTTTTGCTGGGTTACCAACGGCTACGGAAAACGAAGGAATATTTTTTGTTACAATACTGCCAGCTCCAATAACACAATTTTTTCCAATTTTCACCCCAGCAGAAACAACGCTATTTGCTCCAATCCAGGTTCCTTCTCCAATTTTAATTGGAGAAGTTGAAACTCCTTGTAGTCTTATCGGTGTGTTTATATCTTGGTAATTATGGTTTAATCCAGAGAGTACAATATTTTGGGCTAATCTTACGCCATCTTCAATAGTAACAGGACCGATTAAAGTACTTCCAATCCCTATCCTTACTTCGTTTCCTATAGTAATCGAACCGACTCCATTATTTATAGTTGAAAAGTCTTCTATTGTTGTATTTTTACCAATAATAAATGAATTCCACGGAAACACATCAATTCTGGTTCTTCTTCTAATTTTTGTCCCATGACCTTTTTTATGCTTTATTGGATTTACAATTAAACGTACCCATAAACGAGGTTTTGGATTTCGTTTTGAAGTTATTGTCCATAAGACAAAAGATTTAAGCTTCGGATTTGATTTGATCTGGTTAATAATATTCATCTTTCAATAATATTTTTAATAGAGAACCAAATTCTTCAGCTCGGCTATCCCAAGAGTTTTTGCTTGCAAACTCAATTCTTTTCTTTATTAGTTCTTTATTGTCTTTATTTATTTCACTTTCTATTTTTTCCGTAAATTCATTCGCATTTTGTGCAATACTAACCATTTCGTTAAACTCGGGTAAATTAGCAAATTTTGTCATCACGATTGGAACTCCAACGGCTAGATATTCATTGATTTTTAATGGATATATATTTTTGTTTATTTCATTTGCAATATATGGAATTATACCTAGATCATAAGTAGAGAGAAGTGTTGGAACTTCACTGGGTTTGACAGGAGGGAAGAATGATACATTTGAATATTTCCCTAATTTTTGTTTTACTACATGATTCCTTAAATTCCCTGTGAAATGAAAATGAACGTTTTTTAACTGTTTAACTGCTGGTTCTACAACTTCAAGATCAAAACGTTCATCAATGCTTCCAATGTATCCAACCACCTTTTGAGGATTCTTTGATATTTCCTTTTTTGAGTGCTTGCTAAAAATATTAAAATCAACGCCGTTTTTTACGACAAAACTGTTTGATGTAAATTTTAATTTTTCTTTATTTAGAAAATCAGAAGTAGTAATTACAGCATCTGTCTTTTGTGTGAATTTCTGATCGATATCAAAAATTATGTCTCCATACCGTTCTGTGTCATAACCATCATAACAATAGTAAATATTTAAACTTTCATTTAACTGGTTTATCATAGCAAGCCCGTAGAACGGATTGTAAGCCGTAATGACTATCGGGGACTTTAGTTTTAGTTTTTTTGAAGACCGAAGGAGCTGTTTTTTGTAAATGCGAGTGTTTATTTTAAATAATAATTGAAATATTTTGTTGTTATTTTTATAATCTATAGGTATTACAGGTGGCATTACCAGTTTATAAATTTGACTATCAACTTCAGTTGTAACATTTGTAAGCCTTTTTTTTAGTCCGAGCATCTGCAAAATCGGAGCTTTCTGTTTCTTCAGTATTGTTGTGATAACATCTTTCCATGTAAAAGGATATTCAATAAAAATTACACGATTGCTTTTTGCCAATCGTGACATAATCTGAACAGTTGATTTGGTGTATTCTCCAGACCATGTTGTATTTGCTATGCAAATAATATCTTTTCCTTTTATCATGATTGGACGTTTACCTCATTATATACTTCTTCATATAGCTTTAAATATCGTTCTGCCATTTTCCTCCATGTGAATAGTTTGGCTCGTTCAATCCCTTTTTCTTTTAATTCGCTTTTTAGATTTTTGTTTTCTAATATTTCTTGAATAGCGTTTGTAATTGTCTCTGGTTTATTCGGATCAACAATAAGTGCTGCTTGCCCTGCAATCTCTGGCATTGAAGAGGTGTTGGATGTAATTACAGGTACACCGCATGCCATTCCTTCCAAAATGGGGATACCAAAACTTTCACGTAATGATGGGTATAAAAATATGTCACATTGATTGATAATTGCAGGAAGATCAGTATTTATAACATACCCTAATAAATGAATATCATTCCTTATTTCAGGATACCCTATTTCTTTTAGAATATCTTGAAGGGCAGTTTCTTCGTAATCCAGCATTACCAATTTGTATTTTTTTGTGCTTTGTTTATTGAAGTCAGCAAATGCTTTTAGAACATTTGGAGTATTTTTTTTAGGATCAGTATTTCCCAGAAAAAAGAAAAAATGATCAGGCAATTTGTATTTTTGTTTTGCTTCGTTAAGAATATTTTTATCTGTTATTTTTTTGAAATGTTCTCCAACTCCGTTGTAAATAGCCACTAGATTTTCTCCAAGCCCCATGAACGTTTTTATACGTTCTTTTTCAAAATTGGAAACAGTTGATACGCGTTTACTTTTCTTTACCACAGGAGGGACAACAAACCGACGGTACAAATTCCCCACTTTTTGGTACCATGTACCTTCTTTTTTTAAAATACTGATACTTTCAAGGTATATAATATCGTGTAAAATGGTAACTAAAGGCACTTTCGTCCAGACCGGACCTGTATTACTAGTACAGTGTAAAATATCGCAAGCTTCTTGCTTCGCTGCTTTGGGGAGAGCTACTTGTTCCCATGTAGGGTAGGGACCACCTTTTAGCTCAACTATTTTGAAATTTGGAGCTTCTGGGATACATGTGTTATCAATATCGGGTTTTACAAAAATGATATATTCATTTTTTTTATCGATGGCTTGCAGGTTTTTAATGAGTTCCAGTGCAACCATATCCATCCCGTGTTTTTTATTTCTGTATAGCCTTTGTCCTTCGATTCCAATTCTCATAGCAATTTAGTTTGTTTGTCCGTGTTCTGTATGAATAAACTTTTTATTTGCTCCTTTTAGTTTGAATAGCGATTTAAACATTAAAAAGAAAGCTTTGGGCAAAGTTAAGACTGCTTTTAAGGTTTTTGCTGAATAAAATCTCTTGGGAATACTAAAAAGAAAGGCAAAAACTACTAATAAAAACACTGGGAGCCACTCATAAAAGTCAAATCTTAAAAAGTTTGCGCTTGGGAAAATTAAATCGATAACCCCATATGTAAAGGTTATAATTGTTACTAATCCAATGAGTAAAACCCGTGGAGGAGAGACCATTTGGTAAACTTTATCAAAAAAGTCGATATTGCCTTTAAAGAATAAATGGTAAAGTCCGGGGAAAAAATATCTCCCAAAATAAACAAATTGAGCAGATAACCATCTCTTGCGTTGTTTGGCAAATACTTCAGATTTTTGCACTTTTTCATCTAGAACAAATGCTTCATGAAGGTATTCAATTTTATTCTTGTTTTTCAGGAGTTTAAGTTCCAACTCTTTGTCAAACCCTCCAATAGCTTTTACTTCAGCCATTGTTTCTTTAAAAAAAGCATAATCGAAAGCCATTCCTGAGCCGATTAATGCTGATGAAAAAGCTAAATTTCTATGTCCTTTCCTGAAAATATGATTATTTACTTCTTCGCTAATTGCATCAAGAATTGCAAATGAGGTATTTGTGTTTTTGGCAATTCGATGTCCTTGAACGACTATAAAACCATTCTCAAAAGCCTGGTTGATTTTTGAAATAAAATCCTCTTTCATGATGTTGTCTGCATCCAGAACAAGGGCAATATCATAATTGTCTCCAAGTTCAGCCATGGCTTTATTTAAAGCTTTTGATTTAGTGCTGACTTCAAAAGAGACTTCGATTAACTTAACAGGTAGACTTTTTATTCTTTCCAGTGTTTCTGGTTGGAAGGAGTCTGCTATTATTACAACATCATATTTGTCGTCGGGATAATCTTGGTTGAGTGCTTCCTTTGCAACACCAACAATAACTGAATCTTCTTTATATCCGGGTATAAGAACAGCAATTTTCCGAAATTTAGGATTTGGATGTATTTTTTGTTTTTTTGAAAATAGACCAGCAAACCCAAATACAAAAATGTATATGGAAGCGAATCCAAAATAGATCAATAAAATGTATTCCAAAATATGGACTATTGTTTGAATGATGTTCATAGCGTCAATAATTTTGGATTGTTTTTGATGGATTTAAAATGGAAAAAATTCCATAGGATGCCTTTCCAATATGCTTTTAAGTGTAAGAACTGTCTTTTGCTTAGATATTTTAAAGTATTCTTAGGGCAAGATATGAAAAGCTGAAATATAACGCTAACAAGTTTTGTCATTCCCTTGTAATTTCTGCGTGCAAAAATCAATCTGTTGCGTGTGAGATAATAAGTTTTAAAAGGGCTGTCCTTTCCTGTAGATACAGACTCTTTGTGGAGGATGAAAGATTTTGGTTGATAGTAAATCTTATAGCCAGCACGTTTTATCATTTCAGCCCAATCAAGTTCTTCATAATACAAAAAGTAGACATCAGGCATCAAGCCAACCTTTTCAATTACTTTTCTGGGAATCATCATTGCAGCACCGTGAGCAGCATGCGTTTCCGCTAACTTATTAAAACTATCTAAGTCTTTTTGATGGTAACCGATACTATTGTTTCGAATAGTATATGGATTCATTTTTGTATAACCGGCATATTGGATTAATTCGGGATTCCAGTGAAATTTTATTTTGGGACTTACCATCCCAATTGATGGATTTTTCTCCATTAAGTCAACCAGTGGCTCTAAAAAGCCGGGAGGAACCTCGGTGTCATTATTGATGAAAAGCAAATATTTGCCGTTTGCAGCTCTTACTCCTAAATTATTACCACCGGCAAATCCAAGATTCTTCTCACTCTTTATAAGTTTGATATTTGGATATTTTTCTTTTATAATGTCGGGATTATCATTTGGACTTGCGTTATCAACCACAATGATTTCAATGTTTTTGTAAGTCACGTTTTGCAAGGATTTTAACAAATTAAGTGTAACTTTTCTTTGGTCATAATTTATGGTTATAACCGAAATTAATGGTTGATTTTTATTTGTATCTTTCATTATATTCTAGTTCGGAAGAGCTTTTTCAATGATTTTTGAATTTTCATTAATATCTACTTCATATTCTTGTGCCAAAAATAGAAAGGCCATACTTGAATAAATGATTATACCGGTAGGCATTTGTCCTAAAACACCATTGCCATAAGATGCTACCATAATACCAAATAATCCTGCAGCCAATGCACTCATCTGTGCTTTTATCCAAGGGTCTTTTAATTTGAAAAATATTATTAACGAACTTTTTATCAGGATATATAACAAAATGAACAGGTGTAATGTGAGTCCAATGATTCCCTGTTCAACCCAAATCATAACATACCAACTATCTGTTGGAACTTGAGCGGCTAAAGAATTAGGGGCAATTCTTTTAGCTTCAGCACTTGTCGATCCCAGTCCGGTTCCAATTGGGCGAGAAGCCATGTAACTTCTTAATATTCGTTGGTTGTTTAATCTAACTTGAAACGATGCATCATTGGGATTAAAAGCTGTTCGCATACGGTTAATTGTGTAATTGCTATTCCCGATAGTTGTCAATGTAAAGAATCCAATTACAGCTAAGCCTACTAGCCCACCAATAATGATTGCCTTAATATTTCCCTGAAGCAGTGTGTATAATGCAAGTCCCATAATAGGTACGGCAATTGCACCTCTTGTTCCTGAAATCATCATTCCATAGAGAGCCAATAAGCCTGTTATGGCATAAAAGACTCGTAATCTAGATGATTTCTTTTGATTTGCAGCAAGCAGCATGAATACAATCCCAGAATGTCCTTGTGAAGCACCGTATTGTCCTGCGTCTGTCATAAATGAAAAAACTCTCAGTTTACCCCTTACTATGTGTGTTAGAGCTCCTCCTCCGTCAAGCCAGGCTTGTTCCCATGGATCTACACCAATATGCTGTTGAATTATTCCTTTTAATGAAGCCAGAATAGACATCACTCCCCAAATAATAAAGAATGTTTTTAGGTCTTCTTTTTTATTGAATGTTATGAAGATTATCGGAATCGTTAAGAACATGTATAATCCAATGCCCCTCATGGATGAGAACCATGTAGACCTTGTTGTTGCCATAGGATTAAGAAGCTGGAATAAAATCCAGATGAACCAAATTAAAGCTAGTATAAAGAGATCATTCCATGCTCGTTTCCACGGAACTTTGTTGAAAAATGATCTGAAGAATAGGGATAACAGGATTAGTACAAGATGAAAATCAATAGCTAATCCATAAGGTATTCCATCAATGTAACGCGATACTCCAAGGATAAAATAATTAATAATAAAAAGCCCCATTAATCCGATACGAGGTTCTTTTAATACAAGAAAGATATAAGTAACAACGAATGGTAGCATTAAAACTCCGACACCAAAAGCAATTCCCTGTTTTATTAAAACAAAACCTATTAATGCCATTAAAGCTATCACAACTAAAAATGGGATAGGTCTTTTTAATAAATCAGTATTATCTTTCCAATCGAAATAGTTACTCATTGTTTTATGCAACTTCTTATATATTATACCTGAGATTCTTATTCTGTTTTAAGTGCTTGTTTTAAAAAGAATAAAGATTCTTCTTTTTTTATTTCCAGAAGGCTGTTTACCTTCTTAAAATCAATTTCTTTTTTTAGTTTTTTGTCAATCTCTTTTTCATTTTCTGTTATTAACCTGTCTTCAAGATCAAACAAAGCCAATAATGATTTAAAGCGGGACAAACCTCTTTTGGTATTTCCTAATGCAATAAAAGGCTTATTAAAAATAATTGAAAAGACAGTACCATGAAAAGAATCTGTAATAACAAACTCTGCATCCATGAATGCTCTTAACCATTGAGTTATTGATGGGAAAATACATTCATCTAATTGGGTTTTACCAACATCCCGGAAGGATTTTTTTGCCGTTGATGAATAGGGGATAAGTCCAAGTTTATCCGCTGTCTCATATATAAATTCTTTCTTCTCTGGGGAAGAATCTAATACATAATTGAAAAGTGAACCCGGCATCTTGGGAATTTTATCTTGTTCCACAAGTTTTATATACTCTTCTTTAGGTACGAGCATTGTTGGGTCAAGTGTTAGAGTTGGCTCTGTTTGTAAATATTTCTTACACATATTAATGCCAGAATCTTCCCGAACAGAAATTGCATCAAATTGTTGGGCTAATTTAGAGCAAACTCTACTTTCTTTTGGACTATATTCCCATTGATCAGTTCCAAACGAAGCTGCATAAGATATTCGCTTGGCATTAGAATTCTGCTTAATAAATCCCAGAAAATGATTCTCTAGTTTGGGCGAATATTTAGGACGCCATACCTGGTCGCTTCCTGTGATAAATGCATCAAACTTATATTTATCTAGATTCTCCAATTCTTTTTCTGATTTTATTAACCGTGTTAGATTAATATTTTCTGAAATGAAGCGGTCTGTATTTTTCCGGATTATCGATGATTCTTTTTTAGTTGACCAGATTCGTACAACAACATCTTTTTGAAATATATGTTTTAGAATAAAGCGCTTTCCATAAGAGAGAATTTTGTCTCTTGTCGGCATTATTTTATCATTTCGGTATAACGTGATTGGTTCATGTCCCTGTTTCCTCAACACCCATTGAAGTGCATAATTTTGCAATATGCCACCGTAATTCCAATTAAAAGGTAAGGTTATAATTCCGATTTTCATGTTAGATTGTCTTAGACATGTGTGGTTGTTATTTCTTTTGCTTCTTTCCTTGGAGAAGAAGCGATAGATATTTTATCGGGAATATATCCACATGTAATAATCAACAAGGCTACTTCATTATCTGCAAAATTCAAGATCTTTCGTAATTTTTTGTCTCGGTCATCAGAAACACTCCAGTTTAGAGAGCAGGCACCAATTTTATGTTGATGTAGAGCATTTAATAATGTCATGCTATACATGCCACCGTTTAAATGGTTTTCGTTTCGTTCATGAATGTCTTTTGTTGTTGAGATGATAGACGTTATAACCAATAGTGTTTCGGCTAAATGACCAAAACCTCTGTTGCCATTTTGAATTGCCAGTATTTGTTCTTTTTTTTCTGATGATTTTACAATATGAACACGAGTTGGTTGCCTGTTGCAAAATGACGGGGATTTTTGCGCTATTTCAATACACTCATATAAAACATCCATTGGGATTTCTTCTTCAGTATAATTTCTGACAGAATATCTTGATTTGCAAAATTGATCAAAAGGTTTATCAATATCTGCAAAATAGTCCTCTTTTGTTACTTTTAGTTGCTTTGTTCCTTCAACTGAATGGAACTTTCTCTCTATCTCATCCAAAAGAGAAATGATTTCTTTGTCGAGTTGAAATCCAATCTCTTGATGAAACTTTTTGTATTCTCTTAAAACCGAAACGGATTGTTTAAATTCAAGTTCGTTATGTGGTAACTTGAGAGCATCGTATTCTAGAATTGATTTTCCTAAATCAAGTACAACAGCCTTACCAAATCCAGGGCGAGGTTCTGGCATCGTAAGCCCTTTCTCTACAATATGATATGATAATGTTAGGTTTCGTTTTACTTTGTCTATTTTGGAATCATTGTAAATTTTATCCCTAATACGTCTTTTTATATCTGGTAAAACTGCTTTTTGAGCTGTTCTTAAATAATAAAAATAAAGAATCTTTTTGGGTAAGTTATTTTTTATTTTTTCAATTATTCTGCTCATATATATGGTGTTATGTAGTTGTTGCTAATGTTTTATTTCAACCGAAAAATCTTTTCAGAGACCTTTTTAATTGGTTGATACAGTAAATCTCGTTCATAATTATTCATTGATATTTTCCAGAATAATGGGATATAAATTAATGAAAATAACACAATTCCGGAAGCTAGTTTTATAACAGAATCAAGTTCTATATTTTGAAGAATAATATACGTAATGATTCCAAGGGAAATAGGTATTACTGACATTTTCCCAATTTCTTTCCAAAATTTGGGAATGTTTAAGTGTTGTTTTTTATAGTAGTATATATTCATAATAATTACATGCCCAATTATAATTGAAGCTCCAATGGCAGCTGCACTTCCTATTCCTTCATATTTTTTTACAACCAACAATTGAACAATTAAGCAAAGAATAGCAATGGAAATATATAAAAGTGCTCTGAACTTAATCTGATTGCGAGCTTGAAGAATAGTAATTCCTACATTTTGAATTAAAGGGATAGTTAGGGGAATAAAAAATAATAAAGCAATTGTGTATGTATCATTGTAGTTATTGCCAGCCCATAATAATATAAACTGATGCCCAAATAAAATGAAGCCGGTTAAAACGAAAGACATAACAATAAATTGGATACGTCCGGTACGGATAAATAGATCAGATATATCTTTTTCTGATTTTTCCTTAGCAGCCATTGCTGTTACTTTCGGTAGAAATACTCCAGATATTGCAGTTGAGAATCCCATATACATTTGTTGTAATTGAATTCCAACAGCAAAAATGGCTACGGCTGCAGTTCCAATATAGGCTCCAAGAACAAGTTGACCGGAACTCCAAAATAAGCGGTCAATAATGGCTCCTAAAAAAATGAAAAAAGAATAACCAGATAACTCTTTAAAAAACTTCCAATCAAAATTTCCAAAACGGATCTTTATCTTGAGTTTGGCTTTACAATAGTATAAATTCATCAGTAAGCTGGATAAATTAAAAATTGTAATTAGGACAACCATTGCTATTGCTCTATACCCCATTTCTAGCAAGACGATCATAATAAGAGTATTAAGAATAATGCGGGCAATGTTTATTACTCTTTGAAATACATATCGTTCATAGGCTGTTACAATTGAAGTGAATATGCTTAACGGAAAAGTAAAGGTTAGATTAAGTACCATCAAAAGCATCAGAATATGTGTTTTCCGTAATTCTTCTTCAGTAAGGGAGTTTCCATAAATAGCATCTAGGTTATAATATAAAATCATTCCTGCGATAAAGGCTATAATACCTATAAATAGATATAGAATAGTAAACATTCCAAACATGTTCTGCTGTTCCTTGATGTTGCCTTCTGCCCTGAATTTTGCAGTATATCGAATGATTGTATTTCCAAATCCCAGATCCAAAACAGTCAAATAAGCAACAACAGAGGCAACCAGGGAGTACATCCCATATTCACTTTGTCCCATCATACGAAGCATGTAAGGGGTATAAACTAGCCCTACCAGGTTATTTAATCCCATTACTACATAGGATAGAACTGCACCTGCCTTTAATTGATTAACTCTCATTTAACCCAATTGTTATCTTAGTTTTTTTTGGGAGTGAAATTGGAATAGTAACAATTTCTTTAGAAAAATTCGAATAAATCCTCTTTTCCCCGGAATGTCTCCTAAATCTTTCTCTATTTCGTCAAGATCAACGCCGTTTAAGATGATAGATGGCTTATTTTTATTAGTAATCTTTAACAGGTCTTTTAGAGTATTGTTATCGGTAGTTTTCCATTCCCTATTTGCTCTTATTGTTATAAATAGATGGTCGGAATTATTAATTAAATTAACGGGGTATTTTACTTTGAGTAAGGATGGTAATTCAATTAAAATGAAGTCATAATCTTTAAAGATCAATGAATCAGAAACGATATTTAGATCTTCTGGTTGGGTGCATGAGTAAAAATTATTGTCTACTAAATATTGATGAATTCCAGTTTTATCAATTTGTTGTAGATCAATCTCATCATGGGTTAATGATAACACTTTGAAACCACTTTCTGTAAGATTCTTAAATAAAAGGTCATTGATTGTTGATTTGCCCTCGTTTTCATGAATACTAGAATTAATAATTAAGCTTGGTTTTCTGGCTTCAAATTTATTGGCTAATATCATGAATCGCTGGATGACTTTGTCATCTGCCATCTGCTTAAGTTGCTCGTATTTTATGCGTTTTTTCTTTTGTATAAGGTTTGGATAGGAAACTAAAACTTCAAGCTGGGTTAAGGATTCTGCTTTAACTACATTTCTTATGTTGCTATTAAAGAAATCGAATACAATAATTAAAAATGCAGGAATAAAAAATCCAATAACTAATGCAAGTAGCAATATATATTTTCGTTTCCCTGCTATGGGTTCTAATGGGAAAAATGCTTCTTCGTATACTTTTATGTTAGAATTTAGTTCTACATTCTGCTGTTTTAGTTTTGCCGTATTTAAGCTATTTAAAATAGTCATGTATTCTTCTTCTGCAACATTGATTTTACGCTCTAACCGTTTCATGTTTGCACCCATTGGAGCATATTCTCTGTATAATGAAATATATTCTTCCTCTCGCTCTTCTCCAAAAATCACCTGTGCATTTGTTGATTCATATTCAATGACACTACTTAGCCAGCTATTCATTATGTCCTGAGATAATGAACCTGCTCCTGGGATGGTGTTTTCTTCAGTGAATTCTTCCTCTATTGTTTCGCGTAGCTGATTTTGAATAGAATCTACTTCACTTTTAAGTTCACTCAATTCCAAAATAAGTGCACTTTCATCTTCTGATCCTGAATTATCATTTAATCCCTGTTCTTTAAATAAAATTTGAAGGTTCTTGTTTGATAATTCATTTCTTAGGTCAAGAACCTCTTGTTTCCGTACTATTGTAAGTCCTTGATTTGATAGTTTTTCTTCTAAAGTATTCAAAACGGATTTGATTCCTGCCAATTGCATCTTTAGAGAACCGAACTCTAAATTGAATTGCATTTTTTCAACAGTAATTTGTTCTGTTTGTTCTGAATAGTTTATAATGGAATTATTTATATTGAAAGTTAATAGCTGATTTTCAGCATCATCAAGTCTTTCCTGAGCTTTTGCAAGCTCATTGGTGAAATAGTTTACTACTGCATCAGATTGATTTACTTTAATACTAGAATAGTATTTTACAAATGTTTGGTTAATAAATTTAAGAGTTTGATAGCAAATTGCCGGGTCTTCTGAACTATACTGGATGTTAATCATATCACTAGAATGAACTCGCGAGGCTTTAAGCTTGCTCTCAATCTTATTATAACTATAGTCCGGATGATTTAGGTTTATAAGCTTGTATATGAAGTTTTCATAGTCTTTATTTTTATATTCCTGAAAAGCCTCAAACGTGTTTTCAAAGCTATCATGATCAACTAATTGTTTCACTTCATCAGGGACTAAGTTCATTAAGTCATAATACTTTTCAGTCGATAAAATAGTTTTGTCCGGTTTTGTTAAAATCATATGTTGGGTAAAGAGTTTTAACCCAACTTCTTCTATCGTTTTCCTTGATCCAATAATATCAAGTAAATTGTCAAATGCAACGGAAGTTCCAAACCTGTCCAGATTTGATTCATTTAGTGAGACAATAGAGGATCCAGTTCCTATTCCTGTGTAAACAATTGTATTCGACTCATAGGTTTGAGGTTGATCTTTTGTTATGAAGAAGGCAATTGCAAATAGTAAGATTGGGCTTACAATTAGTAATGCACTATTTCTTAGTAGCAGTCGTATGAAGTATATTAAGCTAAGATTGTTCATTCTGATTAGTAAAATTTATAACCAACGGTTTCTTCTAATATTTGCAAGTTGTTTGAAAATTCTATTTTACTATTTTCCAAACTAAGTTGAGATTGGGTTAGCATGTTTTTTAACCTGATATACTCATAGGAGTTAATTATGCCACTTTTATATTCTTTTTCTGCATTAATTACCTGAATTTTATAGTCCTGTACTTCCTCTGTATAGATGATAACAGTTTTATAACTTTTAATGACATCGTTATATTCTTCAATAACCTGCTTCCTTATTTCCTGTATAGCCTTTAATTTTTCATTTTTTGCATAGCTTAATTCTTCTTGTGCTGTAATAACATTTGACCTGTCTGCTATTCTTGAAAGAGGAAGCCTTAAAGAAAGCCCAATAGTATATCTGGTTTGTTCCTGTGTATTGGCAATAAGGTTTGACATTCCCCAATCTTCTTCTACCGTTAAATTGTCATATTGTCCATAATTTGCACTTGCAATAACAGAGATGCTTTGCATCCATTCTCTTTTTTCTTCTGTAATATTTGATTCTCTAATACTTATTTGAGAATCACTGAGGATGACATCTGGAGAATTTGTAATTGCTGAATCAATGAGAACTGCCAGTGGTGGAAATACTTTATCAACACTGTTTTCCTCCAAAGCAATTTCTATCGGATTTTCATAATCAGATTCTTGCGCAGATAGATTAATAGCTGCAGCCATAATGACCAATAAGTAAAATATTTTTCTAACAATATTCATTATACATTTTCTTTTTGGAAAACAGCTGGGATCGTTCGTAAAATAATCCATATATCTTTCCAGAATGAGAATTTGCTATTGGCAAATTTTACATATGTGTTATCAAGTTGTTTTCTTTCCTCAGGAGACATTTTTGATGTTTTTCCCCTTGCTTCTACCTGCCATAATCCGGTGATTCCTGCTGGTCCGTTAAAACGATCAGTCCAGTCATCAGTCGTCAGTAGCTCAGCTTCATATAATGGAAGGGGCCGATTTCCAACGATGGACATATCTCCTTTTAATACATTAATTAATTGGGGCAATTCATCGATACTTAATTTACGAATAATATGTCCAACTTTAGTTATTCGGGGATCATTTTCAAACTTAACGAATGCTTGCTCTTGTTGACTTTTCTTATTCATTAAGTGTTCCTGCTCATCAATAGTAATGTCATCCCCAAATAGTGTTGTGTCACTTTCTGTTATTTCAGTTTTTAAATGCTCAACAATTGCTTCCTGTTCTTCATCATTACTATACTGGTTCAAATGTTCAAATTCTTTTAATCGTTTATCTGCATCGGGGTACATTGATCGAAGTTTAATGAAATTGAAGATTTTATAACCAGTACCAACACGTTTGGATACATAGTATACTTTGCCTTTAGATTCTAACCGGATTGCAAGGATAAAGATTAGAAGAATAGGTGAAAACGCTAATAATGCAAGACTTGAAAAAACAATATCAAATGATCTTTTAAAGAATGGGGTTTTATAGATTTTTACTCCCGTTTTATCATCTTCTTTCTTTGTAAGTTTAGTTTGGGATTTTAATTGCTTAAGGAATATTATTCTATTATAAATTTCTTCAGCATTTATAGGTTTTTCATAAAGATCATCAATTTTTGATTTTATAGCCTGCTGTGTAATTTCAGGTGTTTTTTTATCGGTGACAATAATGTATGGAATTGTTGCTTTCTTGTCGTAAATATCAAGAAATAAGGGAAGGAAACTGATACTATTTCTTCCTGGTAATTCCAGCTCACAAATTACACCATCAATTAAATGATCTTCTTTAAACCAATTGGTTGCTGAAATATAATTCGAGAAGGATTTTAATTCTATTAAATCACTCAACGAACTTAATGAATCAATAATAACATTGTCAGAACCAATATATATAAGATTCAGTTTTCCTTCGTTTTCTTTCATGCTAATTCTAGTTATCGTGAAAGTATGCGTTCAATTCTAATTTGCAGTTCTTCGGGATTAAAAGGTTTTATAAGATAGTCCTCAGCTCCCATTTTTAAGCATGTAATTCTATCTGAACTGCTGTCTTTACTGCTCAATACTATGATAGGAATATCCCGAAAGTAGCCACTTTCTTTAACTTTTTGTATGAATTCAAATCCATCTAAATTAGGCATTTGTAGGTCTGTGGTGATCAAGTCGGGGATATTGCCTTCCTGAAGCCATGCTAATGCTTCTAATCCGTCATTTTTTGTTGTTACATCAAAAGACTTACTTAAGAATTGAACGATTAGCCTGCTAATGGATGGTTTATCATCAATGATCAGTATTTTTTTCATCTTTCAAATTATTTTTAAGAAAATTCTATGGGACTAAATATAATTGAAAAAACCTTTAAAACAAAGGGGGTTTGCTGCATAAAATTCTCTTTTTTTGTATTCGTGATCTCTTAAACGAACCTGAATTTTTTTCGAAATTTAATTTCTCAATAAATGAAAGAATAAGAGATTTTTTCTTTTAGATTATTCTTTTTCATAACTAAAGGGTAATTGATTATTTTAAGTTATTTGTGAACAACTTGAGCAAATGTTCGTTTAGGTAACTAAATCTAACGAATTAATACGCATGGCAAAAGTTGTTGTATTAGGTGCAGGTATCTCCGGCCATACAGCTGCATCATTCCTAAAAAAAATGCTTGGAAAAAAGCACGAAGTTATTGTTGTTTCTCCAAATCAATATTATCAGTGGGTTCCCTCAAATATTTGGGTGGGAGTAGGTCGAATGTCTGTTGATCAGGTACGATTTAAACTTGATAAAGTCTATAAAAAGTGGGAGATAATTTATCATCAGGCAAAAGCGATATCTGTTCATCCGGAAGGGAATAAAGAGAATGTTCAGCCATTTGTAACTATTGAGTATGTTTCTGATGATAAAAAAGGACAACAAAAAGATATATTCTATGATTACCTGGTGAATGCTACCGGCCCAAAATTAAATTTTGAAGCGACTCAAGGCTTAGGTCCTCAGGGATATACGGTTTCTGTGTGTTCCTATGATCATGCAGCCCACGCCTGGGAAGAATTACAGAAGGCGATAGAACTTATGAAACAAGGCAAAAAGCAAAAGATTTTGATTGGTACCGGTCATCCCATGGCAACTTGTCAGGGAGCAGCATTTGAATATGCCTTAAATATTGCTTTTGAACTGAAAAAGAGGAAACTGAACCATATGGCAGATATCACCTGGATTACCAATGAATATGAACTGGGTGATTTTGGAATGGGAGGTGCTTTTATAAAACGTGGAGGCTACATTACGTCAACAAAAGTGTTTACTGAATCAGTTTTGACCGAAAATAATATTAAGTGGATAAAAAGAGCAGGGGTTACTAAAATTGAAAAGGGTATAGCTTATTTTGAAAATCTTGATGGTGAAAGTAAATCTATTGGTTTTGATTTTGCCATGTTGATTCCGGGGTTTAAGGGGCAAGATATTAAAGCCTTTGATAAACAAGGAGCTGACATTACATCAACCATTTTTGCTCCCAATGGATTTATGAAGGTGGATGCGAACTATTATCAAAAACCATTTGAGGAATGGACAATTGATGATTGGCCACAAACTTATCAAAGTCCGGCATACGCTAATATTTATGCAACAGGAATTGCTTTTGCTCCACCTCATGCAATTTCAAAACCGATGAAGAGTAAAACAGGAATGGCTATTAGTCCGGCACCACCTCGAACAGGAATGCCTTCGGGAGTAACTGGCAAAATTGTTGCTCAAAACATTGTGCATTTTATTAAACATGGAGGTGCAGAACATAAGCATACAGCTAACATGGGGAGAATGGGTGCTGCTTGTATTGTTTCTGCCGGATACAGTATGACCAAAGGTTTAGGTGCGACGATGACTGTTTCTCCAATTGTACCTGATTGGCAGAAATATCCTGAGTGGGGACGGGATATAAATGCCACCGTTGGAGAAGTTGGTCTGGCTGGACACTGGATAAAATTATTTTTGCATTACATGTTTATTCATAAAGCAAAAGGGTATCCATTTTGGTGGTTACTTCCGGAATAAAATTCAAATTTAAGAATAATGGGAAATCATAAAGAAATACGAGGTTATAGGGATGAATATTATCCTCCTGTACCAACAAAAGCAACAAAATTTTGGAGAACGTGCTTCTTCTATCAGATTTATAAATTCTTTAGGTTGAATTATAAAATCATGCGTATTGTCGTGAAAGGACATTCGTAAAATAGTAATGTTGTGTCGTGAATATTCAAAAAACTCACGATACAGCATTTAATTATTTATATTGATCCTGAATAAATCGTAACTGTTGTTCTAGCATGCTTACTTTCCTCATTTTATAGCCAGCTTTTTCTGCTTCGGCAATCGGATTAGAGTAGATGTACTGAATTTCCATAGGGCGTTTGTAATCAAAATCGAGTTTCATACTTGGAGCATATGGTTCCATAGCATCTGTAGTTTTAATCATCCTATGGGCAAATTCTTTCTGTAGTAAAACTCCACATGCATTTGCTCCTTCAACAACTTCTTGCATTAAATCGAATGCTAATTGTCTTGTTGAAGGATTTTTCATAATTTTATCAGTTTCTGTATTTAAGGCAACGGCCAACCCATTGTAAGCAATATTCCAAACCAGTTTTTGCCAGCGAGAAAGTTTTAAATCATCTGATAAATTACAAGGAACTCCAGACTCCAGAAAATCTTTGCATACCTGCTCCAGTACTTCCGGTGTTTGTATTTTATAAGGTGCAATAATTAATTTCCCCAGATCCATATGTTTTATGTGAGCCGGACCAGCTTTTGCAGAGCAGATAAATGCCAAAGAACCTGCCAGTTGGATGTTTGGGAATTCCTTCTCAAGCTCTTCTTCATTTCCTAATCCATTTTGAATGAGTATTACAATGCTATTTTCGTGTAAAATGGGAGGCAATAAATCTTTTAACAGGTGATTGTTCGTTGTTTTTAAACAAACAAAAATTACATCACAAGTGGGCATATCTTTTGCATCTTTATATGCATTTGTATTTTCAATATGAAAATTCCCATTGATCGAGTCAACTTTTAGACCATTTTCCTTTGCTTCTTTATAATCACTGTTAAAAAGGAAATGAATGTCATTACCATTTTTAGCAAGCATTCCACCATAATATCCACCTAGTGCTCCGGTTCCTATCACTCCGTATCTAATATTCATAAGAATTCTTTTATATTGATAACAAAATTAGAAAGAATATTCCCTCTGCAATGAAATTTTATAAAGATTGTTAATGCTGTTAATATAAGAGATAATAATCGCTAAAAGACAGTATCTTCGTTCATTGATATGTATTCAGCGTTATTACAAATACACAATATATTTAGGTGGATTGTTCTGGTTCTTTTTCTCATAACTTTATTCCGATATTTTGTTGGCTGGTTTAGTCAGCAGAATTGGGGAAAACTGGATAAAGTCCTTGGAATTTCACTAACAGCTCTATTGGATATTCAATTGCTTACGGGGTTGCTATTGTACTTTGTGTATAGCCCATTAACAAAAACTGCGTTACAGGACTTCAGTATTGTATCTCAAAATCGGGACATGCAGTATTATGCGGTTGAGCATGAAGTTATCATGTTAATAGTAATTGTATTTGCCCATGTTGGTTGGAAACGTACTAAAAAGGCAAAATCAAGTAAGTTGAAGTTTAGCAATGCATTAATTTTCTTCGGGCTATCTTATCTGGCAATCATGCTTGGAATTCCCTGGTGTAGGGTGATTTGATAGAGTCAGGATTAGAGTGCTAAGAACCAAGATTAAGTCAGGTATCTTGATTCTTTACTCTTTGTTCTAATTTTTATACATCGTAAGTTGTTGATGCTGTATTTCCTCCTCGTCCAGTCCAGTTTGTATGAAAAAATTGTCCGCGTGGTTTGTCTATACGCTCGTAGGTATGTGCTCCAAAATAATCACGTTGAGCTTGTAATAAATTGGCTGGAAGTTTTTCACTTCTAAAACCATCAAAATAGCTTAATGCTGAAGATATGGCTGGAACTGGTATTCCATTGGTAATTGCTGTTGCACAAACTCTGCGCCAGCCTTCTTGTGCTGCTTCAATCTTTTCTTTAAAGAATGGATCTAGTAATAAGTTTGGTAACTCCGGATTGTTGTCAAAAGCCTTTTTTATATCGCCCAGAAATGCTGAGCGTATAATGCAACCTCCACGCCACATCAAGGCAATTCCTCCGTAATTGAGATTCCATCCGTGTTCTTTTGCGGCTTCCATCATTAAGTCGTAGCCTTGGGCATATGAAATGATTTTTGCCCCGTAAAGAGCCATTTTCAGGTCTTCAATAAACTGAGCTTTATCTCCTTTAAATTCAACCTGAGGGCCATTGATTACTTTGCTGGCCTGAACTCGTATGTCTTTTTGAGCAGAAAGGCAACGGGAGAAAACAGATTCGCCGATTAAGGTTAACGGAATACCCAGATCAAGGGCGGCAACTCCTGTCCATTTTCCTGTCCCTTTTTGTCCGGCAGTATCCAGTATTTTTTCAACCATAGGCTCACCGTCTTCGTCTTTGAAACCAAGGATGTCAGCTGTAATTTCAATTAGGTAGGAATCCAATTCTTCAGTATTCCATTTTTTGAAAACCTCATGCATTTCATCAGCACTCATGCCTAATAAGTCTTTCATTAGGTGGTAAGCTTCATTAATGATTTGCATGTCTCCATACTCAATTCCATTGTGAACCATTTTTACAAAATGACCTGCTCCACTTTCGCCAACCCAGTCGCAGCAAGGAGTTCCATCTTCAACTTTGGCTGCAATAGATTGAAAAATATCTTTCACATATGGCCATGCCTCAGGTGATCCACCGGGCATCATTGAAGGCCCCATCAGTGCTCCTTCTTCGCCTCCGGAAACTCCGGTTCCAACGTAGAGTAATCCTTTGCTTTCCACATATTCTGTTCGTCGTATAGTGTCTGGGAAATGTGAGTTTCCACCATCAATAATAATATCTCCGGGTTCCAGGTGGGGAATAAGTTGGTCGATAAATATGTCTACAGGTTTACCTGCTTTTACAAGCATCATGACCTTGCGTGGTTTTTCAAGAGAGGCAACAAGTTCTTCAATGGAGTGTGTCCCAATGAAATTCTTATTTGCTCCACGTCCATTTATAAATTTATCAACTTTGTCAACTGTTCGGTTGTAAACAGCTACAGTGTATCCTTTGCTTTCCATGTTTAATACCAAGTTTTCACCCATAACGGCTAACCCGATTAAACCTATATCTGCTAATTTTTTCATAGCTATTGAGTTCTTTTTTTGTTTCAACTTTTATTCTTCAACCTTAAAACCTAATAACTTCAATTTTTGGATTGTTGAGTCAGTTAGATTCTTGTGTTTTACTGTAAATACGGGGTATTCACGTCGAACAGGATAATCACCCCTGAGTTTTTCAAAAAACTTTGGGTTTCCCCTCAATTTTTGATCATCTATTCGGATATCATAGGTTGCTAAAATAGCATTTCCTATTATGTTTTCTTCTGATATATTGAAACCATCCAGTTCAATAATTGTTTGATCAGGAAGTTCAATGTTTTTGGCTTGCCAGTTATCAATTCCTAAATTGAAAAATTTACTGATGGCCTGGATGCTCATGCTTGTTCCGTTTGCTTTTCCTTCTTTTGAATAACCAGCTATATGAGGAGTAGCCAAATCACATTTTTCTAAGAGCTCAATATCAATATTTGGTTCATTTTCCCAGCAGTCTAAAACTAAACCTGAGATTTTGCCATTTTGAATTGCTCTTTTTGCCGCCTGGTTGTCAACAACAGCACCTCTGGCTGAATTTATGAGTATTGGTTTCCGTTGTAAAGTGTTGAAGAATTCTTCATTAGCCAAATGAAAAGTTGAATTATCACCTTCCATATTTAAAGGAGTATGCAGTGAAATTATATCTGACTTTTGGGCTATTTCTTCAAGGCTTACAAAATTTTCTTTCCTCTCTTTTCTTTCCCTGGGAGGGTCATTAAGAAGAACATTCATTCCCAGAATTTTGCATGCCTGAGCAATTTTAGAACCTACTTGCCCAACACCTACAATGCCAATTGTTTTTCCTTTTAGTTGAAATCCTCTCTTCTCGGCTAAAACAAAGAGGGAAGAGGTAATGTATTGTTCGACAGATTTGCTGTTACAACCCGGTGCATTTGACCATTTTATGCCATTCTTGTCGCAATAATTTGTATCGATATGGTCAAAGCCAATTGTTGCTGTTGCTATAAACTTTATAGAAGAATCTTTTAAAAGTTTCTCATCGCATATTGTTCTTGTGCGGGTGATTATTGTATCAGCATCTTTAAGTGCTTCAGGCGTGGTTTTTTCAGCAGATAGATAAACTACATCGCCGAATGGTTCTAATGCGCCTTTTATATAGGGGATTTTATTGTCTATAATGAATTTCATTTACAATGAAATGTTTTTTGCAAGATATATATTCTAAGATACTACTCTAAGTTATCAAATAAGAAACCAATTATTAATTAAAGCCATTTTAGGCAGATTGATGAAGGCTTTCAGACAGGTTGTCAGGAATTTGTATCGCCTGGTACTTTATGCCATTTGTTTTCTTTTTGAACGGGTTGGTAGTTCTTTATGTAATGAATTGCTTCTTCGCAATTTTCAGCAATAAAATAGAGATTTTTATAAGAAAGCTTTGCGAAATTTTCATCAAAAGAACGTTCAAATTGATTAAACAGGTCATTGAAGAATCCGTCGATATTTAGAAAAACAATAGGTTTGTCGTGGTAGTCAAGTTGCTTTAGAGTAATGACTTCAAGTATTTCTTCCAATGTCCCAAAACCGCCAGGCATTGCAATAAACGCATCAGACATATCACGCATAATTGCTTTGCGTTCCATCATGTCTTTAGATATTATGATCTCATCAGCACTTTGGGAAACAAGGTTGAAGCCATTCATCTTTTCAGGAATAACGCCTATTGTTTTAGCTCCGGCTTTTGATGCTTCTTTCAGCATGTGTTCCATCAGTCCGACGTTTGCACCACCGTTGATTAATGTTTGCCTGTTTTCCCCAATTAAGCGGGAAAGCTTGAGGGCTTCATCAAAATAGATGGATGAAATCCCATTACTTGACGATGAAAAAACACAAATCTTCATACTTCTGCTTTTGTTGATGAGTATAAAAAAAGAATGTCACCCGGTGGATGACATTCAGCTATGATTAAGCATCAATATTTGCATAAACGGCATGGTCCTCGATAAACTGTCGCCTTGGCGGCACTTCATCGCCCATAAGCATACTGAAAATGTGATCGGCTTCAGCAGCATTCTCAATGGTTACTTGTCGGAGAATGCGTCTTTCAGGATCCATTGTGGTTTCCCAAAGCTGTTCGGCGTTCATCTCTCCAAGACCTTTGTAGCGTTGCGTGTGAACTGCAGATTCTTTCCCTTCAGCCCATTGGTTTATCAATTGTAATCGTTGTTGGTCAGACCATGCATATTCTTCTTTCTTTCCTTTGCGAACTAAATACAATGGAGGTGTAGCGATGTACAAATACCCATTTTTAATTAAGTCCTTCATGAAACGGAAAAAGAAAGTCATAATTAATGTTGCAATGTGGCTTCCGTCCACATCGGCATCGGTCATGATAATAATTTTGTGATAACGTAGTTTGTCTAAATTTACAGCTTTGGCATCATCTTCTGTACCAATAGTAACCCCCAGGGCTGTAAAAATATTTTTGATTTCTTCATTTTCGAAAACTTTATGCTGCATGGCTTTTTCAACATTCAGGATTTTACCACGCAAAGGAAGAATTGCCTGAAAACGGCGGTTACGTCCTTGTTTTGCCGTTCCACCTGCAGAATCTCCCTCGACCAGGTAGACTTCACATTGAGCAGGATCTTTTTCTGAACAGTCAGCCAATTTTCCTGGAAGACCTCCTCCGGAAAGTACATTTTTACGTTGAACCAGTTCTCTCGCTTTTCGTGCAGCATGGCGAGCTTGTGCGGCAAGAATTACCTTGTTCACAATGGCTTTTGCCGATTTTGGGTTTTCTTCCAGGTAATTAGCCAGCATTTCGCTTACAGCCTGATCAACAGGTAAGCTGACCTCTGAGTTCCCTAATTTTGTTTTTGTCTGCCCTTCGAATTGAGGTTCTGCAACTTTTACAGAAACTACGGCAGTTAATCCTTCACGGAAGTCATCACCATTGATGTCGAATTTAAGTTTGCTCAACATGCCAGAGGTTTCGGCGTAATTTTTTAACGTACGTGTCAATCCACGACGGAAACCAGTCAGGTGTGTTCCTCCTTCAATTGTATTGATGTTGTTCACGTAAGAGTGAATGTTTTCGGTGAAGGAAGTATTGTAATGCAATGCGATTTCAACAGGGATTTCTCCTTTTTCAGAAGAAATGTGAATGGTGTCTTCAATTAATTTTTCACGAGATCCATCCAGGTATTCCACAAATTCTTTTAATCCTTCTTCCGAGAAGTACTCGTTTTGTTTTGGCTCGCCATTTTCATCAATCTCACGTAAATCTTTTAAAGTAAGACGGATTCCCGCATTTAGGAAGGCTAATTCACGTAAACGAGCTGAAAGAATTTCGTATTTGTATGTTGTTGTCAGGAAGATATTGGCATCCGGCTTGAAGGTTACAATTGTTCCGGTAACATCTGTCTCTCCAACTACTTTGGCCGGATAAAGAGGTTTCCCAATGCTAAATTCCTGAACCCAGATTTTACCATCGCGGTGAACTTCGGCTTTTAGGTTTTCAGATAAGGCATTCACACAAGATACCCCTACACCGTGCAAACCACCGGATACTTTGTAGCTATCTTTGTCGAACTTACCTCCGGCGTGAAGCACAGTCATTACCACCTCAAGGGCAGACTTATTTTGCTTTGAATGTGTTTCTGTGGGAATACCACGCCCATCATCTTTTACCGAGATCGAATTATCTTCGTTGATAATAACATCAATGTTGGAACAATATCCTGCAAGAGCTTCATCAATTGAGTTGTCTACGACTTCGTAAACTAAGTGGTGAAGACCTTTTTCGTTCACGTCGCCAATGTACATGGCAGGACGTTTGCGTACAGCTTCCAGTCCTTCCAGAACCTGAATACTGTCGGCAGAATAATTTCCATTTCCGTTTGTTGGCTTGTTTTCTAACTCGCTCATCTATTTAATCTTAGTTAAAGTCAAAATACTTTTCAAAACTCATTTCTGACAAAATGAGAAAAATTCGTTTTTTACTTCTAAAAATTGAAGAATTTAAAACGTTTTGGATTTGTTTTTAAAAGGATGAAATCCAGTGATTTGATCAACATTCTTCGCCTCTTTCGCATAACATGCAAATATAACAAAAATATGCTATTTTGAACGCTCTGGCGTAGTAGTAAACACTAAAGTTTTCAACAAAATATTAAAAAATAATATTCAGGAAATCAGGAGATTGACAAGGTTTTAATATCCCTGATTTTTTGTGAAAATTAAAAGTCCCCAAAATCATATTTCAAAAAGCAAATTACATCATCAAAGATTTAGAAACTCAGGCTCGCTCCAACGAGTAGATTTATACTTTGGTTGGTGTATCCAAGCCAGTCTTCGTATTTCTGGAATGAGAAGTTATTTACATGTCCCCAGAAGCTTAAATTGGGAGAATATTGGTATTCTATGCCAAAGTTCATATCGATAATTGGATCTATAGTATGTACTTCGTTTGTTGATGGCAGAAAATATGAGCTGGAAAAGAAGTCTGTTGTTTGAACCAATGCTTTCTTTTCTCCAATAGCATAAATGTCTACATTAAAGTGCAAAGGGCCATCCGGGTTGAAATTTAAGGATGCAGAAGCTTCGTATGTTGGTTTTTGCCAGGCTTCTTGCATGTTGGCCATATCGTAGGAATAGAAATTTCCTTTTAGCAGGAAGTCGATTTCGTCGGAAGCTGTGTAGTGTATTTCACCTCCAATGGTTAACTGAGTCAGGTCATCGTATAAAACATCAAATGTATTTTCTTTGCTAATAAGGCTATAAGTTTGGTTCATTGTATTAATCATGCCAGCTTGATTTAGCACAAAAAAGTGTTGACCTGAGATGTCTGCATAATCAGCTTGAATTCGATACGAGAAGCGGGAGCTAAATTTCCCTTTTATTCCCCCTGTAAGTATGTAGTTGTATTCAGTGTTCTTTATGTCCTGAAAAGGATTTACATATTTGTTTTCGGATGTAATTGCTGAATAGTGGTTGTGTTGCAAGTTGCCATCTGCTCCTGCAAAAAGAGCCAGCATGTTTTCAATAGGCCACCATTCTGCTTTAATATTTGGAGTCAATAGGAAAACGGCATCATAATCATCATCAAACATGTTAAAACTGTTTAAACCCACTCTTAAACTAGCTGTCTCGCCTTGGAAAAGAATAGAGGGAGTAAGCTTAAGGAAGATTTGTTGCTTTTTGCCGTAGTTTCCTGTTACAGTATTTAATATGCTATCAGTTGTTAGGTAAGAGATTCCAACTCCCAGATTTCCGCTGAAAGAGTCGAACTCATGGTCAAAAATACCATTTAGATTAATCAGGTGGGATGTTTGACCTGTTTTACTTGACAGAAGTTGATAACCAAGTCCTGTTGAATAATTAAAATCATCGTAGTTCCCTTTGTTCTTTGCGAGTTCTACAGATAGGTTTCCTTTTGAATAGACTTGTTGCTCATTCCAATAAGGCATGTAATATTCTTTGAGCATATTTGAGATACTGTCACCGGCATAACCATAATAGCGAAAAGCTTGTCGGTCAAAGTCCAGTGAAATAGATAAGGTTGAATTTCGGAAGTAATGGTTGGTTGCAAGTCCAATTACATTTTCGCTTTGAGGGGCTTCAACCTTGTCTTTGTTTAGGAGTTTGATTTTCCCATCTGAAGAAAGGTGTTTAAAGTGCATGCTTAAAGTCGATTTCCTGCCGGCTTTTGTATTGAAAAATAGTTCGCCGTAAGGTGTTTTGTAATTCCCAACTCCTCCTTTTATTAAGCCACTTCCCATGGTTGCTTTTGGCTCACGACTCATTTGGGCTGCTTCAACTGGTTCAATGGTAAAGGTTGAAAATACAGGTTGAGAATTTATTTGATAGTTAAAAGTCGGCTTTTCGGGGGTTTCTCTGTTGATTTGAGGGATGTCGTTAATTTTGTAGGCATCATTAATGATGGGCTCATAAGCTTTAATTACTTCAACTTCTTTGTGCAACAGTGTGCTGTCTTGTTGGGCAAATGCAACTTGTCCACAGAAAAGGAAGGTGAGTAGTAATGCTGAATATATGGTGAATGACCTTTTCATAATCATTGTCGTTTTTTTTATTTATTGTTGGTTGATGTCAATTTCTAGTTGTGTGTCTGGTGTTTCTTGTTCCTGAGCTTCCAATTCTTCAAGTCCCTGAAGTTTTGCAGAAGCTGTATCTGTGATTCCATCGTCAGAGTCCGGATAATTTTCAACTAAACTTTTTAATGTGTGCTTAGCCTGAAATTGATCCCCTTTTCGAAGATAAATGTCAGCTAGAGTGATGAAACTTTTTGCCAGCCAGTATTGGTGTGGCGTATTCATTGAAATGTAATCCATTACTTCATTTTCTGCATCATCCAGTTTGTCCTGACTGAAAAGAATTTCGATAAGCATGAATTTGGCTTCTGCTCCTTCTTCCGAATTTGTATCTTCTGCCAGTTCTCCAAAAATTGGTTGAGCTTGCTGACTATTGTCCGTCAGATAATAGGATTTGGCAAGTTTGTAATTGGCTTCACGTTCTAATTCGTCGGTTAACTTGTCTGAGGTCAGAAGCAATTGAGCGGCATCAATACAATCCTTATAATTTGCTTGTATGTAGTAACAGCGCATTATCCCAGCTCTGGCTTTTAATAGGTTCCACTTCGTGTTTGATGCGCTTTCCAAGCGTTCGAAGTATTCTAATGCAGTATCGTAGTTTGCTGAATTGTATGTCAGTTCTGAAGCTTTTGCCAGGGCTGATTCAGTGAAAATGTTATCTGGTTTTGATGTTACATATTCATAATCTGTTAATGCTGAAGAATACTCTCCGGCAGTATATTTTAGTTCACCTAAATAGAAGTGAGCATTCAGGCTGAAACTCCCCGACGGATATTGTTGCAAATATCTTTCCAGTTGAGGACGAGCTTGTTCGTCGCTATTCATCACCAATCTTTCAGCAGATAAGTAGGTAAGCGAATCTTGCTCCGATACTGAAATTTGTGTTCCGGAACCAAGTTGGTTGGCGTAGCTGAAATAAGCATCAACATTATTCAGTTCTACATAGTTATTTCTGATACCCAATAATGCAGATTGAGCTTCAGGACTGTTTGGGTAATCTTCGGTAATTTGCTTGTAGTAATCAAGAGATTTATTGAATTCTGATTGATTGTAGTAGATCAACCCAAGTTGAAGCAAGGCTTTTGATAGATAAGTGCTCTGAGCATTACCTTTCAGTAACTGTTCGTATTGGTTGATGGCTGCCTGGGTGTTTCCTGTCCTTTCGTAAGTCCTTCCAAGTTCAAAATTTGCGTCATCAACAAGTGACGAGTTTGAGAACTTTTGACGAAAAATATTAAGCTGGTTAATTTTTTCATCCTGATTTCTATTTAAACCATAACAAAGAGCTAGCTGGTAAAGTGCATAATCTGGATCATATGAATCAAGTGAATAAGCCAATTGATAGTTGGTAATTGCTTCCTTGTAATTTCGTTCTATAAAGTAGCAGTCAGCTAATCGGTTATAGGCATCGGCTAGTTTGTCGGATTGCTCATTTTTGTGAGCTGAAATGTATTGGGTGAAATTTGATTTTGCCTGACTATAATTTGTCAACTTAAAATATCCATAGGCAAGGTTATAGTGTGCCATTTGATATTCTGATCTGGTTCTGGCGCCATTCATATTCAAGAATTGGTTAAAGCCAGATACTGCTGTGGGATAATCTTCCATTCGATACTGAGATTCTGCTTTCCAGAATGTTGCAGCTGCTTTAAGTCCCTGGTCTGACCCACCATTCGACAAAGACTGATTGAAATAGGAAACAGCTGAGTTATAATCCAGATTATTGAGTAACTCTAGTCCACGATAAAAGGTTACCCGTTGCCATGCATCTTTTATGGATTGGCTTTTAACTTGTATTTTTTCAATGGATTCAATAGCATCTTTATAGTTGCTGGTGCTCATGTACACCTGAACAAGGTAATCGTAAGCATCATCATTTCTGCCGGAATCCGGATATCGGGAAATATATTCATCAAATGCTTTAATGGTTTCATTAAATGGAGAGTACGAAAGTTCGTAAGTAATCTTTGCAAAATTGAATAGTGCATCTTCTTTGATATCTTCATTGAAATCCATGGCTGCTGCCGATTCAAATGCAACACGAGCCTGATCTTTATTCCCTGTTTGGATATAGCATCCGGCTAAATGATAATATGCATTTTGTGCCATCTCATCATTCCCCTGTGAGCCAATTTGAAGATAAGGGATAGCTTGTTCATATTTCCCTGTTTTGTAGTAGCAATAGCCAAGCATATAGTTTTCTTCCTTCTTTTTACTATTGCTTTCTTTGAAATAAGCTTCCAGGTAGTTGATGGCTTCGTTGTACTGGTTTAAATGAAAATAGGAGTTTCCCAGAATCTTAGCTAGAGCCGTTTTGTTTTCAGTGCTTGCATTGTTGTAAAGTGGCGATGCATATTCAACAACTTGGTTGTATTTGCCTTGCATGTAATATATCTGACTGATGTAATAAGGCAAAACTTCCTGAAATGCCGGGTTTGATTGAAGTTCTTCAAAAACCTGAAGGGCTTCATCATATTCTTCATTTATATATTGAATGTGTCCCCAGTAATATTTTGCGGCAGGAGATAATTTGTGGTTCGAATCTTTAATCCGGGCAAATTCCCTTTCTGCGATTGCGTAGTTTTCAGATTGAAGGTTGGCATATCCGTTTTGGAAACCTACCGTAACTTTTTCTTCCGCAGTGAGCGACTTAGTGTCGATATTTCGATATGCCCGCAACATTTGAGGATATCGCTTATTGTTGAAAAGTACGTTTCCTAATTCAACCCAGCCTCTGTTGGCATAAGGACTTTCCGGATATTCATCCAGATATGACTGTATTAACTCTTCGCTGTTGTCTGTCTCAAGTTTTAAGGCACAAAGTGCTTCGTAAAAGCGAGCTTCGGAATAGGTTTCTGTTCCTTCTTCGCTTTTGTTGGCGATAGATGCAAATAAATCCTGCGCAGCGATGAATTTATTTTTCAGGTAAAGCTCTTTTGCCTGGTGCAATTCTTCTGAGATAGATTGGTAATAGATTGTTTGTTGTGCTTTTGCAGATTGCAAAATGCTACACGTCAAAACTATAAATAGAATGAGTCTTGTTTTCATTGACCTTGAATTATTTTTTTGATAAAAATAATGATAATGTGATGTAAAGATGAATTTCTTAAAACCGTTTTCTAAACAAAAAACTGTTTATTACTTTCTTTTAGTATATCAATGTTGAAATAAGTTTGAAAGGGTTTTGTTGAAAATTCATTTAATTCCCTGATTTGTATTTGCGAAGATTGTTTATTCGAAAATTGATAGATTTTATATCATTTAAAATGAAGATGAGTTATTGCAGGTTGGAATAAATTTCATCTAAAGTTTTCAGTTCATTTTCCCAGCATAATTCGAGTGCTGCTTTTTCAAGATTTTGCAGCCATTTTTCTCTTTGATGTTTATTGAAAAGTGCATGGTTGAATTGCTCCGCCATCTTTTTCGGTTCATGTTCTTTTAAAATGCTGCCAATTTTGTATTTATCGACAATGTTTTTCATTTCCGGCAGGTTGCTAACCATTACCGGAATATGTTGTTGTATGTAGTCGAACAGTTTATTGGGCAAGGCGTATCGGTAGTTTAATCCCATATCTTCTTCTATAGAAATTCCCAAATCGGCCTGGGCGGTTATGTATTTTAATTCGGATAAAGGAATGCGCCCCAGAAAATTAACTTTATGGCATACGTTCAATTTCTTAGCTAAATTTTTTAATTCATCTTTGATGTCGCCGTCTCCTGCAATCCATAGCTGGGTTCCTTCCATAAATTGCATGGCTTTAATGGCACATTCCAGTCCGCGCCCAATGTTTAATGCTCCCTGGTAAAGGATGATTTTTTGTCCTTTTTTATCGATTTCCTCGGATGGCGGAATGCTTAATTTTTCTTGCTTAACGGGTAAATTCCTGACAACCCGGAACGGTACATTGTATTTCTCTTTGTAAATCTGTGCGATTGAACCGCAAACGGTATATGCATTTTTTACTTTGGGAAGAATGAATGATTCAATCTTTTCCCAGATTTTTTGAGTCTTGGGGCGATTGATTAATTCTGGTACTTCCGTAAAATACTCGTGACTGTCGTAAACTAATTTTTTACCTTTTAGTTTGCTGGCGAAGTAAGCTGCCGGAAGTGTATCCAGATCGTTGGATAAAATAATTTCAGCGTTGGAAAAAAGAAGCCTGAAGAAAAGCCGGATATTAAATTCAGTATAGAAAAAAGGACCTTTCTCAAAAAGGAGTTTCATGCGGTGAGTTGAATATTTTCGGTCTTCAAGATGAAGGCTTTTTTTTTGGACTCTTCCTGTTAAAGTAGGAGAAAACCCCATTTCTAAAAGACTATTGGCAATTTTATCAACTCGGTTATCGGTAACCAGATCATTAATGACAACAATATCTATTTTTTGATTCATGCAAAAGCCTTTTTCACAAAATAAACGAAATTGATCGAGCTTCTGTTATCTTTGGCAAAAAAATCAACTATGATCCGCTTTGAGGAAAATTTTCCCCTAAAAGACTACAATACATTTGGCCTGGAAGCCAAAGCCAAATATTTCTTTGATTTCACAGAAGAAGAAGACCTTCCTTATTTTCTAAGTTCATTTGAGAAGTGGCAAGATTCAAAATTGCTCTTGTTGGGAGGGGGGAGTAACCTGTTGTTTGTTCATGATTTTGATGGCTTGGTTATTCATCCAAATGTTCCTGGGATTAATGTAATAAGGGAAGATAAAAATAATGTGTGGCTGGAAGTTGGTTCCGGTGAAAATTGGGATGAGTTTGTCGAATTCTGTGTTTGTCATGGTTATTGTGGTATTGAAAATTTGTCGTTGATTCCCGGAAATGTAGGCGCTGCTCCGGTGCAAAATATTGGAGCTTACGGTGTTGAGGTGCAGGATTTTGTTGAAACAGTTAAAGGCTTCGACTTGAAAACTTTTGACCTTTATGAAATTCCGGCTTCGGAATGCCAGTTTGCATACCGGGACAGCATTTTTAAGAATCGTTTGAAAGGCCGCTTTGTGGTTACATCGGTGATTTTTAAGCTGGATAAATTTGCGGATTATAAGTTGAAATACGGTGACCTAAAAGAAGAGGTTGAACGTCGTGGAGGTGAAAGCCTTAAAAATGTAAGAGATGCCGTAATTGCAATACGGCAGTCGAAACTTCCGGAGCCTGATGAAATGGGAAATGCGGGAAGCTTTTTTAAAAATCCAATCGTCGAAAACGAATTGGTTGAAAAGCTTAAATCTGAATATCCTAAAATTCCTGTGTATTCTGTCGATGAGAGCAAATCGAAACTTGCTGCTGGCTGGATGATTGACCAATGTGGATGGAAAGGCTATCGTGATGGTGATGCCGGAGTCCATAAAGACCAGGCTTTGGTATTGGTGAATTACGGAAATGCGACAGGTGCACAGCTTGTTGATTTGTCCGATAAGATAAGGAAGTCTGTTCTGGATAAATTTGGAGTTAGCCTGCATCCCGAAGTGAATGTTGTTTGTTAGTTTTTGGTGTTAACCAGGAATAGATGACAGGGCTACGTCCCTTTTGAGTTATTATTGTCTTCTGTGTTACTGATATTTTAGGGCTACGCCCCTTTTCTCCCGTTTGAACTTATCCATGACTGAGACTCCTGTTTCTGCGCAAATTCGTTCATTTCTACTTTTGAGCTAATCCTTTTTTTGACGCTGACTTCTTTTATTTGTTTCGTATAGTTGGCACTTTAGGGGCGTAGCCCTGTGGTCTTTGTAGCTTGGCATGTAACTCTACCCACCTAGGGGCGTAGCCCTGATATCTATCTATTATCCCTGCTATCATTCAAATTCTGTTCCTGGCTTAGAAATTTTTTGGGGAGCAGCAATTTGTTCTTCATTTAGTTTCGTAGGTTATTAAAATCAATAAAATGGTTGCTCTTTGTAATGATTAAAGTTTTCAACATAAGTTTAAAAAGGGGTACATCTGAAGAGGGGGTGAGTACTTCCGAAGTGGGGGGCCCCACCTCAAATATGAACCTGTTTGTCTTTTGTATGACCTCGTTCGTATAAAAGATGACTTGGGTTGTATAAATTATGAACTGATTCATATAAAAGGTGAATTAGCTCATATAAAATATGACCGGATTCGGTAAAATATGAACTCATTCATATGAATCATGACTTGTGTCGGTTATAATATGAACTTACCTGGTAATGTTCATTAATCTTCGATATAAAAGGTAGGGTATTTTATGTTTTATGCGGTACACCTTCAAAATAAGTTTAGAACATCAGAAAATTAAGGAGGAATTGAACCATGAAAACAATGAAATTTTTAAAATCAGTATTTGCCGTGCTTTTGATTGTATTGAATGTATCGTGTACAGAATCATTTATTGATCCGGTTAGTGAGGAAGATTATACCAGTTTAAAATCAACTACTTTGCTGTTAAATGATGATGGAACATTGGCAGGAGATGTAACAGAAGATGATATCTCCAGTTTGCTTTTTGTGTATGAAGAAGAAAAAATGGCGAGAGATGTATACCTATATTTATATGATATGTATCAATCACGTGTGTTCTCTAATATTGCGAACAGTGAGGAAACCCACATGGATCAGGTTTTAAATTTAATTGAAGGGTATGGGATTGAGAACACAGGAAGTTTAGAGTTTGGCGTTTTTAATAATGAAGATATTCAATCCATTTATGATGGTTTGATTGCAGATGGAAGCGTTAGCCTTGAAGAGGCATTAAAAGTAGGTGCTTTTATTGAAGAGTTTGATATTGTAGATTTAGTTGAATGGGCAGAAGTCGTGTCTAATGAAAATATCAAAATTGTATACGGCAATTTGCATGCTGGTTCAGAAAATCACTTAAGGGCTTTTGTTCGAAATTTATCAAACATTGGGGTCGGTTATGAGCCGGAGTTACTCGATGAAGTATATTATGCAGAGATTTTGTCAGGCACAAGTGGTAATGGAAATGGTAACAGAAGAGGGAAAAACTGATAATTTGAGATTTTTTGTGAATGTTTAATCAGTATGTCTTCTTTTTGCAATAAGAATGTCTTTATAATTATCTGAAGATTGATAAAACATTAACTCTCATGTTATCGGATTGCTTAATTCATGATTTCCCTGAATAAAACAATAAGCAAGTGCATTAATAACATAAAAATGAAAATGGATTCAGAATAAATATTTTGTTTTCATTTTAGATTAACTCAGTGGTTACATAGTAATGGTATGATTGCATAATAAAAAAACCAAAAATTATTTACTATGAAAAAACTGAGTTTGTTTCGAATTTTAACTGTATTATTTGTTGCCTCACTGGTATTTGTTTCTTGTGAAGATGACGATACACAAGTAGGCATTGTTGTAGAAGATGAAGAAGACGGGATTAATACGATTACCGATTACGAAACTCCAAAGTACGTTTTCTTTTTCATTGGAGATGGAATGTCAAGTCCTCAGATTAATGTTGCAGAAGCTGCTTTAGGTAGTTCTGATTTTTCATTGAAATCTGCTTCTTTAAAAAGTACAAGTATTGGATCTCTTAATATTCAGGAGTTTCCTGTAACTGGGATGCAATCTACATTTGCCGAAGATCGTTATATTACCGGATCTGCTGCATCAGCAACTGCTTTGGCAACAGGTAAGAAAACTACGATCAACACAATTTCTATGTCAGGTGACCATACTGAAGAGTATACTACTATGGCAGAAATGGCTAAAGCAAAAGGAATGAAAGTTGGAATCATTTCGAGTGTAAGTATTGACCATGCTACTCCTGCTGCTTTTTATGCACACAACGAAACCCGTAACAATTACGTTGAAATTGGTCAGGATCTCTTAGCAAGTGATTTCGATTATTTTGCAGGTGGTAATGTGAGAACCAGTAAATACAGTGGCGATTATTCTTATGAAAACTTCAAAGCTGATGCTGCTGTAAACGGATATTCTTATGTAAGTACAAAAAGTGCTTTTGATGCATTGAACTCTGAGTCAGGAAAAGTATTTGCAACATTGAATATCCTTGAAACATACAGTGGTGATGGTAATGCAATGCCTTATGCTATCGATTTAAATGATGGTATTTACAATACTGCAGATAATCAAATTACATTGGCTGATTTTACAGAAAAAGGTATTGAGTTGTTGGACAATGATGAAGGTTTCTTCATGATGGTTGAAGGTGGTAAAATTGACTGGGCTTGCCACGCTAACGACGTAGTATCTGCTGCTATGGATATGATTGCTTTTGACGATGCAATTGGGAAAGCACTTGATTTTTATAATGAGCACCCTGATGAAACATTGATTATTGTTACAGGCGACCATGAGTGTGGTGGTTTAACATTAGGTTTCTCTGCTACTGGTTATGAAACTGCATTTGAGTTGTTGGATTATCAAACAGAATCTTTTCAAACTTTTACCGGGAAAGTTCAGGAATGGGCATCTGAAGGAACAATGACTTTTGCTGCAGCAATGGAAGAAGCAAAAGACGTATTTGGAATAGGTGATGAATCAAAAGGCCTAGGACTGTCTGATTATCAAACAGAACTTCTTGAAAATGCTTTTACTCGCAGTATGACAGGTGAGTCTGCTTATTCTGATGAAGAAATGGCTATTATTTATGGTTATTATGACCCATTTACAGTTACAATTACTCACATATTGAATAATATTGCTGGTATCGACTGGACTTCTTATTCGCACACAGGTACTCCTGTTCCTGTTTTTGCAATTGGTCAGGGAATGTACGAGTTCAGTGGATATTACGATAACACTGATGTTGGCAAAAAAATCATTGAAGTTGCTGATTTAAGTGAATAAGAAAATAGCTCGAAAAATTTTGTATTAATAATAGATAAGCCTGCATGTTATTTTTTTAATGTGCAGGTTTTTTACATGATCTTATGAAAACTAAAAATACCATTAATAAGTTATTTGTGATCCTTGTAGGTGTTGTTTGCCTGGTATTGCTTTTTTTGCCAACCGGGTTTGAAAATCCTTCTTTGGTAAATGGAGCGCTGCGTGAGAAGGCAAGGGTGATTTCAGTTAATGATGAAGATTTACAAAATCATAGTGTTGTAACAGTTGGAACACAGGATTTGGAGCTTGAAGTTTTAACCGGAGATTTTAAGGGTGATATTCTTGAAGCAAATAATGTGTTGATGGGACAAAAGAAGATCGATAAAGTTTTCAAAACTGGAGATGAAGTTTTAGCGGTTCTTACATTAAATAAAGAAAAGAATAAGGTAATTTCTGCCAGGGCTGATGATTTTTTTCGCATAAATATTGAATTGATCCTTTTTGTTTTATTTGCATTATTCCTTGTTTCGTTTGCCGGTTGGACAGGGCTGAAAGCACTTGTTTCATTTATTTTTACGGCTTTATGTATGTGGAAAATACTTCTACCCTTGTTCTTGAAAAATTATCCTCCCATACCTCTGTCATTGTTTATTGTTTCATTAACAACTACTGTTATTATTCTTTTGGTAAGTGGTTTCACACGTAAAGGATTAGTTGCTCTTTTAGGTTCAATAGTTGGTATTGTCCTTACTTCAATAATGGCTTTACTTTTTGGGTATTACTTTAAGGTTCCCGGTACTGTTCATGAATTTTCAGAAACATTGTTATATGCAGGCTATACACATTTAAGAATATCAGATATCTTTTTGTCTGCGATTTTCATCTCGGCTGCTGGTGCTGTAATGGATGTGGCGATGGATATTGCAGCTTCTCAAAATGAGTTGATTCAGAAAAAACCGGGAATGAAAATCAGGGAATTAATCCAGTCGGGATTTAGTGTCGCTTATCCGGTTATAGGAACAATGACAACAACTTTACTTTTTGCATATTCGGGTAGTTTCATTTTTGTTTTTATGGTTTTTATGGCAAAAGGAACACCTATGGTAACGATTTTCAATACAAATTATATTGCTGCAGAAATATTACATACCCTTGTTGGTAGCTTCGGTCTTGTGCTGGTAGCACCAACAACCGCAATTATTGGCGGATATGTTTATACCCGAAAAGGAAGAGAAAAAGTATTGTCTGAGTGAGGTTTATTCGATCTTTAATGGTAGGTTTATATAAAAGGTTGTTCCTTCTTTTTCTGAACTTGTAAATCCAACTTTTCCTTTCAAATAACGTTCTCCAATTAATTTCATGCTGTAAGTTCCAACTCCTCGGTTCTTACCTTTAGTTGAATAAGAACGTTGAAAGAGTTGCTGTTGTACTTCATATGGAATATGAGCGTCGTTATGTACTTCAAATCTTATTTGTCCGTTTTCTTTTACGGCTTTTATTGTTACTTCTTCTCCTTCTTTTGTGGCTTCAATTGCATTTTTCGTCATGTTTGTCAAAACACGGGTAAGCAAGGTTTCATCAGTTATTATCTTTGCATTATTGGTTTTTTCGATAATCTTAATTTTTTTATCAAAAGCAACATGGTTAAAGCGCATTTGGTCTGCAATTTTTTGAAGAAACGGATCAATATTAAATGTATCTGGATTAATAATTAAGTTTCCGCTTTCTGCCTTTAGCATGTGTTGCTGCCCTTTTATTTCATAGATAATCTGGGTACTTAATGATGAGGCTATTTGGAGGTATTCATCTTTTTCTTCATTGCTTAAATGTTTATAAAGTTGAAGTATGCCATTAAGACTTCCTGCAATATTGATTATGTCGTGGAAAAAAATCCGCTCAAGTAGTTCTTTCCTTTTTTTCTCTGTTATATCCTGCATGGATATGATTGTATATTCTTCTTCATGAGTGAACGGATTTGCTGTGATCTCCAAATCAAGCTGTATGGTGTGATCTCCTTCGTGTTTTATAATGCGACATTCATTGGTGACTTTTTGTCTCTCTTCCTTACTTTGTTCTATTGCCCTGTAAGCTCCACAGAATTGGCATTTTTCAGTTGTGCCACACCCTCCGGAGTTATTATTTGCATTAACACAATTGAAGATTTCACCGGGTCTAAATCCAAGGACATCTTTTTCCAGATTAAGCCCATATTTCCCAAGAATGACATCATTTGAGAAAACGATTTGGTTTTTGTTGTTGATGATGCATATGATGGATGAAAGAGATGATAACAGATCTTTTATATAGGTGATATTTTCAAGTTCTACTTTACTTTGTATAACTTTTTCAAGGGAATATCTCTCTGAAAGATTGGTTTTAGTACTCATATTACTTGTATCTAAATATAAATATATAGAGGATCAAGTCAAGTCCAATGGTTTTATGTTAGCTTAATGCGTGTTTTTTCACAATTTTTGTTAATTCATAAATTCCTGGTATTCCTTCACCTGTCCATTGTATTTCTCCAGACTTGAATAAAATAAGAGTTGGAATATTTTTTACATTATAATGAGAGGCAATAGATGGGTTTTTGTCGACATTAACTTTAACGATTCGAATGTTATCTTTTAGGTTTTTTCTAAGATCATTTAGTAAGGGTTGCATCTGTTTACACGGCTGGCACCAATCAGCATAAAAATCGACAAGAACAGGTCTGTTGTGATTAATGATATTTTTTAATCTATTATGAGCTCTCATTAAGTCTTTTTATTTTTTACTATGTTTTTGTAACAGGAATAGCCGGCTATATGTTTTAAAATCGGAATAGATATTAACGATCAATAATAGAGAATAAAGATGAAGGGATGGAGGATAAAAAAAGCCATCAATAAATGATGGCTTAAAATGAGCGGGAGACGGGATTCAAACCCGCGGCCCTTAGCTTGGAAGGCTAATGCTCTATCAGCTGAGCTACTCCCGCAACTTTTAAAATTCTAAATTCCAATTTTCAAATTTGAGATTTGGAATTTTAGTTTGTGGGGAGAGCAGGATTCGAACCTACGAAGACGAAAGTCAGCGGAGTTACAGTCCGCCCCAGTTGGCCACTTTGGTATCTCCCCAAACAATATTTCTAGAACTTAATTTTGAGCCGAATCTCAGATTCGAACTGAGGACCCCGAGATTACAAATCACGTGCTCTGGCCAACTGAGCTAATTCGGCAAATTTTTGTCACAAAAGTGGGTAAGCTACCTGTATCGCACCGCTACAACCATCTACCCTTGCTGCCTTCCGACCCTGGGGGGATTCGATAGGAGCTGGTCGTACAGGACTTACCCGGCGACAAAAGTAGAAATTTTTGTTTTCCCTACAAACGAAAAGTAATACTCAGCAAAACTTTTTTCATCTTGGCATATATAACAGGTTAGTCCTCAGTAAAATGTTTTTGAAACTTTTTTGTGATTTTTTCTTTGCAAGTTTAATGTCGAGGCAAAAGTTGAAGGAAATCATAAATATTGAACCCAAGGAAAAATAATTTTCCCAAGACTGAAAAATCAGATATATTTGTTCGTCAACATAAAATGAATTTATCGCGATGAATCAACAATATCCTTTTTGGAAACCAGCCATGACTTATGGCTTATACTTAGGTATAGCATTAGTATTAATAGAATTACTTTTCAGCATGATAACCAATGGAGCAAATACTTCTGGAGGTATGTTGACAAATATTGCGATGGCTGCAGGTATTTATTATTCTCAACTACAATACAGAAGAGTAGACCTGGGGGGATATATTACCTATGGAAGGTCTTTGAAATTTGGTGTTGCCGTGATGGCTTCTGCAAGTATAATTCTATCTTTTTATTTGCTGATTTTGATGAAATTTATTAATCCCGAGCTGATTGATCAGGTGAGGATAGCAAATGAAGAACTTTGGATGCAAAGTGGAATGTCTGATGATCAGATTGAACTGATGTCTGAAATGTACACAACGGTTCTAACTCCAGGAATGATGGCCTTTTCCGGCTTGCTGGGATATAGCTTTATTGGATTTATTATTTCATTAATAACATCATTCTTTGTAAAAAAAGAAAATGAAGAAATGGCTTTTGACGAAGCTATGGAAGATATTAAAACCGAAGACTAAACCTATGGATATATCAGTAGTTGTACCTCTTTTAAATGAGGAAGAGTCTTTACCTGAATTGGTTTCATGGATCAAAAAGGTAATGGATGAAAATCAGTTTAAGTACGAGGTACTCCTTATCGATGATGGAAGTGATGATGATTCATGGAAGGTGATTGAAAAATTGCATGATGAAAATCCGGCAGTAAAGGGGATTAAATTCAAGAGGAATTATGGAAAATCTGCCGCTTTACAAATAGGGTTTTCAGATGTTCAAGGAGATGTTGTTATAACAATGGATGCTGATCTTCAGGATAATCCTGAAGAAATCCCTGAACTTTGGAGAATGATTGTTGAAGAGAAATTTGATTTAGTTTCAGGTTGGAAAAAGAAAAGATACGATCCTGTTCTTTCTAAAAATATTCCAAGTAAATTTTATAATTGGATTGCTCGTAAAACATCGGGAATAAGAATTCATGATTTTAATTGTGGATTGAAGGCATATAGCAAGCATGTTGTGAAAGGAATTGAGGTTTATGGTGAGATGCACCGTTATATCCCGATTATCGCGAAATGGGCAGGGTTTAAAAAAATAGGGGAGAAGGTAGTCCTTCATCAGGAAAGAAAATATGGTAAAACCAAATTTGGTTTTGAACGATTTATCCGAGGGCCGTTAGACCTGCTTTCTGTAATTTTTATAGCTAAGTTTAGTAAGCGTCCGATGCATTTCTTTGGCATCATGGGGACCTTTGTATTTCTTATTGGTTTTTTTGCAGCATTATGGGTTGGTTTTAGCAAATTAACGGCTGTTTGGAATGATATTGCTGCTCCTCGAGTTACTGAAAGTCCTTATTTTTATTTGGCATTGGCAGCAATGATTATAGGAACACAACTTTTTCTTGCAGGTTTTCTGGGGGAGTTAGTGTCAAGAAAATCTTCGGATAGGAATAACTACCTAATAGAACAAAAGCTTTCCTAGTTTTTATTCTGAGAATTAGTTTGAGACTTGTTCCTTTTCCGATAAATCTGGTCAAGGGATATGACTGCAATGATTCCCAGGATAATTAACAGCAAATACCAATTGTTACTCGTGTATAGTGGTGCGGAGTTACCTACAGCAACATAACCCAGCCAGTAATGAGGGTGAGCTTTTAGTGGATCTGCGTTTTGTATGTGATTAAGTTTTGCAAGTCTTAGTGCTTCATCTTTATTTTTCCCATTTGATAAGAATTGGTAAAAATCTTTCATAATCAAAGCTCCTGATTCATCTTCAACTTCCCATAAGGTCATGATAATTGAAGGGCAGCCTGCGTATAAAAAACCACGGGCGAGGCTCATAACACCTTCTCCTTTTTGTAATTTCCCAGAGCCAGTATTACATGCGCTGAGTACAGCCATACGGGCATTTAATTCCATGGTATATATTTCGCTGGTATTTAACCAGCCATCGTTTTCATCATTCTCCAGTGGCTTGGCAAATGCTAGTCTTGAATACATCGGTAGTGAGTCGTTTAGTATGGTATGCATGGCCAGGTGTATAATGTCATAATCTTTTGCTGTTTTTTTAAACTCGCTTTCCTGAGCATATTCATTTTTAAAGATGTCTCCTGAGATATAATTGCTTATATATTCGACTTCTTTTTCTACCGCGGGAAGAGGACTTAATCCTGCTCTAAATGTAGACATGTCATTGGAGTCTCTATCATCATTAAGGTAATTAGGAGCAAAAGCCAATAAATCTTTGCTGGCTTCTTTCCCTTTTTCAAAATAGTTATATAGTAATGTTGTTGAATAGGTATAGCTTATCGAATAATCATTAACAAGATAAGGCAGATCTCTGAAATTCATTCTGGTTGTGTCTGGCTCCTCACTCAGTAGTGCATCAAAGGGAATGTATGAAAGTTTATCGTCAGGGATAATGATTAATCGTCGTCCGGGAATCTTTTCTTTTACACAGCCTAATAAATCTTGGTACAATTGATGAGCAGAAGTGACATAGTTATTATATTCATTTATTCCGGTATATAAATAACCGGGATTTGTTAGAAACTGGCTTATGCTTTCAATATTTTCAACAAAATCATACTTGATTTCCTGAGCTGTAAACGAGAAGCTTGTATTGGTAATTATGAAGCGAAAAAGCTTTCCGGAAACATCTTGATTTTTAGGTTCTTCAATAAGATATTCAACAATAGCATCATGTGATTTTAATTTTTCGCGTATCGATTCAATATCTACAACTTCATTTTTATACTTAAAAGAATAATAGTTAGGATAGTTTTCCTCCAGGTATGAAATTAATTTATCATACTCATCTGAGTACTGAAAAATTTTTGAGTTATATAGTTCAGTTATTTCAGGGTCTGGTTCTTCTTTTTGATTCTCTTCAAACAACATCTCTTTGTAGTTTGATATATTTATTTTTAGGGCATCCTCTTTATTGATTAAACTATCGGGAACACCTCCAAATTCCTGTGCGCGGGAATCTTTAACTGCTGCAAGGAAACTTGCAGATTTACTCTCTTCTGTAAATTCAAAAGCTTTTAATGCATAGTCGAAATCGGAGGTTTGCTTGTAGAGTTTGTAGCAAATTTTAACAGCATTTAAAAAAGTTGATTCCTGATTTTCCGAGAGGAATATCTGGCTTTCCTCCGAGATGAATCCTGTTCTGATTTGATGTATATATTCGGTAGAAATATTTATAGTATTTAAAGAGGCTTGGTAACTTTTAATAGCTTCCTCGTCATTCATGAGGTCAAGATTAATATTTCCTAAATTCTCAAAGCATTCAGCTTTTTGATTTAAAATTTCCAACATTATAATATCAGAAATGGCTTCTTCTGTCTTTGGGTTAACGTAAATATTGGTATCTGAAAATGTGGTGCTGTTGGCAATTAATGCTTTTTGGAAATAGTTTAATGCCAAAGAGATATCTGCTTCTTTCTTATGTTTAGAAGTATTGTCTGTGGCTATAGAGATTTTTGATTGATAGTATTTGCCATAGTTTGTTAGAATTTCGCTATAATTTTTACTTTGTTTTGTGTAATATTTCGCTATCAAATTGTCAGCTAGTTGATTATATCTAAGTGCATCATCATATCTTTGGGCCTTTAAAAGAAATTCGACATAGTTAATATACTCCAGTCCCAGATCATCACTTTCTTGCCCATAGTCTCGGATGATTAGTCTGAAAGTTTCTTGGTAATAACGATCAGCCAGTTCGTATTCATTGGTTTCCTCATAAATTCTTGCAATTAAACTGGTATAATATGATTGAAGCTCAGCAGAGACTTTATTTAAGTTTTGATTACAAATTTTGATTGCTTCATCGTATCTTTTTAAAAGATATAATGATTCTGCTAAATTGTACTTGGCATCACTTATTTGTTCTGTGTAGTTATCTTCATCTAAAGAGTATATTCTAATCGCATTTTCTTGATAATTTTTGTACTTTGTGTAGTCTCCTTGGATTTTGTAGATGTTTCCAAGATTTATATAGATTCCACCTAATCTTGGGTAATTAGAATTATATGAATTGATATATATCTTTTCTGCTTCCAAATAATTTTCTGTTGCAGTTTTATAGTTTCCTAAATTCTTATTAGTTATTCCAATATTTGTTAATGATCGAGCTACTTCAGGAGATTGATTCCCATATATCTCTTTTCTTAGTTCTAACGTTTTTATAAAATAAGATTTTGCTAATTCCCAGTTTCCAGTAGAACCAGCTTCGATTCCCTTTGAGTTATATTCTAAAATTAACGATATATCAGTATTAATATCTTCTGGTATTTCTTGGGCTGTTAAGTTGTTTGAAATAAAAATAGTAAAAAAAAACATCAGGATGTTTAAGTTGTAGATATATAGGTTTTTATGTGCTTTTTCTGTCTGTATGATTATTGAATTCATTTTGCATCTAGGGTTACCTTTTTCTCAATTGTGGAATAAAGGAGCGAACAAAGGATAATTAAGGAATTATAAACATTAACCATTAAAAATTAAAAGTAATGAAAACTTTATTTGCTAACAACGAAAAAAACATTTTTGATTCATTTGAAATTTTAACAAAAGAAGAATTAGGATTAGTTAGAGGTGGAGGAGATGGTAGAGATAGAGATGTGTTTGATAAAGCTGATGATGAAGGTTAGGTTTTAGATTTTTATTGTTTGCTTTAATTGTTTTGTAATTAGAGGTTTATAGCGTCGTTTTAGTTAGGTGATGATGAATTAAATACTATTTTTTACAAATGTTTTTTGACAAAAATTACAGGTTCGTATATTTATCAAAACATTAATTGTATTTTCACTGATCCTAAAGTTGAGTGTTTGCATTCATATTTAAAACGTCATTGTGTTTAAAGGATTGTATACAAAAAAATTGAAAGAAAGATGATACGAAAGTCAAATTATATGGAATACATTGATAGGTACCTTAGTCACGAGTTGACTGGCGATGAACTAAGGGAATTCAATGAGGAATTAGCGATTAATCCTGATATGCTCAGTGATATTGAATTGAGTCAGGATGTTGAAGACGCAGTTCAGGAGAAAGAAATTATGGACTTGCGGGAAAAGCTTCAAAGCATTGCTGATTCAGAAAATGAAAAGATTACTCAAGACGAAGAGCTTGAAGAAGTAATGCAGAAATATGACTTCGAATTGTCTGAAGATCTTTCATCGATAAACGAATTTAAAGAGCCAGTCACAAAAGAAGATTTAAAATCATTTATAGATAGTCTTCCGATACTTCATATGTCTCAGCATAAAATGGCTGAGAAGGAAAATATTCATCATTTCTATAGAGAACAAAACTTGGATGAATCTACTTCCATTGATGATGAATTCGATTTAACTCCTCAAGATCAAGCGATTTTAGAGGATGTTGCAAAAGCCTTGGACGAAAAAGAAATTACTCGTTTAAGGGCAGATTTACAGCAGATTGCAATGAATATGCCAGCTCATAAATATACTAATGAGGAAATTGAAGATTTTACAATGAATGAGTTGGATGATAATTTTCTTGCTGAATTTGAAAGAGAATTAGAAGTTAATCAAGGGCTGGCAGAAGATGTAGAACTTTATGGAGACATCAACATGGCTGCCTCGGAAAAAGATATTATTGGCTTACGAGAATCTTTGAATGAAATTAAGCAAACAGAAGTTTCTATTAGTCAGAGAACGGAAGAAATAGATAAATACATTAATAATGAATTGTCTGATTCTGGATTACAATCTTTTGAAACCGAACTTTTAAATAATCCAGATTTAGCAGAAGAAGTTAAACTCCATAATGAACTAGACTTAGCACTTTCCGAAACTGATATTATAAACTTGCGTGCAAAACTTGGAGTAATTGGAAAAGAAAGTATCGAGAATAAAAATAAAGAACTTTCATATTATGCTCGCTTTAAGAAATCACGAATCCTTCGGACTTCTATTGCCGCGGCGTTAGCGCTCTTGCTGGGAATCACAGGAGTAATGAATTACAACAGAAGCTTTTCAGATGCTGAACTTTATGATCAATATTTTACTGCTTATAATGCAGTGGACGTATTCAGGTCTGGAAATGCAGAGGTGGACGGAAAAGTTAATTTAGCTCTTAAGTATTTTAATGAGAATAATTATGATACCGCACTTTCTCTTTTCAACGAAATATTATCAGTAAATCAAGATGATCCTGTAGGTAATTTCTATACTGGTATGGCTTATCAAGAAACAGAAAAGTATGATAAAGCAATAGATTCTTACCAAAAAGTTGTTGAATTAAAGAACAATCTTTTCGTTGAGCAGGCAGAGTGGTATATCGGTTTGTGTTATTTGCAAACAGATGAAAAGAAAAAAGCATCAGATGCATTTAAGAGAATTGTTGAGGCAAAAGGTTACTATAGCCAAAAAGCAGAAGCAATTTTACAGGAAATGAAATATTTAGAATAAATAAAATAGTTAGCAAAAAGAGGATGTAAAACCAACTTGTTCCTTAGTTCAAAATTCCTTAGTTCAAATTATCCAAAGTTGGTTGCATTTAGAAGAAACAGTTCCAAATAAATTCTTAATTATCCGATTGTTCAAAAGAATACATTTAGAACACTTTCCTTTTGCAGATAAAGTTTTAAATAATAATAGGTTAATGTGAATAAAGCCAGGTTTATCCTGGCTTTATTTTTATGAGTTGAATATCAATTTTTTTGACTTTAAGTTAACGGGAAGTTATTTCTTTTTTGATCCTTTGTATAACTCGTATTTTCTAAAACTACATGAAATAGCTCCATTATAGAGAGGTATTTTTTTTGCAGGTTTTAATCCAATCGTTTTTAAACATTCTTTGGTGCTAATAATCCAGGCTTCATATCCCGAAAATTGATGTTTAAGGCGCTCTCCAACCATTGAGTAGAACTCAGCATCTCCAGATTTTATTCGTTCACCATAAGGTGGGTTGAAGATCAAAAAAGAACAATTATCTAGATTTTCGGCTAGTTGGAAATCTTTAATCTCAAAATCTATAGTATCGTCAACTTTTGCTTTGTAAGCATTCCGGTTTGCCAAGTCAATATTTGATCGGGAAATATCAGAACCCAAAATTCTAAACTCAGGCTCTCTATGATTCTGATCAATTTTTATGGTTTCAAAAAGAGACGGATTATAATTTTTCCAGTTTTGAAAACAGTAACTTCTTCCTATCTCTCCAGGCAAAATATTTTTAGCTATCATGGCTGCTTCAATAACAATTGTTCCTGATCCGCACATTGGATCCCAAATTGACTGGTCTGCATTCCACCCTGAAAGTTTAAGCATTCCGGCAGCCAGAACCTCACTAATGGGAGCTTGATGTTGCCCTGTTCTGTAGCCACGCTTATGTAACGATTCTCCACTGCTGTCAAGAGATATCGTGCATTTGTTGTTGGCAACATGAAGGTTAATTAATATATCAGGATGCTTAGTGTCTATTGATGGTCGTTTGTTCATTATCCTTCTAAAGCGATCGACAATTGCATCTTTCACTTTTAATGATGCGAACATGGAGTTTTTGAACTGTTCTCCAAATACATTGCTTTGAATAGCAAATGTTTTGTCGGTATCAAAATAATTCTCCCATTTGATTTTTGAAGCTTGATGGTATAAGTCATCAGCCCTGAAAATATTGAATTTGCGGATTGGCATTAAAATCTTAAGTGCAGTCCGAAGTGAATAGTTCGACCTGTAAAGCATTTCCATGTCACCCGAAAAATATACAGCTCTTCTGGCAACTTGAATGTCAGTTGCATTTAAGGCAATAAGTTCTTCTGCTAAAACCTCTTCCAGTCCAGCATAGGTTGTAGCTACCAGTTTTATATCTTGATTCATAAAGAGTTTTTTAGATACCAGCTCCATCACTAAATGTAACTTCACGCGCTTTAAATTGTACAATTTTAGAATTTGGAGTAACAGTATTAGTTACCCAAACGTTACCACCAATCACTGAGTCATGCCCAATTGTTATGCGTCCTAAGATTGTAGCTTGTGCATATATAATAACATTGTCTTCAACGATTGGGTGACGTGGAACACCTTTTATTGGGTTTCCGTCTTCATCCAATGGGAAACTTTTTGCCCCTAATGTTACACCTTGGTACAATTTTACATTGTTACCGATAATACTCGTCGATCCTATTACCACACCAGTTCCATGGTCAATAGTAAATGATTCACCAATTTTAGCTTTCGGGTGTATGTCAATTCCTGTTTCAGAATGAGCCATTTCCCCAATAATTCGAGGAATTAAAGGGACTCCCAGATTGAGCAGTGTATGGGCTATTCTATAGTTTGATATTGCCCGGATTGCCGGATAGCAAAAAATAACTTCACTTCTGCTTTTTGCTGCCGGATCGCCAATAAATGCAGCTTCAACATCTGTTACAAGTACTCTGCGAATTTCTGGTAGGGTTTCAATAAATTCAGAGGCAATTTTTTGGGCATAATTTCTTCGTTCACGAATATCAACTTCATTTGGATTGTCGCATGTAAAGCAAAGACCTGCTAAAATTTGTTCCGATAACAGATCAAATAATTCATCTACATACACGCCCATAAAATGCTTAATTGTATTTGGGCGTAAACTGGTATTCCCGAAATATCCTGGAAATAAGATTTCACGAACAAGGTTGACTAATTTTTCCAGTTTTTTTGAAGAAGGCAGAGGTTCTCCTAAACGATGCTCATGGCAAACCATGTCATATGTTTCAGGGTCTGCTAATTTATCTACCGTATTGACCAGTTTGTTTATGATGTGTTTATCTGATATCATTTTATTCTTCATTAAATAATGTTGTACTTAAATATCTTTCTCCTGTATCACATATAATGACAACAATGTGCTTGTCTTTGTTCTCTTTTCTTTTTGCAATTTGCAGGGCTGCATGCACATTTGCCCCGGATGAGATTCCACAAAATATACCTTCTTCTTTGGCTAAAATGCGGGCTTGCTCGAAAGCAGCATCGTCTTCAACCTGATATATTTCATCAATAATATTGGTATTTAGTACTTTGGGAATGAAGCCTGCACCAATTCCTTGTATTTTATGAGAACCTGGTTCTCCACCAGAAATAACAGCGGAACTTTTAGGTTCTACGACAACGCTGTATAATTCGGGTTTTAATGTTTTAAGTTTTTCAGAAACACCAGTAAATGTTCCACCAGTTCCAGCTCCGGCAACAAAAATATCAACCAGACCTTCTGTATCGTCCCAAATTTCCATAGCGGTTGTTTTGCGGTGCATTTCAGCATTCGATGGATTTTCAAATTGCATGGGAATAAACGAATTTGGATTTTCCTTGGCAAGTTCGTTTGCTTTTGCAATGGCAGCCTTCATTCCTCCACTTGCTGGTGTTAGTACTAATTCTGCTCCATATGCTCTTAATATAAGTCGTCTTTCTACTGATACACTTTCAGACATTACAATCTTTAACTTGTATCCTTTCACTGCACAAATTAATGCAAGTCCAATACCTGTATTGCCACTGGTTGGTTCAATGATTATCGTTTCTGGATTGATCTTATTTTCTGCTTCGGCTGCTTCAATCATTGCTTTTCCCAAACGATCTTTTACAGATCCTCCAGGATTTTGTGATTCCAGTTTTACGTAAACATTTGCATAGCAATCATGCGTTATTTTATTGAGTTTGACTAATGGGGTTCTTCCGATTAGTTGAGTAATATCTGATGCAATTTTCATAGTCAAATGAAATTAGATGATTAATAAACAAAAGTCTGCTTTTTCAACTTGATTTACAAGTTATATAGAAAGTCAAAATTTAAAGAATGGAATTTATGGAAGAAATGGCATTGTTAATACGCTTTTCGCCGATGCCTTCAATCTCAATGTATTTAAAATTTCTTGATTCCAGTTCACTTTTATATTGTTGGTATAAGCGGATTCTTTCCTCGCCTCCGTTTTCCCTTAAAGGATCGGGTTCCCATGGGATGTCTGGTTTGCAAAGTAAATAAAGATCAATCGGATGTTCTATTATTGCTTGTTCCAGCCACAGTGGTGTTTTTTTATAAACCCATTCGAACCATACTTTTGTGATGATAAGCCAGGTATCAAATATTATTATTGGAGTATCTGTTTGTTTCCCTTCCTTGTATTGCTCCAATTGCTTTAAGGCTATATTTTCGATATCATTAAAGCTGTAGTGTTGGTCTTTTCCTTTCAGATAATCGCGTGCATATTCCAGAAAATAATTGGCATCAAAATGTTTTGCCAGAGCTATTGTTAAAGTACTTTTAGCAGTAGATTCAGGTCCGGTAATGGCTATGAATTTTTTCATTGAACTTGTGTTTGTGGCTTTAATGGGGTAGAATTGAGATTTTTTTTCCAATCAAAATATCCAATTGCAGCCATAACTGTATAGATAACAAAAAGGAAGACTGTTGGCCAAAGTCCTTTTATTGCATAAAGGACAGCAGACAAAAAATCGACAAATACCCAAATAATCCAGTGCTCTAAATATTTCCGAGCAAGCATCCAGGTTGCAACCAAACTTAAAGCTGTGGTTAGTGAATCTCCATAAGGAATGGGGGAGTCTGTATAATTATTCAATACAAAAGCAATAAAGGCAAATAAAACCAATGAAATAATTGCAAGAGGAAGCCAAAGCTTTTGAGGAGTAAACGATACCTGTAATTGTTCTTTTTTATCAGGATTGCCTTTTAGCCAATGATACCAACCGTATATGCTTACGAATACATAATAGACCTGTAGGCCCATATCTGCATAGAATTTGGTTGTCAAAAAAACATATACATATAGTGCTGAACTAAGCAGCCCAACAGGCCATGTGAATATGTTTTGCTTTATTGAAAGAACGATATACAATAAGCCCAGAACTGTTCCAAGTACCTCAATATAATTGACTTGCAGCCAATTTAAAATCAAATCTGACATGTAATTACTTTTCTACCAGTAATTTATCGTATTCGGATGAATTCTCAAGAACATGGATTGCTTCCTGAATAATGTCATCATCTTCATTCATTACCTGGTAATAACGACTTGTAGTAAAAAGATCTCTTGCGATAAGAGCTTTTATTTGTCTTTTTATAAATGGACGAGAGAATTCAACACTTTCTTCTTCCATTTCCAACTCTTCTTTTTCGGCTTCTGCAATAATATTTTCAAGCATACTTTCATCAACTTCAAATTTTTTATTGAATGATGCAAAGTCAGAGTATTTGTCAACAAGTTTGTCTCTATTTGAATCAAGATAATTTACCGCTTCTGAATAAATTACATTGTTACGAACGAGTTGGTTGTAGAATGAATAATTTGCAGAAGTATCCATAGGCACAAAGATATCAGGCATTATTCCTCCACTGCCATAAACAATTCGTTTATTGATTAGAGTTTCGTAGATCTGAGATTCATCAAAATGAATGCTGTCTTCAGAAAACATTTCTCCATTTTCAATACGAGTGATGTAATCATTCCTGTATTCATCAATACCACCATCGTAAGGTTTTTGAATACATCGTCCACTTGGCGTATAATAATGGGCTGTAGTTAATCTAACCATTGAACCATCGTTTAGCATAAATGGCTGCTGAACAAGTCCTTTCCCGAAAGATCTTCTTCCAATAATAACGCCTCTATCCCAATCCTGAATTGCTCCAGAGACAATTTCACTGGCTGAGGCAGAGCTTTCATTTATCAAAACAATAAGTTTTCCTTTTTCAAATACACCAAATGCAGATGATTTATATTCTCTTCTGGGATTTTTTGAACCTTCGGTATAAACAACTAATTGATCATTTCCAAGAAACTGGTCTGCCAGCTCGATAGCTGTATTAAGGTATCCTCCACCGTTTCCCCGAAGGTCTAATACCAGGTTCTCAACAGAATTGTTATCTTGAAGTTCTTGAAAAGCAGTTAAAAATTCTTCAGTAGTTGTTGCAGCAAAGCGGTTAATTTTAATGTATCCCGTTTCATCGTTTATCATATATGAAGCATCAAGACTATTGATAGGAATTTTATCGCGTATAATTGTAAAGTCTAATAAGTCCGATTGGTTATTTCTTAAAATTCGAACAGAAACTTTTGTCCCTTTTTCTCCACGTAGCATGTCTGTAACATCGCTGTTATTTAAACCGATTCCTGCCACTTTCTTATTGTCAATGTACATGATACGGTCGCCAGGCATAAGTCCGACTTGTTCTGAAGGCCCCCCGGGGATGGTAGTAACAACCATTAGCGTATCTTTAAAAATATTGAATGAAATACCAACACCTTCAAAGCTGCCTTCTAATGGCTCATTCATTTCAGCTACTTCATCTCGAGAAATGTAAACAGAATGAGGATCAAGCTCTGATAGCATACTGGTTATCGCATCTTCTGTTAGCTTTTCGACATTGGTTGTATCTACATAAAAACTTTCAACGAGTCGTAATAAACGCCCAAATTTAAGCGTGTTTGTTTGTACATCTTCTTGTGCTTTAACGGTAGGCGCAGAAAATAAAAGTCCCGAAATAACCAAGAATACAATACCTAATATTTGATTTCCTCTGCTCATTGTGTTTCCAATGTTGATTAATAAGATTTTAAAGATAGGATATAAATAAAGTAGGGCAAAAAAATTGAAACTAATAAATGTTAACAGAAAAGGGAAGATAAACTTCCCTTTTTATATTATTCCCATTCAATTGTTGCAGGTGGTTTTGAGCTAATATCGTAAACAACCCTATTGATTCCTCTTACTTTATTGATAATGTCGTTGGATACTTTTGCCAGAAAGTCATAGGGAAGGTGAACCCAGTCGGCAGTCATCCCATCTGTCGATGCAACAGCCCTGAGGGCTACAACATTTTCATAGGTTCTTTCGTCTCCCATTACACCTACCGATTGTACCGGAAGAAGCATAACTCCTGCCTGCCAAACTTCATCATACAGATTCCATTCTTTCAAGCCATTTATGAAGATATGATCAGCTTCTTGCAAGATTCTTACTTTTTCAGGAGTGATATCGCTTAAGATGCGAATGCCAAGCCCGGGACCCGGAAATGGATGGCGTCCCAGTAATTCATCTTTAATTCCCAGTGCTTTACCTACACGGCGAACTTCATCTTTGAAAAGTAAGTTGAGAGGTTCAACAACTTTTAAGTTCATTTTTTCGGGAAGTCCTCCCACGTTATGGTGTGATTTAATTGTTGCAGATGGTCCATTTACAGATACAGATTCTATAACATCCGGGTAAATAGTACCTTGAGCTAACCATTTTACGTCTTTTATTTTGTGGGCTTCTTCATCAAAAACTTCAATGAAGTCGCGTCCAATAATTTTTCGTTTTTGCTCGGGTTCTGTAATTCCTTTTAGGTCATTCCAGAATTTTTCTTTAGCATTTACACCAATTACATTAAGTCCCATATCCTTATAAGACTCAAGAACAGCTTCAAATTCATTCTTGCGAAGCAAACCATTATCTACAAAAATACATGTTAGGTTTGAGCCTATTGCTTTGTTTAGAAGAACGCCTGCGACAGAGGAGTCAACACCTCCGGATAATCCTAAAACCACTTTGTCGTTCCCCAGCTTCTCTTTTAACTCGTTAACAGTTGTTTCAATAAAGGAAGCAGGAGTCCAATCTTGTTTACAACCACAAATGTTTACGGCAAAATTTTTCAGTAAATGCGAACCTTCGGTTGTATGGTAAACTTCCGGGTGGAACTGAATTCCGTATGTGCTTTCATCGTATATTTTGTAGGCAGCATTTGAAACATCATTGGTTGATGCAATCACGTAATAATGTTCAGGAAGTGATACAATTGTATCTCCATGTGACATCCAAACTTGTGTATTTAGTGATATGCCTTTAAATAATTCATTCTCATTATCAATAAACTCCAGGTTGGCACGACCGTATTCCCGAGTGTCTGAGGCTTGAACTTCTCCTCCAAAATTATGAGCGAGGTATTGAGCTCCATAACAAACTCCAAGTAAAGGTAATTCCCCTTTTATTTTTGATAAATCGGGTGATGGAGCTTCCTTGTCTCTCACAGAATAAGGACTTCCACTTAGAATTACTCCTTTTACAGAATCGTCAATTTCGGGATAATTGTTGTAAGGGTGAATTTCACAATAAATGTTTAACTCGCGTACCCTGCGACCAATTAATTGGGTGTATTGCGAGCCAAAATCAAGAATTAAAATTTTCTCTTGCATGAATTATTTTTTTAGATATTGCAAAGATAGCTAAAATATAGAATTGACTTTTTTAGCTGAGAGGAGAAATAAAGAAATTGATTTTAATGTAAAGATTATAAAGAGCAAAGAAAAATAAAGGAAGTTGTTTAGTTATCCTCTAATATTTTTTTGTATTCAATGTCTTGTTTTATGCTTTTTACCAGATATTCCTTGCACTTATATTTTCTTTTTTTTGCATACTTATCACTTTGATATCCCATGATTTGTGCAATTTGACGAAGGGGAACTTTATCAAAAAATAATTGAAGAATTTTCTGGCAATCTTTTCCCAAGTTCTTAAAGTGTTTCTGATATAGTCTGTATTTTTCGTTTAGTTCTACCGTTTTTTCAAAGCTATTATCATAAATGTCAACATTAAACTCGTGGTTATCTTTGATTTTTTCTCTTTCTGTTTTTCTTTTTTCCAGTTGTTTTAACCATACAAAACGACAAACAGAGTAAAGGTAAGTTTCAAATGAGCAGTCTAATACCAAGTCATTTGCCTTTAGCTTACGATAAATAATGATAATTGCTTCCTGAAAAACGTCATTGGAATCATCATCATCACCACTATTCTTTTTTACAAAGAAATTAATCTTATAAAAGAAGTTCTTGTATATATGCTGGAGAACTAAGTTATCGTTTCTTAAAATTCCCTGCAGGAGCTCTTCATTTGTATAATTTGCCATTTTTACTTGTTTAACACATGTAAATAACTGCCACTCTTAAACCGATCAATTCATTTGAATTGAAAACTATGGTTGTACTGAAAAACGGCTTATCCTCTTAAAACTGCACTAATTTAGTCAAAAATAACTATATCTATTGAATCTATAACTATTTGCTGTTTGATTTCTTGAATAGAAACAGGGGATTTTTTAAAAGAATTGAGAGGATTTTTACTTAATAAATAAGTTTTGCAGTAATAAAGTGATTGGGAAAATTGAAAGAATATTAAAAATAAAAAGGTAGATCCTCTGACCTACCTTTTCTCACTAAACTAACTAACCTAACTAAACCTAAACTTATGAAAAAAATGTTATTACAAAGATATGGCAGGATTCAGTGAAATACCATAAAAAAGTGTTAAACTCTGTTAAAAGTGAATGGTGGATTAGTTTGAGAATAATTGATATAGAGGTAGATATTTTACAAAAAAGGCTGCAAGAAAGTTGCAGCCTTTTTTATAATGATAATTTATCCTTTAAATTATTCGATAATACGTACCATAATTACACCTTCAATTGCTAAAAGTTTATCTTTTAACTCTGCAGATGGAACATTACCGTCAATATCGATAATATTGTAAGCAATATCAGCCTTGTTTTTATTCAGCATATTGGAAATGTTTAACCCTTCTGCTGCAAGTAAGCTTGAAATTTGACTTACCATGTTTGGTATATTTTTATTGGCAACGATAAGACGAGGACCTCCATTTCTTTCCATTTCTGCTTGAGGGAAGTTAACGGAGTTAATAATGTTCCCTTTTTCCATATACTCACGAATCTGATCAGCAGCCATTATTGCACAGTTTGTTTCAGATTCAGCAGTTGATGCTCCCAGGTGAGGAATAGCAATAACATTGTTCATTTTAAGTACTTCTTCATCCGGAAAGTCAGTTACATAAGTATCAACTTTTCCTGATGCAATAGCTTCTTTTAAGTCAGCATTGTTTACCAGACCTCCTCTTGCAAAATTCATAATACGAACACCATTTTTCATCATGGCAAATTTATCTTTGTTAAGATAACCTTTGGTCTCAGGTGTTTGAGGAATATTGATGGTTACATAATCTGCATCAGATAAAAGAACTTCAATTCCTTCAGCTCTTTTTACATTTCGGCTTAACTTCCAGGCGTGTTTAACGGAAATGTAGGGATCGTATCCCAATACTTCCATCCCTAAAGCTTGTGCAGCATTGGCAGTTAAAACGCCAATCGCGCCTAATCCTATTACAGCGAGTTTTTTGCCTCTGATTTCGTTTCCTGCAAAATTTTTCTTTCCTTTTTCAACTAATTTTGGAACTTCATCTCCTTCTCCGATTAAGGTTTGAGCCCATTGAATAGATTGAGCAATCTTTCTGGAAGAAAGTAATAGTCCTGCAATAATCAGTTCTTTTACAGCATGAGCATTTGCTCCGGGAGTGTTAAAAACAACCACTCCTTTTTCTGTGCATTTATCAATTGGGATGTTATTGACCCCTGCGCCTGCACGGGCTATAGCTTTTAGACTTTCAGGAAGTTCCATGTCGTGCATGGCCTGACTTCTTACAATAATTCCATCCGGATTTTGAAATTCGCTAGCGATTTCATAGTTATCCAGAGGTAATTGTTTTAACCCGATAGGGTCAATTTTATTTAAGGTTTGAATCTTAAACATAAGTATTGATTTTTTTGAGTAATGCCTTTATTATTATGTAGTTTTATTGAGCAAAGATCACACTTTTTTTAAGATTTGAAGTGTGTTTCACATCTTTTTTTCAAAGAGTGACTTATTTACTTTTTCTTTAGTATTGGAACAGGACTGGATAAGGGTTGCAGGGTTTTGTTTACAAACTTCACATCTTCAATAGAATAAAAAGCTTTAGGGTTATATTCTCTTATTAGCTCAATAACCTGGTTGATGTCAGACCTATTAATTATGGAATAAATAATTGAAACTTTCTCTACAGCCCCATTTGCTTCCTGGTAAGTTATACCATAACCTCTATCAATCATCACATTGATTAGTTTATTTGCTTTTTTTCGGGTGATAATTTGTATTTGAACAACACCAACAGCCAGTTTTTCTTCGATAATTAAACCAATGTAATTCCCAGCTCCAAAACCAGCTCCATAAGCAACATAAGCTACCCAGTAATCAATGTTTTCAATGATCTTACTCATCGTTACCAACCATATGATAACTTCGAAGAAACCCAAAACCGGTGCCAGAAGTTTATGTCCTTTGGAAACCATTACAATACGTACAGTCCCAATGGTTACATCGCTAATTCTAGCAAGGAAAATAAGAATAGGCAGAACAACAAAGTCAAAGAGTTCAGAATTGTATAAGTCTGTCATGGTTTGGATTTTTCACTAATATAGTGATTCAAAACCTTAAAATTCGCTTGTAAAGTGAAATTTAATATTTTCAAATTCATCCTGTGCCATTTGTAGAATGAAAGGAGAATCTGCCATAAAAACATCTCTACCTCTTTTGTCTGTTGCCATTTTTTGATGTTTACGTTTCTTAAACTCTTGTAAAACTTTAGGGTCATCGCATTCAATCCAACAGGCTTTGTACATGCTCAGGTTTTCGAAACGACACTTGGCTGAATATTCATGTTCCAAACGATATTGAATTACTTCGAACTGAAGTTGCCCTACAGTTCCAATAATTTTTCGTCCATTGAATTGGCTTGTAAATAATTGAGCTACACCTTCTTCCATGAGCTGATCAATTCCTTTCGCTAACTGTTTGGATTTCATTGGGTCAGCATTTTCAATATAACGGAAGAGCTCTGGGCTAAAGCTTGGCATTCCTTTGTAATGGATTTCTTCACCGGACGTAATGGTGTCTCCAATAATGAAATTTCCTGTGTCGGGAACTCCAATAATGTCTCCCGGATAGGCCTTTTCAATAATTTCTTTCTGGTCGGCCATGAAAGCCGTTGGACTTGAAATGCGCACATTCTTGCCGGAGCGCATGTGTTTGTATACATTGTTCCGAACAAATTCGCCGGAGCATATTTTCAGGAATGCTATTCTACTTCGGTGGTTCGGATCTATGTTTGCATGAATTTTAAAGATGAATCCACTAAATCCGGATTCTTCCGGTTTTACCTCGCGTTCTTCTGCTTCACTTGGTTTTGGGGTTGGCGCAATTTCAATGAAGGTGTCAAGAAGTTCCTGAACACCAAAGTTGTATAATGCACTTCCGAAGAATACAGGAGCCATTTCTCCGGCAAGGTATTCATCAACATCGAATTCGGGATAAACTCCTTCAACTAATTCATACTCTTCACGAAGTTCATTGGCATCATTTCCAATATGGTTTTCCAATTCTGGATCGTTAATGTCTTCAAAAAGAATTCCATCTTCAATTTCCTGAACATTGGCATCGAATAACTTCAGACTTTTTTTATGAATATTGTACACTCCCTTAAAATCGGGGCCACTATTGATGGGCCAACTTAGCGGGCGTGTTTTTATTTTCAGTTGCTCTTCAATCTCATCAAGTAGGCTAAAAGTATCTTTGGCAGGGCGGTCTAATTTGTTGATGAAAACAATTACCGGAGTTTTTCTCATCCGGCAAACATTCATCAGTTTTTCGGTTTGTGGTTCAACACCTTTTGCAGCATCAATTACAATGATAACACTGTCAACTGCTGTAAGTGTGCGGAATGTATCTTCCTGGAAATCCTGGTGACCGGGAGTATCCAGAATATTGATTTTTGTTCCGTTGTACTCGAATCCCATTACCGAAGTTGCAACAGAGATACCACGCTGACGTTCAATTTCCATGAAGTCAGAAGTTGCACCTTTTTTAATTTTGTTGCTTTTAACAGCACCTGCTACACGAATAGCTCCACCAAAAAGTAAAAGCTTTTCCGTTAAGGTTGTCTTACCGGCATCAGGGTGACTTACGATACCAAATGTGCGTCTGCGTTTAATTTCTTCTAAAAAGCCCATATGTAGATTTTGAGCTGCAAAAATATAATTTTTAAGATAGCCTTTGAAATGAAGTCAGACAGTATTCAATTTTAATTTACATGTGCCTAACATTACATGCCAATTTTATCAGTGGCAAACTCAATACAAGCTTGTTGAACTTCATTTTGGGTTTGTGAAAACATTTCACAGCCTATAACATGAGTGCCGGCATTAAAAGCTTGCTGATCTTTTAATTCGTCAGGGGTTCCAAGCAAGTCATACATTTTTAGCATGGCATCAACTTTTACTGTTTCATCCTGATGTTCTTTATCTTCGTAATAATAAGCTAGAAAAACAGGAGCAGTAACCTGCTTAAATATTTCTTCGTTCATGGTTTCTTCGACTAATTGCTGTAAGTAAACAATGGCTTCCAATCTGTAAAAACAGTTCCAGTACTCACATTCTTCTGCTCCTAAGTCTTCATTTGTATAACGATATTTCCCACCAAAAACTTCCTGAGCGATTTTTAATCCCCAAGGTTTTGTTAGAAGAAATGCTGCATTGTCATTGATTTCAATGTTGGGCGAAAGTAAAAGTAATCCATCAACAAGCTCAGGAAATTCAGCTGCAAGTTTTAAGGATAGGGTTCCTCCTGTTGAAGTACTCATAATAACAACCTGTTTGCCCAGAATATGCGCAATTTGCAAAGCTTCTTTGGCTGAGTCGTATAGTCGGTCAGGTGTCATGTCAAGTAAAGGTTCCAGAACTCCTAAACCATGAGATGCGAGGCGGGGAATATAAGCATTGGCATGAAAATGACTTGCAAAATTTTGATGGGTGGGAAAACCTTCATACCCCGAAGCCGAAAATCCATGGAGGTATAATAAACAATAATCCGTTTGATTTTTCAGGCTGTCATTTTCCCAAATTATTTTACTCTCATTGTCAATCTTTACAGGGAGGTCACTTTCTTTTTCTGTAATGTAATTGTCAAGTTCGTTTACAGACATATTAATATTAGGTAATTCATTATTTAGTTTTGGTTTTTCGGGAACAGGCCCTAAAAGGTATACAACTATTAGGGAAACAACTAATGCAGAGAAAATGATGAGTCTCTTTTTTGCTTTATTCATAATGAGTTAGTTGTGAGTTTAATTTATAGGTTGAAAACCAGAAACAATATACACCTAATTTATAATTATGACTTTACTCTATAGAAATAGTTTTAATGTTTAATGGCTTACGAAATGTATATTTTTTATATCAAACAGATTTAAACTTGTCTTTTTTTGCAAAGATTATAAACTTTCAAAACGACCATTTGTTAAAGAAATCAGAAGTTTTATTAGTATCGATTAACCTACTTTTAACATGAAGGATAAGTTTTCACAAGTGGGCAATCAGGAGATTGCTGCGATTGATGAACTGTATCAGGATTATCTCCAGAATCCGGACAATGTAACAGAAAGCTGGAGGCATTTTTTTGAAGGCTTTGAACTCGCCAGGACGAATTACCAGACAAATTCAAAATTTTCAGGAAGCAATATAGACAAAGAGTTTGCTATTCTCAATTTAATTCATGGGTATCGTCAAAGAGGGCATTTGTTTACAAAAACAAACCCGGTAAGGGCGAGAAGACAATATTTCCCGACCTTGGGTATTGAGAATTTTGGATTGGAAAAAAAGGATCTTGAAACCGTTTTTCAGGCAGGAAACAATATTGGTATTGGACCGGCTAAACTGAAAGACATTATTTCTCATCTCGAAGAAACGTATTGTGATTCCATTGGGGTTGAATATGTGTACATGAGAAAGCCAGAGCTGGTTAAGTGGCTTCAGTCCAGGATGGAAGAGTCTAAAAACTCCAAGTCTTACACCGATGAAATGCGCAAGCATATCTTTTATCACCTGAAGCTTGCTGTTGGTTTTGAAAGTTATATCCATAAAAAGTTTGTCGGACAAAAACGTTTTTCACTGGAAGGTGCTGAATCACTCATTCCTGCTTTGGATGCCGTTATTGAAAAAGGGGCAGATTTGGGAATTAAGGAGTTTGTAATAGGCATGGCACACCGTGGACGTTTGAATGTGTTGGCCAATATAATGAATAAACCCTATGAAAATATTTTTAAAGAGTTTTATGGAACAGAGTATGAGGAGGGGATAGATCTTGGAGATGTAAAATATCACCTTGGGTTTGAGAATGTAGTGAAATCCGATCAAGGGAAGGATGTTAAACTGAGCCTTGTTCCTAATCCATCGCATCTGGAAACAGTTTCAACTTTGGTGCAGGGAATGTCTCGTTCACGAATTAATTCTTTATATGACCGGGATTACAGCAAGCTGGCACCAATTGTTATTCATGGTGATGCTGCTGTGGCAGCTCAGGGAGTTGTTTATGAAGTAACTCAAATGTCACAGTTAAAAGGCTACAAAACCGGAGGTACAATTCATTTGGTTATAAATAATCAGGTAGGCTTTACAACTAACTATTTAGATGCTCGTTCCAGTACCTATAGTACTGATGTGGCAAAGGTTACTCGTTCTCCAGTTTTTCACGTAAATGGGGATGATGTGGAATCGTTAATTTATACGATTGAACTTGCCATGGAATTCCGCCAAAAGTTCCAAACAGATGTGTTTATCGATATTCTTTGCTATCGGAAATACGGACATAATGAAGGAGATGAACCTCGGTTTACCCAACCTTTATTGTATAAAGCAATCGCAAAGCATAAAAACCCACGAGATATTTATGTCGATAAATTGATTGAGATGGGGATTATGAGTAAAGAGGAATCGATGAATGAAATCATTGGTTTTGATGAATTTTTGGAAGAAAAATACAAAGAGTCTGAAAAAATAGATAAGGTTCAGATTAAGAAATTCCTTATAGAAGAATACAAGAAGTTTATAAAATCTACGAAGATTGATATTTTCAAGAAGGTTGGAACGACTGTTCCTAAAGATAAATTGCTTGAATTGGCAGAAAAGGTGAATTATATTCCCGAGGATAAAACCTTCTTTAATAAGATAAACCGGATTGTTTCCGACCGGAAGATGATGGTTGCAGATGACCGGTTAGACTGGGCAATGGCAGAGTTACTTGCTTACGCCAGCTTGCTGGAAGAAGGACATCCGGTGAGGGTAAGTGGTCAGGATTCAGAGCGTGGAACCTTTGCCCACAGGCATGCCGCTTTTGTGGTTGAAGATATGGACGAGAAATTTTTCCCGTTGAAAAATATTTCACCGCAGCAAGCACCATTTCATATTTACAATTCACATTTATCGGAATATGGAGTAATGGGCTTTGAATATGGTTATGCGATGGCGCAGCCGGAATCCTTAACTATTTGGGAAGCTCAGTTTGGCGATTTTAGCAATGTGGCACAAGTTATAATCGACCAGTATATTACTTCTGCAGAAGAAAAATGGGGTTTGATGAATAATTTGATCCTTTATTTACCTCATGGTTATGAAGGACAGGGGCCGGAACACTCAAGTGCCCGTATCGAGCGCTTTATGACATTGGCAGCCAATGATAATTTTCAGGTGGTAGTTCCTACAAATCCTGCAAATTTATTCCATTTGTTGCGTCGGCATATGAAATGGGAAACCCGTTTGCCGTTAATCGTATTTACCCCAAAAAGTTTATTGAGGCATCCACAGGTAACATGTTCGCTTGAAGATTTATCTACGGGACATTTTCATGAAATATACGATGATATGAAAGTTGATCCTAAAAAGGTGAAACAGGTGGTTGTTACCTATGGCCGTTTGTATTATGATCTCGTGAAACGTCGCAATGATAGTGGAAATGACTCAACAGCAATTGTTCGGGTTGAACAACTGTATCCATTTCCAGAAAAACAATTGCAAGAAGTACTTTCAAAATATAAAAAGGCCAAGCGTTTTGTTTGGGCTCAGGACGAACCCGAAAACATGGGAGCATGGCCATTTGTGTCCAGAAAATACAATACATATAATTTCGAAGTAGCTGCCCGACCAGAAAGCAGTAGCCCGGCTGGTGGTTTAATGAAACAGCATAACCTTCGGCTTGAAAAAATAATGAACAGCATTTTCGATGAAAAAGTATTAGCTTAAACGAATAAAAACCAGAATATGATCATTGATGTAAAAGTTCCGACACCCGGAGAATCAATAACCGAAGTTGAATTGGGCAAATGGCTGGTTGACGATGGGAGCATCGTTTATAAGAACCAGGAAGTTGCCGAAATTGAGTCAGACAAGGCTACACTTACTATTGTAGCACAGGAAGGTGGCCAAATCTCTTTTAAAGTTGAAGAGGGGGATACGGTTGAAGTAGGTGCAATTGCCTGTACAATTGATACTGAAAAAGCAGGTGAAGCCCCAAAAGCAGATGAAAAAAAAGAAGAAAAGGTAGAAGAACCGAGAAAAGAAGAACCTTCTAAAACTGAGGAGCAGGAATCCCATAAAATTAAGACAACCTCTGTTGCTCGTAAGATGATGGAAGAAAATGATCTTTCGGTAGATGACATCATTAATGGGCTAAAACGTATTGGCAAAAAAGAAGTTGAAACTGTTTTAAGTTCATATAGTATTGGCGAAGCTTCGATTGAGTCAGAGAACAAAACTTTTTCGCGTGAAGAGAAGCGTGCCAAAATGAGCATGCTAAGGCGGAAGCTTAGCGAGCGTTTGGTTTCTGTGAAAAACGAAACGGCTATGCTTACAACTTTTAATGAGGTTGATATGAGCCAGATAATGCAAATAAGAAAGGATTATCAACCTGCTTTCGTTGAGAAGTACGGATATAAACTGGGCTTTATGTCCTTCTTTACTAAAGCAGTTGCTACAGCCATGAAGTTTCACCCTGCGATTAATTCAATGATTGACGGTGAAGAAATCATCTCTCCTGAATTTGTCGATGTGGGAATTGCGGTGCAAACACCAAAAGGGTTAATGGTTCCGATTGTGAGAAATGCCGAGAGCAAATCAATTGCAGCGATTGAGTTGGAAATAAAAGAATTGGCAGAAAAGGCCAGGAATAAAAAGATTTCGGTTGAAGAATTAACCGGAGGAACATTTACGATTACCAATGGAGGAACATTTGGTTCGTTGCTTTCTACGCCGATTATTAATCCGCCACAATCAGCAATTTTGGGAATGCACAATATTGTTGATCGCCCGATGGCAGTAAATGGTCAGGTTGAAATCAGGCCCATGATGTATGTTGCCTTGTCTTACGATCACCGGATTATTGATGGAAAAGATTCTGTTGGCTTTCTGGTAAAGGTAAAAGAGTTACTGGAGAATCCGCAACAGTTGTTAACCGGAGGAGACAAACCCGAATCCCGCTTATTGGGATTGTAGTTTTTGTACGATTACGATCTAAAAAAACAGGCTGTCTTGAATTAGTTGAGACAGCCTGTTTTTTTATGTTGTTATTTGTATTCTGCTAATTGTAAACTCTTTGTTGGAACCATAAATCTGTCAGACAAAAGCCCAGTTTGAATTTAACGTAGTCTTCTCGAATTAAGCGATAACCTACTGTACCAAACTGTCCAATCTCAACACTTGTATCGATATGCGAAAGACCATTTCTGATTGGGATGCTGACTCCAAAAGAAACAGCTTCTTCATCCATTTGTTGTCCTCTCATACTTAAGTATGATTTTTCATACCTTACACCAGCTCTGTAAGTAATGCGTTTATACAAGTCATCAATACTATTTGTTGAAGGAAGATATTCAAAACCTCCACGGATATATGTTTTATCCTTTAAATAAACACCGTCCAAATCAGAGTATTTGTAACTGCTCCATTTTTGAATACCAAAATCAAGTGCAAATGTCATATTCTTTTGGTTTTGAAAAGAAGCACCAAAACCAATTTCTTCGGGGATAATGAAGTCGTTCATCTGTATCTCTTCGTTCTCATAAACTCCACCACTGGCACTGTAGGAGTAATTATTCCGTTTTGTCACCAAATCTTGTTTTGGTGTATAAATTGCTCCTAAAACCAAGCGGTTCGAGTTAATATCTAAAGCATATTGAACTCCAAAATCAAAATAGAAATTGTGAAAATAGTCGGTAGTTGTATTGTATAAAATGGTTGATGAAATACCAGAAAGGTCATGGGTTTGAACTTGTTCTTTCGAGCCAAATAAAAATGAAGCCTTCATTCCAATAGATAAGTTCTTTATAAATGAGAGAGCAATTGTCCCGTAGGCTTTGCTTAGATCTCCAGACCCTGTAATGTCAAGAGGGTATTCATAATCAGTTCCTTCAATATTTCCATTAACATTAATTGAATATCCGGTCGTACTGAATGGGCTTACTCCAAGTCCTGTTGCAATCCAGTCATTAACTCTCCACCCTAAAGCCATATAGCTAAAGTTGACGTCTGTTGTACTTGCCGATTTCCCCTGGGATTTGAATTGCGAATATTTTGAATCAATGGCAATGTCGAAAATGAAATTAAGACTATCAATTTCACTGTAAGATGCCGGATTTGTTAGATTCAGGAAGTTTCCTTGGGAAATTCCAATTCCAGTATTCCCCATGGATGAATTTATGGTGCTGCTTTGTGATCTTAGCTCTCCAAGTGCATACATGGAAAAAGGGTTACTTGTGCTGTTTTGAGCTAATGTAGAACCAATATTTAATAGGAATAATACAAGCACAAATGGTAATATTTTATATATCTGGTTAGTCTTCATCAGCTTCATATTTCAAGAAATATAGTTTTAATTTTGTGTCTGACTCATTTGACTTATCGTCATTCAAAAATAGATATTCAACACTGTTGTAATAAGTTGCAGTTGAAAACGATGCAAGCAATCCGTTATAGTGGTCGTATGAGTTATTTGAAAGCTCCGAGAGTAAATAGTTTGTAATATCGATCTCGTAATAGGGATTAAAATTATAAGGTTCATCTAAAGATAAAGATGCCCTCCAAGGCATTTCTTCTCCGGTAGAAGTCGTATAAGTTAGCATGTCCCCCTGACTGTTGTCCTTCTCTGTGTCGTAAAAAATGAGTGATTCTGGGATTCTTTCAAAATCATTTATTTGAGAAGGGACTAGTATTAATTCTGCTTTTACCAGTAATTTGTCGGTATAACTAAAAATAGATTCCATACTCGGAAAATCAATTCGGGTATAGATTCCTGCTCCAGCTTGTATATACGTTAAATCATCAGTTTGAGAAGAAGGTAATTCTTCGTCCATTGTTATTAATGATTCATAATTTGTTCCCGATCGGTCAGCAATAGTTCCATTGAAATTGTCTCCATTGTTTGAAATGTAGAAAGATATTACTGATTGGTTGGAATGTCCAAGCGTTTCGTGTGTGTAGATGTTGAATTTTATACTGGTTGTGTCGGTGTCAAAACCAAGAATTAAATTGTTATCAGGTGAAGATTCAAGGACAAAACCCTTGATGTATTCCTGAAATCTATCATTACTCGAAATGTCATCCCCTCCATCAAGCATAAGATCAACAAGTTCTTTTCCAAAATCATCGTTAATTCTTTGTTCAACATCATCTTCTTTAAAAGGTCTTGGACTGAACTTTAAAGTATCAATAGGGGTTTCTTCATGGTCAAATTCTGTAGTGTTGTACACATACGTATTTCCGTCATCGGGTTTGAGTCGTTCAGTTAAACGGTATAGGTAATATTCCTGAAGTTCTGTAGTGTCTCCTTGGTAATATTCAGAATAGCCTAAACTTACAGTGATTGAGTCAAAAATATCTTCGTCGTCGATAAGGTCATCGTTATTACCCATATCAATATTGAAATAAAATTTTGACTCCATATCCCCAATCGTTTCATTTGAATAATTTCCAATCAAAGCGACTCCGGGAGCCGATGCAAAAATAGAATCATATACTACTGTTGATAGTTTTACTGAAAATGTATCAATCATGACAACACTTGTGTGTGACTCTACGAGGTCTCCTCCTATGTCAAAATCGTCATTGTCCTTATTACACGACACAAATATGAGCAGTAATAAAATAAAAAATATACTTGTTCTTGTCATAAATCAGCTAAATATGAAATTGAATACATTAAAAGAAAGTACGTTATTTCCCGATGTCCATAACAATCGGGTTATTTTTATTAACGAAAGAAAAATATACAAATTTTGAATATTAAGTGTTTTATTCTTGAAATTCTAGAGAATCCATTATATTTGAATCTTCGTCGTACAAAAAAAGATAAAAACAATTAATATTGCAAAAAATAAAATGGCGTTAATAGAAGAGTGTATATAATAATTATGCCATGTAATTTGAATATAGATTTATTAACCAAATTTGTATATAATTAACTTTTGTAGGCGTGTCATAAATAGTACGTTTGTTACAAAATCAGTAAAAACAATTTTAACAATGATTCAAGTGAGTTTATTTAAGCACAGGTTCGTTATGCAGGCAATGAGTATTGTTGCAGTGCTTTTTATGTTTCTTTTTGTTACTTCATGTGATGATGAGAAAGAAGATGCTTTAGTTGGTAACTGGGTGAAAAAGGCAGATTTCAATGGTTTAGCCAGAGGTGAAGCAGTATCAGTTACCGTGGATGGAGTTCCATATGTGATGTTTGGATATAATGATTATGAAAAGGAATATTTAGATGATATTTGGAAGTATGATGCTGCTGCTGACAACTGGGTAGAAATAGATGTTGATTTCCCCGGAGAGGCAAGGACTGATGCAGTTGGTTTTGAAGCTGATGGCAAAATTTATGTAGGAACAGGATATAATGGTGATAGATTGGATGACTTCTGGGAGTTTGATCCATCAACTGAAGTTTGGACACAGAAAGCATCTTTTCCTGGAGATCCTATTCAAATGGCAGTTGCTTTTTCTCTAAACGATAAAGGTTATGTAGGAACAGGATATAATGGTCAAATCGTGAAAGATTTCTATAAGTATGATCCAGCGACAGATACATGGAGTACAATCAATGGTTTTGGTGCTAAAAGATCAGAAGCAGTTGCATTTGTAATTGATGGAGAAGCATATGTTTGTACTGGAACTCAAAACGGTGATTTCCCTTATGATTTTGCTAAGTTTAATCCTGAAACTGAATCTTGGATTAGTTTGAATAATATTGCAGATACTAATGATAGTGAAAACTATGACGACGAGTATAATATTGCTCGTTCAAATGCAGTAGCTTTTGCAGTTGGAGGTAAAGGTTACGTGTGTACAGGCGGTAGAAACTCTGGAGGATCTACAGTTTGGGAATATACACCTGCCACTGACAGATGGGAAGAAAAAACAGAGTTTGAAGGATATTCCCGAGAAGGAGCAATTGCATTTGTAGTGAATGGTCAGGGATATGTAGGATTAGGAAGTAGTGCTACATCGTTATATTTTGATGATATCTATAGTTTTGAGCCAAACGCAGAAGAAAATGATAATGACTAATTAAGAGTCAATATAATATGAAAAAGCTCCTGATTTCAGGAGCTTTTTTTATGCGTAATTTTTATGTAGTTTGCCAATTTGGGCTTTTTAGTGTTTCCAAGGGAACTTGGAATAAACTCTACTTTTATATGAAGCTAGTTATTGCCTCGATGAATTGTTGTGGTTGCTCCGCGTGTAACCAGTGGCCGGCATTAGTTATTAGTTGAATTTTTGCTTCCGGAAAAATGGATGAGATTGATTTTTTATCTTCTTCAGAAATGTAATTGGAGTTTTCTCCCTTTAAAAAGAGGACAGGGTAGTTTAATATCGGTTTTCTGTCTTCAAACCATTTGTAATCAACACCTCTTATTATTTCATCGAGCCAGTTGTATAGTATATCAACATTAATTTTACACTCAAACGTTTTTGTTTCTTTATTACGTTGAACATTTTTTAGAAGAAATTGCACCAGGCTTTCTCCTTCAAGTTTGAGTTTTAAGAAGTCAGCAACCTCACGCCTGCTCGTAAATTCATTTAGCTGAGTTTCTTTATAAGCTTCTAAAATATTTTTATGAAAGTAGTATTGACTTTCGTCTTTGATATCGAAATAATCTTTGGGAGCAATATCTGCTATAATTAGTTTTTCAACTTTTTCAGGATAATCAGCTGCAAAACGCATTGCTGTTTTCCCTCCCATACTATGTCCAATGATTACTGCTTTATCAATTTGATGTGTCTTGAAAAATTCATTTAAATCATCTGTCATATCCTGATAACTATGAGAATCTGCATGTGGAGATGCCCCATGGTTTCTTTGGTCAATTAAATATACATGATTCTCGGTGCTTAATTTTCTTCCAATTGTAAGCCAGTTATCTGATGATCCGTAAAGACCGTGAATAATGATGATATTTTTCCCTTTACTCCCTTCTTCCCTGAAAAATAATTCCATACTTATGGTTTTAAGCAATCAAGATATTCGTGAATGGTGTTTCTTAGTCCGAGGTATAAAGCATCAGCAATTAAAGCGTGCCCAATCGAAACTTCATCGATATATGGAATCATATCGGTAAGATATTTTAGATTTTTCAGATTTAAGTCATGTCCCGCATTTATCCCGATTGAAAGTTCCTTTGCTATTTTTGCTGCCTGTATAAAAGGAGCTATTGCTTTTTCCGGATCGGCTACGTAGTTTGCGGCATAGGGCTCAGTGTATAGCTCTACTCTGTCTGTGCCTGTAGCTTTTGCACCTTCAATCATTTCCGGAACCGGATCAACAAAAATTGAAGATCTGATTCCGGCACTTTTAAGTTTTGAAATCACATCTTTTAAAAAAGCTTCATGTTTTATTGTATCCCATCCATGATCTGAAGTCAATTGGGTCGGATCATCCGGTACAAGTGTTACCTGATCAGCTTTCACATCAAGCACGAGTTTAAGAAAATCCTCACTGGGATAACCTTCAATGTTAAGCTCTGTGTTAATGTGAGGCTTTATATCGTAAACATCCTGTCTGGTAATATGTCTTTCATCAGGTCTTGGATGTACTGTAATTCCTTCTGCTCCAAATTTTTGACAGTTTATAACTGCATCAACAACACTGGGGACTGAACCGCCTCTTGAATTTCTTAATGTTGCTATTTTGTTTATATTTACACTTAGTCTGGTCATTGTATTAAAAATAGGCCTGCAAGTTACGATTTACAATTGAAACACGGAGAAATCTAAATTGAAAAGTTTTGTTGGCGAAAGATCTATTATCAGAAGTAATACCCTCATTGCGACTCACAGACAATGGGCAGAAGGCATTAAACTGGATGGAAATCTTCAGGATATCTCATTTGCCTGTTGTGGATAATCATGAGTATATCGGACTTATATCCGATAAGTCGATTTATGATTTAAACTTAAATGAGAAACCCATGGCTGAATGTCGTGAGTTTATGATGCAGCTCTCATGTTCATCTCAATCAACATATTTTCGAAGTTGTCGCTATAATTTCAAACTTAAAAATAACAGCAGTCCCTGTGGTTGACCATGAGTATCAGTATAATGGTGTAATTTCAATCACTGATTTAGCTCAAAAATTTGCAGATCTTGTGGCGGTGAAAGAACCTGGTGGAGTTATTGTTCTTGAGTTAAACCCGATTGATTATTCTCTGGCTCAGATTGCTCAAATTGTAGAGGGGAATGATGCTAAGATATTAAGTTTGTATGTTTCAAAATCTCCTGATTCAAATGAGCTAAATGTTACTTTAAAGTTGAATAGGGTTGATTTGTCTCCCATAATTCAGACATTTGTGAGGTATGACTACAATATAAAATCTGTTTTTATGGATGATTCAGTTCTGAAGCATATGTATGACGACCGTCTTGAACTTTTAATGAAATACCTGAATATATAAAGCATGGAAGTTGCAATTTTTGGATTGAATATAGATCCATCTTTTTCATCTGATTTAACTCGATTTTTTTCTTTATTGAAGGAGCGGAAGGTGAAGGTTTATATCTATGAGCCATTTTACAAATTCGTAAGATCGAATTGCAATAATCAACCAGATGTGGCCGGAACATTTAATACCGGATATGACCTACCGGATTCTGTTTCATTTTTGATCAGTATTGGAGGTGATGGTACATTTTTAAAATCAATTCTTTCTTTAAAACGAAAAACGATTCCTGTTGTTGGAATTAATCTCGGACGTTTAGGTTTTTTGTCTGCTATATCAAGACAGGAAATGGCGGAAGCTATTGATCGTATTATTCAGGAAGAATATGAAATAGAAGAACGTTCTGTTTTGCAATTGGATTTTGATGGAGTAGTTGACCTTGTTGGTGATTTTAATTATGCCTTTAATGAAATTACCGTAGTGAAAGCAGATACATCATCCATGATTAAAATCCATACTTTTTTAAATGATGAATACCTGACAACCTATTGGGCAGATGGTTTAATTATTTCAACACCTACAGGATCAACAGCTTATTCATTGAGTGTGGGAGGGCCAATTTTAAGTCCCGATTCAAAAAGTATGGTAATAACACCTATCGCTCCTCATAATTTAACAATGAGACCAATTGTTGTTCCTGATGACAATAAAATTACATTAAAGATTGAAGGAAGAGGGCTACAGTTTTTAACTTCTCTGGATTCACGCTCAATGCCACTTGATTTCCCTGGCGAAATATATATTCAAAAAGCTGATTTTCATGTAAAAACCTTAAGACTTCCCGATCATAGTTTTTTCAGTACTTTACGTAGTAAATTAATGTGGGGAACAGACCAACGCAATTAATTATTTAGCTTAACAATTTTTAACCTCTATTTCGGTTTTATAATAAGGCTTAGCCATGCTGTTTTGATAATTATATTACTTTTGTACCACTTGTTGAGAGGTGCATTATTGTATTGTATGAGAATGATCAAGGCAGGCAAGATGAATTGTATAAATAAAGTAACCTTTCAATAAAAAAAGATTCCATGAAAAGATTGATTTTTTTAGTATTCAGTTTTTTCCTTTTTTGCCTGGCATCGGCACAAAAAAATGCGGATATAGGAATTTGGGGTGGATTAGGTACTTATTCCGGTGATATGACTTATGTCGATTACAGGAATTCTGTACATCCAACTGTAGGAGCATTTTGGAGATATAACTATAACCTGAGGTTAAGTATGCGTGGATCGCTTATGGTGGGTAAAAATGGAGCTATTGGTGAATTTGAATCATCAACATGGGAATTTAAGCAGAACGTGATGGATTTTTCATTGATGGGGGAGTTTAATTTTTTTAAATACTACCTGGGAGATCATGATTATCCGGCAACAACATATTTAATGGCTGGGGTAGGATTTAGTTTTTATACATATGAACATGATAGTTTAGCTATTTCAAATGTTACTACAGCTCCCGAGCCAGTTAGTTCTGATTATTATTATTCGAAGCCTGTGGCAGGAATTCATATTCCTTTTGGTATTGGCTTTAAGTTTAATGTTGGAAAAAGAATGGGACTAGGTATTGAAGCTCAGGCAAGGAGGTATTTTGATGACAGGTTTGATAACCTGGATGATCCTCGAAAATTTGAAGCTATAGATGATACAGGTAATCCTTATTGGACGACATATACCGACAATGTACACAATAATGATTGGACATTTCATTTGGGAGTGTATCTTTCATACCGTTTTTATCAGAAGGGAAATGATTGTGCGGTGTATGAGTAAGAAAAGAATTTAATAAATGAGTTTTAAAGATCAAATCATAAAAAGTAAATTGCCAGAGCATATTGCAATCATCATGGATGGTAATGGACGCTGGGCTGAACTTCATGGGAAAGAACGGACTTTTGGACATCAAAATGGTGTTGATTCAGTTCGGTCTGTTGTTGAAGGTGCCGGAGAGATAGGATTGAAATACCTTACTTTGTATGCTTTTTCAACTGAAAACTGGTCGAGACCTCAAGATGAAATAAATATGTTGATGGGCTTGCTTGTTCAGGCTATTAATGATGAAACAGAAAATCTGAAGAAGAATAACGTAAAGCTTAAGGTTATAGGTGATTTTCAAAGTTTACCAGCTGAAGTGCAGGAAAAATTGAACTGGTCCATTGACGAATTAAACGATTCAAGCGGATTGACGTTGGTTATTGCCTTAAGTTATAGTTCCAGATGGGAAATTACCGAGGCGATTAAAAAAATCGTTGATGATGTACAAACGGGGAGGGTTAACAAAGATAATGTAGAAAAGGAATTGGTTGACAAATATTTAACAACCGTTGGAATCCCTGATCCTGACTTGTTAATTCGTACAAGCGGCGAGAACCGGATAAGTAATTTTTTGCTTTGGCAAATTGCTTATTCTGAATTTTATTTTACCCCAGTATTATGGCCGGATTTTAGAAAAGAAGATCTATACAAGGCCATTTGTGAATATCAAAAGAGAGAAAGAAGGTTTGGGCAAACAAGCCAACAAATAGTGAGCTAATCAATTATAATGGTAATGCGGAAACTGATAATTTTATTTGTATTAATACTACTAAGCACCGGGCCTATTTTTGCTCAGGATGATGGAACAAACTTTTCAATATCATACTCACAACCCCAAGAATATACAATTGCAGGAATAGAGGTAATGGGCGTTAGGTACCTTGATGAGAATGTGTTGATACAGATTTCTGGTTTGTCTGTTGGACAGGAAGTTACGATTCCTGGAGCAACGATTGCCGATGCAATTTCTCGTTTATGGGGGCATCAATTGTTTTCTGATGTGAAAATTGAAGCCTCAAAAATTGAAGGTAGAAATATTTGGTTAAATATTCATTTACAGGAAAGACCCAGACTTACAGCTGTAAATTATTATGGAGTATCAAAATCAGAAGAGAATGATATAAAAGACAAGGTAGCTTTTATCTCTGGAAGTCAGATAACAGATAACCAGCTTTCTAGAGCTCAACGATTAATTGAAAATATTTTTCATGAAAAAGGATTCATGAATGCAGAAATTACTGTTCTTCAGCGTGATAATCCAGATCAGGAGAATAGTGTATTTATTGATATTACTGTTGATAAAAAGGAAAAAGTAAAAATTGATGAGATCGTTTTTCACGGGGTTGAAAATGTAAAAACTTCACAGCTTGAAAGGGCTATGAAAAAAACCAATGCCCGGAAATTGACAAATTTCTTTAAAAGCAAAAAATTCCAGGAAGAGGAGTTTGATACAGATAAAAACAACCTTGTTAATAAATATTACGAGGAAGGTTATCGTGATGCTGTTATTGTTGCTGATACTGTAACTTCAGTTGATAATGGACGTGTGCGTATCGACTTATATGTTGAAGAAGGTGATAAATATTATTTCGGCGACATCAACTGGGTTGGTAATTCAATTTATCCATCGGAATATTTAAGTGCATATCTCGGAATTCAAAAAGGAGATGTGTTTAATCAAACCCTTTTGGATGAACGTTTAAATACAGATGAGGATGCATTATCTAATTTATATTTAGATGCAGGTTATCTGTTTTTTAATCTGGAACCGGTTGAGGCAACCATTGATAATGATACCATTAACTATGAAATGAGAATCTACGAGGGGAATCAGGCTACGATTAATGACGTGATCATTACAGGAAATACAAAAACCCATGAGCATGTTGCCCGTCGTGAATTGTATACATACCCTGGTGACTTATTTAGTAAGACAAATATCGTTAACTCAGTAATGAGGTTATCAAACCTTGGACACTTTAACCAAGAAGCTATTAATCCGGTTCCTTTGCCAAATATTGAAGATGGTACAGTTGATATAAAGTATGAATTAGAAGAAAAATCAAATGACCAGATTACAGTATCCGGAGGTTGGGGAGCCAGAATGTTTATTGGTACAGTAGGACTAACTTTTGCAAATTTCTCCGTTCGTAATATCTTTAATAAAGATGCTTGGAAACCACTACCTACAGGTGACGGACAAACTTTAAGTTTGAATGCACAAACCAGTGGTAAGTTTTACAATACTTATAGCCTTTCGTTTGTAGAACCCTGGCTTGGGGGTGTGAAACCAAATTCATTGTCTTTTTCAATATCGAGATCAAGGATAAATTATTCTGCAAGTAGCTATTACAATAATATGTATAGCCCATATGGATCATCTCTCTATGGTGGAGGAGGATATTATGGAGGAGGATATGGAAGTCCATATTACTCACCATACAGTAATTATTACAATAGCTATAATTACAATACTTATGATCCTTCGACAACAGAAAATGATCGAATTCAAACGACAACTGCTATATCTGTTGGATATGGATATCGACTTGATTGGCCGGATAATAATTTTACAATACAACATGTCGTAAGTTTTGAGCATTATAAGCTTCAAAATATGTCGAGTTATTATTATTTCTTAAGCGATGATGACGATAATAATGGTAGTGGTCAGTTTAAAAATTTAAGTTTTGCAACAACTATTTCACGAAGCTCAACAGACAATCCAATTTATACAAGGACTGGCTCGCAATTTGCTCTTACACTTCAAATGACACCTCCATTCTCTTTATTTAATGGGAAAGATTATAGTGACTCTGATATGCCTGCAGAAGAAAGGTATAACTGGATTGAATATCATAAATGGAAATTTTCTGGTGATTGGTACACTCCGGTGTCTTCTAATAGAAACCTTGTTCTTCATACAAAATTTGAATATGGTTTCTTAGGATATTTCGATAAGAACCGCCGTTCTCCTTTTGAACGTTTTCGTGTTGGTGGATCTGGTATGTCTGGATATAATATGTATGGGGCTGATATTGTTCCACTTAGGGGGTACGAAGATTACAGTTTGAGTGAGTATACTGGGGCAAATATGTATAATAAGCTTACGGTTGAATTGAGGTATCCGGTTTCTTTAAAGCCATCAGCAACAATTTATTTGCTTGGTTTCCTTGAAGCAGGTAACACATGGATGGACTTCCAGGATTATAATCCTTTTGATTTGAAACGATCAGCAGGTGTTGGTGTCCGTTTATATATGTCAATGTTTGGATTGATGGGATTTGACTGGGGATACGGATTTGATCCGGTTAATGGAGATACCTCAGTTGGTGGTAGTCAGATCCACTTTACAATGGGGCAAAACTTTTAGTAAAAATTATTTTGGCTTGGAATTTGTTTAACTCTGTTCAAATAGTCATTAAATCAATTTGTCATGAAAAGAATTAGCTTAATCGTAATTTTACTCTTTTTTGTTGTTGGTACATCAATGGCACAAAAATATGCATATGTGGATTCAGAGTATATTCTCGACAATATTCCTGCATATGAAGCAGCTCAGGAGCAATTAGATCAGGTTTCAGAACAATATCAAAATGAACTTGAAACTATTTATGCAGAGATCGAACAAATGTATCAGGATTATCAATCTGAATCAGTTTTGCTTTCAGATGATATGAAACGAAAAAGAGAAGATGTGATAATAACTAAAGAGAAGGAGTATCGTGCTCTTCAAAATAAGTACTTTGGAACAGAAGGTGATATTTATCAAAAAAGACAAAGCCTTATACAACCTATCCAGGATGATGTATACAATGCTATCCAGGAAATAGCAGAAGAAGGCAATTATGTCACTATTTTTGATAAAGCCGGAGGCTTGGTTATGCTTTATACTAACCCTGAATACGACCTAAGTGATCAGGTACTTCAAAAGCTTGGTTATAAAAATTAATATCATATATTTGTCAACGAAAATTAAAAATCAGAAAATGAACATGAAAAATATTTTCAAAATTTGTCTATTGGCAATCTTGTTGTTTTCAGCAGGTTTTGCCCAAGCTCAAACTAAGCAATATGCTTATATTGATGCTACTGAGTTGATTCAATTAATGCCTGAAACTGCTACGGCTTATGAAAGTTTAGATGCTTATTCTCAGGAATTACAGACGACATATGAGGCGTTGCAAACAGAATTTAATACAAAATATACCGAGTATGCGCAGAATTTAGAAACGTATACTGAAACTATGCGTTCAACGAAAGAAACAGAGTTGCAAGATATGCAAGAACGCATTCAAACATTCAGTTCAAATGCAGAAACAAATATGACAAATAAGCAAAATGAATTGATGACTCCCATTTATACCAAAGTAAATGATGTGATTCAGGAAGTTGCTGCAGAACAAGGGGTTACTTATGTGTTTGACGCTAGCGCATTATTGTATAAATCTTCAGATGCCTTTAATTTATTACCTTTCGTAAAAGAAAAATTAGGCATTCAATAGTAGAAATTTATTCTATATAATTATATCGAAAAGTCATCTGTTTAGGATGGCTTTTTTTATTTTTACCGAAAATCTTCATTTTAAGTGATATGTATAAGCCCATTGGTGTTTTTGATTCGGGATATGGCGGACTTACTGTTTTAAAAGAGTTAGTTAAGGATTTGCCTGATTATGATTTTGTTTATTTAGGCGATAATGCTCGGACACCCTATGGTACAAGATCTTTTGAAGTAGTTTATGAATACACGTTAGAAGCTGTTAAAAAGTTATTTGATATGGGATGCCATTTGGTAATTTTGGCTTGTAACACTGCTTCTGCAAAAGCTTTGCGAAATATTCAGCAAAAAGACCTCACTAAAATTGATTCATCCAAAAGGGTTTTAGGTGTTATTCGACCAAGTATTGAAGAAGCTTCAGAAATTACGAAAAATGGACACATTGGAGTGTTGGCAACTTCTGGTACCGTTGCTTCTGAATCTTATCCAATTGAGCTTGAAAAGTGGTCTGAAGGCCGTGTGAAGAAAAGTACTCAGGAAGCTTGTCCGATGTGGGTTCCCATTGTAGAAAATGATGAGATTGAAAGTCTTGGTGCAAATTTCTTTATTGAGAAAAATATATCAGCTTTATTTCAAAAAGATCCACAAATAGATACTTTGATTTTGGGTTGTACACATTACCCGCTTTTGATAGAAAATATCAAAAAATACCTTCCATCTGAAGGAATAAATGTAATTGAACAAGGGAAAATTGTTTCAAAAAAGTTGATTGATTATTTAAACAGACATCCGGAAATTGAGCAAAAATGTTCGAAAGAAGGGACGGTCAATCTTTTTACGACTGAAAATGTATCTCAATTTGAAATTCGTGCTACGCAATTTATGGGAACAATGATAAAAGCAAAACATATTCGTTTTTAAGAAATGACTTTTCAGGCATCAATAATCCCCGTTTCAAATCAAATTGACAATAAAAGAAAGATCTTCTGCTTTGTCCATAGATCCTTCTGATTCATAAGCTTCAATTAGTCTTTCGATTAGCTTTTTAATGATGACTTTATCTTCACAAGGTTGATAATATGCATCGTCATTACTTTTTTCATTTCTTTTCAGGAAGAACTCAATTTCTTTTTTCCCAATAATTGCACCTTTATTTGATGGATTTATGTAGAAAAGCACAGGGGAGTCGTATTCTTCTCCATGAGCTTTTTGGGCTGTTTCTGGGTCGATGTAAGCCAACAGCGGATTTCGGGGAAAGTCAATAAGTTGTATTGGAAAACCTAATTCACGAGCAATTAAAGTGTAAAGAATAGCTAAAGAAATCGGGTTCCCCTTTTTTGTATCGAGGACTTCATTTATATAGTTATTTTTTGGAGACTCAATATTGTCAATGTTCACCGAAAACTTATATGTATCGTAAAAGATGTGATTTAAAACAGTTATCTTTTCAATGGAAGTTAGGCGATTGTTGATCTCCAGCCAGATGTCGTTGCTAATCTGTCTGATTTTATTTTTGATCGATTTTTTCTTGAGCTCTGGGTATTGGTATTGACTAATGAGGAAAAATCCGTCAAACAAATCAATGTTCTCCTGTTTTGACCAGTTTTTAATTCTTTTACTGGTTTCGCGATATTGAATTTGCTGAATAAGGTTCTCAATTCGGGTTTGGATTAATTCGTCCAGAGTAGTTTCCCAGATTTGTTCCAATTTCTTGATGATGGAACTTTTCTCTTTTAGTATTTCCTCTTCAACTATTTCAAAAACAGCCTGATCTGGGTCGTCAAGTAAGGAGATTAATGCTTGCAGTTTTTCTTCTTTCATATCTCTTTGCTCTATTCATTTGTAAGTTGGGTTAAAATTAATTCAACCAATTCCTTCATTTTTGAATGATAGTTGTTATTTGCCTTTTTGCTCAGGCGGTTGGCAATTATTAGACAAATTGTAAGAGCTTGGTGCCCTAAAAGTGCAGAAAGTCCATAAATTGCCGAACATTCCATCTCAAAATTAGTTATTTTATTTCCTTGATAATCAAAGGTCCGTATTTTTTCATTCAATTCAGGATCAATTGTTTTTAACCTTAACATTCGTCCTTGTGGCCCATAAAATCCGGGAGCGGAAATAGTTATCCCTGACTTGATTTTTGGACTTACTATTTTGTCATACAATTTATTAGAACATTCAATTATATATGGTTTTGCCAGCTGAGAATTCCAATTAACATGGTTGCAAAATTCTTTTTCAAAATCGCTATTTGAAACTTCATTTCTGTCTGCATAAAAATTGAGCAACCCATCAAAACCAATTGCTGTTTTCGTTGCTACTATTGAATTTACATCAAGAAAATCTTGCAATCCTCCGGAAGTTCCAATTCTGATGATTTCAAGAGATTGTTTTTTTTCTTTTATCTCACGGGTTTTAAAATCGATGTTAACCAATGCATCCAGTTCGTTCATGACAATATCAATATTGTCTGTTCCTATACCTGTAGATATAACAGAAATCCGGTGATTGTTGTATGTTCCGGTGACAGATACAAACTCTCGATTTTGTGTTCTCAATTCTATGCTTGAAAAATAGCTGGATATTAAATCGACTCGCCCGGGATCACCAACCAGTATTATTTGTTTTGCAAGTTGTTCCGGTTTAAGATGAAGATGAAAAACACTTCCATCTTCATTGATTATAAGCTCTGAAGACCCAATCATAAGTCAGGAAATAATTGTTTACTCAAAGCTAAGTAAAAAACAACTAATCTCAATTTAAAACTGAGAGCTAGCAAGAATAGTTGTTAACTATAGAATGTGGATAATGAGATGATTGTGACCTGTGTCCTACAATTGGAACAGACTAATCGTTGCCTGTTTTTGTTTCAATGACAACTACACCATTTGCTCCTCTGGATCCATAAATTGCAGTACCTGCTCCGTCTTTTATAATATCAATCTTTTTAATCAGATGAACGGGAACTGTTTCAAGACGTGCGTAACTTGATATTACACCATCAATTACTATGAGCGCAGCATTGCTTGAATTTATGGATTGTATTCCTCTTACAATAAATTCATTATTTACTATTTCAACTCCAGGAAATCTTCCTTTAATAACATCGAATATATTGTTGTACATGGAAAAATCCAGATCCTTGTCAGACATTCCAGCAATTGAATTTACATTGTCTTTTGCAGATATATACGATCCGTATCCGGCAGTATGTATTTCCTCTTCTGTAGCTGCTTTGTACTTTAAGTTTACGGCTACATACTTTGTATTTTCTTTGATTTTTACTTTTTGGTTTGTGAACTTTCCTCCTTGAATTTTCAAAACATCACCAGGCTCACATTCAATACTAAATCGGCCTAAAGTGTCTGTGTAAACAATCTCCTGAGAGCCTTTTAGTTTAACTGGCATTTCATAAATTGGGATTGATTCAAAACTGGTGATAACTCCTTGTACTGTTCTTTTTTGGCTATATGCACTTGCTGATATAAGAAAGCTCAGTAATAGAAAAGTAATATTTTTAAAAGAAAATAGATTCATCATATTTTCAACTTTGATGGGTTTAGGCTGTTCAACTTGTATAGACATTTAAAGTTAGACTATAATTTCTTTTTTGCGTTTAAAACTTGTTGGATTTTTATCAGGTATTAACAATTTTAAGATATATTGTATAAATATGTTTATTAGGTATTCCTGAATGTTTACAACAATTTTGAAAAAGGAGTACTTAAGCCATTATTTTCTAATAAATTTACATCATTAATAATAAAATAGTTGACATGGATACACTAAAGAAATCTTATTTGATCATTGGAGTAATCGTATTGTTAGTATTAATCTTTTTTGGAAGCAGCATGTTTTACACGCTACAACCAGGAGAACGGGGTGTATTGTTCCGCCCATTTACAAGTGGACTTGATAAGGAGCATATTTACATTCCGGGATTTCACATTATTGCCCCATGGAACGATTTAATCGTGTATGATGTTAAAGAACAACAGCGTGAAGAAACCATGGATGTTCTTGATAAAAACGGGTTATCAATTAATATGGATGTGACTGTTCGTTTTAATCCGGTTTATGAAAAGATTGGTGATTTACATGAAATATTTGGAGAACGTTATACGGATCAACTTATTATTCCGGAAGTTAGGTCTGCGGTGCGTCAGGTAGCTGGGCGTTATACTGCTGAGGAAATTTATTCAACAAAGCGTAGTGAAGTTGAGCAATCAATCATTACAGAAACAAACCTGATTTTGAAAGAGAATAATATTGATATGAGGGCCTTGCTTATCCGATCAATTAATTTGCCTGAACAAATTAGAATTGCTATTGAAAGCAAACTGGAAAAGGAACAAGAATCGCTGGCTTACGAGTTTCGTATTACACGTGAAGAAGCTGAAGCCGAACGTAAGCGAATTGAAGCTGAAGGTATCGCAAATTATAATAAGATTGTAAATGCCAGTTTAACAGACCGTATTTTAAAGCAAAGTGGTATTGATGCGACTTTGGAATTAGCTGCTTCTGAAAATGCCAAAGTTATTGTTGTTGGAGGAGGAGAGGATGGCTTGCCTTTAATCTTAGGAAATAATTAGAATAAGTCATTAGTTGTGTTTTGTACTCTATATTTTATGACTTTATTTGCTTAACAACAACAGAAGTAATGAGTTACTTCTGTTGTTGTTTTGTGTCTTAGTTCGTTTAATGTAATAACTAAACTAATGAGAAAGATTCTTAATGTTCACCGGAATGATGATCCTGAAAAATATCAATGTATAGGATGTTCTCCACACAATCCAATTGGAATGAAACTCGAATTTTGGGACGATGGAGAAGGTTTATATGCAGAATGGGAGCCACGCCCAGAATTTGTTGGTTGGGTGAATATTTTACATGGTGGCATTCAGGCAACGTTGCTTGATGAAATAGCAGCTTGGGTAGTATACGTAAAATGCGAAACGGCAGGTGTCACGGGCGAAATGCAGGTAAAATATAAAAATCCAGTTTTTACGAATAAAGGAAAACTTAAATTGCGTGGATATTTAATAGAAAAAAACAGGCGAATTGCTACAATTAAATCACAACTTTTTAATGCTGATGGTAAATTAGCTTGTGAAGCAATCTTGAAGTATTTTATTTTCCCTGAAAATATAGCCCGGGAGAAGTATCATTACCCGGGAGTTGCTGCTTTTTATGGAGACTAATTAACTAGTCAATCTTTTCAATAAATTCGTTTGGTGCAGGGGTTGGTTCAAAGAAAAAGTTGGACCATTTGTTTTCTTCTGACTCGTTCTCATTTTTAAGCATGTCAAAGCTTTTTTCTTCCCGGATGTCTGGAACAATCACATTTGCTGGTACCTGAATGTGAACACTAATTGAATCAGTTTTTATTTCCTTGCTGATTTCAATATTGTCAGTCATCTTTAATCCTAAAAAGTAAAATATGGAAGAGCTGATAACGAGTAGTTTCATATCCATTAATTTTCGGTAAAATTAAGTCAATTCTTTCAATTTTAGGATAAAAACCCTAAAAAAAGCCAATCAAATTAAATAAAGAATAAAAATGTTATGCAATCATTAACTCGAAACAGGGGGATTTGTTTGTAAAAAGTATCTTTTACTTGTCGAAATTTGGAAAAACAATGCCTGCTTTTTCTCTAATTCTATCCAGTGTTTCGATTAAATCCATGGAGAGGCTTAATGGCATTTTGTCGCTTTCGGTTTTTCCTGCATCCAGGCATTCCATAACATGAGCAGCTTCCAGGTGGTAACCTATTCCTGGCTCGTGTGAGAAATTTATTTTTGTTTCCTGTTCATCACCTTCTTTCCAAATGGAAATCTGCTTGGGATGATGCCACCTTTTTTCCAGTCGGATGTAGCCGTTCTCACAATTGAAGTCGGCTTGAGTGGATGAAAAGCTTGTAAAACTGGATACCAATGAGGCCATTTTACCATCGGCATATTTAAAATTGATAAGGATAGATTCCTCTGTTCCGGTATCGGCAAAATGAGTCATGGTTTTAATTTCAACAGGCTTTCCTAGGGTTATAAGGGAAGCAAAAACCGGGTAAATTCCGATGTCAAGTAAAGAACCACCACCTAATTCTAAATTATATAATCTTTTCTCAGGATCTTTCACTGCTTTAAAACAAAAGTTGGCCTGAATCAATTTGAGTTCTCCTAACTCTCCAGATTGTGCGATTTCAACAGCTTTATTGAATCCGGGGGTAAACTGAGTCCAGAAAGCTTCCATTAAAAAGGTATTATTTTCGCGTGAGCAGTTAATCATTTCTTTTACCTGTTTGCTGTTAATGGCTAAAGCTTTTTCACACAAAACGGCTTTCTTATGGTTTAAACACAACAAAGTAGGAGCAAGATGGTGGGAGTGGGGAGTTGCAATATATACTACATCAACCTTAGGGTCTGTTACCAGTTCTTCATAGTTTCCATAGGCCTTTTCATATCCAAAGTTATCTGCAAATGTTTGCGCTTTTGATAAATCGCGCGATGCAGCAGCGTAAAGCTTTGCATTGGGAAGCAGTTTAAGATCATTACTAAATTTGCCTGCAATTTTACCGCATCCAATTACTGCCCAGTTGTATGTTTTGCTCATGTTGTTTTGTTTATTAAGGGTTTTAAAGATAAATGAAGTTAGTGTGATTTTGAAACTAAAATAAAAACTGATTGGATTCAGTGAAGTATATATTTTAGGAACAGCTTTATCTCTTTCATAATCATCCTGACTTTGTTGACAATTAGTATTTCCCAGATCAGGGGAGTTGTGGAATATCTCATGACAATAATCTCATTGGAGATGATCGGTATTTCCTATCTCATTGGTATTATTAAACAGGAAATATCCTTGGGTTTTATGGACAGCTGGGTTCTGGAATATTTAGGAATAACTAGTTAAGAAATTGATAATTGCAACTAACACTTTTTCTTTTTAGATTTTGCATGACTACTTCCAAAAAACATCATTACACCTAACAAAAACCCAAAATTATACCAGCCACCTGTGTTTGGGAATGCATAAATTTCATAATCAGTAAAAAGACTTCCGATGAAACTAAAAAGGATTATGAACCCGTGAAGTAATCCAGACCAAAAGCCGGGAGGATCTTGAATATTTCCAACAGATTGTGTGGCACAGGATGAGAATGCAAAGAGGATTGCCAAAAATAGAAAGCTATATAAGATTTGCTTTTTCATGATTGTAAAATTTTAGGATTAGTTTAGTAATCGTTTTTTTACGGAAAATGCATGAGCAGGGTTCGCAATAAAAATTTGATTGATATCATTTTCTGTAAAGCCCATAGCTTTAAGGTTGGGAATGAGTTCTTCAAAAACAGGAGTGTAAGGATGAAAAAACTGTTCGGGTTGACCTGGGTCAAAATAACCTGCATCCTGGGAAATTAGGACTTTGTTTAAAACACCTTCGTCCTTTAATAATTTTAATAGTTGAGGGTAGTCTTCAATCCATTTTTCATTCCAGCCGTATTTGTCCAACGAGATCCAAGCTCCTTGTTTTGCAATGGATACAATTTTATTCCAGTTTTCTTCATCACTGGCATGTGTCCAGATGAATGCTTCCGGAGCAACACCTTCTTCTTTTAAAATCTCTAGTTGCTGGAGCGCAGGAACTGAAGGGCCCGTGTGTGACATGATGGTCAATCCTGTTGCTTTGTGTGTAATGGCAGCAGCACGCGCCAGCGTTGCATGAAATTCAGATAAAGGTTTGCGATCAACACCAATCTTTATAAATCCGGGTTTGATGTTTGTCCCGTCAATACCGTTCTCAAACTCATCAATCCAGATTTTGGAAAGCTCATTGGCATCCATTAACAGGACTTTCTGTGGGAGGAAGCGATTGGTTTGAGCTCCGTAATAGCCGGTGTTGGTGATGATTTGTAAGCCTGTTTTTTTCTGAAATTTCTTTTAGCAGATTGATGTCCCTTCCCAGGAAAGCAGGAGTACATTCAATGAAGCTTCTTACTCCATATTGTTCTAAATTATTGATGTAAGGAAGAACTTTTTCAAAGACTTCATCATAAGTGTAATCTTCGGGAAGATTGTTTTCTCCTCGTGCAAAATCGACAAGAATATGTTCGTGTTCAAGTGTGACTCCAAGTTCTGAAGCATTGATTTCACCGTTAATTGTAATGATTTTATTGGAAGAGTTTGTACAAGCTGCAAACAACAGACAGAAGATAAGGATTGGATAATTAAACCATTGTCTATATTCGTTTTTGTCCATTTTATTAATTGTAGACGTTTAGTCAAATATAAATATAAGAATGTGATTTTAGGGGTATATTTTGTCTTTTTGTTTGATCGGCTGACTCAAGTCATCCGACCAGTTAACTAAATAGGAACAGGGAATTGCCCGAAAAAAGTCAATGGTCGGTTTGAAGGAATGTTTGAGTACTTTGAAGGAACTGAAGAAGTATGTTAAGGAGCAGGTAAACGCCTGGAAGAAATCAAAGAATGGCGTGAAGGAGTGGAAGAATGCCCGGAAGAAAGGCATAAAGCATGTTAAGGAGCAGCTCGTGGCCGATAAGGAACACGTGATTATTGTTTTACCCTTGGTTTTCTGACAACAAGAACTGCTCCTGCAATAATGATGGCGGCACCCAGTATGACTAAAAGAGAAAACTTCTCTCCGGTAATCCAGCTAACTTCCAGGGCAGTAAGAAGTGCCATTACACTGAAAGTAATAATTGGGTTCATTAAAATGATAACGCTGACCTTGCTTGCTTCGATATATTTCATAGCGTAAGATATGGTAAGGTATGCGATGAAAGTGTCTACGCCGACAGATAGCAGTGATAACCAAATGAACCCGTTAAAATCTGACATTGCCGAAAAATTGACAAAAGGGATCAATATTAAGGAGGGAAGGGCAAACAGGAACAAATTTAAAACGCCTGGAGAAAAAGAAAAGATAAGTTTTTTTTGGAGAATGGCATACAGTGCCCAGGCCAAAGCTGCTGTAAAAATGATAAAAACACCCCAGTTGTATTGATCTTCAGAGCCAATCATCAACTTTAACTGTTCCCGGTAGAATAAGACAAAACCAATAGCAGTTAATAAGAATCCGGCAAGCTGATAGGGACGAACTTTTTCCTTAAAAAAGAAAATGCCAGCAAGTCCCAGCAATATGGTTCCAATTTGAATTATCACTTGGGCATTACTGGCCGAAGTATCTTGTAGTCCCAGCATAAATCCCATGTAATTCCATGTTAATCCCAATGCTGCAATTACCAGTAAAAGGGGAGGTTTTATAAGAATTTGGATGCTTTTCGGATTGCTGAACAGCTGGATTGAAAACATGAGCAGAAAGGATATAAGGAAGCGAAACCAGACAACGGTTTCTGGTTCAACCTGCTCTACTGCTACTTTTAGCAATACCGGTAAAATACCGAAAGTAAGAGCTGAAATGATAGCGTATATTAATCCTTTTACCTGATTTGACATGTCTGTTTCTTAAAATAAAAACTGTCAATTAAACAAGAAACCCTTTATGGAAAGTCATCCCGAATTAATTTCGGGATCTTTATCAAAAATTTTAGTTCAATTTGATAGAGATCCTGAAACAAGTTCAGGATGACAGGTTCTCTGATTTTTAGACAGTCAAAGACAATTAAGTATGCTCGTTTTTAACGAAGCTGTGCGTTTAGCTCTTTTTCAAAATTGAAAATCAATTTATTCATGATCTTGTCAATCTGCTTGTCATTTAGTGTTTTCATATCGTCTCTTAGGATGAAACTGATTGCATAAGATTTTTTGCCATCAGGAACTCCTTTGCCTTCATAAACATCGAATAAATCAACCTGGCGTAAAAGCTTCTTCTCAATTTTATTGGCTAGCGTCGAAATTTGATTAAAGCTAACTGACTTATCAATTAGCAGGGCAAGGTCACGGCGAACTTCAGGATATTTTGGAAGCTCTTCGAATAAAGTTGTGTTATTCTTTTGCTCCAGGTAAATGTTGTCCATCAAAATGTCTGCGTAATAGACAGGCATTTCAATTTCAAATTCCTTTTGAAGTTTTTTATTTACGATACCGAATTCTGCAATCTTGCGTCCGTTTCCTGTTGAGTAAATCAATCCTTCAGAAACAAGGTCGTTGCTTAAGCTTTCAATTTTTAACGAATTGATTTTTAATCCCAGTTTAAGTAGTAATTTTTCTACATAACCTTTTAATTGGAAAAAATTGCTTTCAGTAACTGGAATAGCCCAGCTTTCACGTTCTTTATTTCCGGTGATGAAAAGTGCTAAGTGTTCATCTTCAGAATAATTTTTTAGCGGTTTTTCAGCCAATTCTTTTCCTGTTTGATAGTAGCAGTTTCCGAATTCATACAAACGTAAATCCGGATTTCTACGGTTCGCATTGTAAGCAACTGCTTCTAAACCACCAAATAACAAGCTTTGGCGCATTCCATTTAAATCATTACTCAGTGGGTTGAAAAGCTTTACTGTATTATTTGCAGAGATGGCTTCTCTGTTTTCGTAATAGGAAGCTTTTGTAAGTGAGTTCGACCAAATTTCATTAAAGCCTTCAGCAGAAAGCATGTCTGCCATCAGGTTCCTGATTTTTACAGGATTTGGTTTAGAACTGTATTGTAAGGACGCATTTACTTTCGTTGGAATTTCAACATTGTTGTAGCCGTAAATACGAAGAATATCTTCAATTACATCCGCTTCGCGCTGAACGTCTACTCGGTATGGAGGAATGGATAGTGAAAGTCCTTCTTCTGTTTCATTTTCAATCTCCATTTCAAGTGCCTGAAGAATATTTTTGATTAGCTCTTTTCCTAGTTCTTTCCCAATAAGACGAGTCACATTTTCATAGCTAAGATCAACTTTGAAATGCTCGATAGGAGTAGGGTAAATATCAATAATGTCAGATGTAATTTTCCCTCCGGCAACTTCCTGAATTAACAGTGCAGCACGTTTTAGCGTGTAGATAACATTGTTTGGATCAACACCGCGCTCAAAGCGGAAAGACGCATCTGTATTTAAACCATGTCTGCGGGCAGTTTTACGAATGAAAACCGGATCGAAACAAGCTGATTCCAGGAAAACATTTTTCGTAGTTTCCTTAATCCCTGATTTTACTCCACCGAAAACTCCACCAATACACATCGGCTCTTCGGTGTTACAAATCATCAGGTCATTTTCATGAAGCTCACGTTCTTCTTCATCTAAAGTTGTGAATTTTGTTCCGGCTGCTAACGTTTTTACAATAACCTTATCACCAGTAATTTCATCAGCATCAAAAGCATGAAGTGGTTGCCCGGTTTCAAACAAAATGTAGTTTGTAATATCAACAACATTATTAATTGGCTTTAAGCCAATAGCAACCATGCGGTTTTTCAACCAGTCAGGAGATTCTTTTATTTCAATACCGCTAATTGTTAATCCGCTGTATCGAGGACAAGCTTCAGTGTTTACTACTTCAATCGGAATATGACGGGAGTTGTCATCAACTTTAAAAGAGTCTACAGATGGCTTTTTAAGTTCAACTTTTTGGGTTTGACTTAAATAAGCTGCCAGGTCGCGAGCCACTACCAAAATGAGAAGCACCATCAACACGGTTAGGTGTAATGTCTATTTCTATACAATAGTCCGATTCTACCTTGAAATATTCATTGGCAGGAGTTCCAACAATGGAATTTTCCGGTAAAACCATAATGCCATCATGACTATTTCCCAGGCCAATTTCATCTTCGGCACAAATCATTCCTTCGGAAACTTCGCCTCTAATCTTTGATTTCTTAATCTTGAATTCATTGTCGCCATCATACAAAATTGTGCCAACAGTTGCTACAACAACTTTTTGTCCGGCAGCGACATTCGGAGCACCACAAACGATAGGAAGGATTTCTCCGTTCCCAACATTCACCGTTGTTTTGCTTAGATGATCGGAATTAGGGTGTTTTTCACAGGTAACAACTTCGCCAATAACAAGGCCGCGAAGTCCACCTTTTACTGTTTCAACTTCTTTAACTCCGGCAACTTCAAGTCCTGTTTGTGTAAGGATTTCTTCTAAATCAGAAGGAGATAAGTCGAAGTCTATATAATCTTTTAACCAATTGTAGGAAATATTCATAATTGTAATGCTTTTAGCTAAAATCCAATGACCGACAAAAGTACATATTTTTTAGAGTGGGGCAAAGCTAGGTTTAATGAATAATTGTATCAAGAAATGCTGATTATTGGGTTCAATCAATATTAATGTCCAGAGATTCTATATGTCTTGAATAAATATTAGTCCAAATATGAATTAATGAAAAGAGCTTATTTTCTTTTTTGAAGATTGCAATAATAAAGAGAATATAAAAAGCTTAACTGGTGTACTGATTAGGCTTTTTCGGGATTTTATTGAGTATGAATACTAGTTTTTATGTGTTTGGACTCACTGGATTCAAATTTATAGGGAAGCTCAATAAAGAATGTACTTCCTTTGTTAACAACGGATTCAACCCGAATTTTCCCGCCGAGTAGATCGATAATGCCTTTACAAATGCTTAGTCCGAGTCCTGCACCTTCATGGAAGTTTTCTTCATCTAGTTGGCGGAATCGCTCAAATATAACTTCACATTTATCAGGAGGGATTCCAACACCAGTATCTTTCACGTAGATACAGACATGTCTCTCATAAGCGATGAGTCCTAATTCTATTGATCCCTGTGGAGTATTTTTAATAGCGTTTCCAACCAGATTTTCAATCACTTGTTGTAGCCTATATTGATCGGTTTCTAAAACAATATCTTCAATATTGGAAGGTAAATTGGTTATTAATTCTAAATCAATATTGGATTGAAGAATATCATTACTTCGAAATGTCTTGATTGATCTGGATAAAATCACATGGATGAAATGACGGGAAATATTAATTTTCATTTGCTTGGTATCGATTTTGGAGATATCGATTATGTCATTAATAATTTGAAGTAAACGCTCGCTTGCATTATTAATAATATTTACATATTCCTGCCTGTCAATAAGATTAAGTTCATTATCTGATAATAATCCGGAGAACCCAACAATTGCATTCATGGGGGTTCTTATTTCATGACTCATATTTGCCAGGAAAATAGATTTGAGTTTATCACTTTCTTCTGCTTTTTGCTTGGCTGTAATAATCTCTTTTTCGTATTTTTTTCGTTGAGTAATGTCTTGTACAATTGCTAAGTGATATACAGTGTTTGATGATTCGAATTTTTGCACGTTTGCTTCTACAGGATATATTGTGCCATCTGCACGTTTGTGGAGTGTTTCAAAAACTTCGAAATCCTTATTATTGAGACTGTTACTTGATAATTTTGAGTAAACTTTTTCAATCTCAGAATTAGCCAGTATGTCTTTTAATCCAATTTGGGAGACAATATCAGCTTTATATCCTAGATTTTTGAGTGCTCCCTGATTTAAATATGAAAACTTGTCTGTAACAGTATCTGTTATGTAGATTTCGTTTAGGCTGGCATCAACAATGTTGGCAAGCAGAATTTTTTCTTGTTCGGCATGTTTCTTCTCTGTTATATTTTCTCCAATACATGCAGTTCCTGTTATCTGTTGATCTGAATCGCGAATGAACACATTATGCCATGACACGGATAAAATATCTCCGTTTTTAGTTGTTATGCTTCCTTCAAAATTAGATAGGGCTTTTCCTTTGCTAATTGCAGTTTGATAGGATGTTTTCAATGTGATATTTTTCGGTGATGGAACAGCCAGATCAAACCAGTTTTTACCAATTACTTCGTTATCTGTATACCCCGATATTTTTAAAAAATAGTTATTACAAAAGGTGAGCTTCCCTTCTTTATTAAGTAGAATTGATATTAAATTGATCTCTTTAAGTAATTCTTTGAATTGTTGTTCTGATTTTAATATTTGGTCTTGTATTTTTTTGTTTTGCCAGTTCCTCTCATAATTCATAAATAATGTTCCTAAGAGCATTGTCCCTATGGGATAAAGTGTCAGAACAGGTAAGGCTATGATCGAAAAAGTTCTTGAGGCAGCTTCTGCAGGTAACAAGAATGTACTTGCCAGCATTAGAATATGAACAATCAATCCTATTATCAGTAATTCAATATATGTGTTTTTTGATTTCCAGTTTGGACGAATTTTATTCCAGATTAAGCCAATTGCTCCTGAGGTTATTATCACCACAACCCCCATGTAAATACCAGCACCTCCCATGTATATGCGAAATGCTGCATTGATTATGATAGCAACAACTGTTGGAATTATTCCAAAAAATAAACCTGCAACTGTAAGTAATATTGATCGGGTATCAAAAACAATTCCTGGTTCATAGGTCCAGGTTGTTAGCATTAAAACCACTCCGAAAGAACCAATAATAATACCATTTAATAGTTTATATGTTATTCCTGAATTTTCATTCTTCAACCAGGAAAAATCATAAATCATACTAAGAGACAATAATATTGCAATATTTTGAAGTAGACTAACAAGTAGAGAATTGTCCATACAGGGTTATTCTTTTCACGTTTTTGTTTGGGTTTTTCAAGTTGCCAAAACAAAAATAATAATTATTGTCAATTGTGAATCACAATATTAGATAATCTAAAATAGCAAAAAAATCTGTGGGATATAATTACATGTTTTAATCTCAAAAACAGAAGGTTATGAAGCCTGTATGTCAGAGTCCTGTAATGCGTAATGAATGTGTTTGGTTTAAATAGTAGGTCATATTTTTTCTAAAAACTCCAGCGGATTCTGCCAAAAGCAAGCTTTCCTATGTCACCAAACTCTGTCCCTTCATCTCCATAAAATAGCTGACCTGTAAGCATAAGTTCTAAATTGGTTTGTAAGGAATAGGTTAATGAAGGACCAAAGTACCAGGAATGATCATTTGGATTTACAATACCTGAAATACCAGCTCCCATTAATGGAGTTACAGGGTAAGAAACCTGTCCAAAAAGAGAGCTTTTCGCAAAGGATAAATATTTGGCTGATAAGTTGGAACTGAAAAGAAGATCACGACCGCCAGCTTTTCCACTGGTTCCATGACTATTATACAACATTCCTGCATGTATATATAGTGAGTTGCCAAAAGTATAGTTGGCAGAAACAGAAATAACAGTAGCTTTTTCTGATTCTGTGTCATTTCGAGGAATAAAATGGGAAACTTCGCCTCTGAACCCTGCGCCATAAATATCGCCGGCCCAGCCTCCGCCAATCACATAATCAGAACCTACTCGTCCTCCCATAAACTGGAAATCATATGCCCATTGGGAAAAGCGAAACAAGCCTGCCAGAGCTCTTTCATTTTCATTCCTTCCTAATTTATAGACCAGTTCGGCAGACGATGTAAGTCCGGTATAGTATTGAATTTTAATCCCATCGGTTCCCGGTCGTTCTTCATAATCAAAGTCGAAGTAGGAGAAAGAATTGAAAACATCATTTGGATTCCAAACCAGGTTAACTCCCCAGTTGATGCGCTGGCGGCCAATCCGAACCTGCCAGTTTCCGGATGACCAATCTATATAGGCCCGGTCAATCATGGTGTGCATAAACCATTTGTCTCTTTTAAAAGGAATAAATGAAAGATCAAAATATCCGGCATCTTCACCCAGGCTGCTGCTGTATTCCGGGTAGGACGATATTAAGGAACCCATCAGGATGCGGTTTCTCATTTCAACAATAGTTGTAATTTGATCAGAAGTATACCACTTGAAATTTAATCGGTTGTGAATGGTGTTGGTTGTCAAAAAGTCCTCTCTCATGAATTCCGTTTGCTCGGGCTGGTAATACATGTATAGATCTTTGATATAACCATCTAAGGTAAAATCACTAAGCTGAGCCTGGCTGAATACCGGAATAGTAAAGAGTAGTATGGTAATAAATTTTCTCATTTGCTTTTAAAATGTTTCAGGATTCATGTTGCCTTTGCTTAACTCGTCATTGCGAGCGGAATGAAGTGGAGCGTGGCAATCTGTTATTGCTTCACTACGTTCGCAATGACGATAGGAAGAAGCCTATTGCCTAAAGCCTACAGCTTACAAACTCTTTCACTTCCTTTCATCACTAATGATTTTACCATCTTCTAGGGTAAGTACCCGTCGGGCTTTATTAACTACCCGCTGATCGTGAGTTGAAAATATGAAGGTGATATTTTCTTTCCGGTTCAGTTCTTCCATAATATCCAGCAGATTCTCTGTTGATTTTGAGTCGAGGTTTGCTGTGGGCTCGTCAGCTAAAACAAAACGAGGTTTTGACGCTAATGCACGGGCAACAGCAACTCTTTGCTGCTGACCTCCGGAAAGCTTATTGGGACGACTGTTTTCACGACCTTTTAAACCCACAGTTTCTAAAAGGCTTAAGGTTCGTTCATCTCGTTCCTGTTTTGTTTTTCCCTGAAGCTGCATGACAAACTCCACGTTTTCTTTTGCTGTAAGTACAGGAATCAAATTATAGGATTGAAAAACGAAGCCAATATTTTTCATCCTGAAGTCAATAAGCTCAGACGGTTTCAATGTGCTCATGTCTGTTCCGTTAATATGAATCTGTCCGGATGTAGATTGATCCAATCCCCCTAGCATATTGAGCAAAGTCGTCTTGCCTGAACCGGAAGGGCCAACGATAGCCGTGAATTCACCTTCTTCAATGTCGAGGTTTACACCGTTAACTGCATGTACATCAATCTCTGAATCGGTATATGTTTTGAATAAATCTTTTATTTCGATGATTTTCATTGTTGTAAAGTTGAAAAGGTTAAACATTATTCTGTACGAATGGCTTCTGCCGGGTTGTATTTTAAGGCTTTGCGGGCCGGGTATATTGATGCAACAATTCCTGTTGCTATCACTAAAAGGACAATTTCCAGGATCATTGTTGAATCCATTGCCGGATAAACATGTGAAGCATAACCAAAATCTTCAAGTCCTTCGGCATAAATAGATAGGTTTATGCCCTGGTTTTTGAAAGCCAGTGTTGCAGCGATACCTAAAAATATCCCGATTACTCCTCCAGTCAGGGTGAGAAGAATAGTTTCCAGCATCAACATACTAAAAACGCGGATCTTGCTCATTCCAATGGCCATTAACATTCCAATTTCCCGAATTCGTTCCATAACTACCATTAGCATGGTGTTGACAATACCAAAACCAAGTGCCAGTAAGATGATGATGTTGATGATGATGGTATACAGATTGCCCATTTCATTGATATATCCAAGCTCCGGAACAAGTTCTTTCCAATTTAAAACTTCCAGGTTTACATATCGATTTCTAATATCCAGAGTTTTTTGATCAAGCAGATCCTGGTTATCAATATGAATTAAAATCTCATGGGCAATACCATCTTCAAGAACTCCCAGGCGGGCAAGATCTTCATACCTGACAAATACATTCGTAGCCTCAAAGATACCATTGGATGTGTCAAAGATACCACATACTCTAAATGCACCGCTGGTGATATTGCCGTTTAAATCCTGTAGTGTGATAACAATCTTTGAATTCAGTTTCACCTTTAATTCTTCGGCGAGTTTTTGCCCTATGATGATGGGATTTCGGCTTATACTTTCAAAATAATCACCTTCCGAAATAAAATCAGTAAGGTTCGTTACCTGTTTCTCTTTATCAGGAAAAACCCCGATTATTTCAGCACCCATTCCTGTTTCAGCAGATGAAACCATGGACTGAATTACAATCCGAGGACTTACTCCGTCAACGTCTGGAAGGTTTGATAATTCATTGGCTAATTGAATACCATTGGGGATGATCTTTGAAATCTCATAGTTGTCCCGGTATTCCGGATGATGAATCTGTATGTGGGAAACTTCCGTTTCTACTCCTGCTTCAAGACGTTGATTTAACCATCCCTGGGTGAAGGTCGTCGTGAAAACACCCGAAAACATTCCAATGGTTATTGCAGCTATAATTATTCCGGATCTTACCGGGTTACGCCATATATTTCTCCATGCTATTGATGCAATCATTTTATTGAAATTTAGGAGTGTAAGGATTGAATTAGATTGAATCGCCTTGATTTATAAAATGAATAGATGGATATAAACAAGGTGATGATGAATACCGTAAGTGCTTGTTGCCAGAATACAGATGGCATGAGCGAGAAGAACATATAGGGTTCAAAACCATAGTCTTCCATAAACTGGGCCGCTTGTCCTGTTAATGGGATGGGGTATTGAGCCTGAATTGTTAATATGGGAATACTAATCAGTAATCCTGAAATTGATCCGATCAATCCAATGAGTATAGTTTCATAAAAAAGAATTGTACCTAGTTTAATACGTTGCATGCCGATGGCAATCATCACTGCAAATTCACGTTTCCGTTCGGCAATCATCATCATGATGGTTCCCAGTATTCCAAATCCAATAACCAGGTATAAAATGGCTTTCATGATGATTCCACCTGCGCGGTCACTTTCAATTTGCTGAACCATCTCAGGCGACATTTCTTCCCAGCTCATAATAGAGTAAGGGGATGTAATGGTTTCTTTCAGTTCTTTTAATACATGGTCAAGGTCATCCAGCTCTTTTACGTTGACAACCAAAGATGTTAAACGGTCATAAGCAGAAAAGTAATCCTGGCAATTGCTTAGTCCCATGTACACTATTTGCTTGTTGATTTCGGGAGATGCATGTTTAATAATTCCCCGAATGGGATACATGTTGGCAGCGCTAATGCCATGAAATCCCTGCCCAATCATCACTAAAGTGTCATTAACTCCAAGATTTAAATATTCAGCCAGTCCTTGACCAATAAGTATTCCCTGGTCTCCTTTCTTCAGGTAACTTCCATCAACAACATTCTCTGCCAGAGAAGTTAGTCTGTTTTCAGGTTCTGGATCTATTCCGGTAACCATGACTACTTTGGTCAGGTCATCGGATGAAGCCAATGCAAAGGATTCAAGACGAGGAACTACCAGGTCAACATCTTTATTGGAAAGAACAAGCTTTTCCAAAGCAGCATCTTGCTCAAAGGTGTTGTTTATATTCTGGTTGTCCCAGTATTCTTCGTTGTGAACCTGCATGTATCCGGAATAATATTTTACAACCATGTCCACCATCTTCTCATAGGATCCTTCCTGCATGGATGACATATAAGCAGAAAATAAGACCCCAAAGAATATGGAAGCAACAGTGATTAGCGTCCGCCGTTTGTTGCGCCAGAGGTTACGCCATGCTATTTTAATGTTTGTTGTCATATCGTGTTGCGGGTTATGTGTTTCATGTTCCGTGTTACGCTTGCGAATTCATAACTCGCAACTCATCTTATCCTTTTCATATTTTGTATTGAAAAAAAGCTGTCATCGATATCGATGTCGAAATCAATTTTTTCAAAGATCATTACGGTTTTTTGGCCGGGTTTGTCTGCAGGGATCATTTCCATTCGGGTTGGGATGATGCGGTCGTCCATCTGTTTGATGTCAGTTAGAATTTCAGTGTTGACCAGAAACTCATCTTCATCGTAGAACTCGGCTTTTAACCAGAGTAGTTCGTCTTTGCTTACCCACATATAAATCTTTCCCCAAACAACTGCCGCATTTTCATGGGGAATGAGTTTGATTTTATAGCAGTCGTAGTCTTCGATAGTTTCTTCGCCAGCCAGGCTGTGCTCATAATCGACAACAATGGATGATTCCTGAACCAGATCGTCATTAGTGAAGTCCGAACCCATCCAGGATTGCATCATCATGGAGGGAGGAAGTTTTACCATGCGTTCGATGTTGGGAATCCAATTCCACATTTCACTTTCACGCTTTAAGAATACCTGACCTTTTTCTTTGGCAGGTGATGTAATGTAGATTAGTGAATAATCGTTTCCCAATGTCCAGTTTTTCATTTCAATGGTGCGCGACCAGCTTGGTCGTTCAATGGTCATAGATATTGTTCCAGAACTGGATGTTCCCCGGAACTTTTCATCAGCCTGCCTGACAATCTCTTTGATGTCTTGAGCGTTGGAGCCAAGACTGCAAAAGAGCATGAGCAAGAATAAGATTTTGTTTTTCATGGTATTTGATTTTAGTTACTTATCAATTTTATACAAGCCTGTACGACTTTTTCTTCGAGGACATCTACGGGAAAGAAATCGGTGGCTACAATTACATAAAGAAAAGCACCTTCCATTAAGGCAGAAATTACCATCATATCTCCTTCGGGATCTTTGCTGCCATTATTTTTCAGGAAGTTATAGATTTGTTCAACAATGGGATGGGCCATCTTTTGATATTCTTCGGAGAAAGATTCGTGAATTCGTGGCTGAAGCATTAATGCGAAATACAATTGCCAGAATTCAATATTTTCTTTCATCATCCGAAAACTCTGACGAATAAAGTAGACAAACTCATCCATGTCGAGGATGCCATTTTTATCAAGATCAAAACTTTTAGTGAATTCTTGTAGTGCAGTATTTGTTATTTCTTCAAGTATAGATTGTTTGCTTTCAAAATAATTATATACTAATCCTTTGGAAATTCCTGCCTTCTGTGTGATCTGGCTGATTGAGGTTGCATGAAAACCTTTTTCTGCAAAAAGTTTCAATGCAGTATCCATAATCAGTTTTTTTTTCTCAGTGCGTATTTGTTCTATTTGTTCCGGACTTTTAGGCATTTTAAATAATTTTATGACTGAACGGTTGGTCAAAGATAAAACATGGAAATATATTTGTCAATAGAAGGGAGGTGAAAAATATTATAAATTGACCAATTGTTCATTCTAAAAGAAAGTTGAAAATAAGCTGGTTGTCTGGGAATATGATATTTTATAATTGTTTCATGTGACTAATTGTAGATGTTTGTAATGGTTTTTTGTTGATATTTTTATTTAAATCTTTTGCAAGAGTATGCAGGTAGGCTTATATTTGAAGTATTGTTTGTTTTGCTTATGGCATTAGTGATTTTATTTTTTGCTGATTTGTTGTAAGTTTTTTTCGATTCAAGTATAAATAGAGATTAAACGTGAAAAAAAACTGATTCTCTGTCATCTGATAGGGGTAAATATTGTGTGTAAATGAGTTTATATTTGAATGGACAGCCTTATTGTTGGTATGCAGTGTATACAAAATCCAGAGCTGAAAAGAAAGTTAAGGCAGAACTGGATATTCTGAATATCGAAAACTATCTCCCCTTAAAAAAAGAAAAACGGAAATGGAGCGACAGGGTTAAGATTGTTGAAGAACCTTTGTTGCGTGGTTATATTTTTGTTCGTGTCAGTAATAAGGAGCATTTTAATGTTTTATCGGTTAATGGAGCTGTCCGATATGTTCAATGGGAAGGCAAACCTGCTGTAATTCCCCAAAATCAAATAGATGTATTAAAGACATTTTTGCTTGAAAATGAGATGGATATTGAGGCTACTACTGATCGTATTACAAAAGGAGATATGGTTCGTTTGGTTGTAGGTCCCTTCTCTGATTTAGCTGGAGAAGTTGTTGAAATAAGAGGAAGGAAAAGATTATTAATCCGTTTTAAAAGTTTGGGATATTGTGTGCATGCCAAATTGGAGGAAAATGAAATTGAAATTCTTCGAAAGATTGGATAACAACTATTTCTTACAAAAAATTATTGTATTATTTGTTCGTATCTTTTAATCCTAAAAAAAAACATAATTTTTCCCGCAATAAAATATTACGATGTTAGTAAGATTTTTCGTTGTTTTTTATCGGAATTTCTTTTCTGAAACAAATTTTTATTGTTTGGTTCTTTCTTGTTTCTATTTTATCTGTTTGTTGTTGTGGATGTTATGGGGATTGTTTTGGTGTTATTTTTTTGATGTTGAAGTTTTTGTAAATGATGAGTAGTTTAACTGTATTTTTCTTTCATGTAAGAAATCTAATATTTTATTTACTTTAACTTAACAACTGTATCTGAAAAATGAGTAAATTTGTTACTCGAAAATGTATGTGTGGTTTATTGCTGCATATAATTATTCTCTAAACGAACTCACCTGTCTTTTTATGGGACTGAGGAGGCGAAGCCGTAAGGTCGGTTGAGTCTTGGTGTGTATTTTCTCACCATATTTTGCATCTTCTTTTGCATATAGGGTTTTTTTATTTCTCTTAAAAAATCTAATTATCAATGCTTAGCTCGTTAATTACTTCAAAGACGCGAGTAAAATTGTTACTCAAGTTCTTTTTGAATTATGAAGTAGTTGGTTATTTACGGGGACTTGAAAATGAGTTGGATGAATCCACTAACTCAATTCGGCTGGAGTTAAATAGACTTGAGTCTGATAGCTTGCTTGTTAGTTACACAGAAGGAGCTAGAAAGTTTTTTAAGGCCAACACTGAACACCCGTTTTTTGATGACATCAAAAGTATGGTCAAAAAAGATGTGGGAATAGATCACATCGTCAATAAATTGGTAACATGCTTTTCTAATCTGGATTCAATACACCTTGTTGGAAGCTTTGCGCAAGGTATTCCCTCGGCAATAATTGATATTGTTTTGTCAGTTGAAAATATAGATGTCAAAAAACTGGATAAAAAGATACGCGAGTGTGAGGCACAAATCAATAAAAAGATACGATATCTTATATTGCCGAAATATCAGGTTAAAGAAGTATTTAAGGATAGAATCATTTGTGAAGTCTGGGGGAGAGAAAAGATAAGAACGTAGAAAGATGAGAAAAGGGGATGTTTTCAACTGCAGTCATTGTGAATGTTGTGAAGAAATTTCTATCCGAAACAGATTGTTCGTTTTCTGGATCTCTCGTTTATATAATGCAAAAGACATAGGAGCTTGAAACAAAATATCCTAGCAGCCATACAGGCAGCGATTGAAGCCGGGCATAAAATACTGGAGATATATAATGACCCGAATGCTGATTTTTCTGTCGAGAAGAAAGCAGATAATTCACCTTTAACAATTGCAGATAAAATCAGCCATAAGCATATTGTAAGAAAACTGAAAACAACAGGGATTTCAATTCTTAGTGAAGAAGGAAGAGATATTCCATACGAAGAACGATCAACATGGAACCGTTTTTGGTTAGTAGATCCTATTGATGGAACCAAAGAGTTTATTAAAAAGAATGGTGAGTTCACTGTTAATATTGCACTAATTGAAAATAATAACCCTGTTGTCGGTGTAGTTTATGTTCCTGTAAAAACAGAGCTGTATTGGGCTTTAGTTGGTGAAGGAGCATGGAAAGTCAGAGCAACAGAGATTCCTGAGAATTTAGATGATATTACTGAAAAGGCAAAACGATTACCTATTATAGATAGGGAGCGTTCTGTGTTTCGTGTTGTTGGTAGCCGTTCATTTTTGAATGCAGAGACAGAACATTTCGTAGATAAGTTAAGGGAAAATCATCCTGATTTGGAAGTGGTTTCTAAAGGAAGCTCTTTAAAGATATGCATGGTAGCAGAAGGGGACGCTGATATTTATCCTCGTTTTGGCCCTACGATGGAGTGGGACACGGCAGCCGGACATGCGATAGTTAATGCTGCAGGGAAAAGAATAACACTGGTGGATCAGGAAATACAATTAAAATATAATAAGGAGAATTTGTTGAACCCGTCCTTCATTGTGAAGTAGTATTAAATATCGTTTAACCGTTAGATAGACAGGAGATGAGAGTGAGTCTACGTCATTGCGAACGTAGTGAAGCAATCTCTGTCTATAAACAGATTGTCGCCCTCTCAATGACGCTTCGACAAGAAGAACAAAAGGAAGCAATAAAACCCTATATATCACAGTTATAGCATAAAATTTATCCAACCCCATGGTTAATAAAACCCAATTCATACAAAAAATAAGCTCTAACGATTTCGTTGTTGGAATTATTGGTTTGGGGTATGTGGGATTGCCTCTGGCAGTTAGTTTTTCATGGGAAGGCATTAAAACGTTGGGATTTGATACTGAAGAGGACAGGGTAACGAAGGTAAATGAAGGCAAGAGTTACATATCTGATGTAAAAGAGGAAGCATTAAATGTAGTTGTAAATAGCAATAAGCTAATTGCAACATCTGATTTTAAGAATATAAAAGATTGCGATGCCTTGTTTATTTGTGTTCCAACCCCGCTGGATAAGTTTCAAAAGCCAGACATGAGCTATATTGAAAATGCCTGTATGGAAGTTGGACAAAACATGAAGGAGGGCACATTCATAAGTTTGGAAAGTACAACTTATCCAACAACAACCGAAGAATTTGTTCTTCCCATTTTGGAACGGGAAAGTCAATTAAAACAGGGAGAAGACTTCTGGCTAGCCTATAGTCCTGAGCGTATTGATCCGGGAAATCAGGAATATCAGACGAAAAATACACCCAAAGTACTGGGAGCATTTACGGATGAGGGGCTGGAAATAGGTAAGGCTATCTATTCTAAAATAATCGATAAAATACACGCAGTAAGCTCTCCTCGTGTGGCCGAGATGGTGAAGATTCTGGAGAATACCTATCGTCTTGTAAATATTAGCCTGATAAATGAGCTGGCTCTGCTTGCAGGGAAGATGGATATCAATATCTGGGAAGTGATTGAAGCAGCTAAAACAAAGCCTTACGGTTTTGAAGCATTCTATCCCGGACCGGGAATTGGGGGACATTGCATCCCTTTTGATCCTTTTTATCTGGAGTTTGTAGCCAGACGTTACAATTTTGATCTGTCAATGATCCATGCGGCCGGACATATTAATATGAGAATGCCTCATTATGTGTACATCAAAATTGCATCAGCACTCAACCGACAAAAGAAAGCCGTAAATGGCAGCAATATATTATTTCTGGGAGTGGCTTATAAATCGAATGTAAATGATGAGCGTGAATCACCAGCTTTAAAAATTATGGATACCCTGGCATTTAAAGGTGGAATAGTTTCGTATCACGATCCCTATATTTCGGAAATAAAAACACCGGATGGATTATCATTTATTTCACAGGAACTGTCAGCAGATATTTTAATAAATTCCGATTGCGTGGTTTTGGCTACGAATCATTCATATTTTAAGATTGAATTTATTCAGGAGCATGCATCCTTAATTGTTGATCTCAGGAATATGATTGAGGATGGTAGTGATAAGGTGTATAAGCTGTAAGCTGTATGCCGTGCTTTAGGCTTGCCATATGCTAGTTAGTTGCCGTCATTGCGAACGTAGTGAAGCAATCTTTGTCAGAAGCAGATTGCCGCGTTCCATTTCATTCCACTCGCAATGACGCTTCGAGCTTAGGAACAACAAAAACAACAGAAACTAAAAAAATGAACAAAACGTCTCTGGTAGCGCAACCCAAAACCCATAACGCGCAACCCACAACGCTTTATCCCCTCTGTTTTCATCCCATCCTAAAGGAACGCATTTGGGGAGGACAAAAACTACAAACGGTTTTAAATAAAGACCAGAATGGTTTTACCCGTTGTGGTGAGAGCTGGGAGATTTCCGGCTTGGAAGACGATGTGTCTGTGGTAAGCAACGGCCCACTAGCAGGCAAAGATTTAAATGAACTGTTAGAAATCTATGGTGAAGAATTGGTGGGTAAAAAGGTTTACGAGCAATTTGGAAATCATTTTCCTTTACTAATAAAATTCCTGGATGCAGCGGAAGACCTCTCAGTACAGGTACACCCCAATGATGAACTGGCATCCAAACGCCACAATTGTTCAGGCAAAACAGAGATGTGGTACATCATAGAAGCCGAAGAAGATTCAAAAATTGTTGCAGGCTTTAAACAAAATATGACCCGCGAATCTTATTTGTCAGGCTTGCAAAACAAAAGTTTGCTACATGATTTAAATACGATAGAACCCAATACAGGAGATGTATTTTATATACCATCCGGTAGGGTTCATTCTATAGGTAAAGGAGTTTTACTGGCAGAAATACAGCAAACTTCAGATATTACTTACCGCATTTATGATTTTGATCGGGTTGACAGCAATGGCCAAACTCGTGAATTACATACCGAGCTGGCTCTGGATGCCTTAGATTTTAGCAATAAAAATGGCTACAAACAAAAGGTAGGGCTGGAAAAGAATAAATCACATAAGCTATTGGAATGTCCCTGGTTTAAAACGAATTTATTGAAGTTTGATTCAGCACTAGAGCAAGATCTTTTGCAATCTGATTCCTTTAAGATTTATATGCTTGTTGAGGGGGCTTGTCAAATGATGATAGAAAATCATACAGTAGAACTAAAACTTGGAGATACAATACTTATTCCTGCATCAGCTCAGAAATTAGAATTTGAACCTTTAAATGGGTTGACAAAGGTGTTGGAAGTATATGTTTAGTCCTTTATATAGTATGCCTAGATTTCTCAATATTATTCTATTATTTAAATGACTTCCGAAAATAATAAACGAATAGCAAAAAATACCCTTCTCCTTTATTTTCGGATGCTTCTTATCATGGGAGTTTCCCTGTTTACTGTTCGTGTTGTTCTTGATGTTTTGGGGACAGTAGATTATGGACTATATAACGTGGTGGGTGGTATTGTTACCATGTTTGCTTTCTTAAGTGGGGCAATGTCAACTTCTTCTCAACGATATTTTGCTTTCGAACTGGGACGCAAAAATTACGACCAGTTAAAAAAGACGTTTAGCATGACCTTGACCATTTATATTCTGATTGCTGTTGTTATTTTAATCTTAGCAGAAACCGTAGGTCTTTGGTTTTTGAATCATAAAATGACAATTCCCTCTGAACGTATGGAGGCAGCGAATTGGGTTTACCAGTTTTCCATTTTTTCATTTATGATGACCATGTTTACAATTCCCTATAATGCTGCTATTATTGCTCACGAACGAATGAATGTATATGCTTATGTGAGTATTATTGAAGTAACTTTAAAATTGCTTATAGTTTATTTGTTGGTACTTTTCTCTTTTGACAAGTTAAAACTTTATGCCATACTGATGTTTAGTGTAACAACGATCATTAGCTTTATTTACCGTACTTATTGTAATCGAAAATTTGAAGAATGCCATTATGTGTTTTATTGGAATAAATCTCTTTTTTATGAACTTGTTAGTTATTCCGGATGGAATTTATTTGGCGCATTTTCAGGAATTGTAAAAGGACAAGGTTCAAATATTGTTCTAAATATTTTTTTCGGCCCCACAGTCAATGCTGCGAGGGCAATAGCATTTCAAATAAATCAGGCAATAAACAATTTTGTAACGAACTTCTATCAGGCGGTACGACCTCAAATTATCAAATACTATGCAGAAGGGAACATAAATTCAATGCTCAACTTAATATTTACTAGTTCCAGATTTTCATATTATTTGATGTTTTTTCTTTCCATGCCCGTATTATTAAATACCTCATTTATTCTTGGATTATGGTTAAAAAATCCTCCTGAATATGCAGCCTTATTTACACAACTAATTGTGATAAACACACTAATTGATTCATTGGCTACTCCTTTAATGACAGCAGCTCATGCTACAGGAAAAATAAAGTTATACCAATCAGTTGTAGGTACAGTTGTTATAATGAATATTCCTATTTCTTATTTATTCTTCAAACTGGGCTATCCTCCGGAGTTTCTTTTTTATATATCAATTATTTTATCAGTTATATGCCTAGTACTTCGTCAGTGGATTGTACAGCGATTAATACATTCATTTTCAATATTACATTTTACAAGAAAAGTCTTATTTATTGTTTTCTTTGTTTCAATTATTTCGTCTATAATTCCGATAATTCTATCCTACCATATAGATAAGGGGATTGTTAAATTTTTAATTTCTTCTTCATTACATGTTGTATGCTCATTGGTAACAATATATTTTATTGGAATTACATACACTGAACGAAAAAAGGCCTTTGCTTACATTTCGAAATTCAGAAGTAGAATATTAAAACGTTAATTACAAAACATTTAAACTTATATCATAATGAATCTGATCGATAAAGTTTCAAATAAGATAGCTTCAAAATCAGCATATTATGCATTATTAAGAGAATTTTTTTTTGAATTCAAAATGCTCCATTTATATAATGGAAGTTTTAAAATGAAAAAAGATAAAAAAAAATTGGAAGCTCGAATTATTATTGGTAGCCATGGAATTGAAAAAGGTCTTTCGTATTCCACTCCTAAAAATCATTTTGGCATTCCAAAAATTGAATTCCTATTAGATAATTTGCTCTATTATAAAAAGAAATATAATGATGAAAACTTTATTATTGAACAAGCAGGGCCAATAAAAGAATACATTAATTACCATAATAATAGCGCTAAAGAAATTCAAGGGATAATTAACAGATATAATCAATTAATTAAAAATATTAATTCACCTGTAGTAATTGATTCAGGTACTGTTAAAATACAGAAAGAAAATATAATTAATGCTGTTAATATAGATTATCAAAAGTTTGTTAAGGCACGACATTCCTATAGAAGCTTTTCCCAAGATCCAGTAGATGTCTCAGAAATTGAAAAGGCACTTGAAATTGCGCAAATGACTCCATCTGCTTGTAATCGTCAACCATGGAAAGTTTACCTTTTTAAAGGAGATAAAAAAAATGAGCTATTAAAGTTGCAGCAAGGAAGCATGGGTTTTTATGAAGAAATTGATAAAGCAATTCTAATAACAGTTGATTATCGAAATTTTTTTTTATCAGAGTTGCATCAAGCATATGTTGATGGAGGGTTATACGCAATGAATTTGCTTCATGCCCTACATTCTTTGGAGTTAGGAACGATACCTCTAACTGCGGGTGGATTTACCAAACTAAAGAAAAAAGTATTATTTGAAAAATGGAATATCCCAATGAATGAGGTTCCAATTATGATAATAGGTGTTGGGTATATAAAAGAGATTACAAATGTAGCTGTTTCAAAAAGGAATAATTACAAGGACGTTTTACAAATAATTGAATAAGCAGATGCATGAGAATAACAAGATTGGCATAATAACGATACACAATTCCCCGAATTATGGAGCATGTTTACAGTCTTTTGCACTATACCACTACTTGCAAACACAGGGATATAATTGTGAAATAATTGACCTTGCACGGCCAACACATAAAGACTACATTGAAAGTGAAAAGTATACGGAATTACTTAAGAAAAAAAAACCTTTCTTAGCAGAAAGGATATTGAAAAAAATTATATCATTTTCAATAAGTAAAATCAAACTAAAAGTTCAGAAAAAAGTTAATAATACGGAAGCTTTGTTTTTTAGGCAGCAAAAATTTGATTCTTTTAATGCTCAAATAAAACTTTCCAATAGATTTTGCAGTATAGATGAGTTATATAATAATCCACCTTTATATAATATCTATATAACTGGAAGTGATCAAGTTTGGAATCCAGGGAATATTTATGCTGTAGAGCCATTCTTTTTGACATTTGTGATGAATGAAGGAAAAAAGATTTCTTATGCACCCAGTTTTGGAGTAACGAGCCTCCCTTATCAGATAAAATCTAAATATAAAGAATGGATTTCATCATACGATACCCTATCAGTTAGAGAAGAAGAAGGAAAAGAATTACTGATGAATTTAACTCAAAAGAATGTTGAAGTTGTTTTAGACCCTGTATTTTTACTTGACATTTCATATTGGAAGTCAATTGCAAAAAAACCAGATATTACAAAAAAATATATCTTCTATTTTTCGTTAGGGAATAACCGATCATTAATAAAATATGCTCAGAAAATTAAATCGGAATTAGGATATGAATTAATTGTCTTGACTCAAAACTTGATACCTATAAAATCAAGCGAATACCAGTACATAGTTGATGCCGGGCCCGAGGAATTTTTAGGATGGATTGTAAATGCTGAAATTGTTTTTACTGATTCTTTTCATGCAAGTGCATTTTCTATTTTGCTTGCAAAAAACTTCTTTTCTTTCCTTCTTCCAAACCAAAGAGGAAGCAGAATAACTAACCTATTGAATATTTTTTCGTTATCTAGTCATTTATTAAATCAGGATTTATCACAGAAAGGGAATGAGTTAATTACACACCAAATTGATCGAGAAAAGTTATTGGAGAACATTATAATTGAACAAAAAAGATCTCGTGATTACCTGATTAATGCAGTTGGATTTTAGTTATGGAAAATATTTCCAAGATAAGAAATTGCTATGGTTGTGGAGTATGTGCAATAGCGTGCCCTTCCCATATTATTAATATTGAATTGAATAAAGAGGGTTTTTTTCAACCGAAAATAAGCAATATCGATAAATGTACTGATTGTGGGGTATGCCTTTCGGTTTGTGCTTATACACACGAAAAATTATCATTAGATGATAATAAGAGGATTGACGGTTATGCAGCTTGGAGTAATAATGAAGATGTTCGATATAAATGCTCTTCGGGTGGGATTGGTTTCGAGACTGGGAAACACCTTTTAACTGAAGGTTATAAAGTTTGTGGGGTTAAATATAATATTGAAAAACAGCGCGCAGAACATTTTATTGCCGATAATGAAAAAGATTTTGAGGCAAGTATAGGATCAAAATACATCCAAAGTTATACTGTTGATGCTTTTTCGAATTTTTCAAAAGATGAAAAATATTTTGTTTCAGGAACTCCCTGCCAAATAGATTCATTACGAAGATATATCAGGGGAAAAAAGATCGAATCCAATTTTGTATTGATGGACTTTTTTTGTCACGGCGTTCCTTCTCATTTGATGTGGAAAAAATATCTAAAATCGATTGAAAATAGAATAGAAGAGTTTACAGAATTATCATGGCGAAACAAAAAAACTGGCTGGCATGATTCATGGGCAATAACAGCTAAGAGTAATGAGAGAACTTATTTCTCTCTATTTAGTAAAGGAGATCTATTCTATAAAATGTTTTTAAATGATAGTTGTTTGGGAAAAGCTTGTTATGAAAAATGTAAATATAAAGGTATAGCATCTTCTGCTGACATGCGTATTGGTGATTTATGGGGGCCTACTTATAAAGATGAAGAGAAAGGTGTGAGTGGAGTATTAGCAATAACAGAAAAGGGGAGACAAATAGTTGAGATGTTACAACCGAAACTTACACTTATTTTTGAAGATATTTCTGTAGTAACAGAAGGGCAAATGAAAAGATCCCCTTCAAAACCAATTTTATATGGTATTTATATGTGGATGCTTCGTTCTTCTTCTGTAACTCTGAGTGTAGAAGTAAAACTGATTGATATGAGAAAAATGATAAGTCACCATCTGAAATTATTAATGCATCCAGTACAAGCATTTAAAAAAATTAAAACCCGTTTGTAATGCTAAATAAAATGACAGTTGGAATTATTACAATGCATAAGGTAAATAATTATGGTTCTGCATTACAGGCTTATGCATTGCAAAAAGTTATCACTGATATGGGATATGAGTGTGAATTGATAGATTATATATATCCTAACATATATCATTTCAACAAGAATCAGTTACAAGCATATCAAAAAACATGGAAATCGTGTGTGAAGGAGTGGTTCCCTTTAAAACCAAGTTGGTATGATGCTAAAAGAAAGAAAATCAAAATTGAAAAATTTTGGAAGAAGTATTATAAATTAAATGGGATTAAATATTCAACAAAGGAAGAACTATTAGCTAATCCTCCGGTTTTTGATATTTATGTCACTGGGAGTGATCAGGTTTGGAATCCTCGTTTTATGAAAGGAGATGCCTCTTTCTTACTTTCGTTTGCTCCTGATCAGGCAAAAAAAATCGCATATGCCTCGAGCTTTGCTTGCTCAAATATTCCGAATAAATATAGAGAGAGATATAAAAAACTTTTAAGTAGGTACTCATACCTTTCAGTAAGAGAACAAGGCGGGACTAAGGTTGTTAAAGAACTGCTAGGTAAAGATATTCCGGTGGTTTTAGATCCAACACTTTTACTTACACCAAATGATTGGAGACTATTGTGTCCTGTGAGAAAAAAGAAAGTATTAGGCGAAAAATATATTTTAGCTTATGTACTTAATTATGCTTTCAATGTAATTCCTTATATCTATAATTTGATAGAACATGTCCAAAAAGAAACTGGTTATGCTGTTATATTTATAGGTTCTATTCCTAATCAATTAAAAGATATTGCAGTATCAGCAATAGGACTTGCTCCGTCAGAATTTTTAGAGCTTTTTGAAAATGCTTCATTTGTTATTACATCCTCATTTCATGGGACATCATTTGCAATTAATTATGGAATTCCTTTTTACACTGTAGTAAATAATGAGACTGAAAATGATGATAGACAATTAAATCTTTTAAAACTGCTTAATATTGAATACAGGGCTATTTCGGTAGGAGAAGATTTTTCGACATTAAATACAGTTTGGGACAATGAAATAGTTCAGAAAAATTTAGCCAAACATCGAAATCTCTCTTTAAGTTATCTAAAAGAGGCTTTAATTGGATAACATTATATGATTATCAATTACATTATAATCTTAATCTGTTTATTATTTCTGTTTTTTTATTATAAAAAAACAGTTGTAGTGTTGGCAATTATCAGTCCTTTTCTTGATAATTTTTATGTACCATTCAGTTTCCCTGGAAATGGAGGAATATTTTCTTTATCAGCATTCTTTGCCTTACTATTCTTCCCTTTTAATGTTTCTAAAAGAAGTATAATTAAATATGCTTATCCATTTAAATGGGTTACCGGAATCGTGTTCCTGTCTTATTGCTTGTCTAATATACCTCGGTTTCACCCTGGAGCTACTATGATGTTAATGATATCCGTGTATATTTATCCTTGTCTTTTATGGATTTGTTTGGATTCTTATGAGAATTTGAAGTTGTTTGTTAAAACATTGATTATTTTATCTAGTTTGTTTGTCGTATATGGTTTTTATGAAGTCATTACAGGTTCAAATCTTATTATGGAATATCTTTCTCAACAGGGTATTATTAGTTTATTAGTTGCTCCTGATAGTTTTGTTCGGTTTGGACTAAAAAGGATGCAGTCTTTTGCTCCATTTCTTGGTGCTGCTGGAATGTTATCAGGTATGTGGTTTATAACACTACTACTTTTAAAGACCTATTTTAATAAGTTATTCCTGCTTAGTTCAAAGATATACATATTGCTAGCGGGATTATTTTGTTGTGTGTTTTTCACGGGTACACGTTCTGTTATTGCAGGTTTTGCTGTCGGATTGTTGGCTTTTGTTAATCCGAAATTCCTTTTTCAAAAAAATACTATTAGAATTATTGTATTTATCGTAATATTTACTCCAGTAGTATATAGTTATACTTCAGATTATATCTCTCAAGTATACAAGTCATTTAGTGAAACCGAAAGTGTAGAAGGTAGTAGTACCGATATGCGAGAAGGACAAATAGCAGTTGTTTTAAATTATTGGGCAAAATCTCCAATTATTGGTAATGGTTATGCATTTGCGACAAACGAGATAGTTCGACAAGTTGAGGGAGCTTATGGGCTTGAAAGTGTTTGGTTTCCTTTACTAATTGATTATGGCATACTTGGATGTATAGCATTTTTTTTAACTATATATATCCCTATTCTTATTCTAAGAAGAAGGGAATTAAAACCAGTAGTTTTTCTTATTCTATTATTTTTGGCAGATAAAACATTGTCTTCTATACCTGGGGTATCAGTAGGGTTTCACCTTTTATTTGTTGTGTTTTTTATACGTTTAAAACAATATTTAATCAATATAAATAATGATATTAAGTATAATTATACCTGTTTATAATGTTCAAAAATATATAAGACAATGTTTAGATTCTATTTACATACAAGATGTAAGTTTGGATATATATGAGGTAATTGTTATAAATGATGGTACTCCTGATAACAGTATGGAAATCGTTTATGAGTTCGCAGAAAAATATAATAACCTACAAATCATAAACCAGGAAAACCAAGGCTTAAGTATGGCTCGGAATAATGGTTTGAAAGCTGCTAATGGAGAATATGTATGGTTTATAGATAGTGATGATTGGATTGCTTCTAATTCAATAACTACAATTTTACATCAATTATCGATAAATAACTATAATGTTATTTCAACACCTTTGATTAAAATAAATGAAGATGGGAATGAGATTATCGGAAATGATTTTAATATTTTGCAAGATAGTTATTTTTCATATAATGATTATTTTTCACATAGAATACGTCATTCGGCAATTCAGCGCTTTGTTATTAAAAGGTTGTTTTTAATAGATAACAATTTAGAATTTTATCCTAATATATATCATGAAGATTTAGAGTATGGAATTAAATTAATACATAAAGCGGGTGATATTAAAGTATTAAAAGAAGGGATATATTATTACCGAATTCGTCAATCGGGTTCAATAACCGCAAAAGGTTCGCTAAAAAGATCTAAGGATTTAATTAGAGTTTCGAGTCAAATACAAGATTATATAAAAACAGATATAAAAGAGTTTTTCTTAAAATTTTTACTTAGAGAGATTGTTGTTGAATATCTTGTTTATTCAATAATAATTGCTTATGATTATTGGAATACCAATGAATACAGTCATTTTTATAAGAATAATAAATGTTATATAAAAAGAAGTGCAGTAAGTCTTGCTTTTTATGCACTAGCTTTTATTAAACTTCGAATTGTAGTCCGTGCTGTTATGTTTGGAATTGCTCCAATTTCTTTTGTGAAGAAACGTAGAATTTAAATTTGTTAAAGTATTTTATTTTCTAGTTAATGGTTAAAACCCTGCAATTTCATTGCAGCTACTTTAGTTTCTATAAATTCTTTAGATTTACAATATGGTTGACTATAGACGAATGAGCCATAGTGTAAGTAAATTGTCGGTCCACTTAGTTTGGGTGACCAAGTATCGCTATCATGTATTGCAAGTAGATATTCAACACCGGACAAGGGATTTGATAGTTCAGATTTGTAATAGTGAGAATGTTCAAATTTTGAAAGGAGTTGTGAGTAAAGACCATGTCCATATCCATGTTGAATACCCTGCCTCAATGAGTGTGAGTACTTTGGTGAAAAAGCTAAAAGGTCGAACTTCTCGTTTGCTTCAAGTTGAATTTCCATCTTTGAAAAAGAAATATTGGGGTCAGCATTTTTGGACTGTAGGATATGGGGCATGGAGTACAGGTCAGATAACCGATGAAATGGTACAAGAATATCTTGAACATCATCGGGACAAACCCAATACAGAGAGCGGGAACTGGATATTTGAGTGAACAAGAAAAATTTCATTTTTCCAAAATAAACTATGGATTTTCAATCCATAGTGGTTTAGTTTTTTTTGTGAAATTTTTTAGTTGCTGTCATGAATTTCGATTTTATTGAAAAAAGCTTTCGTAGTTAATTGTTCTTTTATGGTAATGATTTAGATGTTAAACTATTGTTGTTATTGAGGTGTTTTCTATAATTCCTCACATAAGAACATCCTGAATAGATTTAAACCCAAATTAGTTCTTTCTACAGTTCTTATTTAATCTTTTGTAAAAAAAGTTAGATTTTAAATTATTTAAAATTTTAATAACCATAATGCATTTTTAAATTTTGGAATAAAAACTAATCTGCTTTCAATTATTTTGCTGCTAAAAAACAATTATTGTCAATATATATAAATCATAATATGCACATAATGATTAAAGATTCTTTTTATAAAAGACTAAGTCGCTTTTTAAGTAGGTATTGCTACCGTATAACTCATTTCTATTTTTATAAAAATTACTTTAAGTTCAAAAGACTTAAAGATAAATATAAGGGTGAACGAGCATTTATTATTGGGAATGGCCCAAGTTTAAACCAAACGCCTCTTTATCTTCTTAAAAACGAATACACATTTGCATTTAATCGATTTAATTTAATGCTTGAACGTATTGGTTGGTTACCTAATTTTTATATGGTAGATGACGCTATCGTTGCTGAAGATATGCAAGAAGAAGTATCTGAGATGATTAAAAAGACACAAATGTCTTTTTTTCCGGATGTCGATAAATTAGATAATAGAAATTTTCTTGATTTTATTTCATTTGATAAAAATGTTTATTTCCTTCATCAGGATCCAGTGAAATTTTCAAATTTTCTTCCACATGTAGGAACTGGGGGAACTGTAATATATCCAGCATTTCAGATTTTAAAGTATTTAGGTTTTGATGAAATATTTTTCATAGGTGTTGATGTTAATTATAAATTACATAAAACAACTGATGTGTTGGATGAAAAAGAAGTAACAAGTATTCAATCCAAAAAAGATGATGATCCTAATCATTTTGATCCTAGGTATTTTGGTAAGGGTAGGAAATATCATCAGCCTGATCAAACAACTGTTGATCGAATTTTATCTGGCTTGAATTTTCTTGCAGAATATTTTTCAAAAACTAAATGTAAGGTCTATAATGCAGGGTATAATAGTAACGTAAAATCATTTCAAAAGATGGATTTTATACAAGCTCTAGGTTACTCTGAAGATGAGATTAAAAGTAAATTTGAGGATCTTATTAATGGGTATGGAATAGATTCATTTCTTACATTAGAAAGTGAATCTGTTGAACATAGTGAAGACGTAATGTGGTCTGAAAATAAGGTAATTAAGATAAAACTTGATGAAGCTTTAAATCTAATTAAAGAAAAAATTTTAACTCATTTACCGTTAGGTCCGTTTGATAACCATTATTACTTTTTAAATAGAGATTTCATAAAATAATATTATGGAATTATTAATAATATATGCTGGACATCAGCTAGATTATCTTTATGGTATAATTTCAGGCATAAAGGATAAAGAATATAACTACACGATTATCGATTCATCGAAGAATAAAAAATTGTTTGATAGTATAAAATCTACGAATCTACATTTTACTTATTTTCTTGACAACATAGTAAAAAATAAAATGTTATCTCAATTTTTATATTATCTTCAATTAATTCCATATTTGATATTTAAAAATAAAGCATGTATTATACACATAGAATGGTTAAATACCTGGTTCCCTTTTTTAGATGAAATAATATTCTCTCTTTTAAAGAAATTCACAAAAATAAAAATCGTATATAAAGTTCATGATATAAGTCGCCTTCACTTATCAGAAGAAAATATTTCTGAAAAAGATGTAAAATTATCACGAACAAAAAGAATGTTTTTTAATAGTGTTGATTGTTTTATCACTCATAATCAATTTGTAAAAAACTTGTTAATAACAAATGGGATTTCAGAAAAGAAGGTAGAAGTGGTACCACATGGAATTAATAATTATGCACCAATTAATCCTGAAATATCGATTGAGTATTCAAAAACAAAATTTAGAATAAATTCTGGTGATAGAGTTATATTATTTTTTGGTAGAATATCTCCTAACAAAAACATTGAATCATTAATCGATGCTGTTGATAATCTAAATAATAAAGGGAAATATAAATATAAATTACTTATAGCTGGAAAGTTTTCAAAATTAAATAAGACTTATCAAAATAAAATAGAACAACTTGTAAAAAAAGATTTTATTACAACCGAATTTGGTTTTATTTCAAATGAAGACATACAGCATTATTTTCAGGCTGCTGATATAATTAGTTTGCCTTATAATTTTATTTATCAAAGTGGATTACCATTCTTAGCATATCGATATGGTCTGCCCGTAATTGCAAAAAATACAGGTGGTATTCCTGAAGATGTTGACAAGCACACAGGCATTATTTACAATTCTGACGATGAGCTAGAAAATACAATTGAGATGTTTTTTAATAAAAAGCATTCAATTTACACTAAACCTGAAATTCAAAAACATGCCAACGAAAAGTATTCGTGGAATGCAATTGGAAAGAAATATGAATATATATATTCAAAAATATAAAAAATGAACAAAGTACTAACCTCACCATCATCTATGGGGCAAGTAGGTCTCGAACCATTTGATTTATTAAAGAAGAATGGGTATGAAGTTATTAATAATCCCTATGGAAGGAAACTTACAGAAGATGAAGTTATTGAACTAGCCAAAGATTGTATTGGCATTGTCGCTGGAGTTGAGCCTCTTACTCCTAAAGTAATGGATGCCTTACCCCGATTAAAGTGTATAAGTCGTGTTGGTGTCGGAATGGATAGTGTCGATTTGGAATATGCAAAAAAGAAGGGTATTACAGTCGTAAATACTCCCGATGGACCAACTCGGGGAGTTGCTGAGTTAACACTTGCAATGGCACTTTCATTATTGAGAAAGATTCCACAAGCAGATGCAGCTTTAAAACAGAAGCAATGGAAGAAACAAATTGGTAATTTAATATTGGATAAAAAAATTGGGATTATAGGTTTAGGTCGAATTGGAAGGATGGTAGCAGAACTCTTCCGGGGAATAAAAAATCCAGTTATAGGTTTTGATTTATATCCGGATGAGAACTGGGCAAAGGAAAATGGAGTAGAATTGGCTTCTTTCGATGAAGTTTTACAAACATCAGATGTTATTACACTTCATATTCCCGGGAATAAAGATAAAACACCGGTCATTGGAGATAATGAGTTGTCACTTATGAAAGATAGTGCATTTCTAGTAAATATTGCACGTGGTGGAGTCGTTGATGAAGATGCATTATACAATGCTTTGTTAAAAGGAAAATTAACAGGAGCTGCCGTTGATGTTTTCTCCCAAGAACCTTATACCGGGAAATTATGTGAATTGGAAAATATCGTATTAACTCCACATCTGGGGTCGTATGCAAGTGAAGGTAAACTTCAAATGGAAATTGATGCATGCCAGAATCTAATAGATGTTTTAAACAAATAGATTATGTATAAAGTTGGAATAATTGGATATGGCAAAATGGGACAAATACGCCATGATGCTTTGAAAGAAGTAGGTAATTGCGAATTGATTGCTGTTTCTGAACCAGGAGAGGCAGCACAAAAAGTAGGCGTCCCTAATTTGTCCCATGAAGAGATTATTAATCATCCGGATATTGATGTAATGATAATTTGTACACCGAACTATTTAAATAAGCCATTGGCAATTGCTGCACTCAATGCAGGGAAGCATGTCTTTTGTGAAAAACCACCTGCATTTACCGAAAAGGATATAAAAGAAGTAAGAGCAGCGGAACAATTGAGTAATGGTAAAAAATTGATGTATGGTTTTAATCATCGACATCATGATAGTATCATGAATATGAAAGAACTTATCGATAGTGATACTTATGGTAAGGTTATATGGATGCGTGGAAGATATGGTAAAAGTGTTACTGCCGATTATTATAATGAATGGCGTTCAAAGAAAGAGCTTGCAGGGGGAGGTATTTTATTAGATCAAGGGATCCATATGTTAGATTTATTTCTTTATCTGGGAGGTGATTTTGACAGAGTCCAGGCTGAGATTTCTAATCTATATTGGCAAATGGATACAGAAGATAATGCTTTTGTAATCCTAAAAAATACAGCAAATGGTATGGCCGCTTCTTTACACTCAACGATGACACAATGGCGTCATTTATTTTCATTGGAGATATTTCTTGAAAAAGGCTATATGGTATTAAATGGATTGATTACATCTTCAATGTCATATGGCGAAGAGGTATTATCTATTGCAAAAAGTCGCACTGCTGCTCCTGCTGCCACTTGGGAAGATGAGGAGCGTATTACTTATAAAGGAAACAATAGTTGGAAATATGAGATGGAACATTTTATGAAGGCTATTGAAAATGATACTCCTATTACAATAGGGAACTCTAAAGATGCTCAAAAATTAATGCGTATTATTGATAAATGCTACGCTCAAAAAGATTTTTAGTACAAATATTTTCCCAATTTAATTTTTACACATAATTGCATATTCGATAGAAGTTTCTGGAAGATAAAAAGGTGATTAAAGAGTAAATAATAATCTCATGTTTGTCTTTCAATCGTAAATTTTAGAATTATTCTCTAGTCTTACTGATCTTGTATCTTATTCTTTTTATAATTTACCTAATTTGAAGAGATTAATTTTTGTATTACAATAAAAGTTAGTAACATTTAAACATGTAAAATATTAACATAAATTATGATGTCATGAAATTGAAAAGAAAAAATACACTACAACATCACCTTAATGAATATAAGGGGAGTATTATTGAGTTGTTAAATCTTATAGAAATTGACATATTAAATGATGTCGTAACTACAATGATTGATGCATTTAAAAATGGGAATACATTATATATTGCCGGTAATGGAGGCAGTGCAACAACAGCTTCACATATGCATGCAGATTTCAGGTTTTTTGTACGCAATTTCACAAATTTTCGTCCTAAAGTTGAAGCATTAACTGATAATATATCGCTAATCTCAGCAGTTGGTAATGATAATTCTTTTGATGACATTTTTGTCGAACAAATGAGAGGAAAGTTTAATGAGGGGGATGTGCTCCTTTCAATTTCAGCTAGTGGTAATTCTCCTAATGTTGTTAAAGCTACTGAATATGCAAAAGAGCTTGGTGGAAAAACAATTGCTTTTATTGGATTTAAAGGAGGAAAGCTTAAAGAAATTGCAGATGTTCCTCTTTATATTCCTAATAAAGATAAAGATTATGGACCGATTGAGGATATTCACATGATATTGGATCATCTGATTGTAAATTATCTGGCCAAAGATGAGGAATTTTTATCTATCTCATAAATATCTTAAAAAATGAAAATTGATTTTACAGGTAAGACTGTCCTTATAACCGGAGGAACCCGGGGGATAGGAAAAGCAATTGCAGATGTTTTATACAGTTGCAATGCAAACCTGATTTTAACAGGTACAAAAAAAGAAGAAATTGAAACATTAAATAAGCAAATAGAGGCAGAGGCGATTCCAAATAAGCATTACATGCAGGCTGATTTTTCAAGGGAAGACTCAACTCTTAGTTTTTTGGAAGAACTAGATAAAATTGAAAAGATAGATGTGTGTATAAATAATGCAGGTGTTAATAAGATTGCTGACTTTGAAAATGTTTCGTATGATGACTTTAAATGGTTAAGTGATATTAATGTTAATGGTCCTTTTCAGGTTTTAAAAGTTGTTGGAGCAAAAATGCTAGCTAATAATTATGGAAGAATAGTAAATATTGCATCTATCTGGAGTGTGATTACTCGTCCAGGGCGCTCTATGTATTGTACCTCTAAAAATGCAATCGTTGGCTTAACGAAAACGCTAGCAGTGGAATGGGCTTCTAAAAATATCATGGTTAATGCAGTAAGTCCTGGGTTTACCTTAACAGAACTTACGAAAAACACGAACACAAAAGAACAATTAGATTCAATTTCTGAAATTATTCCTGCAAAACGCATGGCTGAACCTAATGAAATGGCAAATGTAATTGCTTTTTTATGTAGTGATTTGAACACTTATCTAACAGGACAAAACATAACAATAGACGGAGGGTACACCAATGTATAATTTTAAAGTAAAATCAATTGTTCATAACTATGAAGTTCAGTTTATTAATGATACTGCTAAAACTTTAAAACAAAATCTAAAAGAAGGGGATTTTATCATCATTGATAATAAAATCAAGGAATTATATATTGATGAACTAAAGGATATTCTGGAAAATTATAATCATTATGGCATTGATGCTACTGAAAAGCAAAAAAGCTATCAGGGAGTAGAACCTATAATTAACTATTTAATTGGGAATGGATTTCGTAAAAACCATCGTTTGGTAGCGATTGGAGGAGGAATAACCCAGGATACCACAGCTTTTATGGCTTCTATTATGTATAGAGGAGTTGGCTGGCTCTTTTTCCCCACTACTTTATTAGCGCAATGTGATAGCTGTATTGGGAGCAAAACATCCATAAATTTCGGTGAATATAAAAACCAGATTGGAGGATTTTACCCCCCTAATAACATTTTTATAAATCCAGCTTTCTTAGATACCTTGACAGAAAAAGAAATCCAATCTGGATTAGGGGAAATGTTACATTATTATATCGTTGCAGGTGAAGAGGATTTTAGAAGGTTTAAAGCAGATTATCCACAGGCAAAAACAGATAAAAAGGTATTAGCTGGTTTGATTGCGCGAAGCTTGGAGATTAAAAAAGGATATATTGAAATTGATGAATTCGATAAGAATGAAAGACAAGTCTTCAATTATGGTCATTCTTTCGGACATGCTATTGAATCATTGACAAACTATAAAGTTCCTCACGGAATTGCGGTTAGCTTTGGTATGGATATGGCTAATTTTGTTTCTGTGAAGTTAGGTCTTATTCCTCAGGAAGTTCGTAATGATGTTCGGGAATTGACAGAATGGATATGGGAAGGTTATGATATTAAAGGTATTGATTTAGAAACCTATCTCTTAGCGTTGAGTAAGGATAAAAAGAACGTTGGATCTAAACTCGGTCTTATCCTAAATAAAGGTTATGGGAAAATCTTTAAAAACGTTATGGATGCTGATGACAATTTCAAAGCATGGATTGCAGAATATTTTGATAATGAATTAAGGTAATGATATTATGATTCTTGGACAATTGGACCATATAGATACTTATAAGCATATTTCATCTGATATATATGCAGGACTAGAATTCCTAAAAAATGCGAAGGAAGATATCGCTCCGGGAACTTATCCGATAAATGATAATGTTAAGGCCATTGTAACTGAATACAGTACAGTTGAGAATTTCGAAAGAGGTTATGAAGCGCACAATCATGTAATTGATATTCAATATTCAATTAAAGGGTTGGAGAGAATAAAATGGTCTCCTATAAAAGGAATGAACGTAAATATTCCTTATGATCCTGTTAAGGATCGAACATTTTATAAAGATCCATATGAATATGGTACGGAAGTAATAATAGGTAATGGAGTTTTTGCTATCATGTTCCCGGAAGATGGTCATGGGCCTCAACATTATGTTGGAAAACCTGAAATGATCAAAAAGATTACTATTAAAGTATCTATTTAACCTGAATTACAATTTTTAATCCAATGAAACGAGCATGTGGGAAAATATACCTGAGAGGATAATTAAAACAAGTGTGAGTTCCATACTATACCTATAATAATAAACAACTTTAATAGTATGAAAATACCAGCAATAACAGCACTCGTCCCTATGAAAGGGCATAGTGAAAGAGTTCCTAATAAAAATATTCGATTATTAAACGGAAAGCCAGCTTGTCACTGGATTATTGAGAGTTTATCCGAATCAAAGTATGTGAATGAAATTTTGATTAATACTGATTCGAAAGAAATTGCAGATATCGTTAACGGTTTTGAAAAAGTACGCATTCTTGAGAGACCTGATTTTTTAATAGGAGATATGGTAAGTATCCAGCCATTAATTGAATATGATATTAAGCAAACAGACAATCAATTTTTCATTCAAACTCATAGTACTAATCCCATGGTACAACCAAGAACAATTGATAAAGCTATTGAGGATTTCTTTAATCAATCGGAACATGATGCATTATTTTCAGTAACACCAATTCAGACAAGGTTTTATTGGAAAAATGGAGAGGGGATTAATCATGATCCAAAACATTTAATCAGAACACAGGATTTGGAGCCAATATATGAGGAAAATTCATGTTTTTATATATTCTCAAAAGAGACAAACCATAAAATAAAAAACAGGTTAGGTTCAAAACCAATGATGTATCCGATAAGTGCTTTGGAAGCTGCAGATATTGATACAATGACTGATTTTCATTGGGCAGAATTTCTGTTGTCCAGATTTCATTCGGGAGAACTCGAACTTTAAATAAAAACAATACAATAATATTTTATAGAAATGAAATATCATCCATTAAAAGCAAAGCTGGCAAACAATGAGTTAACGATTGGGAGCTGGATTACAATAGGGCATACGTCTGTTATTGAAATATTATCACATGCAGGGTTTGATTGGTTAACTATCGATTTGGAACACACAACTTTAGACTTGACCATTACACAAAATATGATTGCTTCAATACAATCTTATGATATGGCTGCTCTTATCCGAGTTAGTAAAAATGAAGAAGTTATCATTAAACGTGTTTTAGATGCAGGGGCAAATGGTGTAATTGTACCAATGGTATGTAATGCAGAAGATGCCCAAAAAGCCGTTGAATATGCTAAATATCCTCCTGTAGGGAAGAGGGGGGTTGGCTTAAATCGTGCACAACAATATGGTTATGCATTTGATGAATATAAAGAGTGGGTGGATAAAAACTCAGTGCTAATTGCACAAGTCGAGCATATTGATGGTATAAATAATATCGAAGAAATAATAAATACTCCGGGTATTGATGGCGTGATTATTGGTCCTTATGACTTATCTGGTTCAATGGGATACCCAGGGGAGTATGAACGAGATGATGTAAAATCTGCATTAGAAAGTTTTAAAACAGCCTGCCTTAATAATAAAAAAAGCATGGGGTTTCATGTAATTGATCCTGAATATCAAAAATTGAAAGATAAAATTGATGAAGGGTATAATTTCATTGCATTTAGTACAGACTTCTTTTTTATGGGGAAAAATGCAGAATTACAAATGAAGAAGATAAAAGGATAGTATGAATAGTTTCATCAAAAAGTCTAGAAATATTCTAATTAATGATGGGGCTTATGTTTTTTTCAAACGTCTTTACAATTTCTCACTTGTAAAACTGAAACGTCTTTGTCTTAAAAATGATTTTGGAGAATGGGATAAACTCAAAGATAAATATAAAGGTAAAAGAGTATTTATTATGGGGAACGGTCCTAGCTTAAACAAAACAGAACTTCATTTATTGAAAGATGAATATACAATGTGTTTTAATCGCATTAATTTGATGCAGGAAAGGCTAAATTGGAAACCATCTTTTTATGTAATGACCGATGATTTGTTAATAAATGATATGTCAAGTGAGGTTAAAGAATACATATTGCCTAATGTTGATTATGCATTTTTCCCGGATTTACATCCATCAAATGTTAATTTTAAAAAAAGAATAGGTAATCATTCAAATGTTCTGTATTTAAATACTGATATCCCGGAATTTAGAACAGATCTTCCAAAATGTGGAATAAATAAAACAGTTGTTAATGCAGGGATGCAAATTGCAGCCTATTTGGGATTTTCTGAAATTTATCTTTTAGGAGTAGATATGACATTTGGAGAACAGAAAGTAAAAAAAAGCAATTCGCGCGAATGGAAAGCAGAAAAAGATGATGATCCCAATCATTTTGATCCAAGGTATTTTGGTAAGGGACGTAGTTACCATAATCCAACTGTGCATGAGATGTTAGAACAGTTTGAGGTTGGGAGAAAGTTTTTTGATGATATTGGAGTTAAGATATTCAATGCTGGAATTGGTGGAAAATTGGAAGCTTTTAAGCGTGTTAAATATTTATCTTTATTTGGTTTTTCAGAAGAAGAAAAAGAAAAATTATTTATGGATATGGTTTTCCCTGATAAGTTGTATATCAGTTTCGATAATTGCACAAAAGAAATTCCAATATTATCCAATACAGAAGAATTTAATACTGATATTAGATTGTTCTGTATTGAGTTAGGTGTTTTAAATGATTTTATGCAAGTGGCTGTTTATAGTCACATTCCATTTGGACCTTTTAAAGGAAAATATATATTCAAAAAAAGATAAATTTATGATTACTGATACACTTGATAATGTTTCGCTATATAAAGATATAAATCCATTTTTCACACAAAGTTTTGAATTTATAAGAACGCTATCAGCAGAAACTCCCAATGGTTCATATGAGATAGCACTTGGTTTAATTGCTAACGTGATGGAATACGAAACCAGTGAAAAATTTCAATATGGCTGGGAGGCACATAAGAAATTCATCGATATTCAATATTGTTTGCGAGGAAGAGAACGTATTCAATGGACTCCATTGTCTGATGAACTAATTCCTTCTATTCCATATGATGAAGAAAATGATCGTACATTTTATGATGGAGAAGGGCAAAATACATTTATAGATACAGGTGAAGGTATCTTTGCATTGTTTTTCCCAAACGATGCACATGCCCCACAGATTTTTACGGAAAAGCCCGAATTTATAAAAAAGGTAGTTGTTAAGGTTCCTGTAAATCCTTAAGTTTAGTTTGTATGTCTTTTATATTTTTATCGCATATTTTGGGAGAGGACACGCCTTCCTATGGGAATAGGGATAAGTTTGTTGTTCGCCCAAATACAGAGATAAGTGAGGGCGCAACAGCTAACACGTCTTCCTGGTCTTTTACCAATAATCATTTTGGAACACACATTGATCTTCCTTATCATTTTTATAATACGGGAAAGCAATTTGAAAATTATAATGCAAATTCATTTGTATTTAATCAGGTTTGTTTAATTGATATTCCATGTAACGAAGGAATGTTAATAACTGTTGTTTCTTATGATTGGGATAGCATTGGTGAAGCAACAGAATTATTATTGATAAGAACAGGCTTTGAGCAAAAAAGATCAACAGATGAATATTGGCAGTCATACCCTGGTATTTCAGAAGAACTTTGTAAGTTATGGAGAAACAAATTTCGAAAATTAAGATGTATCGGATTTGATTTTATATCACTCACATCTCCATTATTTAAAACAGAGGGAAAAGCTGCACATCAGGAATTATTAAAGTCTGGAAATAATCAGGAGGCAATCTTCATTGTTGAAGATATGTCCCTTAAGGAGATAGATAGAAAAGTAAAACGTGTAATTGTGGCTCCTATACGTGTTGAAAATGGGAATGGTGGTCCGGTAACAATTATTGCAGAAGTTTAAATCATACTTGGTTGGGATTTAAATAGGAAGAATGATGCGAAAAGGTAATAGATTAATGGAAATAGGTTGTTTTATTGTGTTTGCAATGATGATATAAAAACTCGTAATTAATAACCAGAAAATTAATACGTATGAAAGGAATCATTCTCGCCGGAGGATCCGGTACACGACTATATCCTATAACCAAAGCAATATCTAAACAATTATTGCCGATATACGATAAGCCAATGATCTATTATCCCTTATCGGTATTAATGCTGGCAGGGATACGTGAGATATTGATTATTTCCACACCTCAGGATCTGCCCAACTTTGAGAAGTTACTGGGAACAGGAGAGGAGTTGGGCTTATCGTTTAGCTATAAAGTACAGCCTAGTCCGGATGGCTTGGCACAGGCTTTTATTTTAGGTGCTGAGTTTATTGATGATGATGATGTTTGCATGGTGTTGGGGGATAATATTTTCTACGGACATGGTTTCACAGACTTGTTAAAAGAAGCCTGTCACAATGTGGAAGTAGAAAAGAAACCTACTGTATTTGGCTACTATGTTAATGATCCGGGACGTTATGGAGTAGCGACCTTTGATAAAGAAGGAAATGTGACCAGCATTGAAGAAAAACCTGAAAAGCCGGCATCAAATTATGCAGTAGTTGGCTTGTATTTCTATACAAATGATGTGGTGAAGGTTGCGAGTGAGGTTCAGCCTTCAGCACGTGGTGAATATGAGATAACAACCGTTAATCAGCACTATCTGGATGAAAAACGATTAAAGGTAGAGTTAATGGGACGAGGTTATGCATGGCTGGATACCGGGACACACAAATCATTTCTTGATGCCAGTACCTATGTAGAAACGGTTGAATCTCGCCAGGGACTAAAAATTGCCTGTATTGAAGAAATTGCCTGGCGCAATAAATGGATATCAGATGAACAACTTCGAGTATTGGCAGAACCCTTATGTAAAAATGGCTATGGGCAGTATCTTTTGAAGTTGATTAAGGATTGACAGTAACGTTAGCTAGCTCAACGCGTCATTGCAAGTGTAATGAAATGGAATGATGCAATTGAAGATACAGATTGCTTCGCTACGCTCGCAATGACGGGGCAAGCAAAGTCAAAACCAAACCCCGAAACTCACAATTCATAACCCGAATTAATTAACTAAATTTGTTTTCATGTTTAAGAAACTCGGCACAATTATCCAGTATGGCAAGATTGTAAGGCCAATTCATATTATCATAGATTTGGTATTTGTAAATCTTGTGTCATTACTGGTGGCTTTAAGTTTCATGGGGAGTAACTATTTTGAACAGAGTAGTCTTCCTTTTATATTGGGGTTTGTTGTGAGCTTATCCTGGTTGTTGCCTGCAATATTCATGGGAGTATATTTTATCTCACGGACAATACAATTTAGTCAGCTCTTACGCTTATTAGTGAAAACCTATTTTCTGTATGCATTTTTTATTCTTTTCTTTTTATGGTTGCTTGATATATCGTTTTCAAGATTCCAGATTGGGCTTACTATAATTATGTCTTGTTTCGTATTGAGCATTTCCCAGTTCTCAATGCTTGTTTTTAAGCGATATATGAGGAGTAGCGGACGGAATCTACGATCAGTGGTCATGATAGGTTATGGAGACTTAAGTCGCTATCTTTTTAAAAAGCTCTACGATAAAAATGAATATGGATATAACTTCCTGGGATATTTTGACGATAAGCATCGGGGAGAGTTATCTCTGGGGGGAATTTCTGATGTGATTCCATATCTGAAAGAACATAAAGTGAAAATGATTTATTGTTATCCGGTTTATGTTGATCCCAAAGAACTAGCAAAAATTGTAGATTGGGCAGAGGATAACCTGATTAAAGTAAATATTATTCCGGATTACAGGGGGTATCAGTACAACAATATGGAAATTGAGATGATCGGAGATATTCCGGTCTTAAAACTGACACCTCTACCTCTTGAAGATATTATTAACCGGATGTGGAAGCGGTTATTTGACTTGTTTGTTAGTTTCTGGTTCTTTGTGTTTGTTTTTTGGTGGTTACTGCCTGTTGTTGCTATCCTCATTAAACTGGAATCCAGAGGACCGGTATTTTTTAAACAGCCCAGGGGAGGAAGAGGAAATGAACCCTTCTATATTTATAAATTCAGAACAATGGTTGTTCATGATTCTGCAAAAGTGAAACAGGCAACACGGCATGATTCGCGTATCACTAAGATTGGAAGTATTCTGCGGAAAACATCAATTGATGAACTGCCCCAGTTTATCAATGTCTTTTTGGGACAAATGTCATTTGTAGGACCACGTCCACATGCCTTACAACATAATGAGGATTTTAGGGAGACCATAGATAGGTTTAATGAAAGGCATGCTGTAAAACCAGGATTGACAGGATTGGCACAGGCCAAAGGTTTTCGAGGTGAGATTGCAACCCATCAGGATTTAAGTAATCGTATTAAGATGGATAAATTCTATGTGAAGCACTGGTCCTTTTTGCTGGATGTCCGGATTATCCTTTTAACTATAAGATCGATGATGAGAGGACAGGATACGGCTTACTGATTGAAGGATTGAAAAACAGAAGGATCGAAGGTAACACCAGTTCAACGCGTCATTGCGAGAACGACGGTAGGAGGACGAAGCAATCTCTATCCGATACAGGTTGCCGCATTTCGCTTCGCTTCATTCGCAATGACGGGAATAGATACAGATTGCTTCGCTACGCTCGCAATGACGGAAAAAGAAAATTCACAAAGACGGGAAATAGCCTACAGCTTAAAATATTAATTGTTAAATTTTAAATCTTTTAATATTTCAGTACAATTAATATGTTTGAATTATTTATTTTTATAATCTCAAATCATAATTACGATATATAATTCAATTTGAACATTTTAGCAGACGAAAGCAAATTGTCATCTTGTAAGTTTATCTTCTGAGGAAACCAAAAAATCTATTGAATGAAACTACTCTGGAGCATTGTTATATTTTTTTTATTTATATCGACTTCTTTTGCTCAGGTTGAGATTAAGGAAGCTGATCTTGAATTGACATCATTAATGGGATCGCCTGAATCCATGCCCTTTTGGTTAACCCATAACCAGTTGGGTAAATATGATCTGGATCGTAATTTTCAAACTTTATTTGAAGGTCGGATTGTTGGATCTACTGAAGATGACAGGCTTACCTCTAGACGTAGAAAGCAATTTAACTTTGGCTATGGTATTGACTTTGCCACTTTAGTTACTTCTGATGAGACAAAACCTATGATTATTCAGGCTTATGGAGAACTAAGTAATCAAAATTTCAGGTTTAAAGTTGGGGCTTTTGCAGATGAAGAAAACTTTGGAGGTTTGGCTTCATCTAATGGGGAAATGTTAAGATCTTTGAATTACAGACCATATCCGCGAATACAATTGAGCACGAATGGATTTATTCCCCTTTATTGAGGATTGGGATTGGTTTAGTTTCTCAGCTGATTACAGTGAAGGACTGATCAATGATGAGCGGGGAGCCTTTGGAGTTGATAAACCTCGTATGCATAATAAGTCTTTGTATCTCAAATTTGAGACAAGCCGAACATCTAGTATTACAATGGGGCTTACGCATTACGTATTTTGGGGTGGAACTTTAGGTGATCGTTTGGCTGTTATACTTGATGATTATGTTGCTATGAATGGTAGCCGTGATTTACCAACAGCTCTTGGTGATTATTTTTTACATATTTTTGGAAGGGATGGTAATTCAAATTTTCCGTCAGGTGATCAGACCAATGCGGCTGGAAACCAGTTGGGGAGTTACCGTTTAAGTTATCAGCAATCCTTTGATAATTTTAGCCTGGAATTTCGTATTAATCACCCCTTTGATTTGCCGGAAGGAATGCAGTTGAAGAATATCAAGGATAATCAATTTACCCTGCATCTTAAAAATAATGTTGATCTCTCTACTCTAAGTGAGTTTATTGTTGAATATATGTATACTGGGGATCAGGGAGCAGAAAGTTTTGGGGAAGAATACAGGCAATACGAAAATTATTTTAATAATGGCACCTACCAAAGTGGCTTTTCATATCATGGTCTGAGTATGGGAACACCATTTTTTACAACTATGACTGATTCTGTAGGGACAAATAGATTTGTAAATAACAGGGTTTCTGCCCTTCACATTGGAGCAAAAGGATATATTTCTCCTTCTGTTCAGTGGAAAGCGTTATTAAGCTCAACCCAAAATCATGGAACGTATGACCAAATGTTTGATTTAATCAGCTTTACTCATTGATAGAACTTCAGTGGACACATAGAAGATTACCTCTTATTTTTAAATTCTATGGTGCTCTGGATAGTGGAGACTATTATGAACAGGTTTTAGGGGGAGGTATTTCAGTTATATGGAATATTATGGGAACAAACTGGTCTTCCGGATCTTCCAGATTCTAGTATATGGGAACTATATTTCTTCGATCTGAATTATTTGAAAAGTTAGTAAGAAACAGAAAGTATTTGATTTCTGTTTTAATGATAATAATTGCTATTCTTTCTTTAATCCCTTCTTCAGCAATTCCCAAACAGCAAAATCTTTGGCAGGCAGATAAGCTGGTACACATTCTGATGTATTTCTGTTTTACTAGCTTTGTTTTTTTGTTGTTTAGTCGAAGTTTGTCAAATAAACAAGTGATACGTCTGGGGGTATTGGTTATCGGTTTTGGTGTTCTGATGGAAATACTACAAGGTCTATTGCCTTTGGGGCGAAATTTTTCCTTTTATGATATTTTGGCCAATAGTTTAGGATGCTTGATGGGGTATTTGATTTACTCTATGCTCATTCGGTCTCAGGTAATAACCCGGAAGCCGTAAATCTTATACAATATTTAAACCCTTAACGGGATTTTGACATTAGACAGGGCAAACTAATTCTATAAATCACATGAAAGTTTGTATCGTGAGTAAAAAGCTTACGCCCTTTCAGGGCTTCATAGCCTATTCACACATAAATCATTGGGCGATGCCCGATGCTATTGCTGATGCTCCTTTGGCGCATGAAATATATATGGAGTAATAAGGTAACAGAAATTATCCGTATGCAATATCGTCTAGCGGTTATAGTATTGTAGCTAAAAGCTTTTTCCTTTTATGATACTATTGCTAAAAGTATAAAGTTAACTGATCTACCACGAATCTGTTTGTTATAAGTGGTTATAAACTATAAGCAGTATAGCTATTTAAGCAACAGCACAGGGCATCTCCCTGTGTATAATGAGTCAATTAGATGATCTTGCCCTGTAAGGGTAAAAGCAATTCTATCAATTTGTGATAACTTGAATCGGGCGTCAAAGTAAACTAACAGCGTAGCGGTTATGGAATTGTTGCAATAAATAAATTAAGTTTAGGTAGTAAGCAGCCTAAAATCATATTTTTTATTATAAAATCATAATATTTGCTAGGTTTGTATTCTTCTTTAATTAAAGGCAATATTTGAAAAGATACAGATGAAAAGAGCATGCTACAATAATATTTTAGAACGATGGTTCTATTTTATGAGTTTTGCTAAAAAATAGATACGAATGAAAAATAAACTCTCATTTAATTTTTTTGTATTGTTTGTGTTAGTTTTGTTTAGTTCCTGCAAAACAAGCAAGGATTTAATTTACTTACAGGATCTTACTCCTCAGGAAAAGCTGGTGACATCTCCTTTAACATTGAATGAATATCAGATACGTAAGGGTGATAATTTGTATGTACAGGTTACATCAGTTAATCCGGAAGTGAGTATGTTGTTTAATCCTTCATCCGGATCGGGAACAGGTTCATATGCATCTCAAATGTATAACTCATTAAGTGGTCAATATATATATAGTTACCAGGTTGATCAGGATGGGAATATTGACTTACCTGTTGTTGGTTTAGTTGATGTTGAAGGACAAACGATTCCTGAGGCAAAAACTTCAATTTATAATTCAGTGAATGAATACTTCAAGGAAGTATCGGTAAGTGTAAAATTATTGAGTTTTAAATATACGGTGATGGGGGAAGTTAATTCTCCGGGAATTTATTATAACTACAATAATCTATGTTCCATATTTGAAGGTATAAGCAATGCTAACGGGACAACAGATTATGCTAGCCTGGAATCAGTAACTGTATTACGTGAAACTAAAGATGGAATACAATCTTATAATGTAGATTTATCGGATAAGTCACTGATTACTTCTGAAGTTTATTACTTGCAACCCAATGATGTAATCTACATTGCTCCGGATAGGTATAAAAATACCCGCCTTAATTCTTCGTTATACTCTTTGGCATTATCTACTGTTTCTACCTTAATTGTTATACTCGGTTTTTTGGCAAATTAAGAAGAAACAGCGATCAATTTTAATGATTTTTACAATACATTCATGAATAATCAGGAAGAACAATTAAGACTGCATCAACAGCTGGAAGAAGAAACTATTGATATTAAAGAATATATTTTTAAGTTTCTCAATTATTGGTATTGGTTTGTTATTGCAGTAGTTATAGGTCTCGCCATCGCTTATATTTATAATAAGAATACTCCTTCCAGTTACCAGGTTAATAGTATGATATTGGTTGAGGAAAAAGATTCAGAAGGGATTGATCTGGAAGATTTATTTAACGGATATTCTATGGGCTCCAATGTAAAGTTGCAAAACCACATTGGCATATTGACTTCTTTCACTTTAAATTATCAAACAGTACAATCATTGAACTGGAATGCAAATTGGTACGAGGAAAACCTTTTGGGAGACTATGATTTGTACGGGAGCGAGCCTTATGGGATAGAGGTTGATTTAGAGAATACTAACCTGTATGGTATTCCTGTTTATGTAACAGAATCCGGAAATGGGAGCTACCTGGTTGAGGTTGATAGTGATGAAGCCAGCTTTGAGCAGGAAGGAATGTTTGGTGTGGAGTTTCAAAATGAATTTATCAGCTTTACTCTGCATAAAAAAGGAATTTCTAATGCTGAAAATGATGGTAATTATTACTTTGTCGTTAATCAACCGGAAACACTGGCTTTAAGCTATAAAAAGCGAATCGCAGCTTCTGCGGTAGATGATGATGCAGACTTAATAACGATTAGCCTGGAAGGACAAAACTCGAAGAAAGACATTGAATACCTGAACGAGTTGGTGAACCAGTTTATCGAGTATGGAATGTATCAAAAGAACCTAACTTCAGAGAATACCATTCAATTTATTGATCAACAGTTATCTGAAATTGTAGATACATTGCAAAATGCCGGAAATCAATTAACTAATTTCCGCACAACAAATAATGTGTATAACATTGATGAATCGGCTTCCATGGTTCTTCAGCGTCTTGTGGAGCTGGATTCGGAAAAATCCATCACCCAGATGCAATTGGATTATTACCAAAATCTGCGGGATTATATGGATAATGCTGATAAATTGAAAAATGTAGCGTTTCCTTCAGTTGTTGGTATTAGTGATTCCGGTTTAAGTAATTTACTTGAATCACTTCGTGAATTATATACAAGACGAGAAACTTTACTGCTTACCTTAAGTGAACGAAATCCTACCATTCAACAGGTAGATAAGGAATTGGAGTTGGCCAGAAAGAGCCTGTCTGAGAATTTGAATAACCTGGTGAGTAATGCTGAAGATGAATTAGCCCTATTGGAAGAACAAATTGAAAGTGTTGATCAGGAACTGGGGAACTATCCGCAAACAGAGCAGGAGTTGATTAATTTCCAACGAATTTATGACCTGAATAATGAGTTGTATACATTTATGTTGGAAAAACGTGCAGAAGCTCAGATCACAAAAGCTTCTAATATCTCCGATGTAAGAGTTTTGGATGAGGCTAGCATAATTACCAGAACAGAGGTAGGCCCAAAAACAATGATAAATTTATTAATTGGAATAATGGGAGGTTTGGCTATTCCGTTTATTATAATTTTATTAATTGACTTTCTGGATGAAACGATTCATGACCCCGAACATTTGCAAAAGTTAACTGCCTTACCTATTGTTGGGAAGATTGGGCATAATCCATTTTCACAAACAATTCCAATAATAGAGCATCCGCGTTCTATATTTGTTGAGTCATTGCGTGATCTAAGGACAAACCTTGCTTTCTATAAGAAGAAGGATAAGCCCATAGTGATTGGAGTAAATTCTGTTATCCCTGGTGAAGGTAAATCGTTTATTGCAGAGAATCTTTCAGCGATTTATGCTGCAAATCATAAGAAAGTTGCTCTTATTGGTGGAGATATGAGAAATCCTACTTTGCACAGGCATTTGCCGGTAAAAGATAATAAAATTGGATTAAGCTCATATTTGATAGGGCGCAATACTTTGGATGAAATTATAAATGAAACACAGCTTTCTTCCCTCGATTTCCTACCTTGTGGGTTAATACCTCCTAATCCTGCAGAGCTTTTGGAATCTAATGAATTTAGCAAGCTAATTGAGGAACTTAAGAAACGCTATGAAATTATTATCATAGATAATTCACCTGCGACACTCGTGACCGATAGTGCAATTGTTAGCAGATATACGGATTTGGATCTTTTTGTTGTTCGGCAAGGATATAGCAACAAACATCTTATGGAGTATATTAATGATTTCTCACAAAAGAATAAAGATTATAAAGTGGGCATTATTTGCAATGATATTAATATGAAAAGATATGGTAAATATGCTTATCGTTATCGGGGATATTATCGGAAAACGTACGAATATGTATATTTTGATACAGAAGATGGAAAAAGGAAGAAGTTAATATAGCTGGGATATTAGAAATATAAAAACAAATCCCAAATCTCAGATTCCAAATCCGATTAAATTCTTAAATAGATATCAATGAATAATTTAGAGAAAAGATGCTTGAATTTTGCGACAAATATCAGGTTTCTTTTTAAGAAGCTATCGCATAACATAGCCAACATTGAAGATTCTAAACAAGTTATTCGTTCTTCGGGGTCAATAGGAGCCAATTATATTTAAGCCAATGAATCATTGGGTGAAAATGATAAATTATTTCGATTAAGGATTTCAAGAAAAGAAGCAAAAGAAACTATTTATTGGTTGATGATTTTAAAAAATACAAATCCGGAACATAAATTAGAAATAGATAGTCATGTTGATGAAGCTAATGAATTGAAAAAGATAATTTCATCTATTATAATCAAATTAGAAAGAAAAAAACAAATGCAGTAAAGTTTGAAGTTTGGTTTTTGTTATTTGAATTTTTTCATTTGATATTTGGAATATGTTAATAGAAACTAATATGGTTATTGCAGTAGATTTTGATGGAACAATCGTGGAACATAAATATCCCAAAATAGGGAAGGAAATTCCTTTTGCCATACAAACATTAAAAATGCTGCAACAAAAAGATTTCCGTATCATTTTGTGGACTGTCAGGCATGGGAAGGAACTTGAGGAAGCTCTACAATTCTGTTATGACCGAGGCTTGGAGTTTTATGCTGTTAATAAAAACTTTCCTGAAGAAAAATATCCAACAGATGAAGTAAGTCGCAAAATTGTAGCAGATATATATATTGATGACAGAAACTTTGGAGGAGTTCCCGGATGGGGAGAAATCTATCAATCATTAGTGAATGAGGAAATTGATTTCTCGAGGAATAAGAGGAATATCATTTCCAGATTGTTTTCGAAATAAGATGTAAGCTATAAATTGGGCTATGGACTTGAAGCCTAAAAAAGCCGCACTGTAAAATTTACAGTGCGGCTTTTGTTTTTTGAAAAGATAAGTGATTGCTATAAATCTTTTTTTGCCAGATAAAAGTCCATCATTTCATAATCTGACTTCTCACGTTCTATCATATCATCGACTGTTTTTGGTGGAGGAACGATTACTTTTTCACCAGGAGTCCAGTTAAGAGGTAATGCTACACCATGCTTGTCAGATGTTTGCAATGCTTTAAGTGCACGTACAATCTCATCCATATTACGACCAACATTTAGAGGATAGTACATCACTAAGCGTACTTTTCCTTCAGGGTCGATAATGAATACCGCACGTACAGCTGCTGTTTCACTTTCATTGGGTTGAAGCATTCCATAAAGTTTGGAAACCTTCATGTCAATGTCTGCAATAATCGGGAAATTGAAAAGAACACCTGAGTTCTTTTTTACATTATTTACCCATGCTACGTGAGCATGAATACTATCAATGCTTAAGCCCATGAGCTTGGTATTTAATTCCTTAAATTCGTCACTGCGAACAGCAAATCCACTCATTTCTGTTGTACAAACAGGCGTGAAATCTGCAGGGTGAGAAAAGAGAATTACCCAACTTCCTTTATTATATTCAGAAAACTTAATAGGACCATAGGTTGTATTTGCTTCAAAGTCCGGAGCCAAATCTCCAATTCGGGGCATTTGATTAATTTGTTCTTCCATTTTTTACTATTTATTTAATTGTTATAACTACTCCATACAACAACCATTTTAAGGAAAGGTTTACAACTGATATTCAAATTTTAATTAAAGAATTAAAGGAACATATGTCGGTAATTGGGAGAGATTGAGGAACATATGATGGATTGAAGGATTGAATATTCCGGTTACGAAACTGATTTGTTATATTATAAAGTTTCTAATTGTTGGAAATTGATCAATGATCACTAACCTCTATTCTTCTGCCTGTTTAACAGATAAACTCTACGTTTGCAATGGCAGCAGTTCGACAGGTTTCACACTCTCATTTTCTTACCCTCTAATACTTACAGTTGATGAGTTGTTGAGCTTATAGCCTACAGTCTACACCGGAATGGTTTTATTCTTTTCACAATTCCGAAATTCCAACATATTTCAATTAAAACAGTACATTTGCAAATCAAATTAAAATGCGAAGCAATGGCAGCAATTGGCTTGATAAACGAATTAGAAGTTGTTAAAGAAGTGGACTTTGGAATTTACCTGGATGGTGGTGAACATGGAGAAATTTTAATGCCTAAACGGTATGTGCCGGAAGGCTGTAATGTGGGAGATTCCATTCAGGCTTTCCTGTATTTAGATTCTGAAGACAGGTTGATTGCAACTACAGAAAAGCCATATGTTATGGTTGGTGAATTTGCCTTACTTGAAGTCGTTTCTACTACTTCTATTGGGGCTTTCCTAAACTGGGGATTACCAAAAGATATTCTTTGCCCGTTTCGTGAGCAGCAATCAAAAATGGAGACCGGCAAGTCTTATTTGGTTTATGTATATCTTGATAATGAAAGTCAACGTGTTGTTGCCACCTCGAAACTGGATAAATGTGTGGACAATATTCCTGTAGACTATGAAATTGGTGAAGAAGTAGATTTAATCATTGCCGGGAAAACAAACCTTGGCTACAAAGCTATTATTGATAATAGTCACTGGGGATTGATTTTTAACAGTGAAGTTTTTCGTCCTTTAAGAATAGGTGATAAAATAAAAGGGTTTATTAAAAACATTCGGGAAGATGAGAAAATTGACCTGATGTTGCAAAAGGAAGGTTACGAAAAGATTGATGATATTTCCCAATCTGTTTTAGACCAGCTAAAAGCTAATGATGGTTTCCTTCCTATGAACGATAAAACCAGCCCGGAACTAATAAAAAAGCAATTTCAAATTAGCAAAAAGAATTTCAAAAAAGCCATTGGCTCGCTTTACAAACAACGAATTATTACTATTGGTGATGATGGGATAAGGTTGGTGTAGAGGATCTAGATTGAAGGATTGAATTCCTGAAGGATTGAGAGAGAGTAAAACGCTTCAAATTGTCGTTATTGCTAACGGAGAGAAGCAATCTGTATCCCAAAGAGATTGCCACGTTTTCCTATCGTCGTCCTCGAAACGACGTTTCTAACAGCAGAACCCGGGACCAACAGGAACCAGAAACCTAGAAACAACCAGCACCCAATTCCCCTTTTCCCTTAAAAAATGTATTTTTACCGGAAACGAAACCTTATTATGAAAGATATTCGGATAGGATTTATTGGAGCTGGTGGAATTGCCCGTTCTCATGTGTATGCTTTACAGGCTTTAAAGTTTTATTATGACGAAGTTCCATCACTAATTTTTGAGTCGGTTTGCTCTGCAACTCCTGAAAAACGTGAAAAGTTTGCTCAAAAATACGATTTCCTGAAGGCAGAAGATGAAGATGCATTTTTTCAAAATAAATTGCTCAATGCGGTTTTTATATTGGGGCCGAATAAAGTTCATTTTGAACACCTGAAAAAGGCATTGGAGATGCCTTCCGTTAAGTTTATTTATATTGAAAAACCTGTTTGTGTATCAGAAGACGAAGAGACGATGATGTGGAATTTACTGGAAAATAAATCTTCTGAGGTGAAAATTCAGGTTGGTTTTCAGTATCTACAGACTGCATCGGTAAGAGAAGCTTTGGCATTCTGGAAATCGGGTGTGCTTGGAAATCCTATTCATTTCGATATAAAATATTACCACGGTGATTACTTAAACAAAAGTTATCGCGATAAACGTCAGACACGGTTAACTCCGGCACCAGATGGTGGAGCTATGGCTGATTTAGGATCACATGCGTTAAGCTTATTACTAGCTTTTATGGGTGACGATCTTGTTATAACCAATGTATTACAAGGTGGAAATTTCTCTGATGTTCCGGAAGGATCGGATTTGTTTTCTTCTCTTTCAATTTTTGATAAGAATTCTAAGGCAGTTGGTAATTTATCGGCAAGTCGTATAAGTGCAGGAACAGGTGATCTTGTTCAGCTTGAATTTTATGCTGAGAAAGGTGCTTTGAGATATTCTTCTCATCAGGCAGAAAAGTATGAATATTTCATGGAAGATACTCAAAAATGGGTGACTCAGTTTGTGGGAAGCAAGTATGATTCAATTAGTAGTTTTCCATCAGGACATGTACCCCCGGGGTGGCTGCGATCAATGATTCATGCTCATTATTTGTTTTTGGGAGGGAAAGATGAGAATGCATTCACTGCGGATTTAAAACATGGTTTACAGGTGCAGCGTTTGGTACGTGAAACGGCTACACATTTAATCAATTTCAGAAAGAAAACTAATGATAAATAGAAGTAGTGGAATATTGCTTCATATAAGTTCGTTGCCCAATAAATATGGTATTGGAACAATAATGACTATTATTCCTGTGCAAGATTTGTTGGAATTAGATAGCAAAGGTCAAATAAATGTTCCCGGTAAACTTTCTGATAACTGGGAATGGAAATCACTGAAGAAATCCCAAAAGAATTTTTTTCGGAAGATTACGAAAAAGTATAATCCGTTTAGCTACTAAGTAAGAAAACTATAAGTATCTCATTTCTTAACTAGAAGCGTCATACCAAACTTGTTTCGGATTCTACATTAAGCTAACAGGCTTAATAAAACAGATCCAGAAACAAGTTTGGTATGAAAGTATTATGCTATTTTAAATAGTTGATAACGATGACTAATAATCGTCATCGTCATCTAAATAATCATCTTCAAAAAGATTATCTGCTTCCGAATGGTAGTTCAGATCATCTAGATTTTCATCATCAAACTCGTCATAAATAGAGAGTCTCTTTTTTGAACTTTTGTCTTTTTTTACTCTTTTACTTGCATGTTCAGCAAAGTCAGTTTTTTCAAAATCTGAATTTTTAAAGTTCCTTTTTGACTTATTATTCGATTTCATTTTGGTAGTTCTAAAGCTTAAAAATTAATGATTGTTTACTAAAAATGATTAACTAATATTTTTGACTAAACTAAAATATTTTTTTAAAATTTTTCATCATCTAAATGGACATTTTTATTAATTGTCTTTCATTAAGTATGTTCGTGGTATTTTTCTAATATGTAGTATTTTACAGTAATAACTTATAACCTTCAATTTCAGAAAAATAGGAAGAAATAAACTTTTTCTTAAAATTTAAACGGGAAACAGGAATTCAGGTTTCAACATATCCTGAATTATTGAGGCACAAATGTATAGGTAATAGTTCCTTGTTGAGGATCGGGAGCTGTATCATCTGTATTAAAAACCGTTCTGGAGGCAGCTTGTTCTGCATAAACCGGTAACATCGGGTCTTGAATTTGGTTGTTTTCCTCTACTTCAGTTTTAACAACCTTTCCGTTACGCGAAACCCATATTTTAATCGTAATGACACCACCTCCCTGAGCCAGGTAAACAGGAACAGGCAAGCGAAGGTGATAACGATCTTCCAGGTAATAATGAATGTTGCTTTCGCCGGAATAGATTGTATTTTCAATCTCAGAAGGATCCATACCTTCAGTGGTTTCCTCAGGCATCCGAAATTCCTCAATGTCTTTTATTTCTCTGGATAATTGTGTGTTTACATCGGAAACCAATCGTTGTGCTGCTTCAATTTCCTGTCTGTAAGCTTCATCGAAATAGGAATCATCAGTAGAGGCATCATTTACTGCTTGGTTGCTTCCCTGGTCTATGTTAGGTGACTGATTGTCATTGGAAGGGATGATCTCATCTTCAGGTTGTTCCTGAGTTAGTTCATCTTCAGGTTCTTCAATTTCTTCTTCAATGATGGGAAAATCAATAAGAATAGGTTCTTCTTTCACTTCCCCTTTCATGTCAATTTTTGCAATCAAAAAACTACTTAAGAGCAGGATGTGAAAGACCAGTGTCCCAATCACTCCATAGATGTTCTCTTTATATAGTTTTTTTAGCTTATTCATGGCAGACAAAGTTAAAATATAGAATTAATTTCTATTCATACTTTATTCATCTTATCTATATAAATACTAATGATGCAATATATTGTACGTTTAGTTATGCGATTTATTAGAATTTCACAGATATTTGTGTTGAAAACTGAAAATACTATGAAACTTAAGGATTTTGGATATAGCAATTTCATTGATAAGTATCGAAAAGAAAACGGTCTGGAAGTATCTGAAATTGGTCGTATAACTGCGGAACACAGGGAACGCTATATTGTTCGCACAGAGAAAGGTGAATGTAGTGCTGAAATTACCGGAAATATTCGTTTCACAGCTCATAGCAGGGAAGATTTCCCTGTAGTAGGTGATTGGGTTGCATTGATAAGTTATGATGAAGATTTATCAATTATACAAAGCATATTCCCTCGTTTTTCATTGTTGAAAAGGAAATTAGTTGGAAAGGAGGGAGAAGTTCAACCTATTGCATCAAATATTGATGTAGCTTTCATAGTGCAGGCTGTTGATCGTGATTTCAACCTAAATCGTTTGGAAAGATATCTTGCTATTTGTTATGATTCAAAAGTAGAACCTGTTATAATAATCAGTAAAACTGACCTGGTAGAGCCGACTTTGCTAGATGATATTATTCGACAAGTCGGAAAAAGAATGCCTGAAGTACAGCTGATTTCAATAAGTAATGTGTTGAAAACAGGGATTGATAAAATCAAAAAACTGATTAATCCAGGGAAAACATATTGTATGCTGGGATCTTCAGGTGTTGGGAAATCAACTTTGTTAAACAATCTGGCAGGGGAAGAGTTGATGAAAACGAACACAATAGGAGAACAGACACAACGAGGTAGGCATGTTACAACTCATCGTGAATTAGTTATTCTGGAGAATGGAGGAATACTAATTGATAATCCGGGCATGCGTGAAATTGGAGTTACAGATTTGAACAGTGGGCTTGAGATGACTTTTGATTTTATATATGAGTTGTCAAAGCAATGTCATTACAGTGATTGTACCCATACTCATGAGGCTGGATGCGCGGTTATTGAAGCTGTTGAGGATGGAGGAATTGATGAAGCAGCCTATGAAAACTATTTAAAAATTGAAAGGGAAAAGTCTCATTTTGAATCAACTCAAGCGGATCGAAAGAAGAAGGAAAAGGATCTCGGTAAGCTTATAAGAGGCTATAAGAAGACGAAGAAGCGGAATGATTTGTGAATTTGTTGTGAGATTACTTGCTAATTGCCGTCATTGTGAATATAATAAAGTAATCTGTTTCCCGAAAGGTATTATTTCGTTCTCTTCCATTCGCAATAATGTTTCTTAGAGATTATACAGAAATAAGCAAAACAAAAAACCCGAAGTCGGAAGACTTCGGGCTTATATTTTGTTATTGAATAATCATTATCCCATTAATCCTTGAGCAATAATGTTATCAATACTGTTTTTTGCAGACCATAGTCCGAAACCATTACCCTGGTTGTCATCTTCTACAAACATATATTTGAAACCTGCAGCTTCTTTTGCAGCTTTAGACATAATTGGTTCGTAGTTAATTTCACCAGTTCCAACAGGACAGATATCATCTTTAATTACTTCAAAGAAAGGAGCAGGTGAAACTTCTTTCATATCCTTAAGGTGGAAAATTTGGAAGCGACCAGGATACTTATTGAACATTTCAACTGGATCTTGACCTGCTTTTATAGCCCAGTATAAGTCAATCTCAAAAGTCATTAATTCTGGATCCATACCTTTCATGAAGATATCATAGTAAGGTACTGTTCCATTTAAGTTATTGAAATCGAAGTTGTGATTATGGTATCCAAAATGAACATTTACATCTTTCATGTATTGACCAATCTGGTTTAATATGTCTACCATTTTGTTATAGAAATCAATATTTCTGTCTGGTTCTTCAACCCATGGATAGATACAATATTCTGCACCTAGCTCAGCATGAGCTTCAGCCATAAGTTTTGCACCGTCTAAATCGATACCAGCAGATTCTACCTGACTGTGGCTACTTACAATTTTTAGACCTGCATCGCTAGCCATTTTTTTGAATTCAGCAGGAGTATATCCATAGAATTTACCATCAGCATAATCAGCTAATTCAACAGTAGCATATCCCATATCCGAAATTTTCTGAAGTGTATTAGGAACACTTTTTGCCATTTCGTCACGAACACCGTATAATTGGATACCAATATTTAATGATTTTGGATCTACAGGAGCAGCTGCGGCAGCAGGAGCTGCAGATTCTGTAGCTGGACTACATGCATAAGCACCAAGAGCCATTGCGCCTACAGCACCTACAGCTCCGGTTTTGAAAAAATCTCTGCGGTTTTTCATATTACTCATAATCTTGATTTTAATTTAGTTTTTAGCTTTTATGTTATTGTGTAACTTTTATTTTTCAATCAATTAAGTAAGGTTGAAAATAAAATCATTAATTTTCAACATTCAGCTCAATTTAAGTTATTATAAAATTGAGCCTAAAAATAATAAAACCATTCGTTTAGCACGGATTTTTCAGTAAAAATAATTCTATTTTTTTAACCTAAATGTGTTGAGATATACTAACTACTTCTCTAAATTCTCAGAAAATGTTATTCTTTCTTTTAATTCATTCTCATATTGATTAAGCTTGTGAAAACAGAATTATCTATTGTTATTTTTGTAGTTCTATGAAATTTTTCAATTACACTAATAACATAAAACAACGATTATGGCAAACAGGATAACTGACCTTTTCAATATAAAATATCCAATAGTACAGGGAGGAATGGTATGGTGCAGTGGTTGGGAATTGGCATCAGCTGTAAGTAATAACGGTGGATTGGGATTACTTGGCGCGGGTTCTATGCACCCGGAAACTTTGCAGAAACATATTCGGAAAACGAAGCAGGCTACAGATAAGCCCTATGGGGTGAATATTCCTTTATTTTATCCGGAGCTTGAAACGATCATGGAGATTATCGCTGAAGAGAAAGTTCCTGTGGTATTTACCTCTGCCGGAAGTCCCAAAGCCTGGACTAAATGGTTACATGATAAGGGGATTGTCGTAGCTCATGTTGTTGCAGGTTCTTATTTTGCGAAAAAATGTGAAGATGCCGGAGTGGATGCTATTGTTGCCGAGGGCTTTGAAGCTGGGGGACACAATGGAAGAGATGAAACTACAACCATGACATTGATCCCTTCTGTTCGTCAGGTGACAGATATGCCTTTGCTGGCTGCAGGAGGAATTGGCAGTGGTAACGCAATGTTGGCAGCAATGGCTTTGGGGTCGGATGGTGTTCAGATCGGTTCACGTTTTGCTGTTTCACAGGAATCATCGGCACATATCAATTTTAAAAATAAAGTAGTAGATCTGGGTGAAGGCGGAACAAAGCTGTCGTTGAAAAAACTGGCTCCGGTGCGATTAATAAAGAATGAGTTTTTTAATCAGGTTAATGACGCCGAGCTTCGGGGGGCTGATGCCGAGGAGCTTAAAGAGCTGTTAGGAAAAAGGCGCTCGAAGAAAGGAATTTTTGAAGGTGACCTGGTTGAGGGCGAACTAGAAATTGGGCAGGTGTCGTCCATTATAAATGATATTCCATCTGTCGAAGAAATCATGAAAAACTTAATTGACGAATATACACAGGCTCGAAATGAGATGTCTGGAGATTCAAAATATACGTTTTAACCTATGGTGAAATTTTACAGGCACCAGCTCTCAAATGGGCTGCAGGTACTGATCTATCCTGATTACTCCACACCGATGGTGGCACTGGATGTTTGCTATCATGTGGGAGCAAAAAATGAAGATCCCAATAGAACTGGTTTTGCTCATTTGTTTGAGCATCTCATGTTTGGAGGTTCTGTTAATATTCCGGATTACGATCTTCCCTTGCAGCATGCCGGAGGTGAAAATAATGCATATACCACGAACGATTTTACAAATTATTACTTAACGGTTCCTAAAGCAAATTTGGAAACCGGATTTTGGCTTGAATCTGATCGTATGCTGGGACTTGACTTTTCCGAAGAAAGCCTGAATGTTCAGAAGAACGTGGTGATCGAAGAATTCAAACAACGAAACCTGAATCAACCTTATGGTGATGTGTGGGCGTTAATCCGGGAGTTGGCATACCAGTTTCATCCGTATAGCTGGCCTACCATTGGAAAGGAAATCAGTCATATTGCAGATGCTACACTGGATGATGTAAAGTCGTTTTTCTACCGCTTTTATGCGCCAGATAATGCCGCTCTAATTTTAAGTGGAAATGTGAATGTTGACGAAAGCCTTATGCTGGCAGAAAAATGGTTTGGTTCAATTCCCAATCGCAATGTTCAAAAACCGGAACTTCCTGTTGAACCGGAGCAAACTGCTTTTCGTGAAAATACGGTTGAACGATCAGTCCCAGATACTGCACTTTACATGTCTTTTCATATGCCCGACAGGAGAAATTGGGAGTATTATGTCTGCGATTTGATATCAGATATTTTGTCTAATGGCAACTCTTCCCGCATCTATCAAAAACTGGTGAAGGAAGAAAAGCTTTTCATAGAGTTAGATGCTTATGTTTCCGGAGATCACGATCCGGGATTGTTTATTGTTTCAGGAAAGCTTGCCAAAAATGTAAGTATTGAAAAAGCGAAAGATGCTGTTTGGGTAGAGCTACGAAAAATGCAGGAGGATCTGGTTTCTGCAAGAGAGTTGGAAAAGGTTAAAAATAAGTTGGAAGCCAATCATGTGTATTCCCAGATGAATTACCTGAATCTGGCTCAGGAATTGGCAACGTATGAGAATATTGAAAGGGCAGAGCTTCTAAATCACCAGATGGATTTTTACCGATCAATCACTCCTTATGATTTGATAAATGTTGCTCAAAAGATTTTCAGAACCGAGAATTGCTCTCAACTAAATTATCTGGCAAAATGATGATAGACCGCACGATAACCCCACAAATCAATCAGGTTGATAAACCTCAGCTAAAGGAACCTGAAAAAGTCACTTTAGATAATGGATTGCCCATTTACTTGTTAAAAGCAGGAACACAGGATGTTTGTCGTATCGATTTCCTGTTTAAAACAGGAACCTGGAACCAGCAAAAGCCATTGCAGTCTACACTTTGTAATGCCATGCTGGAGGAAGGGAGCAAAAACTATTCAGGAGTACAGATTGCCGAAACATTTGACTTTCATGGTGCATATTTACAACTATTGGCCGATCAGCATTTTGGGATTATCAGTATGATTAGTCTGACCAAACATATTCCAAATCTTTTGCCAGTTGTTGAAGATTTTATTAAGCATTCAGTCTTTCCTGAAAATGAATTTGAAACACTTCGACAACGTAGAAAACAACGCTTTTTTCTCGAAAATGAAAAAGTGAAGGTGCTTTGTCAGAAGAAGTTTTCTCAGGTTTTATTTGGAGATGGACATCCCTATACTTTAGGTTTGACAGGAAATGATTTTGATAAGATTCAATTGTCAGATTTGAAAGAATTTTATCAGCAGTTTTATCGTTCGGGTAATTGTGAAATTATTGTTTCCGGACAATTTGAAGATTCAATAGTTCAATTATTTAATAAGCATTTTGGTGGAAATGATTGGGCCGGGACACCTATCCCTGAAAAGAGCTTTCAACCCCAACCGGAAGAAATTAAAGTTCACAGGGTAAACAAAGAAGGTGCTATACAGTCGGCTATAAGAGTCGGGAAATTAATGGTTTGTAAGAGTCATCCAGATTATCTTCCCCTGCAGGTTTTGGTAACCATTTTGGGTGGATATTTCAACTCGCGATTGATGCAAAATATTCGTGAGGAGAAAGGTTATACCTATGGAATAGGAGCAAACTTATTTTGTTTGAAGGAGGCCGGTTATCTGGTAATCGCAACAGAGGTAGATAAAAATTACGAGCAGGCTACCATTGATGAAATCTATAAGGAAATAGGTTTGTTGAGGGAAGAGCTTATTGGAGAAGACGAACTTAAACGAGTGAAACTATACCTGTTGGGAGAGTTTGTCCGTGATCTGGATGGACCATTTGCATTGGCAGATGCATTCCGAAATGTCCATAATTTTGATCCTGGATTATAGCTACTATGAGACTTATTATCAAACGGTAAAAAATATTACTTCTGAAAGGTTAAAGGAATTGGCAAAAACTTATTTAGAAGAGGACAGTTTATATACGGTAGTCGCCGGAGGTTAAATTGCAGATATAACTAACATAGGTGTTTAATGTTCAACTTATTCATCTGATTCTTAAAGTTAATTATAATGGATCTCCTGAGCTTAAAAAGTTTGCAAGGGTTACTTACAATAGCTTATTTCAATTTGAAATCATCGGGTAAAACTTGGTGTAAGTTATTTGCATTGTATATTCTGAAAATCTAAATATCCGAGAATCTGAATATCTGTTTATTTGAACTAGCTCATTCTGGATTTTTTTACCTTCACGGCGTTTATCAATTTCCTTTTTGAGTTCCTGGGTGTTAGAAGCACCAATTCGGGCAATCTTATTTTTGCTGTTAAAACTTAATTCAACAGCTTTTAACCCATGGGCATTATACAACATTCCATGTGGAATAATACGAATACCTAATCCGTAAAACCAAGGGTTTTTAACCAGTTTCGTATCTTTGATATCCTCTAACTTATAATGGATATTAATGATTCCAATACCAAATTTTAGGCGTATTTTTTGATCGGATACATAGATGGTAAGTCCATAAAACAGGAGTAAAGCAATG
>CAXXKK010000036.1:0-59785 GCA_963676845.2 Prolixibacteraceae bacterium | reverse complement strand
CTCCGGAAGAGGCTGAAATAATGCATATGGATTATCCCGACATGATTGTTTCGATGGAGTTTTTTGATTTTTTCATTGGTGCAACCAATCATTATGAAGAAGAAAAAACATTGCAAAGAACGATTGAACGTGAAGTTGAGATTAAGGTTTCAGAGGATTCTGTTCGCTATGAAACACAATCGATTCCATTAGTTGGGAAGATCAAAATAATAACAGACGAAGTGGCATCCGGAGGATTACTTGAGCTTAGAATAGAAAATTACCAGGAAGCAAAACTTGTGCTTAACGAACATCTTCCAGGTGAATTTGTCTGGAAAAACCAATACGGTATTTTTGTTGGTGATGAGGAAGTCCTTACTCCAGAAGAACGTGCAATTGTTAATAATAAATCTGTATTACCCCCGGAATCTCAGGAAATGTTTTTGCAGTTTACCAGGCCAATTTATTCCCAGCTTACAGGGATTTTAACGGATTTCTTCAGACAATATAACTAGTAATGTTAACTTTACTAATTATTTAAAGCAACAGCACAATGAATGTACTCAGTAACCTGGAACCTCAGTCCGTTTGGAATTATTTTAGTGAAATATGCCAAATTCCACGTCCTTCAAAAAAAGAAGATAAAATAAGACAATACCTGTTAGAATTTGCTAAAAATCATGATTTAAAATCTAAAACTGATGAGGCAGGGAATGTCCTGATTCCAAAAGTTGCTACTTCCGGAAAGGAAAATGTTCCAACAATTGTTTTGCAATCGCATATGGATATGGTGTGCGAAAAGAACTCCGATAAGCCTTTTAATTTTGAAACCGATGCCATAACTCCTGTTTTGGATGGTGAATGGATTAAAGCAGATGGAACAACTTTAGGAGCGGATAATGGAATTGGAATTGCAGCTCAATTAGCCGTATTAGCTTCTGATGATATAAAACATGGACCTGTAGAATGCCTGTTTACTGTTGATGAAGAAACCGGATTAACCGGGGCATTCGCGCTTCAACCTGGATTTTTTGATGGCAAGATTTTGATCAATCTTGATTCCGAAGATGATGGTGAAATTTTTATTGGATGCGCTGGTGGAATTGATACTGTCGCAAAGCTGCAATTGGAAAAAGAACAAACTCCCGGAAAATCGTTTGCTTTAAAAGTTATTGTTCGCGGACTTTGGGGCGGACATTCCGGAGATGATATAAATAAGGGCAGGGGAAATGCTATAAAAATACTGACCCGCTTTTTGTGGAAAGCTATTCGTAAGTTTGGTGTTCGTATTGCAAACTTTGAAGGCGGTAATCTGCGTAATGCGATTGCCCGCGAAGCAAGTGCGCTTATTATAATTCCATCGGTACAAAAGGAACAGTTGGTTGCTGAATTGAATATGTTTGCAGCTGATGTTGAATTTGAATACGAGCGAACAGAGCCGAACTTGGTAATTGATCACAATTCGGCACAATTGCCAGATGAGGTGCTTACAATATCATGTCAGGAAAAATTTATCAATATGCTTTATGCCTGTCCGCATGGTGCATTGGAAATGAGCCAACGTATGCAAGGTATGGTCGAAACTTCTACAAATTTGGCTTCCGTTAAGATAAACTCCCAAAATTTAGCAGAAATTACAACGAGTCAGCGCAGCGAAATTGAAAGCAGAAAAGATTGTGCAGCAGAAATGGTGAGTTCCACCTTTGAATTGGCTGGAGCGGATATTTCGCACTCTGATGGATACCCAGGCTGGACACCTAACCCAGGAAGTCAAATAGTAAAGCTGGCCGCTTCTTCTTACCAAAAATTATTTCAACAGGAACCTGTAGTTCGTACAATTCATGCCGGACTTGAATGTGGTTTATTCCTTGAAAAATATCCCGAATTAGATATGGTTTCTATTGGACCTACAATTAAGGATGCCCATTCTCCGGACGAAAAGATTAAAATTCAAACCGTTGAACGATTTTGGCTTCATCTAAAAGATGTTTTAGAGCAGATTTCTTAATCAAAACATTTTGTTAAAAATATTCGTATCATCCCTAAATACTACCATTGTAGTAGGATAATATATTCAGTCTAATTCTAAATATTGAAAGTGTAACAAATATTACAATCGGAATATATTTTTTAATGTATGTTTATGCTACTAAAACAATAGTATAAATAGGATAAAATGAAAAATGTAAGATTGTTTATTAAGTTATTTCTATTAGCAGTTATTACTTTAACTGCTCAGCAGAATCTTTTTGCGGGAGTCCCTTATAAACTTGATACTGAAAGTAGTTCAGTAATTGTAACAGGAACTTCAAGTTTGCACGATTGGGAAATGGATGTAGAGGAATTGACGGGTTCCATTGAGTTGGCAGAAGAGAACTCGTTAAATGCAGTTTCATCTGCAAATCTAACCATAGAGGTTGAGTCTATTGTTGGCGAATACAAACTTATGAATAAGAAAACCCGTGAAGCCTTAAAAGATGATGATTACCCTCAAATTACAATGAAACTAGTTAAGGCAGAGGGCGGAACTGCTCAGGTAGAGTTATCTATTGCCGGAATGACAAAGACTTTATCCGATGACTATAAAATTGATGAGTTGGGTGATGGTAAGTTTTCGGTGCAAGGAGAGCTTGATGTTAAGTTATCTGATTTTGAAATAGAACCTCCGGTTGCCATGTTAGGAACGATTAAAACCGGAAATGATGTAGTAGTAAAATACAAGCTGGTTTACCAGAAGTAGATATGAATGAGAATTATAAAATGTAAAAAGTTACTATGAAAAGAATGGCATTTTTAATGACATCGTTGCTAGTTGTATCGATGGCATTTGCTCAGAATTTTGAACCTGAGAAATTGAATAAAGACGATTTTACGGATGTTAAAGTTAAGGTTGGGGGAGACTTTGCTTTACAGCTTCAATATTTAGATCATGAAGCACCTTCTGCAGAATTGTTGGACCTGAAACACAATTTTAACTTGCCAACAGCAAGTATGAGCCTTACTACGGATTTAGCTCCGGGTATTCAATTGTATATGAATACATTTTTATCAGCACGTCACCATAACGAAGCATGGGTTGAAGGTGGGTATATGACTATCGACAATATGCCTTTCCTGCCAGCTCTTGATAATGTAATGGAATATTTGACCATTAAGGCGGGTGTCTTCTCCCCAAACTATGGAGATGCGCACTTTTATCGCAGTACAAATGCTTCTGTATTAACAAACCCATTTGTGGGTAACTGGATTATGGATGCTTATACTACAAATCCTGGATTAGAGGTAATGTTCCGTAAAGATGGTTTCCTGGCTACAGTAGGTACTAACAATGGTCGTTTAAACTATGGTCGCGGTGGAGATATTGGTGAAGATCTTGTATTTAACTGGAAACTTGCCTATGATAACAATGTTAATGACGATGTTCGTTTACGTGCTTCTGTTTCCGGCTATCATGTGCCGGAAGGACATAGCGGATCATACTTGTGGAGTGGGGACCGTGCTGGTGCCCGTTATTACGATGTGATGCTTCCAGCTGATGCAAGCCCTCAAAATGCATCAAACTTCAGAACTGGTCGTTGGGATCCGGGTAGTGGTCAAACACAAATGAACAGCTACATGGCTAACATTTATGCAGAGCTCTATGGTTATGAAGTATTTGGCGTTTATGAAAACATGAAAGGTGTAAAAAGTGAAGCAGATCAGCATTTTACACAAACAGCATTACAGGCTCTTTACCGCATGGGTAAATTCTACGTGGGAACACGTTTAAACAAGGTTGATAATAATGATGGATCAACTGTATCTCGTACCAACATTGGTTGTGGCTGGTTTATGACAAACAATGTTCTTTTAAAATTAGATCATGTTGATCAAAAATATGAAGGTCCTGCTCATGGTGATATCGATGGAGGAAAATTCAACGGTGTTGTCTTTGAAGCAGCGATTTCATTTTAAATAGAAAGTTAGGAGTAGATTGATGGGAAGAAGGTTACTATACCTGATTTTTGGTTTTTTGATGCTGCACCAGTTTGCTGGTGCAGCTTCTTCAGTGAAAAAACTGCCGTTTGAGAGTTATCTGTTTGAAAAAGTAGTGATCACCGGGGCAACCAACGTAAATGAATTTGAGTTGATCTATCAGGATAGTGACTATAATCAGATAAATATCTCTCATGATAATTTTGAATGTCTTTTGACAATGAAAATACCTGTTCATGAAATTGAAGCAGAGTCTCATGCCATGAAAGAAGGATTTTCTTGAGCTGGTAAATGCTCAAAACTTTCCGACAATTAATATTGCTGTAAATGAGGTGTTTTTTGAAGATTCATTTGATGATGAATCGATTCAGTCTTCTGTAAAACTCACGATGAATGGCATTACAAATTCATATATGTGTTCTTTTGAAGTTAATGATAATTTCGAAGACAAATTTCAGATGTCTGGTCGGCTAGGAGTGAATTTATCAGATTTTGAAATTGAACCCATCAAAAAATTTATGGGACTTATTAAAGTTGAAGACGAAGTATTTATTAGTTTTAATGTTTTATTCTCAACTAATAATAAAATAGCAGAAAATTGAAGTTTAGTACCAAAACCCGGTATGGAATTCGAACCATGTATGAAATTGCTCTCGATCAAAACCAGGAGGGAGTGTTTCAAAAAGATATTGCAGAAAAACAGCAAATCTCAATAAAATATACTTGATCAGATTATTCACGCACTAAAAGCAGCTGATTTAATCGTTAATGTCAGGGGGGAAAAAGAGTGGTTATAAGATTACCCGAAGCCCCGAAAAAATAACGATGCTGGATATCCATAAAGCTTTTGAACCAGGTATCTGTGTCATCGATTGCCTCTCAAAGTCGGTACATTGCGACCGTGAAAAATTTTGTCATACCAGAGGATTTTGGGGAAAACTGAACAATGTAATTCTTGACTACTTTAAAAGTGTTTCTTTACAGGATATCTTGGATGATAAAAGCCTTATCGACTGATCCTCTTTCAAATTAAAAATTCATATAGAGGTTGCTGTCTCCATAGCTTAAGAAACGATAATCATTCTTTAAAGCATGATTGTAACCTCGTTTCCAGTCATCACCTAAATACGCAGAAATCAATAACAGTAAAGTACTTTGAGGTTGATGGAAGTTTGTAATCATCCCGTCAATAACCCGAAACTGATAGCCGGGAACAATAATGGATTTTTGTATAAAAGCATAAGCTTTTCACATTCTGACTGTCCATGTGGGAAAGAATAGCCTTTAATGCTTCTTCTTTGGAGGATTCTGAACTTGTTTGATAAGGTTGCCATTGTTTTACTTCCAGGTGCTGGATTGCTGGATTTTTGAGCAGCTCTGCACCTAGCCAGTAAAGACTTTCAAGGGTACGTATCGAAGTTGTACCAACAGCAATTAATTTCCCATTGTGGTTAAGTATACTTTCAATTAACGATCGTTTTAAAACGATTTGTTCTGCGTGCATTTCATGATCACCAATGGTATCTGATTTTACAGGTTTAAAGGTACCTGCTCCTACATGCAATGTGGTCTCTTTGCACGAAATTTCTTTTTCCTTTAGTTTGTTGAAAATATTATCCGTAAAATGTAATCCGGCAGTTGGTGCAGCAACAGATCCTTTTATTCTGGAGTAAACGGTCCTGGTACCGTTCTATATCGCTTTCTTCCGTTTCACGGTTCAGATAGGGGGGAATGGGTAAAATTCCGGCAGCCTCGATTAATGAAGCAAAGTCAACTTTCGGATTGTCCCAGCTAAATCGAACTTGTACCGATCCGTTTTCCTGGTTAATTTTTTCAGCTTTAAAATGAATAAGTTCAGAATCAATATTCAACTCCTTAACCAGAATCTCATTTTTCCATTTTTTCAGGTTTCCAACCATGCAGTTCCAGCTACATGTTTTGGTTTGCTGAAATGAAATTTGATAATCAGCTGGCACAACTGGATCGAGGCAAAAAATCTCAATGGAAGCACCAGTCGCTTTTTTAAAATGAAGCCGTGCCTGAATGACTTTCGTATTGTTAAAAACTAAAAGGCTATTTGGGGGTAAAAAATCGGGAAGAGATGAAAACCGGGAATCCATTATTTCACCTTTTCTCCATACCAGTAATTTAGACTGATCCCGTTCAGAAAGGGGATAACGTGCAATTTTTTCATCCGGAAGTTTATAGTCCAGTTCCTTTGCACTTATATCGAAAACAGAATATGTCGATTTTCTATCCGTCATGGCGCGCAAAAATACAGAATAATTATTCTTGCTGAAAATTGTTCTTACTTTTGTGATAAAATCGAGTACTATGTATAAAGTCGGAGATCGCGTAAAATTTTTAAACGACGTTGGTGGTGGTGTAATTACTAAGGTTGTGAGTAAAAATATGGTGAATGTTGAGAATGCAGATGGATTTGAAATCCCTGTTCTTACTTCTGAAATCATTTTAGCTGCCGATCAGGAAGTAAAGGTAGAAAAGCCTACAATTGAGAAATTTGTACAACAGGGAACAAAACCTCAGCCTGTAGTTGAAGAAGAACCGGAAGAAGAGCCTGTGTATATTAAAGGAAATGATGATCCACGGTTCTACCTGGCATTTGTTCCGGAGAATAGCCAAAATCCATTGGAGGGACAAATCAGCATATTTCTAATAAACGACTGCAACTATTTCTTGCTTTATCACTACAGTCATTATGACGGAATAACTTATAATTCGCAGGAAGCAGGAAAACTTGAACCTAATACAAAGCTTCAGTTGGGAGCAATTTCCGAAGCAGAAATATCCGATTTACCTGCATTCAGTTTTCAATTGATTTTTTATAAAGAAGAAGCGGGAAAATTGGATAGGCCGGTAAGTAAGACTATAACAATAAATCCCGTTAAGTTTTATAAGGCTGGAAGTTTTTCAAAAACTGACTTTTTCAAATCGAAAGCAATGCTTTTTAAATTGAATGAAACCGATTTTGATAAGTCCCTTCAGGAATTAACAAAAAAGGATGTTGAGAAGGTTATCCGGAAGAAAGAACCAGCCAGAAAAGTAAGAAAAGAACCCAAAACTGAACTTTCTGAAACTTTAGAGGTCGATCTTCATATTCATGAATTAATTGATACAACCGCCGGAATGTCAAATAAAGACATGCTTGATTTGCAGATGTCTAAGTTTCAGGAAACAATGGACGTGGCGATAAAATCGAATACAGTGAAACGTGTTGTTTTTATCCATGGAATGGGGAATGGAACTCTTAAAACGGAAGTTCGCAGAGCACTTTCTTCAAAATATAAGAAGTATGCTGTGCAAGATGCCAGCTTTCGTGAATATGGCTATGGAGCAACGATGGTAATTATTCGCAAATAAATTGAAATCAGGTTACTAATTTTTAAGGATTTGACTGGCTTTTTGGGCATCCAGCAATTGCTTGATCACGCGGTCTCCAAGTTCACTTTTCCTTTTGATGTGATTAAGTGTTTCCTTTACAAAATCATTTTCATCGAAACGTCCGCGAACCTGGTCAAAGTCTTTTTGCTTAGTTTCGGAGTCGCCATCAATTCCAAAGGATGTTTTCGTGTTTAAGCGGAATTCTTTACTCGCATCAGCGTAAAGCATTTTGTCAATTTTAACAACACATTCACGCCATTCTTTAATGAGATCAACGAGTTCGTTGATTGAGAACTTGCTAATATCTTTGTTTAAATAGCTTTTTATGAAATCGGTAGTCCAGTTCCACTCATACTCATAATAGTTATGACATAGATTATCAAAGACTTTTTCGATCTCATCCAGACTATTAATTTCATTGTTATTTATTCTTTCAATGAGTCGGTCGATTTCTTCTTGAGGAGCAATTAAACCACTTAGATCAATCCATTTTCCTTTTCCTGTTTCGCTGGATTTTTTTAAGCAATCAATAACTATGTTTTCAGATGTTAGTTTGCATTTATTTAAACGGGTAATCACTGAATTGCCAATATATTTGATGATGGCAAGGTGGTAAAGTTCTTGTCCGCGTTTAAGAGAATCACTTTTTATTTTTGTATTGTTGTATGAATAAACTTCTGTGGTTTCGCCCGATATCTTTCTTATTTTATGGAGAATATCAATTCCGTTTGCCATTTTTTGGATGGTTAAAGGGCTTAATAGGTTAAAATTGATATGGTCTAGTAATTCCGGATCTTTACGCTTATCCCTTTTGGGCCACTTCATAACATCGCGGATCGTTCCCACACTTTTAATATTTACTCCCGGAGCTAGCCAACTATCATCATCATTCTCTATTAAATAAGAAAATGGCATATTAGAAGTATCTGAATTTTTGTAATGTCGTCCCATAACCATTGTAAATGCTCCAACCCTGGCTGGCCACATCAGGTATGAATCACTGGTAGTTTTTGATCCACGTTCAACAATACCATGATGAATTGGACCTAGTTTATACATATGATTACTTTGATTTGAGCCACTTCCTGCATTACAAAAAGAAAACATACCTGCAATTAGAAGTGTTGATTTATGATGTGTTACAGTGTAAGGGCCAGCAAAAACAGAGCATGCTTCGCCATGAAATCCCTGACAGTTAGCAAAAAACAAAGAGTCCAGAGCAGAGTATTGAGAACTTAGAATACAACCTTGACCAATAAAGCAGTTTTTTACAATTGCTCCATCAGAAACTTCTGAACCGGATGAGATAATAAAATTTTTAAGAATGGCGTCATTCCCAATATTTACAGGTGCAATTTCATTACTGTTTATAGAACCATTTTCCAGACAACTAGCTCCGTCAAGATTCGCATAAGTACCTATCTTGACATTTTTGATGACACGGCAATTGAAAATACGAGAATGTTTCCCAATAATTCCTGTTTCAGAACTAATGCTTTGAGTGTATTGTTTAACGAGTTGTTCTATTCCATGGATAACAGTAGAACAATGTTTGTAAAGAGCCAGAATATAAGCTAGATGGGCTGAAAGCTTATTATAGATCATAACACTTCGTCCACCGGTTTCATCTAATACTTTGACTTTAATTCCGTTTCCAAATGAGGCTTTTCCTTCAACAGCGCAAAGATCAATATTATCTATAATTACATTGTCTTCAATTGTATAATTCGCAATGTAGTTCTTAACATGGTTGATGAAAACATTTTTACCAATAGTACAATTATGAAGGTGGCAATTATAGATACCGCATGATTTATTAACGTTTCCAAATAAGGTGATAAAGTCTTCTTGCTTGTCCAAATATACATTTCCACTGAAATGACAGTTTCTTATGCGCGATAAATCAATATCTTTTGTCAGGAATAAGTTATCCCAATTTTCAGCAGTACAACCGTTGTTGGTTAATACATCAATTTGCTCTACTGAGGGTTTTTTATAATCTTCTCGGTTCATCTTAAGCATGTTTTAATATTGCAAGATAGTCGTAATGTTCACCATCAATTATTTCTTTTACAACTAATCCTGCAGCCGAAGCATATTCTATAAGAGTTTCTTTATCAACGTATAACCAAGGGAATTCTTCTCCTTTTTGATGGTTATATTCTGTTTGAAAGGTTAACTCTCCATAATATGTTTCAGCATTAATATCCATCACAGCCAATCCATCATCATCTAAAAACAAAAAGATCAGGTCTGAAGAATCAATAATAATTTTACCATCCGGCGCCATTAATGATTTGATTTTGAGAAGAAAGGTAGTTAAATTTTCCAATTTACCAGCAATGCCAGTTCCATTCATTAATAACAGTATGGTGTTAAAAAAAGAGGCCATTGTATTGATGAATGTCAGAACATTCAATGTTTTGGATTCCTCTATCCTTCATTATATCGCAGCATAATGGGGCTTTCTCAAGCGCGGTTACATTCATTCCTTTATTTTGTAAGTGAATAGAATGGCATCCCGCAGCTGCTCCTATATCTAAAACATTACCTGATGCTAAATCCATTGCCTTTTGTTCCAATACTGGCATTTCTCCATACGTTCTGAAGAAATAGTCTGGATAAACTTCGTCATCATCAAAACCATCAGAATGTATGATAATCGGATCATTTATTTTTTTGTAATAAAAATCATGAATTCCCTGGCTGATTGGATCAAAAAAAGACATGTATTAGATATTTATTTCTTTTGAATATTTGAGGCTTCAAATTTAATACATGTTTCTTGTTTTTTAGAATATATATAAAAGCCTTCATGTTCTCCTTCACCAATAATAAATATTCGCATATCATGGTATTGCTGAGTGAAGTCTTTAACGATATCCAGATTTATATTTTTTTTCTGTAGCCATTGAGCTGTGTCAAAATCGCCCATCCTAAGCCTTAAGTTATTGATTTCGGCAAGCTCAAATATTTCCTGAGATTTTTGAAAATCGATTTCAGTATAATTTTTATCCAAAGTAGTCTCTTTTTTTGTCGTTGTACAATATAAGACAAAATTATGATTTAGTGAGACATTCTATTTGGTCTGAATTGTGTGCGTTTTTGTATTTAATTTGTATCTAGTGGTTTATAGATTTTATGTTCTTGATGCATATTATGTATATAATCAGTTCCTGGAATGGATATTCGTCATTTAAGAATCACTTTTTATCCAGTTCACTATTTGAGGATCGTCCGGCTTGGTTTGTGGGCTTACAAAATCGACATACTGTCCATTCTCGTCGATCATGTATTTCTGAAAATTCCACTCTATTTCTGAATCCTTAACTCCATTTTCAGATTTTTGGGTAAGCCATTGGTAAATTGGAGCCATGGTCGTCACCTTTGACAGAAATTTTTGACATCATTAAAAATGAGACCCCATAATTTTGTTGGCAAAACTCAATAATTTCTTCATTCGAACCAGGTTCCTGATTTAAAAAATTGTTTGCAGGGAAACCTACAATTGTGAAATCTTCACCCCCATATTCATCATATATTTTTTGAAGAGTTTCATATTGAGGTGTTAAACCACATTTTGATGCTGTATTTACAACAAGTATCTTTTTCCCTTTCAAACTAGACATGTTAAAGTCATCTCCATTTATATCTTTCACTGTAAAATCATAAAACGATTTTTGTGAGAACCCAACTGTTGTAATTAATGAGAAAATAAACAGGTATAATAATCTTTTTTTCATAGCAAATGCATTTTAGTGGTAATAATTACTTCTGATTAAATTTCCGATAACACGTTCTAAAACATTAAGAAACATAGAATTGTTTTGGCATTACTTAAAATGTATATTAATGTTTGTTAATAACTTGGTTTCTTAGAAATAGCCTATTTGTTTATCTTTGGTTGCAATTATCAAGACCATGGAGAATTTTATTGTTTCTGCTAGAAAATACAGACCAGATACTTTTCAAACTGTAGTTGGACAAGCATCGATTACTTCAACCTTGAAGAATGCGATACGTAATGCCCAACTTGCACATGCTTATTTGTTTTGTGGCCCCCGGGGAGTAGGAAAGACTACCTGTGCCCGTATTTTTGCAAAAACAATTAATTGCCAAAATTTAACGGCTGAGACTGAACCTTGTAACGAATGCGAATCATGCAAGGCATTTAACAGCAATCGTTCGTATAATATCCATGAGCTTGATGCTGCATCAAATAACTCGGTTGATGATATTAGGAATCTGACCGATCAGGTGCGAATTCCACCTCAAATAGGGAAGTATAGCATATACATTATTGATGAGGTTCATATGTTGTCTCAGGCTGCTTTTAATGCTTTTCTAAAAACATTGGAAGAACCGCCGGAACATGCGATTTTTATTTTAGCAACAACCGAAAAACACAAAATTATTCCAACGATACTTTCTCGTTGCCAGATTTTTGATTTCAACAGAATCCGCATTAGCGATATATCCAATCATTTGGAATATGTTGCCCAAAAAGAAAGCATTGAAATTGAAAAGGAAGCCTTAAATGTGATTGCACACAAGGCTGATGGTGCGATGAGGGATGCTCTTTCTGTGTTTGACCAGATTGTTAGTTTTTCAGGCAAGAACATTACTTATAAAGATGTAATTGCGAACTTAAATGTTTTAGATTACGATTATTACTTCAAACTGGTTGATCTATTTCTGAAAAATGATGTGTCGGGTGCATTGATGTTATTTAATGAGATATTGGATCATGGATTTGATGGGCATCATTTTATAACAGGTTTAAGCAGTCATCTTCGGGATGTATTGGTTTGTAAAGATCCTGTAACTGTTCAATTATTGGAAGTTGGGGGAGATATTAAAGAAAAGTATAAAGCCCAGGCTGTTTCTTGTGAATCAGATTTTTTAGTTGATGCGTTGAAAATCAGTAATGAATGTGATCTTCAATATAAATCCAGTCAGAGCAAGAGACTATTGGTTGAGTTGGCATTAATAAAGATTTCGCAACTCAGCTTAAAAAAAAAATAGCTGACGAAAATGGAAGTCTGGAACTTGAGCCAATAAATTCAGAAAAAGATACTTCTGCGGCCCAAATAAATAAACCACAGCAAGCTAGTACGAATACTCGTTCGTCAGTAGAATCACCTTCCGTAGAGAATAGACCTCAAAAAGCTACTGTTAAGCGTGTTATACGAAAAACAGGCAGTAGTTTTACACCATCAATTAAAGATGCAATTTCTGGTAGAAAGAAAGAAGATACGGCTGTGGATGCCAAGCAAAAAATGAAGTTTTATACGGATGAAAATCTAAATGAACCTTTTACGCCAGATCAGTTCTATGCCAAATGGGACGAATACCTTAATCGAAAACTTTCAGACAGGCCTTCGCTTAAAGTTACTTTATCCAGAAAACCTGAAATAGAGGGAACAAAGTTAATGTTGAAGGTTGACAGCAATCTGGTTAATAGTGAAATTAGTAGCATTAAACCCGATTTGGTTTCCTGGTTAAGACAAGAGCTGAAGAACTCATCTATTGAACTTATCACAGAAGTTGTACAACAGAAAGTTGACTCAAAACCATATTCAGAAAAAGAAAAACTGGATGAAATGGTGAAGAAAAATCCGGCGATTAATCAATTGAAACAAATTTTTAATTTGGATTTAGGTGAAAATATGTAAACATATAACCATCTTGAGTTAAATATAGCTTAATAGCTAAAAGAAAGTACAAGCATTTAAGGATGTGTATTTCCTTTTATATTATATTTGAATAAACCATAAAAATAATTGCCATGTTAAAGGATACTGTATTAAAAGCACTTAACGATCAAATTAATGCGGAGATGCATTCTGCATATTTATATTTGTCAATGTCAGCCTGGTTTGAGGATCAAGGTCTTCCCGGATTTGCCAATTGGATGAAAGTTCAATACCAGGAAGAGATGACTCATGCAATGAAGTTTTTCGATTTTGTACATGAAAGAAATGGTCGTGTAATTCTTGAACCTATTGCTGGTGTTCCAACTGAATTTGATAGCATTATTGATGTTTTTGAACAAACATTGGCACATGAACAAAAAGTAACAGCCTTAATTGATAATTTGATGGATGTTGCTATGGAGGCAAAAGATCATGCTACTCAAAGCGTCTTAAAATGGTTTGTTGATGAGCAGGTTGAGGAAGAAGATAATGTAAACTCAATTCTTGATGACTTGAAATTAATCAATGGACAAGGTAATGGGTTGTTTATGTTGAATCGTGAGTTGGCATCACGTGTATTTGTTGATGATACAGCAGCAGCTGAATAAAAAATACTATATTTTGATTCGAAGGCTGCCAATTTGGTAGCCTTTTTTTATAATATTGAAAATAAAAATACAATTCTTATGGATAAAAGAATTGAAGATGCATGGATTTCGTTAAAAGAATCTTGTCGAAAAAATGTAAATGACATTGATATTGATAGGGTTGAAAAGGCATTTCATTATGCATATGACGTGTTAGGGGACAGCGTATGGCCAACAGGCGAAGTTGTAATGGTTCATTCATTGGAAGTGGCTCAGGTGGTTAGTAATGAAGTAAGTTTAGGAACGGATTCAATAATTGCAGGAATATTACACAACGTTGCTTATGAGAAGGTACCTCATCACCCGGGGTTTTCTGATGTAGAAAAGCATTTTGGGGAGGTAGTTTCCGGCATTTTAGAAGGAATGTCGAAGATTAATGCTTTGGGAACAGATACGGTTGACCTTCATTCTGAAAATTACCGTAAATTATTACTTGCGTTAGCTGGAGATGTGCGTGTAATTTTAGTAAAGATTGCAGACCGTCTTCATGTGATGAGAAATCTTGAGAATCAAAAGAAAGATATTCAGCAAAAGATTTCGGTGGAAACTTCTCATCTGTATGCACCATTGGCTCATCGTTTGGGGCTTTATTATATCAATTCAGAGTTGCTCGATCTTTGTCTTAAATTTTTAAGTCCTGATTCCTATAATCATGTCGATTCCAAGTTGAAGGAGTCCGAAGTTGAACGGCAGAATTTTGTGGCAGAATTTGTAAAACCTATCGAGAAGAAGCTTTCCGACAGAGGATTAAAATTCGAAATGAAGGCACGTACCAAAGCCATTAATTCAATCTGGAATAAGATGAAAAGGCAGGATGTTCCTTTTGAAGAGGTTTACGATATTTTTGCTATTCGTGTAATTCTGGACTCAGAAGCTGAACTTGAAAAATCGGATTGCTGGCAGGTTTATTCAATTGTTACTGAGGAATATCAGGCAAATCCTGAACGTATGAGGGATTGGATAACTGTGCCAAAATCAAATGGTTATGAGAGTCTGCATGCAACGGTTTTAGGCCCTCATAAAAAGTGGGTTGAAATACAGATTCGTACAAAACGAATGGATGAAGTTGCTGAAAAAGGTTTAGCAGCACATTGGAAATACAAAGGAGGTTCAGCATCTGCCGAAATGGAAAAATGGCTGGCAAACGTACGGGAGATACTTGAAAATCCTGATTTGAACGTGGTTGACTTTATCGACGAGTTCAATACTGATATTTACAGTGACGAGATTTTTGTTTTTACGCCCAAAGGTGATTTAAAACGATTGTCTGCCGGAGCAACCTTGCTGGATTTTGCATATGAAATTCATTCCGAAGTAGGGGATCATTGCCTGGGAGGAATGGTTGATGGGAAAAAAGTTACGCTTAAGCATAAACTGAAAAACGGAAATCAGATTTCAATCGATATATCAAAAAACCAAAAGCCTAAACTCGACTGGCTTGAATTTGTCGTGACCAGCAAGGCAAAAAGTCGTATTAAAGCCAGTTTAAATGAGGAACGTAAGCGGGAAGCTGAAAATGGTAAGGAAATATTGCTTCGTAAGCTTAAGAACTGGAAAATTGATTATACTGACGAAGTGATTCGGATTCTACTGAAGCATTATTCGTTAAAGTTGGCTCAGGATTTATATTATAATATCTCAACAGAGAAAATAGACACGCTGGAGATTAAGAATATTCTTACTGAGAAAGAAGATGATTCTTCAACAAAACAAAAATTGGAAGAAGTAATCTCGCCTGATCAATTTAAAGATCTTGAATTTACAGGTGGTGATGATTATTTGGTTATTGACAACAACATCAAGGATGTGAATCATAAGTTGTCAAAATGCTGTAATCCGATTTTTGGAGACGATATTTTTGGATTTGTTACAATAAATGATGGGATAAAGATTCACAGGAGATCTTGTCCAAACGCAAAACAAATGTTTGAACGATATCCATATCGCATTATCCCTGCAAAATGGAGAGATACAACCAGAAAATCTTCTTTTCAGGCTACCATTCGCCTATCGGGAACTGATGATGCAAACATTGTGACTAATATTTCTCATGTTATTTCTAAAGATATTGGTGTTCAAATGAGATCAATTAATGTAGATACTGAAAATGGGGAATTTGAAGGTACATTAAGGGTTTACGTAAACAATCTGGAACATTTGGATTTTCTGATGAAGAAATTGCAACATATAAAAGGAGTACTTTCTGTTAGTCGTGCAGATTGACGTAAATATGCCTTTTCCTATGTGAAATCATTTTTTTGAACTTTATGCGCAAGTTTTACCTTATTGTTGTGTCATGTTAAAAACCGCATAAGTTGACTGAAGATTTAGCAATCATTAAGCGTATTCAGGACGGTGATGAAAGATCATTTAGAATCCTTGTAGAACAACATAACCAGCTTGTGTTGAGAACTTGTATGGGGTTTGTTCATGATCAACATGATGCAGAAGATTTAGCTCAGGAAGTTTTTGTGGAGGTTTATCATTCCATTGAAAAATTCAGAAAAGAATCGAAATTATCAACCTGGATTTATCGTATAGCTGTTAATAAATCACTCAATTTTATTCGGGATAACAAGCGAAAAAGATTGCTACAGTCGATTGAAAATGTTTTTTCAAAAAGATGATTCAAATCCTATTCATACAGAAGAACGGCCGGATTTGAAATTGGAAAATGATCAACGTAAGGCAAACATAAACAAAGCGATTGACAGTCTTCCCGAACGTCAGAAAGTTGCTTTTACCATGAGTAAAATCGATGATCTTTCGTATCAGGAAATAGCAGAAATAATGGGGCTTTCGCTTTCTTCGGTGGAGTCTCTGATTCATCGGGCAAAACTGAATCTTCAAAAAAAATTGTATAAATGTTATAAAAAGGGGATTTAGGGCGCAAGTTTTCTAATAAAATGGTGTCAATAAATAAAAGCAAACGTTATGGAACACAAGAGTGTAAAACAAAAATTGATCTTCTATCTTGAAGGAAGCTTGGCTCAGGAAGAAATGAATCAGCTTGAAGCACACCTTAAAAAATGTGCCGATTGCCGTTTGTTTTTAGATGATTTAAAACAGAGCTTACAGGTTCTGAATAATGATAATACGGTGGAGGTTTCTCCTTACTTTTATTCAAAGGTTAAGACTAAGCTTCAGAAAGAGCATGTTTCTTTTTTCGAACGTTATTCGCGGATTTTACAACCTGCATTTTTTGTTTTAATTCTGGCTGTTGGGGTAAACTTTGGAATTTGGATGGGCAATGCGTATAGCGATACTACAAACTCACAATACCAGGAAACTGGATTGCTTTCGTTCGATGATATGTCGCAGGAGCCGATAGAACAATTTTTAATAAATTTTGAGTGATGTTTAAGAATGTAAAAATATTAAGTTGGTTAGTTGTGATTCTGCTTGCTACTAATCTGGCGACAATTGGAACCGTTTTTTACCGTACAAATCGGATCAACAATCCTGTTGGAAACGTAGATACAGAACTCCCTTTAGAGCAGCGTTCACGCTTTTTTAACAGACAGCTTGAGCTTTCTAATAATCAAATGGAGTCTTTTCGGAATTTCAATCGGGAATATAACCGAAGAACCGCAGAAATTAACATGCAGCTTCAGAAATTAAGAGAAGAAATTGTTGATGAATTGGTGAAAGAGGATAGCGATATTGAAAAGCTGAATCAATTATCAGCTGAAGTTGGAGAATTACATAAACAACTAAAGCTGACCACAAATGACCTTTATTTGGAATTGAAAGAAATCTCCGATTCAACACAGCGGGAAAGGCTGGCAATTGTTTTTAGGGCATTGCTGGAAGGTGATCCTGAAATCAGAAATAACAGACGTATGGGTGGAAGATGGCAAATGAACAGACCGTAACAGGTGTATATATAATAGTTGGTTGGGGGCAATTGAAAAATTGTCCCTTTTTTTGATTTTTAGAGTGATGAATCAGCTACCAAACGAATTCCTGTCTGAGATTACTGATGTTCCTGTACGGGCGAATTGCAATTCGCCCGTACTTGTATTATATAAGCTTGCGAAAAACAGCCGACTGATTATTATGTAGCATCTTGCATGGTTTTTACCCGTCTTGCAGGAACTTTTTGCGTTCTTGCAATGCAAGAACGGGAAAAAAAGCTACAAGAATTCAAAAGAAAACTGCAAGGATTAAAAAAAGAGTTGCAAGCCTAAAAAAAATACCGCAAGAAGTTAAAATTTTGCTGCAAGGCCTTAAAAAAACATGCAAGATTGTATCACATCTTTGCCAGAATATATCTCCGCTACCGCCCGAATCCCTTTGTGTGGTTCAGTCAGAGGCTAATAATAAAACAGTTGGTTATATACAACGTTGCAGCCAATGTTAAAAGACGCAACCATTGCTTTGAAAAAAACATCTATCAACAGATACTAACTGAAAAACAAAAATGTCATGAAGAAAATTTGGAAGACTTACTCTCGATTGATATTTCGGATAAATATGGATTTCATGACAATGCTGCGACAGGTGTACCAACAACAAAATTAAAACACTGGCTACAACAAATTGCAAATTGCATTGAGGGGGTCGTACGATGTTATACGCTGGAATCTCGCATTGCAGTTCAGTCCTGCCGGACATGAACGCGCTCCGAAATCCGCAACGACAACTTGCAAGTGACCGTTAGGCAATATTTAAGGGGACAAAATATGCAAGATAGGCACTTAGACCGTAGTAAATATTTTAAAGAGCAAGAAGTAACTACTGAAAAATATGTTCTTCCTTTTATACAAGAAGTAAAAGAGATTAATGAAGAAACATCAGTTCTTGAGATAGGATGTGGAGAAGGGGGAAACTTAGTGCCCTTTTTCACAAAAGGATGTAAAAGAATTGTGGGAATTGATATGTCCAAAGGAAAAATCGAAAATGCAAACAAATTTTTTGATAAAAACATAGGTAACAACAATGTTGAATTCATATGTGATGATATATATAATATTAATATAGAGGATATTGGACAATTCGACATTATAATAACCAGAGATGTATTGGAACATATTCATGAGCAAGAAAAGTTTATGAATCTTGTTAAAACTTTTATGAAATCAGATGGAAAGTTTTTTCTAGGTTTCCCTCCGTGGCATAATCCTTTTGGTGGTCATCAACAAATGTGTAGTAGTAAATTTTTGTCAAAACTCCCTTATATTCATATTCTTCCTGGTTTTATGTACAGACATATTTTAAAATCATTTGGTGAAACGGATTCAAAAATTAAAGGATTATTAGAAATAAAAGAAACAAGAATAACTATTGAAAGATTTGAAAGAATAATTAAAAAGAATAATTACACTACGGATAAAAGAGTTTTGTATTTCATAAACCCTAATTACGAGGTTAAATTTGGAATAAAACCAAGAATTTGTTGGAGATTAGTTTCTTCGATTCCATTTATTAGAAACTTTTATATAACTACTAACTATTATGTGATTTCTAAAAAAACATTGCCTAACACTATTCTAAGGCAAAACTAAAATTTTGAATAGAAAATTATGCTGCAAATTTAGTAAGATTAGCATCGGGTGTTTGCCTTTTGACGACAGCATATCCCCTGGAAATTAATTAATTTCGAATATTATTCAGCGTACCCCCACGCTACCGCACGGATCCTTTCTCGGGTTTCGCCAGAGGCTAATAAGTATTGTGAATTTTTAGTATTAGATTCAGATTCCTAAAGAAGTTCGGAATGACTCAGTTAATCGGGATTCTTGTGTCAATATTCGTTTTTTAATTCAATTTGTGGACTTCCTGTTTATTTTTTCATCTGATTATTTATCTGAATATAGAGTGTTGTACCTGTGTGTTTTTTGGTGTGCTAAAAAAATATTGAAATTTTAGCGCAAGTTTTTTTTCAGGCTTGTGTCTTAGTAATAAAACCGGATAAGAAACCGGAATTAAAGCTTACAGAACCCGGGACTCTGGAAGTCTTTTAAAAAGATAAATAACAATTAAACAAATAGAGAAATGAAAAAATTAATTGGAACTGGCTTATTTATTCTAGGAATGATTGTAGCTATCAATGTAAATGCACAAAGAAGTTTAACTATGTCATGCGTAAATCAAATCAGTAGTTTAACAGAAGATCAGGTTGCTGAGATTACTGAATTGAATGATGCTTATCAGACTGAAATGGACGAGTTAAGAACAGAGCAAAGAAGTACCCGTGATGCAGATGAAAAAACGACGATTCGCGAAACCATGGACGAACTTCGTGCAAATCATCATGAAGAAGTAAAAACTTTAATGACAGATGAGCAAATTGCTGAATTTGAAGAACTGTATAATGGAGGTATGTACAAGGCAGGAGTTAATAGAGGTTTTAGAGCCGGAACACAGGCAGCTCAGGGAAGAATGGGACGTCAGGGACAGGCTTTTAACCAGGGACGAATGGGAAACCGTCCGGGACAAGCCTACGCTCAGGGACCAAATTCAAGAAGAGGTTTCAATGCTCCTGCAAATGGACGCCAACAATTTCGCAACGATGATTTTTTCAGGGGAAGAGGCTATGATATGGATAATAACATGAGAAGAGGAAGAAACTTTAACTCAGGAGATACTGAGTCAGAAGATTCTGCAGAATAGAAATCACTAAAGATTTGAGGTAATGAAAAAGGATTTGGCAAAACGCTAAATCCTTTTTTTGTTTATCTGTCAGCAGTGTAAATAGTTGTTACAGGTCTTCCAACTTTTCCGGTAGTGATTACCTCAAAATCAGGTGTGTATTTGGTTATGAATAAGCTTCTATTCATGTATCCTCCCATTCGGCTAACCTGTTCAAAGTAAAAATCAGTTTGCGTCAGATCAACATGTAACGAAGGAAGACAATCCCTGAAATCTTTGCCGTAATTAGCTAAAGCCGAGATAAAATAAAATGCAATATCATATCCCTGGTAACTATATTGAGTAGGTTCGGCTGCAAACATTTCACGATAATTCTGAATGAAATTATTTGTTACAGGCGATTTGTAATCAATATAATAAGGGGTTAGTATGGTCAGGTTTGTATTGTGGAAATATTCAACCTGAATGTTGGAATAATTATTAAAGTTTGATAATCCAACTAGTGTTACAGGGTATCTGTCAGAAAGTGAATTCAAATTATCAACACCGACTGTAACCTGTGCTTCATTAGATGATGGAATTATAAAAACGTTGTTTTGGTTTTTATAGGCAATTCTGGATAATCCCATGGAGCCTTCTGTCTGGTAATTATATTCGTGAAAAAGAAGCTTGTCTGTTTTTCCGTTATATCCAGAGTTGAAAAACTTCTCACGGCATAAATCTACAAGCTCAACTTCAGGAAGATGTTGATATTCTCCAACCTGTAAAACTGTGAGGTTGTCACCAAAGAATTCATCATTAATATAATTGGCAGTAGCCTTGATTAAATAGTTTTTGGTCGGATTTACCTTATAATAATATGGGTTTGATTCCTCAATGTTTCCGGAAGCTGATAAAGGAGAAACCATTGGTATCCTGTTTTTATAAGCAAAGTCGGCAACACTCGATTGCAACTCAGGATATACTGGCCCAATTATTAAATCAAGTTCACGGAATATATCAAGTTGAATTAAAGAGTCAACAACTTGTTTGTCGTAATTGGTATCGAACACATTCATTTCTACTTTAAATCCCGATTTTTGAAGGCTGTCTACAGCTAGTAATACTCCTTCATAGAAATTCATGAAATTTGCGGAACGTGGATAAATAATTTCGTCTTCGCGCCAACGGAAAGTATCTACCGGAAAATACAATGTATCTACCATGGCGCTCATAAAAGTACTGTCTTCCATTAATTCTTCCGGTGTAATTCGTATGCGGTTCACCGTGTCATTTGCATTTAAATACAAAGGAAGTAAAAGTCCAACCTGATATGTTTCAGAAGCAGCAAACGGATCGGGAGGACAGTAATTTGCAATTGCTTCAGTCTTTACTTCAACGGTATAATCTAAATCATTAACAGTTGATACAAGTAGGGAAGGAGTTGGTTCCTCAATAATTGTGTCTGGTTGTTTTTCAATAACTTGTGCTGTTCCTTCGCCCACTCCTTCATTTGTTTCCTGTGGTAATTGGTCTTCGGTTTCAATAACAGGTTCAACAACAGCTTCTGTAAATACAGGTTCTATTCTTTCAATCTTAGGAATAAGAATTGTTTCTCCGGCCATTAACCCTCGCATTTTTAATACTGGGTTGGCGTTTTTAAGCTCACTGATTTTGACATCGTATTTTTTAGAAATGCTGTAAAGGGTTTCCCCTTTATTTACAAAATGATCAGTAAAAGCATCTTCATCGACCGGAATTGCTTCAACTTCAGGAAGGTTGTAAAGTGGAATCCGTATTTTAAAACCCGCTTTTAATCCATCTAAAAGAATGGGGTTTAAATCTTCGAGTTCAGCCTGTGTGGTATTGTATTTTTTCTCTAGTCCCCAGTAGGTGTCTCCACTTTCAACTAAATAAGTAAAGTATTCACCTTCGGTTGCTTTCTTTTCTGTTGGGGTATTAGCTACTATTACCTCTTCTTCCATAGCAATGCTGGCTTCGGGTGATGGAATCGTTAGTTCCATGCCGATTGGAAGACTGCTTTTTGCATCCGGGTTTAAAGCTAAAATGGATGCGATTGAAACATTATACTTTTGGGAAATTGCATACAGGGTTTCATCACCCATTACTTTATGGATTGTGACAGCTTCTATGGCTTCCTGTTTTGCTTCTTCTGCTTTTATCTGTGCAAGATCTGTTTTGTCGGGAATTCGTAATATCTGGCGTTTTTCAATTCCGTTTTCAGCTTCGGGATTGTACTTGATGATGTCGTCGATTTCAATTCCAAAGTCTTTGGCAATTCCATAAAGAGTGTCTTTTCTTTTTACTTTATATTCTTCAAAAGAAGGTTGACGGGTTACTTTGGGCTGGGGCTCACTGACCTGAATATTCTCATTTTGAGAAACACGGATTTTCAATTCCTGTCCTGCTTTTAATCCAGAAATCAATTCAGGGTTGTCATTCAATAAGTCTTTCTGGTTAACTTCATAGTTTTTTCCTATAGAATACAAAGTTTCACCTTGCTGAACTTTATGAATTATATATCCATATTCATCATTGTTTTGAGCTGATGATGAGCCTATTATGAGAAATAAAGTAAGTGAGACAAGAATTAGATATTTCATTATCTATCAGTTTAATGCCAAAAATAAAAACAATCCATTAATTCATACTCTGCGAAAGGATTTTTACAATAACGATACATTTTATTCTGAACGAAGAGTATTCGTTTTTCTTATTCAAAAACGATACCTGAATTTTACTTTCGCAAGAAGATATGAACCAGAAACAAGCTATTTCTTATTTGAAAGATACTGGTGCATGCCTTTTGCTGCTTTTTTGCCATCACCCATAGCCAGAATTACTGTAGCTCCACCACGAACAATGTCGCCTCCCGCAAAAATATTCGGGATTGAGCTTTGCATACTCTCCTGATCAACTTCGATGGTTCCCCATTTGCTAACCTTTAATTCCGGTAAAGCTTGTGGAATAAGTGGGTTAGGGGATACACCAATAGCAACAATTGCCAGGTCAATATCAATGGTGTAAAAATCATTAACAGGTACGGGTTTTCTACGTCCGGAATCATCAGGTTCTCCCAGTTCCATTCGTTGAACACGTACTTTATTAACTTTTCCATCTTCTCCGGCGATGTATTCAACCGGATTTACCAATGTGATAAATTCAACTCCTTCCTCTTCTGCATGGTGAACTTCTTCAATACGAGCAGGCATTTCTTCTTTCGTACGGCGATAGATAATCATCGCACGATCAGCTCCCAGGCGTTTAGCGGTACGCACGGAATCCATTGCTGTGTTTCCACCTCCAACTACTGCTACATTTTTCCCTTTAAATACAGGTGTATCATACCCATCTTTAAAGGCGTTCATTAAGTTTACCCGGGTTAAATATTCATTGGAAGATAAAACTCCATTTAGGTTTTCACCGGGAATATTCATAAAGCGTGGAAGACCGGCACCACTACCAATAAAAAATCCCTGATAACCTTCTTCTTTCAAATCATCAAAAGAAGCAGTTCTTCCAACTATAAAGTTCTTTTCAAATTTTACCCCCATGCTTTCCAGATTTTTTAATTCTTGGTCAACAATTCTATTGGGTAGCCGAAATTCGGGAATACCATATTTTAATACACCACCAATTTCATGTAGCGCTTCAAAAACAGTAACATCATAGCCCATTTTTGCCATGTCACCTGAAAACGATAATGACACTGGACCAGAGCCAATTGCAGCTACTTTTATCCCATTTGATTTTGCTATTTGGGGTATTGATGCCTTTGCGTTTTCCAGTTCGTAATCTGCTGTAAATCTTTCCAGATAGCCGATGGCAACTGGTTCTTTTTTCATTTTAGTAAGGTAAAAACAATTAGATTCGCATTGTTTTTCCTGAGGACAAACACGACCACAAACAGCAGGCAAGGCAGAAGATTCTTTTAATGTTTTTGCTGCTTCGCCAAATTCACCGCGTTCAATATTTTTTATGAATTTAGGAATGTTGATTCCCACGGGACATCCTTCAATACAGGTTGGTGTTACACAATCCATACAGCGAACCGCTTCTTGCTGAGCTTCTGCAATAGAAAGTCCCTGATTTACTTCGCGATCCTGATATTTTACACGCTCTGAGGCTTCCATTTCAGGCATCTTTACCCGTTGGATTTCAGTGCGTTCTTTGTTCTTTGTTTTTTTGCGTAATTCAACGCGCCAGGCTTCTTCCCGTTCTATTTTAAGGTATTCTTGCATGAATTAGCTCTTTTTTGATTCGATAAATTTTTCGTACTTCTCTTTTTCTGCATCCTTATACCCACCTAAACGGGTCAGTAATTCATCAAAATCAATTTGATGGGCATCAAACTCGGGGCCATCAACACAGGTAAAGCGAGTTTCTCCACCAACTTTAACACGGCAGGCTCCACACATCCCGGTACCATCAACCATAATCGAGTTGAGACTGGCTTGAGTAGGAATATTGTATTTTTTAGTGAGCAAAGAAGTAAATTTCATCATCACGGCAGGACCAATGGTGATGCATTCATCTATTTTTTCATTTTTTATAAATTGTTCAGCTCCATGGGTAACCAACCCTTTTTGACCGTATGAACCATCGTCGGTCATCACAATTATTTCATCAGACCATTTGGATAATTCTTTTTCAAGTATTACAAGTTCTTTTGTTCGGGCAGCTAAAACAGTAACTACACGATTTCCTGCCTTTTTAAAACCTTCAACAATAGGAAGGAGAGGTGCTGCTCCAACTCCTCCGGCACAAGCCAGTACAGTTCCTACTTTGTGTATTTTTGTTGCTTTTCCGAGAGGGCCAAGCAAGTCAAGTATTTTATCTCCGGCTTTTAGTTCGCACAGTTTTCGGGAGCTAACCCCCATACGTTGTACAACCAATGTAATTGTTCCTTTTTTCTCGTCTGCACCGGCAATGGTTAGAGGGACTCTTTCTCCTTTTTCATCTACCCGGAGGATAATAAAATGCCCGGGTTTTCTTGATTTTGCAATTCTGGGCGCATGTACAACAAATTTGAAAACGTTTTCCGAAAATTGTTCTACATCTATAATTTGATTCATATTAGATATTAATCGATTTCTTCAGTTTTTAACCTTGCAAAAATAGTAATGTGTGATGAACCTGAACATGCTTATTGATTTTTTTTAGGAATCATTTAATGAATTGATCGAAAATCAATAATTTTTTATTTTTCAAAAAATATATTTTAGGTACTATTATAAAGATATTATTTGTAAATTGAGTTTTCACATAAACGAACTACTTGCTTTTATTTCATATGAAAAAAATGTTTCATTTAGTAGTATTACTAATTATTATTAATCCATTTCTTAATGCTCAAAATGTTGAGGTTCTTAAATATTCAACAACAATCACTATATCAAGAGGTAAATTAAAAAAAGAAATAGCATGTGAATTAAAAATCAATAATCGTTCAGGACAGGCTTATTCAACCATTCAAATTCCATATTCAGATATCATAAAGGTGAGTAATATTGAGGCATCGATGAAAGATGAAAATGGAGATGTTATAAGAAGCTTAAAAAAGAGTGATGTACAGGACAGAAATTCATTTTCAAACAGTTCTTTTTACGAAGAAAGTTTTATTAAGGAATTTAGTTTAAGGCATAATGTTTATCCTTATATTCTTTCTTATTCGTATGAAATTGAACAAGATGAATTTCTTCAAATAGCAAATTGGTCACCAGTGATAGACACAGACCTTCCCACTCATTTTGCTTCACTGAAACTTATTGTTCCTAACGATTATGAGATTTATTATAAAACGCAACATATTGGTGACCCTATTATTAGTAATGAAGATGATGAAACTTGCTATACCTGGGAAGCATTCTATGAAGATCAGATTCAGGCTGAAAGTTATTCTCCGCCACTTTCCTTTTTTGTTCCGTTGGTGACGATTGTTCCTAAAAATTTTCAATTTGAATATGAGGGAAGCTTTTCCAGCTGGATTGAATACGGAAACTGGCAGAATAAATTGAATCTGGGCTTGGATGATTTGCCGGATTCAGAAAAAAGGAAGATTCTCAATATCGTTGATGGGATTGATGATGAAAAAGAAAAAATTAGGGCATTATACCATTATTTACAAGATGAAACCCGGTATATCAACGTAACAATAGAAACGGGTGGGCTTAAGCCATATTCTGCATCCTATGTAGCCGAAAATAAATTTGGAGATTGTAAGGCGCTGTCTAATTATTTTAAGTCGGTATTGGATTATGTAGGGATAGAATCGTATTACTCAAAAATCTACGCCGGAAGTAAAAATTACAAGGTAGATAAGAGTTTTCCTTCGCAGCAGTATAATCATATCATTTTATTTATTCCTTCTGAGAAGGATACGCTGTGGCTAGACTGTACTAGTGATGCGGCTTTTGGATATTTAGGGACTTTTACTCAGGGAAGGAATGCATTCATTATAGAAAAGGATAACAGTCATTTTGTTTCAACTCCTGCACTAAGTTTTCAGGATGTATTGGAAAAAAGGAATATATGTATCAATACTAATTCTGATTTGGTTCAAATTGCTGAATTTGAAAATGAATACAGAGGAGATAGCTATGAAATGTTATTGCAGCTAAAAACTTCATACAATGATGCGGATAAAGTCCGTTTGTTTAAAAAATATTTTGTAGAGGAAGATTTTCAGGCAGAGGGGTTTACGATTGATGAAATGAATCGGGATTCTTTAACAATCCGGCTTAACTACATCGCAAAATCAGATAATATCTACAAGAAATATGGGAATGATCTTTTAATCAAAAATATAGCTTTTGATATACCTGAATTTGAAAAGCCTGAAGCACGAAAACTACCCGTGCAATTGGATTTCCCAATTTATAAAGTTGATAAAGTTAGTTATGCAATTCCAGCTTCATATAGCCAGTATGTATTACCTGAAAACAAATTGGTAAAAACTAAATATGGTAATTACGAGATTACTTTCGATAAAGAAGAGGATACCATAATTGTATCGAAAGAGTTGAAAATTTCTAGCGGATACTATGACGTTTCGGAATATGAGAGCTTTTACAACTTCATAAACGAAATTAAAGAATATGAAGAAAAAACTTATGTCACACTTAATTAAACCTTGTGAAATGAAAAAATTACATCTTGTTGTCATCATTAACTTCATCCTTTTCAATGTTGGTTTCTCTCAAACTTATATCAAGGAATTTGGGAAGATTGGTAAGGACGAAATCGAACTTGAGACATACAGTAAGGATAAAAATGCAGAGGCAGTTGTTTTATTTGATATTGGAAAATCAACGTTTGTTGATGCTGAAAGTGGATACGATGTTTTGTTTGAAAGAATGTCCAGGGTAAAGATATTATCGGAAGCAGGAATTGAGTATTCTGAAATAGAAATTCCTTTTTATCGTGAAGATGGCATTTTTGAAAAAGTATATGATATTGAAGCATATACCTATAATTTTGAAGATGGAGCGATTAAAAAGGAACAATTGGATCTAACGCAAGTGTATGATGAAGTCGTAAATGAGTATTGGACTTATAAAAAGTTTGCAATGCCCAATGTAAAAGTCGGGTCTATAATCGAATACAAATACAAATTGAGGTCTGAATTTATATTTAATCTGCAAGACTGGGAATTTCAATGGAAAATTCCAGTGGTTTATAGTGAATATACCGTTGGTATGATTCCCTTTTATAACTATTCATGGGTATTGCGCGGAACAAATAAATTGGATGTTTATGAAGAGTATGAAGGCCAGTCAGAAAGAAGTTATGGCATTACGGTTTCTTATGGCAATTCAACATTTAGAGATATGTTCTATACATTTGGAATGAAAGACCAACCTGCATTCAACGATGAAGAATTCATTACTTCCATCAACGATTATATTACCAAAATTGATTTTCAGTTAGCTCAGATCAACCAGCTAAGCGGGGCAAAGATTGAAATTATTACAACTTGGGAGAAATTAGTAGATGAGTTATTGAGCGATTCGGACTTTGGTAAATTTATCAAGAAAAGTGAAAAGGAAGCAGCTAAAGCAATTGATGTCTCTGATCTTGGTAGTGAGCGGGAACGTTTTGATAAAGTATTAGATTATATGAAAAATAACTTTAGCTGGAATAATTTTAACAGCTATTATGCATCAAAATCTGCAAAAGACTTCTTTGTGGAGAAAACTGGTAATTGCGCAGATATTAACTTGTTTACAGTAGGAATGCTTCATAGTACTGGTATTAAGGCTTATCCGGTATTAATGAGTACACGCTCACATGGCAAAATCTTGTATAATTATCCATACAGCAGTTTTTTTAATTACCTGATTGTTTTAGCAGAAGTGGATGGCGAAATGATTTTGACAGATGCAACAGAAATTTATGGACTGAATGATCGAATACCTACTAGATGTATAAATGATAAAGGTTTAATTGTTTCAGAAGATCAAATAGAATGGGTAACCCTCGAGTGTTTGCATCCATCAGAGATGAATACAGAGTTAACCATGGAATTTGAAGATGGAATTATAAATGGAAATTTTGTACAAACCTCAACCGAATACGACGCTTTGTATTACAGAAACAGGTATGCCGATGATGTGGGGTATATCAAGGATCATTTAGATGATGAGTATTATAACGTTAATACATCAACGATTGCTGTTGAAAATTTTGAGGATAGAGCAAAACCCTATGTGTTAAAATATGAATTGTCAGCACAGCCTGAGGTTATTAACGACAAAATTTATGTTTCTCCGTTTTTAGGTGAGATTATATCGGAAAATCCGTTGAAGCAAAACTCGCGTAAGTATGACATTGATATGACTTATTCCTATAAGGAAAATTATACTGCAAAGATTAAAATTCCGGAAGGTTATCATCTTGATTATATCCCTGAAAATGAAGTTGTAAATAATGATATTTTTAGTTTTGATTATAAAGTTGAACAGCAAAATGAAGAACTAATTGTATCCTGTTCATACTTCTTTAAAAAGTCGGTTTATTCACCAGAAATGTATGCAAGATTAAAGCTCTATTTCAATAAGATTATAGAAAAAGGAAATGACAAACTTGTTTTTACAAAGACAATATAGATAGCTTAAATTTGCTCTTCAAGGCATTTCACAACTCTGTGGAGTGCCTTTTTTATTTATATTTGAAGTTTATCTTTTTTGATAAGATAAATTTTAAGACTGTAATTTTTCAATCTAGCTTTTAAGGAAATTCTCTGTTTTATGGCGCAGGAACTAATTATCGGGTTAACAGAACATCGTACTTTTGGTTATGTCTTTCAAGCCTTTTTAATTGAAAAGAAGAAATCATTCTATACAATTACCAAGCTCGTAAAATCAAGGGATATTGAAGCTTTAAAATTAACAACAGAACAAGCTGATCTTGTTAAGCTTATTGAAAATTACTCGGATGAAAAGCTAATTCAGAAGTTTTCCAGGAAGAAAGAAGCCAGTAAGTTTTTTCAGCAATTAGATTCAGAGCTGTTTGAAAAACACATAAGCCCATACATCGACAAATACATGAGTTGGGTAATTTCAATTTTGCAAAAAGGTAGCACTCGTTTGTTTCTTAAACAGTCTAAATATACCAACTTGTATGATGAAGATCTGATACAGGTTCAACCACAAAATACGATTTGTTATTTTCAGTTTGATAGGGGCGAAGAGGGCACAAAATACAGCATTCAGCTTTTGCAGGATGGTAAAGAAATTAGCTTTCTTCATAAAACTGTAACTCCCATAACCCATGAGCCTTGCTCTTTATTGTGGCAAAATAAACTTTTCGTTTTTGATAAAATAAGTGCTAAGCGTTTGCTGCCTTTTTTCCAGAAAGAGTTTATCTCCATTCCGTCACAGGTTGAGGAAAAGTATTACAAAAGCTTTGTTTTAAATACGATTAAGGACTACCGGGTAAAAGCAAAAGGTTTTACTATTTCCGAAGTTGACAGTGAGCCTAAAGTGCTTTTGTCTTTGGAGCCCAACTTAAAGATGGAAGCTGTTTTTATTCCCCGGTTTGTTTATGGTGAAAAGGAGTTTCTATACAACAACAAATCGGATGTGGTAGTCAACTTTCAGAATAAAAACGGACAGTATTCTTTCACTAAAATTAAACGAAACCATGACTGGGAAGTTAATCGTCTAAGCATTTTAAGTCAATTTGGATTGAAGGAAAAGAATGGTCAGTTTATTCCAAATGGTGTCGATTTATTAGATGAAAAGGAGCGTTTGTATGAGCTAATAAGCTGGCTAAATCAAAATAAAAAGGATCTTGAGAAAGAAGGTTTTACGATTAGTCAGAACCAATATGAATCGACTTACTCATCCGAAAAACCGGATATTGAATTAAAAGTGAAAAACAATGGAGATTGGTTTGATATCTATTCTCAGGTGCAGTTTGGCGAGTACAGCATTCCTTTTATCAAACTAAAAAAGTACATACTAAATGGAATTCGGGAGTTTGAATTGCCTAATGGTGAAATAGCGATTTTACCCAAAGAGTGGTTTAGCGAGTATAAGGATGTGATGAATTATTCAAAAGCTGAAGGGAATGCTCTGAAAATTAATCGCTATCATGCCCAAATCCTTCCAAAACGATTGAAGGGAATCGATAAAAGTTATATCAGCCGTTTGCAGGATGTTGGAAAGAAATCCAGCAAACTAGAAATAGTTCCATCAAATCTTGAAGCTTCCTTGCGACCTTATCAGCAGCAAGGCTTTTCGTGGATGTTTCACCTGTATGAATACCAGTTTGGCGGTTGCCTGGCCGATGATATGGGCTTAGGGAAAACCTTGCAGGCCTTAACTTTGCTTTTAAAACTGAAACGCCTGAAAAAAGTCGGTTTTGCTCCAATTTCAGATACCAATTCTAATCAGGGTGATTTGTTTGTATCCAAAACAGATGATGTGGATTCAATTCAGCCGGCTACCTTGATTGTGATGCCTACTTCTTTGTTGCATAACTGGGAAAATGAGATCAAAAAGTTTACACCTTCACTGAAGGTTTATAAGCATTTTGGACAAAGCAGAAACAGAAGTGAGAGCTTTAAAAACCTGGTGAGCTATTACGATATCATTCTTACTACTTATGGGATGATTAGAAACGATTTTGAATTGCTGAGTCAACATGAGTTTTTCTATTTAATTCTGGATGAAAGTCAGAATATTAAAAATCCGGCATCAAAAACATATAAAGCAATTACCAGGTTGAAAGCATCTCATCGCCTGGTCTTAACCGGCACGCCAATTGAAAATTCATTATCTGATTTATGGGCACAGCTTAACTTTATCAATAAAGGATTGCTGGGAAACTATGCATTCTTCAAGCGTGAGTATATCACACCAATCGAAAAGAAAAATGATCCTGAAAAGCAGGAAAAACTGCAAATGCTCATTCGACCGTTTGTGCTTCGTCGAACTAAAGACCAGGTGGCAAAAGATCTGCCTCCTCTAACAGAGCAAATACGGTATTGTCAGATGGATACAGGCCAGAAGAGCATGTATGAAACAGAGAAGTCAGCCATTCGCAATAGCATTTTAGAGAATATTGAAAAAGATGGCGTGGAAAAATCGTCTTTTGTTGTTTTGCAGGGATTAACCAAACTACGGCAGTTAGCCAATCATCCATCTATGTTGCAGTATGAAGAGGATACCGCTTCATCCGGAAAATTTGATGAGATTTTTCGTAGCTTGAAAAGTGTTGTTTCAGAAAACCACAAGGTGTTAATTTTTTCCTCTTTTGTAAAACACCTGGAACTCCTGAAAACTCAGATTGAAAAGCAAAAATGGAAATATTCATTACTAACGGGGCAAACAGTAAATAGGGAAGAAGTCATCAGTAAATTTCAAAATGACGAGGAAAACCGAATCTTTCTCATTTCCTTGAAAGCCGGAGGAGTTGGGCTTAACCTTACGGCGGCTGATTATGTCTTCATCATTGATCCCTGGTGGAATCCTGCCGCTGAATTGCAGGCCATCAACCGGGCGCACCGAATCGGGCAGGGCAAAAATGTAATGGTTTACCGATTTATTACCGAGGAAAGCATCGAGGAGAAAATTCAAATGCTTCAAAAGCAAAAATCTACTCTGGCTGATAAGTTTGTTAATTCAAACAATCCATTTAAAGCCATTACCAAAGAGGAAATTGTTAATTTGTTCCTCTAACGACACAGGCAATGTTGGATTCCTCGTCCATCACGACACTTTTTGTAAATAATTGACAATGCTTCATTTTTCTATTGAAATAAATTATAATAACTTAAGTTTTCATTAGCTTTATAATCAAATCTATAAAACACGAAAAAAACATGACCAAAAAACCTATTTACTGGACCTTGTTCGTTTTAATACTGTTAACCTCCTGTGGTGATTCTCAACCCGATCTTAGTGGGGTAGTTATAACAAAAGCAGACCTTGAAAAAGTTGGAACTTCAGTACCTGCTTCCGAAATCGGTGAACCTGTTGGTTCTGTAAAACTTTATGAACCACGCTGGGTTGAGGCAGATGAAACCAATCCTGCATACGCAGTAGTTGAAGGTTCAATTATGCCGGTCGATCCGGAAGGATGGCCTATAAATTTCAGGCTTCTTTTACCCGAAAAATGGTCAAAAAGAGCCATGCAGCAAGGTGGTGGCGGTATGAATGGAACCATTACAGTAAGAGAGGGAAATAACCCCATGTTGCAAAAAGGTTTTGCACTATATGGTAGCGATTCCGGGCACCAGGTTGAACCCAGAGGATATCCGGGAGCTCCCCAGCAGGAACTTTTGGCTACTGGTCCTACAACGGGAGATGAATGGTCTTTGAATGAAGAAGCCATTCGTAATATTGCTTTCATGCAGATGAAAAAAACGCATGATGCGGTAATGGTTATTCTCGAAAGAGTTTACGGTTATGAGCCTGTCTATAATTACTACGTTGGAACATCTCATGGTGGGCGTGAAGGGCTTACTGTTGCACAAAGATATCCGGAAGATTATGAAGGAATTATTTCCAATGTTCCAATTGTTAATTTTTCAACCTTAATGCTGGCTCCTGAACTAATGAAAATTCAGGAAAAGCCAATAGCAAACTGGGTTACACCGCAAAAAACAAATGCAATAATTGCTGAATTTATGAGGCAATGCGATGGACTTGATGGATTGAATGATGGTATCATCAATAATTATAAAGCCGCAAGGGCTATTTTCAATGTCAACGACGGTGAAGGAACAGACGATCCCTGGGCTGCAATGCGCGCTTCCGGAGGAGTAGATCCCGATCCTGAAGATGATTCTGTGAATGCAAAACTTACAGATGGACAAATTGAAACACTTGAGTTAACGTATAGCAACTATGAGTTTGCAACCCCTTTGGCAAATGGAGTTGAGTCTTTTGGTATGTGGATGCCTGGTTCAGATCCCGGTGGTTTTGGAATGATTGCGAATACCAGGTATAAAGGACAGGAAGGTGCTGCAGAAGATGCTCCAATGCATTCATCACTCGGAATTTTAGGGGTAACCGGTTTCTTACTTCAGGATCTTGATGCAAATCCTTTGGATTATGTCGAAGGAGGACAATGGAATAGTCGTCGTGAGCAATTATCCGAATGGCTGGATTCAACTAATCCCGATTTATCGGAGTTTTATGAGCGTGGAGGAAAAATCATTATGACTATTGGTACTGCCGATAACATTGCCTCAAGTGGAGCACAGCTAGATTATTATCAGTCGTTACTGGATGAAATGGGACAAAATACAATTGATGATTTTGCCCGACTTTATGTAGTTCCACAGGCAGGTCATGGTTTGTCAGGAAGAAGTGCTGAGATTAATGGTATGGGAGAATCGGTAACCGTTAAAAGCATTCCTTCACCCAATTCTTCCGATAAAATGGATATGATTATGAATTGGGTTGAAAACGATATTGCTCCCTCTAAAACCTTGGTTATTACAGACGAAGGTCGTATAACAGAACAAAAAGCAGGAAAAGGTTATCTTTTGTGTTCATACCCCAATTATCCTCAATATATAAGTGGTTCTGCCGACGAGGTTGCATCGTACGAAAGTACTGCACCTTAAAGTTCAGTCATCTTGTAATTTAAAATAAGATGATTGCCACGGGCTTACGTTAGTGCTAAGGTGGCTGCCTAAAATAGATTTAGACAGCCTCTTTTTTTGCGTGTTTTGTATTTCGTGATATTGTCTTGTTTCTTTGATATAAAATTAAAATTGATCTTTAATTCTGGTTCAGTAAAGATGTAAAAGTCCTGTGAAATTATTACATTCGGGACTTTCAAAATAATATGAAATATTTTATTTAAGTTGATCTAAACAAACCAAAATGAAATCATTTACTTACTTCAGAAGAACATCAATTTACATTTTTTCAATTGTTTTTTTCATGTTTATTTTTACTTCGTGTACACAAAATAATTCTGGGAATAGAACTGTTGTTCCGGTAAACGAGAGAGTTGTTAAAAGTAGTAAATATGCAGATGAGATAATTGAAGCATCAAATGAGGTTGCAGTTTATATGGTTACGTCTAATGCCCCTGGATTGTCGGTGTCTGTTTCATTAAAAGGAAAGACCATTTGGTCTGAAGGTTTTGGACTTGCTAATTATGAGCTGAATGCCCCTGCTGGACCGGAAACAAAATATCTTATAGGTCGCACTTCTCAGATTTTTACAGCTATGCTTTTGGCAAAACTTCAGGAAGAGGGGAAAGTAGATTTACACAAATCTTTTTACGATTATGTGCCTAATTACCCTAAGAAAAAATGGGACTTTACACCTTATCAGATGGGTGCATTTGCTAGTGGTTTTGCACAGGATGGTTATGAAAAATTATCAAATGAAAATGATTTTATTGACTTTAAAGAGTATGTTGAATCAACGATGACAGATACTTTGGCGTATGAGCCCAATACATCATATGTGGAATCCGATTTTGGTTTTTATTTGTTGGGAATTATGGCAGAAGTTGTTGAGGATAAAACATTTAATACCCTTTTGAAGGAAAAAGTAATAGATCCTATGGGATTGTCTGAGACATATTTGAATAATGATTATCAGATAATTAAAAATAGATCTGCTACTTATAGTGATGATATTTATTCCAGATTAATGAATTCTCAAGTAATTAATTTAAATGTATATGCTCCAGCATACGGTATTATATCTACAGCAGATGACTTAAATAAGGTTGGACAAAGCATATTAGAACCCGATTTTTTCACACAGGAGTCTCTTGATATGTTTTTTACACCTAATGTTGTGAATAATTCTATTACAGGTGAATCTGAAACAAACCGGGGATTTGGTTGGTGGCTTACTGAAGATGAATTTGGAAATCAGGTTTATGTTGCACATGGACAGGTTGCTGGTGGTAATTCAATGTTGGCAATTTGGCCAGAACAGGAACTTGTTGTAAGTATCTGTTCGAATAAGGATGATTCTTTTGTAAGTCTACCTGCCCAAAAAATTGGATTGAACTTTTTGGAGAACTAAATAAATAATTCAGCACTAAACCTGGATTTTTTTTAATCAACTTTAAACTCGAATTTACCAAATGACTGCATCTCGCGTAAGAGAAATATCTCCTTTTATAGTGATGGAAGTGCTTGAAAAAGCTGCTGAAATGGAAAAGCAGGGAAAGCATGTTATTCATCTTGAAGTGGGAGAACCTGATTTTGCAATGCCTAATTGTGTGCATGAGGCAAGCTTAGAAGCAATGAATACGGGGCATACGCACTATACTCATAGTTTGGGTGATCCGGAATTGAGAGAAGCACTCGTCGAAAAATATCTTACGGAGTATCAGGTTGAAATTGATCCTGGGCAAATTATAATCACGTCAGGTACTTCACCTGCGATTTTGATGTCTTTATCTGTTTTATGTGAGCAGGGAGATGAGGTCATCATTGCTGACCCAACTTATGCGTGTTATTCAAACTTTATACATTACATAGGAGCTAAGGCTGTTCGAATTCCAGTTTATGCCGAAGATGGTTTTCAATTGCATGCGAGTGAAATTGAAAAATTGGTCAATCCAAAAACAAAGGCAATTCTTATAAATAGTCCGATGAATCCAACCGGGAACTTGCTTACAGCTCAAACCCTAAAAGGTCTAAGTGAATTATCTGTTCCGGTTATTTCTGATGAAATATACCATGGCTTGGTATATGGAGAGAAAGCTCACAGTATTCGTGAGTTTGCTGATAATTCTTTTGTGTTGAATGGCTTTTCAAAGTTATATGCAATGACAGGTTTGAGGTTGGGGTATTTGATTGCTCCAAAAGAATATATTCGTCCTTTGCAGAAACTTCAGCAAAACCTGTTTATTTGTGCCAGTTCTGTAGCTCAGCGAGCAGGAATATCTGCTTTGAAAAATGCAGGGAAAGATATAGAAGAAATGCGTCAGGTTTACGATGAAAGACGAAAATTCATGATTAAACGACTTCGGGAAATGGGCTTTGAAATACCCGTGGAACCAACCGGAGCATTTTATGTTTTTGTTGATGCTTCTCACATTTCGAATGATTCTTACAAACTTGCATTTGATATACTGGAGAATGCCCATGTTGGTGTAACTCCCGGTATTGATTTTGGTCCCGGAGGCGAAGGGTATCTACGTTTTTCCTATGCCAACTCTATTGAAAATATAGCAGAAGGTCTTTCCAGAGTAGAAAAATATTTAGCAGGATTAAAGTAGGTTTTGTATCCTTGTTAAAAGAAAATTATGTTGTAAGGTGCTGGTATTCAAATTATAATGAAATGTTAATGCGGCTCGTTTATACATGAGTTTGACTAAAATAGCTTTAAATTGTATCATGTAATGTATTTCTTATTGATTAATTTAAAGCTTGTTACCATGAAAAATCTTTTTTTATTTCTAGTTTTTGCTTTCGGAATAGCGAGTTGTTCCAATGCTCAAAATGGAGAAGGACGCGAACAGGGAGCATTTGATGTTTCTACAATGATTGAATCGAGAGTTGAATCTTTAACAGAGCTTTTATCTCTTACCAATGATCAGATAGCTGAAGTACAATCTATTTATGAAAAAACTTTAGGAGCTGAAGGATATACCGAATCTAGTGCCGACCAGAGGCACGAGGAAATTATGGCATTATTAAATGCCGATCAGAAGAAAATATATGCTGATTATCTGGAAAATCGTTCTTCAATGAGGTTTGGTAGTTCAGAAGGACGTTCTCAGATGGACATGAACCAACTTATAGATTCCCGGGTTGAATCCCTGACTGAATTACTTTCGCTAACCGAAGAACAAATATCTCAGGTACGTGAGATTTATGAAAAGACTATGGGAGCTGAAGGGCTGTCTGGTTCCAGTTCTGATCAAAGAGATGAAGAAATAATGGAATTGCTGGATGTAGAACAGAAAGAAATTTATAAGACATATCTAGATGAGCGTTTAGAAAGAATGAGGAACAGGCAGAATCCGAATAGTCAAACTATACAGATTTAAGCATATAAAAACCGCTTCTATTTATAGAAGCGGTTTCCTTTTCTAATTACTAAACTTAATTATTCAACTACCAGTTTTACCCCCATTTCAAAATCATCATAAATAAGGTTGTCTCCCAAATTGTCAAAGAATGAACCTGATCCATAGCGAACGTCATAATCTGAACGATCAATTGTGAGCATGGTGGAGTAGGTGTTATTATTCTCTTTACTAACTTCAAATGATATTGGCTTTGTAATTCCTTTAATGGTTAAGTTTGCTTCAACAGTTGCTTTATTTCCGTTGAATGCTGCACCTTCGGTAATTACCAGTTTTGATTCAGGATGTGTTTCAACACCGAAGAAATCATCAGACTTTAGGTGTCCTTCTAAATTTGAATTTGTTTCACCCGGCTCTATATCAAGAACTTTAATGGAAGTCATGTCAATTACAAATTCTCCTCCAGATATGGTATTTCCATTAACTATAAGTTTTCCGCTTTTTAGATTAACTGATCCATGATGTTGTCCTGTAACTTTTTTTCCTGTCCATGTTACCTCAGACTGGCTAACATCTGCCGTGAATTCTTGTGCATTAGTTGTAAATGCGACTAAAAATGCTGCTAATACTAAAATTGTTTTCATCGTTTTAAAAATTAATTGTTATTATCTGTTTTTTTTTGATTAATATGTCATAGGAATTTCCATGAGTAGAATTTGAGAGCCGGCATAAACTTGAAAATCAAGCTTTTCGGTATCCCATATTCCTATAGCATCACGTTTCCCTAAATTGTTTTCATTAATTGTTATACTTCCTTCAATTACAAATAGATATACACCGTTTGTCGGTTTGTTTAATGAGTAATCCACTTTTCTCTTTTCCGAGAATTTTCCCATACTAAACCATGCATCCTGGTAAATCCAGACACCCTGGTCTTCTTTGTTCGGTGATAATATTTGAAAGAGTTTGTTTTCTTCTTCAATGTCAGCCAATGAAATCTGGTCGTAACGAGGATTGACATTCTTTTTGTTGGGAAAGACCCATATCTGTAAGAATTTACCCTCTTTATCCTTATTGTGGTTGTATTCACTATGGAATATACCTGTTCCGGCACTCATAACCTGAATGTCACCTTCTTTGATCACAGAACTATTTTCCATACTGTCTTTGTGTGCCAGATCTCCTGACAATGGAATTGAAATGATTTCCATATTGTCGTGTGGATGTGTGTCGAAGCCGGTTCCTTCAGCAATTGTATCATCATTAAGCACGCGAAGAGCTCCGAAATGAATCCTTTCAGGATTATAGTAGTTAGCAAAACTAAAAGTGTGATGTGACTTTAACCACCCGTGATTTGCAAAACCTCTTGAATCTGATGTATGAATTATTGTTTTCATTTTTGCTTCGTTATTTATAAAAACATCGAAATGTTTTGACTTGTTTAACTATGAACAAAAATAAAAGACAAATAAGTCTTAATAATTGCAAAAATCAGGTGTTCTATTGCAAAAAACCGGAGTAGGGGAATAAAATCTTGAAATTTAAGTGGTTATTTATAATTTATGAGTTAGTCTTTGAAGGAAATTTTTGTGTTTTGAATCCATTAATGGAGAAAGTTCATTATAACAACGTCTATGATATTGATTCATCCAATCAACTTCTTTTCCATTTAGAAGATCTTTATTAATCAAGTTTAAATCGATTGGGCAAAGCGTTAGTGTTTCAAACTCGAGGAATTGAGCAAAGTCAGTTTCTTGGGCACTTTTGCATGCAATTACATTTTCAATGCGGATTCCATATTCATTCTCCCTGTAAATACCTGGTTCATCGGAGAAAAGCATGCCGGGACGTAAAGGATAGGGATTATATTCGTGCCTGATATTAGCCGGGCCTTCATGAACATTCAGGAAATAACCAATACCATGTCCTGTCCCATGACCGTAATTCATTCCATGTTCCCAAAGGGCTTTGCGAGCTAAAGTGTCCAGATTCGATCCTTTGGTTCCTGTAGGGAATTTAGCTGTTGCTAATGCAATCATTCCTTTTAGTACCAAAGTGAAGTCATCTTTTTGTTGTTGAGTTGGTTTTCCTAACGTTATTGTGCGAGTAATGTCAGTGGTTCCGGAAAGGTACTGACCTCCTGAATCACATAAAAGCATTCCTGCATTTTTAACAGGATCAGCAGTGTCCTTGGTTACTGCACGATGAACAATTGCGCCATTTCCATTATATCCAACGATAGGATAAAAGCTGGGGCCAATGTAATTTTCCTGGAGAGAGCGAAAGTATCCAAGCTTTTCAGCGATCTCATATTCGTTGATATTTCCATTTTCAGCACTTTCATAAAGCCATGATAAAAACTGAACCATGGCAACACCATCTTGCTTCATGGTTTTGCGGATATTTTCAAGCTCCGAATCTGATTTAATAACTTTTAGTAGTGAAGGTACAGATTCATTGTAAATGATTTCCACATTTGGGAGCAAACAGCTTACAAGTGCCATGTTGGTTTTAGCTTTATCGAGCATTAAAGAACCGGTAAAACTTTTTAATTCAGGTTGAATATCGGTATATGACTTGAGTTTTATACCTTCTTTAATAAGTGCTTGTTGGAGTTTCTCAGGGACTTTTCCCGGAGCAATAAAGAGTGTTGCTTCTTCGATAGAGATAAGCGCATAGGCAACAAAAACAGGGTTAAACTCCACGTCATTGCCTCGTAGGTTGAATGTCCAGGCAATATCATCCATCGCAGTAAGCAGAGTAGCATCTGCAGAGTTTTTTGTTAGTGATGTTCTTATTTTATCAATTTTTTCTTTTCTGCTTAAGCCGGCATATATAAGTTCATGTTCAAAGATTGGAGTATGTGGTAATGCAGGTCGATTTGACCAGATTGTATCCAGGATATCACCTGCATTTTTCAATTTTAAATTTCTGTTTTTTAGTTCTTTATCCAAAGTATTGTATTGACTAATCGAAAAACAAGAAGCATCTACACCAACAGAATCATCGTTATTCAGTACAGTTTTCCAGCCATTCTTCTATTGTTGGAGTGCCTTCCACATTCATTTTCATGAGTTGAATGCCTGTTCCTTCAAGTTGTTCGCCAGCTTGCAGGAAATAACGGGAATCAGTCCATAAACCAGCTTGTTCTTCGGTAATTACCAACATTCCCGCAGATCCGGTGAAACCTGAGAAATAAGAACGGCTTTGCCAGTATTCTGGTGCGTACTCACTTTGGTGAGGATCTGTACCGGATATATACCAGGCATTTACACCTGCTTTTGACATTTGTTCACGAAGTTGAGTTATCCTGTTTTGTATCTCTGGTTTCATAATGCATAATTTAAAAAACACCGAATTTAGTATGTCATATTTAATAACAGAATGACATTTCTCACGGGAATGAATATAAATATCTTAAATATTACTGGAAACAAAAAACGCCGGATTTAACTCCGACGTTTTTTGTTATAATGTGCTCAAATTAAATCTTATTGTCCCATAGAGATCAGGAACTCTTCAACTGAGTTTGTTTTCATTAATCTGTCTTTGATGAATTCCATCGCTTCTAACGAGTTCATATCTGCCAGGTAATTGCGAAGAATCCAAATCTTATCCATCATTGCTTTAGATAATAATAGATCTTCACGACGCGTACTTGAAGAAATAATATCCACGGCAGGGAAGAGACGCTTGTTCGATAATTTACGGTCAAGCTGAAGTTCCATGTTTACCGGTTCCTTTAAATTCTTCAAAGATCACATCATCCATTTTAGAACCTGTTTCTGTTAAAGCAGTTGCTAAAATGGTAAGAGATCCTCCTTGTTCGATATTTCTGGCAGCACCAAAGAAACGTTTTGGTTTATGTAGAGCGTTGGCATCAACACCACCAGATAATACTTTTTCCGGATGCAGGAGCTACAGTGTTGTAGGCACGGGCAAGACGTGTTATTGAGTCTAAAAGAATAACTACATCGTGGACCACATTCAACAAGGACGTTTGGCTTTTTCATGTACCATTCCTGCTACACGAACATGTCTTTTCTGCAGGTTCGTCAAAGGTTGATGAGATAACTTCCGCATTCACACTGCGGTGCCATATCTGTAACCTCTTCAGGACGTTCGTCAATTAGGAGTACAATCATGTAAACTTCAGGATTGTTTGCTGCAATTGCATTTGCAATCTCCTTTAGTAACATGGTTTTACCCGTTTTAGGCTGGGCAAACAATTAATCCACGTTGTCCTTTTCCAATAGGTGCAAATAAGTCAACCACACGTGTTGAAATATTATCGTGACCCTTTTCCTGTTAAGTTGAATTTCTCATTTGGAAAATAATGGAGTCAGGTGATCAAAAGGAACACGATCCCGGATGTATTCCGGTGTGCGTCCATTGATTTCAAGAACTTTAATTAATGGAAAAATATTTTTTCGCCCTCTTTAGGCGGACGGATAGTTCCTTGAACAGTATCTCCTGTTTTCAACCCAAAAAGCTTGATTTGTGATTGAGAAACGTAAATATCATCAGGTGAATTTAGATAATTATAATCTGAAGAACGTAAAAAGCCATAACCATCTGGCATGATTTCAAGAACGCCGGAGTTAGTTATAATTCCTTCAAATTCATATTGTTTATCAGAATTTCCGTTATTGTTACTGTTTTTGTCTGTTTTGTCCCTGATTCCATTTCTGGAATTTACCTTTATTTTGATCAGGACGTTGTTCTCTGGATTCCTTAAATTCTTTTTTAGGTTCTCCTGCAGATTCTTTTTGTTTAGAATCTCTGAATTTATGTTCGGTTGAAGGGCTGTTTTCTAGTGTTTTTCTTAGTTTCAGCCTGTTGCTCATTTTTAGGTTTATCTGCTGCCTCTTTTTTATCCATTGCAGGAGACGTCGCTTTTACTGCAACTGCTGTACGACGTCTTCTTTTAGGGCGGTCTTTTTCAGGAGCATTTTCTTTTTCTTTGTTGCTCTCTTTTTTTGATTGATCTTTTATCGGAATAGTTCCTTTTGGAGATTTTTTATCTTCTGATTGTACAGATTTTCGTTCTGATGCGAGTATAGCTTGTGTATCTAAAATTTTATAGATAAGATCTTGTTTTTTGTAAGAATCTACCTTGCTGATTTTAAGCTCTTTTGCTATTTCTTTTAAGTCTGGAAGTAGCTTGCGGCTTAATTCAATAATATCATACATGTTTTTGAAATTAAAATTAAAGTCCTCAAGAAAAACTGGAGAATTGATTGATTAAAAAAAATCGGGTTATGAAATAAGGATCTTAGAATTAAATACGATTTATTCTGCAATTATAAGTATTTACTAATTATAACACAAAAAAAACTTTTTTTTTTTGAATTAATTACAAGAAAATGAAATGAGCCATTTTTTAACAAAACAATTTTAAGAAAGTTCGTTTTATGCTTTGAAAACAGTATTTCATGAAAAAAAACGGATCGTTCATCAAAATATTGAAAAGATTTTCTATTTTAAACGTACAAATATATATTTTCGAAAGGTGAATGTGAGATTATTGTGACGGTTTTTTAGAAATGCTTGTGTGGAACTAAAAAAATACTAACTAAATGAAGGGCAACTTAAAATAACGAAACAAGTTACAAACAGAGAGACTCTCTCTTTGGATAAATACCTTCATGAGATAGGTAAAGTAGAGTTGCTTACTGCGGATAAGGAGGTAGAACTTGCAAAACGAATTAAGAAAGGCGATAAAGAAGCATTGGAAGAGTTAATTAAGGCGAATCTTCGTTTTGTCGTTTCTGTCTCGAAGCAATATCAAAATCAAGGGTTAAGTTTGCCTGACTTAATTAATGAAGGTAATCTTGGATTAATAAAAGCAGCACAACGTTTTTGATGAGACCCGTGGCTTTAAATTTATTTCTTATGCTGTTTGGTGGATTCGTCAATCAATTTTGCAAGCACTAGCAGAACAAGCACGTATTGTACGTTTTACCTTTAAATAAAATTGGTTCTATAAATAAAATCAACCGCACTTTTGCAAAACTTGAGCAAGAATTTCAACGTGAACCAACTCCTGATGAAGTTGCTAAAATCTTGGAGACAACTTCTGATATGGTTGAGGATGCAATGAAAGTTTCAAGTCATCATATCTCGATGGATGCACCTTTGAAAGATGAGGATGACAATAGCATGTATGACATTATGCTAAATAACGAGTCGCCGAGTCCTGATAATACATTAATGAATAATTCTTTGAAAAAAGAAATTGAACGTACTTTGTCTACTCTTGGTGAACGTGAAGCTGAAATTATTAAACATTATTTTGGATTGAATGGTTATCGACAACATACACTAGAAGAAATAGGTGATGTATTTGGTCTTACTCGTGAAAGAGTACGTCAAATTAAAGAGAAATCCATTAAGAAACTTAAAAATAACTACAGAAACAGATTGTTGAAATCTTATTTAGGACAATAATAAACCTTGTAAATACAACTTCTATTTTCTTTCCATAATTACCACTAAAAAGTTATTTTTGGGGCTATAAAAAATGAATTGTATGAAAATGATAGCCCCTTCTATATTATCTGCTGATTTTCTTAATCTGGGAGATGATATACAGATGATAAACAAAAGTGAAGCAGATTATGTCCACTGCGATGTAATGGATGGAGTATTTGTTCCTAATATTTCTTTTGGTCTTCCGATTGTTTCAACAAGTTAGAACGATTTCAGAAAAGCCTTTGGATGTCCACTTGATGATTGTTAACCCGGATCAGTTTGTAGATGATTTCAAAAATGCGGGTGCGGATATTCTTACCGTTCATTACGAGGCATGTACGCATTTGCATCGTACTATTCAGAAAATAAAAAGTGCAGGCATGAAAGCAAGTGTTTGTTTGAATCCTCACACACCTGTGCATTCATTGGCAGATATTATTGTTGATTTGGACATGGTATTGCTAATGTCGGTAAACCCAGGTTTTGGCGGGCAAAAATTTATTGAAGCTGCTTATTCTAAAGTTGAAAAAACTAAAAGATATGATTTTGGCTAAAAATTCAGATTGTCTGATTGAAGTAGATGGAGGTGTGAATTTTGAAATAGGCAAAAAACTCTATGATGCAGGAGCTGATATAATGGTCGCAGGAAGTTTTGTATTCAATGCAAATGATCCGGTTGCAACCATCAATCATTTTAAAGAATTGTAGTATTAGCCGTTTTTTGCGGAGTAGTACAGTTTTTTGATAGGGAAAGGTCTCGTAGGGCACAATCAGCAGTACATCCACTGCATTTTGATTGGCTCGGGACCTTTTTCTTTTGGCTTAGTTTTATAATCATTTTTCTAAATTGATTTAAAGCCAGAAGAAACGCAGCTGCAACGATGATATATGTGATTATTTCCTGTACCATTCTTTTATAATAAGGAATTAAATAGCGATTTTGTTCATCCTAAAAAATAGGAGCTAATGTGTAGAATGAAATATGCCAATACCCACGCTAGAGTGGTCGTATAGATCATGGTAAAAATAGCCCATGAAGTCTTGCCTGATTCATTTCTGATTGTGGCAATAACCCCGATACAGGGGAAATAGATCAACACAAACATGATAAATGCCAGAGCTACAGGAATTGAAATTATAGCTTGTCCTTTCTTTTCTCCAGAAATATATTTCTCTTCTTTTAATTTCTCGGTAAGACTTATATCTTCATCTTCTGCCTGATAAAGAACGCCCATTGTGCTTACAACTACTTCTTTAGCGGGTAGTCCAGCAAGCAGGCTAACGCTCATTTTCCAGTCAAAACCCAGAGGTTCCATTGCAGGTTGGATAAATTGTCCTATTTGTCCTAAATATGAGTTTTTTAACCGTATTGCTTCCTGTTCTGCATGTAAATCAGCAATTTTTGATTGTTGTGCTAAGTCGGTTTCATCAACTTGAATATTCTCAATTTGTTTGTCAATTGCCATCGTTTCTTCACTTGTTCTTGGAAAATACCCCAAAGCCCATATGATGATTACACCTATAAGAATTACTCCACCAATTTTTTTCAAATATTGAAGCGTCTTATCCCACATGTGAGTTAAAACATTCCGGAAAGTAGGAATCCTGTAGGGTGGAAGTTCCAGAACAAAAGGAGTTTCTTTATTACGAAAAATGGTTTTATTAAACCAATTGAGCAACTAGTAGTGCTACTATAATCCCGGTGAAATATATAGCTCCCAGCATGAGTCCCGGATAAGTTGGGAAAAAGGCTGAAATAAAAAAGAACATATACTGGTAGGCGGGCGCTACAGGACATGAACGGAACGATCATCATTGTTAATAAACGATCTCCGGGATTTCGGATAGTTCGGGTTGCCATGATTGCTGGCACATTGCAGCCAAAGCCCATAATCATAGGAACAAATGATCTTCCGTGTAACCCGAAAAAGTGCATAATTTTATCCATAATGAATGCAGCTCGTGCCATGTATCCCGAATCTTCCATTAAAGAAATGAAAAAGAACAGGATTAAAATATTCGGTAGAAAAACCAGAACACTCCCTGTTCCATCAATTATTCCATTGGTAATCAGGTCATGCAACATTCCCGGTTCCATTGCTTTTGAAACGCTTTGACTAACCCATCCAACAAAGTTTTCAATCCAGGTCATGGGATAATTTCCCTAGCTTGAATGTGGCATAAAAAGCTGTAAATATTAAAAGGATAAAGATAGGCAAGCCCAAAACAGGGTGGGTTAGAAACTGGTCAATTTTATCGGAGTATGTTCTTTTTTCTCTTTTTTTCTGTTTAAATGTTCCCTTTAAAGCCCCTGCAATAAAACCATATTTTGCATCTGTAATAATTGTTTCACTATCTTCATTATAAAGCAATTCAATGCGGTTGCATTCCTCTTTGGTTACCTCCTTAATTTTCGTCAAAATTGGCATACTTTGATAAGTTAAAAAGAGTTTCGTTATCTTTTTCTATTAGTTTTAGAGCTAAAAAACGGGAAGATATTTTATCCGTGATTGGTTTATTAACTTTTACTTTTTCACGAATTCGTTTTGATTGACTTTTCTATTTCTTCTCCGTAATTAATATGTATATGCCTGGACTATGGGATCACGGTCTTCGTAAACGTCAATCGCTTTTTGCAAAACATCGTCAAGTCCTCTGCCTTTTGAGCTAACTGTAGGTATAATGGGAATACCGATTAATTCTCCCAGTTTTTGATAGTCGAAGCGGGTTTTGATTTTTTAAAAAGCTCATCGTACATGTTTAATGCACAAATTACTTTAATATCCATATCAATAAGCTGAGTTGTCAGAAACAGATTTCGCTCCAGGTTAGTAGAGTCCAGTACATTAATAACGATGTCTGGAGTTTCTTTCCAAATGTATTTTCTAACGTATATTTCTTCGGGAGAATAGGCTGTTAGAGAATAAGTTTCCGGGTAAATCAACCAGGTTGAATTGGTATTCAAATTTTTTGAATCCTGCTCTTTTTGCATCAATTGTAACACCGCTATAATTACCAACATGTTCTTTTGATCCCGATAAGTAGTTAAATAAAGTTGTTTTGCCACAATTGGGATTTCCTACAAGGGCAATGTTTATAATTTTACCTTTTTCGTTAGCCGAATGTTTGAGTATTTCTTTATCAATTACACCTTCGTAGCTGGGAGTTATGTTGCTTGGCCTCTGCAAGAGAAACAACTTCAATAAGATTTGCTTCTGAACGCCTTAGGGTGACATTGTAATCTAATATCTTGAATTCGATGGGGCCTTTAAAAGGAGCATTTTTGATAACAGTAACTTCTTTCCCTTTTACAAATCCCATCTCGGTTATCCTTTTTCGAAATGAACCGTGTCCCAATACCTTTGTGATAATTACTGTGTCATTATTTCGTACTTCAGAAAGCCTCACGTGTTACAAAGTCTTTATGCTAATTTGAATTAAATAAAAATAGAGTCACAAAGATAATTTAGTTTTTAAATTAAATTGAAAAAAAATGTAAAAAGTCAGAACGGCTAATACATTCATAATATCTTTGTAAATCTATGGAAGAAAATAACAATCTAAAGAAGATACAGGAAGCCATAAATTCGTTGCCCGAAAATTTCAGTATTCTTGAAGAAGAAATTGATGTTAATTTACAGATGCAGTATTTCGAGTATACCAAGCAAAAGGAGGGCAACGATAAGATTAAAGATTTCGAAGCAGCTGAAAAAGAAACTGATATCTCCCGATACCGATATTGAAACTAAGAAGAAATTATTGGTTCAGTTAGCAGCACATGATGATGTGGAGGCTTTTCGTATCATTGAACGTTTTCATAAATCATCAGAAGGGGTTCTACATGATTGGGCAGTACTTTCACTTCAGGAGAGTAGAATGATTCTTCAAAGCTCCTTGTTGGGAGAACAACAGGTTTTTATTTCCACAGGTTTAGGAGGCAAAGGACAGAAAATAAGATATTTCATTGTATTGATGAAAAAAGATCAGGACACTCCTTTTAATGATACACAAAAGAAAACTTCTAAAAACCGAGTTTGATTTTTTCTTAAAAGAGGCAGATGGAGGGTTGGAAGAAATGGAATTTAATGGTGGATTTGCCAGTGTATTATTTCTATTTCCACTCAAAAAGAATTTACAAGATATATTTCGTTCTTTCATTGAGGAATGTAACCAATACGGTAATTTTTTAAATGAAGATGTAATCATTACGGAACGTGAAGAAATTGACAATAGAAGAAATACAAAAATTTATAAATGATCTAAAATCAGATGACGCAGAAGAAAATTAATATGGCTTTGCAGGTTTTACCTCAGGCTGAAGGGAAAGATAGTTACGAGTTAGTTGACGAAGCAATAAAAGAAATTGAAGCATCCGGATTAAAATATAAAGTTTGTCCTTTTGAGACAGTTGTAGAAGGTTCTTTGGACGAAGCAATGGAACTCGTTAAGCGTGTTCATGCGGTTTTGGAAAAAAAATGGAACTGAAAAATTGATGACCTATATTAAGCTACAGACTGTTTTTTCAGAAAGATGTGACAATTGAGGATAAAATGCATAAATATGAATAGTAAAAAAAAGTTGTTTTTATTTGATGATTACAACTTAAAAATACTATATTTGCAGCGCTTTAAACAACGGACCTGTAGCTTAATTGGATAGAGCACCTGACTACGATCAGGAGGTTAGGGGTTCGAGTCCCTTCAGGTTCACAAAAAGAGTTAACTTTTGGTTAGCTCTTTTTTTTGCGTTTATGTTTCTAGGTATTTAATAACATTTTTTATTAAAAGCCATTATTAGTTAGCTTTAAGCCTTGTAGTGACAAATTTGAAAAATGTGTAAATAGAATTACATGTTTTTGATTAATACATCATTATTAAATGGAAAAGGATTTACTAATTTGGCAACGTATAAAAAAGGGAGACTCAGAAGCCTATTCCATTATCTATGATCAATATGTTGATGTGTTAATTAGTATTGGTCAATATTATTCTTCAGATAAAGAATTCATTATTAGTTGTATCCACGATCTTTTTTTTGATATATATAAATACCGTAAAAATCTTTCGGATAATGATAATATAAAGCTGTATTTAATCAAATCACTAAAAAGAAAGATTGTAAAAGAGTTGCAAAGAAATAAAACCATCAAATTAGTTGATGATTTTAAAGTGATAAAAATGGTTCAAGCAATGTTGAAGACACAATTATTACTGAAGAGAGAGAAGGATATATTGAAGAAGTTATAAAAAGAGCTTTGTATCAGTTGCCGGACAAACAACGAGAAGCGATTCAGTATAAATACATCATGGAATTATCGTACGAAGAAGTAGCTTCATTAATGCAAATTTCAATTGAGTCTGCACGAACAAATATTTACCGTGCATTAAAAGCTTTGAGAGAAAAAATAGATGTAAAACATAAGTCGATATTATTATACATCTTTTTTAATGATCGCGTTTAAATTTATTAACAAAATAAGCGTTTTTTGAGGGATAAAAGTGTCTATGAAAATTAATGATTGTACTTCTAAAAGTAAAAGTGATTGGAAAGATGGACTTAAAAGATACTTATAGGGCTGAAGATATTTTGTCAGATGAAAAGCTGATAAAAGATTTATTAGATGGGAAATTAGATAACTCTTCAAAATATTCTTCCGATGAAGTAAAACTGGCTCTCAAAATATATAATCTCTAAAAAAGAATGAACTATCATCTTTAGAGGATGAAAAAAGACTCTTAAAAGAAAGAATAACCCGTTCCATTAAAAAAGAAAAAAATAAGAAGAGGTTTATTCGAACTTTCTCTGCAGCAGCTTCAATTGTTATCATTATTACAGGATTCTTAATCTCTTTTACTCGTAATGGAGCAGATTACAAGGATGTTGGTGAAATTCTTGCGAATGTTACTGTTTCAGATGATGTTCGATTGATTCTTCAGTCAGGAGAAGAAATTCATATTTCCGACAATAGGTCTGAAATTGAATATGATGAGTCAGGAAGTGGAATTACAATTAATTCTAATCATAGAATTGAACAAACACTTACAGAGGATAAAGATTTATTAAATACAATAGTGGTACCATATGGCAAGCGTTTCTTCAATTGTTTTAGCCGATGGAACCAAGGTTTGGTTAAATTCGGGCAGCAAGTTCACATATCCCGCCAAATTTGATAAAAAATCCAGAAATGTCTTTTTGGAAGGTGAAGCATATTTCGATGTGATGCATAATGATAATCATCGTTTAATGTTATTACTGATGATATTAAGATTCGAGTTTTGGGAACAAGATTTAATGTTAGCAGTTATAAAGATGACGAGGTGTCTTCGGCAGTGCTTGAAGATGGAAAGATAGAATTACAATATCCGTCAAAAGGAATTTTGGGAAGATCTAAAGTGGAAATGATTCCGGGAGAAATGGCTGAGTATAATCCAACTACAAAAGATATTGTTGAAAAAAATGTTCAGGTTTCTCAGCATGTGTCTTGGAAAGATGGTTATTTTATTTTTCAAAAAGTTAAAATAGAAGATATTGCTCATAAACTTTCAAGATACTATAATGTAGACATTGTTATTGATAATGATGAGCTTGCGGAAACAACATTTTCTGGTTATTTGGACTTAACCAAACCTGCTATTGATGTTCTGACGATTATGGGGTATAAATTATATTCAGTAGAGGAAGAAAATAATACTCTGCATCTAAGAATCTTATAAATAATTTCAGATTTGATTCCAAATCTTTTTTCCCTATTTTTCTTATAAAAGATATCTGATAGTGGGAATATGTCGGATAAAACTCTATTTTTAATAGTGATATTAACTTGGATAGTTGCGTATCCTCTGGGAGAGTAAAAGTTATATAGAGATTTATGAGAGTGTATATATTTATACTATGTATTGCCTTATCTTCTATTTGCAATGAATTATATGCTCAAAAATTCAATAAAATAAGTTTGAATCTTGAAAATGTAACTGTTTTTGATGTTTTTCAACGCATTCAGTCACAAAGTGATTATTTTTTCTTTTATCAGGATAACCTAATTAATGGAAATAAGAAAGTTTCTATTAAAGTTCGAAATTGGCCCGTAAGTGAAATTCTGGATAGGGTTTTGGAACCTCAGAATTTAGATTATAAGATTGTTGAAAGACAAATTGTAATTGTTCCCAAAACAGAGGCTTATAACTTTGAGGTAGAAAAAAAGCCTGTTGAAACAAGGACAATCTCCGGAATTGTAACAGATTTTGAGAATGAGAAGTTAGCTGGAGTTACAATTTGGATTAAAAATGTTCGAAAAGGCACAGGTTACAGACACTGATGGAAATTATTCAATTAGTACTACTCTGGATAATCCCAAAATCATTTTTTCTTATGTTGGTATGGAGCAAGTTGAAATAGAGGCTGGTGAGGATTCTATTATTAATGTGCGAATGTCTGAGAAAGTATTTAAACTTGAAGAGATTGTATCTATTGGATATGGAAAAGTAAAAAGAAATGTTGTTACGGGGGCTATTTCAAGCTTAAATAAAAAATCCTTTACAAATTCATCTATAACGCGTGCAGAAAGTGCTCTTCAGGGTAGAGCTTCAGGGGTGCAGGTGTTAATGAATTCAGGAGCACCTGGAGCCAATATGAATATTAGAATTAGGGGATATGGCTCTAATAAATCCTCCGAACCAATTTATATTGTAAATGGAATAAAAGTTACCAACCTAAGTAATATTGAGCCAAACGATATTGAGTCGATAGAAGTGCTGAAAGATGCAGCATCAGCTGCAATTTATGGAGCAGAAGGAGCTAATGGGGTAATCTTGGTTAATACAAAAAAAGGAACTTTATCCGAAGGTGTCTTGTCTTATGAATTTCAACAGACGTTTCAGAAAATGGCAAGAAGAATTGATGTATTAAGAGCACACGATTATAAAACTTATATGTACGAGGCTGGGACATTGCCTTACACTGCAATCTCAAATCAATATGATACAGACTGGCAAAGTGAGATTTTTGAATTATCTCCCAGTCAAAAGCATTATTTATCATTTACTGGTGGAACAGAAAATGGTTCCTTTATGTTATCAGCCTCATATTTTAACCAAGATGGCATTGTGAAGGGAGATAATGATAAATATCAGCGGTATTCGTTTATGTTTAATTCAGATAGAAAGATATATGATTGGTTAACAATCGGGCATAACCTCACATATTCAAAAACACTGTTAAAATCAATTTCAGAAAATAGTGAATACTATTCGGTTATTAGTAATGCACTTTTGTTAGATCCGTTAACTCCTGCATTTTATGATAATGAAAGTGAGTATCCTGCAATCGTCAAAAATAATCTGGAAGAAGGATATAATTACTTAAGAAATGAGGATGGGAAAGTTTATGGTGTATCTCAATTTGTAACAGAAATAAGAAACCCATTTGTGATGAAAGATGCATTTTCTCCGGAAACAGAGAGGAATAATTTTCTTTATAATTTATTTCTTCATGCAAAACCTTTAGAGAACATCGAATTTACAAGTCGCTTTGGGGGAGATCTTTCAAATCAGAGATTTCACAATTATTATCCCAAATATTACTATGATTCTTCCGTGAATAATTTATCATCATCAGTGGTAGAAGAGGTAAGAGAAACTTCTTATTGGCAATGGGAAAACTATTTAACGTATAACCTAAGTAAAGGAAATCACAATTTAACGTTGATGACAGGTATGTCTTCGTCTGAATTAAAGACGAAATATATGTTGGTGAGTGCAGGGCCATTGAGCTATGATTCAGATATGTATGATGATTTGGATTTTCTTGTAACCAATGCTTCTGATGATATTAGAGGAAATAGATTTATTACGCGAAAGGTTTCCTATTTTGGAAGGGTAAATTATGACTATAACTCAACTTACTTGTTTCAGGCTTCACTTCGTAGAGATGGTGCCGGCGAAGATATTCTTCCGGAAAATACACGATGGGGGATTTTCCCGGCAATATCAACAGGTTGGATAATATCCAATGAGTCTTTTTTTAATGTTTATTCATTTCTTACTTTTTTGAAAATCAGATCAAGTTGGGGACAAAATGGTAGTCTTTCAAATTTGGGTAATTTTCAATATATGTCTGCACTTGAATCAACAAGTTCATATCCTTATTATGAGATAGATGATGTAGTTTTATTTGGAACTGGTACAGAACCATCAAATCTGGGAAATTATAATTTGAAATGGGAAACGAGTGAACAAATAGATTTTGGGCTTGAATTAAGGATGTTAAAAGATCATTTGGCTTTTACTGCTGATTATTATTCTAAAAAGACAAAGGATTTATTGACGACAGGAACACCTCCACTAATAGCCGGAAATAGATCTACGACAGTTAATGCGGGTGTTGTAGAAAACAAGGGATTTGAATTTGACTTGAGCTATCAAAATGACTATCGTGATTTTTCATATAAGGTTTCTGCTAATTTATCTACTCTTCATAATGAAGTGACAGAAATGAATCCAAATTCGCCATACCTGACTGGAGCTACTGTTAATTTGGAGACAGCAACACGTTTCGATGTTGGACACCCTATTTGGTATTTCTATGGATATAAAACAGATGGAATCAATTCGGAAACAGGGAATCCCTGGTATTTAAACTCTGAAGGAGAGCGAGTAACAACGGTTGGTTCTGAAGATAAGCAATACATTGGAAGTGGAATTCCAACAAAGATGTTTGGAGTAACCTTAGACTTGGCGTATAAAAACTTTTCTTTTAGTGCTTTTTTGCAAGGTGCTACCGGACATGATGTACTCCTAGGGATAATAAGGACAGATCGATTAAATATTAATAAATTTAAAGTCTATTTTGATGATCGGTGGACAACTGCAAATAGGGATGCTTCGATGCCAGGAGCTATGACTGAATCAAATGCCTGGCATAGTGATTTATTAATATTTGATGGTGATTATCTGAAATTAAAACAACTCCAGTTGGCATATTCTCTTCCTAAAGATTTAATTAGAAAAGTAAAGATGTCTAAAATGAAGGTATACTTTTCAGTAGAGAATGTTTTTACCTGGACTAAGTACCCTGGTGTTGATCCGGAAATAGGAAGTAGTGAAAATGTAAATAGTCTTGGAATTGACAGAGGGATGTATCCTTTTCCTCGGATTTTCATATTTGGATCAGAGATTGAATTTTAAATTTATGAATCTACCTCTATAAAGCTACTCGCAAATCCTTTGTATAAGTAAAGGTATGGGGAGGATGTGTTTCCGAAAATAATAGTAAATGTAATTGAGTTAATATCTAAATCTACATTTTACTTTTCATCTTATAAATTCATTAGGTTGTCTTCTTTATTGGCTTTCAGCTCCTGAAAGTAGAATAAAATGTGTTATATAATATCCTTTTCAGATTTTTTAAAATTTTGTGTCTATAAAGTTATTGAGAACTGCTTTTTGATTAAAAACATGTTTGGGAAAACAAAAAACTTAACAGCATATATCAACAATGAAACATTATAATGGAGATATAGTATAAATAATCCAATAAAATGAATAACATAATCAAAATTAATGCCTATGGGATATGAGTTTTCACTATAATCACAAAACCGACATTGTTGGCGCAATAGTCGGTTTAGGTGTGAAAAAATCGACTCTTCTCAGAGTCAAACTAAATTTACTTAACTAAAAACTTAAATTTATGAAAAATTGTAGTATTTATGTCTTTTGTCATAATAAAAAAAGGCAAAATTCATTTTTATTTAAATTTGCAAAGGTTCTATTTCTATTTTTATTTTTAAGTGCTATTTCAGTTCTTGCAAGTGCAACCGATAATCCAGACAATCTTCGGGAGGATAAATCATATATTTTGAATAGCCAGCAAGAGATTTCTGTTTCAGGAACAGTAACTGATGTAAATGGAGAGCCACTGCCTGGAGTAACAGTCCTTGTTCAAGGAACAACAAACGGTGCAATTACAGATTTTGATGGAAATTATACATTAGATGTATCAGGTGATTCGCCTGTGCTGGTTTTTTCATTTGTTGGAATGAAATCAAAAGAAGTTACTGTTGCCGGACAAAATACTATAGATGTTGTTTTGGAAGAAGAAACGATCGGTCTTGAGGAGGTTGTTTCTATTGGTTATGGCGTTCAGAAAAAGAGTGTTGTAACAGGATCGATTTCTACAGTTAAGACAGAAGATTTACAAAATCAATCTATTTCTCGTGCAGAGCAAGCCTTACAGGGAAGGACTTCCGGAGTACAGGTAATCCAAAATTCAGGTGCTCCTGGAGCAAGTATGAATATTCGTATTCGTGGATATGGATCTAACAGAGCTTCAGAACCAATATATATTGTAAACGGAACAAGAGTTGACGATTTGAGTACAATCGATCCTAATGATATTGCAAATATTGAAGTTTTAAAAGATGCTGCTTCTGCTGCAATTTATGGAGCTGAAGGAGCCAATGGGGTAGTGCTTGTTACGACTAAAGGTGGTGAAGTTGGACAAGGACGAATTACTTATGAGTATCAGCACAGTATTCAGGATTTAGCAAGAAAAGTTGATGTTCTGAATGCAGCTGACTATAAAACTTACATGACAGAGGCAGGGACTTTGCCAGAATCAGCTTTGAGTGATCCGTACGATACTGATTGGCAGAATGAAATCTTTGGCCCTTCTCCAACAATGAAACATTACTTGTCATATACCGGTGGAAGTGAAAGAGGATCTTTTTCTTTGTCTGCATCATACCTAAATCAAGATGGTGTTGTAAAAGGGGATAAGGATAAGTATAAACGCTATACATTCATGTTTAATTCTGACTATAAACTAAATGAATGGGCTAAAGTTGGGCATAATGTTACTTACTCGAAAACTCAGCTAAAGTCAGTTGCCGAAAACAGTGAATACTCTTCAGTTATTACAAGTGCTTTGATGCTTGATCCATTAACTCCGGTTATTTATGAGAATGAAAGTGAAATCCCAACAATCGTTCAAACTAATATTGATGCAGGAAATAAATTCATAAAAGATGGAGATGGTAATATTTATGGTGTTTCTCAGTACGTTACAAGTACAGCTAACCCATTTGTAACAAGAGATGCAACTCTTCCTCTAAATGAGAGAAATAATTTATTCGGTAATATATTTATGGAGCTGACTCCGATAGATGGATTAACAGTTACTACCAGGTTTGGAGGAACAATAGCTAGTAGTCGTAATCATACTTATAACCCTGTTTATTATTATGATGCAAATACGAATAACTTACAATCCAGTGTTCGCGAATCTATGAATATGTCTACATACTGGCAATTGGAAAACTTTGCTATTTACACAAGATCATTTGATAAGCATAATACAACACTCTTGGTTGGTATGTCTGCCGATGAACGAAAAGTAAATGATTTAAATGCAAGTGGTGGTCCATTGACAACTGATAGTGATTTGTATGATGACCTTGATTTCTTGGTAGCAGACCCTTCCGATGAAGTGGGAAGTTCAAGAACAATTACAAGAAAGTATCTTACTTTAGTCGTTTTAATTATGAATACGATGATAAATACTTATTTCAGGTAAGTTTACGTCGAGATGGTGCAGGTTCTGATATTTTACCTGTTGATACTCGTTGGGGAATTTTCCCTGCAGCTTCTGCTGGTTGGGTAATATCAAATGAATCTTTCTTCCCTGAAGGAACTCCAATTACTTTCTTAAAAGTTCGTGGTAGCTGGGGACAAAATGGTAGTTTGTCTAATTTAGGTAGATACCAGTATGGTGCTCCTTTGGCATCTTCTGGATCATATCCATATCTTGAAACTCCTGAAGTAGCTACTTTTGGTATTGCAACTGCTCCAGGTAACTTAAGTAACTTGAGTTTAACAGTGGGAAACCAGTGAGCAAACAGATATTGGCCTTGAAGTTCGAGCTGCACATGACCGTATAACTTTCTCTGCAGACTACTATATTAAGAAAACAAAAGACTTATTAACAATGGGAACACCTCCATTAATTGCAGGTAATGAGGCAACTACTGTTAATGCAGGTAACGTTGAAAATAGTGGTTTTGAATTTGATTTAAGTTACAGGAATCGCATACGTGATTTCAATTACAGCATAAGTGCTAACCTTTCAACCTTGCACAATGAAGTTACCTATATGAACCCGAACCAACCTTATTTGACTGGTGCTGTAATTAATCTTGAAACAGCTACTCGTTTTGATGTAGGGAACCCAATTTGGTATTTCTATGGGTATAAGACTAATGGAATTGATCCGGAAACAGGATTTCCTTTATATATAAATAAAGATGGAGAAACAGTAAAAACAGTTTCTTCAGAAGATAAAACGTATATTGGTAGTGGTATTCCGACTCTTATGTATGGTATAAATATAGATTTATCTTACAAAGGATTTGATTTTAAAGCATTCTTACAAGGTGCTTCAGGTCACGAAGTAATGCTGGGAATGGTACGTACCGATCGCTTGAATTTTAATAAATTACAGGTTTATTTTGATGATCGTTGGACACCAACACATACTGATGCAACAATGCCAGGTGCAGCTACTGAATCGAATGCATGGCATAGTGATTTGATGATTTTTAAAGGTGATTATTTGAAAGTGAAACAAATTCAATTAGGTTATACATTTCCTAGGACATTAGTTAGTAAGGTAAAACTGTCAAATGCGAGAATTTATGCATCTGTTGAAAATCTATTGACAATTACAGATTATCCAGGTGTTGATCCTAGAGGTAGGTGCTTCAAATGTTAATAGTATTGGTATTGATAGAGGTATGTATCCATATACCAGGACTTTCTTATTTGGTGCAACAATCTCCTTTTAATTAATTTTAAAATTTATAAATATGAAAGCGAAGATATATAAATTATCAAAGATATTTATACTGTTAACTTTTGTTGCTTTTGGTTGTTCTGAAGATTTCCTTCAATACGATCAAAGAGGAGTTCAAACAGTGGAATCATTTTATGAAACTGATGCACAGGCTTTTGAAGCATTGATGGCTGTGTTTGATGAATGGCAGGGAGGAATGGGATTTAACTACTTGTATTTGCATCAATCTTTGGCTGATGAATCATATGCTGGTGGTGGTGCTCGTGGAGATAATGGTGGTACTTTGGAAGAATTAAATGAATACAGGTATTCACCAACTACAAGTGCAATTAGAGACCAATACTCATGGCTATATAATTGTGTAAACAGAGCAAACTTAGTTGTTGACTATGTTGAACCTGATACAGATAATAAAGAAATGTATGTTGGAATGGCAAAAGCTTTAAGAGGTTATGCATATTTTTATTTGTCTAATATGTGGGGTGAAGTGCCACTCGTTCTTCATGAGCTTAGTGCTGAAGAATATAATCAACCTCGTACGCCATTGGCTGAAATAAATTCACAAATTGTTAGTGATTTTACAGATGCAATTGCAGCTCTTCCTGTAAGAAGTCAAATGCCAGATGAATTAAAGCAGTTGTTGAGTAAAGGAAGTGTTCAGGCTATGCTTGGAAAACACTATTTGTTTCAGGAACAATTTGATATGGCAGCATCTACATTCCAGGATGTTATAGACTCTGAGGAGTATGATTTATATCCAGATTTTTCGAAAGTAATACGAAAAGAAAGTGAATTTGGAGTAGAGTCATTATTCGAATTATCTTTTGTTACAACATTGAATTCAACAGCGTTTATTAGTGGTGAAACTAATATGGGAGGCTGGGGTATGATGAATGGTCCTCGTCCGGAGTATTTGCCATTCCCGGTCATGTCTGCATTAGACTTGTTCCCAATTAGCTGGGGTTTTATCAACCCACACAAAGAACTTTATGATGCTTTTGTTGAAGCTGGAGATAATGTTCGGTTAAGCTCCACAATTATTGGTCCCGATGAATTGGAGGCTTTGGGAGGTAAATACCAAACTCCTGCGGGACATGTTCCTTATGGTTCTGATGGGTATCTTGACTTAAAATATATTCCTTTCTTATCGGAAGGTAACGGTTCCGATGGATTCCAGCAGGTAGTAAACAATGGTACCAATGTAAGGATGATTCGTTATGCTGACGTATTATTAATGGCAGCCGAAGCATATAATCGTAAAAGTGCAGCTGATGATGATAAAGCAAAAATGTACTTGAATGAAGTGCGAGAACGGGTTGATCTTGATCCTGTTACATCTACAGGTAACGATCTTTTTGAAGCAATTAAGTTGGAAAGAAAACTTGAGCTTACTTTTGAGTGTCATCGCTATTTGGATCTTCAACGTTGGGGAGATGCTTACGAAGCACTTAAAGATCAAGGCAAACAAGTTCCTAATGGTTCTGGTGGTTATTATGAGCCTCAAGGTGCAGGTTATGAGTTGAATAAGAATGAATTATTGCCAATTCCTGAATACGAGATGACAGTAAATACAGCTCTTGCAGGACAACAAAATCCAGGTTATAATTAAACTTAAATAATAAGGACTAATCCTGTTTTGGGGTTAGTCCTTTCATTTTTAATATTCACAAAAAATACTTTTTGTGTTATTTAAAAAATAATCATTTC
>CAXXKK010000035.1:0-37698 GCA_963676845.2 Prolixibacteraceae bacterium | reverse complement strand
GAGAAAAAGTTTCAACCCAAATATATTGTTTCACCGGATAAGAAGAAGATTGTTTCAGAATTGAAGAAATTATCGAAGGAAGCAAGTACTGTATGGATCGCATCCGATGAGGACCGCGAGGGAGAAGCTATTGCATGGCACTTACAGGAAGTGTTAAAATTGAAGCCGGAGAAGACGAAACGCATTGTTTTTCATGAGATTACCAAAGAAGCAATTCTGAAGGCAATTGAAAATCCTCGTACGGTTGATACAAATTTGGTAAATGCACAACAAGCCCGTCGTGTGCTTGATCGTATTGTTGGTTTTAAAGTTTCACCGGTACTTTGGAAGAAAGTAAAACCATCACTTTCTGCTGGTCGTGTTCAGTCTGTGGCTGTTCGTTTATTGGTTGAAAGAGAACGTGAAATTATCAACTTTAAAAGTAAATCGGCGTTTCGTGTTACTGCTGCTTTTCTTGTTCCAGATAAAAATGGGAATGCAGTTGAGTTAAAATCAGAATTAAATAAACGCTTTGCAACAAAAGCAGAGGCGATGGAGTTTCTGGAAAAATGCAAGACTGCTGATTTTGCAATTTCTGATATCGTAAAAAAACCATCGAAAAGAACACCTGCAGCTCCATTTACAACTTCAACCTTGCAACAGGAAGCAAGTAGAAAATTAGGCTTCTCAGTTTCGCAAACCATGTCGGTTGCACAACGTTTGTACGAAGCGGGTAAGATTACTTATATGCGTACCGATTCGGTGAATCTTTCTTCGTTGGCATTGGGTGCTGCTAAAAATCAGATTACATCGATACACGGAGAGAAGTATCATAAATTCAGACAATATAAAAGTAAGGCAAAAGGTGCGCAGGAAGCTCACGAGGCTATCAGGCCAACCTATGTGGATAAGCCGGAAGTAAGCGGTACAGCACAGGAGAAAAAGCTGTACGATTTAATTTGGAAACGTACCATTGCTTCACAAATGGCAGATGCTGAGCTTGAGAGAACTACGGTTACCATTAAAAGCTCAAATGCAGATCAATATTTTCAGGCAACCGGAGAAGTGATCAAATTTGATGGATTCTTGAAAGTTTACATGGAATCAACGGACAACGAAGATGAAAATGGAACTTCAAAAACCTTGTTGCCTCCGGTAAGTGTGAATCAAAAGCTTCAACCTGAATTCATTCAGGCGACTGAACGATTTACTCAAAAACCACCAAGATATACAGAAGCCAGTCTTGTGAAAAAGCTTGAAGAACAAGGTATTGGCCGTCCTTCAACTTATGCACCAACAATTACAACTGTTCAGAACAGGGGGTATGTGGTTAAAGAAGATCGTCCGGGTATTGAACGAAAATATATTCAGCTTTCACTTCAGAATAATTCAATTTCTGAAAAAGAAAATACTGAAATCACCGGAGCTGAAAAATCGAAACTTTTCCCAACTGATGTGGGTATGGTTGTAACCGATTTCCTGATGAAATATTTCAAGGATATAATGGATTATCAGTTTACAGCTAATGTCGAAGTTGAATTCGACGAAATTGCAGACGGGAAAAGGATATGGAATGAGGTTATTGATGAATTTTATCAACCATTCAATGAATATGTTGAAAATGCTCTGGAAGTATCTGAAAGAACAAATGGCGAGAGATTGTTGGGAGATGATCCTGTAACTGGAAAACCGGTGTATGTTAAGATTGGGCGTTATGGACCATTAGCTCAATTAGGAGAAACAGCTGAAGATGGAGAGGGAGAAAAACCAAAATTTGCCAGTCTTCGAACAGGACAGTTCCTGGAAACCATAACCTTAGATGAAGCCTTGGACTTATTTAAACTGCCTAGAGATTTGGGCCAGTACGAGGATAAAAAAGTAACGGTTGCAATTGGTCGTTTTGGCCCTTATGTGAGACACGACAATAAGTTTGTTTCATTACAGAAAGGTGTTGATGATCCGTATACTGTTGAGCTTGACCGGGCAATTGAACTTATTGAGGCAAAACGAGAAAAAGACAGGAAAGCTTTAATCAAAGTTTTTGATGAAGAACCTGAATTAAGAATTTTAAATGGACGTTGGGGGCCTTATATTTCCTATAAAAAGAAAAACTACAGGTTGCCTAAGGGTACTGAAGCAGAAAAGCTTACCTTGGAAGAATGTATGAAGATTATAGAGGAAGGTCCAAAAACTAAAAGGACAAAGAAAAAATAATCAAAAGGCAAGCTATTCTTAGTTTGCCTTTTATTTATAAAAGCGTAATTTCATAGTTCAGAAAACAACTTATCTAATGAACCTGGACTTATACCTGAAACCTGTTGATTTTTCGAAATATACGTATCCTGATTGGGTGCAGAAGAAATATACTTTCGGATCAATTCTTGAAAAAAATCAGGAAAAGTTATCTCCCGAAAAGGCAAAGGTTGTAATAGTTGGTGTTGATGAGAATAGGAATGCGATTAAAAAAGGAGGATCAAAGGCTCCTGATAAAATAAGAGAGCATTTATATGCATTAAACAGGATTGCTCCCCGGTACAAAGTTTTAGATTTGGGGGATATCCGTAGAGGGAAAAAACCTAATGACACCTATTTTGCGCTTCGTGATGTTTGTTCTTATTTTATAGATCTTGGAATTCAGGTGATTGTTATAGGTGGTAGTCAGGATCTTACTTTCGGAATTTCAAAAGCTTTTGACGAAAAGCCTTTTAATTTGGTTAATGTTGACCCAAAAATCGACTATAAGAAAGGTACGAAATCAATAAATTCTGAAAATTATCTGAATTTTATTCTGGAAAAACAGGAAAAGCTATTTTATAGTGCAATCTTAGCTTGTCAAAACTATTTTATTGACCCATTGGAAATCGATCAACTATCAGGGAATAATACTGATTTTTTAAGGTTAGGAAAGTTGCGAGAAGATATCTCAGATGTTGAGCCATATTTAAGAGATGCTGATATTTTTAGTTTTGATTTAAATTCAGTAAGGCAGGTTGAGGCTCCTGGTCAATATTTTGTTTCTCCGAATGGGTTGTATGCAGAAGAGGCATGTCAGATTGCACATTATGCAGGAATGGCAGTGAATCAGAAAGTGGCAGGTTTTTTTAACTATTATCCCAATTTAGATTTGAAGGGAATAAGTGGGAAGCTTATGGCACAAATTATTTGGCATTTTCTGGATGGGACTTATCACCGGGTAATTGAAAAACCAAACTCTGATTCAGATTTTTTCAATGAGTTTGTGGTTGATATTGAAGATATTGATTTTCCCTTAGTCTTTTTTGAAAGTAAGAGAACAGGCAGATGGTGGATGAAGATTGCAGGTGAAGATAATGATTATGAGAATATAATCGCTTGTAGTTCGCAAGATTATGATAGTGCTTCAAAATCGGAAATACCTGATAGATGGTGGAAGAATATGCGGTTTTTAAACAAGTTGCTAAAATAAATCTTGGATAAAGGCGTTTTTGAAATGACAATATTTAAATTCTTTTATTTACCTCATTTAATGAAGAATGAAACTATTTTGTTTGAAAAAAGGTAAATAAAAAGCTATTTTATGAGAAACTGTGTTTGCTTTTTATTAATGATATTGCTTAACTTAGCTGCGAATGCACAGCAAGACCCTCATTTTAGTTTTGAGAAGTTAACCCAGTTAACAGTCAATCCGGGGGTTGCTGGCAGTAGCGGTTCGGTTTCAGCGCTTATATTGAACCGCTACCAATGGAGTGGATTTGAAGGAGCACCAGAAACTACAGTTTTTAGTGTTGAAACTACTACAGGGATCTTTGGAGGTACTGGAGGTATTGGGCTTAATATAATAAGAGACCAAGAAGGTTATGCGACGAATCAATTGATAAATCTGAATTATTCGTATATTTCGACTTTGAAATGGGGTGATTTAGGTGTCGGATTATCTTTGGGAGCATACAATAAGAAATTAGCCGCAGATTGGTCTGTGCCAAACGGTGGTTCGTATGTAAATCCCGGATCAGACCCAGTAATCCCCACAAGTGACGTTACTCAGGTGGCTCTTGATGTCGGTATTGGCGCATATTTGCGGTCGAATGATTTTTTTGCTGGACTTTCTGTTACACACATTAATCAGGCAGGAATAAAATATGATGAAGTTGAATTTGATTTTTTAAAACGGCATTTTTACCTCAGTGGAGGTTACAATATAAAGATGACAGATCCGTTGTTTGTTTTGCAGCCATCTGCCTTCTATGGAACTGATTTTGTAAGTTCTAGTCTTAGTTTGAATATTGATCTCATGTATAATGATAAATTTGGGGGAGGTTTGGGATATAGAACAGGAGATGCATTTATGATTAAATTAAATGCAACTATTTTGAATGATATTAAAATCGGTTATTCATATGACTTGATAACATCTTCTATTGGAAGTATTAGCAATGGGTCACATGAATTTTTTGTTAATTACTCTTTTGATTTAGGTAAGAAAAGACAAAAAAAATATAAAAGCATACGATTTTTATAAAATAAAATAAGGCAATAGAATTATATAGCTATGAATAAAATAAAGTTGCTAGGATTTGTAATTATTCTAACTATTTTATCAACAGGATGTCGGTTGACTGGAGGTTCAGGAGAACTGACCGGCGTACTAGGGAGAGGATCTTGGTTTGAACCCGCTCCTTATGGGATGACATTTGTTAGAAGAGGTAATGTGACTATTGGACCAAGTGATCAGGACGTTGCATGGTCTCAAACAACCACCAAATCTATTTCAGTAGATCCCTTCTGGATGGATGATACTGAAATTACAAATAATGAATACCGTCAGTTTGTGAATTGGGTTAGGGATTCAATTGCCCGAACTCTTCTTGCAGATCAATACCCTGAGTTTGAAATTACTGAAGATAGAAGGGGAAATCCTTTGGATCAATCCACACTAAACTGGGATGAAAAATTAGAGTGGAATGAACCGGATTATGTTGATGCACTGGAAGAAATGTATCTTTCGGAAGATGAACGTTTTTTTGGTAAAAAGGAAATAGATTCAAGAAAGTTATTTTATACCTATTATTGGATTGATTATCAACAAGCAGCTAAGAGAGCTAATATGTATAATTATGATACTCAAAGTTATACGGGTACAGTAAAAGATGTGGAAGGGAACGAGACAGCTATTGACAATCGTTCCTCATTTATCTTTAGTGAAAATGTAAATATATACCCTGATACTTTGGTATGGATTCGTGATTACACTTATTCATATAACGAGCCTTGGGCAACACGATACTTTTGGCATCCCGGATTTGACGATTATCCGGTTGTTGGAGTAACATGGACTCAGGCAAAAGCTTTTTGCCACTGGAGAACTCGTTTGCATAATAATTATCTGATAAGTTCAAACGATCCTCCTGTTCAAGATTACCGATTACCTACAGAAACAGAATGGGAATATGCTGCGAGAGGAGATAAACAAGTTTCTATGTATCCGTGGGGTGGGTACTATACCCGAAATACCGAAGGAGATTTCCTTGCAAATTTCAAACCTCTGCGGGGTAACTATGTTGAAGATGGAGCTATGGCTACAATTAAGGTTGGAAGTTATGATCCGAATAATTATGGATTGTATGATATGGCCGGTAATGTAGCAGAATGGACTAGGAGTGCCTATGATGAATCATCATACATGTATATAAATGACTTTAACCCTAACTATGAGTATAATGCCAAGCCCAATGACCCACCTGTTATGAAACGTAAGGTAATACGTGGTGGATCTTGGAAAGATATTGCTACGTATATTCAGACATCAACAAGGACTTATGAATATCAGGATACCGCAAAATCGTATATTGGTTTCCGTTGTGTTAGGTCATCTTTTGGTAACGAGTTTTAATTAAATAATTACAATTATGAGCTTGGGTGAGATTTTTAGAAGTAAACGTTGGAAGACATTTACCGGATATGTATATAATATTGGAGCTTCAATCGTAATATTAGGTGCTCTTTTTAAGTTGCAACATTGGGCTTATTCAGGACCAATTCTAATTGTTGGACTTTGTACAGAAGCATTTATTTTTCTTGTATCTGCATTTGAACCACCCTTGGAAATTCCGGAATGGTCAAAAGTTTATCCGGAATTAAGAGACGATTATGATCCTGAACTTGATCTTATAAGAGATAAGCAAACTCCACAAATGGGATTAGAAAGTCTTTTTGAATCAGCAGAAATTTCTCCAAATCTGATATCAAAGGTTTCTAAAGGTTTAAATGATCTTAGTAATACAGCTTCTCAGTTAGGTGATCTTACTGCTGCCACTTCGGCAACGGATATTTATGTAAGTAATCTAAATTCTGCTTCAGAATCAATGAGCACTTTTACTGAAATTAACAATCAAGCAAATAGTAATATATCCAATACTGTTCAGGATCTTGTTAATTCATATTCAAATACAGCAACGAACCTATCAGAAAAGAGCAGTGAACTTGCTAATAAAATGGCAATATCAGGAGAAGAATTTGTTAAAAGGATTGATCAATCCGGTGAAAAATTAGTTGGTTCTTATGACAAAGTAACTGAGGTCTTTCACAATGGATTTCAGAAGCTTGAGGTAAACTCTAAGAATTATGCTGAGAACATGGAAAGAATGAATAAAAATTTGGAAGAATTGACCATGTCTTATGCTAGTCAGCTAAAAGATACGAATGAAAGACTACAGGTTTCAAAGAAATTGTTTACAGATATGGATCAACTCAATCAGATGTTTGTTTCTTCATTTGAGGAGATTAAAAAGTATCAGGCAAACGCAATAGAGTTAAATAAGAATCTTGAAGCTTTGAATTCAGTTTACGGTAATATGCTTGGAGCAATGAATTATAAAAAATAACTTCAAACCTTGATTTAAGTTATGGGAGCAAAGAATTGCCCGGAAACCGCGAGGCAAAAGATGATAAACATGATGTATTTGGTGCTGTTAGCAATGATGGCACTGAATGTGGCATCTGAGGTATTGAGTGCATTCAAGGTGGTTGACGCTAGTTTGTTACAAACCTATGAAAGTCTGAAAAAAGAGAATGAACAGCTGTATGCATCTTTTCATCAAGCTTATGAATTGAATCAGGATAAAGTACGTCCTTGGCTGAATAGTGCAACTGAGGTTAAAACCAGTGTCGATAGTCTTATCAAGGAGATATATGATATAAAAGAGGAAATTGTATTAAGAGCGAATGGAATTAATTTGAGTGATTTTCCCGAAGAAGAGCTTGGTGAAAAATCATTTATTGTTAATTACACTGGAGATACGATTGCTATTAATAAAGATGATGAACTTAATGTTCCTGCAGAAGTGATGATCCGTTTAGGAAGAGGCGAGGAATTAAAAGTCGAAATTGAAGATTTAAAACAACAGTTGATTGCTATTGTAGGAGAAAACTCTTCAATAGCTGAAAATTTAGAGCGGGATCTTGACACCTCTGATCCAAAAAGTACTTTTGAAGGGGGAGGTGAAGTGAAAACCTGGGAGGTTGATAATTTTGAGGGGAAACCATTGATTGCAGTAATGACAATCTTGTCGAATATGCAAATTGATATTCAGAATGCAGAGTCATCTGTTTTAAATTACTTATATGGGCAGATTGATGCCGGATCTTTTAAATTTAATAAACTAGGAGCGGTTGTAATCGCAAATTCATCATATGTTCTTGAAGGAGATGTTTATCATGCTGAAGTATTTTTAGCAGCAGAAGACTCAACTCAGCACCCTGAAATATTTGTAAATGGAAGTCCGTTAAGGATAGAAAATGGGAAAGGAATATATGAGAGACCTGCGAATACTCAGGGAGAGTTTAAGTGGGATGGTGAGATTCACTATAAAACACCGGAAGGAAATATAAATATTTATCCTTTTGAGGAGTCTTATCAGGTTAGTAAGCCGAGTGTAACAGTGTCACCTACAAAAATGAACTTGTTTTATTTGAAAATTGCAAATCCGGTAAGTGTCTCAGTTCCAGGAGTTCCCTCTGAGAATTTAACTGTTAGAATGACTAATGGTACTATTGAAAAAGTAGGGAATACATATAATGTATATCCTGAAGAAGAGGATATTAATGGAAATAATACAAGCATTACTGTTTATGCATTAATAAATGGTGAAAACCGGAATATGGGAACATTGCCTTTTAGGGTTAAGAGAGTTCCTGATCCAATAGCAACAATTGCTGAAGAAAATGGTGGAGATATTCGAAAAGAACGTTTATTAGTTGAAGACGGGATTTTTGCAGAGTTAGTTGATTTTGATTTTGATTTGAAATTTACAGTTACACAATTCGATCTAACGATTACGGGTTCAACTGGTTATACAAATACTTGGTCGTCCAACTCAAATCGGTTCACAGACGAACAAAAACAACAATTTCAGAATATTTCAACAGGAAATATCATATATTTTGATAATATTATTGCACACGGGGATGATGGAACAGATAGAGAGTTGTCTCCAATTAGTTTTAAAATAAGATAGTCATGAAAAATATAGTAGTATTATTGGTTGTATTTTTAAGTATTGTTTGTTTGTCAGTCAAGGAAACAAATGCACAGCTAGTTGATGGTGCTTATGAAAGAGTAGATTTAGAAGAAAAAGAGCCTATGGCTTTACCTTACGTTCGTGAAGCCGATGTAATGTGGTCAAAAAGAATATGGAGGATTGTTGATCTAAAAGAAAAGATGAATCAGGTTCTTTATTATCCTACTCAGAGTACTGATGGAAGAGTGAATTTGATCAATGTGTTAATGGATGCTGTTGAGAATAACTACATTACTGCATATGATGCAAGTTCTGATCAAAATGGTACAGAGTTTAATACCCCGTTGAGGTATTCTGAAGTAGTTGATAAGTTCGATGCATCATCGGAGGTTATTGAGAGAAGAAATCTTGAAACAGGAGAATTAGAGCAAGATACTGTATTTAATGAATTCAGGCCTGAAGAAGTTAAGCAGTATATGGTTAAAGAAGAATGGTACTTTGATAAAAGTAATTCGACAATGAATGTGAGAATTATAGGATTATGTCCTATTCGTGTTTATGAGAATGATTTGGGAGTTATGGAAAAAACTAAGCTTTTTTGGATTTATTATCCTGAATCACGTAATATATTAGCTAACAATCCCGTTATTAATGTCGAAAATACAGCTGAAGATATTTCATTTGATGATCTTTTTATAAAAAGGAAATTTGATAGTTATATCGTAGGTGAGTCGAATGTATATAACAATAGATCAATCAACCAGTATTTAAAAGGAAGAGAAGCATCTCTTGAAGCTCAGCGTATTGAGCAGGAAATTTTTAATTATGAACAAGATCTTTGGGAATATTAAACATTAGTATAAAGATTTATAAAGTCTTATGAGGTTCTCGTAGGACTTTTTTTGTTTGCTCTATATCCAATAACTTTGTGACCTATGTGTACTGGAAAAATTAAAAATATTTGTTTTGTGGTTGGATTTTCCTTCTACCTTATATTTGTTTCCTGTACAAGAAGTAGCTTATACAACCCTATTGATAATATAAAATCCAGAACTTTCTTCGAACCAGTTCCTCATGGGATGTCTTTTGTTGAAAGTGGTTCGTTTATAATAGGTCAGGACGATCAGGTTGACAATTCAGGTTCTGCCTTAAAACGTGTTACAATTGGAGCCTTTTGGATAGATGATACTGAAATCACAAATAATGAATACCGACAATTTGCATTTTGGGTCAGGGATTCTATCGCAAGGACGATTTTAGCACAAACATTTCCCGAATTTATGATTGAAGAAGACAGACAAGGAAATCTTCTTTCTGATCCAAAATTAAATTGGGATGATCCTATAGAATGGAATAATCTTGATTTTATTAATGCAATGGAAGATATTTATATTCCTGATGAAGAAGAATTGTTTTATGAGCATAATGAAATTGATGCCCGTAAACTTGTTTATGATTATTATTGGATTGATTACAATCAAGCTGCCAAAAGATCAAATAGCTATGACTTTGAAACACAATCTTACAATGGTTCAGTATTGAATAATGAAGGGCAAGTTGAATCTGTAATAAATCGATCTTCTTTTATTATGCATGAATCAATTCCTGTTTATCCGGATACTTTATGCTGGATTCGTGATTATACTTATGCATACAATGAACCACTAACAAATATGTATTTCTCGCATGTGGGTTTTGATGATTATCCTGTTGTTGGAATTACCTGGGATCAAGCCAGAGCATTTTGTAATTGGAGAACAAAATTGTACAACGATTTTCAAACTCAAATAGGTGAGACAGAAGTGCATGAGTATCGCTTGCCTACAGAAGCAGAATGGGAATATGCATCCAGAGGAGGGCATGAGCGAAATTTATATCCATGGGGTGGTTATTATGCGGCAAGTCAGATGGGCTGTTATATGGCGAACTTTAAGCCGCGGAGAGGCAATTATGTCGCAGATACTCCAGATGGTAATGGTTCTACAACCATGAAAGTTGGTAGTTTTGACCCCAATGATTACATGATTTATGATATGGCAGGAAACGTTTCTGAGTGGACTAGTACCGCTTTTTATGAATCTGCTTATGAAACAATGAATGATTATAATCCAACAATAGAATATAACGCCAAGCCTGATGATTCTCCAGCTCTAAAACGTAAAGTTGTACGAGGTGGTTCCTGGAAAGATGTTGCTTATTTCATTAGAAGTGGAACGAGAAGTTATGAATATCAGGATACTGCAAAAGCTTACATCGGATTTAGATGTGTGAAGAGTACTTTCCGAGATGAGTATATTCAATAATTCAATATTTAACTGTGGGTTGTACTGGATTCGAACCAGTGACCCCTACCCTGTCAAGGTAATGCTCTAAACCAACTGAGCTAACAACCCAAGTGATGCAAAATTACGAAATTTAGCAGATTCTTTTTTGTTTTTCTGAAGATTCATTTGTCGCTGATTTGAGTTGCTAAACTATCTTTTGTATAGTATTCAATATTTTTGAATTGTTATCTTTGTTAGTCACATTTTGATAATTTATGAGCGTATTTGGCAAAAAAATACTAACGTTTATTGTTTTTGTATTGGCTGTTTTTCATTTTAATGCGAAACTGTATGCCCAGAGTAATTACATGTTGGAAACATATGATGAGAAAATTTTTGTAATCTCAAATTATTCCGGCATTGATGCTTCCTTTCGAGAAACTCTGAATATTCCTGAATTGCTGGAGTATGATATTGACGGATTCAGGCTTTTTTTAGATTGGGATAGAACTAATAATGAACTTGTCCTAATTAATGCTCAAGGTGAAGCTATTCCTTTTGATCATCAGTTGGAAATTATACGGGATTATTTAGAGGAGAAATCTGATGAAATCATAACCTTATTTTTGGACTTTAATGTAAATGTGAATGAGCTTGTTGATTTAATTAATGAGCAGGGGCTTCTACCTTATATTTTTCAGTATAATGAAAAAGATGGATGGCCGACCTTAAAAACAATGGTTGAATCGGGTAAACGAATTGTATTGTTCTCCATGCAGGAACATAGAAATAGCCCAACTTGGTTACATTACGTATGGGACTATGCCGTTGAGCCTTATAACTCTCTTACTGATAATCGTTCCAAAAAAGGGGAATTCTTAAAGGGGGATATTGATAATAATCTGCTCATATATAATGATTTAAATGTTATTTATAAGACAGCTGCAGATGATCCAACATATTCTTATCTTTCTGAAAATCTATATGTAATTGAGCATATTAAAGAATCTTGGAGGAATTATGGCAAAACTCCAAATTTTATTCTCTTAGATAATATTGATTATTATTCCTATCCTCTTTTTATGCAAGTCAGAAATTTCAAGACTATTTCAGGTACATTATCATACAATGCACAAGTTCTTGAAAATGTAAATTGGGAGGGGCTGGGAAGTTCCACAAATGGGAAGTATTCATTTCCAATTGGACCGGGAGAGAGCTTAAAGTTAATCCCCAAAACTCAAGGCTTTCGTTTTAACCCAGAGTCTTTTATAATAGAAGAACCGGAACAGGATGTTTCCCAGAATTTTATAGCGATACCTTATGAGGTTTCGGAGGACTTGGAAGCATATTATAGCTTTGAAAATGGAGTAAAAGATTTTAGTATTAATGGTTATAATGGCTTGGAAAAAGGAGTTGAATTTGTTAATGATTCAACACGAGGAATGGTTGCGGGTTTTGATGGAGAGAGTTCAGTTATTTTGCCGACGGCAGATGAATTAAAATTACGTGATCATGATTTTACCGTTTCTGCATGGGTTAAGATCGACAAGTATAAAGCTGATAAGCGAGACTATTGTATTTTGGGTACAACAGGAATGTCTTATCAGCAAAGTATTCATTTAATATTGAGGAATGGAAAACCTTATTTTGGCTTTTTCTCAAACGATTTAGAAGGAAATACAATTATTGAACCAGGTAAGTGGTACAATATTACCTGGAGATATACAAAAGAAAATGGAGAACAGGCCATTTATGTTGATGGTAGACTTGATAGTAAATCTACAGGTCATCCTTCTTATAAAGGAAGAAATGAGATATATATTGGTTTAGCTGGATACGATCAGGTATCTAATATGATTGGTTATATCGATAATCTTACAATTTGGTCAAGAGCAATAGGAGAGCAGGAAATTTGGAATGTAAGTAATGATGTTGCAGAGTTAACTCCTAAGTTAAATATCTTCAAACGTTATCCTTTACTCTCAAAGATTGCAGGAGTATTACTGGCGTTAGTTGTTCTTTTGTGGCTCTATTTTAAATCTCCCATAAGAAATTATAAAAAACGCTTTATTAGTGTTGATAAAATAAAAGAACTGGAGCAGGTTGAGTTAGATTATCCAGGTTCAAACTATATAAAGCTTTTTGGTAATTTTAAAGTAATTGATAAGAACTCTAATGATATAACAAATCAGTTTACTCCAAAGATTAAACAACTGTTTATATTAATTCTCGTATCGTCTCAGCATAACAAAAAAGGAATTTCTACTAAAGAGTTAACACAAATCCTTTGGCCAGATCTGAATTTTCAGAATGCTAAAAATAGCAGAGGGGTGACTATTCGTAAACTGAGGCTGATTTTAAAGGAATTAGATGAGGTTGAAGTTGTTTTTAATATTGATTCCTGGACTATCCAATTTTCAAAAAATGTTTATTGCGATTATGTAGAGGCTATTTCTTTATTGAAAAATACAGAAGAAAGGCAGGCAGAGTTCTATTACAAGTTCTATCAGATTACAAGAGCGGGAGAAGCTTTCTCTGGAGAATCACATGAGTGGCTTGATGACTTTAAAGGAGATATTGGGAATAGTGTCATAGATACATTAATGCAATTTATTAATAAACTTGAGATTGAAAGAGATCATGAGTTTATCTTGAAATTGGCAGATAGGATTCTTGTTACTGACCCAGTTAATGATCAGGCACTTTCATTCAAGATTAAATGCCTTGTTCAGCAAAATAATACGAATACAGCACGCTTTGTGTATTCAAAATATGCTTCTCTTTATGAGGAAATGTATGATGAAGAATTGCCAAATTCCTTCGAAGATTTCCTTAATTCTTAGAAAAATATTTAGGCAGGGTTAATTTTTTTATCTATATTGCAAGGCATTGAAAAATAAGAGCTTGTGTTGAGCATTCTGTTTCAATGTTTAATTTTTTAATCTGGTTTTAACCCGGTTTTAACCTCGGTGTAAGCATCCGTTAAAAGTCCGTTAATTGAATTATTATATATTGTTGGCCTCTTTAATGGTGGAGAAGTACTGAATAGGAGGGTATTTAATACGATGAGACTTAAATTTAGAAATCCTTTTAAAGGAGGTAGAGCATATTTGTGGTTTGTGCTTTTGGGCGTAATCATAGCTATCTTTATTCTTACTGCAAGTAATACTGTAATACATTATACTTCAACTGATGAATATTGCATGTCGTGTCATGTTCATCCGCATGCTGAGCAAAGTTGGAAATTATCTCCACACCATGATAATAGTGGGGGAGTTATTGTGCATTGTGTTGAATGTCACTTGCCAGTTGAAGGTGACGGCTATTTGTTTGCCAAAGCTAAGCATGGATTAACAGACCTTTATGGTTATATGTTTAAAGATACAGCTGATTTTAACTGGGATGAAAAAAGTAAGCTTGAACATGCAAAAGGCTTTGTTTATCAAAGTTCATGTGTGGAATGTCATGAAAATTTATTTCCAACTACTTTGACTACAGAAGGCGCAGATGCTCACTTAAACTATTTGAATAGTGAAGAAGAAATCCTTTGCATCAATTGTCACCTTGATGTAGGGCACTATGACCCCAATGCTTCGCATGAACACAATATGGATTTTGGGGAGACAGAAGTAAATTCAGAGATTTATACAGAACCAACTTTGGTGACTCAGTTTGAGAATTTTACGGAAAAAATACCAGGTACAAGTGTTTCTTTTGAAATGGTTGCTATTCCTGGAGGGACTTTTGAGATGGGAAGCCCGGATAAAGAAGCTTTAAGAGATAATGATGAAGGTCCTGCAACCTCCGTTCAGGTTTCTGATTTCTTTATGGCTGAAATTGAAGTGAGTTGGGATGAATATCTGGCATTCTTTAATGCAACGTCATCTCAGGGACGAAAAGAAAACGAAGAAGTTAATGAGGAGGTTGATGGAATTACTGGACCAACTCCTCCATGGGGTGCTCCGGATCAAGGTTGGGGAAAAGGGCCAAAGCCAGCTATTACTATGACTTGGTATGCAGCTGATGTATATTGTAAATGGTTGACAGAAGTTACTGGTAAAACATACCGTCTTCCAACCGAAGCTGAATGGGAATATGCTGCAAGGGGAGGAACAGATACTCCTTACTTCTTTGAAGGAACAGCAAGAGACTACAGTTCGCAAGGATTCTTTAATAAATTATTTGGGCCGGACACAACAACTATCAATACTTATGTAGCTTATGAGCTAAACAGTGAGAGTCAGACTAAAGATCCTGAAGAAGTTCATGCAAATCCATATGGATTGAAAAATATGCTTGGTAATGTTGCAGAGTTCTGCTCCGATTATTATGCCGAAAATGCATATTCAGAATATGCCGGAGGTATTGTTGAGAACCCAACAGGGCCTGATAGAGGGAGAGAGCATGTAATTCGTGGAGGTTCTTTTAAAAGTGATGCAAAAGATGTTAGAAGTGCTGCTCGTGATTATACACGAACAACTGAATGGTTGGTAACAGACCCACAAATGCCAAAATCAATCTGGTGGTACTCAGATGCTGTTCATGTAGGTTTCCGTGTAGTTTGTGAGGTTGATGATTCAATTGAGAAATAAAATCTAAAAAACAATGGCAGATAATTCAAAAAATATTGATAGAAGACGTTTCCTTGGTGCCACAGCATTAGCAGGTATTGGCATCCTTGGTGCTAATGCAGCTCTTTCTTCATGTGGAAAAAGTGTGGCTCCAAATGCTGAGCTAGGTCTTCCTCCTGTATTAAAAGCTGCTCCTGCCGGGCGGAAGTTACGTGCTGGCTTAGTAGGTGCTGGAAACCGTGGAACTGGTGCTGCTATTAATTTTATTGGCGCAGGTCCAGATCTTGAGCTTATTGCTCTGGCTGATGTTTTTCAGGATAAAATTGATGCTTGCCGTGAACGTTTTGCAGGCTATAATCTACCTATTCCTGAGGAAAACTGTTTTGTTGGATTTGATGCATACAAAAAATTAATGGCCTTGGAAGATGTTGATGTAGTAATTGTTGCTACTCCACCGAAATTTAGGCCATTGCATTTTGCTGAAGCCGTTGCCCAAAAGAAACATGCATTCCTTGAAAAACCAATTGCTGTAGATCCTGTTGGGATACGATCAATTATTGCTACAGCTAGAAAAGCTGAATCTCTTGGATTGAATGTTGTTACCGGAACGCAGCGTAGGCATAGCGAAGATTACATTGAAACTTATAAGCAAATTGCAAACGGAGCAATTGGTCAGATTACCGGAGCAAAAGCTTTTTGGATGCAAAACCACGTTTGGTTCCGTACTCGTGAAGAAGGCTGGGACGATATGACTTATATGGTTCGGAATTGGAATAATTTCTGTTGGTTGTGTGGCGACCATATTCTGGATCAGGGAATTCATAACATTGATGTCATCAATTGGTTTACCGGGAAACACCCCGATAGTGCTATTGGTTTTGGTGGAAGAGCCAGACGTTTAACAGGTGATCAGTATGATTTCTTTAGTATTGATTTTGATTACGGGAATGGAGTTAATTGCCATCATATGACTCGTCAGATTGATAATTGTTCTAATAATACCGGTGAGTTGGTTATGGGAACCGAAGGTTATACCAACTGTGCCAATACGATATACAATTTAGATGGAACGGTGAAATGGAAGTTCGAATATCCGAAGGATGACAACGGACAAGAAACCAGTTCTTTAAAGATCCCTGCTTATGTGCAGGAGCATATGCATCTTGTTCATGCTATTAGAACAGGTGAATATGTAAATGAAGCTGAAGAAACAGCAAATTCGACCTTAACAGCAATAATGGGAAGAACTGCTGCTTATACAGGGAAGAAGATTAATTGGGATGATATATTTAAATCCGATATGGATCTTGGCCCTGAATTAGTAGAATTTGGATCCGTGGACATGGACTTTCCTGTCCCAATACCTGGAACTGCTCACAAAGCATAACCTAAACCAACTAAACATGTTTTGAGTAGTAAGGAGGGGGTATAGTTATTCCCCTCCTTTTCAAGGTAAAATAAAAAGCATGGATATCTCACTCATCATACCAATCTTGAATGAAGAGGATCAAATTGATGAACTTATACAGAGATCAGTTAATTCCCTTCAGAAAATTAGTGACAATTATGAGTTAATAATTGTTGATGATGGTAGCACGGATGAGAGTCTTAGTAAGTTGCTTCAACTTAGAGATATCAATAAACGAATAAAAATAATTTCACTTTCCCGAAATTTTGGTCATCAGTCAGCTTATACAGCTGGACTGGAATATGCCAAAGGAAACTTTGTGGCTATGATGGATGGAGACCTACAAGATCCGCCGGAGCTATTGGAATTGATGTATCAGAAACTTACGCAAGAGGATTTTGATATTGTTAGTGGTAAACGTATCGCCCGGAAAGGAAAAAAATCTAGAAATCTGATTATTTCAATTTTCCATTATGTCTTTAAAAAAATGGCAAAGATTGAAGACTTGGAAAATGCAGGTAATTTCTCTATGATGAACAGAAAGGCTTTAGCATCATTGCTTGAATTAAATGAGCGTGTTCGTTATTTGCCAGGATTAAGAAGTTTTATAGGATATAAGCAGGGATTTGTGGAATACGTGAGAGAAGATAGATTGTCTGGTGAGCCTAAAATGAATATGGGAAAACTTTTTGTTTTAGCTTCTGATGCTATCTTTTCATTTTCAAGATTACCTATTCGTATCTGTTTGATATTGGGAGTAATAGGAACTTTAGTTTTTCTGGTAGCTGGTATTTATGTTTTAATTGCAAAAATATTCGGATTTGCAGTATTGGGATGGTCTTCTACAGTGTTAAGTATTTACTTCTTAGGATCAATTCAATTGATTTTTTTGGGTGTTGTTGGTGAATATGTTTTTCGCATATACAAAGAATCTCAGAAGCGTCCTCATTACTTTATTAAAGAAATTTACGACGAGGAATGAAAGACAATCATCTGAAGATATTGTTTTACATCTTAGCATGTATATTGCTGGCAGGAATGTTGTTTGTTAGCAGAGATGCGGGGATATCAGGTGATGAGAAGGTCCATTATGAACATTCCGAAAAAGTATACGATTACTTTATGTCCATGGGGAAAGATCAGGATGCTATTAATACTCCTGAAACTCATTTGCAGTATTACGGTCAATTACCCGATAACATAGCAGCATTCTTTATTCATTGGTTTGAAATAGAGGACATTTATGGGTTTAGACACTTGTTTAGTGCTTTTCTTGGGTGGCTGGCGATTTTTGTATCTGCTTTATTTGCCCGTTGGCTTAAGGGCTATTGGACTGCGATAATAACATTGATATTGTTTGCTGTCTCTCCACGTTTCATGGGACATGCACAAAATAATTTAAAAGATATTCCTTTTGCCCTGGCTTATATTGCCGGAGTATTTTATATACTAAAACTAACCTATATCAACTTTAAATCAGAGACATTTTTTACAATACCATTGCTGGTTGCAAGCATTGCTCTTTCCATCGGCATCAGGGCAGGAGGAATTATACTATTATTCTATTTGGTTTTGGCCGCTTTTTTATGTTTTATGATAGATCTGGCCAATAAAAAAAAAATATTGTGGAAGAAGCTTAAACGAACAATATTGCTCGTTTTTATTATTTCACTTTCATCTTATTTAGTTGGAATTTTACTTTGGCCATATGCTTTGCAAAATCCTTTTGTAAACCCTTGGAAATCGGCCATATTAATGACAAATTTCACAACTTCAATTCAACAATTATTTGAGGGAAAATTCTTTTGGTCTGAATATCATCCCTGGTATTATTTGCCCAAATATATGCTAATCACAATTCCCGTTATCGTTTTTCTTGGATTAGCTTCATTCATTGTCTTTTCAAAAAAGATTATTGAGCCTCGTTTAAAGTTCATTTACTATTTCCTGTTTTTTACATTTCTTTTCCCTGTATTGCTTGTAATTATACTAGGTTCAAATCTTTATGGTGCATGGAGGCATTTTATTTTTGTCTACCCTGTTCTTGTTATCCTTGCTTCTGTTGGTTTATATGAACTTTTTTTAAGGATGAATAAAACAATGTGGAAAGCTATAGTCGTAGCTGGGCTTGTGATTTTGGTACAGCATCCATTTTCGTTTATGATCAAATCTCATCCATATTATTATTTGTATTACAATCAGTTTGTTGGTGGCTTAAAAGGAGCTTATGGGAGCTATGAGACGGATTATTACTATGCTACCCTTAAAAGTGGTGCAGAATGGCTTAAAACTCAACTTAAAGAAGACGATATAAATGATCGGGTCGTTGTGGGTAGCAATTTCCCGGTTGACTGGTATTTTCGTGATATGGAGAATATCGATTTTGTATATTTCAGATATAATGAAAGAAACGAAAAGGCTTGGGATTATGCATTAATTGGGAATAGTTATATCGACCCAATACATTTGAATAACGGTACATTCCCTCCTGAAGGAACAATACATGAAATCCTGGTAGATGAGGTTCCTGTTTCTGTTGTTGTCAAAAAGAAAAATAATTTAGCAGCTGAAGCTTCCGGTGCATATGACATGGGAGACTATAACACAGCTGAATTACTTTATAAAAAAGCAGTTGTAGATTATCAACAGGATGAATATCTCTATTATAAGTTAGGAAAATGTTTAAATTTGCTGAACCAAAATGAAGATGCTTTAAGCTATATAGGTCAGTCAATTGCAATAAATCCAACCTATGAACCTTCTCTTTTCTTATTGGGAACTATAAATAAGGAGAAAGGTGACTTGGTGGAAGCAAAAAATATTTTGAAGAAATAATACTGGCGAATAAAAAATATTTGAGTGCCTATACAGAGTTAGCAGATATTTATTTTAATGAGAATGAACTGGAAAAGGCAAGAAATTTGTTAAAAGAGAGTTTGTATATTAATTCTCAGAACGAAGAGGCAATAAGGTTATTAGGTAAAACTTATGAAAATACGAAGCCAGAGATTGCCTTTAAATATTATAAATTAGCAGACTCAATTAATACGTTAAATTAAATAATATAAGAAGATGAAAAAGTTAATGTTGATTTTAGCGATGTTTGGATTCATCGCTTTTGGACAATTAGGAGCTGTAATGGCTCAGGAAGCACAAGAAGATTCACTCTCAATTGATGATATGGCTCCAGTATTTTATGAAGCTGAAGAATCATCATCAGCTGATAGTGGTAGCAGCTCGACTTTAATTATTGTAGTTGTTGCAGTAGTTGTAGTGGGTGGTGCAGCTTATTTCTTTACAAAGAAGAAAAAATAACACAATTATAGTGTTCAGTGGAGCCTCTCAGTTTTTGAGAGGCTTTTTTTATGCTTTCCCCAGATTCTTGAAGCTGGTTGAAAAGTAAATTAATTGAACACTGGATTAAAGAAAAGCTCAAATGTAAAGACAAAAAAACGGAAGCCAAATGACTTCCGTTTTTTTAATATGTATTGAATTGATTGATTTTATTGCTTTTCAATCTCTTTCCAAACCAATGCACTGGCACCTACAATCGCAGCATCACCAGCTTTTAGTTCTGAAGGAAGAATTTTGATTTTATTCTGGAAAATAGGAAGAACATTTCTTTCCATACTTTCTTTGGTTGGCTTGAAGATATAATCTCCAGCAGCTGTTGGACCTCCGAAAAGGAATACAGCTTCAGGGCTTAAGTGATTCACTGTATCAGCAATACCTTGTCCTAACCAATCGCCTGTTTTTTCAAATACTTCCAATGCAACTTTGTCGCCTTTTTCTGCAGCATCAAAAACCATTTTTGAATCCAGTTCATTAAATGATTTGTCAGCCAGTAAGCTGTCAGTAGCATTATCGCGTACCATGATTTCGAAAGCAGTACGTTTCATTCCTGGTGCAGAACAATATGTTTCAAGGTGACCACGACCACCACATCCACATGCTCTTCCGCCTGGAACTAAGGTTGTATGTCCACATTCTCCGGCAAAACCATCGTGTCCATATACAAGATCTCCATTAACAACAAGACCACTACCAACACCTGTTCCCAAAGTGAACATGACAAAGTTTTTCATGCCTTTTGCACCACCGTAAACCATTTCACCAATCGTAGCAGCATTTGCATCATTAGTTAATGCAATAGCTCTCATTTCAGGGAAATTTTTACGAAGAAGGTCTGTAAAAGGAACAATTCCTTTGAAAGATAAGTTGGCAGCTTGTTCAATGGTTCCTTTGTAATAGTTACCATTAGGAGCACCAATACCAATACCAAGAATTTCAACATCTTCATTCAACAATTTAACTGATTTAATCAGCTCTTTAATTGCCGCAGAAAGTTCTTCGATGTATTTGTTAATATCTCCGTGTTTAGGTGTAGAGATATTGTCTTTTACCATTACATGTCCATCAGCATCAACAACACCAATCGCTGTATTCGTTCCACCGATGTCAATTCCAATTGTTACTTGTTTCATTATGTTTAGTTTTTCTAAGTTAATCTTTAGATCTAGAGATTATTCTACAGGAATGTCTGTATTTACGTTTTTGCTACCCACTAATGCGTAGAATAATAAATAAGCTAATCCTAAGAATGGTACCCAGTATGACATCATGTAATCAACGTCAGCAACTGCATTTTGGATAAGAGGGAAAATACCTCCACCCACTACCATGGTCATGAAAATACCTGAAGCAGCAGCAGTAAATTTTCCAAGTCCTTCAACAGCAAGGTTGAAAATACCACCCCACATTACAGAAGTACAAAGTCCTACTAATACAAGATACATAGCGTTAATCGGCACTTGAGTTGATCCAAATCCAAGACTTCCATCTTCAAATGTTTGGAATACAGGCATAGAAACTGTTGTTCCTGTAGAAGAAGTAATTGCCATTAAGATTAAAACAAGGACCGATTGAAGCAGCAGTGATCAACATGGACTTACTTGAAACTTTACCACCGATTGAAGCGGCAATAAAACGTCCGATCATCATCAAGAACCAGTAAGTACCCGTTACGAATCCTGCAGTTGTTGCGTCTAATCCACCGGCAACAGGGTCAGCAAGGAATAAGTTTAGTGTTCCAGGAATACCTACCTCAACACCGACATAAACACCAATACCAATAGCACCTAAAACGAAGTGACGGAAAGACCATGCACTGTATTTTGATTTTTTCAGTAACTTTTTCAGCATTAGGATCTTTAATGTGTGGCTCAGGAATAGTAACGAAAGATAATACGATACCTACTAAAGCGAATACGCCCAATGCAGTGAATAATACAGGGTTAACGTCTTTAATTGCAGTTTGGCTTGTAACCTGACCAATTAAGGCACCAACAAACATAGGAGTTAATGTTCCTGTAAGTGAGTTGAAAGTAGCACCAACTTGTACAAGCTGATTTCCTTTTTTACCTGCTCCACCAATTGTGTTCAACAATGGGTTTACAACAATATTCAACATACACATTGAGAAACCTGCAACGAATGCACCCAGGATATATACAAAAAAGCTTTCAACTGCTCCGGAAAGGAATTGGATTCCTACACCAACAAAACCTACTGCAACAGCAATAAGAGCTGTTTTCTTGTAACCTACTTTTTCGAGTAATTTACCAGCAGGGATTCCCATTACTGCGTAAGCAAGGAAGTTGGCAAAGTTACCTAACATTCCTAAAAAGTTTGAAGCCTGGAATTGTTCTTTAACAACAACTCCCATAGGGGCTGCCAAGTTTGTAACAAATGATATCATACCAAAAAGCAGAATCATCATGATGATTGGCAGTGTGTAATTTTTGTTTTGCGAACTCATTAGTTTTTCTATTTAATAAGATTAATAAATGGTTTTAGTCGAGCATCCAGATTTTGGATACAAAATGTAAAAATAGGGTTATTGACGGTATTACAAAACAAAAGAACAAAAATAAGAGCAAAGTTTTTTTATGCTTGAAAACGGAATCTCCTGATTAGTTTCTTTTTAAGGACTCTTATTGAATTAGTTCAGGTTTGATTTATTTTAATTCTCGTGATAAGGAGATTTAATGTGTCTTCCTCCATAGTTAAAACGTGATGACATTAGGTTGATTATCTCATTTGCACTTGACTCTACAGGCTTATTAGTAACGTTGATTACTGTGAATTTTCCTCTTGAAAATATAAAATTGGCATTGCGGATTTCATCTCTTACGAGCCGCTCATTTACGTAGTTTTCATTGGATATATCCTTGAAACTTTTCAATCTTTTCATACGATGGGCTATAAGCTGAGGAAATCCTATCTGAAGACCGAAAACACGGTTAGGGTCAATTTTAAATAATTCGTTTGGAGGTTGGATTCCAGATACCAGGGGGACGTTTGCAACTTTCCATCCAAACAACGCAAGGTAAAACACTAAGTGGCGTTTTGCCTGATCGTGATACTCCGCATAAAACTATTTCTGCTTCGTTCAGGCGTTGAGTACTTAAGCCATCATCCAGTTTTAATGTAAATTCCATGGCATCAATTCGATCAAAATATTGATGGTTTAATTCCCTGTAGAGCCCGGGGGATTGAAGGGATGGAATTCCTAACTCATCATCCAGTATATTTGCCAGTTTCCCCATAAAATCAACTTCCCGTACATTATGCTCTTTGGCAAGTTCAATTAGCCTGATCCTCATTTTACGATTCACCATGGTATGAGCAATAATCCCATTCTCTTTTTGTGCTCGTAGAATAATCATCATTAAGTCGTCTTCCGATGACACATTAGGGACAATAATAACAGGAACCTTATTCTCCGGATATTGAATAAGTATGGATTGAACCATGTTATTTCCAGCCAGACCTTTACCTCCGGATACTACATAAATTGGAGATGGTTTTTTAAGTTCGTTTGTCATTAATTATTGATCTGTATTTGTTTATAAGTTATGACAATTTGAGGGAAGTTAAAAACATGTGAATAGAATTGTTCCATGCTTCCTTTTTTAAGAATTTATTCAATTAGTGATAATATGTAGGAAAACTAGCATCTTTATTATTCCCGTGAAAATGAGATGAGCTAATGTGCATTTAGCGACTGCGTTACGGTTATTGCATGATCTTTGTCATCATTTAACAAGATCCATGCATTTAATTTTTTCATAATTCAGACTTAAAAGGAGCAATCCTTCATCAATCTACTTTTGATGAATCAAAAACCACAAAAAGAAATAATAACTGAAGTATGAAAAAGTTGAAAACTACATTAAAAATCACTGCACTTTTATTGGTCATGTTTATGACTGTGCAGTGTAATCAATCGACTTTACAGGAAAGTGTTGAAGACGATAATGATTTCTCTTTTGTATTTGTGACAGATGTGCATGTTCAGCCTGAATTTAATGCAGGAGAAGGATTAAAACAGGCAATTGATACAATTAATTCTATTAATCCGGATTTTGTTTTAACGGGTGGGGATAACATTCGTGATGCCTTGAGAGAGCAACAGGGAAGGGCAGATAGTTTGTACAATTTGTTCGATGAAATTACTGAAAGCCTGAATATGCCACTTTACAGTACTATTGGTAACCACGAAGTGTTTGGCTTGTATGAGCAAAGTAATGTAAGCCCTGCTGATGACTTGTATGGAAAGAAAATGTATGAAGAAAAGGTTGGTGATCTTTATTATTCGTTCGATCACAAAGACTGGCACTTTATTGTCCTTGACGGGATTGGATTTACCGAAGACCGTCACTATTATGGAGTAGTAGATTCAGTACAGATGGATTGGTTAAAAGCCGACTTGGAATCAAGTAAAGGCAAGCCGGTTGCAGTGAGCATTCATATCCCAATTCTAAGTGCAGGTCAGCAGATTATGGGAGAACCTACAAGTGCATTTTATCCAAGTGAAATAATTACTAATGCAAAAGAAGTGATGGCGCTTTTAGAGCAATACAATGTTAAGATGGTTCTTCAGGGACACCTTCATATTTTGGAAGATGTGTACTACAATGGAATCCATTATATAACCGGAGGTGCTGTTTCTGCTCAGTGGTGGCAGGGTAAACGCTTCGGTATGGATGAAGGTTTCTTAAAAATTGATGTTTCCGGTGAAGACTTTAAATGGGAATATATCGACTATGGCTGGGAGCCTGAAAACAATCAGCTTACAAATAATTAATCTAAATATTTAGGAAAATGAAAAGTGTGTTGATAGGTCAGTTTCCTGGCCTAAAGAGGAGAGCTATGTTCGTTTTGGGAAGTATTTTCCTTTCATTAACGACATTTGCTGGTTCAAATTTGAACGAAAATAAAACGGTAACTATTCAGGAACAAGTTCTTGTTGTTACAGGATCTGTAACCAATGAAAACGGAGAGGCATTAACTGGCGTTAATGTGGTTGAAGATGGCACATTCAATGGTGTAATTACAGACACTGAAGGTCGTTATTCAATTACATTAAGCACAAAAACTTCAAGCTTGGTTTTCTCTTTTATTGGTTGCGAAAATGAAGTTGTTGAAGTAAATAGTGCTTCAGTGATTGATGTTGTAATGAAAGAAGGGAATGAACTTCTTGATGACATTATCATTACAGGACAGGGGTTGGGGCAAAGTAAAAAAAGGTTGACAACCAAAGCTTCTGTAATTAATGAAGAAGCTTTGGAGATGAGTCCTGCTACTCGTATCGATCAACTGATTCAATCCGAGATCCCAAATATGCAGATTAATATGACTGGTGGTCAGCCGGGATCTTCATCAAACATGAGAACAAGGGGGGTATCTTCAGGTTTCACCAATACAACTCCTATTATTTACGTAGATGGGGTAAGAATGGACAACCTGAATGGTCCTGCAACCCTGGGAGCTATTTCTGGATCGAGCAATGCAGCAAACAGTTCTATTGCCAACATTCCGGTTGAAAACATTGAACGTATTGAGTTTGTAAACGGAGGTGCAGCAACAACCTTGTACGGTGCAGATGCAGCAAATGGTGTGATTCAGATTTTCACTAAAAAAGGTATTCCAAATCAGGTGCAGGCTTATGCTGAAGTGGAAAGCGGTTTTGAAACAGCTACTTCAGATTTCTATCATTTCGATGTAACTAAGGATTTGATCCACCAAACAGGTTATGTGCAAAAATACAGTGCAGGTGTAAAAGGTGGTAGTAACAATGCTACATACAGCTTTAACGGAGGCATGGAACAAAGAACAGGAACACGTATTCACAATCAGAACGATAGCAAATCGTATTTTTTAAGTTTAGGAGTGAATGCTTATTTGTCTGATGATTTTAAATACTCAGGTTCTTTCAACTTCAATACATTAAATTATAAAAGGGCTCGTAACGGTAACCTGGGCGGTTATACCGGACTTTGGTCATTAGAAGGAGGAGCAATTCAATCATTTGGTTTTAGTAATCGCCTTGATGAAATGAACGACGATGAATATGAGGCTTTAAAAGAATTTGTAAGTGCCGCGGAGGAACTTCAAAATCGTACTGCTGAAAATATTAGATTTCAAACTTCACATTCATTGACATATTCTCCTGTCGACAACTTCAATCTGAAACTATTGGTTGGTGTAGACCGCTATTCTCAACGAGAATCGGACATTATTTCAAATGAATATCTTGCAGCAACAAACTCTTCAAGTGAAAGCTCAATTTCAAACACACAACGTGATTATCTTGGTCTGACAATGGAAGCTATTGCTGGATATAATTTCGAAATTTCAGGAATAAGCTTTGATAACCAAATTGGATTCCAGGGATTTAGAAATGATGAAGAGCAAGTTGCTTATCGGGGAACAAATATCCCAAGTGGAGCAGTGTCTATCGAAAATGCAGCAACAACAACTTCCAACCAGCGAATTATCGAATTGGCGAATTACGGTGTTTTCTTCAATACAAACATTAGCTACCTGGATAAATACACGGTTGAGTTTGGTATCAGGGGGGATAAGAGTGAGGCTTTTGGTGACCAGATTAAAATGCAGTATTACCCAAGGGTTGGTCTTTCTTACTTAATTTCTGAAGAAAACTTTATGAATGTTGATGCCATTTCATCATGGAAAATTAGAGCCAACTATGGTGAGGCTGGTAACCTTCCTCCTGCTTTTGCTCACGAGCGTACTATTAATTACAACGGTTATAATGGAGATATTGCTATTGGTTTCGGACAACCAGGAAATTCTTCTTTAAAACCGGAGCGAATTCAATCCATTGAAATTGGTACAGAGATAGACTTTTTTAAATCACGTCTGACGGCTGGTTTCGATTACTATAACTCAAAAACAGTTGATGCTTTAATGTATGCGCCACAGGTTACTTCTTCAGGTTCGAGTGCTTATGCCATTCAGAACGTGGGTGTGATTAGAAACAGCGGTATCGAGTTTAGCTTAAAAGGGGATATTATTAAAAGCAATGATGCCAAACTTACAGCTTATGCAACAGTAAATACCTTGGATAACAAGGTTGAAGAATTAAATGGGTTACCTCCTTTTGCAATCAATGGTTTTAGTGAGAGAACCATACAGGTTGTTGTTATGGAAGGTGAAAGTGTGGGTGTTCTGAGAGGAAACAAAGCAATTTTTGAAGATGGAGTGGTTACCGGATACGATGCACTTTCTGTTTTAGGAAAAACAACGCCTGATTTATATGGAAACTTTGGATTGAGTTTTACTTATAAAAACTTCTATTTGTCAGCTAGTGCAGATTACCAAAAAGGAGCATATGCACACAGCTTTGACCGTCAGTTCCGTTACTTGTACCAGGCTTCAGAAGAAGGAATTCCTCAAACTGAGATTGATGCCAATGCAAGGGGAAACTGGCTGGCATTAACAGATCAGTTTGTAGAAAAAACAGATTTCATTAAAGTGCGAACAATCGCTGCGTCTTACACGCATAAATGCAAATCTTCGAAAATTGATGAATTGGTATTTAGTGTGAATGTTTTGAATCCATTCAACTTTACATCAACCAGTTTTGACCCTGAAGTTTCACAGGCAGGAGGTAACCTTGGACAAGGTTCGTTATCAACAGGAGGTATCGCTTATTCTATCGAGTCCAGTCCCCGTCAGTTTTTATTTGGTGTAAACGTAAAATTCTAAAAAAAAGAAATCATGAAACGAATTAATATATACATCTTACTTTTTGTTTTTTCCTTATTGCTTCAGAACTGCGATTTGGTAGAATTTACTGAAGTAAATAACCCGAATGTTTCGGAAGAAGCCTTCATTGGCCTGGAAAATTCTCCAGAAGAAACATTGAATGGGCTGGAGCGTCAGATGGCATTGAGTTTAAACAGAAATATTGAGTTTGGCGAACTTCTTTCTGATAATTATTTCAATAACAGAACGCTAAGTAGTAAGGTTTTTGACAGGTTAACTATTTTAAGTTCAGATCAGGATGTGAGAGGTTTTCAGCAACAGATTCATGCGTTGAGAGAACTTGCATTATTAGGAATTGAGGAGGTATTACCTGCTCATCCGGATACAGATGACAATATTGTTGCAGAGTATTATTTCTTTAAAGGAATGTCTGAACTTTTTGCAGGTGAATATTTCACCTATCTTCCGGCAAGTGTGGCAGGAGAAGTTTTAAGTTCTGAAGAAAACCTGGATTTGGCTGTTGAAGATTTCAATACAGCAATCAGCATGAGTTCGGATGCAGATAAATTGATATCTTATAAAATTGCGAAGCTTCGTGCTTTGTATGAGCTGGGAAATGAAAGTGAAGCAATGACTTTGGCGACCGAGCTAACATCCGAAGATGAGAGCTATTACAGAAGTGCCCAATACGATGGGACAAATGGCTTGTCTAACTCATTTCAGAACTATTTGTATGATTCTAGTCAGGATGAATTTGCACCGCTTCCATCACTCGACTTTCTTGATCCAAAATACTATAGCTTCGATTCTCCAACAACTGAGCAGCAGGAAGTGGCTTTCCTGAAAATGGAAGAAGTTTACCTGATTAAAGCAGAAGCCGAATTGTCAGAGTCACAACTTGGCGATGCAAAATCAACCTTGCTTGATTTGCTTGATATTGTCAGTAACCGTCCAACAGAGTCTTTGGATGACTCCAGGGAAACACGTAGTGGTGGTAATCGTGAGTCATTTTTTCTCTGCAAGCAGAGGTTCATATCCGTTAACTGCTGATTATGTAGTTTCTTTTGTCGGTGATGACACAGAATATGAAAATCTGATTTTGAATCGTCAGGCCGGAAATATTACAACTCATCCTATTTCTGGAACTTCGGTAACAAGTTCAGACATCAATGCGGCAGCAAATGTTGAAGAACTTCTTTACCTGGTTTATAAAATGCGCCAGGAAATTTTCTTTGCTGAAGGAAGACGAGTGATTGATTTGGGAATTAAATTACCTGTTGCTGACTATGAAGCAATCAGTAACGGTGATGTAAGCGAAGAACATCAGGTTCCTCAAATTCCATCGTTTATTTCATCTTTGAATTTGTCGGATTACCCACTTGATAATTTCACAAATGATGAGGGAAACAAAAAAATCACAATCGATTACGATTTCACGAAAATGATCGTTAATAACAAGTCCTCAAATGAGGTAGTACCATTCTTTTAATAACTCTTTTGGTTTGATTTATTAATCCGGTAAGGGAATCCTTACCGGATTTTTTTTGAGTATTGTGTAATTATTTCAGGGATATTCCCCTTCTATCTCATTTCATTGTCCCAATATCCAAGGATAAAATCATCATATTCCAATCAAAATTCTGTAAGAACTGTAAATAGAGATGTTTCCTGAATGGCAGGGAAGACAGATAAAATAAAGGGAAACTATAATTGTTGTTTGGGTTTCTGGCAAGCATACAGCATGTCTTTCAATATCAGCCGTTCTTAGACTATCTTAGGCTGAATAAGATTTTTCAATTTAAAAATGGTTGAGGGTTTGTAGATATGTTTTACAAGCTTTAGCGTTAGAGGCAACTAAATAATCTTTAATTTAGGCAAGCTAATCAATCTGCTATGTGAACTTTTTAGATACTTATAAGAGATATAGTAGCAGGTGTAATCTATTTCCCCATAAAAGTAAAATGATAGATAATGATTTGTATATAGTTGAGAAATTAAAAAAAGGCGACGATGCTGCTTTTAAGGTTATTTACAATCATTATTTCCCTCGATTGTATTATTTCATTCTTGAATTTTTCCCATCTAAGGATATTGCTGAAAATATTGTTCAGGATACATTTCTTATACTATGGAATAAAAGGCAGGATTTGAATGATGATACGAATCTGGCTGCTTACTTGTATACCATTGCAAAAAATAACTGTCTGCAAGGGATGCGTAATTTAAAATATCGCAGACAACTACTTCAGACAGAAACTATCGGGGAAAAGGAATTAAAACTCAATATTGAAACGTTGACTTCTTTAAATACAGATCTCTTAACTTTTCAGGAAATAGAAAAAATCATTCAGGACACATTGGCAGAGCTACCTCCTCAATGCAGAAGGGTTTTTGAGCTTAGTCGTTTTTCTGATATGAAGAATGCAGAAATAGCTAAAGAACTTGATATCTCGGTAAAAGCCGTTGAAGCTCACATAACAAAAGGCTTAAAAAAAATTCAGAATTACATTAGTCGAATACCTACCTGTGTTATCTTTTTTCTTCCCCAATATTTTCATCTAGGATTTAGTGAGTATCGCTAATGTGAAATTATTTTTAAATTTTTTCATTTTTCACATAGGGTTAAATGTGTTTTGCGCATTGTAATAATAAACGTACAAGATTTAGAATGAATAAAAAGATAATAGATATTGTAACTGGTAATATTAATCAGAAGCAGAAAGAGGAGATACTCTCCGGAATTGAGAGTAAAGGAGGAGAAGAAAAACAAGCTTATGAAAAAATAAAAACAGCATGGGCTTTAGCTTCTTCTTCAAAAGAAATATCTGAATATGATTTGGAACGTTTATATCTGGAGTTTCAATCCCGTAAAAATCAGGAAAATAAAAACAATAGTAGTAGCTTAAATTCCTTGTTTAAGTATGCAGCAATTGCCATAATTATTTTGGGAATTACTGCAATAATAGGTATAAATAAAAGATCTGATAATTCCTTGATTTCTGAGAATCAAGAGCCAGAGGTAACTTATACCACTATTGAAACTGATCACGGACAGGTTTCAAAAGTAATACTACCGGATGGCTCTATTGTTTGGTTAAATTCTGAGACAAAACTTTCTTATAACAACAATTATTCAATATCAAATCGTGATTTACAACTCAATGGGCACGCTTATCTTGAAGTTACTAAAAACGAGGATATTCCGTTGGTTGTTTCTTGTAATGATTTGCAGGTTAAGGTGTTGGGAACAAAGTTTGATGTGAATGCTTATTCTTTTGAAGATCAGTTTGAAATTGTTCTGGAATCGGGAAGTGTCGAATTGTTAAATACAGACGATGAGTTGTTTAATTACTTTTTGAAACCCGGAGAACTGGCAGAATATGATAAAGAATCAAAAGATGTTGATATTCTGGAAGTTGATGTTTCAAAGTTAGCGATGTGGAGAGAAGGCTATCTTCTATTTGATAATACCCCGATGGAAGACGTGATAAAGAAACTTGAACTAAGTTTTGAAACAGATGTGATAGTAAAAGATCCGGGGGTTTACAAGTCTGTTTTTAATGCAACATTTAAAGATGAAGGGTTGAAAGAGATATTGGATTTTATTGAATATTCATGTCCTATTAGTTATAAGTTGATTAAAGATCATAACCTAAATAAATCAATAGTTGAATTGTATTATAATCCAGAAAAAATTGACTAGCCTATGGAAAAAGCCTATCTAAATTCCTAAAAAAGGGAGATGCTGGTAACATCTCCCTCTAGTTTCCTTTATGTGCCAAAATTGTTCAAGCCTTGGCACAAATTAATTTGAAATGTTTAATCAAATCGTTACAAACTTATGAAAAAAAACCATTATGAACCGGTTTCTTTAATCCTTAGGATTTGGAAATCAAAATTATTACTTACAATGAGAATTTCGATCTTTTGTCTTCTTGTTGGGTATAACCCAGGCACTTGCGATAACTACCTATTCTCAAAGTACACGCCTGAGTTTCGAATTAAATGATTCCCCTGTTAAAAATGTCTTAAATAAGATAGAGGATGTCTCAGAATTCTTCTTTATCTATGATGCTTCGGTAATTGACGTAGAAAGAAGAGTTTCTATCAATATTGATGAAAAATTAATTCCTGAGATACTGGATGAAGTATTCGATGGAACTAATGTTGTATATAAAGTTGATGACAGGCAGATTGCATTAACTAAATCAAATGCTAATATAAATAATGCGAAGGTCACACAGCAACAAAAGTCAGTAACAGGTACCGTTGAAAGTGAGACCGGAGATCCCCTTCCTGGTGTGACAGTCCTTGTAAAAGGAACCACAAATGGTGTAATAACTGATTTTGATGGAAATTTCACATTAAATAATGTTACTTCCAGTGATATTCTGGTTTTTACATTCATTGGAATGAGATCTCAGGAAGTTGAGGTTGGAGATAAGGTTCGCTTTGACATTTCAATGGCTGAAGAGACTATTGGTCTTGAAGAAATTGTAGCAACCGGATATGCAACAGAAAGGAAGAAAGATATTATTGGTTCGGTAGCTATTGTAGATACAGATGAAATGGTTAGTCAACCTTCAGGAAACGTTACAAGCCAGCTTGTTGGTCGTGTGTCTGGTGTAACTATTGCCAGTGATGGTAGTGTTAATGGTTCTTCAAAAGTAAGAGTACGTGGATTCGGTTCTTTTAACAGCTCCGAGCCTTTGTACATTATTGATGGAGTTCCAGGAGATATTGATAACATCAACCCTAATGATATTGAATCGATGCAGATTCTTAAAGATGCGGCTTCCGCATCTGTATATGGAGCTCGTGCTGCTAATGGTGTAGTTGTTATTACAACAAAACGCGGTAAGGAAGGAAGTCTTACAATTGATGTTGATTCCTATACAGGTATTAATTTTGTAGGATCTGGAAACTTCCCTGATTTATTGGATGCTCAGGAATGGGGTGATTTGTATTTCTCTGAGATGAGAGGAGCAGGTCTTTCTCCAGGAGATGAAGGTTGGGGACATCCTCAATACGGATCAGGAGCAGAGGCTGTTATTCCGGAATACATTCTGGCAAATGTTAACGGTTCACGTACTGGTGGTGCAGAACTTGCTGCATTGAAGGTATCTGATCCTGCCTCGTATGATTCTTATGTGAACCCTGATAACTATGATTTGAAAACACATCAAATTGTTAAGTCTGGTAATACCAATTGGTTTGATGAAGTTTTTAATCCTGCAAGTGTTACAAGCATGAACGTTTCTGCTACAGGTGGATCTGAGAAAGGTAACTTCGCTTTGGGTGTAAGTTATTTCGATCAAAACAGCACATCAAATGAATATGAATATTTTAAACGTTATACGCTTCGTGCTAATACGTCTTTTAATCTGAATGATGTTGTAACCCTTGGAGAGAACCTGCAGGTTACACATACAAAAGGAAGAAACGGATCTGGTAGTATTACCGGAGCTGCATGGACTATGCCTTCCTTGTTGCCGGTTTATGATATTGCCGGTAACTATGCAAGTAGTGCTGCCCGTGGTATTTGTGATACTGCTGATGGTGGTTTAGGTAATAACCCTCTTAGTTCTGCTTACGACTCCAGATTTGATGGATACTATACATATGGGATTTTTGGGAATGCATACATAGACATTAAACCAATTGATAATCTCGTAATTCACTCTTCAATTGGTGCAAACTACAATGCCAATACAAGCAAAAATTATACTCCTGTAACCTATATTCACTCGGAAAACACAGCACCGCCAAATACGTTGAATTCAAGTTGGAGGAATAACAATACATGGACATGGACCAATACCATTAATTATTCAAAAACATTTGGTGATCACGTATTTAAACTCTTACTGGGTAGTGAATCAATTGATCAGCGAAGTGAAAATGTTTCTGCAACAAGAGCAGATATTGCATTTGAAGATGATTGGTTCCTTGTAATTGGTGCAGGTACAGGTACACAAACAAACGGAGGTACGTATTCTGTTTATAAGTTATTCTCATACTTTGGTCGTTTTGATTATACTTATGCTGATAAATACATCTTCAATGCTACTTTGCGTAGAGATGGATCTTCAAAATTTGGAGCAAATAATAAGTTTGGTTATTTCCCTGCTGCTGCTTTGGGATGGCGTATTTCCGGTGAAGATTTTATGAACGATATTGATTGGATTACTGATCTAAAACTTAGGACAAGTTATGGTGTTATTGGAAACCAGTCAGGCCTGTCAAATGAGAATCAGTTCTCTACATTTGAAGGTGATATTAATGAGGGTTACCCTATTAATGGATCAAGTTCTTCATATGCGAATAGTTATGTGAAGTCCAGACTAGGGAATCTTAATGCCCGTTGGGAAAAAACAATTACTTCAAATATTGGTCTTGATGCAACATTATTTGATGGAGGTTTAACACTTAATGCCGAATATTTCATAAAAGAAACAGAAGATCTGTTAGTTACAAACCAAGCTCCTTATACTGCTGCAAATGTTACACAACCTTCTGTAAATGCGGGTAATATCAAGAATACAGGTTTTGAATTATCAGTTAATAAACGTGGAAACATTAACCGTGATCTAACTTATGACGTAGGTATGAACTTTACTACATATAAGAATGAGGTAGTAAAAGTTTTAGATAATCCTGATGCAGTTCTTTATGGTGGAAATACACGTTTAGGTAATGTTGCTATCACCAGAAAAGGTAGCCCAATTTCAACGTTTTATGGATATATAACTGATGGATTTTATAACTCACAGGCAGAAGTTGATGAGTATGTGGCATCTTATAACAATACCTGGTTGGCACCAGCTGTTGGTCGTTGGAAAATTAAAGACGTAAGTGGTCCTGACGGAACTCCTGATCATGTAATTAATGACTACGATAGAACAGATATCGGTAATCCACACCCGGATTTCCAAATGTCATTTAATATTAATCTGGCTTATAAAGGGTTCGATTTTAATGCAATGATTTTCTGGAATCAGGGTGGTGATATTTTCAATTATACGCGTTATAATATTGACTTTAATACATATGCACACAATCGTAGTGCAAGAATGTTATATGATTCATGGACTCCGGATAATACAAATGCATTACTCCCAAAACATGACATAAACGATACATTTTCAAATACATATGCCACTGATTATTATGTGGAAGATGCAACATATATTCGTTTGATGACTATGCAGTTAGGTTATACGTTCCCTCAAACAATTTCAAGAAAAATTGGATTGAATAGCTTGAGATTATATGCGCAAGGTCAGAACTTATTTACATGGAAGAAAGAATTTACAGGAATGGATCCAGGTGTAAGTACCAGTGGAGATTCTGATTTAGGTATGGGTGTTGTTAATAGTTATGCTCCAACACCACAGCAAATCATTTTTGGTGTGAATTTGAAGTTCTAAAATTCATTTTAAAAATTTAATTAATTATGAAAAAATTTATAATAGCAATATATGCATTGGCAATTTTAACAGGTACATTCTTAACCGGGTGTGATGAGGATGATTTCCTTAACACCCAGGCTGTTGGTTCTGTTGACGAAAATGCACTGGCTAATGAAGATGGGGTAAATCAACTCCTTATAGCTGCCTATTCTGTACTGAATGATGGATATAATCAGTATAAGAGAAGCCCAATGAACTGTATTACAGGTGTTATTCATGGAGCTGAAGCTTATAAAGGTACGGCTGCTAGTGGTCAGGCTCATTTACTAGAGTTTAGTCAATATGGCGTTACAACTGGTAATACTGATGTTTTGGATAATTTTAGGTGGATGTATGATGGCGTGGATAGAGCTAATACTACCTTAAAAGTTTTGGCAAGAGTTGAGGGCATGTCTGAAGCGGATATGGCTGCAATTACAGCTGAAGCCAGATTCTTAAGAGGTTATTTCCATTGGCAGTTAAAAAGGACCTTTAATAATGTTCCTTATATTGATGATACTGTTGAGGATGAGCGTGTTCCTAACTTTGATGAAGATGGTAATTATGTGAATATTTGGCCTCAAATTGCTGCAGATCTTGACTTCGCAAGGAAAAACCTTCCTCCAACTCAATCGGAAGTGGGTAGGCCTAATAAGTGGGCAGCTGATATTTTGTATGCAAAAATTTTAATTTATCGTGCTGATGCTGGTGAATATCCAGGTGGTTATTCAGAAGCTCTAACTATTTTGAAAGATGCAATTGATAATGGAGTTACCAGCAATGGCTTATCATATGACTTATTAGCGAACTATCACGATAACTTTGATGCAGCAACCAGAAATGGAGCTGAGTCTGTATGGGCAGTACAAACATCAACAAACGACGGTACGAATACTGCATGGTTTGGATCTCCAAACGCACTTGGAGGTGCTCAATGGTGGAACTCAAATAATCCAAGTGGTCCTGGTTTAGGAACAGGATGGGGTAACTATCAACCAACAGAGTGGTTTGCAAATCATTTCCGTGTTGATGAGGGTGGATTACCTTATTTGGATATGTTTGATACAAATTCACATGAGTTAAAAGATGATTATGGTTTAGCTGGTGCACCAAATGAAGGTGAAGATCCATTTGAAATTGATACTGCACCTGTAGATCCAAGACTTGATTGGTCTGTAGGAAGACGTGGTATCCCATTTCTTGGACATGGTGATTTCCCTGGTACTACATGGATTCGTTCTCAAGCACATGGAGGTCCTTATTTCATGAAAAAATTTCATGTTTGGTTTGATCAATATGGTACATATACTGCTGATAATGCATATCCTGCTATCAATATTCCTGTTTTAAGATTCGCAGAAGTTCTTTTATTAGCTGCTGAATGTGAAGCAAGAGTAGGTAGTTTGGATAATGCACGTAGCTATGTGAACCGTGTACGCCAAAGAATGATTGAAAATTCAGATAACCCTCACCATTGGGTGAAACGTGAAGATGGTTCTGATGCAGCAAATTACAGTATTGGTGTTTATCCTACTGGTGGTGCTGGTGATGCGTTCCAATCAAAGGAAACAGCATTAGATGCAATCTTGTACGAAAGAACGCTGGAGTTAGGATTTGAAGGTGAACGTTTCTTCGATGTAGTTCGATATGGTAAAGGAGCAGAAGAATTTAATGCGTTTATTGATTTTTCAAAAGAAAGGTACGGTTACTTGGCTGGTGCTCAGTATACAGAAACTCCTGACGCATATATACCTATTCCACGGGATGCTATTGACAATAGTAAAAAAGATGGTGTTCCAACTCTAAAACAAAACGAAGGTTATTAAAATAATTTATCAGATAAGGGCAAGTTTTCCCTTGCTCTTATCTGATTGTTATATGCTTTTTCAGTTAATCAGATTTTAATAAATAAAACCATGCAACTAAACAAACCAACATCTAAACTATTACTGAGTCTTCCTTTTATTGCTGCAGCAGGGAATTTAAGTGCTGCAACAAATTCGAATGAAGCCCCGGCTGAAAAACCTAATGTCATTCTAATAATGACAGATGATATGGGGTATTCTGGAATTACTCCTTTTGGAGGAATTGGACTGGAAACTCCAGCTCTTGATAAACTGGCAGAAGAAGCAGTCCTTTGTACAAATTATCATACCAATGCTCCAGTAAGTTCACCTACCCGGGTGTCAATTATGACAGGATCATACCAACAAAGAGTAGGATTAAATCATATTTATTCAGAAAGCGATCCAATGGATGGTTTGGATCCTGCAACGAATCCTGCATTTGCCGGTATGCTTCAAGACGTGGGATACAGAACGGGGGCTTTTGGTAAATGGCACATGGGAATGGATTTAAAATTTAACCCATTGAATCATGGATTTGACGAATTTCATGGTTTCTTAAAAGGAAATGTTGACTTTATTTCACATTACAATACGACTCCGGAGGTAG
>CAXXKK010000034.1:0-137746 GCA_963676845.2 Prolixibacteraceae bacterium | reverse complement strand
ATTTCGGAAGATTGAATTATTGCCACTAGATTAATTTTATTTCACTTGAACTTTTGCAGCCTTTCGGTTGGAGTAATTCATGAGCAACAGGGAAGAGGCGATAACTACCATCCCTGAAATGGATACCCATTCGGGCGATTCATCCGGCATAATCAGCCAACTCAAGATCGCTCCTGAAACGGGAATTAAAAATTTCCAGGTATTGAGTTCGGATACTTTTACTCCCGGACGTTGCAAAAGTGTAAACCAAATGGCAAAGGCAGCTGCCGACAAGAAACTCAACCAACTTAAAGCGACAAAATATGTTACCGGTGGATTTCGCAGTGAAAATCCTTCAGTAGGAATAGATATAAGGATCAATGCCAGTCCACCAAAAAATAAGGTAGAAGAACTCAATACTATTGGAGATATTCCCTGAGGCTTTTTAGCAACAAGAACATTGGCAAAACCCGAAACAATAATATTCAGAATTAAGAGTAATATTCCCCATAGGCTAATTGGGACGCCCGAAGGAAGAGAATTCCGTCCGAAACTAATTACAGCAACGCCAGCGACCCCAAGTATTATACTGAAGATCTTTAATCCACCCAACTTGTCGTTGTGAAAACTGAAATGTGAAATCACAGCGATAAAAAGAGGAGAAGAACCAACAATCATTGCAGAAATGGATGCCGGCAACAAATTAATACCTGAATAAAAAAGCATGTATTGAAATACGGTTTGCAACAAAGCAATTTTGGCAACAAACTGCCAGTTGTCCTTTACATTCTTCCAGTAAAAACGTCTGTTACTACAATAGAGATAGAGTAACAAGCCCGAAATAGTAAATCGTATTCCGGCAAACTGAAAAGGAGTATGATAATCCAAGCCAATTTTAACCCCCACAAAAGCAGAAGACCATAAAAGACATGCAATTATGGCCAAAAATATTGTATTTGAAATAGTTTTTTTGCACTTAACATGCAGCAAAGGTAACAAATAAAAATGCTGATAATTAACTACAACTAGTCTTCCCTCATGATTTAATAATATACAAAAGGCTTATAAATGATTATTTCTTCAACTAAGTTAAACAAGGAGCCAATAACTTTGCTTTATAATATAAATTGAGTTTAAATATGAAGTCAGAAAAGAATTACAAAACAAATGGTAATGAATTTATACTTCTTACTATTGACAAAAACAAAACACTTTTTCAACTAAAAAATATAGAATCTGATTCTGAAAGTCCCAGACTTTTTATTTTGAATATTGGTTACGACAACCTGGCAAATAAATACTTCAAAAATGAACCTCCTACTTTTGATGAAGTTGATTATGCCATAAACGAAGTTGAAGAAATTGTTGTTCCCTTACATGAAAAAATAAATGGTTTAATCCCGCTTTATTCAAAAGATCAGAATTTAAAAGACATTATAGAAATTGCTTTTAATACCTATTTTGACACAAACGGAAATAAAACTCTTTCCAGACAAGAGCTTGAAAATGTGTTCACTCGACTATCTGAGATCATAAAAGGACTTCCTGCAAGCCAGGATATTTTACCTACGAACAAATATTTTGCCGGATATCTACTAATTTTGAGGGAAATTATTCATCATCTGAACTTTTCAGAAATTACGCAATTGAGATAAAATGACAACAGTTAAAGTGCTTGTCGAAGGATATGCAAAAAGAATAGAAAACGGATATATTGCCAGCTCAACGGTAAGTTTAATTTATTCAGAAGATAAAATTATTATTTGTGACCCCGGATGCAACAGAAGATTATTAATGGAGGCACTTGAAAAGGAAGGACTTAGACCCTGTCACGTAAATTATGTGTTTTTATCACATTCACATCCTGATCACATTCTATTAACTGCAATCTTTGAAAATGCAAAAGTGATTAGTTACGATTCAAATCTTCTTTTTGATAAAGATAAACAAACCACTTATGACATTAATATTTTAGGATCTGATATCGAGACTATTGATACACCAGGACACGTTAGTGAACACAAATCACTAATAGTAAAAACTGAAAATGAAACAATTGGGATTTCTGGTGATGTTTTTTGGTGGTACGATAAAGAAGAAGAATTGGCTGAAACTGGCATGATTGCTAATAATGAAAATTTAAACTCCTCTATTACTGAGCTTAAAAAAAGCAGAAAACTACTTCTTGAAAAATGCGATTCAATTATCCCTGGTCATGGTAAACTTTTCCACACAAATAATCTTAATTCAAAAACCAAAGAAATATAAGCTAGAATAGTGATTTATAGATAAATATCACATTTGCCCCGTTTTAAAAAACATGGAATGAAAAGCTCCTTGAGAATTGCGCTTATATACCTTGTCTTAAGCTTTCTTTGGATTTTATTTTCTGATCAATTTGTTAACTCATTACAAATTGATATAGAAACTTTAAGACATATCCAAACTTATAAAGGATGGTTCTTCATTTCTATTTCTTCTGTTGTTCTGTTTTTGTTAATCAATCGTGAACTTCAAAAAAAGAACATAGTACAGCAAGAACTAGAAAAAGCGAAACTTAAAGCTGAAGAATCAGATCAGTTAAAGACTGCCTTTCTATCCAACATGTCACACGAAATTAGAACGCCTTTAAATGGAATATTAGGTTTTAGCAGTTTATTAGGCGATCAAGAAAGCTCTTCTGAAGCAAAAGAAATGTGCATTGAGCAGATTGATCAAAATGGACAATTATTATTAAAAATCATTAACGAAATACTGGAGATTTCTAAAATTCAGGCAGGGACAGTATACGTAAGTAAAAAACAATTTGATCTAAATAAAGAAATAGATAATATTGTAAAGACATATACTTCAATAGAATCAGAATTAACAAAAAAGCATCTAAATCTTATCATTAACAACAACTTAAACTCTACTCCTAAGCTAATCTATTCTGATCCCGAAAAAATTCGGCAGATACTAATCAACCTGATTAATAATGCCATAAAATTTACTGATAAAGGAAGCATTACAGTCAGTTATTTATTAAAAGATAAAATCCTTCAAATATATGTTGAAGATACAGGAATAGGTATCAGTGAAGATAACATTGAAAAAATTTTTCAACGATTTAACCAACATTCTATTGACAAAAACAGCAATGATGGTGTCGGACTTGGCTTAGCCATTTCAAAAGGAATCGCTGAAGCTTTAGGTGGGAATATTGAAGTAGAGTCAAAACCAGGACAAGGAAGCTGTTTTAAGCTTATCTTACCTCTTGAATAACGATAAATCACATAAGTTATTAATGTGTTCCAACAAATATCTTGGTCATAAAATAAGAATAAGCTAGATTTGTGAGAAACCATTAAACCTCATGATTATTCTTAAACTCAAGCTTCACTGGCAAATATTTATTGCCCTCATTATTGCTGTAATTTTTGGTTATTATTTTCAGGAACAAGTAGTTTATATTGGCTGGATGGGAGAGCTTTTCCTTCGTGCCTTAAAAATGATTATCATTCCTCTAATATTCAGTTCTATTGTAAGTGGAGTAGTAAACATGGGGAACGGACATAGTCTTGGAAGGCTCGGGCTAAAAACAATTTCTTATTACATAACGACTTCTTTATTTGCCATTATAACCGGATTAATACTTGTAAATATTATCCGTCCCGGAGTAGGTGTTGACATGGGATTTACAGCCAGTGCAGAAGAAATCACAACAGAAGCCAGCTCTGTTTGGGATATTCTCATCCGAATGGTTCCAGAAAACATTATTGCGGCAATGGTTGAAGGTAATATACTCTCCATCATTTTCTTTTCAGTAATACTTGGATTCTTTATTAATAAAATACAGCCTGGATACCAACAGAAGCTTTCTTCCTTTTTCGATGCTTTTTTCGAGGTCATGATGAAAATTACCATGTTTATCATCAAATTTACACCGTTGGGAATCCTTGGAATTGTTGCGAAAGAAGTATCTAAAAATGCAGATCAACTTTCTTCTATTGCAGGAAGTATGGCCATGTATATGCTTACCGTATTCATAGCTTTAAACATTCATGCATTTATAACACTTCCCAGCCTTGTTAAATTTATAGGGAAAGGAAATCCAGCCCAACACTTTAAAAATATGTTCTCTCCCCTGCTCACTGCTTTTTCAACTTCATCCTCAAGTGCAACATTACCTTTAACTATTGATGCTGTTGAAAATAAAAGTGGAGTTAGTAATAAAATCACAAGTTTCACCTTACCTCTTGGAGCTACCATTAACATGGATGGAACAGCCTTATACGAATGTGTTGCAGCTATGTTTATAGCACAGGCGTATGGCGTAGATTTAACTTTTGGGGAACAAATACTGATCGTCATTACAGCTTTGTTGGCGTCAATTGGTGCGGCAGGAATACCAATGGCTGGACTCGTGATGATCACAGTAATACTCTCAGCAGTACACCTTCCACTTGAAGGAGTGGGCTTGATCCTTGCAGTTGATCGTATTTTGGATATGTACAGAACATCAATAAACGTTTGGAGTGACAGCTGCGGAGCTGTCATTATTGCTAAAAGCGAAGGTGAAAAAACAAACGTCTAGTTCTCTTTAGAACTTGCATAATAATCATTCAGAGAAATAATATCTTCTGAACTACAAATAGGACAATCGTTATCTGTTGGTTTTAATAAGTTAAAACGTGCCTGACAAGATTTACAAAAGTACCAGTCTTCGTCAAACTGGAAATTTCCACCTCTAATTACCAAATCTTTGCCTTCAACCATTGATTGAGCTACCTTGTTTCTGGCCGACTCATAAATACGTGTAAGTGTAGGCCTGGAGACATCCATACAAACAGCAGCTTCTTCTTGCGTGAGGTTTTCATAATCCAATAACTTAATTACCTCATACTCTTCAAAATAAAGAATTATCTGTTCTGACCTGTTTTTGGGTCCATAAACAGATAAACCTTTAATAGATGGCGGAGCCAACATTCTGCGATGTCTTTTTCTTCTTGGCATACTACAAATGGTTTATTTTATTCAATAAATAATGATCTGCCAAAACAAGAGCAGCCATAGCTTCAACAATTGGCACGGCACGTGGAAGCACACATGGGTCATGACGTCCTTTCGGATTAATCGTAGTTACTTCTTCGTCTTTATTTACTGTTTGTTGCTCTTTTAAGAGAGTTGCAATCGGCTTAAATGCTACATTGAAGTAAATATCCTCCCCATTACTAATTCCCCCCTGGATCCCTCCTGAGTTATTTGTTTTGGTTTTGATGCCCGAATCAGTTTTGATAAAGATATCGTTATGCTCAGATCCGGAAAGTTTAGTTCCTTCAAAACCGGAACCATATTCAAAACCTTTTACGGCATTAATTCCCAACATAGCATGTCCCAAGTCAGCATGAAGTTTGTTAAAAACAGGTTCTCCGAATCCAACAGGCACACCTTGCACAACGGCCTGAATTACACCACCAACCGTATCATGATTTCTTCCGGCTTCTTCAATTCTGGCAATCATCTTATCAGCTGTTTCGGCATCAGGACAACGAACAATGTTAGTTTCAGCCTGGCTTAAATCCAAATTTTTATAACTTTTATCCAACTGAACTTCACCTACACGATAAACAAATGCCTGAACTGAAATTCCAACTTGCTTGAGCATTAATTTGGCAATAGATCCAGCAACTACGCGAGCTATAGTTTCACGAGCGGAAGAACGTCCGCCACCTCTGTGATCGCGACTCCCGTATTTTTTTGTATAAGTATAATCGGCATGAGATGGACGAAAAACATCTTTTAGATCATTATAATCATTCGAATGCTGATCTTTATTCCAAACTATAAAACCAATGGGGGTACCCTGAGTTTTACCCTCAAAAATACCGGAAAGGAATTCTACTTTATCTGATTCTTTTCGTTGAGTCGTAATTTTTGATTGTCCAGGTTTTCGGCGATCCAGTTCCTGTTGAATGAAATCAAGATCTATTTCTACACCGGCCGGGCAACCATCAATAACTCCACCAATCCCCTTACCATGGGATTCGCCAAAAGATGTCAGCCTAAAAATTTGTCCAAAACTATTCATGCCTACATTAAATAAAAAAGATTGCTTTTGTAAAAACAAAAGCAATATATAAAAACAATATTATTTATCTAGCAACCGCAACCACAACTGCCACCTTCTCCACCTGAAGAACAAGATCCATCATCACAACTGCCACCGTCACAACCACAATCGCCTCCGCAACCACCACCTTGTACAGTCGCTGCTATTTCTTCATCAGTTGCATCACGTACTTCAAGAATTTCTCCTTTAAAGAACAAATCTTCACCTGCTAATGGATGATTAAAGTCCATCTTAACAGCTTCATCAGAAACATCAAGAACCAAACCGTTCATACGCTGGCCATTTGAACTCATCATAGGAACAGTATTACCTACTTTAACTACATCTTCATCAATTTTACCATCAACTTCAAAAATGTTTTTTGGTAACTCAACAATTGCATTCTGATCGACTTCTCCGTAAGCATCTAATTTACCAATATTGAACTCAAAAGATTTTCCTTGCTCCATTCCCTCTATTAAGGACTCAAATTTAGGCATCATTAAACCTGCTCCAAAGACAAATGCCAATGGTTTTTCAGCTGTAGTTTGCTCAACGAGCTCTCCGTCAGCACCATCTAATCTTAAATCGTAGGTTAAAGAAACCATTTTGTTTTTAGTAATTGTCATATCAAATTATTTAGATTGTTTTCTATTATAAATCACAAATAAATAAAAATGATTGGGATTATAAAAAATACCAAATACTCTTATTTTATCATTTAAGGATAACATCACAAATTAACATTGGTTTAGCTATCCTACTATATTTTCAAATTAATTATCACGCCAGCTCCGTTGCTTGTTGATCTTCAAATCCCTCAACATAGACGAAGAGGCTGAAAGGGAAAAGCTATAACTCTTTCTATCTCCAAATGGAACAAAAGTAAAACCCATATTCCAGCAATGCAACGTTCTGCTCACACTAACAGTCGTAAAAGAAAATGCCGCTCGTTGAACATCAAAGTTCGTATTCATTGTCATATTCCATTTATCGGTAATTCCCAACGTACCCCTAAAACTTATACTTTGATTTATTGTCGGATCAGTATACGGATTAGGATTTGAATAACTAAAACTATAATTCATATTAATACTCCAGGGCATTCTAAACTCACCATAAATACGGTCATTATCAAACACATCATCCGTTTCTTCTTCTGATTCTTCATCTTCATCTTCACTACTGTCTTTAGAACTAAATGACAAACCAAAAGACAAATTTGCCCGGGTTAATCGTCCAAGTTTTGCGATACCTTTTTTTTCAGTCCAAGCATAAGTAGCAATATCATTTCCTAATGAATCTGCCATATAAGGGTCTAATGTTCCCCCGAAACTAACACTCACACCTTTAACAGCCGTTCTTCCTCTAATATTAATATGACTCAAGTTCATTGAATCAGCAATCATGTTGTAAGAACCACTAAATCCTAAATTATCCAGAATACTTATTTTTTCATATTGTGCTTCAGTAGTGTCATTTCTTGAGGCAATTTTTGCTTCCAGGTTATTGTTCACATTAAAATTTATTGATCCGCTTTCTCCTCTGCCTGCAGAACCAAAAATAGCAATATCTGTCGGGAATCGATTGTAATATGTCTGATTTCCATCTTTATCCACATAGCTTCCCCAAAAATTAAAACGAGGATCTGAAAAATCCGGTGTATAACTTAAACCAACCGATGCTGTAATTTTATGTCTGATTTGCTTAAGTTTCCAATTTGGATTAGTCATTATATAATTACCATACATGGTAGTTGATGACCCCAAGCTAAATGAATAATTATAATTTCTTCGGAAGCGATAAATTATTTCATCTGTTATCGTTTCGTCGCCAGTCTGCTCATCGTAATCATAGGTTTTATCTAGATAACTGGTATACCAACGCTCGTTATAACTTACACTTGGTGTAATGTTAATACTATTAAACAATGAAAAGCTGGGCAAGGTAATAGGAATTGTATGTTTCCAGCCGTTTTTCCAATCTTTCCATAGGTTTTTTTTCAGTATTTCGTTTTCAGGTGCACTAATCGAATTTTTTATATCACCAGTATAACCTATCGAAATTTTTTCATACCATTTTTGTCCTCCAACACTATTTTTTCTCTGAAATGGATAAATCTTAGTCATTGATAATGTCATATTAGGAAGTCTTAATGACATTTCAGACGTTTTTGAGTTTTGGGAATGCCCTAAACTTGCAGAAAAGCTAAAAGGAGAATTGTCCCATTTTTTGGAGTAAGAGATACTAGACTGCTTAGTCGTTTGCAAATATTCATTAATATCTGTAGCATTTTCCTTATCGTAACTGCTGGTTGATATGTTTACCTTTGCAGAGAAATTTTGATTGGGATTAGCCTTACTGTCTTGCGAATGACTCCACTGCAAATTAAATCCGCTTGTCTTATAAAAATCAGGCAAACCCTCTTCTCCATAACGGTTTACATTATATGAAAAATTGAAGCTTCCCGAATATTTATATCGTTTTTTATAATTTGTTCTTAAATAAGTTGCCCAGGATCCTTTGGAATAAATATCGCCTGTTAATTGCAAATCGAAATACTGACTGGCTGCCCAATAGTAACCACCTCCACGCAAAAAGAATCCACGATTACGCTCTTCACCATAAGTAGGAATAATAATCCCCGAAGAATAGGTAGGTGTGCTGGGAAAAAAGCCAAAAGGAATAAACGGAAAATAAATTGGAAAATCTTCCAATACCATATATGCCCGTCCTGTGATAATTTTATCATTGGATATTACTTTCGCCCTGGTCATTTGCAAGTAAAAGTGAGGGTGATCAGCATCACAAGTCGTGTATTTACCATCTCGTAAAATGAATGAATTTTCATCGATCTTTTTGGTTTTTTCACTGTGCACATAACCTTCTCCCTGCTCTGTTTTCACATCGTAAATAATTCCCTTCTGAGATTCGAAATTATAGCGGAGAGATTTACATTCAAATTCATCTGTACCATCATTGAAGACAGGTGTTCCCTGAACTACGCCGGTTGTATCTGCAACGCCTTCTGCATATACTTCATTAGTTGACAAATCCAATTCAATGAAATCTGCAGATAGCTCAATTTCATCGTATGTTACAATTGCATCATTATATAAATATACTTTTTTCCCATCCACTGAAATGACTATAGAATCCAGAGCATTGTAATTAATTGGAGTCTCAAGTAGCATCGGCTGCTCTTCTTCAGTATTGGCATCGGTAGTAGTAATTGTTGCAGTAGTAGTATCAACTTCCTGAAAAATTGCATTCATATATGCTGAGTCAAGCTGAAAGTCATTAGTTTCAGGCATAAAATTACCTTCCGGACTAAGCTCAACCTGCCCCCAGGAAGTAAAACTTACAAGCAAAAAAATATATGTAATAAATTTTCGAATCAAAATTGCTGTATTTGTTTACTCGATCATGAGTGTCTGCAAAAATATAAATTCATTAATGACTATAAGCAGAACAAATGCAAAATAATATTAATATTCACTCATCTATCTTCTTTAACTTACTTTCCAAGCAATTCTCACATAATATAGTTTAAACTTTCTATTAAAACTTATGTTACATTTCAATATTGTTCTGAACTTTGGAATTAACCAAATTTAACCCCTCAGTAAAAAAGTTTATTCGTATTGTTTTTTCTAAAAATCTTTCATCAATTATTATGCCCAAGAAAAAACACAACTATAAAAGTTAAAGAAGCACACTTGTTTTCTAGCACAATGGTTCTTAATATTGTACAAAGAAAGCTTGCTTCATTACTTTTATTTTACAAAAGGCTGTTACATCTTGAATTGCAGAACAATGCTCGTAAAATATCAATGTTAAGCATAAGGAAACATTAAACAAATGAAAACAACCGGATATACAAAGCTGGGGATTCTTATCGTATTTAGTATAGGCATCCTCTTATATGGATTAAATTACTTAAAAGGTATTGACTACTTCAACAGCAACAAGCTTTATTATATAGAATATGACAGGGTTGATGGACTCGTTGAATCAAGCTCTGTCATGCTAAGCGGTTATGAAGTAGGACAAGTGAAAGACATTGTTTTCTCCGATAAGGATTCCGGGAAATTAACAGTAAGCATCTCTGTATCCGGTGATTTTATGATACCTGTTGGTTCTGTCGCCCGTATTGTTTCAAGCGACTTGCTAGGAACCAGATCCATAAAGCTACAATTAGCTAATTCTAATGAATACTACGAAACAAACGACACTATTCCCGGCAGCATTGAAGAAGCCCTGGCAGAACAAGTCAGCATGCAAGTACTTCCATTAAAAAATAAAGCTGAAGAACTTCTTGCATCATTAGACTCTGCAATTACCGTGGTTACTTATATTTTCAATGAAGAATCCCGCAAAAATCTAGAAGAGAGTTTTGAAAATATTAACAGAACAATCTATAACCTTGAAGAAGCATCTGCTCAATTCAATAACCTACTTACTTCTGAAAAAGAAAATATACACGGCATACTTTCTAACATTAATGATGTATCTGCAACACTATCTGAAAATGCCGATAACTTTGCAACAATTTCAGAGAATCTTTCGAACTTATCAGATAGTATTTCTGAAGTTCCTCTAAAAAAGATGCTTACAGATATGTCGATTTCCGTAGAGAATATCAACACTGTTCTCGAAGCTATTAATTCAGAAAAAGGTACAGCCGGATTATTAATTAATAACCCTGACTTATACAACAACCTAACAGAATTAAGTGCAAGTCTGGACTATCTCATTAACGATTTAAGAAATAATCCGAAAAGATACGTTCATTTCTCAGCATTCGACTTTGGGAAAAACCTTTACATTTCTCCAGATAGTGATAGAAACAGTAATGATGAATCAAATTATATATTTAAAGTTCATTTATTAAGCAGTCAGACCCCAATAAACACCACCAATTCAATTTTTGATGGGATTGACAATGTAGAAGAAATGATAATTTCAGGTGTATATAATTACCTTACCGGAAGCTCTTCTGATTTTTATGAAATTTTAGATTTGCATGAAAAAATAATCTTATCATTTCCTGATGCAAGTGTAGTTGCATTTAAAAATGGACGTAAAGTAAGACTGGAAAAGGCATTGAGAAAAAACAGCCAATAAATATTGTCATAATATTAATTTAAAAGCACCTCCCCAAACAGCTTTATTATCAAGGGATAGAGAACGACACACACACAAACAGCTGATAATCAAGTTGTTATAAAGCATATTTTTTTTATAAAAAATAAATGCCTGAATTCTAAAGCCCTTAAGATTATTCTCAAAAAGTCAATAGCAAATCCATTTTTTTTATACATTTTTTTTAGACAATTTTGTTTTAGGGAAAAAATTAGGGGAAATTAATTAAATCGAATAACTTAAATCCTGTTATTTAAAAAATGATCAATAATCATCACACGGTGTGGGATCGGTGTCTCTCTGTGATTAGGGATAATGTGCCATCAATTAGCTTTAAAACGTGGTTTGAACCAATTGTTCCGGTAAAAATCAGCGATCAGGTATTAACCATCCAGGTACCAAGTCCGTTTTTTTATGAATATCTGGAAGAACAATATATTGATCTTTTAAGAAAAACACTTAGAAAAGAAGTTGGACAGGAAGCAAAACTTGAATACGTTGTTGTTATGGGTAATAATCAAAATAATTCACAGCCATATACTGTGAAATACCCAACAAATAAAAGCACGAAGTTTGAAAACAAACCTCTTAATGTACCATTGAAAAATGAAGGGAAACCATCAATTAAGAATCCTTTCATTATTCCTGGTATCCAAAAACTTCAGGTTGACCCACAATTAAAAGCTGACAATACATTTGAGAACTATGTAGAAGGAGAATGCAATCGACTAGCTCGCAGTGCAGGATTTGCAGTAGCACAATCTCCAGGAGGCACTGCTTTCAATCCATTAATGATATATGGGAACTCAGGTTTAGGAAAAACCCACTTAGCACATGCCATCGGAATAGAAGTAAAAGAACGCTTTCCGGAAAAGACTGTTTTGTATGTAAATGCCAATAAATTCCAAACACAATTTACTGAAGCAACACGTAATAATAATAGAAATGATTTTCTTCATTTCTACCAGATGATTGATGTACTTATTTTGGATGACGTACAAGAATTTGCAGGAAAAGAAAAAACACAAGAAACTTTCTTCCACATTTTCAACCACTTACATCAAAGCGGAAAACAATTGATTCTAACATCAGACAAACCTCCCATTGAACTAAAAGGGATGGAACAACGGTTATTATCTCGTTTCAAATGGGGGCTAACTGCAGACCTGCAAGTTCCCGATTTTGAAACACGAATGGAAATATTAAAACGCAAAACCTATAAAGACGGTATTGTTATTAGTGATGAAGTTCTGGAATACATCGCATCTCACATTACAAACAACGTACGAGAACTTGAAGGAGCATTAGTATCACTACTTGCCCAATCAACTTTAAACAAAAAAGAGATTACATTGGAGCTTGCTAGTGAAATGATCAATAAACTGGTTAGAAACTCGAAGCGGGAATTATCAATTGATTACATATCAAAAGTAGTTTGTGATTATTTTAATATGTCTGTTGATTCATTACAAGCTAAAACCCGAAAAAGAGAAATAGTACAGGCACGTCAGTTAGCCATGTATTTCTCCAAAAACATGACTAAATCATCACTGGCATCTATTGGATCACAAATTGGCAATAAAGATCATGCAACAGTTCTTCATGCCTGCAAAACAGTCAATAATCTAATAGATACCGACAAAAGTTTCAGGCAATCTGTTGATGAAATAGAAAAGAAATTAAAAATGTAAAGCTTCGGCAGGTCTATCAGACCTGCCTTTTTTATAGCTTAAATCATGATAGATTCATACTTAACCATAGAAAAAAATACGGAAGGATTATTCAAAGATAAAGGCAGTAAGTTTCTTGCTTTTGCTTACCCTGTTGAAGAAGAAGAAGAAATTAAAGAATACATACAAGCACTAAAAAAAGAACATTATTCAGCCAGACACCATTGTTATGCTTGGCGATTAGGAGCAGAAAAGACACACTTCAGGGCAAACGACGATGGAGAACCATCATCAACAGCAGGGAAACCTATTTTAGGGCAAATTCAAAAAAATGACCTCACAAATATTTTAATTGTAGTCGTTCGTTATTTTGGAGGAACCCTACTTGGTGTTAGTGGACTCATTAATGCTTACCGGGGAGCAGCTGCAGACGTTATCAATAATTCAATAATAGTAGAAAAAACTTGTTGAAGAGAAATTTTGGGTTGAATTTGACTATATGAATATGAATAACGTCATGAAGGTTTTCAAAGAAGAAAAACTTCCTCAGCATAAAAATGATTTTGACCTTCGATGTAAAATAAAAACATCTGTCCGTAAAACTGAATCTGAAAAAATCATAATGAAACTAAAGGATATTGAAGGTGTTGTCATCAAGATAATCAAGTAGAGTGTTGTTAATAAAAGGCAAAAAAAACATTACAGACTATTAAAAAAAATAAAATTGTATTAGTTAAATTTGTGTTTTAATGAAAGGCTTTTTTAAATACAATATTATTCCTGGCAATTGTAATCTCTTTTCAAGAATTTTATCCTCATTTTTTATGCTCAGGAAACATCAAGAACAAAACTTATAAAATGATAATAACGAAAAACCAACAGTAATTTTACTACTGTTGGTTTTTTATTGCATGGGTGCATAAGATTAGAAAACAAATAGATGAAGAAAAAAGATTTAATATCAATCACAGATTATTCGAAGGAAGACTACCTCCGGATAATGGAATTAGCAGCTGATTTTGAAAAAAATCCAAATCAAAAGCTCCTAGAGGGAAAAGTAGTAGCTTCCTTGTTTTTTGAGCCTTCAACAAGAACACGCTTAAGTTTTGAAACAGCCATCAACAGACTGGGAGGGCGAATTATTGGTTTTTCAGACTCAAATTCATCAAGTGTCACGAAAGGAGAAACGCTTCACGATACCATTCGCATGGTTTCTAATTATGCCGATCTTATTGTAATGCGTCATCCACTGGAAGGAAGTGCTCGTTACGCAGCTGAAGTTTCGAACATTCCAATTATCAATGCCGGTGATGGTGCAAACCAGCATCCAACACAGACCCTGCTGGATATGTACTCAATAATAAAAACGCAAAAGACACTGGACAACCAGAATATATTCATGGTCGGAGATCTTAAATATGGAAGAACAGTACACTCCTTATTAATGGCCATGTCTGAATTTGAAAATCCAATCTTCAACTTTATTGCACCAGACGAGCTACAAATTCCAGAAGAATACAAACTTTACCTGCGTGAAAAAGGAATACGGTATTTTGAACACAGTGAATTCACGGATATAATCTCTGAAGCAGATATTGTTTATATGACCCGCGTACAAAAAGAACGCTTCTCCGATCCGATGGAATATGAGCAAGTTAAAAATGTATACATCTTACGTAACAGCATGCTTGCTAATACAAAACCCAACATGAGAATACTTCACCCTCTTCCACGGGTAAATGAAATACATACAGATGTAGACAGAAATGAAAAAGCATATTATTTTAACCAAGCAAGAAATGGAGTCTTTGCCAGAGAAGCCATTATTGCTCACACCTTGAACCTAAAATAATCATGAAAGATCCTATAAAAAAGAAATTAAAACTCAAGGTTAGCGCGATCAGCGAAGGCACAGTAATTGACCACATACCTGCTGAAAGCTTATTTAAAGTAATCTCTATCCTTGAACTCGATAAGACTAGCCACATGACCACCTTTGGCATGAATCTGGATAGTAATAAGCTAGGTAGTAAAGCGATCATAAAAGCATCAAATCAGTTTTTTGCTGACGATGACATTAACCGTATTGCATTAATTGCTCCTCACGCAAAACTCAATATTATAAAAGACTATAAAGTTGTTGAAAAACGTGTTGTTGAAGTTCCAGATCAAATTGTTGGTATCGTAAAATGCTTTAATCCACAATGTATAACAAATCACGAAGCAATAACGTCCTCCTTCTCTGTGATTAATAAGGAACCATTGGCATTAAAATGTAAATACTGCGAGAAAATTACAAACGAACACCAAATGGTAATAAAGTAATTAAAAAGTGAATAAAGAATTTCAAATAGTATTGGAAGAAATTGAATCATTAATTTCTTCTAATACTTCAGAAAAACTGACTCTTATCTGTCAAATACTAAAAGAAAAGATCTATCATTACGACTGGGTGGGTTTTTACATTTTAAAAGATGGACAACTTATTTTAGGCCCTTATTCCGGAAAACCTACAGAGCACACTCAAATAGCCATAGGCAAAGGTGTTTGCGGCCAGGTTGCAAAAAAGAAAGAAACTATAGTTGTTCAGGATGTTTCACAAATTGACAACTACATTTCGTGTAGTATAGATGTTCAATCAGAGATTGTTGTCCCAATACTTAAAAATGATAAATTTATAGCAGAGATTGATATTGACAGTCATTCTCCTGCTCCATTCACTAAACAAGATGTGATATTTCTCGAAAAAATTTGTGGACTTGTAACTGAATTATTTTGATTAAAGTCCTAGTTTCCTTTGAATATCTCGAGGGATTGCATCTTTATGAACCATTATGCTCATGGTCTTATATTGCACATAAGACTCGGAAGCATAGAAGTATCCACCAAAATCATTATAGTCTCCCCACGAGTTTTTCACTTTATAATAGATATTCCCATCCTGGTCACTTGCTTTTCCGACAATAAGCATACCATGGTCATCTGTGGTCTGATAATTATCAAAACCAATTTGTCTCAATTCCTGAGTTATTTCCTTTTCTAAAGAAGGTCCCTCAAAAGTATAGAGTTCCTCATCTCTTTCACTATCAGACATTCGCTCCCATTTGCGTTGCTCCGAATTAGACATTTCCTCAAGATTCACTTCCGGTATAATTGCAACACCATCAGAAGTAGAACTAAAACCTTTCTCACTTACATCAGCAGCCCAGGCAACTGTAAAGTCATTATCAATTGCATTGCTAATTATAAGATCCAATTCTTCCAGTGGAATATTGTATATCTCCCCCCACATCCAGTTATCTGGAATTTCGAGAACAAATTTTTCATAGAAAGGATGATGCGTATATGAAGTTAATTCCACATAATCATTCATATTTAATCCCACATAGTCACGTGCAAAACTTTGAGGAGTGTACTCTTCCCCTTCGTACTCAAAACTCTCAGGCAATTCTCCAAGATATGAGTTCAATGTAGAACGAATTGATTTTTCCCAAGCAGTACTTAATTTACGGTTTCCATTCTCAACAACAGCTTTTACATGTTCTTTTAAAACTTTGTCCATTTCTGAATGTACATGTTTTTCTTCACCATATTTAAGACCGGAATAAACAGATTCGGGTACGATGCCATATTCTTCAATAACATGAGTAACATCGTGAAAAGCCCCACCAGGAGAGAATGTTAGGTTACCATGCATACGAACATATTTTTCACTTTTCTCACTATAGGTATGCCATACAACAAACATTTCAGACAAATTCACCTCTGGTTTTCCCAATCTTAACATCTCAGATTCAAGGAAACCAAGTCCTGAAAATGACCAGCATGTACTTGAACTATTCTGATTCTCTATCGGTGTGTGCGGTAATTCTTTTATTAAAGTAAATTGATAACCTTCTTCTGGTTCACTGCCCTTATTCTTTGCATTTACATTATTACATATACCTGAAATCATCAAAAAGAGAATGACTGATTTCAACATATTTCTACTTTGAAAAAATCTTTTTGCGAATAAAATCATGCTTGAATTAAAAAATGAAGTTTCTATATTTCCCCTTTCCTGATACATATCCGTCCCTTATGAGTTTTTCAAATATAGAAATATAAGTATGTCAACAAAAACCGTTTCATATGATGTACGGCATATTATCCACATGAACAAACAGCAAAAAAAAAGCCACTCCGCAATGGAGTGGCCTCTATTTTATTTCACCTAAATTTTGGATTTCTTATTTCACCTTATCAACAATTGCTTTGAAAGCAGCTGGTTGATTCATCGCTAAATCAGCTAAAACCTTACGGTTTATCTCGATATTGTTCTTTTTCAACAATCCAATAAACTGAGAATAGCTCATTCCTTCCATACGAACTGCAGCATTAATACGCTGAATCCATAATGCACGGAAATTTCTCTTTTTTGCTTTTCTATCACGGTAAGCATATTGCAAACCTTTCTCGTAGGTATTTTTTGCTACCGTCCAAACGTTTCTACGGGCACCAAAATTTCCTTTGGTTTGTTTGAGGATTTTTTTCCTGCGAGCCCGTGAAGCTACATGATTTACTGATCTTGGCATAATCTTAATTTTGTGTGGTTAGCGCCCGGTTATTCCCGGAACTTTCTGGCTAATTCACTTGTTACAAACTTTAAATTTTCTTTCTTTTTGAAAAGGATTACTTCATTGTCAAAAGAAGCTTGATGTTTTTCTCATCAGCCTTATCAACTAATCCTGGATGAGTCAAGTTTCTCTTTTGCTTTTTTGTTTTTTTAGTCAAAATGTGACTTTTAAAAGCATGCTTCCTTTTCAATTTTCCTGTTCCGGTAGTTTTAAAACGTTTTTTTGCACCGGAATTGGTTTTCATTTTTGGCATCTTCTTTCCTTCTTTTATATTATCAAAGAAAAATTACTTCTTCTTCTTTGGTGAAATAAACATGGTCATTCTTTTTCCTTCAAGTCTTGGAAGTTGTTCAACTTTACCAAGTTCCTCAAGTTCAGTGGCAAATTTCAATAATAAAATCTCTCCTTGTTCTTTAAACAAGATTGATCTTCCTTTAAAGAATACGAAAGCTTTCACTTTTGCCCCTTCTTTTAAAAATTTTTCAGCATGCCTTAGCTTAAATTGAAAATCATGTTCATCGGTATTCGGACCAAATCGAATTTCTTTGACAACAATTTTCACTGCCTTGGCTTTCATTTCTTTTTGTTTCTTTTTCTGTTGATAAAGAAACTTTTGGTAATCTATAACCTTACATACTGGAGGGTCAGCGTTTGGCGAAATTTCAACCAGATCAAGTTCTTGCTCTTCTGCAATTTTTAATGCTTCCTGCAAAGAATAAACTCCTTGTTCTTCAATATTTTCACCAACTAAACGCACCCTTTGTGCACGTATTCTGTGGTTAAGCTTGTGAGCCGGTCCTGTTTCTACTCTGCGGCCGCCTCTACCTCTATTGGGTCTTCTAATTGCGATACGAAAAACCTCCTATTTCTTTTTAGTTATAAAATGCTGATAATTGTTCTTTTACTTCTTTGTTAAGGAAATCTGCAAAATCTTCTTTTGTCATCACTCCCTGATCTCCTTCACCTTGCTTACGCACAGCTACTTGTCCTGATTCTGCTTCTTTTTCCCCAACAATTAACAAATACGGAATTCGTTTCAACTCGTTATCCCGTATCTTTCTACCGATCTTTTCGTTACGATCGTCAATTAAGCTGCGAATATCGGAATTATTTAGAAAATCTGAAACATTTTGGGCATATTCATTATATTTTTCACTGATTGGTAGAATTACAACCTGCTCCGGAGTTAACCAAAGTGGGAATTTCCCAGCCGTATGTTCAATTAACACTGCCACAAAACGTTCCATTGATCCGAAAGGTGCACGGTGGATCATTATCGGACGATGACGGTTATCATCCGCTCCAATATATTCCAAATTAAAACGTTCCGGCAAGTTGTAATCAACCTGAATCGTTCCAAGTTGCCAATTACGTCCAAGTGCATCTTTAATCATAAAATCCAGTTTCGGTCCATAAAATGCAGCTTCTCCATATTCTGTTATTGTCTCCAATCCTTTTTCTTCTGCAGCCTCAACAATAGCCTTTTCTGCTTTGTCCCAGTTTTCTGGAGAGCCAATGTATTTCTCAGGCTTGTTTGGATCTCTTAACGAGATTTGTGCTGTGTAATTTTCAAAACTCAACGCCTTGAAAATAATGAAGATAATATCGATAACTTTTTTGAACTCATCTTTTAATTGATCAGGACGACAATAAATATGTGCATCATCCTGAGTAAAACCACGCACACGGGTTAAACCATGCAACTCTCCACTTTGTTCGTAGCGATAAACTGTTCCAAACTCGGCCATGCGCACAGGAAGATCCTTGTATGAACGAGGCTTGAACTTATAAATCTCACAATGGTGGGGACAATTCATGGGTTTCAACAAATACTCTTCACCCTCGGCTGGTGTTTTTATCGATTGAAATGAATCTTCTCCATATTTCGCATAGTGACCTGAAGTCTTATACAAATTGATATCTCCAATATGCGGAGTGATAACCTGCTCGTAACCGAATCTCTTTTGCACTTTTTTCAGGAAATCTTCCAGTTGCTGACGAAGCATTGCTCCTTTAGGCAACCACAATGGTAACCCCTGTCCCACTGCCTGCGAAAAAGTAAAAAGTTCCATTTCCTTACCAATTTTACGGTGGTCACGTTTTTTCGCTTCTTCCAGCAAGACCAGATACTCTTCCAGCATCTTTTGTTTTGGGAAAGTAACACCATAAACACGGGTAAGCATTTTATTTTTCTCATCGCCTCTCCAATACGCACCTGCAATTGAAGTCAGTTTTACTGCTTTAATGTATGACGTATTGGGCAAGTGAGGACCACGGCATAAGTCCGTGAAATCACCCTGATTATAAAGCGTAATTGTTCCATCTTCCAATTCACTGATTAACTCTTGCTTTAGATCGTCATTCTTTTCAGTGAACATAGACAAAGCATCAGCTTTAGAAATCTCGGAACGAACAATTTCATTTTTATTACGAGCCAGCTCAATCATTTTCTTTTCGATTGCTGCCAGATCTTTTTCTGTTAGTTGCTTCCCTTCAGGAAGATCAATATCATAATAAAACCCCGTATCAACAGTTGGCCCGATCCCAAATTTGGTTCCCGGATAAAAGAACTCGATAGCCTCAGCCATCAAGTGGGCTGATGAATGCCAAAACGTTTCTTTTCCTTCTCGGTCTTCCCACTTAAATAACTTAATATGGGCATCTTCGGTAATGGGTCGGTTTAAATCCCAAACCTCACCATTTACAGAAATAGCCAAAACCTCTTTTGCCAAACGGCTACTGATCGATTTTGCAATCTCCAGCCCGTTTACTGCATTTTCGAATTCACGAACACTGTTATCAGGTAATGTAATCTTAATCATCTGTATACTTTTGAGTATCTTATTTTCAGGCTGCAAAGATAATTATTATTGAGAGACAGTCGTAAAATAGTTTCGTTTTTATTATTCAATAAATTGGAAGTAACAAAAAGGAAACTTTCAACTTAAAAACAATTGTTACTCTCTGAAAAACAACCTGTTTTAAATATCACAAAAAAAAGATACCGTTGTAGATTTTTATCTAAAACCAACTCCAACTCCAATATTATAAGCGGTATAGTTAGATTTACTTATTGATCCGGAGAAACTTAAAAAGCCCAACTTCAACCGAAGACCTGCATCTAAAGCGACATGTGAAGATTCAAAATGAACAGAAACAGGATCTACTTCATCTGCAATGCTTACATCATCTCCATCGAAAGTTACAAACGGATAACGACCTTTCAAATCAACATCCAGCTTACTGCTATTCTGCGAAACACTGGCAAAAATAGTAAGTACACTAACTTTTTTTGAAACAATCAATCCAACCTTCATCGTTTCTGATTCTACATCAAGCATCTGATTGGGATCCTGTTCATAATCATATGATTCAGGAGACAGGCCATAATTATCAAGTCCAAACGAGACATTATCCTCAGCATAGATAGTCGAATAACCGGCAAATAAAGAGGCATCAAAAGGCAAATGTTTTAAGAAAGGAATCCAATCTTTAAAACTATGCTTAATTCCAATTCCATAAAGACCTACTTTTGAATTGTCGCCTGATAAAATATCCTGTTCCGGAACATACCTTCCGATCAGTTCAGTATGCAAACCAATCCCTATTCCAGCCTGCAACATTGGAACAGGAACAATATCCATCCCTGATCCTGGCGGCGCATTAAAAGACATTTGATAATTTTCTCCGTCATAGACCTCCAGCTCTGGGCCAGCCTGCTCCTTACCTGCAATTGTTGGCAAAACAGGGTTACTTCCACTGGCAAGAACAATGTTATTAAGGTTCAGTGCACTAATATCAAAAGTTTGGTCTGCAGACGGAATTTTAACAGCACTAACACTCAACTGTAAATCAAACCCTAAAAATTTATGAACCTGAGCTGTATTATACCACGAATTATTTAACCCTTCTCCCAGAGCAACTGCATACGGATTTAGGTAGGCTTCAAATAATTGAGTAGCATCATCCTTTCCCGAACTTAAAAAACCAACAACATCAGACTGCGAAAAAGCTGTAATGTTAATCAAAGAACAAAGTCCTATAAGAGAAATTATTTTTTTCATTTCAAAATTGAATTAATTATTTTGAGCTATAAATATAAAAACCTAAAAGTATTCATTAATTTAAATTCTTTTATTAAGTCTTTTTTATTTTTAGAAAAATTCAAAGCTTTGAGAACTAAATTTATTCACATGTACAAACAGATTCTATTTTTATGCCTGTATTTTATTATTAGTCTTCCGCTTAGTGCCCAAAAAGAAATAACGCTGGAAGATGTCCAATTAAAAGGGACATTTGCCACTGAAACAGTAGAAGGTCTTCGCTCGATGAATGACGGGATCCATTACACAACCATGGAAGATAACAAACGGATTGTAAAACACAGCTACAAAACCGGGGAAGAAGTTGAAATTCTATTCAATTTATCCGAGATTGAAAATGCCCCAATATCATCATTTTCAGCCTACCAGCTTAGTGATGATGAAACAAAAATCCTTCTGACAACCCAAGTTGAACGAATATACCGACGCTCATACACCGCGGAATACTATATTTGGAATTCAATAACACAAGAACTCACAGAACTTTCAGCAAAAGGTCGCCAACAACTTGCTACGTTTTCGCCCAATGGAGAACGCGTTGCTTTTGTTCGAGATAACAATATCTTTATTAAAAGTTTGAAATTTGGCACAGAAAGTCAGGTTACATTTGATGGAAAAAAGAATGAAATCATTAATGGTGCACCTGACTGGGTTTACGAAGAAGAATTCAGCTACAACAAAGCTTTTGCATGGTCACCAAATTCAGATTTTTTGGCTTTCACTAAGTTTGATGAAAGTGAAGTTAACGAATTTTCAATGCCTATTTATGCAGGCCAATATCCAACTTATGAGAATAATGAACTTTATCCTTCGGAATATCGATTTAAATACCCCAAAGCCGGAGAAAACAATTCAATAGTAAGTGTACATGTGTATGAAATCGAATCAAGAACAACCATTCAGGTTGAGGTTGGAGAAGAAACCGACATTTATATTCCTCGTTTAAAATGGACTCTTGATGGCGAAGATCTGGCAGTAATGCGTTTTAACCGCCGACAAAATGTAATGGATATTTTTCTAGCCAACCCGTATACCGGAGAAAGCCGTCCATTACTCACTGAAAAAAATGACAAATATATTGATGAGATTTTTCTGGATGAATTCAAATTCCTTCCTGGAAATGAATACTTCATTGTCATGAGTGAGCGAGATGGTTATTCTCACTTATACTTGTATGACAGACTTGGCTTCCTGGTAAAACAGATCACTAAAGGTGAATATGATGTAACCGAATTCTACGGATTTGATCCAAAAAAAGAAATTTTCTACTATCAGGCTGCAAAAGAATCTCCGTTGAGAAGAGAAGTATATTACATCAGCCTCGATGAAAAAAAGGAAGGCAAATTATCGACATTAACAGGAACAAATAATGCGGAATTCAGCTCTGGATTTAAATATTTCATCAACTACTTTTCCAGCACTACAGAGCCCAACCTGGTTACCCTACATGAAATTGACGGGAAACAAATTCGAGTTTTGGAAGACAACCAGGCACTGAAGGAAAATCTCTCGAATTACGAAATTACCCCTAAAGAATTTTTTACATTTACAACATCAGAAGGTATTTTGCTAAACGGATGGATACTGAAACCTGTTGGTTTTGAAGAAACTGAAAAATACCCGGTTGTAATGACCCAATATAGCGGACCAAATTCGCAGGAAGTTTTGGATGAATGGTCGGTTGACTGGTATAACTACCTGGCACAGGAAGGTTATATTGTCGCCTGTGTTGACCCACGAGGAACCGGAGCCCGTGGTGAAGATTTCCGCAAGCAAACTTACCTGCGCTTAGGAAAATATGAATCAGACGATCAGGTTGAAACAGCCAAATATCTGGGAACTCTTTCCTATGTTGATAAAGATAATATTGCTATTTGGGGATGGAGTTTTGGTGGATTCATGACTCTTATGAGCATGGAAAAAGGTGGAGATATTTTCAAAGCTGGAATTGCTGTTGCTCCCCTCACCCATCATAAGTTTTATGATACCGTTTACACCGAAAGATTTATGCGTACTCCAAAAGAAAATCCGGATGGATATGCAGAAGCAACACCATTTGCCAACCCTGAAGGAATTACCGGAAGATTACTTATCATGCATGGATCTGCCGATGATAATGTTCATCTTCAAAACACAATGGAATTCATAGAAACATTAGTACAGGAAGGCACTCAGTTTGACATGGCAATTTACACTAATCGCAACCATAGCATTTATGGAGGAATCACACGTCTTCACCTCTATCAAAAGATGACTGATTTCTTAAATACAAATCTGAAGTAGAAAAACAAATAATATCAAAGAGCCTGTATAAATCAATATGCAGGTTCTTTTTTTTGAATAAAACTGATTGTATCATTCATTTCATTCCCGGAAATCAGTCCCATCAAATCATCTGTTAATTTCTCCTGAATATTTACCTGTAATCGTTTTTGATTCCGAATAAAATCCAAACTAAAAGGAGAATGCTCTTCTATTTTTCGCACATATTTTCTGGTATAGAACTGTTTGTTTGAGAGTACTGAATCAACAAGAAAAAGCTCAATGCTTTTCCTCATGAGTGATTGAAAAACATCAACTTGACCGGTTCCCATATTTTTAGCTTGCTGAACTACTTTTAAGCCCAAGTTTAAAATCATATTAGCTAATTCATCCAACTTTTGCGATTGTGCCGAAAAAGAAAAATAAGTCATTAATGATGAATTGTAATCATCTCCAACATCTTGCAAGTCATCCAACAATTGCAAATAAGCTCCATAGCTGTAAAGGAACTTTTCCTGTTCCAGTTTCAGGTTACCCAAAACCAAATACCCATCTGCAACAACAGAAGTACCACCTTTCTGTATACAGATTTTTAAAATATCATCAGAATTTAACTCATCAGAAACATTCAGTAATCGAACACTATTCACCTGTGCATCATGAATGCCAATCAAACTTTCATAAACCTTAGGATACTTCTCCCTATTCCAATTCTCTTCTATTAGCTCAACCATCCGAAATATTTTAAGTTCATCATCGTTGACAGCAACAACATCAACACCTTGTAATCGCTTTAAAAACCGATCACAAAAGCTGATTTTATCAGAATCACAAACAAGCGGATTATCAAGAAAATTATCCGTATACGGGTATAACATACTATATGCAAATATGGACGGCGTTAGCTCAACCTTTTGTCCTAACAAAAACTGGACACCATTCATAATCCATACGTTTCGGGTTGCCTGAAAAATATCATGAAAAGACATCTCTGGATCAAAAGATCTGGCCACTCTAACAAAGTCTATAGTCGATTGAAACATCTCTTCTGAGAAAATCACAGATAACTGCTCATCAGAATACTCAAAGAATTTTTGGAACAAATACTTCAATTTAATTTTCAATGATTTAGGTTGAAGCTTTTCTTTCAATTTACTTTTATCAGCCTGATAACTTTTCAGCTTACCCGCAAACACATCGAATACTTTTTTATTTTCACACTGCTCACCTTTGCTAAACTTTGGAAAGTTTTGAGGGAAACCAGTATAACTATTATTGAAAAGGCTAAAGAAAGAATCACAGTTTTTCATCATTACATTTTTTTAGGCAATACAAAGAGACAGCATATTTATGGTTCACCATACCTTTTTCCGACAAAGCACCTAAAATCATCGATAAAAGTATTCTTCATTCAATTTCCTATCCAATAAATTATATCCTTTTCTATTTTAACGAATCAAAAATTTCTATATTTGTTGCGCTCTCAAAAGCCCAGTTGGCGGAATTGGTAGACGCGCTAGTTTCAGGGACTAGTGTCCTTTTGGACGTGAAGGTTCGAGTCCTTTACTGGGCACAATAAAGCTGAATTTCAGAAATGATCTTCAGCTTTTATTTTTCAGTTAATCCTGTAATAACCCTATAGAGAAAGCATTCTGTCACTTAAAACTCCAATAAATCATTCAAAATGGTCTAATTACTCTTCATTCACAGAAACGAAAAAGAACAAGTAAACAACTCTTAATCAATAAATTAAAACCACACTTCAATAAAAAAATGATTTTTTATCTATTCTTATATTGAAATATAAATGACTATTCACTATTTTCAACAATTGATAAGCAACAAATTACCAAACACCAAATAATACTTGAAATGAAACACGAGATCTATTATGACTCTGAAAATGACCTTGTTCGTTTTGACTTACACGAAGACTATATGTTAGATCAGGTTCCTGCTGTAAAAGAAAAAGTATTGGAAGTCCTTGAAGGGAAACCATATCGTCAAATGTTGATCACAACTGAAAAATCTCACAAATTTGAAAATCGGGAAACCAGAGAAAAGACCAATCAAATAATTCACGAAACTGGTATTACTGATATGGCTTTTATTGGAGCTAGTGCTGCAGTCCGTATGATTTTAAAAGTCATTTTAAAATCAGGAGATAGAAAAACAAATGGGAACTTCTTCAAAACACAAGAAGAAGGAATTAAATGGTTAAAAGAACAAAGATAATATAGCAATGATTGAACAAATTAATTTTGAAAATGCAAAAGAACGTATAGAACATATTGAAGATGTTCTAACTTCTGTTGCAGCAGGAGACATGGACACTCGTGTTAATGTTGAAATTGAAGATGACCTTACTGGTATTGAAGAAGCTCTTAATATCTTAATTGACGATCTCACTTATGAGCTTAAGAAAAGTGAGCAAATGAAAGAAGAACTTCAAGACAAACTTTCTAAAATACAAGATCAACAAAAAACCATCTTACAACAACAGGAAGACCTCATGGAATTATCAAGCCCCGTTACAAAGGTGTGGGATAATATTCTTATTCTTCCGGTAATTGGAACTCTCGACAGCCAGAGAGCACAAATAATGATGGAAAATCTTCTTGAAAAAATTGTTGCAACAGGCTGTACTTATTCAATTTTGGATATCACAGGTGTTCCAACTGTTGACACTCAGGTTGCAAACCACTTACTTAAAACTGTGACTTCAGCAAAATTACTAGGTGCCGAATGTATTATTTCAGGAATAAGTCCATCTATTGCTCAAACAATTGTACACCTTGGAATTGATCTTTCAAGCATTAAAACAAAAGCAACTTTACAAGATGCAATGATCTATGCCATGAAACAAAATGATCAAATCATTGATGGAAAAATAAAATTGAGCACAAAAGAAAAAAACTGAAACCGAAGCCTAATGAATGTTGATTATAATGAGAAAAAAATCCCGATAATTAAAATCAAGGATTTCCTAATAGTTTCCATTCAAGTTGACATGCATGATAAGCTGGCTATTCAACTTCAATCTCAGATACTTAAAGAAATTGAACGAACTGGAGCAAAAGGGGTTTTAATCGACATCTCAGTTCTAGAGATGGTTGATTCTTTTATTGGACGTATGCTTTCCGGAATGGCTTCTATGGCGTCCATTATGGATGCTGCAGTTGTAATTGTAGGAATGCAACCAGCGGTTGCTATTACGCTGGTTGAACTTGGGCTTGAAATGCCGGGAGTCGATACTGCCCTAAATATGGAAAACGGTATTGAGATGCTAGAAAAAAGACTTGAAGATGCGAACTTATTGTAATTCTAATTAATGTCTAAAATCATATCTTACACAGACTGGGAAAAACTGGAAGAAAGTCCGATAATAACGGAACAAGATATTGTGCGAGTAAGACAGGCTGTTAGAACCCATGCAAAAAATGCAAGGATGGGAATTGTTGAACAAACCCGGATTACAACAGCCGTTTCCGAATTATTTAGAAACATGTATAATTATGCAGGTGGAGGAAATGTTCTAATTGAAAAGGGCATTTATGAAGGACACAATGCCTTAATTGTAACCTGCTATGATCAAGGTCCTGGGATTGAAAACCTGGAATTGGCCATGAGTGATGGATATACATCAGGAAAAGGAATGGGCTATGGATTACCTGGGGCCAAAAGATTGGTAGATAATTTCGAGATAGAGAGTGAAATAGGAAAAGGGACAATTGTCCGCATAATGAAATGGAAATAACTAAAAATCAAAAACTTAACCTTCAAATAGACAACGAAGCTGATATTGGCGTTTGCAGACGAAAATCCGCAAGTGCAGCTAAAGATGTTGGCTTTAATGAGGTTAAAGTTGGTGAAATTGCCATTTTGGTTACTGAAATGGTTAGCAATGTCATAAAACACGGAGGGAAAAAAGGTCGTTTAATTTTCTTTGAGTTAATTACTGATTCTTTTCAAAAGGGAATTGAAATTTTCTGCATTGACTCTGGACCTGGGATTTCCGATGTTAACAAAGCTATTTCCGACGGGTACACAGAACAAGGGACACTTGGAGTAGGATTAGGGGCAATTCGAAGATTTTCTGATGAATTTGAATTTAACAGCAAAGACAAATTTCCTTTTGATAACTCCCTTGTTCCTGAATTATCTCAGTTTACAAATTATATTCGTGCTTTAAAATGGCTTCCATCCAAACAATGGATAGGCACTAACAGGAATATTGAAATAGGAGCTGCAACTCTACCAAAACCAGGGGAAAAATTAAATGGTGATTGTTTTATGTACAACCACTTATCCCCAACAAAGACAGTTGCTGCTGTAATTGACGGACTTGGTCATGGAACCGATGCTCATATGGCTTCTCAAATGGCCAAAGAACAGTTACTACTAAAGTCTGATTTACCCGTTAACAATTTATTGCAACACACTCACCTTTCTCTTAGAAATACCAGAGGTGCAGTGATAGGGCTTGTGTCGATAGATACTGAATTAAAAAAACTTGCATTTTCCGGAATAGGAAACATTGAAGGGATTTTACATTCCATGAACAATGGAAGAAAAAGTTTACTTTCTTATGGCGGAATAATTGGGCACAACATTCGTACTCCCAGAGTTTTCGAATACGAATTCTCTCCAGGAGATACCTTGTGTATGTATAGTGATGGCATAAAAACCCGTTGGGACTGTGATGACATCAACTTTAAAGGCCATCCGCAACAGATGGCTGAAGAAATTCTGAATAAATTTTCAAGAAAAACTGATGACGCAACCGTTCTTATCATACGCTACAACTAATTCAATTGGCACAATTCCAGTAAAATTTGAATCCGATGTGGTTAGAGCAAGAAACCTGGGGTCATTGCTTGCAAAAGAAATGAGTTTTGACCAAATCACTTGCATCAGAATTGGGACCACCGTTTCCGAACTTTGCCGCAACATGCTCGAACATGCCAATGGAGGAATCATTGAATTTAAACTAGCAACAAGAAATGATAAATCATCAGGAATTCTACTTATTTTCAAAGATGAAGGTAAGGGAATAGAAAACCTGGATGAAATACGAGCAGGAACCTACAAGTCAAAGAAAGGAATGGGAGTTGGTTTAATTGGGTCACAACGTTTAATGGATGAGTTTCACATTCAAACGGTTCCAAATAAAGGAACAACAATTACTACAACCAAGTGGCTCCCTAATCATTCCTACAATCTTTCTCATGAGCGGATTAATTCTATTGAAAAAGCTTTTCAAAAAATAATTGAACGTGGTGATTCAAGCATGGTAGATACCATCAATTCTCAAAACCACGAACTCCAATATTTATTAAAAAGTCTTCAGGAAAGAAACGACGAAATTGAATTAATCAACCAAGAGCTGGAAGAAACTAATAAAGGAGTTGTTGCATTAAACCGGGAACTAGAAGACAAAGCAATGGCTATTGAAAAAGCCAAACAAGAAGCAGAGGAAGCAAATAAAGCAAAAAGTGAATTTTTAGCTAACATGAGTCATGAAATTCGAACACCAATGAATGCAATTTTGGGTTTCTCAGACTTACTTTCAAAAGGGAATATGGAAGAAAGTCAGCTAAAATATTTACAAGCAATTATTTCAAGTGGAAATGCTTTAATGAATATTATCAATGATATTCTTGACCTCTCAAAAATTGAAGCTGGGAAAATGGATCTTCAGTACAGATCTGTTGATCTCTATTCTCTCATTCAGGAAACGGGACAAATATTTCAACACAAAACTCAAGAAAAAAAGATTGATTTAATTCTCGACATCGAAGAAGATGTACCTCAAGTTATTATTCTTGATGACGTTCGTTTAAGACAAATCTTATTTAATTTGGTAGGTAATGCCGTAAAATTTACAGATCATGGCTATGTAAAACTATCAGTGAGAAATGATAAATCCAGTAAAAAGCAAGACTGGGTTAACCTAAATTTCTACGTTGAAGATACAGGTATTGGAATTCCACAAGATCAGTCAGATAAAATATTTGAAGCTTTTGAGCAACAAAAAAACCAAAATCAATCTAAATACGGAGGAACTGGTTTGGGCTTGACTATTACCAACCGACTGGTTAAAATGATGGGAGGCTATATTTCTGTAAAAAGTGATATCGGGAAAGGTAGTACTTTTACCGTTTGCCTTAAAAACCTTGAATTTTCAGAGCAAACAGAAGGAATTATACAGCAAAACGAAGATGAAGATGTTAACATCACTTTTAAACCGGCAACTCTATTAGTTGTTGACGATGTTATTCACAATAGGCATTTAATCGAAAGTTTTCTCCAATCGCAACCAATAGAAGTTGTTGAAGCCGAAGATGGTGAAGAAGCAATTGCAAAAGCAAAAGAAATAATTCCAGACCTTATTCTTATGGATTTGAAAATGCCGAAGGTTGATGGAATAACAGCAATGCGAGAAATAAAAGCATATCAAAGCACAAAGAATATCCCAATTATTGCTTTCACAGCATCGGCCATGAAAGAACAAAAAGAAGAAATATTAAAACAAGGATTTAATAGTTATCTAAGTAAACCTGTTACTCGAGATCAGGTTGTAAAAGAGATTAAAAAATACATTGACTTTGATTTAAATGTGGCAGACAATAACCAGGACATAATTACTAAGGAAAATGAGCAAAGCGAACAAAGCATTGTTGGTATCGATGAGTTATACGATCAGCTTGAAAGCACGTTCATGACTAAATGGGAGAACATTAGAGACACGCTTATTCTGGATGAGATAACTACTTTTGCAATAGAGATAAAAGAACTTGGGCACAAACATGAAGCTACTCATTTAACTGACTGGGCAAATAAAATTGAAAGTCAGGTTCAATCATTTGATATAACAGCACTTCCAGGAACAATAAATCAATATGAGGCCCTTTTAAATTTTTATAAAAAATATTTAAATTAACAGCTAAAAGCAATTAATTATGCCTAGTCCTATAAAACCAATTATTTTAATTGTTGATGATACCCCAGCAAACCTACAAGTACTGGGAAATCTTTTAAAACAGATTAATTGCCAAATTGCTGTTGCCATGAATGGACAACAAGCGTTAGATACAGTTAATAAAATAAAGCCTGATTTAATCCTTCTGGATGTTATGATGCCCGTGATGAATGGCTATGAGGTTTGTAAGAAACTAAAAGAAAACGAAAAGACCCAAGATATACCTGTTATATTTCTAACAGCAAAAACTGAAACCACCGATATTGTAGAAGGGCTAGAAATAGGAGCTGTCGATTACATCACAAAACCTTTTGTTGGTTCAGAACTACTTGCCCGCGTACACACACATCTCTCCTTAAAAGCAACAAAGGAAAAACTACAGGAAGAAATTGATACTAAAAACAAATTTTTCTCCATTATTTCTCATGATCTGAGAGGTTCAATTGGAGTATCATTAAGCTATTCCAAGATTTTAAAAGAAAACAGTCAATATTTATCAGAGGAAGAAATAAAAGAGATTTATAATGACCTTGAAACGTCATCTCAAAGCACCTTAGATTTATTAGATAACTTATTAAAATGGGCTAGATTACAATCTGGTGTTTTACAAATAAATCCTGAAATTATTCACATCGATGAAATTGTAAATAATAATCTGAAGGCAATAAAAGATCGCGCTAGTCTAAAAGAAATCACTCTTAAAGCAACTATCGATAATCAAAACCAGGTTTTTGCAGACAAAAATATGGTAGATCTTGTTATTCGGAATTTACTTACAAATGCTATAAAATTTACACCTCGCGGAGGAGAGATCAATATAAAAACAGAACTCAACAAAAAATTGCTACAGGTATCAATCGCCGATAATGGTGTTGGAATTGAACCTGAAAGAGTTGAAAAAATATTCAATGTAAAACAAAACTCAAGTACTTCTGGCACTGAAAAAGAAAAAGGAAATGGGTTAGGATTAATCCTTTGCAAAGAATTTGTTGAACACAATGGTGGAAATATAAAAGCAGAAAGTATATTAAAGCAAGGAACCACTATGTCATTTACATTACCTATTGAAAATAAAACCATTCTGGCATAATATTCCGAATTCAGCTTATAATATTTTTATAAAAAACAAACGGAAAAGTAGCCCTCACTTAATGACTTTTTTGTTTATAAACATCTTTTTTCGCATCCGATTTAAACAGGAACATATACCTTTTTAATAATTCCCCCGTATACTTAAGTGTGAAGATTGCTACTAAACTGGTATCAATGAACAAGATGTAGACATCTCTCACCATCCTCAAACAAGCAACTGATTCTTTTTTAGATGATGAACCCTAATAATCTTCATCATTTTTATGATTGGTTAACATTTCAAACCATATAGAATAAAAGAGTTATGAAAAAGAGGATACATGATGTACTGGTACTCACATCACTAAATGATGCCGGGAAAATGGCATTAAAGCAAGCAATGATACTGCAGGAAACCCTCGGTTTTCGTGTTTTCATTTTGTATGTACTCCCAGCTGTTTCGTACATCAGGCAAAAATTATTTGCACGAAAAGTTAGTGAAAACGAAGAAGAAGCATTGGCCAAACTTACAGACTTCGCTCATGATTTTTTCAAGGGAAATATCCCTCAAAATGTAATACTAAAAGTCATGTCCGGAGATATTGTTTCCACTCTTATAAAAGAAACATATCATGATAATTTCCATTTTATCATACTGAAACGCTCAGACTCAGCTGATGGCTCACCATCTGTTATTGGACAAAAAGAAATTGACCAAATCATTAGTCATGCACATTGTCCTGTTCTTTCAATAAATAAGGATACAACAGCGAGTCAGATCAAAAATATCTTAATCCCAATTGACATTACCGAAGGATCTCAAAAAAGGTTATTGTGGGCAAGTAACCTGGCCAAACACACAGGAGCTAAAATTCAAATTATTTCAGCATTAAACATTGAAATGGATGAAAAACAAAGTTTAGCATACAGAAATGCTGACTCAATTCGGGAAATGTTAAAAGAACGCGACATTCAATGTGATGTTGAAATGTTAAAGGTTCATGATCAGGAAAAAAATCGAGCAGTGCTGAAATATATAGAGGACAAAAATCCAGATATGGTAGTCATAAGAAAACACCATCTAACATCTGCTGGAAAATCAGGTATCGGAAAATTTGCTCATGAGATTATTCATAACTCATCGGTTCCGGTATTTACAGTAAGTCAAAAACAACAAGACATAGCTATCAGAATAGGATAGTACACAACAACCAATCATTACGGAAATGACAGATAAAGTAAAAGAAATAACAGAAAAAATTTACAATGAAGGAGTTGTAAAAGCAAAGGAGGAAGCTGAATCTATTATTGCAGAAGCAAAAGAGGAGGCTAAAACAATTATACAAAATGCCAAACAAGAAAAATCAGCAATACTAAAACAGGCTGCAAATGAAGCAGAAGATCTTTATAAAAAGACACAAGGAGAAATTGAACTGGCAGCCCAAAAGCTGATTAACAACCTGAAACAACACATTGCAGATGAGTTAATCTCCATTCAGGTTGGTTCTACTATTCATGATGTTTTTGAGAGTCCCGGTTTTATCCGGGAAATGATTTTACTAATTATCAAAAACTGGGTTAAGGAAGGCAAAGATGAAACAAATCTTAACCTCATTTTATCGCCGGAAGATGAGAAAAAATTAGCTGGTTTTTTTGAAAGTAAATTAATGAATGAACTAGATAAGGGAATCGAAATTAATGTTGATGCAGGAATAACAAGCGGCTTTAAAATAGGGCCAAAGGACGGAAACTTCATTGTAAGTTTCACTGAAAACGATTTCGAAAACTATTTCAAATATTACTTAAAAGACAAAACCTGGAAATTAATTTTTAATCAAGGTGAATAAATAATGAATAGGAACAAAACATTCGCTATTGAATAATGAATATAAACCGAAAGGGTTAATGAATAACAAATCGGCTATGTATAGAAAAGACTATTATTACATTGTTGCCGGTCTTCCAGAACTCAGTATGGATGGAGAGAAAAAAGGCTTAAACAGTTTGCAGTTCAGGCAAAATATGAACAGCAGACTGACAGAGTCTGACTTTAAACTTTTGCAATTCATTTACCTTCAATACGACAATAAAAACCTGTTGTCCGTTCTTCTCAACCGTCCTCAAAAGTTTGATAAGATGGGGAATTATAGTCAGGATTTTTTAACCGCACAAACAGAAAATCCAACATCAATTTTCTCATACCTCAAGCAATTCATTCTTGATTTTAAAGCTGATGAATTTGAAAACTCAGATTTAAAAGCTGAAAACAGATTATGGGAAAGCTACTATGATTTTATTCTGAAATCGAATAATGAGTTTATAAAACAATGGTTCAACTTCGACAGAGACATAAAAAACATACAAACAGCAATTAATTGCCGCAATTACAATTACAATCTGGAGGAACAACTTATACCTGATAACACAGGATTGTATGAATCATTATTGAATGAAATTCCTTCAGTAGAATTATTTGAAGAAGAAGATTTGCCTTACCGCGAACAAATTTTTCAAATAGCCAATTCTTCTTTGGACATGAACGAAAAGGAAATGAAGATAGATCTTATAAAATGGAGTTATCTGGACGAGATAACATTCTTCTATTATTTCACAATAGAAAAGATACTAAGCTTTGCGATTAAACTGGCAATGGTGGATCGCTGGCGAAAACTCGATCATACCTCAGGGAAAGCACTATGGGAACGTTTGGTTTATGATCTAGAAATGAGCTACTATTTTGCAGATGAATTCAGCTTAAATCAAAAGAAATGAACACAACAGGAAAAGTTTCAGGCATTATTTCAAACCTGGTTATTGTAAAGGTTGAAGGCGTGGTTTCACAAAATGAAATCTGCTATATCAAACTTGAAGAGGTCAGGTTAATGGCTGAAGTCATTCGAATTGGCCGAGACTCTGTTTATGTTCAGGTTTTTGAAAGTACCCGAGGCTTAAAACCAGGAACAGAAGTAGAATTCACAGGCCATATGCTTGAAGTCACGTTGGGACCTGGAATCCTCTCCAAAAATTTCGATGGACTTCAACACGATCTGGATAAAATGGAAGGTGTTTTCCTGAAAAAAGGAGACTACGCTCCTGCTCTCGAAGATGAAAAGCTTTGGCCTTTTAAACCAATTGCAAAAACCGGAGATTCTGTACAGGCTGGAGATTGGCTGGGTGAAGTTCAGGAAAACTGGATCGCCCACAAAATTATGGTTCCATTTAAATTCACCGGATCATTTAAAATAAAGAGCATTGTTGATGAGGGAGAATACACCATCAACGATACAATTGCAGTTCTAACAGACAATCAGAACAAAGATATTGATGTAACAATGACCCAATACTGGCCTGTAAAAGTGCCGGTGAGGGCTTACCGGGAAAAACCACGGCCTTTTGAATTTTTAGAAACCGGCATTCGGGTCATTGATAGTCTTAACCCAATTGTGAGAGGTGGAACTGGTTTTATCCCCGGGGCTTTTGGGACCGGTAAAACAGTGCTCCAGCATGCCTTATCCAAACAAGCGGATGCCGACCTGATTATCGTTGCTGCCTGTGGCGAACGCGCCAATGAAGTGGTTGAGCTTTTCACTGAGTTTCCACATCTTGACGATCCACGAACCGGACGTAAATTAATGGAGCGAACAACCATTGTTGCAAATACTTCGAACATGCCGGTTGCTGCTCGGGAGGCATCAATTTACACTGCCATGACTCTGGCAGAATATTACCGTTCTATGGGACTAAAAGTGCTTCTGCTGGCAGATTCAACATCACGTTGGGCACAGGCACTTCGGGAAATGTCGAACCGATTGGAAGAGCTCCCCGGCCCTGATGCTTTCCCAATGGATTTGCAGGCGATTATATCTAACTTTTATGCCCGTGCCGGATTTGTTTACCTGAACAATGGACAAACCGGGTCGGTAACATTTATCGGAACGGTATCACCAGCAGGTGGTAACCTGAAAGAACCTGTTACCGAATCCACAAAAAAAACAGCTCGCTGTTTCTATGCACTAATGCAAGACCGGGCAGACCGGAAAAGATATCCAGCCATCGATGCACTAGAAAGCTATTCAAAATATCTGGAATATCCAGAGCTACAGGAATACATGAAAAAGCATATTTCAGACAACTGGGTTGATAATATTCTAACGGCAAAAAACCTGCTTCAAAGAGGGCGTGAAGCCTACGAACAAATTAACATTTTGGGAGACGATGGCGTTCCGGTTGATTACCATCAGTCATTCTGGAAATCGGAAGTAATCGACTTTGTCATCCTTCAACAAGATGCATTTGATAAAATTGATGCCAGTACGCCTATAAAAAGGCAACAATATATGATGAGCCTAGTACTTGACATTTGTCAAAAAGAATTCCGTTTTGAAACATTTGAAGAAGTAAACCCCTATTTCAAACGACTGATAAACGTCTTAAAACAAATGAATTACTCGGAATTTCAATCAAAGGAATTTGAGAAACTGGAAAACAAATTAAAAGAAATTATAGATGAGCGGGTTAACCTGCTTCAATATTCAAAATAAAAGTGCCTGTTATGGAAACAACTGCATTTCAAAAAATATACATTAAACTCTCGCACATAACAAAAGCGACTTGTTCATTGCATGCCACAAATGTGGGTTACGATGAAATGGCCACCGTGCATGGAAGACTGGCACAGGTCATTAAAATACAAGGAGACCTGGTCACTTTACAGGTTTTCTCAGGTACAGAAGGAATACCTACAAATGCAGAAGTAATTTTCCTCGGACATGCACCTACTCTTGCTGTTAGTGATGAACTGAGTGGACGATTTTTTAATGCTTACGGACAACCAATCGATGGAGGAGAGAACATAAATGGTGAAACGGTAGAGATTGGAGGTCCATCTGTAAATCCGGTACGAAGAAAGCAACCCTCAGAGCTTATTGCCACCGGAATTGCCGGCATTGACATGAACAACACCATCGTTACCGGTCAGAAAATTCCATTTTTTGCTGACCCGGATCAACCCTTCAACCAGGTAATGGCAATGGTAGCCCTTCGGGCAAAAGCCGATAAAATCATCTTAGGAGGAATGGGATTAACCAATGACGATTATCTATACTACAAACAGGTTTTTGAAAATGCAGGCGAACTGGACCGGATCATTTCATTTGTAAACACCAACGAAAATCCTCCCGTTGAAAGGCTTCTCGTCCCAGACATGGCTCTTACGGCAGCGGAATATTTTGCCACTGAAAAGAAACAAAAGGTGCTGGTACTTCTAACCGACATGACTCTTTATTCTGATGCTTTAAGTATTGTATCTAACCGAATGGATCAAATTCCGTCAAAAGACAATATGCCAGGATCATTATATAGTGACCTCGCCCGGATTTATGAAAAGGCAGTGCAGTTTCCGGATGGAGGATCTATAACCATCATTTCGGTTACCACCTTATCTGGTGGCGATATCACTCATGCTATTCCTGACAACACAGGATACATCACAGAAGGACAGCTATTCTTAAGAAAAGATGTTGACATAGGCAAGGTTATTATTGATCCATTCCGAAGTTTATCACGCTTGAAACAGCTGGTAATTGGTAAAAAAACACGCGAAGATCATCCTCATATTATGAATGCCTCCGTACGGTTATACGCTGATGCGGCTAATGCAAAAACCAAACATGAAAATGGCTTTGACCTAACAGATTATGATGAACGTGCCTTAAAATTTGCGAAAGATTACTCGGCCCAATTGTTGGCCATAGACATTAATATATCTATCGACACGATGCTGGACACAGCATGGGAGCTCTTGAAGAAATATTTCTCGATATCTGAATTGAGTATAAAATCAGAAATGGTAGAGAAATATGGAAAATGGGAAAGTGAAGAAATTAAAATTCAAAAAACAGCATGATTATGAAAAATATACTTGTAAATGTAATGAGATTTACAAAGTTGTATCCTACACGCTTTGTAAAAGAAAAACTAGAAACTGAAGGAATAGAATGTGTTCTTACAGATGAAGGTTTTAGAAGTGAACCTGGCGAACTTCCATATGGATGGAATCTGCAAGTTAGAGCCAAAGATGTGGAAAAAACCGTTAAGATTATTTTAAAAATTCAATCCGAATTAGGACTTGAAAACATTGAAGAGTTAAACACCTTAAAGGATCTTAAAAAGATTTTAGTTCCAGTCGACTTAAGCAATTATTCAATGGAGGCCGTGAAATATGCTTTTGGACTGGCAACCAAAATTCAAGCAGAAATTAAATTTCTGTATGTTTTACCTGAGCCACACTTGCCTGGTACAGTAAAATACACAACATCATGGCAAGCGCATGAAAAGATTGAGCGAGACGAGCTATTTAAAAATGCTCAAAAAATGTTACTCGAATTCAGTGAGGAAATCAAACATCATATTCCGGAAGAACAAAGGAAAGCAACACGATTTCACTTTGCAATTCACACCGGAAGTCTTGGAAATGTAGTAGTGAGTTTGAGCTATCGTTACAAACCTGATTTTGTACTCATGCATCATAAAGATAAGCCGGAAGAAAAAACTTACTTATCTAAGGTGGTGGAATACATTACTAAATACTCAGAATATCCGGTAATGATATTACCAAAATCAGCATCCTATAGTAATATTGACAAACTAACAGTAATGTATGCGACTAACTTCCATGACAATGATCATACATCTCTGAATACCCTGCTTGAAATATTGAAACCATTTGATACAAGAATCCATTGTATCCATATAGAAACGGAGTATCCTTTAGACTCAAATGAGAAACTTGAGGAATTAAATAAGTTTTTAAAAGACGAATACAAGGATCAAAATATTACAGCGGATTTAATTGAATCCAGTAATGTGTCTCTGGGAATTGAGGAATTTATCAATCAGAAACATATTGGGTTAATCGCAATGTCAACACAAAAGCACAATTTCATTTACCGGATCTTCCATGCAGATGTAGTAAAGGAAATGATTAAAGCAAGTAAAGTTCCAATGTTGGTTTTCCCCGTTAAAGGATCATAGTAAAAATAAAAATTGGCAATAAAATTTCAATATAACAAAATTGCCCTGCAAGGGTTAAACAAGCAATTGAACCTTCGGCTTCGGGCACTTCCAACCTTAAAAAATAAGGAAATGGCATTGCGTCTGGAGGTGTCCAAGTCGAAAAAAAGATTTAACGAACTGGATAAACTGCTCAATCAGAAAATGGCAGGATACTCCAGGAAACCAGGCATTTGGGGTGAATTTATTCCCGATCTCATTTCGATTGGCGAAGTCAGGACTCAAACCAAAACAGTTGCAGGAGTTAAGACTCCGATTTTAGATGAAATCTTTTTCAAGCTTGATGATTTTAGCCTTTTCGGATCGCCACAGTGGTTTCCCGAAGGAATAAAGAGAACTAAAGAATTGGTTTCTGTTGCGATTGAACGTGATTTCTTTTTTCGAAAAATGGAGCTTTTAAACCAGGCAAGACGAAAGACAACCCAAAAAGTAAACCTCTATGAAAAAGTTCAAATTCCGGAATATGAAAATGCAATACGAAAAATTAAACGCTTTTTGGAAGATGAAGAGAACCTTTCAAAATCAGCACAAAAAATAATTAAGAAACGACAAACACAAGAAGCCGAAAGTGAGCTATGATTGTTCCCATGTTTAAATATAGCCTGCTGGTATTTCACCAAGACTTTCCTCTTTTCCTGAAAGACTTACAGGAATTAGGAGTACTTCATATCATTAAAAATGAAAATGTGAAGTTGGAAGGATTAAGTGAAAAACTGGAGCAATGCAAAAAACTGGATCAAACAATCAATATTCTGGAGAAAAGGGAAATTGAAGAAGGCGAGTTAATTATTTCTGGTGATCCCAACAAAATTGTTGATGACATAAATGAAAAGTTAGATTTATATGACCTTATTATTCAGGAGTTAACAGAACAAACAAAGGAATATAAACAACTTGAGCCATGGGGTAATTTCTCAAAAGAAGTAATCCAGGAGCTCCGAAGTAAAGGATTACAGGTAAGATTCTATATTTCGAACAAGAAGAACTATGATCAGATAAAAGAAAACTACCTCACCGAATTAATTCGGGAAGAAAAGAATCAGGTTTACTTCATCATCCTTCAGCCCGGATATTTAAGACCAAATATTGAAGCCAGCGAAATAAAACTTCCTGACCATTCTTTAGAAGAAATAACAAGATCTATTGATAATCAAAAAACAAAAATAGAAAACATTAATCGTCAAATTGACGAGTACGCTTCATCTTCATTGAGACTATTAAGAAACGAAAGTAGAAAAATTAAAAGTGACATTAGTTTTGAAGAAGCCTCTCAGCAAACAAGAAAAGAACTCGATGAAAAAGTAATGATTTTGGAAGGCTGGGTTCCCCGAAATAAAAAAGAGCAGATAGATCAATACCTGGAAGAAAGTAGTGTTTTGCATATAGAACGCAAACCAACGCCCAAAGAGCATGCCCCAGTGCTATTACAGAACAATAAATTCAGCAAATTATTTGAACCCATTGGAGATTTATTTTCACTTCCCTCCTACTCCGAGCTTGATTTGACCATATTCTTCGCACCATTTTTCATGCTGTTTTTTGGCTTTTGCCTGGGCGATGCAGGATATGGGTTACTTTTTGTAATTGGAGCAGGCCTTTACAAGATGAAAGCCCCCCAACTATTTAAACCTTATTTATCACTCATTCAATGGTTTGGAGTAGCTACATTTATCATGGGTTCTATTTCAGGCACTGCATTTGGAGTCAATTTAATAGAATCTGAAATAAGCTGGGTGGATGGCATGAAAAAATATTTCCTCGCCCCAACTGGCATGTTCAACCTTGCATTAATTGTAGGGGGTGCTCAAATCATTTTTGGGCAATGTATCAAAGCTGCAAATCAAATACGTCAACACGGTTTTAAATACGCACTAAATACATTGGGGTGGCTTTTCATCATGATTGGTGGACTTATTTACATGGGACTAATCAATCTAAGCATGGCAAGCTACAGTAAAACAGTCATATATGTACTCCTTGGAATTGGTGGATTTTTTATCATCTTTTTTAGTGATCCAGATGCAGGAATTGGAGGCAGAATTGGACAAGGAATATGGAGCATCTACACAACAGTCACCGGAGTATTTGGTGACCTATTGTCTTACATCAGGCTTTTTGCGCTGGGGCTTTCCAGTGCCATCCTTGGATTTGTCATCAATGAAATTGGAATGGAAATTCTCTCCGCTTCCAAAATTTTAGGTCCAATATTTTTTGTAGTGTTTCTCCTCGTCGGACATACACTGAATATCTTAATTGCATCTCTGGGATCTTTTATCCACCCTGCCCGCCTAACATTTGTCGAGTTTTATAAAAATGCAGGTTTTACTGGTGGAGGGAAAGCATACAAACCTTTTGAAACTATTCATCATGAAAAAATAATATAAAATATTCACCCTTTAAAATGAAAAAACTATGACAACTGCAGTAATACTTTCATATGTAGGTTTAGCAATTATGCTGGTTCTTTCGGGTATTGGAAGCGCCGTAGGAGTTGCAAAAGGTGGAAATGCCACAGTTGGAGCATTAAAGAAAAACGCCGATGCTTTTGGTAGTTACATGATTTTAAGTGCCATGCCAGGAACTCAAGGTCTTTATGGATTTGCAGGTTTCTTTGTATTAAACAACCAAGGAGTCATTTCAACAGAAACAACAATGCTTCAGGGAGTAGCAATTTTAGCTGCCGGGCTAATGATGGGACTTGTTGGCTTTTTCTCTGCTTTAATACAGGGAGGCATTACAGCAAATGGTATTGCTGGTATAGGTTCCGGTCACGATATTTTTGGGAAAACCATGGTTCTCGCTGTATTTCCTGAGCTTTATGCAATTTTAGCATTTGCTGCAACATTCCTGATTAGTGTAAGTTTATAGCTCAACCTTAAAATTATTCTCTTCTCTGAAAATATTTGAACAAACTTATATAAATCCCGAAATAATACTATCCCTTTCTTATGAAAGGGTTCAAAAAATATTACATCTAAAACTGTATAATTAATTTTATTCTCATACAAAAACTCATAATATATATTATGAAGCATTATGAAAAGAAACATATTTAAATTCTTACACACCTTATATTATAATTATCTATATTAACATTCATACGTTTTTATTCAATTTTATACTTATCAATAACGTAATTCCTTATTTTTATGCCGTTTTATTATATGTGTATACAAAATAATGCGTATTTTTATTTTTGACACAGAAAGATAAGATAGAATTTCGTACTAATTTTTTTGGAATTAAAGCCGCCATCTCTTGTCAATAAAAAACTAAAAACTCAATGACCAAACAACTATACCTCATCGTACTATTTTTTAGTATTAGTTTTTCTTCATGGTCTGGAGAATTATTTAGCAAATATCGCATTTATGATGATTTTGGAATTCATCTAAATGAAAAGAACAAATCAGAAAAAACTACATTTGAACCGGAATTATCCAATAATAACACAGCAGCTGCACTGGCAATCAACTGTCCACCCAACAAAACTCTAGAAGGATGTAATACAGACGAAATTACGGCTTTAGCAACAGGCTTTGATTTTTCTACAACAATTCAATCAATAACTGAAGCTCAATTTACAAATGCAGGTGGAACAATCACAAGTGATTTCGCAGTTACATCAATTACTTATATTGATGTCGTTATTAGCACTCAGTGTCCTGTCGAAGTAGAACGAACTTTTACGGTGCATGACAGTCAACCGAACACGGTTACATGTATTCAAAAAATATATGTAAGAGATAATTTTACGCCTCAAATCTCATTACCTGAAAATGCAATATTTGACTGCTATGACAGTAATACTGTTAACGATTGGGCTTCTATAGCATATGCTATAGATAACTGTGATCCAAATCCTACCATAACATATAGCTACACTCCTCCAAGTGGTTTAGTTTGCAATGAAACAGTTGAAGTTACATTTACCGCAGAAGATGAATGTGGGAAAAAAGCAACCACCTATGCTTATTTTACAATATTTGACAATGTAGATCCCTCATTTAACGAAGCACTTCCAGCAAACACCATACTTGAATGCGATGATGCAATACCTCCTCCCCCTACATTAACAGCAAGTGACAACTGTGACCCAAATCCTTCTGTTTCATATAACCAAACTCGTACTGATGGCATAAATAACAATAATTACATTCTAACAAGAACATGGATAGCTGAAGACAATTGTGGCAATACAAGAACACATACACAAACAATAACTATTCAAGACACAACAGACCCTGTTATAACTTCATCACACAGCAATAAATCTATAAATGCAAATGCTAATTGTCAGGCAAATCTACCAGATTATACCGGGGATGTCACTGCGACAGACAACTGTGACAATAACCTGACAATTACTCAAAACCCTGCTGCGGGTACGATTATTTCGGGAATAAACAATACTGTAACACTTACGGCTACTGATGGCTCTGGAAATACAGACGAGGTTACATTTAACGTGCAAGTTATTGATAATACAGACCCTACAATCACTTCAACACACAATAATAAATCAATATATGCAAATGCTAATTGCCAGGCAAATCTGCCAGATTATACCGGGGATGTCACTGCTACGGATAACTGTGACAATAACCTGACAATTACTCAAACCCCTGTTGCGGGGACGATTATTTCAGGAATAAACAATACTGTAACGCTTACCGTTGCTGATGATGCTGGAAATATTGATGAAGTGTCATTCAATGTTGCTGTTGTTGATAATACAGACCCTACAATCACGTCAACACACAATGATAAATCAATATATGCAAATGCTAATTGTCAAACAAATCTGCCAGATTATACCGGGGATGTAACTGCTACAGACAACTGTGACAATAATCTGACAATTACTCAAAATCCTGCTGCGGGAACGATTATTTCAGGAATAAACAATACTGTAACGCTTACCGTTACTGATGATGCTGGAAATATTGATGAAGTGTCATTCAACGTTGCTGTTGTTGATAATACAGATCCTGTTATAACTTCAACACACAACAATAAATCTATAAATGCAAATGCTAATTGCCAGGCAACCTTACCAAATTATACCGGGGATGTCACTGCAACAGACAACTGTGACAATAACCTGACAATTACCCAAAATCCTGCTGTTGGGACGATTATTTCGGGAATAAACAATACTGTAATTCTTACCGTTACTGATGATGCTGGAAATACAGATCAGGTTACATTTAACGTACAAGTTATTGACAATACAAACCCTACGATTACATCAACACATAATGACGAATCAATTAATGCAAATGCTAATTGCCAGGCAAGCTTACCAGATTATACCGGGGATGTCACTGCTACGGACAACTGTGACAATAACCTGACAATTACTCAAAACCCCGCTGCAGGTACAACTATTTCGGGAATAAACAATACTGTAACGCTTACCGTTACTGATGATGCTGGAAATATTGATGAAGTGTCATTCAACGTTGCTGTTGTTGATAATACAGACCCAACAATCACATCGACACATAATGATAAATCGATCTATGCAAATGCTAATTGTCAAGCAAATCTGCCTGATTATACCGGGGATGTCACTGCAACAGACAACTGTGACAATAACCTAACAATTACTCAAAACCCTGCTGCGGGTACGATTATTTCAGGAATAAACAATACTGTAACGCTTACGGCGACCGATGACTCCGGAAATACAGACGAGGTTACATTTAATGTGCAGATTGTTGATAATACAGACCCAGTTATAACCTCAACACACAATGATAAATCAATTAATGCAAATGTTAATTGCCAGGCAAGCTTACCTGATTACGCCAGTGAGATCATAGCTACGGATAACTGTGACAATAACCTGACAATTACTCAAAACCCTATTGCTGGAACAACAATATCAGGGATATCAAATACTGTAACGCTTACCGTTAGTGACGATGCAGGGAATTTTGATGAAGTGTCATTCAACGTTGCTGTTGTTGACAACTCCGCACCAGTGATCACTTCAATACACAACGACAAATCTATAGATGCGGAATCAAACTGCGAGGCAAGTTTACCCGATTATATTGGAAGTGTAATTGCAACTGATAATTGTGACAACAACCTCGATATCACTCAAAATCCTGCTGCGGGAACGATTATTTCAGGATCAACTAATACAATAACACTTACTGTTACTGACGATGCTGGGAATACAGATCAGGTTACATTTAACGTACAAGTTGTTGATAACACAGACCCTACAATCACCTCAACACATAATGACGAATCAATTAATGCAAACGCTGGGTGTGATGCAAATCTGCCTGATTATACCGGGGATGTTACTGCTACGGATAACTGTGACAATAACCTGACAATTACTCAAACCCCTGCTGCGGGTACGATTATTTCAGGAATAAACAATACTGTAACTCTTACGGCGACCGATGACTCCGGAAATACAGATGAGATTACATTCAACGTTGCTGTTGTTGATAACACAGACCCTACAATCACCTCAACACATAATGACGAATCAATTAATGCAAACGCTGGGTGTGATGCAAATCTGCCTGATTATACCGGGGATGTTACTGCTACAGACAACTGTGACAATAACCTGACAATCACTCAAAACCCTATTGCTGGGACGATTATTTCGGGATCAACTAATACAGTAACTCTTACGGTGACTGACGATACTGGAAATACAGATATAGTTTCTTTTAACGTAGAAGTTGTTGAAAACACAGACCCTACAATCACTTCAACACACAATGATAAATCAATCTATGCAAATGCTAATTGTCAAGCAAATCTGCCTGATTATACCGGGGATGTTACTGCTACAGATAACTGTGACAATAACCTCGATATCACTCAAAACCCTGCTGCGGGTACGGTTATTTCGGGATCAACTAATACAGTAACTCTTACGGTGACCGATGACTCTGGAAATACAGATCAGGTTACATTTAACGTGCAAGTTATTGATAACACAGACCCTACAATCACTTCAGCACATAATGACGAATCAATCTATGCAAATGCTAATTGTCAAGCAAATCTGCCTGATTATACCGGGGATGTTACTGCTACGGATAACTGTGACAATAACCTCGATATCACTCAAAACCCTGCTGCGGGTACAATTATTTCAGGAATAAACAATACTGTAACTCTTACTGTTACTGACGATGCTGAAAATACAGACGAGATTACATTTAACGTTGCTGTTGTTGATAACACAGACCCTACAATCACCTCAACACATAATGACGAGTCAATTAATGCAAACGCTGGATGTGATGCAAATCTGCCTGATTATACCGGGGATGTTACTGCTACGGATAACTGTGACAATAACCTCGATATCACTCAAAACCCTGCTGCGGGTACAATTATTTCGGGATCAACTAATACAATAACTCTTACTGTTACTGACGATGCTGGAAATACAGACGAGGTTACATTTAACGTGGAAGTTGTTGAAAACACAGACCCCACGATTACATCGACACATAATGATAAATCAATTTATGCAAACGCTGGATGTGATGCAAATCTGCCTGATTATACCGGGGATGTTACTGCTACGGATAACTGTGACAATAACCTCGATATCACTCAAAACCCTGCTGCGGGGACGATTATTTCGGGAATAAACAATACTGTAACTCTTACAGTGACCGATGACTCTGGAAATACAGACGAGGTTACATTTAACGTGCAAGTTATTGATAACACAGACCCTACAATTACTTCAACACATAATGACGAATCAATTAATGCTAATGCCGGATGTGATGCAAATCTGCCTGATTATACCGGGGATGTTACTGCTACAGACAACTGTGACAATAACCTCGATATCACTCAAAACCCTGCTGCGGGGACGATTATTTCGGGAATAAACAATACAGTAACTCTTACGGCAACCGATGACTCTGGAAATACAGACGAGGTTACATTTAACGTGCAAGTTGTTGAAGACACAGCCCCCACGATTACATCGACACATAATGATAAATCAATTTATGCAAACGCTGGATGTGATGCAAATCTGCCTGATTATACCGGGGATGTTAGTGCTACAGACAACTGTGACAATAACCTCGATATCACTCAAACCCCTGCTGCGGGTACAATTATTTCGGGATCAACTAATACAGTAACTCTTACGGTGACCGATGACTCCGGAAATACAGACGAGGTTACATTTAACGTGCAAGTTATTGATAACACAGACCCTACAATTACTTCAACACATAATGACGAATCAATTAATGCTAATTCCGGATGTGATGCAAATCTGCCTGATTATACCGGGGATGTTACTGCTACAGACAACTGTGACAATAACCTCGATATCACTCAAAACCCTGCTGCGGGGACGATTATTTCGGGAATAAACAATACAGTAACTCTTACGGCAACCGATGACTCTGGAAATACAGACGAGGTTACATTTAACGTGCAAGTTGTTGAAGACACAGCCCCCACGATTACATCGACACATAATGATAAATCAATTTATGCAAACGCTGGATGTGATGCAAATCTGCCTGATTATACCGGGGATGTTACTGCTACAGACAACTGTGACAATAACCTCGATATCACTCAAACCCCTGCTGCGGGTACAATTATTTCGGGATCAACTAATACAGTAACTCTTACGGTGACCGATGACTCCGGAAATACAGACGAGGTTACATTTAACGTGCAAGTTATTGATAACACAGACCCTACAATTACTTCAACACATAATGACGAATCAATTAATGCTAATTCCGGATGTGATGCAAATCTGCCTGATTATACCGGGGATGTTACTGCTACGGATAACTGTGACAATAACCTTGATATCACTCAAACCCCTGCTGCGGGTACAATTATTTCAGGAATAAACAATACAATAACACTTACTGTTACTGACGATGCTGGAAATACAGACGAGGTTACATTTAACGTGGAAGTTACTGATAATACAAACCCTATAATCACCTCAACACATAACAACCAAAATATTGATTCAGGAACGAATTGTCAAGTCCCCCTTCCCGATTATACTGGAGACGTTACAGCAACGGATAACTGTGATAACAACCTGACAATTACTCAAAACCCTGCTATTGGAACGACTATCTCTGGAGCAAATAATACTGTAACACTTACAGTTACTGACGATGCGGGAAATATAGGAGAGGTTACATTCAACGTAGCTGTTATTGATAATGTAAACCCAACATTATTTCTTCCTCCCACAAACTTAACTCTCAGTCATATCGACAATACTGCAATAGCTACATGGGCACACACGGCGAGTGCAACAGACAATTGTGACGGTTCTGTAAATGTAACTCATTCGTACGGGACAACTGTAACCAACAATACACTAACCGTTAGATTTAGAGCCACTGACTCATCCGGAAATACAACAACTCGCTATAAAGATATCACGATAAATGATAACTCTGATCCGGTTATAACACTACCTGCAACTAACCTGGAAATGGAGTGTTTTAATGCTTCTGAAATAAATCTATGGGCGAAAACAGCTACAGCTACAGACAATGGTGCTTCTATTCCTGTATATTACAGCTACAATTCACCAACATCAAATTGTAACCAGAACATTGTAGTAACATTTACTTCCCGAGATGGAAATGGCAATACAGCAACCGCTACTAAAACTGTCATTGTAGACGACAGATCACAACCTGTCATTACTCTTCCGACAACCAATCTATCTTTAAGTTGCTATGAACCAAGTGCAATCGAAGCCTGGGCAAATACGGCAAGTGCTACAGACAACTGTGAAGGCACAGTACCTGTTTCATACAGTATTGGAGCCCCGACAAGATCTGGTTCTGTTGAAATTATTCCTGTTACCTTCACGGCAACTGATGAGTGTGGAAATGTTGCAAGTCGTGAAAAGTCATTTTCAGTAAGTGATATAACAACCCCATCAATAAGTTGTGCAACACCTGAAGATGAATATTACCTGGGTGAAACTGAATCCGTATTTACAGTATCAGGATCTATATTAGACCCGATAAACACAAGTGATAATTGTCCAATTACTGTTACAAATGATTATAATTTTACGGGCACACTTGATGGAGAACAATTCTCTGTTGGGACAACGTTAGTAAGATGGTATGTTTCAGATGGAATTCATGAAAGGAATTGTAGTTATACAGTAAATGTTATCGACATGATTCCTCCTTGTATTGGATGTAATAATGGTATCAGCTGTAGTGACATTGGAAACCAAGTCATACAAATAGAAGCAGACGAAAGTAATTACACTAATACCGGCACCCTTTGGGATGTTACAGCAACCGATAATGTTGGAGTTAAAAGTCTCGAATATGAACTAACTGGTGCAACAACAGGAACAGGAACAAGTCTTGATGGCGTTACGTTTGAAATCGGAGAAACGACTGTAACCTGGACAGCAACGGATGAAAGTGATAATCAAGAAAGTTGCAGTTTTACCGTAACAATAGTTAATACAACCGTTGATTTAGCCGTCAGAAAGGAAGTTGACAACAGATATGTTGAAAATGGAGATCAAGTAACATTTACAATTACTGTGAGCAATAATAGTGATGATGACGCGGAAGATGTAACCCTAACTGATATTTTACCTTCAGGCTACACCTATGTAAGCTCCATTACTACTATTGGTTCTTATAATGAAGAAACAGGAATCTGGCTAATTGGAGACTTATCTGCAAACAGCGACCAGACTCTCTATGTAACTGCAACTGTTAATCTAAATGGTAATTATTTAAACACAGCAGAAGTTACAGGTACAAACTACGATGCAGATCTAAGTAATAATATAAGTAGTGACGAAATTGCAGATTTCTGTGAATTGTCAATCCCTGAAATATTCACTCCTAATGGTGATGGAATTCAGGATAACCTTCAAATAACCTGTATTGAACGTTACCCAAATGCAACATTTACTGTATTTAACAGAAATGGAACTACCGTATACCAGAAAGAACATTACGGCAATAGCAATATATGGGGAGACGATGCCTGGTGGGATGGCAGCTCAAACAGTAAATGGACAGTAGGTGGAGAAAAACTTCCTGCAGCAACTTATTTCTACATTTTAGATTTAAAAGATGGATCAGAACCAAGAACTGGCTATATCTATCTAAACAACTAATTAGGAAAAGTATGATTAAAACAAAAATAGTATTAGGACTTTTTATACTGTTAGCTTTTGCACAACAAACAATAGCTCAGCAGGATCCTACGTACACACAATATAATTTCAATACACAAACAATCAATCCGGCTTACGCAGGCTCCTGGGAAAGCTTAGGCTTTATGGTTCTAGGACGAAATCAATGGGTAGGAATTAAAGGTGCTCCAGAAACCATAACATTTTCAATCCAATCTCCTACTCGAAACGAAAATGTAGGACTCGGGTTTAATATCATTAGTGACAAACTTGGTAGAGAAAGTAAATTTGGAATATCTGGAGATTATTCTTACCGACTTCAACTTAAGAGAGGAAGAACATACTTACGCCTTGGATTAAAAGCAGGGATGACTAATTACACTAACAACCTCAGTCAATATGCCCAATACGCAAGCTCAAGTAGCGATGATCCAATCAACCAAATAGATATCGACGGTAAATATTTACTTAACTTTGGTTTTGGTGCATTTTTATATTCCGAAAGATTTTATCTTGGATTATCTGTCCCAAAACTACTGGAAAACAAATACATTTCTGACTATACCAATTACTCCTCAATTGCAGAAATCCGTCACTTTTACTTACAAGGTGGTTATGCCTGGGATCTTTCTGAAGACATAAAATTCAAACCAACATTCCTGGCAAGAGTAACATCAGGAAGCCCGGCATCTTTTGATTTAACTGCCAATTTCATTTTTAAAGACAAAGTATCACTTGGTGCAATGCACCGCTTTGGAGATTCTTTTGGTTTTATCGGTCAGTGGCTATTTGATAAGAAATTACGTATTGGTTATAGTATTGATTTCACTATTTCTGAATTGCAACACTACAGTGGTGGAACTCATGAAGTAATGGTCTCCTATGAACTCGGGTATAGAACTAGATGGACAAGTCCCCGAATGTTTTAGTTAATTGAAAATTTAGTTTTTAGAATTTTATCATGAAAATAAATTATAAAATCATCACACTACTATCCCTTATAATAATGTTTTCTGTTTCGAATACATTAGGACAAGGTAGAATTGTTTATCAGGAAGGTGCTATTCATAAAGTAGAACAACTAAAAAAAGCCAATACTTCATTCAGCGAAATCTGTCCTGCAATTGTTGGCAACGAATTATATTATTCCTTAAGGAAGGAATCAACCTCAAATAGAAGATCAAAAGAAAATTTCTATGCTGAATACAAAGTTGACCTTGACTCAACAGGAAATGTTCTCAGTTTCCCAGAATTAGTAAAAGGATTTGGGAATGATTATCACGAAGGTCCCGTTAGCTATTGCCCCTCAACAGGTGAATTATTTGTAACAACAAGCTTCCTTTCTGATCCGGTTACTATTTCGGGAATGGTGCCTGTCGAAGAGGTTAAATTAAACATCGTTGTTAAAGAATATAAAAACAACAAATGGATAACTAAAGAAGATTTTCAATACAACCTGGACGGATACAATGTTGCACATCCCGCGATTACAAGCTCAGGGGACACCCTTTATTTTGTTAGTGACATGCCCGGTGGTTTTGGAGGAAATGATATATACTATTGTGTACGCACCAGCAATGGCTGGGGAAAGCCTAATAATCTCGGGAAAAGTGTAAATACATCAGGAGATGAAATGTTTCCATGCCTTACTGAACAAGGACAATTATTCTTTTCATCTGATGGATATCAAGGCCTGGGTGGATTGGATATTTACTATGTGAATTTTCCTATTTCACCAACAAGTGAAATTTACGCATTAAAAGAACCTGTAAATTCAATATCGGATGATTTTGGGCTAACATTTAATAAAGAAATGGGAGTTGGCTTCTTTTCATCAGACAGATCAGGTGGCTATGGATCAGATGATCTTTATGTCATGTCTCTGGATAGTATCCAGGTTGAGCTTATTGCTGTTTCAACCGGGACCGGCGAATATTTAGAAGATGCAGAAATAACACTTAAAAATAGTAAGGGTAAGATTATTCCCATTTCAAATAACAGAACAAACTCAGAAGGTGTTTTCACAATTAACCTGCCAGCAAACACAACTTATGAATTCAGCGCTTATAAAGAAGGATTTGATGTTGGCCATAGAAGTTTTGACTTAACTATTTCAAATCTATTAACTGGTAAATATAGAGAACGAATTAATATTGATCCGATTATAGAAGAACCTGAACCTGAAGTTATTGACGAGAGCTACCAGTACAATCCATACTATGTACTCTTTGAATTTGACAAATCCCAGATCATGCCCAAATATAACCCCGTTCTTGAAGCTCTTGCAAATGCACACAAACAAACGGACTGTTTAGTTCTTCTACTGGGTGGACACACTGATTCTGAGGGGACCGATGAATATAACCAAATTTTAAGTGAAAGAAGAGCAAGTGCTGTCAGAAACACCTTGGTTGATGCTGGAGCTGACCCTAATCGTATTCGAATTGTGGGATATGGAGAAGAACATCCATTAATGGATGAAGACACAGATTATGCAAGAGCAATGAACCGAAGAGTTGAATTTACAAACGTAGCTGGAGACTGTAATTTTAATGTTGACAGTTTATTTGAGATGATCCGTGAAACTTATGAGGTTCCGGAGCCAGTAGAGGTAGCAGAAGAATTTAGCACAACCATAACAACTAAAACACCTACAACATATTATGATGGTACTGCAATCATTTCATTAAAGAAATACAGTCCTGCCTATTTAGTTCAAGACGATGGTTATTATAAAATTCAATTAGGAGCTTATATGATACGAGAAAATGCAGAAGAATTAAACACTGTATTAAAAGCTGCTTTCTCCGAGTTGGGAGATAATTTCATTGTAGTATTTGAAGAATACTATAAAGTACGTATAGGTAAATTTGACACACGAGAAGAGGCAATAAAATTTGGAAAGAAATATGAATTAGAATTCTAACAACCAATTATTTCAAGCAAATAGAGATATACAACAATAATAAACAAAACAGCTCATTTCGTAGATTTGAGCTGTTTTTATAATTCTATCAAGTCATTTTTTAGAGCATAAACAATAACCTCAACAATATTCCTTGAACCAGTCTTTTCCATTAATTTTGCCCTATGTTTCTCAACCGTTCTTCCTGATATATTAAGCTCATCCGCTATATTTTTAATAGGTAAGCCTTTGCAAGAAAGTAACAACACTTCTTTTTCCCTTTTTGAAAAAAGGTCATCAGTACTAACCTGAATTTCATCTGTATCATTATTTTCCAAATGAAACTCATTTTGAAGTTTCTTAACCAAATTACCACTCACATCAACGTGTTCTTCAGAAAGAATGTTTATGAGTTTGCGGTACTCAGATTGGTTTATTTTCAAATCTATTCCACTTGTTGAAATTATCCCCAAAAGCAAAACAAAACCATTATACTGCTGGCTTGCTGTAACATATAAACGGCAAGAAAAACGATCCCCATCTTTTTTAATAAATTCAATTTCTTCATCAAAGGTTTTCAATAATCCATTAGAACAATTGTCAACATTATCAAATAAAGATTTTTGTTTTCCACTATCAATTAACTGTTTTAATGTTTTTCCCTCTAAATCATCAATATTATAACCTGTTAATTGGCTAAATGCCTGGTTTATTTCAAAAATAGAATCTTCACTAAATAAAAATATACCATTAGGTGAAAGTTCCAGAAGTGCACGATAATCGCTCTTTCCAATATCAACTAATGTCTCAAACTTCTTCAGCCTGACTTCAATTGATTTTAATAAATCCTCATTTTCAAAAGGTTTCACTATGTAATCATCTGCACCAAGCTCCATCCCCATCCGAATATCTTTAATCTCGGATCTTGCAGTAATAAAGATAAAAGGTATTTTTTGTGTCACCGAGCTATCATTTAAAATGCGATATACCTGATAACCATTTATTGGCTTCATATTAATATCACACAAAATGAGATCAGGCAAAAAATCATATACTCTTAGGATACCATCAGAACCAGAATTCGCAATTTCTGGAATATATCCATTTGCTTTTAACAAGTTCCGAAGAGTTTTTGACAATAACTCATCATCCTCAATAATAAGTATCTTTTTAGCTCTCATAATCAGGAATTTCTAATATAATCTTTGTCCCCTCTCCTACCTTGCTATGCACAGATATTTTACCTTTCAACATTTTTATAATTCTATTTGCAATAGTCAATCCTAATCCAGATCCGGAAATAAACTTTATATTACTTCCACGATAAAATGGATCAAACACATAATTCAATTCATCTTCAGGAATCCCAATTCCCCTATCAACAATCTCTGCTTTCAATAAATTATTCTCGCACAACACAACAACACTTACAGTTTCTGCAGAGAACTTCAGCGCATTATCTGTCAACACTTTAAAAATCATCAATAAAAGATCTTCATCAATTATTATTGAAGATTGATTTAGCTCATAATCCAGCCTAATTCTTTTTTTATATATGCCCGGGAATGATTTTTCAAGAAAACAAGACTCAAAGAAATCGTTCAAATTCACCGATCTTATATTAAGATTTACCAAGCCTCTATTCAACCTATATAAATAATAGATATTGCCAATAAAATGATTCATTATTCCAACAGCTTCTTCGCACAACTGGAAAGCATCATTTGCTAAATCCGGATCAGTTGAGTTGTTTATCTTCTTAAGTAATTGAAGATTTGAACTAATAACCGACAACGGAGTTTTCAACTCATGAGCAATCGAAGAAATAACCTGATTTATATTATTCCCTTTTTGCTTTTCATCACTGTCTGATACTTTCTTTTGCATTCCAATCCTATAACCTCTCTATTTAACACTATCATTATTAAACTTCAAAACAAAAAAATAAAGATTAGTTTCTTTTATACATAGAACAATCTGTATATCAAATTATTCACTATTAAATATAACCTTTTACTGAATAAAATGCCAGTATTGCTTTTTGAAACCTTCTGTTTTCTGTAATTATTCAGATTTTCTAAGTCATATATTTTGAAATACAATTTAGCTGAACTGAAAAAAACAAATGAAATAATGATCATTATCCGGTTTTTAAGGTTGAACTATTTTAACTTTGCACCTAAAATAAAATACAAAATATGAAGACAACAGCATTTAATCAGATACATAAAAACGCAGGTGGGAAAATGGTTGAATTTGCAGGATTTGAAATGCCTGTTGAATTTACGGGAATCAAAGATGAGCACCTGACTGTTCGCAACGGAGTTGGTGTTTTTGATGTTTCACATATGGGAGAGTTTTGGGTTAAAGGTCCCAATGCAGAAAAATTAGTTCAATATGTTACCAGTAATGATATTTCGGTTTTAAAACCGGGCCAGGCACAATACTCTTGTTTCCCCAACGGTGAAGGCGGAATTGTTGACGATTTATTGGTTTATTATTTCGAACCCGAAAAATATATGCTGGTTGTAAATGCGGCAAACATTAATAAAGACTGGGAATGGGTAGCTAAGAATAATAAGTTTGGTGCTGAACTTGAAAATGCATCTGATAAGATTAGTCAGCTGGCTATCCAGGGACCTAAAGCAATAGAAGTATTACAAAAGCTTACAGATATCAATTTAAGCGAATTAAAATACTACACCTTCACAACCGGAGAATTTGCAGGCATAAAAGATGTTATCATTTCGGCAACCGGATATACCGGAGCCGGAGGTTTTGAATTGTATTTCTACAACGACAAGGCAGAACAAATTTATGATGCCATTTTTGAAGCCGGAAAAGAATTCGATATTAAACCAATTGGTTTAGGTGCTCGTGATACTTTGCGTCTGGAAATGGGTTATTGCCTGTATGGAAACGACATAACAGACACAACATCTCCTCTTGAAGCGGGGCTTGGATGGATTACCAAATTGAACGAAAACAACGACTTTATCGATAAAAAATTCCTTCAATTTCAAAAAACAGAAGGTGTTGGACGAATTTTACGTGGTTTTGAAATGATCGATCGTGGTATTCCCCGCCATGGCTACGCCATTAGCGATGAAGATAGAAACCTGATTGGTGAAGTAACATCCGGGACTCAATCACCTGTATTAAATAAAGGTATTGGAATGGGATATGTCGCAAAAAAATATTCATCTGTAGGAACAGAAATTTATATCATCGTAAGAAATAAACTATTGAAAGCAAAAATCGTTAAAATGCCTTTTATTTAGAAGTCATTAATTCTCATAAACAGTTATTTTAAGCTTCTGAGATCTTGGATCTTTGTTCTTGTATCTATTTTTGAAATTTTCCCAGTTCGATTATCTTTGCGGCTTAATCAAGAATATCAGTGAATGAAGAATGAAAAGCGCCGTTTGGAGGTTTGCTTATCGCCAGCAATTTATCCCAAACATGCAGATGATGAAAATATCGTAGTCGTTGTAGATATTCTAAGGGCAACTTCCGCCATTTGCACAGCATTCCATAACGGTGTACGCCGAATTATACCTGTATCAACGGTTGAAGAAGCCAAGGCTAAGAAAGAAGAAGGATTCATAGTAGCATCTGAACGCAATGGATATGTGCTTGATTTTGCAGATTTTGGAAATTCACCTTTCAATTTTACTGAAGAAAGGGTAAAAGGAAAAGAAATTGTCTATTCAACAACAAACGGGACTCGTTGCATTAACATGGCCAGCCATTCCCAAAAAGTTGCCATTGGTTCATTCTTAAATCTGACAGCCTTAAGCCAATGGATAATTAAGCAGAATTCACCTGTACTTATATTCTGTGCATCATGGAAAGACCGTTTTTCACTGGAAGATACTGTTTTCGCAGGAGCTTTAGCCGAAAAATTAATGGCTTCAGGTAAATTTGAAACCATATGCGATGCCGTAACAGCTTCACTAGATTTATGGGAAATAGCAAAACCAGACTTAAACAAGTATATTCTAAAAGCTGCACAAAAAGGTCGTTTAGCAGAAAAAGGACTGGATGACTGTATTGAGTTCTGTCATCAACCTGATTTCACGAACATCATTCCGATTTATGAAAATGGGGAATTGCTCCCAATATCATCGAGCTAATAAATCGTTTTAGAACTATCTTTTCAAACAGAATTTCTAAATTTCTAACAATAGAATATTGAATACTTTTTTTCTATTATAGAAATTTCCACAGAACTCGTTAACTTTGAAAATTATTTATAAAAATATAAAAGAATAAATTTTAACTCTTAAATAACTAAAAATGAAGAAGCATAACTTTTATGCGGGACCCTCAATCTTACCCGAGTACACCAAACAAAAAGTAGCAGAAGCTGCTATGGATTTTTATGGAACAGGTCTTTCAGTGATGGAAGTTTCCCATCGCGACAAAGAATTCATTTCGGTGATGGACGATGCAGTTGCTCTTGTTAAAGAGTTATTGAACGTCCCTGAAGGTTATTCGGTAATGTTTTTACAAGGGGGTGCAAGCCTTCAATTCCTGATGGCTCCTTACAACTTAATGAAATCAAAAGCTGCTTACCTAAATACAGGTTCCTGGGCATCGAAAGCTCAAAAAGAAGCAAAATATTTTGGTGAAGTTGTTGAGGTTGCTTCTTCGAAAGACAAAAATTTCAACTACATCCCAAAATCATATGACGTTCCTGCTGATGCCGATTACCTTCACATCACAACGAACAACACCATTTTTGGAACTCAAATAAAAGCTGATCCTGAAGTTTCTGTTCCTTTGGTAGCAGATATGTCTTCAGATATTTTCAGTCGTCCTATTGACATCTCAAAATATGACTTAATCTACGCTGGTGCACAGAAAAACTTAGGTCCTTCAGGTGTTACTCTAGTTATTGCAAAAGATGAAGCTCTTGGAAAAGTTGAAAGAGAAATTCCAACAATGCTTAACTATACTACACACAGCAGCAAAGACTCAATGTTTAACACTCCTCCATGTGTAGCTGTTTTTGCATGTTTGCAAACACTTACCTGGTTAAAAGAAAATGGTGGAATTGAAGCTGTACAAAAGAAAAACATTGCTAAAGCTGAAGTTCTTTATAATGAATTGGATCGCAACAAATTATTTGCTCCAAACATTCCTGCTGTAGAAGACCGTTCATTAATGAATGTTACTTTCGTTATGGCTCCGGGATACGAAGAATTTGAAAAAGAATTTGTAGAATTTGCAACAGCTAAAGGAATGATGGGTATTAAAGGACACCGCTCTGTTGGAGGTTTCCGCGCATCAATATACAATGCAATGCCAATCGAAAGTGTACAAGCACTGATTGACGCAATGCAGGAATTTGAAGCAAAACATTAATTACAAGACACAATACGATAAGAGAGCAGGATTTTTTCCTGCTCTTTTTGTTTTATACCGGGGGAAATGAAACGAACATAAATATTATTCGTTCAAAAGCAATAGACAGGATTGGTTAACTTTTTCTTGAAATCCTTAATACACTATAAATTTTCAACAAATGAGAAAAGTATTAATTGCCACCCAAAAGCCATTTGCCCCTGTAGCTATTCAAAAGATAGCTGATATTTTCAATCAGGCTGGTTATCACCTGGAGCTTCTTGAAAGTTACAAGTCAAAATCAGAATTAATAGAAGCTTCAAAAAACACAGAAGCAATCATTATCAGAAGTGACATTATTGATAACGAATTATTAGATGCTTCTACAAACCTCAAGATTATTGTAAGAGCCGGAGCCGGATATGATAATGTTGATATCTCTACTGCAAAAAAGAAAGGGATCGTTGTGATGAATACCCCCGGTCAGAACTCAAACGCAGTAGCGGAACTGGCAATCGGTCTTGCCATCTATGGAGTCCGTGAATTCTTTACCGGAAAGCCCGGAGGTGAACTTCGGGGAAGGACTTTAGGACTGCATGGCTATGGCTATGTTGCCAGAAATGTACATCGAATTGCCCGTGGTTTGGGAATGAAAATCAAAGTTTTTACCCGTTACAGCAAAACTCAGGCAATATCTGAAGGTTTAGAAGTAACAAACTCACTGGAAGAGCTTTATGCAACTTCAGACATTGTTTCAATCCATGTTCCTGCACGAGGAGAACACATCAAATCAGTAAGTATGGAAATACTAAAACATTTAAAGCAAAATTCAATTCTCATAAATACAGCACGCAAAGAAGTTATTAATGAAGATGATTTATGTGAGTTTCTTGAAAAAAGAACAGATGTAAAATATCTTGCAGACATTACTCCGGATTGTGCTTCTGTTTTTGAAGATAAATTTAAAGGACGATACTTTTTTACACCTAAAAAAATGGGAGCTCAAACCTGTGAAGCAAATATAAACGCAGGTATAGCTGCAGCAGAACAGATTGTCTCCTTCTTTGAAAAAGGAAATGAAACATTCCGTGTAAACAAATAAGAATTTAGTTTTATTAATTATCAATTAATAATAAATCCCCTAATTTTGTTTTTATTGGAATACTGAAATAAAAACAGGATTATTGCATCCTCAAAAAAAGATAATAATTGTATGGCAACCATTAAGGCATTTAAAGGACTACGTCCACCAACGGAAATTGTAGAAGACTTAGCTTGTCTTCCTTACGACGTGATGAACAGTACAGAAGCAGCTCAAATGGCTTCAGGAAAAGAAAATTCTTTATTGCACATCACTCGTGCAGAAATTGATTGCCCTGATGGGACTGATGTTCACTCCGAAGAAGTTTACAGCAAATCTGTTGAGAATTTTAAAGCATTCCAGGAAAAAGGTTGGTTAGTGGAAGACGAAGAAGCTCGTTATTACATCTATGCACAAACCATGAATGGCCGCACTCAGTACGGAATTGTTGGTGCTGCTGCCTGTGATGACTATCATAACGGAATCATTAAAAAGCACGAGCTTACCCGTCCGGACAAAGAAGAAGACCGCATGATCCTGACTCGCTATCTGAATGCGAACATTGAACCCGTTTTCTTCTCATATAAAGCAGTTCCTGAAATTGATGCCATTGTTGAATCAATTGTGAAAAACCAGGAAGCTGATTACGATTTTGTTGCCGAAGATGGTTTTGGTCATCATTTTTGGGCTATCCGCAATGCAGAAACCAATAAGGAAATTGAGAAACTTTTCGAAACCAAAGTGCCTGCAACTTATGTAGCTGACGGTCACCACCGTACTGCTGCTGCTGCACGTATCGGCCTCGAACGCAAAGCTCAAAATCCAAATCATACAGGAAATGAATCATACAACTATTTCATGGCTGTTCATTTTCCTGACAATCAACTACAAATCATTGATTACAATCGTGTTGTAAAAGATTTAAATGGTTTGTCAGAAACTGAACTTATCAGCAAATTAGGTGAAGGTTTTGATGTTGAAGAAATGGGTGCTGATATTTACAAACCCTCTCAGCTTCATGAATTAAGCATGTATTTGGATGGTAAATGGTACAAACTTTCTGCAAAAGCAGGAACTTACGATGATAACGATCCAATTAGTGTTCTGGATGTAACCATCCTTTCAAAACAGGTTTTGGAACCAATTCTGGATATTCAGGATCTAAGAACTTCAACTAGAATTGAATTTGTTGGTGGAATTCGTGGTTTGGGAGAACTGAAAAAGCGTGTTGACAATGGTGATATGAAAGTTGCTTTTGCACTTTATCCAGTTTCTATGAAACAACTAATTGACATTGCAGATACAGGAAATATCATGCCACCTAAAACAACATGGTTTGAACCAAAACTTCGTTCCGGATTGGTAATCCACAAATTAGACTAAGAAATTATTTCTTATATATAAGAAAGGCGATATTGAATCATTTCAGTATCGCTTTTTTCTTCTCTGCAAGTCTCTTTTTAAGTTCTGTATCATTTTTAGGTCTTCCTGCTAATTTTTTTGTTTCTCATCTGCATTTTTTGCAAATTCTGCGAACTTTTTTGTGATTCTGCTTGAAAATTTCGGTCCCTGCAGTGTCTTTTCTCAAATCTTGCAAGTTTTTTTGCATTCCAGTACAGCAGAAAAGCAAAAAAATGATGCTGGAAGGTTCAAAATCCTACAGAAGCTCTTCCTTTCCCCGCAGGAACCTCTCCGTTAATGCAGATTTATAACATGTACATAAAGAGTCTATCTAAGATCAACAGGTCGCAACATCTTCTTCTTAGACACTCTCATCTTTTCTACAATTCAAGGTGAAAGCCTTTTAATTAACCACGAACCATCTGTTTGCAGGTAATATCGAAAACGATCATGAAGCCGGTTTGCCCTCCCCTGCCAAAATTCAATTTCAAATGGCTTTACAATATATCCACCCCAATGAGCTGGTTTCTCAATTTCCTTATCATGCAGAGCTTTATTTAATTGTTTGAATTTTGCATCAAGCTCTTCTCTGCTTTTTAGTTCTTTGCTCTGTTCCGAAGCAATTGCAGCAAGTTGACTATCACGTGGTCTGGATTTAAAATAATCCGTTGAATAAGCTTCATCAACCTTTTGAGCAGTTCCCTTTACCCGAACCTGTCTTTCCATTTCCGGCCAAAAAAAGTTTAACGCAACTCTATCATTATGCAAAATTTGATTTCCTTTTGTACTGATATAGTTCGTAAAAAAGATAAATCCTTCATCAGTTAAATCTTTCAATAAAACAATTCGAGAGTCCGGATAGCCATCCTTTGCAGTTGAAATTGTCATGGCTGTAGGTTCATTAACCTTCAGTTTAATTGCTTCTTGTAACCAGAAGTCAAAAAACAAAATTGGTCTGTTTATTAAGTCATTCCTATCCAATTTAAATTGATTGTAATTCTGTCGTATATCCCTCAACATTTTCCAGATATTTCTATAGGAATAGGTACAATTCAGGATAAAAATGGTTTTATAATTTGTAGAATTTTATTAAAGAACCATTAAATACTTAGACTTGTTGTAACAATTTTTTGTTAGAACCGCCTAATAATAAAATCAACAAGCAATTTAAAAATGGACAAAAAAATCATTCTCTCTTTCAGCTGGATATTTTTGGTTGTAAACTTCATTTTTTGCGATGTTTTTACCTTAATGTATTCCGCTGATTTGCAAGATATACTCAACGGAAGAGTTGGGACAATGGAGTTAACACAAGAGTTTTTATTTGGATTTGCCATCCTCATGGAGATACCAATGTTAATGATTATATTATCGAGATTCGCAAAATACAAATGGAATAGGATTTTCAATATCGCAATGCCACTTTTACTATTCATCATACAAGCTGGCAGTTTACTCGTTGATGAGAATAGCCTCCATTATTTTTTCTTTAGTATAATAGAAATCTCAACCTGTTTTTTTATACTTTGGACAGCTATAAAATGGAAAAATGCAAAATCTTATCAGTAAAGATACTATCTCTCAAAACCCAGGAATAGCAAAAAGATTTGCGACAAAAGGGGTATTTCCATACCAAATGGCATTCACTTTATTAATTCCTTTTAGAAACATATTCTTGTCACCCAAAAAGTTAATCAAAAGACTTGAACTAAAAGATGATTTCAAGGTATTGGAACTTGGTCCCGGACCCGGGTATTTTAGTATACCTGTTGCCAGATCATTACCCTTTGGGAAATTAGTTTTAGCAGACATTCAACAAGAAATGCTTGATCACGCAAAAAAGCGTATTTCTAAAAGAGCCATCACAAATGTTGAATATCATCTCTGCAATGGTGAAAATTTCAATTTTCCAGATAATAGTTTCTCTAGAATATATATGGTTACTGTAATTGGTGAAGTTGAGAACAAAGTTGAATACTTTGATGAATCCTACAGGATGTTGACAAAAAATGGGATTTTATCTATTACGGAATTAGCTGGCGACCCTGATAAATTGAAAATTGAAGATGTGAAAGAACTGGCTTACAACTCAAATTTCAAGTTTCATAATTTATATGGAAATGACAAGAACTATACAATCAACTTTAAAAAATAATCCCTTATTAGTTATTTAAAGCTTCTTCTTCGTACTTCTTTCTTGAAAGTTGAATCTCATCCATATTCTCTTTCGACCAGTTAACCAAAGCATGTATATGAGGCATTAAACTTTGTCCGCGTTGGGTTAAGCGATATTCCACTTTTGGAGGTATTTGCGGATATACTTTACGATTGATCAAGCCATCTGCTTCCAATGTTTTCAAGGTAACGGTCAACATCTTCTGCGAAATTGTCCCAATATACTTGTTCAATTCATTAAACCGTAATACTTCTCCTTCATCCAGTAGTAATAAAACCAGCGTTGACCATTTATCTCCAATCCTGTCCATCACATTTCTTACCGGACAGTGTTCCGTATTATCAAACTTTTTCAAAATATTTTCGTTCATAATCTACTGGTTATTAATAAATCTAACCCAAAAGTAAGTACAAAACCCTCATGTAAGTTATTGGATAATTGAAACTTACTTTTTATTTTCAACTCTCCAAAAGTAAGTTAAATACTTTTTAAGAGCAAATATTGTATAGTTATTAATTATTAAAAAATAAAGTAATGAAAATAGGAGTAACTGGAGCAACCGGACAATTAGGACAAATTGTTGTTGAAAAATTAAAAGAAAAAGTACCTGCGGAGAATATTGTAGCCTTTGTTCGTTCCGTTGAAAAAGCGGCGAGTTTGGGAGTTGAAGCAAAAGCATTTGATTATATGGAAACCACAAACCAAGTCGATGCTTTAAAAGGGATCGACAAACTATTGCTTATCTCCGGGAATGAAATTGGCAAACGCTTGGAACAACATGAAAACGTGATCAACTCAGCAAAAATAGCGGGTGTAAAAGAAATCGTTTATACCAGTCTCTTACGTGCAGACACCTCAACTCTGGCACTGGCAGGAGAACATATAGGAACAGAAAAACTCATCAAGGATTCAGGAATACCTTATACAATCCTTCGAAATGGATGGTACACAGAAAATTATACCATGACAGTTTCCGATGTTGTAACCCAGGGCACTTTAGTTGGTAGTTCTGGTGAAGGTAAGATTTCATCGGCAACCCGTGAAGATTTTGCGGAAGCTGCTGCTGTCGTTTTATCTTCTAATGGACATGCCGGAAAAACCTATGAGCTTGCAGGAGACGAATCCTTTACGATGAGTGATTTTGCTGCAGAATTATCAAAACAAGCCGAAAAAACAATCCCTTACTCAAATGTTGCGGTTGAAGAATACGCTAAAATACTGGAAGGTGCTGGTATGCCTGAGGGAATGGCTCAATTCTTCGCAGGAACTCACGTTTCAACAGAAAAAGGCGATTTATACGACGATAGTCATGAATTATCAAAATTAATCGGCAGACCAACTACTTCGCTTTCAAAAGCAATTGCAGATGCATTAAAATAATTTGAAATACGTCATGAAAATTTAAAAGGGAATCATTTATTGATTCCCTTTTTGAGTTAAATTCTTTATTCCAAGCAGATCAAAATCTGAATAATCCAGCTTATTTTCTTTGATGAATTTCTGATTTAACAGGAAAAGCTTGCTATTAAATTTATCCTGAGGAAACGTATTTTCAGTATTGAACTCTTCATCATCAAACTCAGTAAAGTTTAACTCACAAGCCGACAGTTCCCACTGATCATTATTCATAAAAAGTAAGGGCAAACCATGAGTACGGCAAATAACCGGACGATTCTCATATATTTGACAAACGTGATCTTTTAAAAAGATGCAGCTACCATCTACAGAATCTTGAAAATCCACAGATTGCTCTTCCAATGCATTTTGAATAGCATAATACTCAACCGGAAAAACGCTATAATCCATGCAACACAAATCGCATCCTTTTTTGCATTTCATATGTGTTTTATGCTCCGTTGAAAGTTTTTCACCCAATTCATCAACTTCACAAACCAAACTTCTGTATTCTTCAAAATTATAATCCATCTCAACTAAATTTTGAGCAAAGTTAGCAGAAAAACAGGGGGTGATCTGAATAGTATTTTAACAAAACGACTTACTTATTCACATTAAGCCTCTTTTAAAAACAATGCACCAATTTCTTCTTAAGTATTTTTTATCTTTGCACTGTGTTTTATAACACATCTTTTCAAACAAAATAAATAAAACATGATTTCATTTTTTAAAACTCCTCAAAACAGTGTAATTGCTGTTCAATCAACAAGTTCTTTTGCTGATTCCGACATTGAAAAATTGGTATGGTTATTTGGTGAAGCTACTTATGTTGATGATGAAAAACTGGAAGGATTTTACGTAGGACCTCGAAAAGAAATGATTACTCCATGGAGTACCAACGCCGTTGAAATCACCCAAAACATGGGCATCTCAGGCATTATCCGAATCGAGGAGTTTTTTGAAGTTCCGAATGAAGATGCTGCATACGACCACATGTTGCAACGTATGTACAACGGACTGGAACAAGAAATTTTCACCATCAACAAGCAACCGGAACCTATTATTGAGATTGATGATATTGCGGCATACAATGAGCAGGAAGGACTTGCATTAAGTGAAGATGAAATCCAATATCTGAATTCCGTTTCAGAGAAGCTAGGTCGCAAACTAACAGACAGTGAAGTATTTGGATTTTCTCAGGTAAACTCAGAACACTGTCGCCATAAAATCTTCAACGGATCATTTGTTATTGATGGAGTTGAAATGGAATCATCTCTTTTCAAGATGATTAAAAAGACATCCGAAACCAATCCGAATAAAATTATTTCTGCCTATAAAGACAACTGCTCGTTCGTACAAGGGCCAACGGTAGAGCAATTTGCTCCAAAGACACAAGACAAACCAGACTTCTTCGAAGTAAAAGATATTGAAACAGTGCTTTCGCTTAAAGCAGAAACACACAACTTCCCTACTACTGTAGAGCCATTTAACGGTGCTGCAACAGGTACAGGAGGAGAAATTCGCGACCGTATTGCAGGTGGTAAAGGTAGTTTACCCATTGCTGGAACTGCCGTTTACATGACTTCTTATCCACGTTCGGAAGATTCCCGCAACTGGGAACAAGCAACAGAGGAACGCCCATGGCTATACCAAACTCCGGAAGAAATCCTGATCAAAGCATCCAACGGTGCCAGCGATTTTGGTAACAAATTTGGGCAACCGCTTATCTGTGGATCAGTTCTTACGTTCGAGCATTTCGAAAATTACAAGAAATACGGTTACGACAAAGTGATCATGTTGGCCGGTGGTATTGGATTTGGTCGCAAAAAAGACAGCCTGAAAGATACACCAACAAAAGGCGATAAAGTTGTTTTGCTGGGTGGTGACAACTACCGTATCGGAATGGGTGGTGGAGCTGTTTCTTCTGTAGCTACCGGTGAATTTGAAAATGCGATTGAGCTGAATGCTGTTCAGCGTGCGAACCCGGAAATGCAAAAACGTGCCTACAATGCAATCCGCGCACTATCTGAAGCTGATGACAATCCAATTGTCTCTATCCACGACCACGGTGCTGGCGGACACTTAAACTGCCTTTCCGAATTGGTGGAAGAAACTGGAGGTATCATCGACACAGATAAACTTCCGGTTGGAGACCCTACCCTTTCTCAAAAAGAGATTATTGGTAACGAGTCACAGGAACGCATGGGACTTGTGATGCACGAAAAAGACGTTGAGAAACTTAAAAACATTGCTGATCGTGAACGCTCTCCAATGTATGTAATTGGTGAATCGACTGGAGATATGCAGTTCACTTTCAAAAACTCAAAAACGGGTGAAACACCAATCGACTGGCAGTTGGCATACATGTTTGGGAATCCTCCAAAAACAGTTTTAACAGACAAAACAGAAGATTCTAAATTTGCAGATTTAGCCTACGATCAGGAGAAAATTGAATCGTATGTTGAAGATGTACTTCAATTGGAATCTGTTGCCTCTAAAGACTGGTTAACCAACAAAGTCGACCGTTCGGTAACCGGACGAATTGCGAAACAGCAAGGAGCCGGAAAACTTCACCTTCCTTTAAACAACTTAGGTGTTATCACATTAGATTACCAAGGGATAAGTGGATTGGCGACTTCTATTGGTCATGCACCTGTTGCCGGTATGGTGGATGCAGAAAAAGGTTCAGTCCTTTCTATTTCTGAATCATTAACCAACATCATTTGGGCTCCAATGCCGGATAAAATCAAAAGCATCTCTTTAAGTGCAAACTGGATGTGGCCAGCTAAAAATCCGGGAGAAAATGCCCGCATTTACAAAGCGGTGAAAGCAGCCAGCGATTTTGCCTGTGCTATTGGGGTAAATATTCCTACGGGAAAAGACTCCATGTCAATGACCCAGAAATACAAAGATGATGTTGTATACTCACCTGGAACTGTAATTATTTCTGCATCTGGTGAAGTTACTGATGTGAAGAAAGTTATTGAACCAGTTGTTGTTAATGATGAAAATAAACCTCTTTACTACATTGACTTTTCTTCTACTGCCTTAGCCTTGGGCGGAAGTGCTTTCGGACAAGTAATTAACAAAATTGGACAGGAAGCCCCAACAGTTGCAGATGCTGCGTATTTCGTAAATGCTTTCAATGCAATTCAGAATATTATTGAAGATGAGTTAATCGTTGCCGGGCACGATGTAGCGTCTGGTGGTTTGATTACAACATTGCTTGAGATGTGCTTCAGCGATAACGAAAGCGGATTGAACCTTGATCTTTCAGGATTAGGCGAAGCAGATAGCACAAAAGTTCTTTTCAATGAAAACCCTGCGATTGTTATTCAGGCTGCTGATGCAGCTAAATTGGAAGCCAAGCTTTCAGAAGCTGCTGTGAAATTTGTAAAAATCGGAACTCCTTCAGCAAAAAGAGAAGTTATAATTAAAATCAACGATAAAAACTACCAATTCGATATCGACTCTCTTCGTGAATTGTGGTTCAAAACATCATACTTGATGGATCGCAAGCAAAGTGGCGAAAAATTGGCTTTGGAACGTTTCCAGAACTACAAGAAAAACGAATTGGTGTACGACTTTAAAAACTTCACAGGAAAAGCTGCCGACTATGGTATTGACCTGAAACGTCGTGAGCCAAGTGAGATAAAAACAGCCATTATACGCGAAAAAGGAGTAAACGGTGACCGGGAGATGGCTTACATGCTTTACCTGGCCGGAATGGACGTTAAAGACGTTCATATGACCGACCTGATTGCCGGACGCGAAACACTGAAGGATGTAAACCTAATCGTATTTGTTGGTGGATTCTCCAATTCCGACGTATTGGGTTCTGCCAAAGGTTGGGCCGGTGCTTTTAAATACAACGAAAAAGCACGCATCGCCTTAGAAAACTTCTACAAACGTGAAGATACACTGAGTTTGGGTGTTTGTAACGGTTGCCAGCTTATGGTTGAATTAGGCTTGATTTATCCTGAACACAAAGAGATGCCAAAGATGTTGCATAACGAATCACACAAATTCGAGTCTGCATTCTTAGGTATTGAAATTGCTGAAAACAACTCCGTCATGTTGAATACAATGGCTGGAATGAAATTAGGCGTTTGGGTAGCTCACGGCGAAGGAAAATTCAGTCTACCATATGACGAAAAAGAATACAACATTCCTTACAAATATGCGAATCAATTCTATCCTGGGAACCCCAATGGATCGGATTATCATACTGCATCAATCTGCTCTAAAGATGGTCGCCACCTGGCTATGATGCCTCACCTGGAACGTGCATTCAAACCATGGCAATGGGCTCATTATCCAACGGATCGCAAAAAAGATGAAGTTGCTCCATGGATCGAAGCTTTTGTAAATGCACGTGAATGGATTAAAGCAAATAAGAAATAGAAAAAATCCTCATAAACAATAAAAGGCTGCATCTAAAGATGTGGCCTTTTATTGTTTATGGATGACATCCATTTATTATTTGAACGATAATTTCTTATGCTTCGTAACTGCTAATTCCTGCAGTTTCGGCTGAACGATCTACTTTTTTAATCAATCCCTGAAGTACTTTTCCAGGACCAATTTCTGTAAATAATGTTGCACCATCTTTCAGCATATTTTGAGCTGTTTGAGTCCATTTTACAGGAGCTGTAAGTTGGGCAATCAGGTTTTCTTTTATAACTGCGGGATCACTTGTAGGAGCAGCATTTACGTTTTGGTAGATTGGACAAACAGGCTCACTGAATGTTGTTGCTTCAATTGCAGCTGCTAATTCCTCGCGGGCTGGTTCCATTAATGGAGAATGGAAAGCACCGCCAACAACTAACTTTAATGCACGTTTGGCACCTTTTTCTTTCAACACCTCGCAAGCTTTATCAATTCCAGCTTCACTTCCTGAAATTACCAACTGTCCGGGGCAATTGTAGTTTGCAGGTACGACAACTTCATCAATTGAGGCACAAACCTCTTCAACAGTAGCATCATCTAAACCTACAATTGCAGCCATAGTTGATGGTTCCAATTCGCAGGCTTTTTGCATGGCCATCGCACGCTGAGATACCAATTTTAATCCGTCCTCGAACGTTAAAGCCCCATTGGCAACCAGTGCAGAAAATTCCCCCAAAGAGTGACCGGCAACCATTTCAGGTTTAAAATCTTCAAGTGTTTTTGCTAATAAAACAGAATGAAGGAAGATTGCTGGTTGAGTAACTTTAGTTTGTTTAAGGTCGTCAACAGTACCCTCAAACATGATGTCAGTGATATTGAAGCCAAGAATTTCATTGGCTTTATCGAATAATTCCTTTGCCAGTGGCGAATTTTCATAAAGGTCTTTCCCCATTCCCGGGAATTGTGCTCCCTGTCCGGGAAATACATATGCTTTCATAGTCAAACGTTTATGTTTTGACTGGCAAAGATAATAGGTTTTTTTAGATAGACAGAGCTTAAAACCTAGAACAAAGGGATATGATAGACTTTGTTTTTTGATAGTGAATGTAGGTCAATCTTTGTGCCTCAATTGAAGTTTTCGTTGTTGTGTTGAAAGCAGAAAAGCAATCTCTTGCAAGTCTTAATGTTTTATTGTTTATTTGTATTACACAAGATGATTAATACATAAGGTCTAATCTATGAAAGATCATAATAACTTATCTGAATTATTGTTGGCATGGGAAGAAACGTACAAAAAAGGGCAATTAACCTTGTGGATTTTTCTCTCCTTAAAAGATGGGAAAAAGTATGTCGAGGAGATTAAAACTTTTGTTGAGGAACAATCGAATCACACGATGAGTTGTGAAAGTCAAAGCCTTTACCGTAACCTTAGAAAATATCAGCATGTTGGTGTTGTAAGTTTTGAAACAGGAGAGGGAAATAAAGGACCTGAACGGAAATATTATTTTTTGACAGAACTTGGACAAAAGCTACTTAGCAATTTTACAAAGAGAAATATCAACCTCTTTTATAATGAACGAATAAAAAACTTAATAAATAAGGAGGACTAAAGATGAAGTTAGTAACGAAAAATTTGATGTTTTTTGCATTTTTCTTTTTTATCGGAGCTGTTGTATTTAGGTATGGATTAAGTTACTTTTTAGAAAACCTCAGGTATAATCAGGTATGGATAATTACGGTTTTGTACTTTGTTTTCAATTTTGCAATTGGTTGGTTCTTCGGGAAAAGAGATCGTGAGTTATTGCCATTATACGATATAGGTTTCCGTTTCCATTTTGTTACCTATTTGATATTTAATTCGGTGTCGTTATTTTGGTTTTTATGTGGTTTTCATTCACAATCAGAGAATATTAGAGCAATATTCACCATGATAATTTTTTGGGGGATTGGATTATTAATTCACTATATATTTTATTTGCTCGCCCGGAAAAAAACAATAAATGGCATCAACAAAGAGGAAATATTTGAATAATCATTTTGTCGTGTTGCTATTTATTTAAGTGTCTGATGCTCCTTTATAAGAACCTTATCTATAAAATTCAGCTTCATATGTTGTCCTGTTGTCTTTTGCATCAGTAACTATCAATTCTAATTGATGGTTTGTGTTCAATGTCAGATGCTCTTCATCAAAATAATATTCCAATAAATCATTTTTTGCATCATATTCAAATAAAATCCAATTGCCGTCAATTTCTCCACTATAACTGGAAATCCCAGAAAAATCATCATCAATTTTAAAACTGATTTTGTTTTTATTGGTTAGTGTTTTGTGGTTGTTGATATTTACTGGTTTTATTGTTGGAGCAATAGTGTCAACAACAATAGCAAAATTTCCAAGCTCACGAACGCTGGCAGTCACTTTTCCATTTTCGTATTTTCCACCTAATGCCCATGCTTTACCAGATTTTTCATTAACTGTAGCAAGAAGCGCTTTGTTTCGAAGATTCACCGGAAGATTATCGGCAGTAATACTTAAGTCATAATTTTTATGAACAGGGACTTCATTCTTATGAAGCTTATAAATAGGTGAATAGTATTTTCCACCAGAAGGGCTTTCAGTAAATTCAAAATAAAAATTTGAATAAAAAGTACCCGGGTTAAAACTTGCTTCTACTCCATCTTTATTCAAAACATTGGTTTGGTCGTAAGCAAAGTAACTGCCTGCTTCTTTTGCATGGTTTATATCAAGCTTTTTAGATAATACTTTAAATTCCAACTTTCTGCTATTTCCGGATACATCTTTCAATACATAATTTATATGGTGAGTTTTGCCATCATCAAGTTTAATTTTACCATTATTAATCAAAACAGGATAATTGTTTAATTCATTTCCAGGTTCTACCCAGTTTTTATGAAAACGTCTGTTATTATCAATGTAGTAAGAGTAATCAATGTGACTATTTAGATAGCGGGTTTCATCAAAATCCAGTTCATCCATTTCAAAAGTATATATCAATTCACCATCTACCGATAAATCAATTTCATAAATACCACACTTACTCCAACTTCCGTCAAGATAATCCAAAGCTTGAATACCAAACCCAACCTCTCCATAAACAGAAAGTGTAGGATTACTTTTCAAATGATAAGCACCATCATAATATACTGTTTCCACTTTTTTAGGAGAAACCTGTCCTGCAATATGGGCATCTTCAGAAAGAGGATAAAACATTACAGACTGGATTTGAGGAGACATCGTGTCTTCAATATCAAAGTTGAAAAGTAAAGGATTTAGAGGATGCTCGCTTTCGGTATCCCTGACTTCAAAATGAAGATGAGGGCCACCGGAACTTCCACTGTTGCCACTTCGAGCAATTAATTCGCCTCTTTTTACAGGAAATTTGCCTTTAGGAACAGGAATGTCTATGCTGAAAGATTCATTTTCATATTGAACAGATTTTGCATATTCGGCGATATCTTCTCTAAATTCCTGCAAGTGCCCATAAACAGTTGTTGTTCCATTTGGATGATTAATGTACAAAGCATGCCCAAAGCCAGTTGGTGAAATAAAAATTCTGGCAACTTCTCCATCAGCTGCAGAATATACCTCAAGCCCTGTTTTTCCCTCTGTTCTTATATCTATTCCTGAATGAAAATGATTGGCACGCAGTTCTCCAAAATTTCCGCTTAAAAGAATAGGTATGTCTACTGGAGGCGAAAAGTAATCAGGATTAGAAATGATTGTTTTATTTGATTTTGTAAAAAAAAGAAGTACTAGTATTATTAGGTATTTCATAGGATATCAATTCTTTAGGGCATGCCAGTTATCAACTATTTTTAAGTAAAATTTGTTTAATCCTTGGTGGGAGTCAACAAATAAAGTTACCTTAGTGTAATTTTAGGTCAAAAATATTAATTTTGTCCTTGCAATCATACATAATGACTGAGCAAGATAAAATTTTACTTGAAGATTTTAAGGCGAAATTCAGGATGCTTATCAAACGTCAAGAAAGTTTAAAAACAGATAAGCAACAACTAATAGAGCAAGTTGAATTACTGAAAAATGAAATCGTCGGATTAAAAAGTGAAAATGAAGCTTTGATCAAAAAGTATGACGACTTAAAAGTTGCAAAGGTTTTATCAGTTAAGGATGATGAAAACAAGCTGGTAAAACAACGCATCAATAAAATAGTGCGGGAAATTGATAAATGTATTGCCCAATTAAATGTGTAATGCATCGTAAACATGGCAGATAAGCTTTCAATAAATATTAATATTAATGGTAGATTATATCCATTAAGGATAGATTGGGGAGAAGAGGAGAAATATAGGAAAGCTGCCAAGATGGTAAATGATATTGTTCTGGAGTACAAGAAAAAATATGCAAATCAGGATGCACAGGATTTTTTAGCGATGACTGCATTTCAGGTTGTACTTAAAAATTTGGAGATAGAAGAATTAAAAGACGAATCTCCAGTCATAGAAGGACTTAAAGAGCTTGATGAAGAATTGAGCAATTATTTACTGAACGAATAAAATTTAAATTATTATATCAAAAGCCCGCTTTCGGTTCATTTTCAATCCAAATGATTGATAGTGAATTGAAATGCTGGCTTTTTTAGTTATTAACGAACAATTTATATCTAAATGATGGAAATATTATATGCTATTGCAGGATTAGTAGTCGGAGGTGCATTATCCTACTTTTTGTGGGATAAATCAATCCTGGGTAAAAAGAACAAGATATTGAGCGAAGCTGAAGCTGAAGGAGAAGTAATTAAAAAGGATAAAATATTACAGGCAAAAGAAAAATTCCTTCAACTTAAAGCTGACCACGAAAAGTACATAAATGACAAAAACAACAAAGTAAATTCTCTTGAAAACAAGTTAAAACAGCGTGAAGCTTCTTTCTTGCAACGTAAGGATGAACTTAACCGCAGGATGAAAGATTTTGAAGCAGAGAAAAAAGAAACTGATGTCATTCGTGAGAATTTGTCGATGCAAATAAATAAAGTCCAACAAAAAGAAGAAGAGTTGGAAAAAATGCATAAGCAGAAAGTTGAACAGTTGGAAGCGATTTCGGGTTTGTCGGCAGAAGAGGCAAAAAATCAGTTAGTTGAGTCTTTGAAAAATGAGGCAAAAACTGAAGCAATGTCTTACATCAACGAAATCATGGAAGAAGCTAAACTTACAGCCAATAAAGAAGCGAAGAAAGTTGTAGTTAAATCCATTCAGCGTGTTGCAACAGAAACAGCTATTGAAAATGCTGTGACTATTTTCCATATTGAAAGTGATGAAATTAAAGGTCGGATTATCGGTCGTGAAGGTCGTAACATTCGTGCCTTAGAAGCTGCAACTGGTATTGAGATTATTGTAGATGATACACCAGAAGCTATCGTACTTTCAGGATTTGATCCTGTGCGTCGTGAAATTGCCCGTCTTGCCTTACACCAGTTAGTAACTGATGGTCGTATTCACCCGGCTCGTATCGAGGAAGTTGTTTCGAAAGTGAAAAAGCAAGTTGAAGAAGAAATTATTGAAACAGGTAAACGTACTGCAATCGATCTTGGAATTCATGGTTTACATCCTGAATTGATCCGTTTGATTGGTAAGATGAAATATCGTTCTTCATATGGTCAAAACTTATTGCAGCACTCGCGTGAGGTTGCAAATTTAAGTGCTATTATGGCTTCAGAACTTGGGTTGAACCCCAAATGGGCAAAACGTGCCGGATTGCTGCATGATATTGGTAAAGTACCGGATGATGAACCAGAATTACCACACGCAGTATTAGGTATGAAAATGGCCGAGAAATTCAAAGAAAAGCCAGATATCTGCAATGCAATTGGTGCTCACCACGATGAGGTTGAAATGCAGACATTGCTGGCACCAATCGTACAGGTTTGTGATGCAATCTCAGGTGCTCGTCCGGGTGCTCGTCGCGAGGTTGTTGAGTCATATATCAAACGTCTAAAAGCGCTTGAAGATTTAGCTCTTTCATATCCTGGAGTACTTAAAACTTACGCAATTCAGGCAGGTCGTGAGTTACGTGTAATTGTAGGTAGTGATAAGATTTCAGATGGAGATACAGAAAAACTGTCATTTGATATCGCAAAACACATTCAGGATGAAATGACTTATCCGGGACAAATTAAGATCACTGTTATCCGTGAATTAAGAGCAGTAAATTACGCAAAATAAGATTTTCAAATTTTATTCGCTATATATAAAGGCAGCCATAAGGTTGCCTTTTTTGTTGGAGAATCACGCTTCCACCCCAAGGGTGTCGGTTTCTAATAGACATTTATTTAATGGGGATTGAGAATCGTCACACTCATTTTCAATCCCAACCTATCATTTCTTATTGTTGTCTGTGATTCTTATTATATTTGACAAGTTTATCAATTATAACTATGGAAATTAAATTCTCAAAAGATAATTCAGTACTGGAAATAAAAGACAATTCACTTACTAGTTTTGGAGTAATCGCATTTTTAATCTTTGTCATTTTTGTAAATGCATGTATTCAAATATACATGGCCGACAGCCTAAATTCAAGAGTCATCTTTTGGATATTTGTTCTCATTGTAACTGCAGGAGGGCTATACTATCTCTTTTCAAAGAAAAGTTTCAAAAAGAAATTCAGCTTGTCTGAAATTGATTTGATAACAGAAAAGCCGATTAAGAAAAGCTATAATGGAATTATCATCAAACTAAAGAATGGAAAAACACGTGAAATTTTTGGTTTTAGCAGTCAGGAAGAATTGGATGGTATTAAATCTCAGTTTATAGAATCAGGTGTACATGTAGATTTCAAATAGAAAATCATCACTCTATTTTAGCTATGATCAGATTACGGACAACATCTTTTTAATGGAAACATCCTTTCATTATAAAAAGAAAGCCATAGAATCAAAAGACTCTATGGCTTTTTTATATCTCAAGCATTCTTTTCAATTAAGTATTCATTGCACCACAAACATTGATTACCTGTCCGCTTACATACGATGAAAGATCAGAAGCAAGGAATAATGCAGTTTTTGCAACTTCTTCAGGAGTACCTCCACGTTTCAAAGGAATAGAAGCTTCCCAAGCTTTACGCGCATCTTCTGGTATTTGACCTGTCATTTCAGTTATAATGAAACCAGGAGCAATTGCATTACTTCTAATTCCACGAGAACCTAATTCTTTTGCGATAGATTTTGTGAACCCAATAATACCAGCTTTTGATGCTGAATAGTTAGATTGTCCAGCATTACCGCTAACACCAACAACAGAACTTAGGTTTACGATTGAACCACTGCGTTGTTTAAGCATTGTTTTTTGGCAAGCTTTAGTGAAGTTGAAAACAGATTTTAGGTTTACATTGATAACTGCGTCCCACTGATCTTCAGACATACGCATCAACAATGTATCTTTTGTAATCCCAGCATTGTTTATCAATGCATCAATGCTTCCAAAATCCTTTACGATTTCACCTACTACTTCTTCAGTTTCATCATAGTTAGCAGCATTTGAAGCATAACCTTTGGCTTTTACACCCATAGCATTTAGTTCTGCTTCCGTTGCTTCCATTGCTTCATTTCTCATTAAGTCCGTGAATGCAATATTACAACCTTCTTCAGCAAATTTAATTGCAATGGCTTTTCCAATACCTCTGGAAGCACCAGTAATAATCGCTGTTTTACCTTCTAATAATTTCATTTGATTTGTTTTATTTCAAATAACTAGTTCTAATTTCCCAAGTATTTATTTATAGATCTCCTTTTTAGCCGACAACAAAGTATTTTTCAATAATGAAACACGGGTCATCGGGCCAACACCACCTGGCACAGGAGTTATGTAAGAACATTTTGGAGCAACTTCATCAAACAAAACATCACCCTTCAATTTCCAACCTGATTTTGTTTTATCTGATTTTACGCGTGTCGTACCAACATCAATAACAACAGCTCCTTCTTTTACCATATCAGCGGTTACAAATTCAGGAGACCCCAATGCAGCGATTAGAATATCCGCTTTGGCGCAAAGTTCTTTTAAGTTTTTAGTTCGGCTATGAGCAACAGTAACGGTAGCATTGATATCTTTTTGAGACATCAAAATACTCATAGGACGACCAACAATATTGCTTCGACCAACGACAACACAATCTTTTCCGGAAGTCTCAATTCCATGACGTTTGATTAAATCAACAATACCATCAGGAGTTGCAGACACATAAGAAGGAAGACCAATAACCATTCGTCCCACATTTACAGGATGGAAGCCATCCACATCTTTTTTAGGATCTATGGCCTCAATGATTTTCTGTTCCGAAATGTGTTTAGGCAAAGGTAGCTGAACAATAAAACCATCCAGGTCATCGTCCTGATTCATCTCTTCAATTTTAGCCAACAGCTCTTCTTCAGTCACATCATTTTCATAACGAACCAAGGTTGATTTAAAACCCACTTCTTCACAATCTTTTATTTTGAAGGCGACATAAGTTTCGCTACCACCATCGTGACCAACAAGAATAGCAGCTAAATGAGGAGTTTTACCACCTTCAGCTTGTATTTTTTTAACTTCTTCAGCTATTTCTGCCTTGATATCGGCAGCAGTTTTCTTACCGTCTATTAACTTCATTATATGTATTCTTCAAATTATCTCCTTGGTAAATTTCCCATCATTGGGTTTATCTTTTTGCCTTGAGAAACCATACGCATCATTTTGCGGGTTTCATCAAACTGTTTAATCAAGCGATTAACTTCCTGTATGTCGGTACCAGATCCACCAGCAATACGTTTTCTTCTGGAGCCATTCAATAAAGCAGGGTTTTGTCGCTCTTCCGGAGTCATTGATGAGATAATAGCTTCAATGTGCTTGAAGGCATCATCATCAATATCAATATTTTTCAATGCTTTTCCCATTCCCGGAATCATTCCTGCAAGATCTTTCAGGTTACCCATTTTCTTGATCTGCTGAATCTGAGAGATAAAATCATCAAAGTTGAACTGATTTTTAGCCAACTTCTTTTGCAGCTGTTTTGCCTGCTCTTCGTCAAATTGTTCCTGGGCACGTTCAACCAATGAAACAATATCACCCATTCCCAAAATACGGTCGGCCATACGAGTTGGGTGGAATACATCCAGTGCTTCCATCTTCTCTCCTGTACCAACAAATTTGATCGGTTTGTCCACAACCGTACGAATCGACAAAGCAGCACCACCACGAGTATCACCGTCTAATTTAGTAAGAACAACTCCATCAAAATTAAGACGCTCATTGAACTCTTTAGCTGTGTTCACAGCATCCTGACCAGTCATGGAGTCAACCACAAACAAAGTTTCGTGAGGATCAACAGCTGCTTTCACAGCTTCAATCTCCTTCATCATCTCCTCATCAATGGCTAAACGACCGGCAGTATCGACAATTACAAGATCATTTCCATTTTCCTTGGCATATTTAATGGCAGCCTTAGCAATTTTTACCGGCTGTTTATTTCCGTCTTCGGTATAAACAGGAACACCAATCTGCTCACCCAATACTTTCAACTGATCAATCGCAGCAGGACGATAAACGTCACCTGCAACCAGCAACGGTTTTTTCCCTTTTTTGCTTTTTAAATGATTGGCAAGCTTACCCGTGAACGTTGTTTTACCAGAACCTTGCAATCCAGCAATCAATATAATAGTAGGTTTCCCTGTCAGGTTGATATCTACAGTTTCGCCGCCCATTAATTTAGCAAGCTCATCGTGAACAATCTTAACCATCATTTGACCAGGTTTCACCGCATTAAGTACATCCTGACCTAAAGCAATATCCTTAACCTTATTGGTAAATGACTTAGCTATCTTAAAGTTAACGTCGGCATCTAAAAGCGCACGGCGAACTTCTTTTAGCGTTTCCGCAATATTAATTTCGGTGATTTTACCCTGCCCTTTCAGCAGCTTAAACGATCGTTCTAACTTCTCATTAAGATTCTCAAACATATGTAGAATAGTATTGAATTTTTTCTATTAATCCGTGCAAAAATACAAAAATAAAACAAAGTGGAATCTTTAAAAATAACTCTTTCTACATCAGTCGTTTTTATCGGGAATATTCTTCTCTTCAATGATTTTTTCTAAACATGAACGACAAAGACAGCCATCGTAAGTTGCCGAAATATAGTCAAGCACTTTTTCGGGTACTTCAACTTTCATACACCAACAATTCAAATCCCCGGTGCAAGGCACCATTGCCCCACATCGTGGGCATATTTTGGGTTCGAATTTATTGGATGTTTCCATAATCACTTTTTCAAATCGATCAAAACCTGATCAACAAATACAGTTTCATTCTCTTTTACATTGACACTTACAACCGTACCATCTTGGGGTGCCAGTACTTGATTTTGCATTTTCATAGCCTCAAGGATAAGCAAAGTGTCTCCTTTTTTTACAACAGCATTCTTTTCGGCAAACAAACCTACAATTTTTCCGGGCATGGGCGATTTTATCAGAATAAAATCTTCCTGAATATTATTATTCCGATGTTGCTTTCTCCGTTGATAAGAATGTTCAGTATCTATTAAAAAATCATACTGATTCCCATTCACTTCAACGCTAATCATATTTTGCTTTTTATGGATTACAGTTCCCTGAAAATCTTTTCCAAGAACAGACATTCTGTAAACTCCATTTTTATCCTGACTCAATTTATGCCTACGATTGCGGTTTATTTTATAGTTAGATGTACTAAAACTATATTCGTTGGCACCAGACACGATGTATCTTTGCTTATTTCTTTTTCCCATGGTTTAAGAGATTTTGTTCAACATTCTGGAAATCCAGGGTGTTGCATTTCCTGTTCCAACAGTTTCCGATTCTATAGCCCTGATTTCATCTAAATAATATTGAAGAGCTAATGCTGCAGCTGCTTCCTCTTCGTTTTCTTCCTGAAAATAAAGCATGTTCATTTCACTAACGAAGGAAGTAGTAAAGTCACCCTCAATAAAATCCGGATGCCTTAATACAGCCTTGAAAAAAGGAATTGTAGTTTTCACCCCTTCAACCTGAGCATTTCCCATTACCTGTAAGGCTTTTGAAATAACTTCCTCTCTGTTTTTTGCCGATACAATCAGTTTGGCAATGAGTGAATCATATAAATTTGGAATAACGGATCCTGCCAGATATCCCGCATCAATCCGAAGGCCTTTTTGCGCCTTAAAACTCAGTTCATCAATGATCCCAAAGTTTGGAGCAAAGCTATTTTGAGGATCTTCTGCGTTCACTCGAAACTCAATTGCACAGCCTTTCATTTTTACATCTTCCTGCCTTAACGTCAAAGAATTTCCGCAAGCTGTCTCTATTTGCAATTGAACCAAATCCAAACCGGTTATTGCTTCGGTTACCGGATGCTCCACCTGAATGCGCGTATTCATTTCCATGAAATAATAGCTGCCATCTTCGTCAAGCAAGAATTCTACTGTCCCCAAAGTAAAATATCCGGTTTCCTTAACCAACTTTAAGGCATCAGTTGTAATCTTATTACGCAGCTCACCCGACATATTTGGAGCAGGGGCTTCTTCCAACAATTTTTGATGGTTTCGCTGAATGGAGCACTCCCTTTCGAAAAGATGCAATGCATTGCCCTGCTTATCAGCTAAAACCTGCACCTCAATATGGTGTGGACGTTCGATAAATTTTTCGACTAACATATCCCCATTTCCAAATGCATTTATAGCTTCGCCACATGCCATTTTATACATGGGTTCCAATTCCTGCGGATTTCGGACGATTCTCATTCCTTTTCCACCCCCACCAGCCAGTGCTTTCAAAATCACAGGATAATCGATATCTTCTACATCCTCCTTAACATCGGATAAATTCAAGGCAGGTCTTTTGCTTCCCTTCACAATTGGGATTCCGGCGTTTTCAGCCAACTCACGAGCTTTGCCTTTGTTTCCCATTGTTTCAATAATAGTGGCATCAGGACCAACAAACAAAATTCCTTCTTCCTTGCACAAACGGGCCAATAGTGGATCTTCAGCCAAAAAACCATATCCTGGGTGAATGGCATCGATTCCTATATCTTTTGCATAATTCACAATCTTTTCTGCATTTAGAAAAATGGATGAGCTTTCGTCCTTTTCATGAATGACGACATCTGCATTTTCCAGGTAAAGAGCATTTGGCTCTTTGGCTGTTTGAAAACAATAGGTTTTAATTCCCATCCCGGATGCTGTTTTAATTATCCGGGACGCAATTTCCCCACGGTTTGCAATGAGTAACGATTTTAGTTTCATAATTCCAGATTATAAAGGAAGATTCCCATGTTTACGGGGCATTTTTTCAATGTGTTTATTTTGAAGAAGTTCAAAAGCCGAAATCAGCTTTTTCCTTGTCACGGCAGGATCTATTACCTCATCAATATACCCATACTCATCGGCAATGTATGGATTGGCCGTTGTTTCCCGGTATTCTGCTATCAATTCTTGCTTAAGTTTTTCCGGATTATCTGAAGCAGCCAGTTCTTTCCTGTTCAAAATTTTTATCGCACCTTCCGGTCCCATCACCGCAACTTCAGCTGTAGGCCAGGCAAAATTGAAGTCGCCACCCATATTCTTACTGCTCATTACAATGTATGCACCACCGTAGGCTTTTCGGGTTATAACTGTAATTTTTGGTACCGATGCCTCTCCAAAAGCATAAAGCAATTTTGCCCCATGCCTGATTAAGCCCACATGTTCCTGATCTGTTCCGGGAAGAAATCCAGGGACATCTTCAAGAATTAATAAAGGAATATTAAAGCCATCGCAAAAGCGGACAAAGCGTGCTGCTTTTACGGAAGAATTCACATCGAGAACACCCGCCAAAACTTTCGGCTGATTGGCAACAATACCAACCACTCGTCCATCAAGACGAGCAAACCCGGTAATCATGTTCATTGCATACAATTCACTAATTTCCCAAAAGCTATTCTGATCCACCAGATTAGTGATCACATTATGCATATCATAAGGGACAACAGGATCATCAGGAACGATCAATTTCAGCCTTTCCGGACGAGGAGGCTCCATGGGGTTTACCGAGTTTGAAGGAGGCATCTCAATATTATTTGAAGGAAGATATTGTAATAATTTCCTCACACCCAGCAAAGTATGTTCTTCATCATCATAAACAAACTGGGCAACACCACTTTTTGTTGCATGAATGTCGGCACCACCAAGCTGATCAAAGGAAACATCTTCATTTAAAACCTCCTTCACAATTTCTGGGCCGGTAACAAACATGCGACCTGTATGGCGCACCATAAAAACAAAATCAGTTAATGCAGGTGAATAAACTGCTCCTCCGGCAGCAGGACCAAGAATTACCGAAATTTGTGGAATAATTCCGGAAGACTGAATATTTCGTAAAAAAATACCAGCATAACCGGAAAGACTGGCAATTCCTTCCTGTATGCGAGCTCCACCGGAATCAATTAAACCAACAATGGGATGTCCCATTTTACGAGCCATGTCCTGCACTTTTATAATCTTGGCAGCGTGAGCCTCCCCCAAAGAACCTCCCATAAAATTGAAATCCTGAGCATAAGCAAAAACTTTGCGCCCGTTAATACGTCCATGACCAACAATCACCCCATCTCCATAGGTTTTTGTTTTTCCATTTCCATTGTGCCTTGAACGTACAAAAGCATCAAGCTCCTGAAAGCTATCTTCATCAAAAAGGATGTTTATACGTTCCCAGGCTGTAAGTTTTGCTTTGACATGCTGCCGGTTCTCGTATTCCCCTTCGTATTGTGCATTTCTTTCCTCATTTCTTTCCCGAAAATGAACGAACGATTTTCTATTATCTTTTTCCATAATATTGAATGTCAGATTCTAATTGTACCATGACAAAAAATAACTTACGCTCTATAGTGTATTATCTCCATCATCAAAATCATAAACTACAATTCTCTAAAAACACATCGTTTTTAGGAGAAGCACGATGACTTCTCCCAAAAAACAATGATGATCTGATTTTACTTAACATATATAACAAAGAATATATCTTACAAGAATATTAATACCAGTACCTGTGCCAGCAACACCCTAAGAAACATAACCAAAGGATATACTGTTGCATAAGCTGTGGATTGAGCCTGAACAGGTGAAATAGAATTTGCAAATTCCAGAGCTGGTGGATCTGTCATCGATCCGGCCAACAAACCACAAATAGACAAGTAGTTAAACTTCATCATACGAGCAATAACACCTATAACTATAAGCGGAATGAAGGTAATTGCAGCACCGTAAAGCATCCACATATATCCACCTTCAGTAATCGTGCTCACAAAGTTTTTTCCAGATGAAAGTCCAACGCAAGCCAGAAAAAGAATAATACCCAACTCCCGGATAAACAAGTTTGCCCCCGGCGTCATATAAAAGTCGAGTTTCCCGATTCTTCCTTTATGCCCCAAAAACAAAGCCACCAACAAAGGACCGCCTGCCAAACCCAATTTTGCCGGAGCAGGTAGTCCGGGAATTGCAATCGGAATACTTCCAATAAGAACACCTGCCAACACGCCAATCAGGATAGGGATAATGTTAGGATGGGATAGTTCTTTCATCGAATTACCAAGTAGTTTAGCTACCTCTTTCAATGCTTTGCGATCACCTACAATCCGAATTGTATCCCCAAACTCTACACTATCACTTTCATTGGCCAATATCTCATTTCCTGCCCTAAAAATCCGGGTAATATTAACAGGGTAGCGTCTGGCGATTCCAATTTCCTTAATGGTTTTTCCTGCTAATTTTTTATTGGTGAAAACTACATGCCGAATCCCCATTCTTCCTGACACATTCAAATCTACGGTTCTATTAATCTTTCCGACTTTCAATTCAAGTTCAGAGAAATTTTCCTCTGTTGATACACCATAAATAACATCTCCTTGTTGAATAGTGTCAGACTCTTCGGGTATAATAAACTCATCGTTTCGTAAAAGCCTGGAAAAAACAAATTCACCCTCAAGAGTCTCCCTCAAAAAAGAGATTGATTTTCCTATCAAAGCCTGATTAACAACATTCACATTGATGGCTTCCAGTTTTCCCTGCACACCAGATACTTTTGACGAAAAATCGTTAGATTCCTTATCTACAACAACACGGAAAAACACACGTAACAAAATCATGGTTAGAATTATTCCAATAATTCCGAAAGGATAAGCAACAGCATACCCCATTCCTGTAACTTCGGCAAGAGCCGGATTGGCAACTTGGTCAGAAATAACTTGCTGGGCTGCTCCCAAACCTGGCGTATTTGTTACTGCACCGGACATTATTCCAGCAATAACTTCAACTGGGATATCAAAACCAAGTTTTAATGCAACAGCAATGGCAAAACCTATTAAAACAATCCCCATTGCCAAAAAATTCAATTTCAATCCATTACTTTTCAGTGAAGAAAGGAAACGGGGACCTACTTCCAACCCAATTGAATACACAAACAGTATAAGTCCAAATTCCTTTACGAAATGCAACACATTGTGGTCTATCTCTGCCCCTAAATGTCCAAACAGGAGCCCGGCAAAAAGCACTCCCGCAATACCCAGCTTCACCCTGACAAATTTAATTTTGCCAACCATCACTCCTACGATACCTGTAACACTCAGAAATATTAGTGTTGAGGCCGTTCCAATCTCTGTAAATAACTCTAAATTCATTTTTTGATTTTTTGTTTGAAAGAAAGGAGCAGGCTCTCCTGCTCCTCTTGCAATCTATCTATTCCACAACATGAGGTATAGATGTCCTCATTTGTTTTGTTGATTCTATCCTATTTTCTATAGCTTCCCAGAGTTCCTTCAATCCACAGATATTTAATCCACAAATTGAGCTTACACATATGTTTTCTACTATCATACTTTTATGTTCTTGAAATAGTATATCACTCATTTTAAACAACATAAGGATTCAAAAAAGAATGATTTTCCATAAAAATAATTTTGCCGACCAATGTCTCCACGATACCTTTAATACTCAGCAACATGAGTCTTAAAGCTGTTCCAATCTCTGGAATAAATTCTGAATTCATATTTTTTTACTAACTTGTCTTTTGAAAAGAAAGGAGTGGGCTCTCCCACTCCTTTTTACAATCTATCTAATTCACAACATGAGGTATAGCAGCCCTCATTTGTTTTGTTGATTCTATCATATTTTCTATGGATTTTCGTGTTTCTTCCCATCCACGAGTTTTCAAACCACAATCAGGGTTCACCCAGATATTGTCTGACGGCAAATATTTAGATGCTGCAAAAAGCAAATCAGTCATTTCCGTAACAGAAGGAATACGGGGAGAATGAATATCATACACCCCTGGCCCTATATGATTTGGATATTGTACTTTAGCAAAAACATCGAGTAATTCCATTTGTGAACGTGATGTTTCAATACTGATCACATCTGCATCCATATCAATAATAGATGAAATAATATCATTAAACTCAGCATAACACATATGGGTATGAATTTGTGTCTCATCTTTAACCCCCCAGTTACTCAATTTAAAAGATGTAACAGCCCAATTGAGATACTCTCCTTGTTTTGCTTTTTTTATTGGCAGCCCCTCACGCAAGGCCGGTTCATCAATCTGTATTATTGAAATTCCATTTTCTTCCAATTCAAGAACTTCATCCCGAATCGCCAGAGCAATCTGCAAGGCAGTTGATTTACGAGGTTGATCTTCTCGAACAAACGACCATTGGAGAATTGTAATTGGACCTGTTAACATCCCCTTTACAGGCTTATCCGTAAGAGACTGAGCATAAACCGAAACATCAACGGTCATTGGTTCTTTACGGAAAACATCACCATAGATAACCGGAGGTTTCACTCCACGCGAACCATAACTCTGAACCCAGCCATTTTGAGTAAAAGCAAAACCGCTTAAGCGTTCACCAAAAAATTCAACCATATCGTTTCGCTCAAACTCACCATGAACGAGAACATCCACTCCCACTTCTTCCTGCCAGCGTATTGCTTCTTCAATGCTCTTATTAATGAATCTCTCATATTCAACTTTAGAAATTTCATTTTTCAGGGATGAACGTCGCATTTTCCGAAGTTCATTTGTTTGAGGCAATGAACCAATCATTGTTGATGGGAAAAAAGGCAAATTTAGTCTAGCCTGTTGCTTTTCAATGCGTTCACTAAACGAAGAATCACGAGAAATTTCATTCCATATCCTTGAAACTTCCAGCACCTTACATTTTACTTCTTGCCGATTAACCTCTTTATGATTTCTCCATTCTGAAAAACTTTCTACATTATCCCGAAGAATTTGCAAATCCTTCTCATCAGCCGATTCAGTCAATAATCTTTTAAGAAGGAATAACTCGTCAACTTTTTGTTTTGCAAAAGCCATCTGTCCCTTCACAAAAGCAGGTAATCCATTTTCATCTTTTTCATTTTCCAAATCGTAAGGCACATGGAGCAAAGAACATGAAGGAGCAAGAATTATCCTTTCGCTGCCTAACTTTAGTAATGCCTTTTTAACAAGTATCTGTGAACTCTCTAGATTATTCTTCCAGATATTTCGTCCGTTCACAATTCCTAAAGAAAGAGACAAAGTTGAAGGTAAATCTTCAATAAAAACATCAAGTTGTTCAGGAGCCCGAACCAAATCCAAATGCAATACTTCGAGTGGGAGTTTCTTTAGCCAATTGGCTTCATTCTCAATACTTTCAAAATAGGTTGCCAAAACAAACTTAATTCCGGGAAATGAGCCAAAAAGTTCGGTCAAGATTACACGATATAGTTTGCGTTCATAATCATCCAGGTCTGTAACCAGACAAGGCTCATCAATCTGAATACAATCAACACCTACATTTTCCAGCTTTCCAATAAGTTCTATATAAACAGGCAATAAGGTATGAGCTAATTCCAGTCTATTGAAATCATCCTGTTTTTCTTTTCCTAATTTTAAGAATGAAATTGGGCCCAACAAAACAGGTTTAGTTTTAATTCCTGCATCTAAAGCCTCTTTAAACTCATCTATTATTTTGTTTCCGTTGAGAAAGAAATTTTGATTTTTTTCAAATTCTGGAACGAGGTAATGGTAATTCGTATCAAACCATTTCGTCATTTCCAATGGAACAACGTCGTTCCCGTTTTTCTGGTAGCCCCTACACATGGAAAAATACAAATCTTCAGGGCTAAGTTCTTCTTGCAAGAATTGAAAACGACTGGGAATTACCCCAAACATATAAGCCAAATCTGCAACCTGATCATAAAAAGAAAAATCATTTGAAGGAATCAGGTCAACCCCTTTTTCTTTTTGGAATGTCCAGTTTTTCAGGCGTTCTTCCTTTCCTGCCTGTTTTAGTTCTGATAAGGATATAGTACCCTTCCAGTAGGCCTCACAAGCCTTTTTAAGTTCACGGTTGGCTCCAATTCGCGGGAAACCAAGAATTTGTGTCTGCATTCAGCAATTATTAAATTAACAAACAAGTTGCCTGCTGCCTGCGCGAATAAAATAATAGTAAGGATTACGAAAATGAAAAGTAGATAGAATTCGTTCCTGACTGTTGCTTTTATCGCGAAGCAATTGCCGTTCATAAAATAAGACAGGTCTCCTGGCTTGTCCGTTTTGCAACGCCTTCCCATCTTTTCCGGTACATCCGGTTTTACAGACAGTGGCTTTTAGATTGCAAAACTGAAATTAGACTTTACAGTTGCGCGTCAGCTCACGATTCTCCCGTGATTCCCTATTAAACCCGTTTTACGAGGTATCTTATCTCCAATATTTATTTTGAACGTGATGGCAAAGATACAATAAAGTTCATTAAGAACAAGAAATCCAGCTAACATCAAACTAGTGTTAATAATAACTGAATTCGACAGTAGCTGTCAGAGTTTAATCACCTGATAAGGTGACACTAAGATCTATCATCAACAGAAATTGATATCACAAATAGTATTCAAATAATCCTATTTTGAAGATTAAAATCAAGGTCTATTACCTGAAAAGAAGCAGACAAAGCTTGAGTAAGCCCTTCTGCTTATAATTACAAAACAGTATAATTTTCAGGCACATTATTTTCTACATATATCTTTATATTAGTCTTGCGACCATACTTCTTTTGAAATTTCCTGAACCAATTGCATTTTTTCCCATTGGTCTTCTTCTGTAAGAATGTTTCCTTCTTCTGTAGAAGCAAAACCACATTGAGGACTTAAAGACAATCTCTCCAAATCGACATATTTAGCAGCTTCCAAAATCCGGCTTTTTATTGTTTCTTTCTCTTCTAACTGTGGTGTTTTGCTGGTTACCAAGCCAAGGACAACTTTCTTGTCTTTAGGAACAAAGCGTAAGGGCTCAAAATTACCAGAACGTTCATCGTCAAATTCCAGAAAATAGGTTTCCACGTTTTCTTTGGCAAACAAACTTTCAGCAACTGGTTCGTAACCACCCTTTGTTGCATAGGTTGAATGGTAATTCCCGCGACAAACATGGGTTGATAATTTCAAATCGGAAGGTAAATCCACTAAGGCTTTATTATTTAGTTCCAGATACAGGTCCTCCAATATTTTTGTGTCAAAATCGGGACCTGCCATTGTTTTCCAGAATTCGGTATCGCAAAGCATTCCCCATGTACAATCGTCGAGTTTTAGATCACGGCAACCTAAGTTATAGAAAGCAAGAATTGAATCACGGTAGGCTTTCGCTATATCATCAACTAAATCAGCTTGATTTGGGTAAATTTCTTTTGCTTTATCTTCATTCACACCCCGAACTAATTCGGCATATAATTGCGATGGAGATGGAATACTAACACGAGCGTCAAAATCGTCGCCAACATTTTCTTTTAAAAATTTAAAGTGCGCAAGAAAAGGATGATTTCCCGAAAAACTAATTTTTCCGCTTAAGCGAGCCGAATCATCACGAGTCTCTTCTCCGTGAAACATGTAGCCTTGCCCCATGTTTACGTGGTCAACACCATCAAACCCCCAAAAGAAATCGAGATGCCAGTAGCTACGACGGAACTCACCATCACTAATTGCTTTATAGCCTAATTCTTTTTGTTTGGCAATTATGCCCAAAACAGCCTCGTCTTCGACTTTTGTTAATTCTTCAAGACTAATTTTTCCAGCCTCAAATTTTTCGCGTGCTTCTTTTAGCTTTTCAGGACGCAAGAAACTACCTACCAAATCAGCTTTGTGAAATGTACTGTTATTGCTCATTATTTCAAATTTTATAGATTTTTACACCAACAAAGCTACTTCCACAAGAATATACATCCAAGTATTTATTTTTATTTAGGTATTATACCTACTTTTACTATTTAAACAGAAATTAACACTAAACAAGTCAACAAATGAGCATCAAAACAGAAAAAACAACTACTGGCTTTTTGGATAAAACGGATTTGGCCATACTTAAAATCCTTCAAGAAGATTCGTCCTTAACAAATAAAGAAGTGGCAGCAAGGGTCAATCTGTCTCCTACTCCTGTATTTGAACGTATAAAACGACTGGAAAAATCGGGTATTATAAAAAAGTATGCAGCCATTCTTGATGCCGCAAAACTCAATAAAGAACTGATGATTTTTTGCAATGTTCGTTTAAAACAGCACACGAAAGAGCTGGGCTCTCAATTCATGGAAGCTATACTTGCCATTGACGAAGTGACTGAATGTTACAACATTTCAGGCGATTATGATTTTATCTTGAAAATATATGTGAAAAACATGAAGCATTACCAAGACTTTGTTTTAAACAAATTGGGCAATATTGATGGAATTGGCAGTCTGCAAAGCTTGTTTGTTATGGGTGAGATAAAGCAAACTTATGCAATTCCCATAATAGATTTACAGGCATAAAACTACAATTTGATGCAGCCTACAGGTTAATATTCCCAAGGATCTATTTTCTCAACACATATTTCAACACAATGGGCACGGATTTTTCAGCTATTCAATCTGTTATTTTTTAAACACTGCACAGGCTATACTCGCAACCACAGTATTGTTGGCGATAAAAATTGTATTCGCGAATAATTTTAGCTTGATTTTGAGCCAACCCGTTTTTGCGCCAGTTATTTGCCCAAAAAGTAACATCAGGAAATAAACTTGCAGCATAATTTCCAGCTTCATTAATCTGAGTAAGACTTTTCCAACGTGAGCTAGCAAGAGTAGTAGCAAATATTTTATAACCGTTACTATGGGCATAGCTGGCTGTTTCAACCAGTCGTATTTTAAAACATTCAAGGCAACGTTGACCACGCTCCGGCTCATCACTCAAATGGTTAAGTTTTATTTTCCATCTATCGTAACTGTAATCCGCATCCACAAACGGAATTTCCAGGGCATTTGCATACCTTTTATTTTCAGCTTTCCGTATCTCATATTCTTCGGTTGGAAAAATATTTGGATTGAAATAAAAAATGATTGGCTTGATATTTTGATCCAACAAATAATCAATGATACCACTTGAACATGGTGCGCAACAAGAATGCAGCAAAATGGTATCAGCCGGATACGGTATAGAAATAAATCGGTGCACAGTCATAAGTCAATGATATAACAATCTTCCCGGAAAATAGGAGGAGCTGCCTTAACAAGGCAACTCTCTATTTAGTAAATATGTAGTAAAAATGACGCTACTTATGTAGTTTTAAATAAATAACTCACGTCTCTCATCAAGCCATTTTGTTGTATTTCAAACAAATGCTGGTTACTTGTTTCACTTTTTAGTGCTCCTAAATCTTCCTCATAGCCACCTAGCTTGATGTACTGAAAGTTTTGTATTTCAAATCCGGCAGGCAATTTTGCGCATCCCGAATACCATGCCACTTTAACATCAGGGTAATGAAGGCGAAGAAAATTTGCTAAAGCAGCAACCCGTGGAGGATTACCATCCCCTCCCATAAAACAAAAACAGGTAATTGCTGAAACGTATTTATCCATTAACGAAACAATTCGTTCTTCGTTTAGCTCTTCTCCTATATCTTTTTGCAAATGCGGACTGTGACATCCTTTACAACGATTTGGACAATTCGTGATATTGATAGCCAACGTAACTTCATTTGGAATTTCCTGAAAAACTATATCGTAGTTGTAATATTTAAGCATATTCTTCCACTTTTTCTTTTTTATTCTTTTGAGCGTAATATCGTTTAGCTGCTTCTTTTTGGCGAGCATCAGAAAAGCTACTTACCCTCTTCATGTAACCAATAATACGTGTCAGGTAATCGATGTTTTTGCTTTTACATTTTGGACATTCCTTTAAGTATCGCTTATCGATATTGCCACATTCGTTACAAATTGTGTTCGGAATATTAAAGGTGAAATAATTACACCCTTCTTTTGCGGCAACCCGAAGCAACTGACGATACTGAGCTTCACTTAAATGCTCTTCCAGATTCATATGCAGAGCTGAGCCACCGGTTAAATGCTCAATGTATTTCTTTCCATGAACCTTGAATTTATCAATCACATTAAGCGATTCATCTTCAACCGCATAAAAATAACTGTTATAACAATCGCGTGGGACAAAATAACCATCTTCCTTATCCCATTTTGCATGTTTAACACCCACATTCTCAGCTGGAATCATTTCACAATTGAATAGTACATCTTTCATGCGGTACTTTTTATTGTAAATTTCAATTAGTCCAAGCACATCACTAGTAAATTTTTCGTATTCAGAATTGTCATTAATCTCAATCCCTAAAAACTCAGCAGCCTCAACCAAACCGTTTATTCCAATGGTAAGGTATTGCCGCCCCAGGTTGATATAACCTGCATTAAACAATGGAAGCATTCCTTTTTCATGCAATTCTTTCAAATTATCATTATATCCCAGTTGCACTTTATGGACCAAATCAACTACATCTTCGAGAAAGTTCATGTAGTGTATTTTTTCTTTATGAGCCTGCTGAATACAACGATTTAGATTAATGGTTAACACACTTTTTGACCCTGTAGAAACACCACCAGCTCCCAAGGTATAGCTAAATCCATTATCCTGAATTTCATTACGCAAGCGACAACAAGAGCTTAAACTGTCGGCATTATCGCTCAAATAGGTAAAGAATGAATGCCCTTCGCTATACATTTTTGCCGTAAAATCACCGTATTCTTTATCTTTTGCATCGCCATTCTCGGTAAGTAAGGCCATGGTTTCAACAGGGAAAGTCAACATGGTTCTTGTACGTTCTTTATTGAACCAGCCCATAAATCGTTTTTGCAACCAACTTAACGATTCCCATTGTGGTTTGCTTCCATCGGGGAATATAAATTCACCAAATAAACTTTCGAAATAGAATTTATCGTAGTAGGCAACATTCCAGAACACAGCCTGGAAATTTCGTGCACCGGTAGGCTGATTTAAGGAATAAACAATTTGCTCAAAACAATCAGTGATTATTTTATCGATAGTACGTTTACGTGCAGACAAATCAACAACATCATTACTGCGTTTATAATAATCTTCGCCATATTCCTTAGCAATGAAATAATTCATGTACATTAGGAATTCAGGAGTGGCACATGCTCCGCTCAACATGCTGGAAACAATGAAAACCATATTGATAAATCCACCACAGAACGATTTCAAATTAGTTGGAGCTGAAGAATTTCCCCCAATTTTAGATGTTCCATCCAACAACCAGGGATACATGGTTATACTTGCACAATAAGGAGCCAGGCTTGTTTCATCGTTTTTGTAAATAAAGTGATGATTCAAATAGCTTAAGTATTTATCTGATAGCTCTTTCCCGAATCGATCAGACAAACGATCTGTCAACAAACGACGATTTAAGCGAATAAAGTTCCCTTTTGGAAGCTCTCCAATAAGTGTTGCAATGTTTTTCTTATCAACATTAGCATTAGCATCAAATTTACTTCCACTCGCAGCATTTCCGGCGGCACAGTAATCGATCAGGAATTTAATACGATCTCTGGTTTCCCTATCTTCTGAATGCTTCTGACGGTATAGCATATATGATTTTGCTACTGCAAAATAATTCTCTGCCATCAACGAACGTTCCACCTGATTTTGAACATCTTCCACACTCATTTCACTCCGAATATTCAATCGGTGAAGAATATTTGTAAGGTCTTCTTCATTTGCGAAACTTCCAACTGATAAAAATGCTTTTTTAATAGCATTCTTAATTTTATCTATAGAAAACGAGACTCTCTTCCCGTCTCTTTTTACGATGAATAATTCTGCACTGCTCATAACTTATCAATATTTATTTTACCTGTTCCTTATTTTAAGCAGAGGGAAATTTGGCACACAGATGGAATAATTTATGGGAAAACCTATTCAATCATGAACCAGACTTCAACTCCCGAAAGTCTAATTTATTTTTGATTGAGGCAGGTCTTCTGGCTTGTTCATCTTTTGAAAGCCTTCCCATCCTTTTCCCGGGCTGGTAGCGGACAGTGGCGTAAGTAGATCAAAAAATATCGGTGAACTTACAGCTACGGGCATAGCTCCCGATTCTCACGGGATTCCCTTTTATCATTTTAGGTTGAAAACATAAAATGAACCAACAATCAGATACAATTTTAAGCTATTTCAATCAGTAAATAAACATGAAGTTATTAACGAAAATAAAGGCTGTAATAGAAAAAGCCTTGATCCAGAAGCGATGCAAGGTTGTTAATAACTCAAAACACTTATTCTGAAAAGCATTTACTTCAACAAGTATTCAATAATTCGCCTGGAAGGATCGAATGGGGCCAGTTCATTTAAACCTAATTCATGGACAGCACAGTTGATAATTTCATTGTCTGAAACAGCAGTGCTTTTATTTTGCTTTTGTAAAAAGTATTTTCCGGTTTCAAGTATCGCCTGCAAAGGAATAAGGCCAATCTGTTCTGATCCGGTAACTTTCACTCCATATTTTTCAGCACTCATTTTTACTTCCTCATAGGCGAGATAAACCGGAGTTGCTTTTATATCTATCAAATTCATTGAAACCTGTGCACAGCCAAAATCTTCAATATACCAACCTATAGCCCGAAGCTTTTTTATTTTTCCGGGAATGCGAATAAATTTCCCGCTAGCATCCTTTACAAGCCTTCCCGATTCGCGAAGTTCTGCAGCAATTTTTTTTGCAATTTCAACAGACTTTGTATTTAGATTAATGTTGTAAGCTACTAAAAAGTTACGGGCGCCAATTACAGTAGCTCCAGCTTTTTCGTTAAACTGAACCGGACCAAAATCTGGCTTCCACTCCGTTTTTTCTATTTTCTTTGGTAAAGCTTCATATTCTCCCGATCGGCAATATGCCAAACTTTCTCGCTCTTCTATTCGGGCATTAAATTCGTAGCAATAAACAGGAATTTCAAGCTCGTTGCCCACTCTTTCTGCCAATTGATCTGCATATTTGACGGTTTCCTCCATCGATATATTTGCTACCGGAACAAGCGGACAAACATCCGTTGCGCCCATACGTGGGTGCTCACCTTTCTGTTGGCTCATATCAATCAACTCTGCCGCTTTTTTTATCCCCCGATAAGCAGCCTCAACAACAGCTTTAGGATTTCCAACAAAAGTGACAACCGTTCGGTTTGCTGCCTTTCCCGAATCAACATTTAACACAGAAACTCCATCGGTCAAATCAATGGCATCTACAATTTGAGCTATAACTTTTTTATCCCGTCCTTCACTAAAGTTAGGGACACATTCTATAATCTGATTCATGTTTCTTTTCAACTTGAAAAAAATTGAAAGATGAAGTTAATAAATGAAAAGGAATTAATGATTTAAAAAGACCTTGAAAATCTACTTACTGAATACGTAACCTCACGACTTCACTTTCCCCTTCCACCTGCATACGTAAAAGATAAATACCGGAATTATGATCTTTCAGATTTAAACGAACACGTTGCTCTCCAGGAATAATTTCCTGATCATTCCACTGCTGAACTTTATTTCCAAGGATATCATACAAAAGGAACGTAGCTTTCGAATTTTTATCGCTAATAAGATTTACAAATACATACGTGTCGGCAGGATTGGGATATATTTTCTCAATTTGAATAGCCTCTTCTTCCAAATCTACTTGGTCGAAAGACTGTCCAAACGATACTGTACTTACAAATAATAGTAATATGAGTAAAATTTTATTTCTCATCCGTTTCGTTATATACTTTCCCATGTATCAATAATCATTCCAAAAAAAAACGACAAAAAAAAAGCCCATCAAAAAATGACGGGCAAATTTTTTATGCTGTCCGGAATTATTCTGCAGGTGAAATTGCATTAACCGGGCAAACTTCCGCACAAGAGCCACAATCAGTACATAGATCTGCGTCGATTTTATAAATATCACCTTCAGCAATTGCTTCAACTGGACATTCATCGATACATGTTCCACATGCGATGCACTCATCTGAAATTACATAAGCCATAACACTTCTTTTTATAGTTAAAGATTACGAGCAAAAGTAATAAGTTTGATAAAAAATCAAACTACCGCTTACCTATTTTTAGTTAGTATAGTTATTAACACTTAAACTGTAGTTAACATGTACTAAAAACTAAGGGGTATAAACAAGGATTTCTGTTTTATTTTTTCTGGTTTGAATAAAACTTGCAAAAATCAGTCAATCCACACTTTGAACATTTCGGGTTTCGCGCCAAACAGACATACCTTCCGTGCAAAATCAGCCAATGATGAGCCAGAGGAACCAATTCTTCCGGAAAATATTTCATCAATTGCGTTTCTGTTTCCAGAGGTGTTTTGGCATTTGTGGTCAAACCGATTCGTGCCGACACCCTAAATACATGGGTATCAACAGCGAAAGCTGGTTTTTCATAAATTACCGAAGCAATTACATTCGCTGTTTTTCTTCCCACTCCGGGTAACTTTTGTAGTTCCTTAACATCATCCGGCACAACACCTCCAAAATCTTCAACCAGCATTTTGGACATCCCCACCAGATGTTTCGCTTTATTATTCGGATATGAGCATGAGCGTATGTAATCAAAAACTTCAGCAGGTTCTACCTCTGCCATTAGCTCTGGTTTAGGGAAACGTTTTAATAAGTCGGGTGTTATTTGATTCACTCGCTTGTCTGTACACTGTGCTGATAAAATTACAGCAACCAATAACTCATAAGGATTTGAATATTCCAATTCGGTTTCTGCAACAGGCATGGTTTCCTGAAAATAAGCAATTACCTTTTCGTATAGTTCTTTTTTTCGCATAGCTATATTTCACGTGATAAACAAAAATAGTCTATCCCGTTAAGCAAACAAATAATTCCTATTTTTGCGCAAACTATTTTTATATGATCCCCTACTTACAAGCCGAACAGATTTCAAAGAGATACGCAGACTACATGCTTTTTGAAGATATTTCATTCACCATCTTCAAAGATCAGAAGGTTGCTTTAATTGCACCAAACGGCGCAGGAAAATCGACATTAATGAGTGTTATCTCCGGCCATGAAAGTCCTGATGGGGGAAAAATTACCTTAACCAACGATGTTAAAGTTGGGTTTTTACGGCAAAATCCGGATTTAAATCCAGATTGGACTGTTTTGGAACAGGCACTACAATCAGACAATCCGGCTTTAGAAGTTGTTCGCCAGTTTGAATCAGCCATCAAGCATAACCGTGAAAAGGAAATTGAAGAGCTTACTCTAAAAATGGATGAATTCCATGCCTGGGATTATGATGTAAAAGTGAAACAAATCCTGTCGCAATTAAAGATTGATAATTTCGACCAAAAAGTTTGTGAACTTTCGGGAGGTCAACAAAAAAGACTGGCACTTGCTAATGTATTGGTAAATGAGCCGGACCTTCTGCTTCTCGATGAGCCAACCAACCACCTCGATTTGGAAATGATTGAATGGCTGGAAGTTTATCTGGAAAAAACAAACTGCACCTTATTTATGGTGACGCACGATCGCTATTTTCTGGATCGGGTGTGCAATGAAATCATTGAAATTGATCAGAATCAGGTTTTCTCCTATCAAGGTAATTACAGCTATTACCTTGAAAAAAGACAGGAACGCATAGAAATGCAACAGGCTGCTACAGAAAAGGCTCAAAACCTGATGCGCACCGAAATTGAATGGATGCGTCGAATGCCCAAAGCTCGTAGCCATAAAGCAAAATACCGTATCGATCAGTTTTATGAATTGAAAGAAAAAGCCGGTCTACGACGCAAAGAAGATAACCTGGAACTAAATATTGCATCATCCCGAATGGGAAGTAAAATCCTTGAGTTGGAACACATTTCGAAAGCCTATGATGATCTTGTTTTAATTAATGATTTCACCTACAAATTTTCTCGCTTCGAAAAAGTTGGGATTGTTGGAAAAAACGGAACCGGAAAATCTACATTTTTAAATGTAATAACCGGAGCAATTCCTGCAGACAAAGGAACCGTTGATATTGGGCAAACCATTAAGATTGGCTATTACAGACAGGAAGGAATTATTTTTGACGACAATGATAAAGTAATTGATGTTATTAAAGACATTGCTGAGGTTATTGTTTTTGAAGATGGCAACCGACTAACAGCCAGTCAGCTTTTAACAAGATTCCTCTTCCCTCCTGAAACACAATACAGTCCTATTGAGAAGCTAAGTGGAGGCGAACGCAGAAGATTATACTTGTGTACAATTCTGATGCAAAATCCGAACTTTCTGATACTGGATGAGCCAACCAACGATCTGGACATTATGACTCTTAATGTTCTGGAGGATTACCTTGCCGGATTTGGAGGTTGTGTAATTATCGTTTCCCACGACCGCTATTTTATGGATAAAATTGTGGATCACCTTTTTGTTTTTGAGGGAAATGGTAAGATTAAAGATTTCCCGGGTAATTACACCATATACCGGGAAAAACTGCTGGATGAAGGGAAACAGGAAAAAGAGGAAGTTCAACAAAAAACCAAATCTGCACCCGATAAGAAACCTAAGCAGAACCCAAAGAAACTTAGCTTTAAAGAAAAACGAGAATTTGAGCAACTTGAGATTGATATTGAATCTTTAGAATCAGAGAAATCAGAACTAATGGAAGCTATGAACTCTGGTGAATTATCACCAGACGACCTGCTACAAAAGAGCACCCGTTTTTCTGAACTGGAAGAAGAATTGGAAGAAAAAGAAATGCGTTGGCTGGAGCTTAGTGAAAAAGCTTAAAAATCGTCCAAACATTGAGTGGTTCCGATTTGTTCTCATTTAAAATTTAAAAGTATGAGAACAATTAAAAAAATTCACAAACCCATATATGAACCTATTTCAGATTTGGTTACATACCGTGTTATTCCAACACACTCAATTGAATATCTCGACCCATTTCTGTTTTTAAATCATCACGGGCCTCAGACTTACCCACCCAACAACAATGGCCTACCATTTGGTCCTCATCCTCACCGGGGAATGGAAACTGTAACTTTTATATTAGAAGGCGATATTGCCCATTTCGACAACAGTGGAGAAAAAAGTGTGATTGAAGCTGGCGGGGTACAATGGATGACTGCCGGAAGTGGTCTTATTCATTCTGAGGTTTCATCTGATGAGTTTAAGAAAAATGGAGGATCTCTTGAGATATTGCAGTTATGGATAAATCTTCCTGCAAAAGATAAAATGAAGAAGCCTTTTTATAAAGGTCTTCAAAAAGAGAAAATTCCTCAGGTTATTTCGGATGATAGATTATCAAATATCAACATTATTTCAGGGAAATATGGTGAAAAAATCGGAGCATTTCATTCTGATTTAGCACAACTTTTTACTCTTGAGATGAAAAAAGGAGCTTCTATTAAATTTGAGATTCCAGCAAATGAAAACATCTTCTTCTACCTTATTAATGGAACTTTGAATGTTAATAATCAAAATATTGAAAAGATGAGCTTGGTTGAATTCTTTAATGATGACGAATTAATTCAAATAAAAGCAGCTGAAGAAAGTACTCTTTTACTGGGACATGCCCAACCACTTAATGAGCCAGTAGTATCACAAGGACCATTTGTTATGAATACCCGGGAAGAAATTATGCAAGCTTATGATGATTATAAAAATGGTAAATTTGGGAATTGGAATCATTAATAATATAATTTGAGTATGAAATTAAAACAATTAGGAAATACAGATATACTAACCATGCCGATCATTTTTGGTGGAAATGTGTTGGGATGGACAATCGACGAAAAGCAATCTTTTGAAATTCTGGATCAATTTATCGATGCAGGTTTTAATACCATAGACACGGCAAATGTCTATTCAGTATGGGCTCCCGGAAATAAAGGAGGCGAATCGGAAACCATAATTGGGAATTGGCTGAAAGCCCGTGGCAACCGTGATCAATTAAATATTATCACAAAAGTTGGAGCAGGCGAAGGAGCCGGCAAAAGAAACCTTACGGAGAAGCACATTTTAGAAGAAGCGGACAAATCGCTCAAACGACTTCAAATTGAAACGATTGACCTTTACCTTACGCATTGGGACGATGAAGCAACTCCCATCGAAGAAACACTTGGAGCTTACCAAAAACTAATCGAAGCGGGGAAAGTTCGCTATATTGGTGCATCAAACTTATCGCCGGAAAGACTTTCTGCTTCGCTTGAAGCATCTCAAAAGAATGAATTGCCCCGCTACGAAGTTTTTCAACCCGAATACAACCTTTTTATGCGTGAAGGTTTTGAAAATGGGACAGCTCATGTTTGCCAGCAAAACAATCTTGGAGTTATTAATTATTATTCACTTGCCGAAGGTTTTTTAAGTGGGAAATATAGAACTGAAGCCGATTTAAACCAAAGCCAACGAGGCAATAATGTGCGTAAATTTTTAACTGAACGTGGATTTCGGATTCTTGCAGCATTGGATAAACTTGCATCAAAATACCAGGTTTCGCATGCGGCCATATCTCTGGCCTGGCTTCAACATAAATCAACAGTTACAGCCCCCATCGCCAGTGCAACCAAGCCTCATCATATAAAATCATTCATTGAAGCATCTAATCTTAATTTACAGGAAGAAGATATGTTACTACTTGAAACTGCATCTGCACATAATTAGTATCTAACATAAATCAATATTTTGAACAGTTTTTATACTTTTAAAACATCTTCTTTGATGCTTTAAAATATAAACATTGATCTTTTTGACAGGTTGAAATGTTATATCTTGAAAACGACAAAAGATATGAATGCAGAAAGATTAGTTAAAGATATGTTTGAGCAATTTAAAGAAATAGATAAGTTCAGGAAACAGTTTAAAAAAGAGTTTTTTAGAACATTTTCTTCAGCACTGGAAAATTTGTACTTGATTGATAAAAATGAGGAGCTTAAAGAATTTCTCGACATGATGGCTGAAGAAGCAATGAGTTTTACTGACGCAGTTATTGATAAAGATTTGAATTATCCGGATTACAGGAAAGAGGAGGAACTATCAGCATTTTCAAAATTAATTGAGAAACAAAAAGATTGTAAATTTAGCACAAACGAATACCAACGAATTACATTTGAATTAAATAACATAATTCTAGAGCACTATCCTGCAATTTATGAGCTCTCATCATTTGGATATCGTTTGCTGGATAGAAATGTAAAATATTACGTTTGCCGCTTCATTACTACGGTAAAACAAGAATTCAAACAATTGGCCTGATGCAATGCCAAAACTTAATTTACAGAAAAGCTCCCAACCTTATTAGGTAGGAGCTTTTTTATTTTATTCACCTTCAATTTCTTTAATTAGTTTTAAAGCAGCATTACTTATAGGTTTATATTTTATATGCCAATAGATTAAACTAACTGTAGCAACAACCAATACAAGTCCACTAAATATTAATTGTGACTTTAGTATGGAGAAATGATCAATTTCTCCAAGTGTAAATGCGACATCGACCATTATAACAGCAATTACATTCCAGATTGTCAATATGCTAAATGGATGATACCTTTCAACAACCTCTTTTAACATTAATATGGTAGGTAGTGAATAATTTACATTTTTGTGTATTTTACAAATTCGAATATATGATAATACAATAATTAAAAATGAAAATACATATATAAGCTCACTAATTAATTCATAAATATTTTTATTCTCGACACTGTCTGGAATTACAAGAAAAGATCGAATTAAAAAATATATTCCCCAGTAAATTAGTATTCTCCTAACTTTTCTGGCATATCCAGCATCCTCTTTTTTCAATCGGGAAACAAGCTGTCCTAAACCATTATTTATTTCATTTTGTGTCATAACTATCTCCTTTTCAGCTTTTCTTTTAATTGTGCTTTTACACGATGAATCTTCACCTTCACATTAGGTTCGGTGATACCAATCACATCTGCAATCTCCTTCATTGAAAGCCCCTCAAGCATTAATGATATCAAGGCTTTATCAATTACAGATAATTGGTTCAATTCAGACTGTAATTTGTCCAGTTGATTTTCCTGTTCAAGCTTTTGTTTTAAGTTATCTTCATCCAGAATAGAGTTCAGGTTTTGGGTATCTCCATTAACCATCAGTTTCATGTGCCTGTAAGCCTTTCCAGTAAAGGTCAGCGAAGTGTTCACAGCTACCCGGTAAACCCATGTGCTAATGGCAGAATCTCCCCTGAAACTATCGAGGCTTTTCCAGATATTGACAAGCACCTCCTGGTACATATCCTTTTGATCCTCGGCATTGGAATTATAATAGCTGCATATTCGTTTTATACGTCCACTATTTTCCGACACGATCATATTAAATTGCTCTTCCTTCTTCAATTTTCAGTTGTTTTATTGATTTAGTAAAGCCGAAAATGGATAGTTACATTTTTTGTTGAAGTTTTTAAAGGTATATTTTATTGGTATTGAAAAAAGAGTCTACTCTTTTCCTTTAAAGTTGAATATTTTTCGGAAGCGTTTAGGGAGTTCATCCTCAAAATACATGTTTTCGTTTGTAAAAGGATGAATAAATGAAAGCGAAAAAGCATGCAAGTAAAGGCCTTTGCCTGTTAGAATTAAGTTTTCCTTTCCGTAATCCTTATCTCCCAATATTGGATTTCCAATACTTGACAAGTGAATCCTCAACTGATGTCTTCTTCCTGTTTCAAGATTTAATTTCACAAGATTGAGGTTACCGAATCTTTCTGAAGAAACTGTTTCAAGAACCTGAAAATGTGAAATCGACTTTTTCCCATCAATATCAGTCGAAATGGTTCCGGATAGCTCCATTTCACCAATTGTTACCGCAAAATATGTTTTTTCAACTTCTTTATCCTGAAACATCTTATTTAAAACCCGAATGCTTTCACTGGTTTTTCCAACCATTAAAATTCCGGTAGTCGCAAAATCAAGGCGATGAACAGGCTGCGGTTTTGAAGAATCCGGAAGCTTGCTTGGTTTAATATTGTCTAACAACGCATTGGCAACGGTAAAAAAACTATTTCCACTTACTAAAATACCTGCAGGTTTATGAATGACAGCTAAATAATCATCTTCATAGATAACCTTAAGTGGAAGTATTAATTTCTTCCTGGAAACTTTTTCTTCAGAAATGGTAAGTGTGATGGTTTCTGCTCCTCTAATAAAAGTGGCCGTACTCGCAATTTGTCCATTTACCCGAATATATTTCTTCTTTAAAGCCTTTTTTAGTGCAGACTTGGTTAAACATGCATTGAAAATACCAACACCATATTCCTGTAAACGAATAGGTTCTGATAATTCCGGAACAATATGTGTTTCTTCTGTTTTCAGCTTTGCTAACAATTAGTGGAATTATTCAAAATATATAAAAGCAAGTCATCCAAAACTTATTTCAGTATCTGTAATTAAATTATCCACAGATCCCGAAATGAATCCGAAATGACACGATTAACCAAGCAGTTTTATTCGACACACCCGCTGAGTTTCTTCTGTTATCTTAAATCGATCATCTATTCGTTTACTAATTACCCAAACTACTTTTCGTCCACTGTAGAGAATCCATGTTGATTCCTTTTCGGGAATAGACATTTTTTGATCAATGAAGTAATCGCTTAGTTTTTTCATTCCGGTCATTCCCAACGGTTGAAAATACTCGCCCTGCTCCCACTTTTTAATGATCAGGGGAAACTGAAGCAGGTCATAATCCAGATCAACGACCTTGGGATCTTTGGAAAAATGGAAAGCCGGACTTTTAGAAATAATTTCAAATTGAAGTTGAACAGGAGATGAAATTTCCAGGCAATCTTCTTCAATATAAAAACGGCTTGGCTCTTCATCTTTCAATGGAGTCAAAATTAAACTTTGACGATCTTTTACCAGACGGTATTCCGAAGAATAAAAAGTTTTTCCGGCATCGGAATTTAATGCACCACAGATTTCCTGCGCTTGTGAGGCATTAAAACCCAAAGGATATAATAATTCAAACAGAATATGTTCCTGTTCTTCCTGCTCTTTTAACTTGGAAATAGAAATTTTTAGGATTTCGCCGTCTTGTTCTAAAACCTCAGCTTTAATCTCATCCAGTTTCTGATGATACAGCTTTTCTGTTTTTGAAAGAATCCCTGCTGTTTTTGCCGCATTGCGTCGAAAAGCTGTATTAATTTCCTCAAGCTGAGGAATCACTTTATGACGAATAATATTTCTCAAAAACACCAACTCATCATTGCTGGAATCGTTTTTATAATCGACCTGATTAATTGCAGCATAAGACAAGATTTCTTCACGAGAAACAAACAATAGCGGACGAATTACCTGTCCGTTTTTAGGCTGAATACCTGAGAGTCCACGAATACCTGTCCCACGACTCAGATTGATGAGCATGGTTTCAATCAGATCATCCTGATGATGCGCCGTTGCTACATATGAATACGAAAGTTCATCCCTTAATTGATGAAACCATTCGTACCTCAACTCACGGGCTGCCATTTCAATAGAAATGCCCTCCAATTGGGCATATTCCTTTGTATCGAAATGTTTCACATACAGTTCAATTCCATGTTCTCCACAATAATCCTGCAGAAAGACTTCTTCTCCATCGGACTCCGCTCCACGCAAGCGAAAGTTACAGTGAGCCACAACAAAATCAGCATCCATGCGCTGAAATAAATCAAGCATCACCATAGAATCCACACCTCCGCTAACCGCTAAAACCAGCTTGTCATCTGAAGTGAACAGATTTTCTTTTTCAATATAGGAACGAAAAGCATCCAGCATTTACTTCTCGGTTAGTTTTTCTGCAATTCTGATAACCACCTCAACTGCTTTTTTCATTGAGTCAACAGGGACATATTCGTAAGGACCGTGAAAATTATGTCCGCCGGCAAAAATATTCGGACAAGGCAACCCCATATACGAAAGCCGGGAACCATCTGTCCCCCCGCGGATTGGCCGAATGATAGGAGCAATACCAACATCATTCATCGCTTCTTCAGCCAAATCAACAATATATTTCACAGGCTCAACCTTTTCTTTCATATTGTAATACTGGTCTTCCATATCCAATTGAACTGTTCCTTCTCCAAATTCATCATTTAAAAAGATGCAAACCTGAGTCAGCATTTCTTTTTTTGAGTTAAAAAGCTTTTTATCGTGATCACGAATAATATAGGTCATAACAGCTTTTTCAACCTTTCCTTCAAAGTTTATTAAATGAAAAAAACCTTCATAACCTGTAGTATGCTCAGGACGCTGAACAGGAGGAAGCATGCTATCCAGTTTTTGCCCCACCTGAATGGCATTGATCATCACATCTTTTGCTGCCCCAGGATGAACACTGCGTCCCTGAATAGTTATTGTTGCCATAGCAGCATTAAAGTTTTCATACTCCAGTTCACCGATTTGTCCACCATCAAGGGTGTAGGCAAATTCAGCTCCAAATTTCTTCACATCGAAGTGATCAGCCCCTTTTCCAACTTCTTCATCGGGAGTAAAGCAAAGCCTTATTTTCCCATGTTTAATTTCCGGATGAGCAATCAGATATTCCATGGCTGTTACAATCTCCGCAATTCCTGCTTTGTCATCTGCTCCAAGTAGTGTATTTCCATCCGAAGTTATTAACGTTTTCCCAAGGTATTCATTCAAATCAGGGAATTGATCGGGAGATAAAACTACCTTGTCGTTCAGCTTGATTCCGCCACTTTCATAGTTAACCAGTTGAGGTTTTACATTTTCGCCCGAAAAATCAGGGCTTGTGTCCATGTGTGCAATAAAGCCAACTACCGGAACTTCCCCCTCACTGTTTGAAGGTAAAGTTGCCATCACGTAACCATTCTTATCACGATCGACATCTTTTAAGCCAATATCTTTAAGCTCCTCTACCAGTTCATCAGCAAAAATCAACTGACGTTCAGTACTTGGAAATTTCTTACTTCTGGGATCTGAGGTTGTATATTTCTTTGCGTATCCAATAAATCGTTCAACTACTTTTTCCATATCTAAATATCGTCTGAATTAAATTTAAAGCCTACCCGCTTACCTGTTTTCATTTTCGAATGAATAATCTCCACTTTCATCTGTTCCACGGATGCTATCTTCACCTGATCGTAAGGTGGAACCAACAAATCAAACTCAATAGCATAGCGAATTGCAGTATCTAATATTTCTTTAAGAATCTCTTTGGAAACAATATCTTTTTCAAGCTCTTTCACCAATTCGCCCGATTGCCTTTTTCCTTCAACAAAAAAATGGTTTTCATGGTTGATAAAAATCCGTGCAATCAGATAGCCTAAATCCTGCAAGCGATTGTATTTAAATGAATCTGAAAGAAAATTGTAGATGTGAATTATACCACAATACGAGTTGAGGGGATTATTTTTCACATAGTCAATTTTCCAAATGGGATGTTCCCGATTAAAAACAAACACATTAGAGTGCATACTAAAAACAAGCATATCAGAGGCCAGGCGAAATTCCGCTTCAAAAGGCCCTTTTTCGTGAAAGGTTGGAAGGGAATCTTCATCCACCTTCCCTTTTAACAAATTGGTGTAATCATCAACCAATTCTTTCAGTACTTCTTTTAGAAGGTTGAAAGCTTCGAGCGTGTTTTTTGAAACCTGATGTTTTACGTTGGATTTAAGAACAATTGCCTCCAGTTGCTCCGATCTCTTTTTAGAAGTATTCATACCACGTATTTTCTATAAAAATAAGAAAAGCAGCCAATACTGACTGCTTTTACCTGTTGAATATCGTATGATTAGTATGCTAATGCAAACAAAACACGTTTTTTAGATGGTTTACCGGAGTATATACATACGCCATCTTCTTCCTCTGCATCGAATGGAATACAGCGGATAGTCGCTTTGGTTTCGTCTTTAATTTTCTGTTCTGTTTCAGGAGTTCCGTCCCAGTGAGCAGAAATAAAACCGCCTTTGTTATTAAGCACTTCCTTAAATTCGTCGTAAGTATCCACCTTCGTTGTATTTTCTGCTCTGAAATCGAATGCTTTCTGGAAAATATTTTTCTGAATTTCATCCAGCAAATCTGCAACATACTGATCGACATTTTCCAATGAAGTCACTTCTTTTGTTAACGTATCACGACGAGCCACTTCCACGGTTCCATTTTCAAGGTCACGAGGGCCAATTCCCAAACGAACCGGAACACCCTTCAATTCATATTCGGCAAATTTCCAACCTGGTTTTTTTGTATCCCTGTCGTCATATTTTACACTAATTCCTTTGGCTTGAAGCTTAGCTATAATTTCATCAACTTTTTCTGAAATAGCTGCTAATTGCTCATCTTTTCTATATATTGGTACAATAACAACCTGGAATGGAGCTAATTTTGGAGGAAGTACCAAACCATTATCATCGGAGTGAGCCATAATTAAAGCTCCCATCAAACGAGTTGAAACGCCCCAGCTTGTTGCCCAAACGTGATCTTCTTTTCCTTCTTTATTGGCAAATTTCACATCAAAAGCCTTGGCGAAGTTTTGTCCCAAAAAGTGAGATGTACCGGACTGTAAAGCCTTACCATCCTGCATCAATGCCTCAATGGTATAAGTCTCCAATGCACCGGCAAAACGCTCATTAGCAGATTTAGCACCCTTAATAACCGGAACAGCCATAAAGTTTTCAGCAAAATCAGCATAAACATTTACCATTTGCTCGGTTTCCTTCAAAGCCTCATCTTTTGTAGCATGAGCAGTATGTCCCTCTTGCCATAAAAACTCGGCAGTACGCAAAAACAAACGCGTACGCATTTCCCAACGCACAACATTAGCCCATTGGTTACAAAGAATAGGTAGATCCCGATAGGATTGAATCCAGTTTTTATAAGTATTCCAAATTATCGTTTCAGAAGTTGGGCGAACAATTAGTTCTTCTTCCAATTTTGCATCCGGATCAACTACGACACCTTTTCCATCCGGATCATTTTTCAACCTGTAATGAGTAACTACGGCACACTCTTTGGCAAAACCTTCTACGTGGTCTGCTTCTTTACTGAAAAATGATTTAGGAATGAACAATGGGAAATAGGCATTTACGTGCCCGGTTTCTTTAAACATACGGTCGAGTTCGGCCTGCATTTTCTCCCATATTGCATAACCGTAGGGCTTTATGACCATGCACCCACGTACTGCAGAGTTCTCAGCCAGATCAGCTTTTACAACAAGGTCGTTGTACCACTGCGAGTAATTTTCACTTCTTAACGTTAATTCTTTAGCCATATCGCTTTATTTGGTATGGTATTTGCTTATTTTTAAATGATTTTTAGAGCTACAAAGTAAATAAATTTATTCTATAAAAAAGATACAGGAGGTTTAGTTATGAAATCAAAAATTAGCATCATTGCCGCCCTTGCATTCATACTGAGTGCGTGTACAACCGGGACCTATATTACAGGTAGGTATGATGATATTTATTTTTCACCCGGTGATGTTCCACCTCCTATCGTCGTGGAAGAAACAATCGTTGAAGAGCCAGTTGCCACAAATCAATATCATATTCAGGATTTGAATGGCAATAGAATTGAAAATTATGTCTTTGAAAGCGAAGATCCAAATGCAGATATGTACGTTTACGAAATGAACGACATGGAATTGTTAGATTCTGACACAACCGTACTTGAAAGTAACGGTGATGTTGACTATATCATTAACAACTACTATGATGACTCTTACGGTTTAGATTTTACTTATAGAATTAATCGTTTCCACCGTTATAGTTATTATGATCCATTCTATTGGGATTACTGGTATTATGATCCTGTTTTTTCTTATTCATACTATCCATATTCTTATAGCTCATGGTCCTGGGACTGGGGTTTCTATAGTCCTTATTACTATAGCAGCTGGTATAGTCCTTACTATAGTTGGAACAGACCACACTATAGCTCATGGTACAGCTGGCACCCATATAATTACTATAACAGTTGGTACTACTGGGACAGACCATACTACAGTTATTGGTCATCTCCAACCTATTACAATGAAAACGTAAGTTTTGGAAGAAGAGGTGTAGCTAATTACAACTACAGTGGTGGTGGTTCTGCAACACGTTCTGTTGCAAGTAGCACAAACAGTTCAAGTACATTAAAAAGTACATCGACACAAAATGGAAGCACTGTTCGTCGGTCAGTAACTACCTCAGGAACCGAAAACAATACCTCGGCAACTACGCGTAGAGCAACAACAGGAACAAGCGACAACACAAGTACGACAACAACCCGCAGAAGCACAACAAGTACATCAAGTCAGCCTGCAACGTTGGTAGAAAAACGCAGAACAACAACATCTACGTCAACACCATCGACAACAGGAACAAGTACACCAACCCGGAGAAGCACAACTGTTTCCGGATCAAGTACAGGTTCAAATGCAGGAACAACAACCAGATCTAGCAGTACCGTCAGAAGTAGTACTAATCCAGTACAGTCTGGAACAACAAATAGCAGCAGTACAATACGGAGATCAACAACAAGCACTCCAGCACAAACTCAATCTGCAACTATAAATAGTTCTGCAAATTCTGATTACACACCAAGTTACAGTAAGCCAAGAACTGTTACACGTTCTACATACAATAACAGTACTTATAGTCCAAGCTCAACTCCTGCACCAAGTAACTCTGGTAATTCCGGATCATCAGTAAGAAGTACTATTCGATCAAGTTCATCTTACAGCACAGGATCCAGCAACACACAGAGAAACACATACTCTGCACCAAGCAGAAGTTCTACTCCATCAAGAAGTTCCGGAAGTTTTAGCACTCCAAGTAGAAGTAGTGGCTCAAGCTTCAGTTCTCCAAGCAGGAGTAGCGGATCAAGTTTCAGCTCTCCAAGCAGAAGTAGCTCAGGTGGAAGCAGCAGTGGAAGAAGTTCAAGTGGCGGAGGACGCAGATAATATTTCAAACAAAGAAAACAGAACCTTTACATTAAATATTAAAGTTTAAAACCATGAAAAAGATTCAATATATAATCCTTTTACTACTAATCAGCAGCACTGTAAATGCACAATATTTTGCTGAAGCTTTCCGCCTTGCTGGCAACCAGATAAATGGCACAGCTCATTCTCAAGCTATGGGAAATGCAATCGGTGCCATTGGTGGTGATTTCACATCGCTATCTATAAACCCGGCAGGACTTGGAGTATATCAAACCAGTGAATTTACGTTTACCCCAAGTTTCTCAAGGAACAGCTCTGAAGTTTCGTTAGACAATCATCTATTCAGTGACAATAAATTTAAAGTTGATGTTGACCAACTGGGTTATGTAAGTTCGTTCTCACTTGGCGAAAGCTCGTCGAGCATCGTTCGTGTAAATATTGGTCTTGGATACAACAAGTTAGCTGACTTCAACAAAATAGCTTTAGGCGAATACAATGGATCTAGTGCATCATTCTTAGATGGTATTGTTGAATATGCCAATACAGAAGCATTATCTAATGGATACTTAAACCAGGTTTTTGATGATGTTTGGTATGTAGATTGGAATGCAAAACTAGCCTGGGACACCTACCTTATTGATCCAGTGACAGATAATCAAGGAAATGAAATTGATGGTCAATATGTAAATATCCTTTACGAAGGAGAAGAGGTTAACCAACGAAAGTCATGGACAAGCAAAGGTGGTATTACCGAGTATATTTTAGCTGCTGGTTTAAATTTTAATCACAATTTTTATCTGGGTGCAACCCTTGGAATTCATGATGTATATTTAAGCCAATCATCCAGTTATTCTGAAAACTTTTCCGATGATTCATTTACCTATACCGACAATTACAAACTATATGGAGAGGGATATGTTTTCAAACTTGGTGCAATTTACAAACCAACTCAGGCATTAAGGTTGGGACTTGCATTACACACTCCTACTTATTATCAGTTAGATGAAAAATCAACCCTTCGAATGAATTCTTACTTGTTGGAAAGTTACGAACAAGAAGGAACGAATCTATTTGGTTATGACTTCTATACTCCCATGAAAGCCATTTTAAGTGGAGCATTGGTTGTTGGCAAAAACGGAATGATTAGCGCAGATGCCGAGTTTGTAGACTATTCTTCAATGCGCTACCGCAATGGAACAGGAGATGATCCAATGAATGATATTAATTCTGAAATTAGTGATGCTTATAATAGCGTAATTAATTTAAGAGTTGGAGGAGAAATCAGGGTTTCTAACAACCTGAGTTTTCAGGGAGGATACGAGATCTATCCCAACCCTTTCAAAAGCAATGTTACTTATAATAATGGTAAACTTAGTGATGCTTCAAGTGCTATTTCTGTCGGAGTTGGTTTTTCAAGCAATAGCTTCTTTTTTGATGCAGCTTACAAACATCATTTAAATGAAACATACATTAACGATATTCAACCCAATTATACAAATAGATCAATTGATTACACAAGAGATAAACTCATGATGACCTTTGGATTTAGGTTTTAATATTTAAGATATCAGCTTTTTAAAAGAGTGATTCTAGCAGAGTCACTCTTTTTTATTTAAAATTTTTCTTCAAACAACTCATAGAAGATGCTTACATGGCAAGACAAAAAAAAACGCAATCAACTAACAAACAACAACTTGACACATAAAACAAATACAACATCTACTTTTTAAAAAAATTACTCAGAAAATTAGAACAATAAAAAATCTCTGAAATTATATTTCTATTGTATTTGCAATGATTCTTTATAAATAGAGCTATTCCTCTTTGTATATATTGCTTTTTTTGACTTAATTTAAATGACCAACTAAACTAATTGTTCTGTTATGCTGACAGACATCGAATTTATTAATTTTACAACGTCGATAGTTATCCTATTTTTCTACCTCAATATGACAAAAAGATATGTCATAGAAAGGCCGATTCATATTCTCATCGCATTTATCCTCATCATCACAAGTAACTTATTTTCAATCATTGAGAACTTTTGGCTGAATACCTTTTTTAATCTCATGGAACATTTGTTAACAACAATTGCTTGCTTAGTTCTAGGCATATTCTTCATTTCTAAAAACAAGTTATTTGATTGATATGGACCAATTTATTTTTGCTTTAGACATAACCTCAGCCTTAATCGTATTTATCTCATTAACCTGGGTTTTATTTAAATTTTCTACGAGCAAAAAAAATTTCAAAGGCAAAAGCTGGTTTTTCGTCCTTCTTTTCATGTTTTTCTTGATCTTGGCTGCAAATTTTGTTGAAAATACCTGGTCTTCAAGTTTGGCAGGAAAATTAGAAGATATCCTTATTAATATCTTTTTGGTTGCCTCTATTCTTCTTATCCTTGAGAGATACATTAACAATGAATTTGGAAAAAGGAAAGAAAGCGAAGAGAAATACAGAGCTATTCTTGAATCAATTGGAGAGGCTGTTATTACTACTGATATTCAAGGAAGAATAATCTCGATGAATCTTGCTGCTGAGGAACTCACAAATTGGAAATTTGAGGAGGTTAAAAACAAATCTATTGACAGCACTTTTCAAATAACTAAAAATGAAAATAAGAAATCGCAAAATGAGCTAGAACTAATCACCAAAGACAAAATCAAAAAACATATAATAAAAAATTCATCTTTCATAAATCATAAAAATGATAGCCCACAAGGCATTGTTCATGTCCTTAAGGATATTTCGAAAGAATATGAAATAAATGAAGAGTTAAAGACAAACAGAAATCGTTTAAGTCAAGCTCTAAATGGCACTAATGCCGGGCTTTGGGACTGGAATCTAAAAAACGATGAAGTTTTCTATAATGAAAGATGGGCTGAAATTGCTGGATACAAATTACATGAACTTCATCCTTTAAACATTAAAACATGGGAATTACTTTACCATCCTCATGACATAAAAAAATGCAAGAAGAAATTAGAAGAATATTTCAAAGGCAATACCGAAATGTATGAGTGTGAATCTCGTTTGAAACACAAAAATGGGAACTGGATATGGGCATTGGATAGGGGAAAAATCTCTGAATGGGATAAAAATGGACAACCATTAAGAATGACTGGTACGCATTTAGACATTACTAAAACCAAAGAAGCTGAATTTAAACTGCAAGATACGCTATATTGGCTCAAAGAAGCACAAAAAGTCTCTAAGTCAGGATACTACCAGTTTAATATTACACAAATGAGCTTTGAAACTTCTTCCTTATTAGATGATATTTTTGGTATTGATAAGGATTTTCCAAAAAACTTCGACAACTGGATAAGACTAATACATCCTAATTACCGAAATGAGATTGAAAAATATTTTATAAACGAAATCCTTGGGAAAAAACGTCCTTTTGACAAACGTTATAAAATCAAGGCTCATAACACAGGTAAAGAAAAGTGGCTCCATGGCTACGGGAAATTAATTCTCGACGAAACTGGTAAGCCTATAAAAATGATTGGGACTATAAAAGACATCACAGAAACACACGAAGCAGAGGAAAAAATTCAAGCTCAAATACAACAATATCAAAAATTGAATAATGAATATCTTATTCAAAATGAAGCATTACAAAGTTCATTAAGTAAAATCAAAAAAATTAATGAAGAACTTATCATCGCCCGGAAAAAAGCAGAAGAAAGCGACAAACTAAAATCTTCATTCCTTGCCAATATGAGCCATGAAATAAGAACCCCAATGAACGGTATATTAGGTTTTGCTGCTTTATTGGAAGATCCCAATCTTTCTCATAAAACACAAAAACAATACCTCTCAATTATTCAACAAAGCGGGGAACGCATGTTGAGTATCATTAATGATTTAATCAGTATATCCAAAATTGAATCCGGACAAACTGAGATGAATAAAAAAGAAGTAAATGCTTACTCTATTCTAAATAATCTGTATCAGTTCTTTCAACAAGAAGCAGATGCTAAGAACCTGAAATTAAGCATGTCGAAAAACTTGGATAAAGAAAGTAACCTTATTGCAGATCCGACAAAACTTTCCCAGATTATAACAAACCTTATAAAAAATGCAGTTAGATATACCGACAAAGGTTATATCCATTTGGGATTTACTCTTATTAAAAATAATTCATTGATAAAATTTTATGTAGAAGATTCTGGTATTGGTGTATCTCCGGAGGAAAGCGAGTTGATTTTTGAACGTTTCAGACAAGTTGGTGAAAGTCAATTCAGCCATGAGGGTGCTGGTCTTGGCTTGTCCATTTCCAAAGCTTACGTTGAATTGCACGGTGGAGAAATAGGTGTAGAATCTCAAAAAGGGAAAGGATCTACATTTTGGTTTACAATTCCCGTTAATTCACCAATGTCTCATAACGATTAGTGCAATTTATATATTTCACTAACTTTAAAATCATCTTTAAAACCAATACGATTATGAATACAAGAAGAAAATTCCTAAAAAACACAGGAGCAATGGCTGCAGGTAGCATTATACTTCCTTCAGTAGCAAATGCTTCACTCAGCAAACTACTACCTGGCAATCAACCAATTGGCATCCAAATGTTTACATGTACAAACTTTATGGGTGACGACACTAAAGCTTTTTTAGCTGAACTGGCTAAAATTGGCTTTAAAGAAATTGAGACTGCAGGTGGCGGCGGTGGTATGTATTACGGTCAAAAACCTAAAGATCTAAAAATGATGATTGAAGATCTTGGCATGAAATGGATTGCCCACCATTCAGCAGGAGGTGCACTTAATCTTCCTGAAGGCATGGAAATGACCGAACAGTTGAAAGCATATATTGAAGGAATGAGAACCCTTCAGAATGACCTTGACCTTATTATGGAAGATGCCATGGAAGGTGGATGGGATTATGTAGTATGTGCAAATACTCCTATTGGAACTGTAGATGAAATCAATACTTCAATTGAGACTTTTGTAAAAGCTGGAGAAAAATGCAAAGAAGCTGGCATCCAGTTTGCTTATCATAACCACGCAACAGAATTTGACCCTGTTGATGGGAAAACTCCATATGAACGTATTTTATCTCAAACAGATAAGGATATGGTGAAAATGGAAATGGATATGGGTTGGGTTCTTGCAGGAGGAATGGATCCTCTTGAAATGTTTGCAGAACATCCAGGACGTTTCCCATTATTCCACTTCAAAGATTACAAACTGTCATCAGAAAGTATTGTAAGAGCAGGTGAAGGTGATGTTGACTTTGCTCGTATTATGACAGGTGCTGAACTAGCTGGAATGAAGCATATATTCTATGAGCAAGACACTGCTCAATCACTTGAAGATGTTACTACAAGCTATAATAACATTGCAAAAATAGTGTAGTCTCAAAATATAATTATAAAAGAAGAAGCTTTCCTTTCAAGGAAAGCTTCTTCTTTTATGTTCTAATTATCTGTTTTACCACCCAATATCCTCACAGAAATCTCCATCAATTTCCATTTGAACATCAATATCGGTTTCCTCAACATCATAAAAAATTGATTCAAGCTTATTCTCGTAAACAGTACCAATCTGGTAAGTTGCTCCAATCTCTAAATAGTCAATAAAAAAGCCATCTTCAATTTCCACATTAGTCCAGGTGTCATCCCAAACAGTTCTGTACATTCCATTTATAGATGGATAGATTATCGATTCTCCACAAAGAATCTCAACTTCAGCATTTACATATTCTTTGGTAACAGGAAGTAATTCAATATTAAAATTAATCACATCTTTATTTGAACTGTTAAATTCTTTCTCATAAGGAAACGCCATAAACTGTCTTGCATCAGCAAATCGCTTTATCTTAATTGTATAATTTGTATCGCCTGAAAGCAATAGCTTCTGGTGAAATACAGATGTTTCATTCGAAACCAAAAATGTAACACTTCTATCAATTCGTTTTGTCTTCTTATTATAAAAATCTGCTTTAACCTTTATTTCCTGATTACCAAAGCTATCATCTATGTCAAAAATAAAATTGAATTCATTCGAGTTATCTTGAATACTTACATTAGATACCCAATTAAATGATCCCAATGAAGTATTAAAATAATTGTTTTGAGAAGACACATCAACAGTATATATACTTGTAATTGGAGTAAGTTTTACATACACATCATTGTCGGCCAATGTTCCTGTTGAAATATCTATTAAGTTTTCAGAAGATGTTAAAGTCACTCTTTTACGGTATAGCCTCGTATTATCAGAAGTCTGATAAATATCAACATAAGCATCCAGACCTTCTGTAGGAATAAAGCCAGAACAGTTTACCCGAAGCTGTCCGTCGATTTGAACACGGGTGGATGTAATATTAGAAACAAGCATATCTTCCAATATTCCACAACCTTCATCAAAATAAAAGTCAGAAGAATTCACATTGAAAGGATTGTTGACAGATTGATACTTCACCTGAAAACGAATAGCTTCACCTTCAATCGATGTATAATTAAAGTCAAATTGTTGTCCATTTCCTTCAATACTTAAGCTTTTTGATCCTATCAGTTTATTATCAAATTCCCGATACAACAATAAGTTGGCACCTACAGGTAATTGCTCAAAAGTATTCATCATCTGAAATTTGATTTGTCCGCTAAGCGTACAGGTAGATGCTGAGTTTCCCAGTGATTTAAAAGAAGACGTTGACAATAAAGTTTCAACCTTATATCCGGAACCACTTTGAGACAATTCAAACTTATCCTGTTCTTCCCATTGTCCATCCTCTTCATTATAACAATACAAGTAAGAAAAATCGTCCGCTTTAACCGCTCGTTTTTCGTTTGGGTTATAATTATCTTCATCTATTTGAAAAGTTGCCGGGAAAGGAGTAGATGTTCCCTGAATAGCTTCATTACATTCATCATAAAAGGAAAGCTCGAAAATATTGTAATAATCAATTGCATATTCAGAAACAGAACCATCCAGTGTTTTCAAATTACTTATTAATGAATGCGGAACCGCTGCTTTATTTTTATCGAGATATAACTTGATGTTCATTTTTACAAAATCACCAGTTACAACAGCGCCTTCCTGATCAAGAAATTTAGTTCCTGCAGAAATATCCAGAGATACTTCATCACCTGTTGACATAAAACTAAACTCATCCTTCAGACTATTTGTTTCATCCAACGGAAGGATCAAAGTATATTCCTTTACACCAAGCGATTCAACATTGTTTTTTTCCATGTATATGTCGCAAATATAATTTCCAACAGAATCTAACTCGAGACTAAGATCAGATGCCTTATATGAGTTATTATCTGCATTGAAATTCAACTCAAGAATATTGTCTTCCGATGGCACCCACGGATCTTTTGGGTTTAATGCTAAATTAATAATCCCATAGACCGATTGAAATACAGTACTGTGATTTCCCAGTTGATCAACAATTGCATCTGAAGCTGCTCCTGTGATATTCACGGTTACTTTTTCATCATCTGCAGCCCCCACAAGCTCGCCTGTTGGAGCATCAATCATTCGTAAAGTGATAAACGTATCAAAGATATCGTAGTTTAAAATAACATCTACTCCTTCTGTGGGTGTTTCCAGTTCTTCAAATTTCTCACAAGAAATAATCCCCAGTAATAAACTAAGAAGTAATACTTTCGATAAAGTGATTAATCTTTTACACGCCATTTCTTACAATTTATAGGTTAAGTTTATGGCTATTCTAGGCCAAAAATCAATGGGTTTAATATTATTCTCAATAATCATTTCCTGTTCTTCAGAAGCTGTTGGCTCAAGCATACCGGTAGCCTCCATCTCAACATCAGGTGATCCCTGAAAATAGGTGCCAATTTCCAGTGAATACCCCATTCTCCGTGACGCATTTAACCTTCTTTCTAATCCAAATCCAACATAAGGACACAATAGCCACGACGGGGTAATTTTAACATCTAACTCTCCAATGTCATCAGGAGTCATTTCAATATCTCCAATCATAACAGATTCAGCCATTTTCCCTTTTGCTCCAATAGAGGTAAAGTTAGTAGTAACACCACCAGATAAATAGAGAAATTTTAAAAGGCTAAACTCAGAATAAATGCCTAACCCTCCCACTCTAAATTTTGTTGTTCCCTGTAAGTCATCAACCAATTCGTTAAGAGAATAATTGTAATTAAAATAACTAACATTAGCCTTAAACTTAAGGTAATCACTATAATGATAAGTTAAAAAAGTACCTGGACCAAAAGATGATACAGACAAGCCCAAGCCAAATATTGGAGAGTTGGATTGTTCTTCAATATTTTCCTGAAATTGTACCGGATTTTCCTGTGCTCCCACAAATAGACAGATTGCCACGAAAAGAAGAGTTAAGCCGAGTTTCATTTAGGTAAAAAAGTTTTGAGTTAATTTCTTTCTTCAAAGAAATACATAATTTTCCTGATCCTATAATAAAATGTACGTGTTTTCCCCATTCTATAAGAAACAGATTGCAAACTACCCTTTTCAATTTTCAGTTACACAAACATCATTTATTAATCCTTTTTACTTTGCTAGTGCAACTTTTTTTACAAAATTTAAATCCTATAATAAAAGCATAAAAACCAATTTTCCCCATAAACCGGAATGAAAGAAAAGAAACGTCCACGCATAAAAACACTACTCTACTGGTTATCAGCGTTCCTATTACTTTTAATAGGGGGATTGTACGTTTCAACTTTTCATATTCTCCCATCTTACATACAACATCAGCTTCAGTCTTTTATTTCCAATTCCAGCTCAGGAGAATATCAATTGAGCATTTCCGAGATAAAAATTAACCTGCTACAAAAAAGTATTTCATTTGAGGAGGTTGAATTAAAATCCGATAGAAAATCAAACTCATATTACTATTTTTCAGCCCGTAAGCTACAAGCTAAAAATATAGCTGTCATTAAATTTTTATCGGAAAGCAACCTCGCTCTTGAGGAACTTGAAATAACCGAACCGCTTTTAGAATCGTATGGTACAAATCAACAAAAAAGCGAGGTTCTTGATACGGCTGAATTGTACACCGTTTTATTACCATTTTTTAATGAAGATCTGAAAAGTATTTCCATTTCAACCATAAACTTTAAGAATGCACAAATCAGCCAGTTTAAAATGGATGTTGACTTACAAAAGTTCAGCTCTATTAAAACTTTTGACGTAGGCATAAAAAACTTTTTTATTGATTCGGCACTACTTGTCAGGCACGACGAATATTTTACTGCTGATGACATCTCGCTTTCACTACAAGATTTTAACCGAACATTAAGTGACAGCCTTCACTATATACATGTTGACAAACTTGATTATTCGATAAAACGACAGAACATAACAGGAACAAATCTCAGTTTAGTTCCTGTAGACACTACCGATAGAAACCAGGCTTATTACTGGGTTAATGTCCCAACGATGAAAATTACGGCTGACAACATCCGTGGAATTTTTGACAACGATACGATCCGGCTCGACTCCCTGTTTTTAAATGATTGCGACCTTCGTATTCGTCCACCTCAAAGAGCAAAACACATCAACCTAAGAGAAATACGAGATTTTGATTTATATCAACTTATTAAAAATGACTTTAACCTGATTGCTGTCAATCACCTTGCATTTATAGGAAATCGCATGAAAATTGAGTCGCGGTCAGACAGCAGTAAATCTTTTCAGGAATTAAACGGACTAAAAGTTAATGTAGACTATTTTGAACTGGATTCTACATCAAATACAAATCCAGCAAAAATCCTTTATTCTGATCAAATCAAACTAAATATCGATAATTATAAAATCCTTCTAAATGACGAAGTCCATCAGTTTGAGACATCAAATATTTACGCATCAAATAAAGACAGCATTATCAGTACAGAACAATTAAGGCTTCATGCTATTAATTCGTCAAATACACTTCCAACCGTTGTTGAGATGCAATGCGACAGCATTTTACTCCATCAAATTGATTTTGCCCAACTCTATCATCTGCGGGAGCTTCCGTTGAAAGAAATCGCTGCTTATAAGCCTACGCTTATAATAAATCAGCAAAACCAGCCCGCAAAAACAACAATAGACGAAAGTAGCCTCTTGTATAATTTCATTCGGGATTACATCAAAGGAATTTATACTGAACGAGTATTGATTAATGATGGGAACATTACCATCAATGATAAAAGAGATGCTCGTGACCATGGAATTATTAAAACTGATTTCACACTTGACCTTGCCGGATTTTCGCTGGACTCGGCTAGTGTAAGCAGTACCGACAAGCTTTTCTTTGCCGAAGACATTGAACTCAATTTTAGAGACTACACCATGAACCTGGCAGACCATTTTCACCAATTACAAGTAGGGGAATTAAGCATCTCATCGCAAAACAAAATGGTTGCGATTAAAGACATAAACCTTCAACCAGATAACGCAACGAATGCAGAAAATCGCCTGGCCAAGCTCAATAAATCAGAGCTATACCGGGTTACAATTCCTGCCTTAAACCTAAGAAACACTGATATTCACCAGGCCTTCTTCAATGAAGAACTTCGTATAAATACGCTGGAAATTATAAATCCAACCATTTATCTGGAAATCTTCAGCGAGCTAAATCAGAAAAACAAAAATCCGAACCTGGATGAGTTTTACGAGTTGCTAAAAAATTACATCAGTCAGATTAAAGTTGAAACAATTCGCTCAACAGGTGGAACAATTAATCTGGTTAGTCATAGTCGACAAGGAAAAACAATTGATGTTACCAACAATTTTAATTTATCGCTCGATAATTTCATTTTAAATGATGAAGAGTTAGGCAAGAAAAGGTTCTTATTTTCTGATTATTTCAACCTGACCCTAAAAGATCATCTTTTTAAATTATCGGATAATGTGCATCATCTGCAGGTAAGTGAGATTAACCTGTCATCAAAAGACTCAATCATCCTGATCAATGAAGCACTCCTTTACCCGGATATTACCAGCGATTCCTATAAAAACATTCCATGGAATTTACATATCGATGTACCTCAAATAAAATTGTCAGGTTTTGACTTTGAGCAATATTTCCGGAATAACGAACTCGTTGTTAATAATTTAAATCTAAGTTCACCACAAATAGAGATCTACAGACATGGTGGTCAAAGTCAGGGTAAATTTAATTTCAAGGATTTTTCAGTCCCTCTTCCCAAAGAAATCAATGGGATAAATATTCAGCACAGCAACCTGAACGACGGACAATTAATTCTATACGCCCTTGCAGAGCTTTCACCGGTACAAATTGCGAGCTCGAAGCTTAACCTCAAGGTTGAGAATGTAAAGCTTAATAAAAAAGAAGACAGCCCTGTTGCACAATTCGATTTCAGTGAGATTCTGGCAAAAATGAATACCTTGCATGTTTCTCCGCAAAATATTCCATACGACATAAAAACGGACTCCATAACTTATTCCTCATCCGACAAATTACTGTCTTTTTACAAACTGGACATCCTTTCTAATCAACAGGAAGTTGATCAAACAATCCAGCAAATTCAGATTCCTGAACTTCGTTTTGAAGGGCTGGATCACCAAAAAGCATTCGAGGACAATCAGTTTTATTCTGAAAAAATCCTAATCGATAATCCAAAATTTTCATTTCGACAGAACAGAAAAACATCGGCAAAAAATCCACTTCTCCCCTCTTTACCTAAAGACCTTCGGGTTATTATGAATGAACTAATTGCCGATGAAATAAACATTGAAAAAGCAGACTTTAATTATCTCCATGATTCATCAACATCCAGTTTTAATGATGTTGATTTTACTTTGAAAAACGTAAAGCTGGATAGCACCCGTTCTCAAAATCCACTAGGTGCAGAAAACTTGTTAATTACCCTAAATGACTACAGTTGCCAGGATAAAAACCAATATTATAACCTAAATACCAAACGCATTTCCTATACAAGCGATGGGAATAAACTAAGCATTTCTAATTTTGAGATTGACCCCATTTATACAAAGGAAGGTTTTCAGCAAGTTATTCCTTATCAAACAGACTATTACTCCGGGAAAGTTGGAAATATAGAAATCAAAGGAATTGACCTTAACAGTTGGCTAACCGGAGAAGGCTACACCGGACAACAAATTTCAGTTGAAAATGCCAATGTCAAAATCTATCGAGACCAACGCACTCCATTCAATGAAAACCAGTACCGGGCATTGCCTCAAAAGACGTTGAGGGATTTTTCAGTACCTATCTATTTTGATTCACTCAACGTGACAAACTCCTATGTATCGTACACTGAACAAACCGACGAAAGCCCAAATCCGGGAACTGTTTATTTCAGCAATATGAATGGGAAAATACAGCCTGTTTCAAATCTTCCACAGGAAGATGAAGCGATTTTATCAGCTTCGGCACGTTTTATGAATGCCAGTGATTTAAATGTAGATATGGTGTTCAAGCTCAAATCTGCTAATGATCAATTTTCAGTTTCCGGATCACTCTCGTCTTTCGACTTAACAGCACTAAACCCGGTAACTGAAGATAACGCACGTATAAACATCCGTTCCGGCATTGCAAACCGATTTGAGTTTGAGTTTGACGCAGACTCCATTCGTTCAGAAGGTAAGCTACGATTTACTTATGAAGACCTGAAAATTTCGATTTTGGAGCAAAAAAACGGAAATATAAAAACAAACAAGTTTGCTTCTTTCCTGGCAAACAACCTGATGTTCCGATCCAAAACACCACGGGCAAAAATCCTTCTACCTGACCCCATGTACTATGAAAGAGACCCTAAGAAGTCAATCATTAACTACTGGTGGAAAACCATCTTCAGTGGAGCTAAAAATACTTTAGGAATAGAAGAATAATTTCAGATTACTTCTCATTAGTTGCACTAACTTTTCTAACCCTATATGGTGTTTTTCGTTGTGACTCAAAATAAGTTCTCATTTGCATTTCTGCAACCAGACCAGTAGTAACAAACTGAATTCCAGCAACAACCAAAAGCAAACCTAAGATAAGCAATGGTTTTCCCCAGATATCGTATCCTAAAATCTTCAATATCAACAAGTAAACATTAATAAGGAAACCTATACCAAGGGTAATGATACCCAAGCCTCCAAAAAAGTGCATCGGACGTTGCATGTATTTCTTAAAGAAAAGCATCAGCAACAAATCACTAAATACACGGGTTGTACGACTTAGGTTATATTTTGATTTTCCAAACTCACGGGCACGGTGGTTTACATCCACCTGTGTTAAACGGGTTGAACCTTCAAAAGCAAGCAACACTGGAATAAAGCGATGGAGTTCCCCATAAATATGGATGCTCTTAATTGATTCTTTGGTGAAAACCTTTAAGGTACATCCTAAATCACGCATTTTTGTTCCGGTAGATTCACGAATAATGTAATTGGCAATCTTGCTTGGTATTTTACGAAGGAAAGCACCATCTTTACGATTGGCACGAACGCCGGCAACCATATCCCATTCCTCGTCTTTACACATTTTTAGCATCATTGGAATATCTGCCGGATCGTTTTGTAAATCCCCATCCAACAAAACCACATACTCTCCTTCGGCATGATCTATTCCGGCTTGTAAAGCAGAACTTTGACCGTAATTACGCTTTAATTCAACCAGAATAAAACGTTCATCATTAATTTCTTTAATTTTTTCCCGGGTAGTATCTGTTGATCCATCATCAACAAAAATGGCTTCAAAGTCGTAATCCGGCAAAGCAGATTGAATTTGTTCACTCAAAGGCTTGATATTCAACTCCTCATTGTAAACACAAATCACCAAGCTTAATTGTTTCATTTTATTCTCTTTAAGGACATAAATGCCTATGGATATTTCTGCAAGCGAAAATAGAAAAAAGGATCAATTTATCTAATCCTTTCAGGATTATATTATTCCCACTGCCAAATGTATGCAATAGTAATCGTTTTGTAAGTCCAATCATGAAGTCCATACGTAAATTTCAACTTAATGAAATCCTTCTGTAATTGTTTTTTAAACTCCAGATTATAAACCACCGGGCTGTCTTTTTCAATTTTATATCCATTATAACCTGCTAATGAGTTCGAAAGGTTCCATTTTTCCTTTGATATATCAAAACCTAAACTATACATTAAAGCATCATTCTGCAATAGCTCATCGTCATTGGTTTGCCAGGAATAAAAGCCAAACGAAGCAAAAGGCAACAAATTTGCTTTATCGGAAAGTGTATAATTTTTAGAAAAACTCACATCGAAGAAATATCCCGGAGCATCAGCATATCGTGCAGCATCCAACCTTGTTCCAGAAGCAGTTTTCCCAGTCATTCTTAAAAGTGCATCCGGGAATTTTCGATCCTTCCACAATTGTACTAATGTGCTAAAATACAAATCACCAATTGCAACTCCTTTTCCATCCTTATCACGGGCTGACCGTTCATCCCGAACCTCTTCGGTCATTCCATAATGCTCAAATGCAACACCGTAAATTTCGATTGCAATTTTATTATCGGCAAAAGGATAGTATAACCGTCCAGATATATCCTGAGTAGGATCACCTTCTTTAAAATGGAAATTACCAGCAGCTTCAACTTCTTTTTTACCAGATAATATTCCCTTTTTCACTTCCGGAACAGGAAGTGCATTAGGACCTAAATATCCAGGACTAATCGTTAAAAAAGTCCTCCAGGTTGGCATGCCCGGTTCCCAGCCGTTTATTTCGTTCCACCAGGTCCAATCTCCCTGTGCCTGCGACAACAGTGGCAACACCAATATTAAAAATAGTAGGTTTAATCGTTTCATTCGCCCAAAGATAAACACCCTTTTTATATCTTTAGGTTATCCATTAAGAATTATTATAATTTTCTCGCTGTTTGCAAATCAACAAGTTTTTGAAAAAAACTTATATTTCAGGGACAGAAAAAGAATATGAACAGACAATCATCAAAATATTATCCAACAATTCTGGGTGCTATTCATCTTGTGATATTGTACATTTTTATTCAGGCAATAATTGATTTTCCGCTGGCATTGTGGGATTATTACCACGGTACAGAGTTGCTCTATAATCCAGTTAAAAAAGTTGTTCTTGGTGTTGGTTCTGTCCTTTTTATATTGATCTATGCTTACCGAAAAGCCAAGACAAAAATCACAGATCTTTTCCCTATTAAAATGTTTAACCTGTTGATTATTTTACCGGTTATTCTCTTTTTAATGGCGGCTCAGCAAATCCTCACAGAAATAAATCTAATTGTAGAATACTATATTCCTGTACCCGACTGGTTTTGGGAACTGTTCAACAATATTTTTGAGAATGATTATGGCATGTTGGGGGCCTACATGAAAGTAGTTATTATTGCCCCGATTGTTGAAGAGCTTATATTCCGGGGGGTGATTATGCATGGCTTAATGAAAAATTACCACAACCTTATAGCCATTTTCGTTTCGGCGCTTTTATTTGCACTTTTTCACCTAAATCCATGGCAATTTCCAGCCACATTTATGCTGGGTCTTCTACTTGGATGGATTATGGTAATCACCCGAAATATTTTTGCATGCATTGCAGGACACGCTATAAACAATCTTCTGGTTTTACTTTCCATGCAATATGCAGAACAAATAAATCAGTTTCCTTTATTTTTATTGGAAAGAGAAGAACAGATGAAAATTTATTACCTGGTTGCGAGTTTCAGCATCGCCTTAATCGCACTGTTTCATGTATTTAAAAAGAAAAAAATCAGCTAATGGATTATTTATTAATAGGATTCGGTATTTTGTTTATCATCTCAGGAATTGCAGGTGGAATTATTCCCGTTCTTCCCGGACCACCACTGAGTTATATTGGATTGCTGTTTCTTCATTTTACATCCAGATATCAGTTTTCCAGTAAATTTCTAATCATTTGGGCAGTTATAACCATTGCTGTTTACCTGCTGGATTATTTTATTCCCATATGGGGGACAAAAAAATTTGGAGGAAGTAAACGCGGAGTATGGGGAAGCATAATAGGTCTGCTTGTTGGTATGATTTTCTTTCCACCCATCGGGATTATTATTGGGCCTTTTGCAGGTGCTGTTCTTGGGGAACTTAGTGTGGGCAAGGAATCCAAAGAGGCATTTAAAGCTGGTTTGGGATCATTTATTGGTTTCCTAACCGGAACACTTCTCAAACTAATTGCATCTGGTATGATGGCCTGGTATTTCATTGCAGAAATGGTTTGAGTAGCTGTCATTCCGACAATAAGGAGGAATCTGTTTAGGAACCTCTATCTTTTAAGGATTCTTCACTTCGTTCAGAATGACAATAAGTATAAAAGCCTCCTGACAGCAGTCAACCTGAGACTCAAGCATCTACCTAAAAACAATCTGCCGGATCAACTCCGTCCCTGCTTTTTCATTGAGGCGTTTTCGGATTTCTTCTTTCATCATCATCAGCTCATTTCTCAACATGGGAGAGCTTGTTTTCACAAATAAAGTACCATATTGAATTCTCAAATCATCAGTATAAGAAGCCACAGTTTTACCCATCACTTCTTCCCAGGAAGAGATGATGTCCACTTCCGCAAGCTTTTTATCCAGCCTATTTTCTTTCTTATAAGTGCGAAGGATATCACTTAATTTTTCAGTATTACTTTTCCTCATGATTTGTTTCCTGAACGGTTCCGTTGCTGACTACAAAAATCTTTGAATCTGCCTGAACTTCTTCCAAAATCTGATCCAAATGCTCACGGTTAGTGTCCGTTATAAATATTTGTCCAAAATGATCATTGGCAACCAGTTTCACAATTTGCTCTACCCTATTTTTGTCGAGCTTATCAAAAATATCATCCAGCAATAAAATGGGAGTTTGTCCCGACATTTCTTTTACAAAGTTGAATTGAGCCAGTTTCAAGGCAACCAGATAAGTCTTTTTCTGTCCTTGTGAACCTAGCTTCTTTATCGGATAATCATCAATTTTAAATAAGATATCATCTTTATGAATACCCACTGAAGTATATTGAAGCACCCTGTCTTTCTGAAGATTTTCTGCCAATAGCTGAGCAAAATCAGCATCATACAATTGCGATTGATGAAACATACCAATTTGCTCTTTCCCCGATGATATTAGGTCGTAATACTCTTGGAAAATAGGTTGCAAACGCTGAATGTACTCAACACGCTTTTTATGAATCGGGACTCCATGATGTACTAATTGCTCATCCCAAACTTCCAAAGTTTCTTTTGAAAAAGTCCTTTCTGATGCAAAATGCTTTAACAATTTATTGCGTTGCTGAAGCGCCCTGTTATAACGAATAAGAGCTTCCAGATAAGCATGATCATATTGCGAGATTAGCACATCCAGGAACTTTCGACGTTCCTCGCTCCCACCCATAATTAAATCAATATCTGAAGGAGTGATTATAATTAATGGAAGAAGCCCGATATGTTCGGCCAGCTTCTTATATTCCTTTTTATTGCGCTTAAACTGTTTTTTATGTCCACGTTTTAAACCGCAATAGATGTTTTCTTCTTGTTCATCCCTGTTATATTTTCCCTGAATTACAAAAAAGTCTTTTTCATGTTTAATATTCATAGAATCAGCAGAATTCAGGAAGCTTTTACAGAAAGACAGGTAATAAATTGCATCCATTAAATTTGTTTTACCAACACCATTATTGCCAATAAAACAATTCAAGTTTGGAGAAAACTCAAGGTTTACATCCTCCAGGTTTTTAAAGTCTAGTAAGGATAAATGCTCTATATGCATGCAAAATCATCTTATTTAAAACAAAACTAATAAAATATAGAAAGCTGTGGTATCATTCTTTCAATTCTTCACTAATAACAAAATGGTGTTGATTAATATGTAATTTTATATCGCTTTTGTAGTTAATGTTTTATAAAAAGATATATTTTTGCCTCACGAATTTGGAATAACCTTATTACAAAATGGCAAAAAATAAAGACCAAAGAAAAGAAGACAGTTTGTCTGAAGTTGAAAATGCATTAACGAAATCTGAACAGTTTATCGAGGATAACCAAAAGATTCTGTCCATCGTTGTGGGAGCAATTGTTATCGTTGTTGCAGGATATCTTAGTTTTACAAAACTTTACATTCAACCTAAAGAAGAAACAGCTCAAAGCCAAATGTTTATGGCAGAGAATTATTTCGCTAAGGATTCTTTTAACTTAGCCATCAATGGAGATGGAAACTATTTAGGTTTTATAGATATCATTGACGAATATAGTGTTACAAAATCGGCAAACCTAGCAAAGTATTACACAGGTATTTCATATTTACATTTAGGGGAATATGATGAAGCCATTAATTACCTAAATGATTTTGAAACTGAAGATTTGCTTTTGGCTCCAATCAAAATTGGCTCAATTGGTGATGCTTATATGGAATTGGGAGAAGCAGACAAGGCTCTTTCAAATTACAAAAAAGCTTATGGTTATGACAATGAACTTACAGCTCCAATTTATATGATGAAAGCCGCTAAATATCTGGAATCAGAAGGCGACCTAAATGGAGCATTAGAGCTTTACAATACAATTAAAAATGAATATCCTGATTCTTCTGAAGGATCAACTATTGAAAAATATATTGCTCGAGTAGAGACAACATTGAGTAAATAATTCAACGACATATGATATTTAAATCCCCTCATTGCAGGGGATTTTTTATTTTTACAAAAAATTGAAGAAATGGCTACAAAAAATTTATCTGCATACGATATTGAATCAGTTCCTTCTGCCAATGGCATGAAATTCGGAATTGTAGTTGCTGAATGGAATTATGAAATTACCGGGGCACTAGCTCAGGGAGCTCTTGATACACTTGTTAAACATGGAGCAAATGAAGAAGACATCAACATTAAATCTGTTCCTGGAACTTTTGAGCTTACCATGGGGGGACAATTCCTGGCTGAGTACACCCAGGTTGATGCCATTATTCTTATTGGCTGTGTTATCCAGGGAGAAACCCGTCATTTTGATTTTATCTGTCAGGGAGTAACACAGGGAACTACTGACTTAAACATGAAATACAACAAGCCTTTCATCTTTGGTGTGCTAACAACCGACAACGAACAACAAGCTTTAGACCGTGCAGGAGGCAAACTTGGCAATAAAGGAGATGAAGCAGCAGTTACAGCCATAAAAATGGTTGCTTTGCAAAAAGATTTGAAGTAGAAAGTCATTCGACTTAACCGGCAAACTAAAAACAAATGAAAGCAATGATTTTTGCAGCCGGACTTGGAACCCGGCTAAAACCACTAACCCAAGACAAGCCCAAGGCTCTAGTTGAGATAAGTGGCAAGTCATTGCTCGAAAGATGCATCAATTACTTAAAATCTCATGGCATAACCGAGGTTGTAATTAATGTTCACCACTTCAGCAATCAAGTCATTGACTTTATAACTCAAAAAGAAAATTTTGGGATTGACATACACATTTCGGACGAGTCTAACTCCTTGCTAGATACAGGAGGTGGCTTATTAAAAGCACAAAAATTTCTGGATGGAGATGAACCTATCCTCATTATTAACGTGGATATTCTAACTGACTTAAATTTAGAGCCAATACATAAACACCACCTCGAAGAATCTGCCTTAGCCACTTTAGTTGTCAGAGAAAGAAGCTCATCACGCTATTTACTTTTTAATGAAGAAAATCAACTTGTTGGCTGGACAAACACTAAAACCGGAGAAATTAAAAAATGCACGGATACTTTTCCCTCACGTTACTGCAAATTCGCTTTTAGTGGCATCCAAATTATCCAACCTCAATTATTGAAAAAAATCACGGAGACTGGCAAGTTTTCAATCATTGACCTTTACCTGCGTTTAGCAAAAATTGAAAAAATCGTTGCGTATTTAGATTCCAACTCCAATTGGATGGACCTAGGAAAATATAATGAACTTGCAAAGGCTGAAGAATTAATAAGAAAGCTATCCAATTAAATAAGGAAACCAGATAAAAAAACACCTGCTTCAGACTGAAACAGGTGCATTCATTCAACTAACTAACACAGATACTGACTTTAATAAAAATAAACATCCTCATAGGTATAAGTTTCACCTCCATATTCAGTGCATGTTACGGTATAAGCTGTAGAATCCTGCCCTGCAATTTGTATCGCCGACAAATCGAAAGTAACATAAGATGACACATTGTACATTGGTGAGTCATCATTGTCATTATGTCTTAATTCTAACTCTACCGGCTGACTTTCAGAGGTGAGTTCCCCAGGCTCCTTCACCAAATTAACATAATGCGTTTGATCTAATCCCCAATGATTAATATACAAGGTCAGCATATTGTTAGTCTGCCAGGCTTCTTCAACATTAATAGCATCATTCCCAATACTATCCTCTATCTCCTCTGTAATGTCTATTATATCTTTAAAAAGGATATCCTTAATGGAATAAATAGTTACAGAATACTCTTCAACAGGCTCACTTACAAGTTCTTCTTCAATAATAAAATTTACAAGAACACGAGCACTGTCTTCAACTGTCAAACTTTCATCATTTATCGGATATAAAATCTCTCCTGAATCCAGCTCAATACTCAAGATGTCAGTGTCCTCATCAATATGAACAAGTCCGATTCCAATCCAAGTATCATCATACGGATCATATTCATCATCATCCAAACAAGACGTTAAAACACTGGTTACTAGACCAATCATTAAAAATAAAAATAACTTCTTCATAGCTTAATTTTCTAATTCGTTTTCTTCTAGACTACTTTTCTAAAAAAAAGGTTGCGTTCTACACAAAAAAAATGGCACAATAATTGAAAATTTATATTTGTTTATATGTAAATATTTATATTTTTATAATATGAAGAACTTAAACTCAATCAGTGAACTAAAAGAAATTTTAAAGGCAAACAGGAAAGCATTTGTTCTTCTATATAAAAAAGGTTCAGACAGTAGCGAAAATGCAGTGCAAAATTTAAACGTTCAAAACCGTAATAATAACCAAGTTTTCATTGCTGATGTATCTACGGTACGTGATATCCACCCAGAATATAAAATAACTTCCGTACCCACATTTATGGTTTTTGAGGACGAGCAACTTCGAAATATTGTAAAGGGTTCTCAATCGGAAAAAGTATATCACGATATCATAAATGGAGTAAATAGTACTGGGCAGGACAAACAAAAAAATCAAAAATCGGTTGTTGTTTACACATCGCCTACTTGTGCATGGTGTACAACCTTAAAAAATTATTTAAGACAACATCAAGTACAATTTCGTGAATTCGATGTAAGTACAAACCCTGACATAGCAGATCGAATGGTTCAGAAAAGCGGACAGAGAGGTATTCCTCAAACAGAGATTAACGGCAATATGATCGTTGGATTCGACAAAAAAAGAATAGATCAATTATTAGAAATAAGTTAAAACAAAATATGATGAAGAAATTATTTTTCTTTCTAACACTTGCAGCAATTAGTTTTTCAAGCTGTGCTTCAGGTGAAGAAAATGCAGCAAACAGTAAAGGAGAAACGAGTACTTCTGCCCAAACAGGAAGTGACAGGCTTATTACAAAAGCCGAGTTTTTAGAAAAAATCTGGAACTATGAAGAAAATCCTCAGGAATGGAAATTTCTTGGAGACAAGCCTGTAATTATTGATTTTTATGCCGACTGGTGTGGCCCTTGCAAAACGGCATCTCCAATTCTTGAAGGAGTTGCCGAAGAATATGAAGGGAAAATTGAAGTTTATAAAATTGATACTGAAAAAGAACGTGAATTAGCTGGAGTTTTCAGTATTTCAAGTATTCCTGCTTTTCTCTATATCCCAATGGAAGGAAAACCAATAATGACAGCAGGAATTGCCAGAACAAATGCAGAAACAAAAAACATGTTTGTTAATTATATCAACGAATATTTATTATCAGATCAGTAACTGTAATTATAAAAAAATGAAAGAATTACAACCGATTAATCAAAATGTGCTGCTTGAAATAGAAGAAGACAAGAGTGAGCAGCGTACGGCTTCGGGAATTATCATCCCAGACTCAGCCAAAGAAGCACAAAAAACAGCGACAGTTGTAGCAATCAGCAATATTGAAAATGCTGAAGTTGTCCCCGGAGATGTTGTGCTTTACAAGCAATATAGCGGAACAGAAATCGATTTTGACGGGAAAAAGTTTTTGCTTCTCCCCTACACCGACATCTTAACGAAAGTCGTTGAAACAGAAGCCATTTAAAACTTTTCAAAAATAGTTAGATATCTTTTCAAATTATAAATTGACATTTAAGCAGCTTTTGGGCTGCTTTTTTCATATGTACATGGAAGAAAAAAGTCATCCTGAAATAAATTCAGGATGACTTTATCTATATTATTCTATGTCGTTCTGAAACTACAATGGAAATATTCCATTCTCACGACAATACTCAATAATCTTTTCAGGATTTTTTCCATTGTCTTTCGGATTTAAAATTAAGGCAGGATTTGCAGGCACATCAAATGCAATATCAATTCCTGGAACATATTTCTTTTCCTCAGATGCATAAAATTTCGGTTTATTTGATTTACAGAAATCAATATCAGCATCCATGTAGAACAAGTGGAATTTATCTTCACCAATAATTTGTGCAAGCTGGTCACGAATTTCCTTATCCGGAGAGATAAATGAACAAATCGTAATAATTCCCTGACTGTTCAATAAACGACAAACTTCAGCCACACGACGCAAATGTTCGGCACGATCAGCAGGAGAATAATCCAACTCTTTAGATAAACCGGAACGAACAGAACTTCCATCAAGCATAACTACAGTTGCTCCCATTTCAAACAATTGTTTTTCAAGAGAGAAGGCCATTTCATTTTTACCCGATCCATGTAAACCATTCACCCAAAGAGTAGCTCCTTTTTGATTGTAGCGTTTCTGATAAGCTTCATCCTCAATCAATCCAAATCCTTTATGAATTTGCTCACGTTCGGCATCAGTAATTCGCGATGGAAGATCACCTGAACTTAAGCGATCAATGATCATTCCTACAGCAACCGTATTGTGAGTTACCGGATCAATCAACACAAAAGAACCGGTGCTTTTATTTTTCTTATATGGATCGAAGAATAAGGGTTTATTCGTTGTTAAAACAACCCTTCCAATTTCATTTAACTCAAAATGATCAATCGATGACTTCTGCAGTGTGTTTACATCAATTTTATATTGAATTTTATCCAATCTCGCCTTCGTATTATTGTTGGCATGCTTGATGAAAAATTGGGTTGTTGGATCCATTGGTTTTTCATCCATCCAAACCAAAGTTGCTTCAAAGTGACGTTCAACACGTGGCAAATTGTCTGGGTAAACAATCATATCTCCACGGGAAATATCAATTTCATCTTCCAACGTAACAGTTACCGACTGAGGCGGAAATGCTTCTTGCAAGTCACCATCAAAAGTTGTTATGCTTTTGATTTTTGATGTTTTACGAGAAGGAAGAACCATTATCTCTTCACCCTGACGAACGATTCCGGAAGCCACTCGTGCAGAGAAACCACGGAAGTCATTATCCGGTTTCAACACATACTGGACAGGATAACGCATATCGTCAAAGTTCCTGTCGGAACTAATATGAATCGACTCCAGGAAATCCAGCATGGATTGCCCTTTGTACCATGGCATGCGGTCTGATTTATCCACTACATTGTCACCTTTTAGCGCAGAAAGTGGAATAAAGTTTACATCGGGAATATCAAGTTGAGCTACAAAGTTTTTGTAGTCTTCACAAATCTCATCAAATACTTTTTGGTCAAAGTCAACCAAATCCATCTTGTTTACAGCCAGCACCACATGTTTAATTCCCAGCAAAGAAACCAGGAAGGTATGACGACGAGTTTGTGTAATTACCCCTTTGGTTGCATCAATAAGAATGATTGCCAGGTTAGCTGTTGAAGCACCGGTTACCATATTACGCGTGTACTGCTCATGTCCCGGAGTATCTGCAATAATGAATTTACGCTTGTTGGTTGAGAAGTAACGATATGCTACATCAATCGTAATTCCCTGCTCACGTTCTGCTTTTAAACCATCAAGCAACAAGGCATAATCAATGTCCTCACCTGCATGGCCTACACGCTTACTGTCACGTTCCAATGCAGATAGCTGATCTTCGTACAATCGTTTACTATCAAAAAGAAGTCGCCCAATCAATGTTGATTTTCCATCATCTACAGATCCGGCAGTTAATAAACGTAACAAGTCTTTTTTTTTCATCCTGATCAAGGAATGCTTTTATATCGAGTGTTGGGTTTTCCATCATTTCCTAATTTTTGGTTGAATGGCTTAAAATCTAAAAATATCCTTCGCGTTTCTTTTGTTCCATACTTGCTTCCTGATCGAAGTCGATAACGCGGGTTGTTCTTTCTGAAACAGTCACAGTCATCATTTCTTCAACAATAGCTTCGATGGTATCAGCTTCAGATTCGATTGCTCCCGTTAAAGGATAGCAACCCAATGTGCGGAAACGTATTTTTTTCATCTCGGCTTTCTCTGCCAATTCCTTAGGCATACGCTCATCATCAACCAAAATAAGATTTCCATCCACATTTACGACAGGACGCTCTTTAGCAAAATAAAGAGGAACAATAGGAATATTTTCTAAACGGATATATTGCCAGATATCAAGCTCTGTCCAGTTTGAAATTGGAAACACACGAATTGATTCTCCTTTATGAACACGTGCATTATAAATATCCCAAAGTTCCGGACGTTGATTTTTAGGATCCCACTGGTGGAATTTATCACGGAATGAAAAAATACGCTCTTTCGCTCTTGATTTCTCTTCATCACGACGGGCTCCACCAAAAGCAGCATCAAACTTGTATTTACTTAATCCTTCAAGTAAAGCCTGAGTTTTCATCACATCGGTATGCACCTTACTTCCATGAGTAAAAGGGCCAACACCCGACTCAAAACCTTGTTTGTTATAATGCACAATCAAGTCCCAGTTATTTTCTTTGGTATAACTATCACGGAAATCGATCATCTCCTTAAATTTCCATTTTGAATCGATATGCATTAAAGGGAAAGGTACTTTGCCCGGATAAAAGGCTTTTTCGGCCAGCCTGACCATTACAGATGAATCTTTTCCAATGGAATATAACATTACCGGATTCTCGAACTCAGCAGCTACTTCCCGAATAATGTGAATCGCTTCCGCTTCAAGTTCCCGCAGATGCGTCAGGTTGTATTTATTCATAGTTCAAATCTTTTCAATTTTAATCATGCCAAACCTGTGGCAAAAATACACGCCTGCAAAAATAACCGATTCAGTTTAATAACAATAGGTATTAGCTCTTATTATCTTTTTAAAAAGGCCAAATAATTGGGACTAAAATAATTGAGATGATAAATGCAAGAATATTCAAAGGAAGGCCAACTTTTGTGTAATCGGTAAACTTATAGTTACCAAGACCTTGAACCAGAAGGTTTGTTTGATATCCAATAGGAGTTGCAAAACTGGCCGACGCCGCAATACAAATGGTAATAAACAGAGGTTTGGGATCGACTTGCATTTGAGTAGCAGCAGAATAAGCAATTGGAAAAACTAATGCAGCAGCTGCATTATTGGTAATGATTTCAGTAAAAATTGTAGTGATTAAATAAATCGTAACCAATACTCCTATCGGTCCAAACGATTTTGAAAAGTTTATTGCAGTTGTTGCAATTGCATCGGCAGCTCCAGAATTTTGCAGGGCCTTGCTAAGCCCAAATGCACAAGCAATGGTTATGAGCACATCCCAGGAAATAGCCCTCGTATATTTTCGGTTGGGCAAAATATTAATCCAGGTCATTAACACAGCAACAATGGCTGCAAAATAGAACATATCCGGTCTTTCACCATTAAGCTCCGGCAAATACTGACCGACCGTTGCTCCAACAATCATCAATAAAACCAGCAATAGCGTAAGCAAACGTTGTCCTTTATAACGAGGCGGAGGTATTTCACCTATGAAAGAAGTCAGATAAAAGCTTTTGATTCCCCCCAGTTTTTAATAAAGTTTTCATTTGTTAGAAGAACCAGACTATCTCCATCTTTCATTCTTACTGATCCAATATTGGTTGAAATAGGTTCACCGTTTCTATATATTGCCAATGCTTCTGCCTGGTAGTGATTTAAAAAGTCAAACTCATCAATGGTCTGATTAATTCCAGGGAAACGAGGAGCAATAACGGCTTCTATTTGCTTGATATCAGTACTCTTATAAAAACGACCAAAACCTTTCATGGCTTGAAATTCAAGTTGTCTATGAGTTATCAAAGCCACCAAATCCTCAGCCTTCACTGCAACTAAAAGCTTATCATTTTGCTCAAAAACAAACCGTCCCTTTTTTGTATTAATTTTTTTACCATCTCTTGTAATGGAATGAATAATCACATTTTTAAGATCATGAGAACGTCCGTTATTAATTTCCTTTCCCACCAACGAACTATTTGACGGGAGATTCGCGTCTAAAAAGTATTGTTTATAATCCTGCCGGCTTCTTTTTCTGGCTTTATTTTTCTCTCCGGGTAATATTTTATGTCCAATAAATGAAAGGTAAATAAAACCGGCCAGTGCAATCCAAATACCAACTTTCCCCAGCTCAAACATATTTAACCCCTGTAAGCCATTATCCAACATCAACCCATGAACAACCAGATTTGTTGAGGTTCCAATCAATGTACAAATCCCTCCCAGAATAGTTGCATAAGAAAGAGGAATTAAAAATTTCTGAGGAGAAAGATTCATCCGCTCAGCCCCAATTTTTAATCATAGGGGCAAAAATGATAACTACAGGAGTATTATTCAAAAAGGCGGAAATAAAAGAGACAGGAAGTAGTATTTTTGCCAATGTAATAGGCATTTTGCGTCTCCTCCTTGGCAAAAAAGCACGAGCCACAACATTTAAAGCACCTGTTTGCCTCACCCCTTCACTCACAAGAAAGAGAACTGCAACAGTAAGCATTCCTTTATTTGAAAACCCGCAAGACTTTCTTCACTATCAACGATTCCTGTGGCCATTAATACGACCAATGCAGAGAATAATAACATCCCAGGTCGCATCCAATCATAAATAAGGGCAATAATCATGATAAAGATTACGGCCAAGACGAAATAGCCTTCAAAAGTCATTGCGTTTAGTTTTAGCACAAATGTAATTGGATTAAATTTTAATAGAATGGAGATAAATACTTATTTCAAGTATTGTTCAACACATAAAAGCAAAACACATATCTTACTCATTTTGTGGAAGTCATAGCAAGTACACAAAACAGATTGACAATTTTGTGATTTTTTTACAATTATTTCTTTTGTATTTCTACATAAAAAGCCTAGTTTTGCAGCGCCTTTAAACAAAAAGGCCACATACAGAGGATGACTCAGTAGCTCAGCTGGTAGAGCACATCCCTTTTAAGGATGGGGTCCTGGGTTCGAACCCCAGCTGAGTCACTCATAAAGAGAAGCAAAATTGCTTCTCTTTTTATTTACATAAACTCCTATCCTACTGCGCCTTACACGAATATCGCCAACAGTATATTTGCATGAAAAAATTAAAGGTCAACAGAAATCTGCTAACCTTTAAAATCCTATGGGTGGAACATAGGTGGAACATTTGCTTCAAAAAAATGCTCTTTTTTGCACTTTTTTACGACACATTTACAGCCCCATGTTGGTCATTTGAGTATGCATTTAACTCCGGGTTCTTAAAAAATGCATAAACATTTGCCTCAACACCTGGTCCAAATGGAAGAAGGACATCTGCAGTTTCTGCATTTCTTGCAACACCGGTTTTCAGCAACATAGATTCCATCAGCTGCCATTGCAACCAACATAAGCTGGTCAGTGGCCATTGCACCCTCATCAGCTGAGTTATCACTCCAGGTGACTTTAATTCCACCCTCAACAGCTGCATCATCGGCAATTGCCAGATCATCAGCATTTGGAACGTTCCCCAATGAATACTTCAACAGGCTGTAATCACTCACATTACCTTCCTCATCATATGCCCCAATGTTTTCCTTCACAAAAAGGTTAAAACCGGACATCTTAACGGCTTTTTGGTTCCAGATTGGATGAATGATTTTGAGTTTGATACTCTGCGCCAGTGCTACTACTGCAGAAAACTTGGCTCGATGCTGAACCTGTTTTTCAGAGTTCGCATCGTTGTAATGGTCGGCTTTGATACGAATGTAGTCTATCCCTTTCCAGGAAGCTCCAACTACATTACCCACGGTGCCCGATACACCGCCTAAAATCCCTTGATTGATTTTTCCCATGGCTTTAAAATTTGAATGGTTAAAAAATTGAATTGATTGATTAATTCAGAGAGGTTAAAAAATCCCTCAACATATCTTTGGTCTAAGTTTAATTTAGCTTACAACCAAAGTTAAAAGAGCACCTTATTTGCGTTTCTTGTCAACCACTTTACGTTTGAACAGATCGACAAGGAAAGCGGATAAAATACCGCCAATAAGGCTTATTAGAGCTTCAAATGAATCGACCAGTGGACCGGAAGTGTCACTGGCAATTTGAATAGTGTCAGGAATTGCATTGGCAACGCCTAGTGAGGATAAAGATCCTACGAGAAAGCTTGAAATGTTTTTCATGGCAAATATGTTTTTATTCACCTAAGAATTTAACACTCAACAAACTGAATAACAATACATTAATGTCACATTGACAAAATTTACACTTTGAAGGTCGAAATCTTACTTT
>CAXXKK010000033.1:0-69980 GCA_963676845.2 Prolixibacteraceae bacterium | reverse complement strand
AATTTCAAGTCGACAACCTGAGCTGAAAGCAACACTGGAATAATTACGAATAAAAAAAGAAGGTTGATTCTTTTTGTATGATCCATGAAAATAGTTTGTTCAAGACTTAGAGTTGATTAGCCTCAAAAATACTTGATTTTTTGAATGATCAAGCTAATCTTCGAAATCAATTCCCTGAGTTTTTTATACCTTTCACAAAAAATAAACGAACCCCATGCTTGAACAGGCTAGCTACGATAAAGTATTTAAACAACACGATTTTACAACCGAAGATATATCCAATCACGAGTTTTCTGATTGTCAGTTCATTAATTGCAACTTCCAGGAATGTAACTTATCTAGTACTGATTTTATAGATTGTTCTTTTGACAGCTGTAACCTTGGAATGATAAATAGCTATAACACCGGGTTTAAAGATGTAGAATTTGTAAAATGCAAGCTAATTGGCCTTGATTTCAGTATTTGTAACGAGTTTATATTCCAGGTTAGCTTTAAATCCTGTCAACTTGATTTTGCCATTTTCACCAAACGTAAACTAAAAAAAACACGATTTGAAGGATGTTCTATTGTTGAAGCTGACTTTTCTGAAGCCGATCTATTCGAAGCCAGTTTTGACCAATCGGATTTATCCGGATCAGTATTCAGCTTTAGTAATTTACAAAAAACCGACTTCCGAAATGCTAAACATTTCAATATTGACCCCGATCAAAACAAAATGAAAGGCGCACGGTTCTCGGCTTACAATTTAGCCGGACTTTTAGGGAAACATCAGTTGAAGATTGAATAAAGACAGGGAATAGTTATTCATTGTTATTAGGTCATATCGTTGTCATTGAGTCAGCTTCCAACTTAAAATATTAGTCCATTTTCTTCGCCTCTTCCCAGTATTTATCCATTTCATCAAGGCTCATTTCTTTTAAATCCATGCCCTTCTTAAGGGTTTTGCTTTCAAGGTAGTTAAAGCGCTTTATAAATTTCAGGTTTGTGCGTTCCAGTGCAGCCTCCGGGTCAACACCATATAAGCGGGCAGCATTAACCATAGAGAAAAACAAATCGCCAAATTCGGCCTCCACCTTATCTTTGTTATTTGCAGTTATTTCATACTGAAGTTCAGCAACTTCTTCTTTTACTTTCTCCCAAACCTGCTCCGGTTGATCCCAATCAAAACCTACACCACTCACTTTTTCCTGAACTCTGTTAGCTTTCACCAAAGCAGGCAACGATTTTGGAACACCTTCCAAAACTGTTTTCTTCTTGCGCCCCTTCTCCTTCAGTTTTAAAGCTTCCCAGTTTTGTTCAACCTCCCGAGAATTCTTAACATCAACATCACTAAATATATGAGGGTGACGATAAATTAGTTTTTCATTTAAATTCTTAATCACATCACTAATATCAAAGGCCTGCTTTTCTTCGCCTATTTTTGCATAAAAAACAATATGCAATAATAAATCTCCAAGCTCTTTCTTTATTTCATCCAAATCAGCTTGCAAGATTGCATCTGTCAGTTCATAAGTTTCTTCAATGGTATTTTTCCGAAGCGACTCGAAAGTTTGCTCCCTGTCCCACGGACATTTTTCACGCAGTTCGTCCATAATCTCCAGCAACTTGCCAAATGCTTCTAATTTTTCAGTCATACCTTAATGATTTTGATTTTCTCAAAATTAGTTTGTTTCTCATAAGAATACCATCATTTGAAGGATGAATAAGAATCGTTTTTAAATGATTTAATAATGAAGAGTTCTCAATTCAGCTTATAACCCAATCGTATTTATTCAAGTACTTCCTCCAATAGTTCACTTATTATTTCAATCTGTTCTTTTGGGTATTGTTCGTTTGGTTTTAATCCAATTGCCTGGTTATAATATGTGCGGGCAACAGCATATTCTTTTACCTCGAAAGCATTATCAGCTTTAGCTACCAAATCATAAAACTCGATCGATAGAAGCTCTTCATCATTTTTTGCAATTGCGACCTCGATATCATGTAATTTTATAATTGGATACTGTTCTTCTCTTCGTATTTCCAAAGCTTTGTTATAATAGGAACGGGCAACTGAATAATCATCAGAATAGAAAGCTTCATCGGCAATTGCGATAAGCTCTTTGTATTTTTCTTCTTCAACTTGAGAAAGAAGTGTATTCGATATTTTCCTGATTTCTTCCAGCTGATCTTTAGGATATTGTTCCCAGGATTTAAACTCAAGCGCTTTGTTGTAGTAAAAACGAGCTACCGGATAATTTGAGCTATCAAACTCAAGATCTGCCTGCTCTATAGCCTTATCATATTCAATTAAATCTTCCTGGTTCATCCTCGTATTTATGATCTCCGCAATCTGTTGAATACGTTGTTGAGGATAAGATTCTTCCGGAGCAACATTTAAAGCCTGGTAATAATAAAACTGAGCTATTTTATATCCCTCATTGGTATAGTTGCTATCTGCCAACCGGATTAATTTATCATACTCATTTGTTGAATTGGACTCATTATGCTCATCAGAATCATCCAAATAGCTTATGAAAGATGAACGTGAAGACCTTGAATTTCGTAAAAGACTATCAAGTTCTAAAATTTGTGATTGAGGATATTGTTCTCCAGGCTTAAGTTCAAGGGCATTCATATACTCTTCCCGGGCTGGAGAATAATCTTCATCATTAAAATACTGGTCTGCTTTTGCAATAAATTGATTGTATTCGTCTTCAAGTTCCTGCTGTTGCGCCTGTATCTCTGCTAAAATCGTATCAAGCTCTGCAATTTGCTGTATTGGATATTCTTCATTCGGTTTCAAATTATGAGCGGTTTCGTATAGTTCTTTTGCATTGTAATAATTATCCCTTTCAAATGACAAATCGGCATCATAAATAACTCGTTGATACTCTTCATTCATTCTAACCATAGCCTGCTCCGCCTCTATTTCCTCTTGTATTCGTTGCTCTATCAAGACTAATTGAGATTGAGGATATGCTTCATCCCTTTTTAAAGCCAGCGCTTTTCTATAATTATTACGTGCATCATCCCATACTCTTTCCTCAAAATACCTGTCTGCATCAGCAATTGCTTTGTTATAGTTAGTTTCAAGAGCCTCTAATTCCTGAATTTTATTTTCAAGTTGATTGATCACCCCGGAAAGTTCGCTTTCTTTTGATGGCATAATAGAAATAGCTTCCTGGTAAGCAGTAAGCGCCATTACAAACTGTTCTGCATCAATAAATCCTTTAGCATCTTCAAGCTTTTCATTATAATTCCGTTGTTGCTCTGCCAACAGTGAATCCTGATATGCCTGTTCCTGACGAGCTAATTCTTCCAACCGTCTCTCTTCCATCAAACGATCAATCTCATCCAGTTTATTTTGTGGATATTGCTCATTCGGGAAAATAGATAATGCTTGTGTATAAAAAGATTGGGCATTTTCGAAGTTATTAATTTGAAGTTCTTTATCTCCATCTGCAACAGCTTCATCATATTGCGCCTGCCTTTCCTGCTCCATTTGTAACTTCCTTGCTTCTTCTTCTGCGGCTAATCTAGCCATATCTTCAAGTTGCTGAACCAAGTTTTGTATTTCTTCAATTCTTTGGGATGGAAACAACTCTTCTGGTTTCAATTCATGAGCTTCCTGGTATAAGCTTAATGCATCCTCAAAATTCTCATCATCATACAAATTGTTGGCATTTGCCAGAATTTGATTGTATTGCACATCAGTCTCAGCCTGTTCTGCCAATTGCTGAATGATTCTCTCTATTTCGGTGATTCTCTCTGTTGGATATTGCTCTTCCGGTTTTAAAACAAGCGCTTCCAGATAAGCGGACTTAGCCTCATCATACAATCCATCATTGAATTGATTATCTGCAGAAGCAATCAATGACTGATACTCTTCGTCCAACTCCATCTGTGCTTTTTCCTCAGCTTCCAGTTGAGCGATAAGATCATTAATCTGGTCTATTTGTGATTGAGCATATTCATCACCGTCTTTCCATTCCAGTGCTTGCTGATACGACTCAATAGCCTCAACATAAGCCGTTTGATCATACTGATCATCTCCCAGACTAATAAATTGCTCATACATTTCCACAACCTCCTGTATTTCAAGTCTGTCGATTTCATCCAATTGTTGCTGAGGATACGACTCCTCTGGTTTTAATTCTAAAGCCTGTGTATAAGCAATCCTGGATTTCTGCCATTGCCTATCTTCAAAAGATTGATCAGCATTCGTAATTAAATTATCATATTCCTGTTGCAAACGTTCCTGCTCATTTTGCAGACGTTGTATCTCCGCAAGAATATCATTGATCTCAATAATCTTTTCCGCAGGATAGGATTCTTCCGGCTTTATTTCTAAGGCATTCTGATACTCATTTTTTGCAGAATCATAAGATTCTTCATCAAAATATGAATCGGCTAAATCAATACTTGCCTGATAATTTTCTTCCAATTCCTGTTCTGCTGCAAGTTCTGCTAACCTTTCCTCCAATTGTGATATTTGCTCTTTTGGATACTCTTCTTCAGGTTTAAGTTCCAATGCCTCATTGTAGGTATTAATAGCTTCTGAATATTCTTCACTATCAACTAAGTCATCAGCTTCATTAATCAAATTATTATATGCCGATTCCTGTTCTGCTATGCGGTTCAATTCTGCATCAATAAAAGCAATTTGTTCCTGTGGATATTCTTCTTCCGGCTTGAATGAAAGAGCATTTTCATAATTTTCTTTGGCCGATTCCAATTCTTCATCAGCCAGCAACTGATCTGCTTCAGCAATAGCAGCTTGATAGTTTTCTTCACGCTCAAGGCGCAAGGCCTCTTCACGAGCCAAAGCTTCAGCCAAGGCCTGCTCAAGTGAATCTGCTTCAGCAATCAACTCATCGGGGAGTGTTTCTTCTGGCTTCAAATCCTTTGCTTCCAGAAACAACTCCCGAGCTTCACTAAAGGCCTCTTCACTCATATAATCCCTTCCTGTTGAAATTGCTGATTGATATTCAGCCTCCAACGCTTCTGCTAATTCCTGTAAGCGAGCTAGTTCCTCCTCAATTTTACTTATTTGATCTGAGGGATAGATTTCATCTGGTTTTACAGATAATGCTTCCTCGTATGAATTAATTGCCTGATCGTATTTCTGTATTTGAAAAGAGTGATCCGCTAATGCGATAATATCATCATATTGTTGCTGAATAGATTGCTCCTCAAGTAATCTTTGAATCTCTGACAATTTAGATTTTGGATATTCTTCTTCTGGTTTTATTTCTAAGGCTTGATTATATATTTCACTAGCCTCATTCAATAGATTATCATCAAACTGCTCATCTGCTTCTTCAATCAAATCTGCATAAAGAGCATCATTTTGTTGTTGCAACAAATGCTCTTCAGCAAAAGCTTTTTGATCTAATGCATAATTATCTTCTTCACGAATTACTAAAGCCTCATCAAACAGCAGAATTGCGTCCTGGTATTCTTCATTTTTAATCGCCTCATCCCCTTTTGCTATCAGCTCATTATATTGCTGCTCCTCTAATTCCAGCTGCTCCTGTCGTGCAAGTTCCTGATCAATTGCTTCAATTTGGTCTCGTGCATATTGAGAATCATCAGGTTTTACATCAATTGCCTGTTCATATAATGGACGGGCTTCATTGTAACGTTCATTGCTGAATTCCTCATCAGCCTGAGCTATCAATTCATTGTACCGACCATTAACCTGCTGCAACTCAAGCATCCTATTCGACTCAGCAAACCGTTCTGTTGCATATGCATCATTTTCTTTGTAACTCAATGCAAGTAAATATGCATCTGATGCTTCTTTGTAAAGTTCATTGTCGAAATTTGTATCCCCGTCTGATATTGCTGACTGATAGTCATTTTCCACTTGTAAAGCAGTCAACTGCATCAAGGCCATTAAGTCTTTAATCTCAGCTATCCGGTCACTCGCATAAGATCGGTTTGGGAATATATTTAAAGCTTCTTCATATTTCAATAAAGCCTCATCGTAATCTTGTCTTTGATAAGAAGCATCACCATCTGAAATGGCACTGTCGTAATCACGCTCCATTTGAGCCAATTCCCGGTCATCAATTCGACGAATCTCTTCAGCCTCATCATTCGTATTTGACTCCTGCACTTCTGCTTCAGCAATAATTTTTTCAATATCCTTATCAGAATAATAGGATATTGCATCAAAATTATCAAGATCTTCATCGTAATAGATTCGAGCTACAGACTGACTGGAAAATCCCTCATCAACCCCATCAACCTGATGATATAAATTAACTACAAAATCAAAGACAGGGAATTTGCTATTTTCCTCTAAAATATCGTCGGGAACCATTGTTGATACTTCAACAATCTTTTGATAGAATCCATCACACTCAAAAGTTAGGACATATTCATTTTTAAAATCAAATTCATAATCAAACCTCCCACTTCGAGGCAAATCAACTACTTCGCTTACTCGATTATTTTCACGAATCGTAACCGTTGCAACATCAACCCGACCATCTGTTGTTGTTAACCTACTGGTAACTTTAAACTTATCCTCATTTTGCGCAACTGAGACAAATGCTATAAATAGAAAATACAAGAAAAATATGACTCTTTTCTCAATCATTGAATACAAAATCTCCAATTAAACTTTAAATCACATATTAGTAAAATACTTTCGATATGAATACCCATAAATAATTAATTTCCAATCAATTTATGAACAATTATAAACGTATTTTTCTTTTAAAAATTATTTTACTGAAGCATTTACTTCTAAATGGGAAAAATAGCAGAGTTATTAACAATAATTTTTTGATAGAAAAAAGGCATCTGATTTTTTCAGATGCCTTTCACTATATCTTTTTAAACAAAAGAATTACCATGCAAAAAGTGGTAAATCTTTCATCATTGCATTTACTTTTTTCCTTACAGAAGTAATTACTTCTTCGTTATCAATGTCAGATAAAACTTCATCAATCAAATCAACAATAATTCCCATTTGTTCTTCTTTTAATCCACGGGTAGTAATTGCAGGAGTACCAACTCTTAAACCTGAAGTACTGAATGGAGAACGGCTATCAAAAGGAACCATGTTTTTATTGATGGTAATGTCTGCAAGAACAAGCGTATTCTCTGCTTTTTTACCAGTTAGTTCAGGGAATTTAGTACGAAGGTCAATCAACATGCTGTGATTATCCGTACCACCGGAAATCACCTTGTAACCTTTATCAACAAAAGCCTGAGCCATTACAGCAGCATTCTTTTTCACCTGAGTCTGATATTCTTTATATGAAGGTTCTAAAGCTTCACCAAAAGCGACGGCTTTAGAAGCAATCACATGCTCCAACGGACCACCTTGTTGTCCGGGGAATACCGCAAAATCAATAACAGCAGACATCATTTTAGTTACACCTTTTGGTGTTTTATAGCCAAATGGGTTTTCAAAATCTTTACCCATAAGAATAATTCCACCTCTTGGGCCACGAAGAGTTTTGTGAGTAGTTGAAGTTACAATGTGCGCATGTTTAACCGGATTTTCAAGCAAACCGGCTGCAATCAAACCTGCAGGGTGAGCCATGTCAACCATAAACATTGCACCAACCTCATCAGCGATTTTACGCATACGTGCATAATCCCACTCTCTGGAATAAGCCGATGCACCACCAATGATTAATTTTGGCTGATGTTCTTTAGCCAAAGCTTCCATTTCATCATAATCAACCATACCTGTATCTTCTTTTACATGATAGGCAATTGGATGATATAAAATACCTGATGAGTTTACAGGAGAACCATGCGAAAGGTGACCTCCATGAGAAAGATCAAGTCCAAGGAATTTATCTCCTGGCTTTAAAATTACACTTAAAACAGCAGCATTAGCTTGTGCACCCGAGTGTGGTTGAACATTTGCATATTCTGCGCCAAAAACTTCTTTCAAACGGTCAATAGCCAACTGTTCTGTTTGATCAACACACTGACAACCGCCGTAATAACGTTTCCCCGGATAGCCTTCAGCATATTTATTAGTCATTACAGAACCCATAGCTTCCATAACCTGCTCACTAACAAAGTTCTCAGATGCAATCAATTCTATTCCGCTCAACTGTCGCTGGCGTTCTTTTTCAATAATGTCAAAAACTACTTGATCTCTTTTCATATGATTATATTCAAAATTTTTGAAATTTATTCGTACTAATTTATTTGAAAAATGACCTGATCTTCAAATTAAATTAAAACGCAAAGGTACAATTTTTTAGTTCTTACAGGAACTACAAAATTCCTTTCATCTATAATTTTTAAACTTGTCAACCTTCATTCACACCATGCCAGTATAATAATAAAATCAAAGCCATTTTTTTGTAACTTGATACACCCACTTCCAGTACAATTTAAACAGAGCCTCTATCAAGCAAGTCAACCTCACCTGCTCTGTCCTAATTGTTATGTGATGTATAAAAATGCATCTGAAGTTCATCCTTTAAATCATGATCTATGCCTATTAAAAAATTAAAAGAATTTCTGGACAAAAATAGTATTGAGTACACTACAATCACTCACTCAGCAGCTTATAATGCCCAGAGAATTGCAGCAACGACACACATTTCAGGCAAAGAACTGGCAAAGACTGTTATGGTTAAACTTGATGGAAGAATGGCCATGGCTGTACTACCTGCTTCATACCGGGTAAAACTTGAATCGTTAAAAGAAACAACCGGCTCAAGGAATGTTCAAATTGCCACTGAAATGGAATTTAAACACATGTTTCCAGAATGCGAAATTGGAGCTATGCCTCCATTTGGGAATCTTTACGGAATGGAAGTTTATGTAGCTGAAAGTTTAGCAAGAGATGAAGAAATAGCATTTAATGCCGGCACCCATACAGAACTAATCCGCATGAAATATGCTGATTTTGAAGATTTGGTTGAGCCGGTAGTGCTACGTTTCTCAAATGCAAAAATTGCATAAAAGCAAACACTTCTTTATAAAAAGAAATCTCTAAAGTTTTGGAGGTTTCTTTTTTTTATACAATTTTGGTAACAATATAAATATCTGTCTATTTAGAAATTCATCATGAGATATAAAGACCACACCATAACTTTTTCGGCAGCAATAACTCTAACATTTATAGGTAGTAGTATTGCAACCCTGGTTTATTGGTTTTCTGCCCTCTTTTACAACAGTGCCAAAGAGCTTATTACGAATATCACCAATGCAACAAGCATGGACAACACTTCGTCACTTTTCTTTTTATCCCTGGGTACTTTATATTTTATCTCTTTTATTGGAGCACTAAAAATGTGGAAAAAACAAAAAGCAGGTTTCTTTTTCTATTCAATGGCTCAAATAGTTATTTTATTTCTTCCTCTTATGTGGTTGGGTGGAAATTCGTTCTCTACAACAAATACCATATATACAATCCTGTTTATTGGTATTTATTCACTAAACCTTAAGCATTTCAATTAACCATTTATTGTCAGGTTTTGAACAATACATTTTAATCGTGCGATAAAGTACGCATGGTATAGCGATAATCCGAGAACACGCGTGCACGTGAAATAAAACCGATGTACTTTCCTTTATCAATAACGGCCAGATTATAACGACCACTGGTTTCAAATTTTGCAGCAACCGTGTGCATTGTATCTCTAGGAGAAATGTAAAATTCGGGCATGTACATCAAATCTTTCACAAAAACCTGATCATAAAGTTCATGTTTAAAAATTAACTCACGAATGTCATTCATTTTAATCATACCCTTTAAATATCCTTCTTTATCCACAACCGGAAATAAGTTGCGCTGAGACCGGGCAATCACCTTAGTCAGATCACCTAAGGTAGCCTCCGGAGAGACGACCTCAAAATCCTTTTCAATTAGTTTTTGAACCTCCATAAAATGAAGGGCAGCCTTATCTTTATGATGGGTAACCAACTGACCATCCAAAGCCAGTCGTTTAGTATAAATTGAATAGGGTTCAAATTGAATAATAGTTAAATAAGATGCTGTAGCTGAAATTATTAATGGATAAAATAACTGATAGCCACCTGTAATTTCTGCTGTTAAGAAAATACCCAAAAGAGGTGCATGCATTACTCCAGCCATCATTGCACCCATTCCTGCCAAAGCAAAATTATCTGCAGGAAGATTAGTTCCCATTGTCAAATTCACTACTGTCGCTACAAAATACCCTGCCATTGCACCAACAAATAAAGTAGGAGCGAATATACCACCAACACCTCCAGATGCAGTTGTTGCAGTTGTTGCAAATACTTTAAAAATGACCAATAGAAATAAAAATGCAACTAGAAACCAAGGATTATCCACAAAATTGGTGAATAACGAGTTTTCAAGCAATTGCGAATCTAAACCATTAAAAACTTTATTAATTGAAGTATAACCTTCACCCCAGAATGGAGGAAAAATAAAGATTAGCAAACCAAGAATAACACCTCCTGTTAAAATCTTAACAGCCAAGTTATTAATTTTCTTAAACAGACTCTCCATAAACATGGTCATCCGAGTAAAATACAGGGATACCAAACCTGAAAAAATCCCCAAAATAAGATAAAAAGGAATATTCGATGAATCGAAAGTATTAACTAATTTAAAAGTGAACAGAACCTCATCACCCATAAAAAAATAAGCCAATGCTCCAGCTGTAATCCCAGACAAAAGAAGTGGCAATAACGATGACATAGTTAAATCCAACATAAGTACTTCCAGAGTAAAAACGATACCAGCTAATGGTGCCTTAAAAATACCGGCAATGGCACCTGTAGCCCCACAGCCTAATAACAGCATTGTATCTGTATAACTCAACTTAAAAAACTTAGATAAATTTGAGCCAATTGCAGCACCTGTTAATACCACTGGAGCCTCCGCTCCCACTGAACCACCAAAGCCAATGGTAAAGCTACTGGTAATCATACTCGAAAAAGTATGATGAGCCTTTAGTTTTCCTTTTTTCAAACTAATTGAAGCTAAAACCTTCGAAACACCATGACCAAGATCATCCTTTATAAATACCTTTATAATTAAAACAGTAACAAGAATTCCAACAACAGGGAAAGCCAGAAAGAGATAGTTATCGCTTGATTCCCGTATGCTTCCGACAAGACTCTCTCCTACAAAATGAACCAGATTTTTAAGAATTAAAGCAGCCGTTCCACTAATTAATCCGATAAAAAAGCTTAACCAATAAATTTTTTTATCTCCCATCATCTTCTTTACCACCAGACTCCATCTATTTGTATCAACTGCCATAAAATATTTTTTAATCATGTGAGAAATGACTCATTGTTTTTCGGTACGATGAAAACACCCTTGCCCTGGAAATGAATCCGATATACTTACCGTCATCAATTACAGCCAAGTTAAAACGGCCACTACTCTCAAACTTCTCAACCACCATATCCATTGAATCTTGTGTAGAAATAAAATGCTCAGGAAGGTACATTAACTTACTTACTTTAAGCGTATCATATAACTCCTGCTTAAAAATCAAGTGACGGATATCATCCATCTTTACCATCCCCTTTAAATATCCATTTTCATCTACAATAGGAAAAATATTGCGGTGAGCTACAGAAATAGCCTCTGTTAAGTCTCGAAGTGTAGCTTCAGGGGACAAAGTTAAAAAGTCCGTCTCAACTAGCTTACGAACTCGCATCATTTTTAACACATTCTTGTCTTTGTCATGAGTCATTAACTCACGACGCTGAGCTAACTGGAAGTGATATACTGAATTAGGAGAAAATGCCTTCACTGTTACATATGAAAAAGTTGCTGTAATCATAAGAGGAACGAACAATTGATAGCCGCCAGAGATGTCAGCAATAAGAAATATTCCCGTAAGAGGAGCTTGAAGGACCCCAGCAATAAGCCCGGACATGCCAATCAAAGCGAAGTTATTTTTGTCAATTGTAAAACTGCCAAACTGGTTTAACAACAAAGCAAATACCATCCCTGTATTTACTCCTGTAAATAATGTTGGAGCAAAAACACCTCCAACTCCTCCACTTCCAAACGTAAGAGATGTAGCAACAATCTTTAAAAGAATGATAGTGATCATCAAAGCCAACATCACCCAAAAGTTATCTTCCAATCCATAAAAAATTGAATTATTAAAAAGATATTCGGTATCACCTTCAAGGCAAAGATTTATAGCTTCATATCCCTCACCATATAATGCAGGGAAAAGGAAAACCAATACACCTAAAGTCAAACCACCCAACATAAGGCGTGTCCATAAACTTTTTATCTTCTCGAAAATGGCCGAAATATAGATGTAAACTTTAGTAAAATATGCTGAAACCAAACCTGCTACAATTCCTAATAAGATATAAAATGGAAGATCTTCAATAACAAAAGTATTTTCAACAGAGAAAGGATAAAGAACATCCTGCCCCATAAAAAAGTAAGAAGTCACCACCGCAGATGACGAAGACAACAAAAGAGGAACTAACGAAAATGTGGTCAGCTCTATCATTATAACTTCAACAGCAAAAACAATAGCAGCAATTGGAGCTTTAAAGATTGCAGCCATCGCTGCTGCACAAGAGCAGGATAGCATTAGAATCGTATACTTATAATTTAACCTGAATACCTTTGACATCCAGGAGCCATAGGCGGCACCGGTTGCAACAGTAGGTCCTTCCAAACCAACAGAACCTCCAAAACCAACGGTTAGAGTACTGGTAACAATGGATGAAAAAAGATTGTGACGGCTTAACTCTCCTTCTCTTTCCGAAATACTGTGTAATACATTGGGAATACCATGACGAACAGGACTTTTTATAACAAACTTCACAAACAGAATAACAAGTGAAATTCCAATAAAAGGAAGAATAACATAAATGTAGTTTGAGTTATCTTGAGTCGTAAAGCTTTCGAGTAGATCCTGTGCCAGCCAAACAGAATTTTTAATTACTGTTGCAGCCATCCCAACTATTAAACCAATGAAAACACTTAAAATAACAACAAACCTACGCTCACTAATATTTCGCAAACGCCAGCGATGAAACCGAACAATTAAAGGAGCTCTTTTCTGCATGAAGCTAATTTAAGGAAATGAAGAAAAAATAAGTTAAGATTCTATTTTTTCTTTTTGAAAATATTTTTAATTGTTTCCCAAATTTTCGGTTTTTGCTCTTCATCTTCTTCAACTGGTTTCTGCTCATCTACAGTAGTCGGGTCCTTTCCTCCAAATATAGATTCCCAGAATCCTTGTTCTTCCGGCTTTTCAGTAAGTTTATTTATGTGAGAAGGTATTTCAAGTTTAGCTAAAACACCAGATGATGGTTGTTTAAATGTTGAATACCTCATGTCTGAATAACGGGAATCACGATATATTTTATGAAAGAATTTACCGACAATAGGCAATGCCATATATGCTCCCTGCCCATAGGTTATCGTCCTGAAATGAATCCCGGGATCATCAGCACCAACCCAACACCCTGCTACCAAGTCTGGACTCATTCCAATAAACCATCCATCAGACTGATCCTGAGTAGTTCCTGTTTTCCCTGCAAAATCACCTGAAATACCATAGGTTGACCGAATAGCTTTACCGGTTCCTTCATCTATTACAGATTCAAGCATATGCACTAAAATCCGGCAATTCTCTTCATTAAGCCCGGTATTTCGCATTGTTGGCGTTTTAAAATCAGCCAACAAACTACCTTGACTATCCTTAATAGAAATCAGATAATTTGGCTCCAGATATTTTCCCTCATTCAAAATTGTAGAATATGCAGTTACCATCTCCTTTAAACTAATTGAAGATACCCCCAATGCCAGAGATGGATATTCTGCCAGATCACTGTTAATCCCTAAATTCTCTGCTGTTTCAATAACCTGATCAACTCCGGTTTGCATCAGAACATCAACAGCCACGGTATTTATAGATTCAGCTAAAGCTCCTTCCATGGAATAATAGCCTTCATAGTCGTCATGCGAATTTCGGGGAGACCAATTCTGGTAATCTTTATATACTTTCTTCTCGTTTGAATAATAATCATAAGGACTTAACCCGTTTTCCAATGCAGATAAATAAACGAAAGGCTTAAATGTTGATCCAGACTGTCTTGCTGCATTTACATGGTCGTACTGAAAATATCGAAAATTGATTCCACCCACCCAGGCTTTTAGTTCTCCCGATTGAGGTTCAACAGCAATAAATCCGGCATTAAGCATCTTTAAATAATGCTTCAGTGAATCCAACGGAGTCGTTTCAACCTGTTTAACTCCGTTCCAGGTAAACAGAGATGTTTCTACTTTTTGATTGAATGCAGCAGTAATTTCATCTTCTGTTTTTCCATTTGCAGACATTTTACGATAACGGTCGCTTTGTCTTATAGCCCGCTGCAATATGGACGAATTATTTTCCCATGGTTCCCTTCCACTCCAATGTGAATCAAAAACCTTTTGCAGATTAGCCATGTACTCTTTTACCGATTGCTGTGCATAAGTCTGAAAATCGTAATTCAGAGTAGTCTCAACAACTAATCCGTCGGTATAAAGATTATAGGGATCACCGTTTGGCTTCGTATGTTCATTGCACCATTCCTGCAATTCAGGTTCAAGCATTTCCAAAAAGTAAGGCGCAGGTCCTTCATTATATGACACAACCCGATAATCAAGCCCCAATGGTTTTGCTTTAAATGTTCCTCCTTCTTCTTCGCTTAAATATTCATACTTTACCATTTGCCCAATGACCACATTGCGACGTTCCAAAGAACGTTCCGGATGCAATCGAGGGTTGTATGAATTATTGGCTTTCAACATACCAATTAAAACAGCCGACTCATCAACGGTCAGATTTTTGGGCTTCTTGTTAAAAAACCGCTCTGCCGCCAATTCAATACCAAAAATATTCTCACCAAAAGGAACTGTATTTAAATATAAGGTCAGGATTTCATCCTTCGAATAAATCCGCTCCAGCCTATAGGCGATAATTGCTTCCCGAAGTTTATTAACCGGCATGGAGAAAACCCATAAATCTTCACGAGGAAATAAGTTCTTAGCTAACTGCTGACTTAAAGTACTACCTCCTCCGGCACTACTATTGCGGAGCAATACTGATTTAAATAAAACCCGTAAAAGAGCTATTTCATCAATTCCCCGGTGCTCATAAAATCGGGAATCCTCTGTAGCAACCAAAGCATGAATTACATTGGGCGAAATTTCATCATAACTAACATCACTTCTGTTTTCCAGGTAATACCTGCCCAATAATTTGCCATCAGCAGAAAGCACTTCTGTTGCCTGTGCATTTTTTATATCGTGAAGTTGTGACCGAGTAGGAACGTTTCCTAAAAAACCAAGGTAAACTGTAAAAAAGAATATTGAAAAGAAAATAAGACCTATTAAAAATAAATTAAAAAGGATAAGCCAAAATCGTTTTGAACCTGACTTTTTCTTTTTCCTCTTCGTAGGCTTTTTCTTAGTTGTAGTCTTCTTCTTAGAGCTTTTTGCAGCTGCCATAAAAATCAAATTTCTTTCAAAACTAAATATAATAACGGGAATTAGTTCATCTGATTTTCCGAATGTGGAAAAACTTTTAAAAGAAATAATTGTCTAATATTAATATAGAAAGACCCAACAAGTTATGATTATAGCAGTTACAGGTTCAAATGGATATATCGGCAAAAAATTGACTTCTTTCTTGCAGGAAAATGGTCATCATGTAAAACCAGTTAGCCGAAAGCTTCTTTATGGTAATACAGATGATCTGGCAGAATATCTTGTAAAAACAGATGCTGTTATTAATCTGGCAGGTGCACCGATTTTGCAAAGATGGACTCCGGCTAAAAAGGACTTAATTTATCAAAGCAGGGTTCAAACAACAAAAAACCTAATTGCAGCTATCAATATTTTACCCAAACAGTCAAAACCCAAGGTTTTTATTTCAGCCTCGGCTGTTGGGATTTATAAAAATGGAATAGTGCACAATGAAAACAGCACCGATTTTAACAATGAGTTTGTTGGGCAGGTTGTTCAAGACTGGGAAAAAGCTTCTGATGATTTAGCAACAGGAATCAGAAGGGTAATTTTCAGGCTGGGAGTAGTACTTGGAAAAGAATCCCAGACTATAAAAAAGATACTTCCTGTATTCAAACTTGGGGTTGGCGGAAATATTGGCAATGGCAAACAAGCATTCCCATACATTCATATTGAGGACTTAATTTCTGCATTTAATGCCAGCATTAACGAACCTGCATTTGAAGGTACTTACAACCTGGTTACACCACAACACATTACAAATGCTGAATTCACAAAAGCTTTAGCGAAAACATTAAATAAACCTGCTTTTATTAGCACACCTGCTTTTGCTCTTAAAATGCTTTTCGGGAAAGCAGCAAGTCTAATGTTAGATAATCCAATTGTTCACCCCAAGCGCTTAATTGAAAGCAATTTTCAATTTAAATACCCTACAATAAAAGCGTGCTTTTCTGAAATTTGTGGAGAAAGAGAATAATTAATCTTTCCGACGATAAACCTGCATTAAATCATCCTCAAAAGTCGTTTCCAGTTCATATTCATCGGCAATTGCATTTTTAACAATTTCAAATGGCTGTTTTATAACAATATATGCCGGTTTTTCGTCAATAATTCGTTTAACTTCCTGCTCCGGATCAACATTGAAAGCATAACAATGGTCAGATCTGCTCAATATGGAAGAATGCACATATGGAGTTGGACATTCCTGCCTAAGTAAATAGTATACAATATGATGAGAATTTGACATATATACAAAATCATCGTCGTCCATATGCTCCTTCAAATATTTCGCAATATCCCTTGGTCGTTCATCAGTTGTAATTTTCCCAATTATACTAATCAACTGCAGAACAATCAAAAACACAATAAGCAAAGTTGTTGCTCCTTTTCCTCTGTAGATTTTTGCGGAAATCTTATCGAACTTAAAATCAACATGAAATGCCAAACCAACAATAATACTGGACGGAATCATTAACTGAACAGCATAATGTCCAAAACCTTTTCCCGGCAAATAAACAGCTATCAAAACTGCAATCATCCAGTATATCAAAAAATGCTTTTGCCATCCTTTCAGCAATGTCTTTTTGGAGAACAATACGTAAAACAATAAAAAAGAAACAGGTAAGAATCTTGCAATATAATCAAGCATCAGAGATAAAAAATTCATGAATTCACCATCAGATGTATATCTCATTGGAAATTCGTAGGTAATAAACCGAAATGCTTCAAAATGATCACCCAAATAAAAATAGAGGTTCAATAAACCAAATGGAAGCATAAATCCTATTCCCGACAAAAAATATGGGATGAAATCTTTCAGTGTAATTTCCCAATTGTTCCGCTTCAACTCCTGGTATAACATAAAGGATGAAAGCGCCACAAAATCCAGCAAAACCATATATTGAATTATAAATCCCAGCCCCAGTAAAAGCCCGGCAAACCAATAATTTAAAGTCGTTTTATTAAAAAACAGAAGCAAAGATGAAGCAGTAAAAAAGTTGAAAAGTACCTCCGTATTTGGAGACAACCCTATTCGGCTCCACAAGGATGTATAAAAAATATAAATGAACCCTGTTGCTATTGCAACTCTGTCATTCTTAAAAAGCTTAAACGATGCCTTTTTTAGAAAATATGCTGTAAGTCCAACAAGAATAGCAACAAACAATCTCTTTAAAAAAATAGAATATCCAAAAACAAATTGTAGAAATGTAAAAATTAAAAATATCCCCGCAGGCTTACTATCAATAACATCAACGTATAAAGCTTTCCCCTGCAAAATATCCCTTCCCATTATTAGATAAGTTGACTCATCATGGTCAAGCACACTTGGAAAGAAACTGGCTAAACGCCAAAGAATTGCAACTACAATAAAAATAAAAAGATATTTCTTGTCTTTGGACAGACTCATTCCTTAGGTTTTAGGTCATCAATAAAAAAGCCCCGTTTTTTGACGGGGCTTCAAATATAGTGATATTTTAAAACTGATTTTAAAGCAACTGCTTAGTCCTTGGTTTTAAAAACAAGTTCATCATCTTCAATATCAATCTGGATGGCTTGTTCAACCGACACATCACCGGCCAATATTTTTTTGGACAATTCGTTCAATACATATTTTTGAAGAATCCGGTTTATAGGCCGTGCCCCATACTGAGGATCATAACCTACATTTGCCACCCAATCCATAGCTTTATCTGTCATTTCCACGTTCAGGTTCTGATTTCCCAGACGCTTCATGATTCGCTTCAGCTGAATGCGAACAATCTGCTTGATGTCGTCCCTTCGCAGTGGAGTAAACATGATGGTTTCATCAATCCTGTTCAGGAATTCCGGGCGAATGGTCTTTCTTAGCAGTTCGAAAATTGCACTTCGGGTTTGTTCAAAGACTTCAGCACTATTCGTCTCGTTCATGTGCTCAAAGCCTTCCTGAATCAACTGCGATCCCAGGTTTGAAGTCATGATGATAATCGTATTTTTGAAATTCACCACTCTACCCTTATTATCGGTTAAACGTCCGTCATCAAGCACTTGTAACAACACGTTAAACACATCGGGATGGGCTTTTTCAATCTCATCAAACAACACCACAGAATACGGTTTACGACGCACAGCTTCTGTTAACTGACCGCCTTCATCATAACCCACATATCCCGGAGGCGATCCAATTAAACGGGTAACCGAAAACTTTTCCTGATATTCAGACATGTCAATACGGGTCATCATGTTTTCGTCATCAAACAGGTATTCTGCCAAAGCTTTTGCAAGCTCTGTTTTTCCAACCCCTGTCGTTCCTAAAAAGATGAATGAGCCAATAGGTCGTTTCTCATCCTGCAAGCCGGCACGACTACGACGAACCGCATCAGCCACGGCAAGTATCGCTTCATCCTGACCAACTACACGTTTGTGTAATTCATCTTCCAGGTGAAGAAGTTTCTCTCTTTCGCTCTGCATCATCTTCGATACTGGTATTCCGGTCCAGCGGGCAACAACCTCAGCAATATCTTCCGAATCTACTTCCTCTTTGATCAGCGAATCTGCCTGAATTTGCTGCAATTCAGTTTGAAGGCGAACAATCTCTTCCTCTGCTTCTTTCACCTTTCCATAGCGGATTTCAGCGACACGTCCATAATCACCAGATCGCTCGGCCTGGTCAGCTTCCAGCTTCAACTCTTCAATCTGACTTTTATTCTGCTGAATACCGTCAATCAGAGATTTCTCCATATCCCACTGTCCGCGATAACGAGACTGATCTTCTTTAAGGTTAGCAATCTCTTCATTTAAGCTTGCCAGCTTCGCCTTATCTTTCTCACGCTTAATAGCTTCACGCTCAATTTCCAACTGCTTAATTTTTCGTTCGATTTCATCCAACTCTTCTGGTAGCGAATCCATCTCCAAGCGCAACTTAGCTGCCGCTTCATCCATCAGGTCAATGGCTTTATCCGGTAAGAAACGATCTGAAATATATCGACTTGACAGCTCTACTGCGGCAATCAACGCATTGTCTTTAATCCGAACTTTATGGTGATTTTCATAGCGTTCCTTCAATCCCCTTAAAATGGAAATGGCACTTAGCTCATCCGGCTCATTCACCATTACAATCTGGAAACGACGCTCCAAAGCTTTGTCTTTCTCAAAGTACTTTTGGTACTCATCCAAAGTTGTTGCACCAATGGAACGCAGCTCACCACGAGCCAAAGCGGGTTTCAAAATATTGGCTGCATCCATAGCACCTTCGCCTTTTCCTGCACCCACAAGGGTATGAATTTCATCAATAAACAGAATAACTTCACCATCCGATTTAATCACTTCGTTTACGACAGCTTTTAAGCGTTCTTCAAACTCACCTTTGTATTTTGCTCCGGCCACTAATGCACCCATGTCCAGTGAAAACAGCTGCTTCGATTTCAGGTTTTCGGGTACGTCACCACGAACAATACGATGCGCCAAACCTTCGGCAATGGCTGTTTTTCCTGTTCCGGGTTCACCAATAAGCACCGGATTATTTTTGGTTCTTCTTGATAAAATCTGAAGAATACGACGTATTTCATCATCACGGCCAATCACCGGATCGAGCTTCCCGTTTCGTGCCATTTCATTTAAATTGATGGCAAAGCGGTTCAATGAATTAAACTGATCTTCTGCTGTCTGGCTTTCAACCTTTGCTCCTTTACGCAATTCGGCAATGGCTGCTTCCATGTCTTTTTTATTCAGGCCATTGTCCTTCATAAAAGTTGAAGTGGTATCGCCTGTCTCAAGCAAACCAAGCAGAATATGCTCAACCGACACAAACTGATCCCCCATCTTCCGGGAAATATCGAGCGACTTTTGAAGCGCTTTATTGGCCGTAGTTGATAAGTACTGTTCTCCCCCGCTAACTTTTGGATATGAATCAACAATTTTATCGAGGGCCTGGTTAAATACAGGCATGTTTACCCCCAGCTTTTTCAATAAAAAGCCAGTTACATTCTCAGCAGAATGTAATAATCCTTTAAGGACATGCCCGGTCTCAATTGCCTGCTGTTGTTTTCCCTGGGCAATTTCAAAAGCATGTTGCAATGCTTCCTGAGACTTAATTGTAAAATTGTTAAAGTTCATCATGTTCTATTTTTCTATCTAATCTTTTTTCTGTTTTACGGTGATTTGGTTTCAAAAAAACAACCAAAACTAAAAACACGACAGAATGTCTTTATTTACAGGGCCTTCAGGACTTTTCGTCTGATAAATAATTGGGTAAGAAGAATTATTGGCAGGGATTTATTTAGTGTATCAGATGAACATGTAAAAAATGAGCAACGTTACTTATTAGCCTCAGCTAAACCACACGAAAGGATGCGTGTGGCAGCGGTACAGCGAGCGAATAATCGTATCCTGCACCGCTTTAGGACGTCTTGCTTGTTTTTAGACCTTCCAGCGTAAAATTTTTGATTTTCTGCGCTGCAGATATTCGAAAAATCGCCGCAGATTGTAAATAAATACTGCAGAAATTTCAAAAAACCTTGCAGAAGCTCAAGAAACATTGCAGAAAAAGCTAAAAATGGTGCAGGAATTCAAAAAAAACTGCAGGGCGACTTATAAATCTTGCAGGTGTATATCATTTCCTAATATAGCTTGTTTTTCAGAAAGCTTAAACAGAAGATCAATTCCCAAAGCCAGCAAACAGCCAACCAGGTAACAAAGCAGATCGCTCCACTTAAAACCATAGCCTATCATTAAGCCAACAATTTTAAATTCCCGCAAAGATTCCAGCCATTCGTATTTTAATAATTGAGAGAGTTCTATAAAAACTGAAAAAGATATGGCCGACAAAAATCTGTATTTGGCTTTCATTTTAGGGAACAGGAATGCAATTAGATAATAGGCGGTAAATGCCCAAATGGTATCGCCCGTGTAAAGACTAAAGAATTCAGGTATTTGAATTAGGCTGGAACGAGACAAAATTCCAATTATTGAACCCATAACTACGATTCCGAAAAACCAGAGTCGTTTAAGCAGTGTATTCTTTTTCATTCAATTTGTGTGAAAAGTGCTGTCACGGAATTTATCCGCGACAGCAAAACTTTATTATTTTGTAGCTATTGTAAAAATCACATTATTCCCGTCCCACAAACCGGTTTCAGGAAGTATATCTTCCCGGCAATCTACCGACGTAAATCTATGCGATTTCAACAAAGATTTTAAATCTTTTTGAGAGAAAAAATGCGTCCAGAAACGATAATTCTGGAACTGTTCATTGGAATCTATAATTGTATGCTGGTACAGAATCACTTTTTCTTCATCGTATAAAAACGAGCCCGAAAGTGCCAGGTATGGTGTTTCTTTCCAGAAACCACTGTTCGCAGCCTCTCCCAACTTTGAGGAGATAACTTGTGCTCAAGTTCGTTGTCTTTTAGAACATCGAAAATAAAAACACCTCCTTTTTTAAGTACCTGATAAATCATTTTTAGCAAACTCACCCTTTCGGAAGGTGTCAAAACGCCAAAATCAGTATAGATCATCACGACCAGGTCGTACTGTCCGCTTTCCTGCTCTACATCCAGATAACTGGCATTTAGATATTGAATGTCAAGACATTTTGCTTTAGCCGATTTCTTTGCATAATCGATGGATGTTTTTGAAATATCAATTCCGGTAACTGCGTGACCTTTCTCAGCAAAAATTTCGGTGTACAACCCAGGGCCACATCCCAAATCCAAGATATTGAGTCTCCCCTTTTCTTTTTGACTTTCGAGAATCCAGTTGGCTGTATTTATTATTGTTGATTTTTTCCTACTTCCTAAATCAAGTTCAGGGTTTAAATGAATATTCAACAATTGTTTGGAAATATATTGATCCGTCCACATAAAACTTGTTCCCTTTTCATATAGAGAAGGTTTTGAGGACACTGAAATAATATCTTTAATTTTCATGATTGTATATTTTAGAGATCAGTCCAGATTAAAGTGAATTTGTCTAATCAAAGAATAATATGCATTACTGAGATCATAAACTTTTTGTCTTTCCATACGGGATTTCATTTTTCTCCTTAAATGAGAAAAACGAAACAAAAAAGAATCAAGTCAAAGTCATCCTTCACCCCGCGTCATGATTTTTTCTTTTCTGGCGCACACCCCGGAATCCCCGCAAAAAATCATTCCCGCCAACGCCGGCCCGGGCTACTTTGACTGGCCACCCTGCTTTTCACCTAACGGTGAAGTTAGGGACTTAATAATCTTCAACTTTCAAAAAATTCAGGATTAACAGAGAATGTTATTTTACTTCTCAAAATCAAATCCACTATGATTTTCAACTGATCCAAATTTAACTCCATTTCAAAGGAGCATTTATTATAATGAATGAATTTTAAACACAATAAGATTGGTAATGAACCTAAATTCAATACCATTGTGTTTTTATTCCCCGGAACGGGGTTCTATATGTAAATTGTTGTTTTGTAAGTGCTTCAAAAGTAATAAGGAAAAATTGTTTGTGCAAAAACAAATCAATACACTTTAACTACAATTATCGTTTCATCTGCTGGGTCTTCTTTTTCCCAAGGTCTGATATATTCAAATCGAAGCGTATCAATCCCTTTTTCAACTCCCTTAAAGCTCCAGCTTTCAACACCTCCACTACCTATCAGGTGCGGGTTATCAGAATGATATTTGTAATTAATACTATCAACGATTTCAACATTTTCCTTATTCACCCAATACCAGGAATAACCTGTTGTTGGATTTGATTTCAGGTTCATTGAAAAAGATTCACCAATAAGAACCTCAAAATCAACGCTAATATCATCTTCTACAATCATTTGGTTAGTATTACAGGCAGATATTGCTGTCATAAGGACAATGAAAAGAATGGGAAATCTCATAATCGTTAATTATATATTTAGGAATAGAGCAATTAAGTTAACAAGATTTTTGCAATCCCATTAAAATAGTCAACTAACTTTACACGCAGAAAACCATTTGCAATAATCACTGTTTAAATAATCATGAAACAATTTTTAATTACTCTCGCAACAAGTGTATTCTTACTTTCCGGCTGTGCTGAAATGCAACAAATTGCCCAAACCATTTACGATGAACAAAGACCTCTTACACAAACCGAAATATCTTCAGGTTTAAAAGAAGCTTTAACAGTTGGAGTTGATAGTGCAGTAACCCGACTGGCTTTTGATAACGGTTATCTTAAAGATGAAGCGGTTAAAATTTTGCTTCCTCCCGAAGCAGAAGTTATCACAAGTAACCTTTCAAGAATACCTGGAGGACAGAATTTGGTTGATAACGTCATTGAAACCATAAACCAGGCAGCATCCGATGCTGCTAAAGAAGCTACTCCCATCTTCGTGAATAGCATTAAACAAATGACGATTCAGGATGCAGCTGGTATTTTAACGGGTGAAGATGATGCCGCAACACAATACCTTAAACGTACAAATTATGATGCATTGCTGGCATTATATCAACCTAAAATACAAACATCTCTTGATAAGAAGCTGGTAGGGAATATCTCGGCTCAACAATCATGGGACGAGCTAACCGGACAATGGAACAATGTTGCCAACTCCATCGTTGGACAAATTGCCAATCTTACTCCTGTTGAAACAGACTTAAGTACTTACCTTACCCAACGTGCATTGGACGGACTTTTTCTGAAAATTGCAGAAACGGAAAAAGATATCCGTGAAGACCCCACAGCACGGGTAACTGACTTACTGAAAAGAGTTTTTAGCCGACAGTAGGCTAAGTTGTAAGAAGAAATAATAATTAAACACACATTATGGGAAGTAAAATATTTAATCCGGAAAAACTACATAAACTAAATCACCCAGGACGGTTAGAATCAATACCTCCAAAATTTATACTGGAAAAAGTTGGTCTTGAAAACCCGGAAATCATCATTGATTTAGGAGCAGGAACAGGTTTTTTTAGTGCTCCAATTTCTAAAGTTTTTCAAGAAGCAAAGATTTATGCCTGTGATATTTCAGACATCATGATTAACTGGATGGAAGAAAATATTGCTCCGAAACACAACAATATTACGCCACTAAAAATGGAAGATAGCAGTATTCCGCTGGATGATAATAATGCCGATTTTCTGTTCATGATAAATCTCCATCACGAACTTGGTAATCCATCAAAAACATTAAATGAATGCCATCGTTTATTGAAACCAAAAGCTAAAATTGCTATTTCTGATTGGAAAAAAACAGAAACACAACGTGGACCTTCAGTTCAAATTAAGGTTGCACCAGAAACTATTAAGGAACAATTATTATCTGCAGGTTTTGAAAATATCAGCATCTATAATGATCTTGAGACAAATTACCTGGTTGTTGCAGAAAAGAAATAGCACTCTATTTACTATGATTTTTCTTTGTTGTAAGCTTCAATATTATAAAACCAAGTAACCCAGCCAATACTGATCCGGCAATAATTCCTGTCTTAGCAGAATTCAGGTAAACACTTGCATCTGCAAAAGCAAGGTTACCAATAAACAGAGACATGGTAAACCCAACGCCGGACAAGACAGCTACTCCAAAAATATTTTTAAATGTTACAGAATCCGGCAACGAAGCCAATTTCAGTTTAACACTTAAAAATGAAAATATTGAAACGCCCAATGTCTTTCCTAAAAGTAAGGAGATTGCAATTGTTGATGACAGCGCAAAATCAATCTGTTCTCCCCCACCCAGAACAACACCAGCATTTGCAAAAGCAAACAAAGGCATAACAAAATAGGCAACCCAGTAATGTAGCTTGTGCTCTAACTGCTGTAGCGGTGATTGAACTTTACTTGTCCAATCCTGCAAGTTGTCAATTTCTTCAATCTGTTTAGCTGTTAATATGGGTAATTCATTAACATTCCCTGTATTTGTAATTCTATCAACAATTCTTTTAAGCTTTGAAGCAAAAGCAAACTCATCTATTTTTTGGCGAACAGGAACTGCAAAAGCCAACAGAATACCGGCAATCGTAGGATGAATTCCTGATTTTAAGAACAAAACCCAAATGATAATACCAAAAGAAAAAATAAGGTATTTATTGTGAATCTTCTTGTATGCAAAGAAATAAAGTACCAGTAATAAGATTCCTGCATATAAAATAAGATTCCATGAAATCGATCCGGTGTAGAAAATTGCAATTACTAAAACTGCACCTATATCATCAATGATTGCAAAAGCAGTTAGGAATATTTTTAAACCCAAGGGAACTCTTTTTCCTAAAAGTTGTAAAATAGCCAATGAGAATGCAATATCAGTTGCCATAGAAATTCCCCAGCCACCTGCTGTTTCCGGATTTTCATTCAATACAAGATATAATATAAAAGGAACAAGCATTCCTCCAACCGCAGCAAAAATAGGCAACGCTGATTTTTTCAAAGAATTTAACTCTCCGATATATATTTCTCTCTTAATTTCTAAGCCGATTAGAAAGAAAAAGATAGCCATCAAACCATCATTGATCCATAATATTAAAGGTTTAACAAGCTTAAAGCTTTCCGATTGAATACCAAGTTCATAATTCCATATGCTTTGGTAGCTATCGCTAATTGGAGAATTTGCAAGCACCAGCGCAAGCACTGTTGCAAAGAAAAGCAATATACCACTAAAGCTTTCTGCTTTAATAAATTTCTGAATTGGGCTAAGAATATTTGTTTCAACAACTCTATTGATCATGATTTTGGTTTTATTTTAAACAACAGTTCATTATATGAAAAGTTGATAACTAGTTTTCTATACTCCTCAAAAAAAGTACTTTTGCAGCGCTTAAAATATAAAAAAGAAAATCGCCCCAAATGAGTATTAACAAAGATTTAGAAACAAGAAGTGATTCCAAATGTGAATTATGTGGAAATGAATCAGACTTGCAAGTATACCTTGTTCCACCTAAAACAGATGAAACCCCAGACAATTGCGTATTTCTTTGCAATACATGTGTAGAACAAATTGAAGATCCTGAAAAAGTAGGTGTGAATCACTGGCGCTGTTTAAACGACAGTATGTGGAGTCAAATACCTGCTGTTCAGGTAATGGTCTGGCGCATGCTTACTCGATTAAGAGCCGAAGGGTGGCCACAGGATTTACTGGATATGCTTTACCTGGACGAAGAAACATTGGAATGGGCAAAAGCAACCGGAGAAGGCGAAGATGACAGCGATAAAGTAAAACATATGGACAGTAATGGTGCTGTGCTTCAAGCTGGCGACTCTGTTGTATTAATTAAAGACCTTGATGTGAAAGGTGCTGGTTTTACTGCAAAAAGAGGAACTCCTGTTCGAAATATTTCTTTGGTTGAAGATAATCCGGAACATATTGAAGGCCGGGTAAACGGACAACAAATTGTGATTTTAACCAAGTTTGTAAAAAAATCAAACTAACCCATGTCAAAAAATATATAAAAGGGCTGTCCATTTTGCTTTTTGGACAGCCCTTCTTGTAAAATATTAGATACGGATTGATTTATAAGCCAAAAGGGAAATCATCATCATCCCGTTTCCCCACCAGGTAACTATAAATCGTATCAACCTCAAGTCAATCAACAGGCATAAAGGCTAATTTCCCTCCATGCAACTTAGTATCTGTTTAAGGAAGCAACTATACAGAATTAAAAACTATATTTCAACTTTAACCAATACTCAGAATTATTTTGGTAATATGAGAAGCTTCCCTGATCCCCATGAAACCAATCGAAACCAGCCATGATATGGATTTGATCACTCAAAGAATAATCAGCAGATGTTCGGTCGAAATATGCTTTATTTATCGCATCCATGTATAAATAGGAAGATAAATTCAAGGTACTCCTTAGCACCTTTTTAGACACACTAAAAGTAAAATAGGAAGTATTTTTATCAACGCTCATAGTATCGTCATAACCACCAATCTTTTTATAGTAATATTGAGCCATTACCGTCCAATCGTTACCTGCATACCAATCAACACCTAATAATAAATTTACAGAGTTCTTATTTATCATCGTTTCTTCAGAAACCTCCTGTAATTCATCAAAATATCCGGCTAGCTCTCCCCTCATTACAAACTGCCCGACAGGCATGGAAAAATTCAAACCCAGCATATCAAAACGATCGTAATGAGCTTCCATTAAAAGAGTATCTGAATCCTGAGAGTACCCATAATTAAACACAGGCATTTTATTCCAGGTATGCAATGCCGATATTGAAAAATCAATACCACTTAAATAAAAAGAGAAACGCCCACCTATTTCACTGTTTTTTAAAGTCTTTTCTGGTTTATCTCTCAGAGTCACGTCATAAGGCATTTCAAAAGACTGGGTAATCGACCATGGATTATTTTCGTCTACGGGCAAAATAAAAAACTCAGGAATAGGGATAAATATAAGCTCTGCATTATAATTTGGTTTATTGTACCTTAATTGAAAAGCATTGACAGGGATCCGGATATCATCGTAATCACGGGCAAGAAATTCACTGTAATCCATAGGCGCAACAATATCAGTAATTCGTAATCCGTCAGCCACACCCCAAACTACGATCTGTTTCCCCACTTTAAAATTCCAGTTACTTGCCGTGTATTCAAAGAAAGCCTCACGAAGCTCAATTTTCGACTGATCTTCATCAATTCCGTTATAAACCGAATTCAAGGAGACAAATAAATATGAGTTCCCTTTACTCACATTTAGTTCGGTACGCAAACGACTTCGGGAACTCATAAAATCATACGGGCTTTGGCTACGAACTGCATGATAAGTATCTGCAAAGCCGCTGAACCTATAGTCAATTTCACCTTGTTGTGCGTAAACTGAAAATGGAAATAATGGGACAAAAAGAAAAAGAATCAGTACCGTTTTTAACATTGTTTTCATTGTTTAATTTTTTCTTTGTTTTTCAAAGACCAGATGTCCTTGGGTTTCTGTTGTTATACTGAATCTCATTCCTTTTGGGCGTATTTCGTTTAAAGTTCTTTTTTTTTACCAGGGAGGAAATGTTGTCCAGGGCTTGTAACCTGTAAGCTCTTATCTTCCGGGATAACGTTTTATATCTCGCCTCTTTCCAAATTTGCTACAGTAAACGAAGTTTCATCCATTGGCACATTGTATTCCGGGTTTTCTACCATAATAATGGTCTGGGTATTGGTTTGCACATTAACCATATGCATCATTTTTGCTATCCATATACCATCTACCTGAGTAATATCCGACATATTAAGTTCTCGGTGTAATTCCCCTTGCCTATCGTAGTATTCAACTTTCAAGGCTATCAAACAATCCTTTCGTATCCACGATGTTTTTTTAGAATAAATATCACGACTGTCTTTCGATATAGATTCGACTACCCAACATTCGTGGCTATCTAGAGTTTCTTCTCGAATCAATTTGTGGTCATCTTCATCCACATTGCGGCTGCCCATATCATCGTAGGTAAAATCAGTTCCCATAAAGTAATCTTTCTTCGCTGATGATCCGCTAATTCGTCGTGTTTTCTTCATGGCTGGCAAATAGAGCCACTTGTCATCATCTTTACCAATTTCGTCATAATCCCAGGTAAGAAAACCTGTCCCTTTCACATCTCCCGGATACTGAAAAAACATCAGTGTTTTGCGATCTTTCTTATTTACCCCAACATCTATGGAATAAGAAATAACCTTACGTTCACGTTCCTTTCCTTTTTTATTGATCAGGGTCAGGGTCATTTCCGACGAACGAGTATCTCCATCCGGACGATCTTTTACTTTTTGAATGATATCCCGTCCGGTAAGGCTTTGTGCCTGTACTATCGTCGGTATAAGAGCAATAATAATTAGCGTTAAAGTCAGTTTCAATGTTTTCATTTTTTCTGATTCTATGTATTAATATTTTTGTTTTTAAATGCTGCTCATTTCTTTATTTGAAATATTCACTTGTTTTGCTACAAGATATACCATGGGGATTGGACCTTTCAGTGTTTCGTGCTTTTCTATTTTTAGTCCGTTCCCTTCAATAAACTTTTGAAACGAATCAACAGACCAGCGAGAACGAGCCCTAAAACCCATCAGGCTCATCATCCGTGAAAAAAGATGACTCTTCAAGTTCTCGCCGTGACAATAAGTTGGCAATATGACTATCCCTTCTGGTTTAGTCACACGTCTTATTTCTTGTAGAGCCTTCCCTGGATCAAATAATAAATGCAATACATTGGAAGCAATTACGGCATCAAAATAATTATCAGGGAAATCCAGGTTACAAATGTCGCCTTCCCTGAATTCAACGTTTGTTATCGATTGTTTATCGGCTTTTCTCTTTGCTATTTTCAGCATTTCAGGCGATAAATCAATTGCAATAATTTCTGTCCCCAGACTACTTAATTGGAAAGAGATCAACCCGGTACCGGTGGCAGCTTCCAATAATCTCCCGGAGCCATCAATGTCCTTTTTTAACATATAGAACAAGTCTCCATATACCTCATTCGTACCTGATTTCTCGCGATTTCTATCGTACTTTTTTGCAAATGAGTCCCAAAATTTTCTTTCTTTATAAATCCGGTCGTTCATGTTTTCCCTATTTAGCTATTCTTTGTTTGAATTTCTTTGCCAAAAGGTTTGGTCAAGATTATTAATGCCGGAGTAACAAAATAATCAGCAAGTAAGGCTGCCAGCAAACCTACAGGTGCGAGGTATCCAATACGTACCATATTGGCAACAGGTGAGAATGTAAACATCAGGAAACTCACACATAAAATCAGGGTTGTCATAGCAAGACTTTTACCTACAGTATGAAAAGATTTTATTATTGCCTGATTGTAATTTCCACATTTTTCAAATTCAAACTTAATCTGATTAATGAAATGGATGGTATCATCAACAGCAATACCCAGTAACATAGGCATGATAGTCATGGTCATCATATCGAGTGGGGAATTAAAATGCCCCATGTAACCACCAATAACAACAATCGGCATAAAATTGGGGATCATCCCTATAAGGCCTGTTTTTACACTGCTGAAAACAATTACCAGCAAAACGCCTATGATTATCAATGCCCAAATAACCGATTTAAGCTCCCCAATAACTATTTTATTATTCAATTCAGCAAACTGAACGGCACTACCCACATAGTTTACTTCTGCTCCTTCAAAGCTTTCATTACCTATTCTTTTAACTATATCCAGTTCCCGGATTATCTCATTCGCGTCAAATTTTTCAACCTGTATCTGTGCCCTTAACATGGAATAATCTTCGTCAATCCAGTTAAAAGTTTTTGTACCACCCGACATTTCGTAAAGCAACAATACCTGTGCAATCATATCTCTATTGTCCGGAATAACGTGATATTCGGCACTGTCGCTATGCAGAGTCTGATTCATCTCCTTAACAATATCGGTAATAGAAAAAATAGAAGCTGCGTCTTTGTTCGTTTTAGTCAGTTCGAAAGAAGCAACAGTATCCAGCATTGCATCGAATTTTTTTAGCACTTCCGGATCTTTTATGGCATCGGGTTCATCAAATTTCACGGTAATATTATAGGTAAGATAAGATCCCAATTGCGATTGAGTTACTTCATATACCCGATTTATGTAAGGAACCTTTGTTCCCATAAAACGAAACATATCCATATTAACAGTCATGTTCCTAATCCCCGGGGCAATAATTACAACACAAATCCCAAATACAATTAAAACAGTTTTCTTATTTTTCAATACAAACTGCCCAAGATTCTCCATCCATTTTTCAAACAAAGGGGTTTTGCCTTTTTCTTCATTGACAATTTCTCTGTCCTTACCAAAACTCATTAATATCGGTATTAAAACAATGACAAACAGGTAATCAACAAGTACAAAAGCAGCACAGGAATATCCGACCCAGGTTATTGTCATTATTCCGGCAGTAATAAACGACAATACAGAGCCAATAGTGGTTACAGCGGTAAAAAAGATTGGCCAGCCGGTTTCTTCAACAGCTTCGATTACCGCTTCTTTTCGTTTACCTGTTTTTCTAAAAATGCGCTTAAATGCATTGATCAAGTGAATTGAATAACCAACAGACAATGCCATTCCCAAAATCATAGGCAGCATCATCATATTCTGATCAATACCAATACCCAACCAGCCCATAGCACCAAAAACAACAATAATACCAAGAACGGTGGTTATTGAAGGAACCAAAACACCACGAAGGGAACGTATAAATAAAGTAAGCAGTATTACCATCGCAATAAAGGCCATCAAAAACCGCTTCATCATTTCCGAACCGAAGAAATCCCTCTCTTCAGTTTCGGTATATGGCATCCCTACTGCTTTCAGAGTATATTTTTCACTATTCCATTTGGGATTTGTAACTACACGAATAGCCACTTCTCCCGACTGAAACATAGGATCAATGTTGGTCACCTTTTCCCATTCCTCTTGTTCTGGGTATTCCAACAAAGACAATGTAAGCCATGTTTCAGTACAATCCTCAGAAACCAATTTCCCTTTTAGTGCTTTTCTCGAAAGTACCAACTGGCGTATTTCATCCAACCTTTGAGGATCATCAGAAATTCCATCTTCAAAAGGATTAATAACTTCAATACCCTCTTCTGTCCCTACAGATATCTCCGTTTCGACCAACGAAGTTATCTCATTTGCATAAGGCACACTATCGATCAATTCCTGTCCAAGATCTTTCATCATAGAAAGAACTTCCGGATCAAAAACGTCTTTAGCCTCAATAAGAACACTGATATTGTCATTATTACCAAACTGATCCTCAAACTCTTCAGTAGCAATTTCAATGGTCTCTTTGTCATCAAACCAGTCATCGCGAGCATTGGCAATTTCCATTTTCTGAAGGCCTATTAATCCGAATGCTGTAAACAACAAAGCAAAAACGATTAAAGGCCACCTGTACCTTATTTGAAACTCTGCAATTTTCCTAAAGAATATATTGATTTTTGTAATTTTCATTTTAGTTGTTTTTCGTACTTAGTTAAATGTTTTGAATAACCGATTTTGAAGTATCGAATGATTGCATTTGCCTTTTAACCATTTTTGAAAAAATGCCATCCCTCAACTTAAGAACTGTAGGTGATCCGTTTTCGACCACCTGTCCGTTCTCAAGCACCACAATCTTGTCGGCGTTAGCAACAGTGCGCATCCGGTGGGCTATTATGAGAACAGTTTTGTTTTTTATCAATTCTGAAATCCCAGCCTGAATTTTCGTTTCATTTTCAACATCCAGAGAAGCAGTCGCCTCATCCAACAGAACAATAGGAGCATCTTTTAATAAAGCCCGGGCAATAGAAATACGCTGACGCTCTCCACCAGAAAGAGTTTCCCCGTTTTCTCCGATAATGGTATTGTAACCATCTGGCATCTTGCGGATGAATTCATCGCACTGTGCCAATTTTGCGACACGTATTACTTCCCTGTCGGTGGCATCCCGCCTACCAATACGAATATTGTCTTTTATTGAAGTATTAAACAATACAACATCCTGAAAAACGATGGAGTAATTTTTCAAGAGTGTTTCCGGTTCAATTTTGCTGATATCCTGATTTCCTAAAGTGATGGAGCCTGCATTAATGTCCCAAAAACGAGCCGCAAGCTTGGCCGAAGTACTTTTTCCACCTCCGGAAGGACCAACCAGAGCTGTAATTTTGCCTTGTTTGGCCGTAAACGATACATTCTGCAAAACCTGTTTCCCTTCTTCGTAAGCAAAATCAACATTCCTGAATTCAATATCATAATTTGAAGGTTCAAAATCAGTTTCACCCTGTTGCATGGGCATCGCCTGAATTTCATTCATTCGGCTGATACGCACATTGAGATATAACAAAGCCGCAAGATTATTGAATACCTCATTTACCGGATTGTAAATACTTGCCGACACCATGAGGAAAATGAAGTATACAAACAAGCTTGTAGTTCCTGCCGCAACCATTCCTGCACCCACAATGATCACTCCAGCTAATCCAAGTTTTAAGAAACTTTGAGCAGAATTAACAAATACCCCTGTGAGCAACTCTCCGCTTATCAATTGCTTTTCATATACATCAATTATTGTGTTTAGTTCCCTAACATATGCCTCTTCCTGATTATAAGCCTTGATCTCCTGAACCGTATCCAGGCCTTCCTGTATTTTTTCGCTTACATTACGTTTATTTTGATAGCCAATTTTATTTTCCTTATTGATCCGTTTCTTAGATAAAAACAATATAGCAGCGGCAACAGGCACTACCCAGAACAGAGCCAGGGATAACTGCCAATTATAAAAGAATAATCCTATAGCAATTAATATGATGCTTATTACAGAAGCAAACAACTGAGGGACTGCGTGCGAAAAAGTATGTTCCAGATCGGTATTGTCACTCATTATGGTAGAAGTTAGGTCGGAAAGGTTCTTCTCACCAAAAAAAGCCAGTGGTAATTTTCGAAGTTTCTCCGCCAATGAAATCCGACGGTTTGCACTTTCATCATAAATCAGTACAAAAGTGTTCTTGTATTGAATAACAGCTATCCCAAACATGATGAGCATAAAACCCAAGCCAAGTAAAACATAGTACCACAAAGTATGTTGAATAGACGAAGTAGGATCAAGAACCTTATTCAAGTATTCATTTAAAAAGAAAAACATGAATACTGCCGGCAACATCAATGAAATATCAAGTAATGAGGTGCATAAAGTTCCTTTTATGAAATCTTTAGCACCTTTTTCTGACAATGCTAGTTTCTGTTGTATACGGTTAAGCATAATTAAACTCCTTTCCAATCGTCCATTGGACTGATTTTTGATATTCATCCCACATATTTGTGTACATTCCTTGTTTGTTAACTAATTCTTCGTGTGTTCCCTGTTCAACAATTTTCCCCTCTTTGACAACAAGGATATTATCTGCATCCATTACACTAGTAAGACGATGAGCTATCATCAACACTGTTTTCCCTTCAGTAAGTTTTTTCAGCGCCTGTTGTATCAGGTGTTCGTTTTCTGGGTCAGTAAATGCAGTAGCTTCATCAAGAACAACGATGGGGGCATTTTTCACAAAAGCCCGAGCCAAGGCTATTCGCTGTTGTTCACCACCCGAAAGATAAGTTCCCTCTGTCCCGATTTTCGTATTAAGCCCTTTGGGAAGACGGTCAATAATTTCGCGGCATTGCGCCAAATCAACAGCCCTTTCAATTTCGTCTAAACTTGCACCGGGGTTACCGTATTTTATATTCTCAAGAAGTGTTGTTTTAAACAAACGAGTATTTTGAAAGACAAAAGAAATATGGTTCATCAGTTCTTTAGTCGCAATATCTTTAACATTTACACCACCAATATTTACTGAGCCTTCGCTAACATCCCAAAAACGCGGAACAAGACGGGCTATCGTTGTTTTTCCACCCCCGGAAGCACCAACCAAAGCAACTGTTTTTCCTTCTGGAATAGAAAAGTTCACATTGTTAACTGCTTTTTTATCTGCGCCTGGATAGCTAAAAGAAACATTCTTAAAATAAATACCGTTACTGCCAATCAATTTGGGATTTGCAGGAACTGGCAACTGACTTTCAGCTGTAAGTGATTCTAAACGTTCTATCGCTTCTTTTGCCTGCCCAAAAGCCTGTGTCATGTACATACTCTTCATAATACTTTGTGAAAAAACAGGGGTAATCAAAACATAGAGAAACATGTTCAGGACAATCGTAGCATAATTACCTGTATTATTGATAAGTAAAATAGCAACAGGAACCAAGAAGAAAGAAAAACCATTAATAATAACAGTATATGCCGACATCGGTATTTTCCACATCCGGGTATATTCAATTACCATCTCTTTGTATCGGACAATACTGTTATGAAAATTTTTAAAAGAAAATACAGTTTGTTGAAACACCTTTACTACCGGAATCCCCCGTACATATTCAACAGCTTCCGTATTCATCTCTTCAAGCGAATTCATATACATCCTCATAAATACCTGACCTTTGCCCCCCATCATAAATCCCATAATAGACATAGAAAGAATTACCGGGACAAGGCAAGCCAGTCCAAGCCTCCAGTCGAAAACAAACATCATTACAGCAACTGTTATTGGCATCACAATAGTTGCCGAAAAATCGGGAAGCTGGTGAGCTAAAAAACTGTGAGTGATGCTGGAGTTATCGTCAATGATTTTACGAATACGACCACTTGCATTATTATCGAAAAAACCCAATGGCATTTGCACGATTTTTTTCATAGCATGCCTACGCATATTCGTTTCTACCCGAAAAGCAGCAAGGTGAGATGATGATAAAGCAAGAAAATAAATTAAAATGCTTGCTATGGCTAACCCGGCCGCCCAAAACGCATAGCGTTGAATTATAGAACTTGAGGCAACTCCCCCAGCAGTAATAAACTCACGAGCAATAAACCAAACCAGAATGTATGGAGCCATCCCTGCCAAGGCACTAATTGCTGATAACAATAAAGACAGAGGCAGAAGAGCTTTTCTTCCAGCCATGTAATTTTTAAGCTTAGATAATATATTCATATTTTATATTTTGTTTTTATATATTTTCAAAACAATCTCAAAAAAGAACAATGTTCTTATTTGTTCAAAAAAATTAATATTTTATTCTCATAACCTTTTCCCAACCAGCAGTTACAAACTCTACATATTCACCTATAAAATCTTCCAATGCTTTATGAGACAAATCATGCATAACTAATTCTGAAATAATACTAATCCACCAGGAACTCATGGTATGGATAAAAAATTCCGAAATATTCCCGTTAATTTCAGGGTATTTTTCTTTCATTAAAGCAATGTATTCAATCCCTTTTTGCGTATGAATATCTGTAATCTCATTGCGATAATTTTCAAGAGAAGAACCAGCTGATTTAAATAATAAGAGGTCAAAATCTTCTTTATAGCTTTCAATCAGTTCAACAAACATATCAATCTGAGTCCGCATGTATTCATCAGAACTAAAAATATCAATACTTATATAGTCTGGGCTATTATGCTCTTCCATTACTAAATCTATTGCTCTAAGCAACCCGGAAAGTAATTCACAAAATATCTCATCTTTGTTTTTGAAGTAGTTATAAATATTACTCAAACCAACATCTGCCTTTTGAGCAATGCTTCTCATCGATGTATTTTTAAACCCCATACATAAAAACTCAGTACGCGCTACATCCAAAATCAACTTTCTAATATTATCTTTTTGTATCTGCATAAAAGAACAATGTTCATTAATGTAAATTAAGCAGTATTCATCTGATACCACAATCACTATTTCTAGTGATTTTTAAAGTATATTATTTGCTACTTTTCAGGATATAAAATCCTGATAATCCTCACTTAATAGCCAATCAAAAACATCATAAAAACAGGAAAATCAAAACGACCACAAATCCAGCTGTCATAAACCACACTCCACGTTTTTTAAATCCTTTTTTTCCTTTCACAATAAATAAACCTGAAACAGCTAAAAAGATCAGACTCACACAAAAGAAATCGGCAATGTGTTTCCAATATTTAACCTGGTTTAGGTGTAGTTGATTTACAAAAGCTGTTAAAATATGTTTTTTATAATTTTCAACAGTTACCTCTCCTGTATTTATCATATATTCACCTTTTCCACCCTTAAAATAGAATAGGATCTCATCGTTTCTTATATCACATTTAGTTAAAATGAATTCAGAATCTTGCTGTTTCCAATATTCAGAAAAACCAGCAATATCAAGATCCGTCGGAAACTCGGAAACAGTTTTATAAGTTGAAATAACAGGGAAAATATCTTTGTGAGTTAAAAGCATACCAGACAGTGCATAAAGTAATGTAACAGCAACTGTAAAATATCCTAAATCACGATGCCAGTTCCTTAAAAAACGGGTTATACTATTATTCCAATTCATATCTCTCAGCTTCCACAGAATACTCAATATAAAATGGAATCTCCCCAGTAATTAATTGGTTATAAATATTCTGTATTTCTAAAATTTCTTGCTTAAAATGTTCGGTATCTTCCTCGCCGGCATGGTTTACTCTAACATTTTCTTCCCACGCTTTTACCTTTTCTGCATTCATTTGAACAGGGACAAGCGTACCAACAACCTTTGCCAGTTGCCCTGCTATTTCGGGAGTAACCATTTTAAAATTATCACCAAGTTCAATCTTAAGTTCTTGTGTCCCATCACTGCTTAATATCTTAAAACGGTTATTACCATGCCTGCAAACGTGGTCAATAATACCTCTCACATTTACAGTTTGTCCGGAAAGATCATCTCCGTTTTGCAAAATGGTTTCAACCGTACTGTATTCAATTTCAACAGCCTGTTCTTTTTCATCTGCATTATCGGCCGTACTTTTTGTTTGTTGATTACATGATACTCCTCCAATCAACAGGATTGCAAAAAAAACGATAACTAAATTTTTATGTTTCATATTGTTTTTATAATGTATTTTCTAATAGAATTCATTTATTATTAAGCTTTACACCAATCTAATCAATTGTAAATGAAAGCATTGTTTTGAAGTTTCGTCCCATTGAGGGGATATACGATCCAAAAGGCTGATAATCAGAATCGAATACATTTTTCACAACGAACCTTAACTTAGGCTGACCTGGTAAAGAGTTCGAGTTCAATCCAAAAGATAAATTGAATGTTGCATGCGCATCAGAAGGCTCATAACCCCACGGGCCAGGATCAATTCCTTCGGGGACGGAAGCTACACGATTTTGGGCTGCTGCAATTTCAGTATTCAATTTAACAGAATAGCCCGTTAGCCAGTGTTTATTAACCAAGCCCTTGTAATTCAAATCAAGGTCTATTTTTAATGGAGGGATACCAAACAGTGCTGCATTGTCTCCTTCTGTTTTATTTATACCATAAGTATAAGACGAACCGATACCAGCAAACAAAGAATTGCCATACTTTAATACATGCTGAAACTGATACGATGCAGATAACTCCCCTCCGAAAATAACAGCATCTGTATTCTCAAATGTGAAATCAATATCATCATCATCCAGAGCTTGTGTCTCACAAATAAAATCGTCTAAAACATTGTAAAAAAGAGCAATATCATATTCCATATTTTTATTTGAAGAATTACCCCTTAAGCCTAAATCAAAGTTCCAGCTATATTCTGGGGTTAATTCAGGATTCCCTTTTTTCGTGCCTTTGCAGCTAATTGTTTCCGTAAACAGCTCTTCGGCTGTTGGCATTCGAAATGCACGTCCAATATTCGCCGACAAATGAATATTCTCATTAAAAGAAAATACGGTTCCCAAATTACCACTAAAGGCAGTACGCTTTTCGCTGCGCCCGTTTGTTGTTGCATTTTTGCCTTCCAGAACTTCGGCATAGTCATAACGCACACCAGAGACTACTTTAATTTTTTCAGATAATTGGACTTCATTTCTCACAAAAGCTCCAATATTTTGTTGTCCTGCATCTATATATCCATCAAGCGTACCTTCTGTTTCATTGTAGTAATCAACAACATCGCTCGGGTTATCAAGCCTAAAAGCATAACCATCCCCTCCCACAGTCAACTTACTGTTTTCTGAAAGATTAAGAATAGCATAAATATTTCCACCTCCGTAAAAATCTTTATAATGAACCAAATCGAGCGATGACAATCTTGCGCTTACTTCGCTGTATTTGTACTTGTAATAATCGCGATAGCCATCATCGACATAAAAAGCAGCCTTTAGTTCTTCAAAAAAAGTTCCGGGATTATAAGTGTAGCTAATATCTGCATGTAGGTTTTCTTCTTCGTTCCTGATTTTAGTAAACCGTTTGGAGGAACCGTTAAAACCACGAGGTTTGCCCCAATCTCCATAATGATAATCAGCGTTCAACGTAAGCATTTGTTTGGAGGCAATTTTAAGTCCGGTTGTTAATGAAAAATCCCTGTCTTCAACATCGCTGTTCTCTGCTGTTTCACCGTTCCCGTAATCGTAATTCCCAGTTTTACGAAATTTTCCATTTATCCGAATACCAAAATTTTCACGTTTGTAACAAAAATTGGCTGTTTCAAGAAATTCGTTGTTATTGCTACCATACCCCGACAAAATATTAGCTTTAGTTTCTTCCGGACCTAAAGGTTCATAACCAATAACATTGACAATCCCGGAAATAGCACCACTACCGTAAACCACAGAACCCGGCCCTTTTATGATTTCAATTTTCTTGACATCATAAACATTCATGTCTTGTCCGAAATAACCACCGGGAAAAGTACCGATCCGACGATTCCCATTTTTCATTATAACCAATCGTTTTGAGTTCAATCCCCGGAGAATAATTGGCGAATGATATTCCCAAACCTGTGAAAATCCAGGTGTTGTACTTAAAACATCAATAATATTTGAATTAAAATTGTCTTTAATTTCTTTTTGATGAACGATTGCAGTTGCTTTGGCAAGAGTACTTTGCGATTGTTTATATAATGACGCAGAAACAATAACGTTATCAAGTAGTTCCTGTTTTGGCTCAAGCAAAACGACTATACCTTCTTCTTCATTATTCAGTTTAGCAATACGGATTTCCTTTTTGGAATAATTGAGATGGCTAAATACAATTTCCGATTCTTTTGGGGAGTTCACCTCAAGTTCAAACTCCCCGGAATTATTTGTCATTGTACCTGAAGATATACCTTGCTGACATATACTTACAAAGGGAATTGGTTGTTGTGTTTCAGCATCAAAAACTTTCCCTGAAATAAAAGTATCCTGTGCAGATAAATTATTATGAATCAACAAGAAAAGAAACAATATTGCAGTGACCCTATTTTTTAACATCATATAATAATTAGAAATATGCCAGGCATCGCATAACAAAACCTGGCATTAGATATGGCTTATAAATAAAAAAAGTAATTCCTTAATCTAAAAAGTCCCAGGTTACTGCAATGTACCCTGTACTTGTTGGTGCAGGATCGGCTGGAAAATCAGTAACAATGAATTTTACCAAACGCCCTTCTTGTGTTTGTATAATCCAGATTAGTTCATCTTCCTCAACATCGTTATTTGATGTAGTTTTCCATGTTTGGCCAATAACCAATTTCTTATATTCGTTTAATAGTCCTGACATCATAGGAAAACCAGTATCTCCGGTTGTAAGGGAAGACGTATCAAAAGAAGCATCATCGGTAGAAAATGTATATTCTTCCAAATCAGAAGCAGAAAGGGCATTAAATTGGGTTATGCCGACACAAGTAGCATAAATAGCTGAATAATTAACGGCCTTAACACCTTCATCCAACTGAATATAGGGTGCACCCCCTAAACTACCGTCATTCTTTTCACCTTTAATTGTTTTTATCACTATATCATATTCAAAATCATCAACTGAGGGAGAATCCATATTATTGGCACCACCGTTTGAACCATCGTAAACAAAATCAAAGCCAACACCTCCGGGATTACGGTTAGCACAAATTAAATAAGGTGCTTCGAGACTGGTAAATTCACTCTCATCTTCGATGTTGACAATATCATCATCATCCTCATCACATGAAACAACTGCAAGTGCCGCAAAGGCCATAAAAAAGTAAATAGCGTATTTAAATCTTTTCATTATAAAAAATATATTTGGGTTAGATTTTTTTGCAAAACAGATTTGAAGAAATATGAATCAGCATATTTCATAATTGCATATGGCAAAAGAAGAACAATGTTCGTGTTTGCACAATCCCCTTTCAATGGGATTTTTATTATTGTTTACTACCTACAATTAAGGAGTAAATAAAAAGCAAAGCCGATCAATTAAAATGATCGGCTTTCTTTTGGGAAGATATTAACAACGAGGGAAGTAATATACTTCTAAAATGTATAAATGAATGATGCGGGTTTTCACTTATTTTTCATGATCGCAACTTATGCGCGCGACAAAATATTCTTCTTTTTTTGAACTTCCTTTCTATCCAGATATCTCAAACACTGCTGATTTCGATCGTATCCCAACATTACCCCTAAAATAAAATCCTCTTCGGGAGTATATTCTGAAAGGGATTTATCCCCAAACGAACGAACTACCATTATACAATCAGGGTTACCAAAAAAGATATTGATTTTCCCTTCAGTAACAATCTTTATCGTGTATTCCAAGCCCCTTTGAGACAATAAATGTTCTGCTTTATCCTGATCCCTACTACACATTGTGTGTAATACCAAATTGCGGATCCCTTTTTTATATTCGTAAATATGATGCATTAAAATCTGCAATTCGGCAGTTCTATAATCCTGGCATGTACAACTCATAAGTAATCCAGATTTAAGAAAATTCAGGTTTTATCTGTGCTACCCAGGCATCAATGCGATCATCTGTCAATTCACACTGATTTTCTTCGTCTAATGGTAAGCCAACAAATTTTCCATCAACTTCAGCAGCTGAGCTATCGTAATCATAACCTTCAGGATCAACAGCTCCGACAAGCTTGCACCCTTTATCTTTAACTGTATTATATATGGTTCCTATACCATCAACAAAACTATCGCCATAAGTCATACCATCTCCAAACCCAAAAATTGCAACAATCTTTCCGTTCAGATCAGAATTTTCAATCTCTGAGATAAACTCTTCCCAATCGTCTTGCAAATCACCAACACCCCATGTAGAAGTCCCGAAGAGTAAGTTATTGTAATCCGTTAATTTATCAGCAGAACAGTTAGCTACATTAAATATATCTGCCCCGAGTTTTTCAGCAAGTTGTTTCGCTGCTGCTTCTGTATTTCCGGTTGTTGATCCGTAAAAAATTGCGGTTTTACTCATTCTATTTATTTTTTAATTTGATTAATCTTTTTTTCTTTCTTTTTGTTTGTCTGTGTCCAGTCTTCCTGAAACATTCTGAAACTACCAACCATTCTTACAATTGTACACTGGTTATTTTGAGTTCGGGTTATCAACTTCATATCTAATTAAGATTAGGGGTAAATTCAAATTGACAGGTTTTTATTTTTCCATGAAAAGAATTATTGTCTGTCTGAAAGTTCAACATGCGTTTAAATTCTTCGAATTCTATCGAATTAAATATTACATTAAAACATTTGTTTCCAACAGGCATTAAAATCTTTCGGGAAAAAATTGATTGTTGATTTCGCTTTTCAGTTTCATTTGCACCGAGGCTATTTACATATTGAATGAATTTCCTGAAATCTTCTTTTTGGAAATTAAAATTCAGGTTTCTATACTCAATATGAATAGCCTCGCACTGCGAACACTTAAAAATTTTGCCGTTTGCTGTTTCTATGAGAATCTTCACTCTTATTTAGATTGAATTAATATAGGTCAAATTAAATGCAATATATCGGAACCGACAATCACATGATTCGGGTATTTATGGAATGAAAAATCACAAGAAAAAGTGACAGGAACAGACAAGAATAATTATAGAAAAAGAAAGGAATATTGTTGCTATTGAATCAACCTTTTTTGTTTAGTCCTGATAATCTTCAATATTAACAATACTATTTGAGATAGCATAGATAGTTAATCCGGCCTGGCTTTTTATGCCAGTTTTCTGAATAATGTTTTTCCGGTGGCTTGTAACCGTATGGATGCTAATATTTAACTGATCAGCGATTTCTTTATTCGACAAACCTTGTACCAGATGTTTAAGCACATCTACTTCCCTTGGTGAAAGTTGCTCTTTTGGTTCTGACTTACATTGACATTTTAAGGAAATCAGATTCTGTATAATAGATGTAATTACTTCAGCAGAATCTGTTATCTGAATAACAGCATCAAACAAATCAACAATTTTTCTTTCAAAAAATGAGTAAATAAAGGCTACCCACGGAACCGAAGGATCTGCTTTTTTTAATGATTTTATGGTTCTGACATTACCCTTAACCTCATTAGGATTTACAATTATCATGTCAATTTTACCCGTAGGCATCTCTGTTGAGATTTCATCAATACTATCAAAATGGAAAACGCTATAATACCTGCATCCCTTCTGTAACAAGACATTTGACAACCCTTCGTATACAATTATCGAAGGTTCAATAATAGCAATATTCACTCTACACTTATCCAAACTTTTTTTGTTTTTCGATTTTTTTGATAAGAGGCATTAGTATTGATTCTTCAATAATTGAATGGATAGTTAAATCGTATTCTAATTCAAAAAGACCTGTCAGAAGTTTTCTTCTTAATATCCCATCTTGCTTAAGTGGTATATGTATTAACAAAAGATTCTTCAACTCCCGGAGTTTCGTCTCAATATCAGTATGGTGATCTCTATATTCCGCTACAGAAAAATTTGTATTCTTTGAACCGGATTGATCATTACTGCAGGTTAAATAACTAAAGTAAGGAAATGCAACTTTATCTTCATAATCCAGATGCTCCCTTACCTCCTGAGAATACTCTTCAAAAAACTTCTCTACTAATTTAATTTCAGCATTGTTGTTCTTGACATATAAATTACAGATACAATTCTGAATTTCAGGAATTTTATCATCTAAATAGTAACAATGGCTGTTTTTAAGAAAGAAAAGAATTGATTCTGTATCCTTCTTTTCGATATTCTCAGTACCAGCAGGATTAAATCCGTTATACAAATTTGCAATGCTAATAAATAGCTGCACATTAATACCATGTTCCCTGCATATTTGTTCAACCGTCTTATTCTGGACCACAATATCCAAATCAAAATGTTCCATCATTAATAATAAAGATGGATTTTCAAATATTAAGTCCGACATCTTAATATGAGGCTTAATAAATGTCTTTTTGGTCTGGTACATAAGATTATATTCTTTAAACAATGCTGTAAGTTTATGCAAAATATTTCTTATTCAAAAATCAAGTAAGAGCCAAAATCATTCCGGCACATAAATAATTTGCCCGTCATCCAACTCGTATGCCACACCTACTCTTTTCCCTCTCGATCCTGTATTTTCAGTATCTTCAGAGGGGATATATTTCTCAATTTCTTCTCCTTTTTTTGTGATAATTTCCATTTGCTCTGTGCCTGGATTTTTCACCATTGTGAAATCGTTCTGAGAAAAGATCTCATTCATCTGGTAACGAGTAACCAAAGCCACCATTAATGCAACAGCAAAAACCATAGCCACATCGAACAAATTAGTCAATACGGACAATGGATCTTCATCCATATTATTACTGAGCAAGCGTCTCTTTTTCATACTCTTTTAGTTTAAATGAATGAAAATTATTTTTCCGGGATTCAACCCCAGAGTTAAGGATATACTCCAGTACGTTCAGGTCATCGGTATACCAACGTTGCTTTATTTGCAAGGTTATAAACCCAATTGCACCTATAAAAACGCCAATTACAGTTGTAGCAAATGCCACCTGCATATTATGGGCCATTGTTGTTATATCGCCAGAAGCTAAACCGACCAAAGCAGGTCCCATTGGAATAAGCGTTCCCATGAGTCCCAGCATAGGTCCAAGTTTTGTAAGGCTTTTTGATTTGCCTAACTCGGAGTCTGCATAAACTTCATAGTCACCTATCAACTTTTCCTGAAAAGCTACAGAATTGTTCTTTTCCTTCATTTTACTGATGTATTCAGCCAAAGGGCTGTTGGGAAAATCAGACACTTGAAAGTCTTCTAAAAAAACAAGAATCGGCCTATTCTCAATTTGTTGCTTTATTTTTTCATGAATGCGGGAACGTGTCATATATGTCCCATAAAAGCTCCCGATCAACAGCAAAGATCTCACAAAAAATATCAGCAAAAAAACAACAACAGGAACCAGTAAGCCTGTAGTAAGCCAATAAAGCCAATTTGTTATTATATCCATTTTTTAATTTTTTTTATAGTTCTGTTACCTACCGTTTTTTGTATATAAAACCCCATAAGCCCAACGACTACAACCAAAATGAAAAATACCAGTAGTTTGGGAATTGCCAGGTCTGAGCTATAGCTGCTTTGATTATAATCAGCAATTCCAGCATTGAGAATAATTGCCATGACGAACAAAATGGCATTAAGCAAAAATTTGAATTCGTAACGCATACTTTCTGATGACAAAAAATACCTGATGCCTGTAGCAATAATAAGTACCAATAAAAACAAACCAACAGCCGTAATTAAAGCAGTTGTCTTAAAGCTCGCACCCGAAAACAAGTAAAAGACATTCAGTTCAAAGTAAAAAACAGCTCCGGCGATCAATATTCCAGGCGTTAATTTTAAAAGCTTTACCAATCGGTTTATTTTTGAGTTCATAATACCGGGCAAAATGCTAATGCTGACCAATATTCCGGATATCGCTTCGAGAGTGATCAACAATGCCAGTCCGCCCAAAGAGTTTGTGTTTTCAAATAGTTGCGCAAACACGTCCATATTATTCTGTATCACGAATGGATAAATGCTGTATGCGAACACTCCCACAAAAAAAGCGAACAACAGTATCCCCGCATATGACTTATAAAAAGTAGCCTTACAGGAGTACTTGATTATTGAAAGTATGAATACTATTTGTAATAAATTTTCCAAACTATTTATTTCTAAACCATTTTATTGCATCGCGGACAAGCAAAAGTGAAACGACAAAAAGAGTTGATATCACAAACACCTGCTCAATGTGTTTTGCCCTGGTTATAATTATTTCAGAGAGGTGCCCCGTACACACAAAAAAAGCAATGGCACATAACACAAGATTTAAAAGAGCTCCTATCTTTCGTCTTGAATATTGAACAGTCAATATGCCCAAAGCCGGGATAAAAAAGCTAAGACTATAAGTAAGCACCATCAAGACAGGGATACTTCCAGTGCTATCCGTTTTTTCAACATCGATCCCATAAAATATCGGCACCAAATGCAATATCACATGGTATATCAATCCCACAAGAATGATAAACCACAAAACCGTCAACCGTTGGACAAGAGCATTTTCCCTAATCATTTCGTTTTTGTTTTTTTATGATGAAAAATGCCAAAGCAAGAACGATCAAGATAGATATCAGCCAAACAAACATATTTGAATCACTATCTACAGTTTCTGCATTCGCCTGAATACTGTTTTCTGCCTGATCTTCTTTTTCCAACACCACGCTGTTTTCACTATCTTCCAGTTGAACTTCGCGAGCCTTGTTTATATTCTGGCGATATTCTTCTGCCTTTTCAGAAGAAAGCTGCCCCGATATGAATTCACGGAGTTTTTCATTATTGCAAACAAACTCACTACAACCGGCATTGTAATCTTTTACCAGATCTGCATGTAGTAAAGCGAGTTCCTGTAATTGTGCATCAGAAGCATCCCAATAACCTTTCCGGGCTGTTTCTAGCATAACCGATGTCATTTCCTGTAAGGCATAAGGATTTTCTTTTTCAAATCTTTCCCTCACATTTAAATCATAGCTGTCCTCTATATAAATTTCATGGTACTTGTTCCATATATAATCATCAATTACTTCCGGTTTCATAACGTTCCATCCGTAAGTATTCCTGAAAGTTTCAGCAAATGTTTCCATAGAACTGGCTTGCCCGTCGAGCAATTCCTGTATGTATTTTGGGTTGAAAACCGTAGAATTGGTTTCCACTCCAATTGCTTCTCCTAACTCTTGCATTCGAGGATTACTTGTATTTCGGAAATCGTTGAAATAAGCCGTTGGATCATTTCCCGTCACATTTCGAACGGTGAGGTTTAAGCCCCCCATAAATTCATAAACATGATCGAGGCTTAAAGGCCCCCAGGTATTGCTTGAGCGAGGCTGTACAACAACTTCCGTATTTTGCAAAGCTGCCTCAAACACCCCTTCCTGGTAAATTCCCCAATCTTCATTTTCGCCATAAATTGCTCCCATATTACTGAGGTATGATTGAGCAACCTGAGCTTCATCGTTCCAACTTTCACCATCTTCTACCACGCTCATTATGCCCGTTCCGTAGTTGCCATTTACGCCACCAAATACTCTTTTTACTGAGTATTTTCGGGCATCCAGAGGCGAGAAACCTTTGTTTAGCATATATTCCTCAGCATCAAGTACTCCCTTACGTACATAATTGTTCGAAACATCTTCACTTTCAACCTCGGCAGCCATTAAAATAGCCTTATTGATCAAAGCCAACCTGGAAGCAGCAAGGTCTCTCAACTGACCAGATGTTTGAACAACAACATCTATTCTTGGGCGACCCAATTCTTCAACCGGAATTAATCTCAGGCTTTGTACACTACCTGTTCCTCCACGAACGGGCTCTGCACCGATCAGGTATAAAATCTGAGCAATAGTTGCCCCTTCTGTTGATATAAAATTTGTAGACCATAAAGTAAAACTCACTTTCTCCGGATAATCGCCTTTTGTTTTCAGCTCTTCTTCGAGTAAAGACTCGGCTAAACGTTTACCGACAGTCCAGGCTTCTTCCGTTGGAGTAGTCTCTGCATTAATTGAATACATATTCCTACCTGTTGGCAAAGCCTGTGGGTTTACTATCGGATCACCCCCTGACGATGGTGCAGTATAACCTCCATTCAGTGCATTGGTAACTGATTCAAACTCAGCTTCCGGACTACCTTTTAGATTATCGTAGTACTGTTCAATATTTTGTATGCTTTCTTCAACCTTTAAAACAGCAAGTGCATATTGCTCTTCCCTCGCATCAATTTTATCAATTTCCTGATTGACATTTCCCAGTGCATCTTCTAGTGTCGGAGCCCAGGAATCGGTTTGAACATGTTGGTTGAGCTTGTTTGATATTTCTTCATCGCAATAAATAAAACACTCCGTGTTTTCCTGATAAAACTCCAGGATAGAAGCGATTTCCTGTAAGCCTGTTTTATTTAAACCATCGGTAATTATCTCTTTCTGTTCCGAGAATACCAAGTCGATAACGGCCAGGTAGTCAGGAGAAGATGCCAGATCGGCTTTTTCTATTAATTCTTGCTCCCGGGATGTTATCAAACGACCTTCCAGTTCTTCATCCTCTACAAGCTCAAACACTCTTTCCCTGGAAATACTATCCTGCATTATCTCTAAAAGCCTCAACATATCTTCTTGTCGGGCTATATTAACCGATTCGTACATTTCCGGAGCCATGCCTTTCATTTCCTCTGCCAGTTCCACCGCCTTTGCCCGGTAGGAAACATCGAGCATTTGAGATGATTTTTCAAATATCGTCTGTGATTTTAAGCTTTCAATGTATTCTGCGTTATCTTCATTGCTGCATAATTTAATAATTAGTTCAATTAACTCTTCGTCATTCGCCTGGTTCTGTATGTCATCAGGAACAGTGCCGCTTCCCATCCCCATCATCATGGACATCAGGTCAACCTCTTCTTCATCACCATTGTTCCATTGATTGGCCATTTCCCTTTCTGTATCTGTTATTAATGAAGAAAGAATTGCATTTGCATCCCCTCCAGCAAAAACCTGTTGAATTATCTTTTGGGCTTTCGGACGGTAATTTTCAGATACATACAAGTTGTCCTGATGGCTATCTCTGCTTATTGTCCCCCTAAAAGCATCCAATTCCGCTAAACCGAATGCAATAGGGTCAAGAACCATTAGAGAAACTGTTTCCTGCAATTTGCTTTCTTCGTAGGGCACCCCCATTGTGTAAAGCCCGGCGGTTACTTTTTCCTCTTCAATTTCTTCAAGGTATTCGTGGATTTGATGAACATCCGTAGGAGTATAATTCCTTGTTGAATCCAAACCAATAGCCCGGTGAATATTCTGTTTTTCTGCTAATTGTTTAATTGTCAGGGCGTATTGTTCTTTTACAGGGCCTTGAGGCAAAATATTATAATTGTCCAACTTTTGGCTTAAATCATCAAGGTCTTCATTCAACCCACTTTTCATAAACGGAGGAGTGAGATAAGTAAGCAATGTTGCATAAGTGCGCCGTTTGGCAATAATCCCTTCTCCTATATTGCTAATAGTGTACACGTAAAAATGTGGCGTGTTTCCAATTAAGCGGTCAGGCCAATCGTAATCAGACAAAGCAACCTGTTTCCCAGGAGTAAACTCAAGACTTCCATGCGTTCCAAAATGGATAATTGCATCAGCATCGAAGCTGTGCGATGCCCATAAATAAGATGCAATGTACGTATGCGGAGGTGCTGAATTTGCTCCATGGATAAGTTCCTGCGAATCTTCACCAATACCGGGTAAAGGCTGTGGCAACAAGCACACATTGCCAAACTGCAAACGGGTAACGGCAATATATTCCTGTCCGTTTTTCTCAACACTCATGTAATCGCCGGGAGGTTCGCCGTACTTATCTAAAACCTGTTGGTAAAGATCCGTAGGCAATTCTTCGTTGCACCATTCTTCATAGGTTTCTTTTTCAACTAGTTCAGGATCTCCGTTTTTCAGATACTCATCAAATGCCCCCAGTGCATAAGTTCCCAACACAGGGCCTTTGGTCATAATAAGCAACTCGAATTCTTCTTCGGTTTCCGGAAGTCCCTCCAGATTATACCCTTCATTTTGGAGCGATCTTAGCAAGTTGAAAAGAGATGGGATTACTTCCATGTTGGAAGCAACCAAGGCATTTTGCCCCGGCCCTTTAAAGTAATAGATTGCAACCTTTTTGTTTTCATTTTTCTTTTTCTGAAGGGTTAACCAGTTGGCTGTAATCTCGCAAAAATTATCTATTCTATTGGGGATTGCATCATAGATAAGGTTTCCAGATTCTCCCTGAAACTGAGCCATCAAAGCATAAGGCACAACTGCCCCGTCAATTTCGGGCAAAACAACACTCATGGAAAGCATTGCCCCAGACATTCCCTGTTGATCTTTCACCCAATTATCGTATTCATCGTAAACCGTAAGTGGTGCAAGGACAGGAATATTATTTTCCACCAGCCAATTGATTGCTTCTTCGGAATTACCAGAAGCCAATCTTCCATGTGGCCTGAAAATGACCAAATCCGGATCGGTGTCTTTTAGCAACTGAAGTTTTTTATCCCCAAATGAACGTAAGGGGTATACATTTAAACCGGCATCTTCCAATCCTTGAATAAGCTTTAAAGTATGTTCCGAGTTTGAGTTTTGAATATTGATATTACCGGAAAGCAAAGCAACTTTGGGTGCGCCTTCTTTATAAAAACCATTTTCTTTATAATAAGCTTCGTAATCTTTAACCGTTTCAAAAACCTGCTCGTCGTCTCCGTGAAAAAAGAAGTCATCCGGAAGTATTACGGCATCTGCATATGGTTTTGTGAACATCCGTTTGAAGTCAATCTCCGTACGAGCATAGTTAAATAAGCTTTGGAAGTTTTGGATGCACTTGTTGTCAAGCAAGTCAGTAAAATAATCAAGCTCTTCTCCCGACAAATTTGTAAGATCGTATTCAGGATTTGTTACGTCGGCCACAAATATCTTTAACCCCTTTTCTGAAGCTTGTCTGAGAAGATTTAATTGTTCCTGAGAAATAGTCGTTCCATGTGCTCTTACTATTACTAAGCCATAACCATCGATTTCATCCAACTCCTCAAGTTCCAGTTTGTCTATTTTTACCCATGGGTTATTATTGGAACGTTCCATTTTTTCCACCATAAAATCAGGAAATGCCACTACGGCAACCCTTGTGGGTGACACATACCTGACATATAGTGTCATAGATGTTACGGCTATTAGCAAAATAGCCGTAATTAGTATAATCCTATTTCTCATTTTGTTTATTCAATTAAAAGGAGGGGCACTTCGTAAACCACCACACATTTTCGATATTATATTATCAAGGATTGGATTTAGAAATAATTAAGATCTGCGAATCTTATAAGATATTAGTGATAATAATTTTCAGAAAAGTAAAAGTTCCAAGTGCCCCCTTTATCTATAAAAACCAAAAATTAAAACTATTCTAAACTTGTAGAACCATCTGCCTGATAAGCATAATCCATGGTAATAGTACCCGAGGTATCCTCATCATCTAAAAAGCTTTTCAGCCAAATTTTTGCATACTTACCATCAGCTGTTTTTACAACAAAGACTTTTTCTACAAATACCCATGCTCCTTCATCATGGTCATATGAAGCCCAATCATCACAAACAGAATTCGCTGTAGATGTTGTATAAGCTGGGGGCATTGCTGCCGTTAAACGGATATCCAGACTGCCATCAACAGTGTAGCCAGAAGTTGGAGCTTCCACAACCAAATCAAAATCCGTTTCTGAAGCCTCCAGCATTCCACCTTTACCAACTCCAGATTCACCACTGTTTGTCCTGATATCTTTGTAATGGAATGCTAAATCCCAGTCTGTACGTGCTTTCCATTCTGCATCATCAGAGTCTTCCGGATCTGCAGAACCCGTTCCTACAATACCGTTCTCGAACGAAAAATAGTGCCATATTGTATAATCCTTTGCATACAAACTAAGTGTATCACTTTCAGCCTCTTGAGGCAAGGTATCTTCGTCATCTTCACATGAAGCTAAAGCAACACCTGAAAATAAAATAACCATCAAATAGATTAAAAACTTTTTGTTCATCATAAGTAATATAATTAAGTATTAAAAAATTAATTTGATCGAAAGAAAAGCCCTCCTGCCGGGATCAACCACGGCCTGGTCTTCTTCATCTGTATAATCAAAAATATTGTTCACGCCCAGTTGAATCTGGGAGCTTATCTTGTCTGAAAGCTTAAAATTCTGATTATATGTAATCTTCCAAATTGTATATGCACTACTTTCATCCCGGGTAATCGTAGTTATTTCTTCTCCTGTTTCGTCATCAATTTCTGTCTCTGCTTCCTGATAAAGTCTACCGGAAGAAGCCCTTCCGTTCAGACTAATACTAAACGGATACTTTGCTCTGTTTTTCTTATAGGTAAGAGCAAAAGTCCCACTATGCTTACTATTCCCGTACAATTGCAAGCCTGTTGATTCGTCTTCGGCATTGGAATAAGCATAACCAGCCTTAACTACCAGATTGTCAAAAATGTACACCGACGAATATGTTTCGAATCCCTGTAGCAATGCTTCACTGACATTGAGATAATGCTTCTCCAGCATGTCTGTTTCTGAATTGATTCGGTCAACTGACTCAATCTTATTTTTGATAGAATTGTAATAAGCATTGACCGAAAAGTTGAAACGTTTGTAAGTATATTCTGCCGATAATGATGCATAAGAAGCATTTTCGGGATCAAGATCCGGATTTCCATAAATCATAAACATTCCATGGTGATCGAAATTATAGTGCAGTTCTTTCAGACTGGGAGCTTTGTAACCTTTGGAGATGTTTCCCCGAAACCTAAAATCGCCAGGTGAGTACATCATCGAAAGTTTTGGCGTAAAATGATTCCCATAATTTGAGTGATAAGTATGCCTAAAACCAGCAACAAACTCCAATTTTTCCATTACGGAATAATCAACCTGTAAAATTGCGTTTAAATCATTCGCTTTTTTCGTTACCCCCTCTTCTTCTCCAAATAAATTAAGAGAATAAATACTTTCGAGATTCAACTCAACACCACCAATTATTTCAAATTTTTCGTTTAAGTTGTAGGCATCAGTAACAAGGAAGGTTGAATATTTATAGTCGGAATCTTTTTCTTTCTGGTCACCCTTTTTTTCGTAGACAGTGTACGAATTATAAATGTCGGTATTACCCCTCAGTTCAATGCTATTTCTTTCTGAAGAAATTATAGAAAGCTTTCCTCCAAAAGAAAAGTTTTTATTTAAATCATGGGTTGACTTAGTACTTTTTACCGGATTTGTTATTTCATGCTGATAGTATGAACCATGCGCACTCAATAAAAAAGAATCGTTAATATCATACCCCAGCTTTAGCTTAGCCGAGTAATCCGTATTCTTATCTACGGTGTACGACGCAGGAGTAGAAGGTGTCAAATCATAACCATCGGTACTACTGCGGAAACCATTAAAGTTGATGCTGTATCTTTTTTGATTAAATATGGCACTTGATGTCAAAAGCATTTCATTATTTGCCGAATACCTTGATCCTAACCGTACTTCAAATGGCTTTGCCTCATTCTGAGCTGTAATAATATTAATTACAGCACCGATAGCGTTTGAACCATACAAAACAGAAGAAGCACCATTTACAATTTCAATTCGCTCAATGTTTTCGGCCATTAAACGATTAAAGTTTACATTGCCCCGAGTCTCTCCAACCATGCGCTCCCCATCAACCAACACAAGAATATAATCGTTATCTAAACCTTGTATTTGAAGGTTATCTCCATGTCCATCTGGAGAGAACTGCACTCCCGGCATTGAAAACTCCAGTGCATCCAGAACAGTTAATGCTCCGGCTTCTTGTAGTTCAATATTGCTAACTACTTTTGTTAGCACAGGAGTTTTAGCCAAAGCTTTTCTTGTTTTAGTTCCTGTAACAACGACCTGCTCCATATTAAACAAGTCCTGCTCCATTAAGTATGTTTTTGATTCATTATTGCTTATCGTATCGGTGATTGTTTTATAGCCCACAAAAGTGATTTCTATTAACGATTCTTCCGATACAGGATTATCTGCAGAACCATCTAACGAAGTAATCTTGATATGTTTTACAGCTGATTGTAAGCCCTCAAATAATATATTTGCATAAGGAATGGGATCATTATTTTCCTTATCCAAAACAGTTATTTTATCATTTTCTGAATACGCAACAGCAACACAAAAGAACATCAACAAATACGATATTATAAACTTCATCCTCATTCCTATCACCAATTATATATGTTAATAATGATTTCATTCTTTTAAGAGAAAGCAAAATAACAACATGCGACTTTACCCATCAATCACATATTGTGGCTATTTCTTAAGAGTAAAATCCCAAGTATTGGTGATTACTCATACTTCTATACTCCCATAATTATATTTAAGAAAGTCGTTTCTGTGTAAACTATTCGATTTATATTTCTTGCAAAATATTCTAAACTGCAATGACAATAAGCGATTGTTGTTTTCTTAAACCAGAATGAATGATGAAATGGAAATGTGAATGTGAAACGATAGATGAATTATAAACTGAACTAAACGATCTTAAGTGGAATTTTGAATTTTACCAAATAAAAAGCGGGCTATCATCGTCATGATAACCCGTTGTCCATAATTTAGTTTAGTTAGATCAGAAAATAGATATTGGTTTAAAGAGAAAAGGTATTCTTATTTTCTTATGCTTTATTTTTCAAAAGCATTGCTAATATAGCATATATTTTAGAGCTTCGTTAAAAAATCCTTAAAATTTCTTAAAAAGTAAAAACAAACACGAAACAAATACACCTATAAAACACTATATATCAGATAATAGAACTGACAAATATGTTTTATAATATATTGCCCTTCATTGTATTAATTTTCATTTCCCAGAAGGATAAATGTATAAATATCCATTATTTTCTATTTAATAGATTACAAAAATGCATAAAAATCCTATTATCATTTACGATTTAAAATTTCTCATCTTATAAAAATATCACTACTCAGAACTAATTTTTATCCTACAGCTCAATAAAAAAAGGTGTTAGCTCTTCAACCTGCTAACACCTTTTATGAAAAATGATTTTGTTGGAAATTTAGGAAATAACATTTGTTGTTCCCTAAAAAATAGTTGCAAAACTTATATATGAAATACTATAAACAACTATTCAAATTAATGTGAACACTCATCGTGTTCTGTACAAATAGAAAAGTTTGTCAGGTATTCATTGTTTTTCCATTTATCAAATGCCTCGTCAATACTTCCTTTGAAACCTGCAATTACCTCAATATTATATTGTTTTAACTTTGCGATGGCACCACCACCAATACCACCTGCAAGCATCAACGAAATTCCTTTTTCTGATAATTCTTCCGCAAGATTTGATTTACAACCACACTCTTTGGATGTTTCCAGCTTTTCAGACTTCATCACTTCCTTATCCTCATTCAACTCATACACCGTAAAATACTCACAATGACCAAAATGATCATCAACCTTATTTTCTTTTGTTGGAATAGCTATTTTCATCGACAATTGTTTTATACATTTCTGCTACAAATATATAGAACAAATGTTCAACTATTTTACATTCTAAAAATGAAATTGAAAAAAATGTTAGACTCATTTTCCAAAGGCTCTATGTAATCTGATAGTACATGCGATCCATACCTGTAAAAAATCGAGATTTTTAGTTATCTATCTAAAAATCAATTCGAATCAATAATTAATATAGGAAGGTTACAGAATGAAAAAGTACGCCTGAATATTTCTAAGATTTTACTTCTCAATATCAAAAACGAATTCAGCATTTGGATATTCAGGAGTAACATATTCTTTTGTAAAATCCTCAATTGCTTTTACTTTCTTCAAAAAATCGGGTGAAGGTGTTCCATTAAATTTGGAAACATTTACAATAAAATGAAAGTCAAGTGTTGTATGGCGTTGAACATTATTCACCGTCTCAAAAATAAGTCTCTGAATATCAAACAACAATCGAGATTCATCCATGTTTCCAATCAGAAAAACAATGCTCTTCTTGCCAGGAATTTCGACATCAGCTTCCATGGCATTATTTGAACTTTCTTCAAACTCAGGGGCACTAACTTTATAAAATATATTGTCCTCCAAATTGCTAAACTGGAGCTCTCCAACAGGTTCAAAAGTATCTTTATCAACTAACTGATAATAAACTAATCCTTTCTCCACTTCAAAATGGTAAGCTTTATATAACCAGTATGTCAACTGCTTCCCCTTCACGTCCATCGTTGCCACATCTGTAATTACAAACGATTTTGATTCCGGAAATTCACTCAAGGTTTGAAGGACAAATTCATTTGTATATGAAGCCATATCCAGCTCAACAAGCTCACCATCAGACTTATTCACAAACATAAAATTAAACTTTCCGGGAATCGTTTTCCTGGAAAGAATAAGTTCATTCTTTTCTTTTATAAGTTTCTTGAGTTCAAGTGATGCCTGTAGATATTCCATGGATTCAAATTTTTCTCAAAAGTATGGACAAACGCCTGATTCAATATCCAATGGAGTAATATTTCACTGAAAGATTAAGAAGTTTTTAACCTAAGACAAGAGTTGGATGATCAAGAATTGAAGATTAGAGCTTGAAAATCAACCAACGAATTCATTTTACAGCAATCGTTTCAATTTCGACCAACGCTCCTAATGGCAATTCTTTAACAGCAAAAGCAGCACGAGCCGGAGGATTTTGTGAATAATATTTTCCATAAACCTCGTTCATAGTTTTAAAATTAGCCATATCACTCAATAAACAGGTCGATTTAACAACATTATCATAAGAATACCCGGCAGCTTCGAGAATTGCACCAATATTTTTCATCACCTGAAGAGTTTGCTCCTGAATTCCGCCGTCTACAATTTTACCAATGGAAGGATCAATAGGCACCTGTCCTGAAATGTATAATGTTCCATTAACCTCAATAGCTTGACTGTATGGGCCAATTGCAGCCGGTGCTTTTTCTGTAGAAATAATCCTTTTCATGATAAAATCAAATTTATTGCTTCTTCAAAAATAACTAAAAAGATATGATTAAGGTAACAACCTAAAATACCAACACCAATTTTTTTGTCATAGATAGCCCATTAATTGTTGCTCTGAAAATATACATACCTGAAGGATTTCCTGACAAATCCACGTTATAGGTATTTTCATCCAAACTAACCTGTTCCATCCCTGAATATATTCTTTTGCCATTTAAATCGAAGACTTCAAACAACGCATTTCCTTCATTAAAGCTAGAAACCGTCATGTTAAAAATACCGTCAGATGGATTTGGATAAACCTCTATTGTATTGCCTAATAAACTAACATTAAATGTTCCTTTATCTCCCTCATACCCATCAACCTGTAGCCAATAAGTTTTTCCTGGCTCTACATATAAATCTTCTAATCTTGTAATTGTAGATGTGACATTTGAACTCCTTTTCAGAAACTCATAATCTAAACTTGCCCCGGAAACTAAATCAGCATATGAGTCTGCCTGATAAACAGCAATCTGGCTTAATATCCCCTCAACTTCAATGGTCAGATTTTTATTTGAAGTTCCTTCAAACGAAAACCAAACCGTGTTATCAAGATCAAATCCGGCTGAAATAGTTTCATTTTCCTCAACCGTTCCACATTCATTCGTGAAAGAATAATTATTCCCCAGCTTCAATGCGATCGCTTGCTGAGCCTTATCATTTGCAGGAGACACAACATGTAACAACAAACTATCTGCAGCAGAACAATCTCCATGGCTTCCGGTAACTTTCAAATACGTATCAAAAGAACCATATCCATCTGCTTCATCATTAACTGTTAAAGCAATCATATTTTCATTTATCTCTACATCAAAGAATTCTTCAGCAGTAAGCTCAAATGAAAATACTTGGGCTCCTTCAGCAACAAACTCATATTCATCCAGTTCATAGGCACAGAATGTCATTTCATCTGGAACATCAACAAATGTAACCGGAAGTTCTGCTACGGCAACGACCATATTCTCATATTTCAATGTATCTATACCATATTCATTTGTCACAATTAGAGAGATATTATAAGTACCTTCTTCTAAAAATTCGATGCTTATATCTTGAGTGTTTTCATTTGTTCCGTTTGTAAAAACATAGGTTGCCGGACTAATATTCCATTGCCACTCATCTGGGAGATTTTTACTTTCATCTGTGATGTAAACTGAAGTTCCCAGACAGGCAAGTTCAACATCCGAAGAAAAAGCAGCAATAGGTTCCCCCGTTAAATCATAACCATCTAATTGCTTAAGTCCGGTATTATCCGGATCCAACCAATCTTTTAATTGTGCATCAGATGAAGAACTATAATCCCATGATAATGAAAACTTTCCAAAATATGAAGAAGAGTCATCTCCTCCATGAAGCTGACCAACAATTCTACCATTCTCATTAAACAAAGCCGAACCGGAAGAACCAATTTCATCAGCTCCATACTCATAATGTGCTACCCAATGTGTATTGGCATCTGAGGTTTGATCATTATTCCAAAGAATCGGAAAAACATAACTTTCAACTACATCCTTATCTAAGGCTATACATTTGGCATCACCATCAGGATGATGAATACATGTACCCTGCTCTGGTATATTTCCTGTAGCATCCCAACCTGCAAAATATGGGAAATATTCTTCAGGTGGAACTTCTGTTAGCTCCAATAGAGTAAAGTCAGAATAATCACTGGTTGACCGGAGCGTTGCTCCCGAAAGAGATTGATTCATCAAAGCATCAGAACTACCACAATCCGAATTCTCGTAATTGAAATAAGTTATCAATGTATTTGCCTCATCTTCATTACTAATACAATGATTGGCTGTTAAAAAATAGGGAGTTCCATCCTGCCTCACATTATTTACCAAACTACCAGTACAATAATAACTATATATAAAGTCATTAAAAGTCATAAGGCAAACAGCATTTTTCTCAACCTGCCAGTCATCACCTTCAGGACAATTAATATACAACCGTCCTGTTTCTGAAGATAATCTAGTATAAGCAGTATTTATTTGCCCAATAACCAATGCACCTGAGAAATTCGCATTAACAGGTTCATTATATTCAATAATCAAACTATTCCCCTCAAAATCAGCAATCATTAGTTGGTCGTTTACATTATTATTCCTTTGGGTAAAACCACCAACTAACTTTGTTCTATCTTGATTATAAATAAAAACTTTTGCTCCCTCTGGCAAACAGTAAGTCTCGAAAAAGATACCAAGTGACAACGCATCAGGACAGGATAATTCATATTGCCAGATATTTACACCATCATATGTTGTTTGAACTCCTTCTTCTTTAATATTTACATTAATATCCTGAATGACTCCATACCTATTGAAAATTCCGTTCATAACATCTTCCTGTAAACGAAGCTTCACACGAACAGAATCCAGCACTGTTGTTGGAATAATCTTGTAGCTCTTCGTTTTTATATTGAAACTCGCAGGAATACTCTCATCTGACACCTGCGAAAATCCAGCATACCACATCATCATAAAAAGAACCCCAGAAAAAATCTTCAATATATATTTATCCATTACCTTTAATTTCTTTTACTATTTCCAATAAATGATAAAAATAGCCTCTTTCTTTGAAAGCTAATTTTATTTGAGCAAATATCTTTAAAATAGAAATCTAAAAGTATTTAATCCAATAAAGAGGTTTTCTTATTTTTATTGCAAAATTCCCATAATGGATAAAAAAACAGCAAAACAACAAATTGATATATTACGTGAAGAACTGGAGCTTCACAATTACAAATACTATGTCCTATCTCAACCGTCAATCAGCGATTATGAATTTGACATGAAGCTGAAAGAATTGGAAAAGCTGGAAACTGAATTCCCCGAGTATTTTGATTCCAATTCACCTTCCCAACGGGTTGGAAGCGATATAAACCAAGAGTTTACTCAGGTAAAACACGAACACCCGATGCTCTCATTATCTAATAGTTACTCCAAAGATGAGCTACTTGACTTTGATCAACGCATCAAAAAGCAGATACATGAAGATTATGATTTTGCCTGCGAATTAAAATTTGATGGAACATCAATCAGTCTCACCTATGAAAACGGGAAGCTTTTACGTGCAGTTACCCGGGGAGATGGAGAAAAAGGTGATGATGTTACTGCAAATGTACGCACCATTCGCAGCATTCCGCTTCAGCTTAGAGGAACTAATTACCCAGATAAATTTGATATTCGTGGTGAGATACTTCTGCCCTTTTCTGTCTTCAACGACTTAAATAAAGTACGAGAAGAAATTGGGGAACAGCCTTTTGCCAACCCACGAAATGCAGCATCAGGGACTTTGAAGATGCAAAACTCAGCAGAAGTGGCCAAACGTAAACTGGATGCCTATTTTTACTTTATAGTTGGGGAAAACCTACCCAAAGACGGTCATTTTGAATCCCTGGAACTCGCTAAAGAATGGGGTTTTAAGGTTTCGGAACACACGAAAAAATGTGCAGACATCAACGAAGTTATCAATTACATAAACTACTGGGATGAAGAACGTTTCAACCTGCCGGTTGCCACAGATGGAATCGTTATCAAAGTAAATTCACGACGTCTGCAAAACAACCTTGGATTCACTGCAAAATCCCCCAGATGGGCAATTGCTTACAAATTCAAAGCAGAACAGGTAAGCACAAAACTAGAATCTGTAAGTTTCCAGGTAGGTAGAACCGGAGCTGTTACCCCTGTAGCTAACTTAACTCCCGTGCCCCTTGCCGGAACTGTTGTTAAACGAGCATCACTCCACAATGCTGATATTATTGCAAACCTGGATTTGCATTTAAACGATGCAGTATATGTTGAAAAGGGAGGCGAAATCATTCCCAAAATAGTTGGTGTTAACGATTCGCTCCGTCACCCAATGGCTGTAAAAGTCGAATTTATCCGGAATTGTCCGGAATGCGGAACTCCTCTGGTTCGCAGAGATGGCGAAGCAGCATATTACTGTCCTAATGAGACAGGTTGCCCTCCTCAGATTAAAGGTAGAATAGAGCACTTTATTAGTCGAAAAGCGATGGATATTGATGGGCTTGGAGAAGAAACCATCGAACTTCTTTATGATGAAATGTTAATCAGAAACAGTGCTGATTTATATGATTTGAAAGCAGAACAGCTTATTCCACTGGAAAGATTAGGAGCAAAATCTGCTGAACGCATTCTGAAAAGTCTGAATGAATCCCGACAAATCCCTTTTGAGCGGGTTCTTTATGGCCTTGGAATTCGATTTGTAGGTGAAACGGTTGCCAAAAAACTGGCGAATAAACTCATCAACATTGAAATGCTCGAAAAAGCAAGTTTTGAAGAACTGATTGATATTGATGAAATTGGTGAAAAAATTGCAGAAAGCGTTATCGCCTATTTTAAAAATAACGAGAATATAGAGATTATTGAGCGATTGAAAAGTCAGGGCTTGCAGTTTGAGCTAGACCAATCAGAACTCAGTGACAGAAGTAGTAAGTTGGAAGGACTTAGCATTGTTATTTCCGGAACCTTTGAGAAACACTCCAGAGATGAACTAAAGAAATTAATTGAAAAGCATGGTGGAAAAAATGTAGGATCAATTTCAAAGAAAACGTCTTATCTCCTTGGTGGCAACAATATTGGCCCTGCCAAAATGCAAAAAATTGAGAAACTGGGCATCCCAGTTCTTAGCGAGAATGAATTTCTAAAAATGATAGAAGAATGAACATTTTTCTTTTAAGATGGAAGAATTTCCCAATATTCCATTTCATATTATAATTATTTAAGAGATTACTTTTAGATGTTCTAAGTTTATTCACAAACAAATTCTTATTTTTGCCTCCGTCATATGGGATTAAAAGATCGTCTATTTTATTGGCAATTAAACAACAGGTTGAAGACCTTAAAACGTAAAAAACGTTTTATCAACCTTGATTCAGCAGAAACTGCTGGAATAATATGGAATTGCGGTGATCGTACTGCTTTTGAAAGCTTAAAAAAAGCATTAATCAGTAAGCAAATAAAAATAACGGAATTCTGCTTTTCTCAAGGATCATCGGCAGACAATACAGCCAATATTATAAGTAAAGATGATTTTAACAGATGGGGAATACCCAAAAGCGATAACTTAAATGAGTTTCTAAACAAGGAATTTGATTTATTTATCGACATTAGTATGAGTTCATCAAATATGGCACAAGTTATAAGGGCACTGTCCAAAGCATCATTTAAAATTGGCTGGGCAGATGTTGAACCCAATTATTTTGATTTCAGTATTGATATTAGTATTCGACGTGAACCCAGTTATCTAATAGAACAAATGGTTCACTATTTGAATGAAATAAAACAAAAATAAGCATGACACACCTTTTTAAAGGCGCAGGAGTAGCTTTAATTACCCCTTTTAAAGAAGATTTTTCGATTGATTTTAACGCACTGGAGAACCTGGTTGAAGAGCAAATTCAGGGAGGAATGGATTACCTTCTTGCCTTAGGAACTACTGCTGAAACACCAACCTTGTCTGTCAGTGAGCAAAAAGAAGTAGTAGACTGTATTAAATCAAAAATAAACAAACGAGTTCCTCTAATGCTTGGTATTGGAGGAAACGATCCATATAAAGTAATCAATTGTATTGAAGAAACAGATTTCGATGGTGTTGACGGTATTCTTTCAGTTACACCTTACTATAACCGTCCGGCACAAAAAGGATTGATTGAACATTTTAAATTGGTTGCCAAGGCAAGCCCTGTTCCTGTTGTTTTATACAATGTTCCTTCACGTACCGGCGTAAATATGCTAGCTGAAACATCTGAAGAAATTGCCCGCGAATGCCCCAATGTAATTGGTGTAAAAGAAGCTTCCGGCGAATCATCGCAGGTAGCTCATATGGCTAAAAATGCACCTGATTATTTTAAAGTAATTTCCGGTGACGATGTATTGGCCTTACCAATTATTTCAGTAGGTGGAATTGGTGTTATTTCAGTAATTGCCAATGCCTTACCAGAAAAGCTAAGTCAACTTATTCATCTTGCCAATGATAAGAAATTCACAGAATCAAAAGAAGTACATCATGAATTGCTGAACTTGATAAAATTACTTTTTAAAGAAGGAAATCCTGTTGGAGTGAAAGCATTAATGGAAATTATGGGCAAAACGACCAGTACGGTTCGACTTCCTCTCTACCCCGCAAGCGATGATTTGAAAAAAGAAATTGAAACTGAATTAAAGAAAATTCTTTAGTTAGAATATTCTTCAAAATAATAAGGCAGACAGAATCAGAAAACAGATTCTTCTGCCTTTTTTATTTCTTAGGGAAAGGCACCAAAATGAAAAATAGAAGTTATCGTTTAGAAATTATATCGCCTTGTATCCTTTTTTGAAGTCTTGCAGCAAATTTGAAAAGTCTTGCAGAATATTTCATGATCTTGCAGTATATTTTCTGTCCTTGCAGCATTTTGGAAAAATCTTGCATGATTTTTTCCCGTCTTGCGTCGCAAGGTTCTCCCCAAATGCCGCAAGGAGGATCAAAAACCCGCAAGACACGATTTTACTGCTACTTATCAGTGATATTACAGCAAATCATTATATAAAAATCGACATACTCTGGTAAAAATGGCACTCTAAATGAGTAAATAATTATTTACTCATAGACGTTTCGTTTTATATTTGTTGAATAAATCAGAAAAGATGAAAACTGCATATCCCGAAATACCTTCTCCCTGCTACGTTCTGGAAGAAAACCTATTGCGTGAGAACCTTAAGCTAATCAAAAATGTAGCAGATTCCGCTGAAATTGAAATTATTTTAGCATTCAAGGGATTTGCTATGTGGAGTGCCTTCCCCATTGTAAGGGAATATTTTCAGGGGGCAACAGCTAGCTCACTAAGCGAGGCAAAGCTTTGTGCACAGGAAATGAAAAACAAAGCTCATACCTATGCACCTGTTTACGCTCCGGATGAGATTGATGAAATTATAAGCTATTCAAGCCATATCACGTTTAATTCACTCAGCCAATTTGAACGGTTCTATTCCAATACGAAGAATGCAGATCATCCTGTTTCTGTTGGGTTACGCATAAATCCAGAGTTTTCAGAAGTTGAAACAGAACTTTACAATCCGTGTGCCCCGGGATCACGACTTGGAGTAATTGCAGAACAACTTCCCGATATTTTACCTGACGGAATTGAAGGTCTTCATTTTCACACCTTGTGCGAGTCGGCATCATACGATCTGGAAAAGACACTGAATGCCATTGAAGAGAAATTTGGCAACTATCTGAAACAGGTAAAATGGCTCAACATGGGTGGTGGTCATCTTATGACCCGAAAAAAATATGACACTGATCATTTAATTCAACTTCTTAAGAACTTTAAATCGAAATTCCCTCATTTAAAAATTATCATGGAACCGGGAAGTGCTTTTGCCTGGGAAACAGGGTTTTTAAAAGCTACGATTCTCGACATCGTTGAAAATAAAGGAATAAAAACAGCTATGCTCAATGTATCATTTGCTGCTCATATGCCAGATTGCCTTGAGATGCCTTATCAGCCGCACATTAGTAATGCAAATATGGGACCTGTAAGTGGAAAAGCTGTTTACCGGATGGGTGGAAACAGTTGCTTAAGCGGAGACTATATGGGATATTGGTCTTTTGATGACGAATTGCAAATTGGCGATGAAATTATCTTTGAAGATATGATTCACTACACCATGGTGAAAACAACTTTCTTCAATGGTGTGAAACACCCATCAATTGGGATAATTCAATCTAATAGAACATTCAAATTAGTTCGGGAATTTGGTTATGAAGACTATAAAAACAAGTTAAGCTGAGTGTAGAAAATGAATCACTTTGCTTCTTTTGAATCTTCAATTTTAACAGGAAAACTTTTTGTCACTTCACCTGAATAAACACTTATATGTGGGAAAGGTATTTCAATTCCTTCTTTGTCAAAAGCTTCTTTGATGTCAATTATAAGATTATTCTTCACATCTCTAAAATTCGATTTTTCAAACCAGACACCCAGTAAAATATCAATACTACTTGAACCAAAACCTTGAAACAATACTAATGGTTCCGGTTCTTCCAGGTATAAGGGGTTTTTAATTGCAACATTCTTAAGAACCTGCATCACTTTTTTCAAATCCTCTTTATATGCAACACCTACAATGATATCCATTCGCCTGATTGGGAAACGAGTAAGGTTGACAACTTCTGTACTGATTACAGTCTGATTAGGAATCCGAATCAACAGATTATCAAATGTTTTAATTTTTACACTCAATAAATCAACAGAATAAACGCTGCCGGTTTTGTCTCCAATACGTATGGTATCGCCAATCTCGAATGACTTCTCCGAAACCAGAAAAAAACCGCTTATAATATTCCCAATACTTGTTTGCGAGGCAATACCAATAACAATACTCACAACTCCTGCTGCACCAAAGATTGCAGCAATGTCAAAATCGAGTTGGTTGAGTACAGCCAAAATCAGAATGATATAGCCTGAATATATAATTATCCGATTTATAACCATACTGGACTGCCGGGTCATTCTACTTGTTAAACTTCGCCTTATAATGAAAGCCAAACCATAAGTAAAACCTAATCCTAGCACTAAGAGGATAACAACTCTTATTAATATCTCAATATTATCAGCATTTATATAAGATGAAATATCAAAATTCATTTATGTTAGATTTTTAATAAAATGAAAACTTTTGCTAATTATATTTTTACTCACGGCTTTCCTTGCAGAACTTAGCTTCACAGGTGAATTCCCAAGCAATTTTCGGTCTGCTGCGTAGTGAACATTACTTACCAAATCAACTCCTTTAAACTCTATATATGTTGTATCGGAAAATAATTGACTTTGCTTTTCATACAGGTTCATATGCTCTACATGAACGATCAATCGCTGAATATCCAAAAAGTGATCGGTTGTATTGTGAATTTTCACCGGACAAATCACTTCAAAATAGGAAGCTTTTAATTCTTCTGGCTTAAAGCCGAAACGTGAACCAATAGAAAAAGCTGGTTCTCCACTGTCTGCCTCTCCAAACCAGGTATCGGACAAACGCTGTAAAGGTTGCTCCCAAATTAACGCTTCATTATGTGAAAAACGCGTATAAAACTGCACCGAAAGCGGAACCGCCAGGTAAATCAAAAGTGTTTGTTTGGGACTTATTCCAAGTCGAGTATTATTTCTGAAAACAACAGGTTTTTCAGGCAGTACCGGACGGATATAAAAACTATCAGATTTGCCGGTATAATAAATATCTGCATCCGAAAAATCATCGTTTCCTATTTCTTCAACGATGGAAATACTCTGAGCTACTTCTTCATTTTCCTTACGTTTTATATACCAGCTATTATTCTCTCTCTTCAAATACAAATCGGTATATCCTCCCCGAAAATGAAAAACTGTTTCATTTAATCGCTCATATTTACCCCAAACTGATTTATTTTTTTGCATCAGAAATCTATTTTTTGTCAAGACAAATTTAGGAATATAAATAATTTAAAATGCTGTTTATTCTGATAGTATAAGCTCAATCCCCCCCCTAATAGTTCATAAAAAAAGCCGTCTCAAAAAGACGGCTTCTAATTCTATAATAGAATGATCTTTATGCTTTTTCAATATAACTGGCAATCCAATCTCCCACTTCTGATGTTTTGTAAGATTTTTCACCTTCAGCGATATCAACAGTTACAAAACCTTCGGCCATAGATGCATCAACTGCATCACGAATCATTTTTCCTTCTTCCATCAAGCCAAACGCATATTCAAACATCATGGCAGCAGAAAGAATTGTTGCAATTGGGTTTGCAATATCTTTTCCAGCAGCCTGAGGATAAGAACCGTGAATTGGCTCAAACACTGAAGTATGGATACCTACAGAAGCCGATGGTAATAATCCTAATGAACCTGTAATAACACTAGCCTCATCTGTTAAAATATCACCAAACATATTTTCTGTAACCATCACATCGAAATTCTTAGGCCACTGAATAATTTGCATAGCAGCATTATCAACAAACATATATTCTGTTGTAACATCAGGATAATTAGGTGCCATTTCCTGGGCAACCTCTCTCCAAAGACGAGAACTTTCCAATACATTCGCTTTATCAACAACAGTAAGTTTTTTGTTGCGTTTAAGAGCAAATTCATAACCTAATTTCAGGATTCGCTCAATCTCTTCTCGAGTGTAAGTACACAAATCAAAGGCAGTATTTCCATCATCTTTACGTCCTTTATCACCGAAATAGATACCCCCTGTTAATTCACGGATAGCCACAAAATTAGCTCCTTCTACCAATTCACGGCGAAGTGGTGATTTATGCAACAATGAATCAAAAGTCTCTACTGGACGAATGTTGGCATACAAACCTAATTTTTTACGCATAGCTAGTAAGCCTTGTTCAGGGCGCACTTTGGCTTTTGGATTATTATCGAATTTTGGATCACCAATGGCGCCAAAAAGAACAGCGTCAGAATCCATACATAATTGGTGTGTCTTTTCAGGATAAGGCTCTCCCACCTGATCAATAGCCGTAGCACCGGTTAACGCAAATTCGTATTCAAGTTCGTGATTAAATTTTTTCGCAATAGCTTTTACTGATTTCATAGCCTGCTCAACGATTTCAGGCCCGATCCCGTCTCCCGGGAGAACTGCTAATTTCAGTTTCATTTGTTTTTTATTCTAATTATAAAGGTTATATACACGAAGTTTTTGCATAAGAAGACATCATTCTTCGGCTACTTACCATCCGTGAATTATGACATCCTACCTTTTGACAAATTACCAGACAGTCTGAAAACGACTTTTCTTTTGTCAGAAATAAAGTCATCGTTTGAGAATCGCAAGCGAGACAATGAGAATATACAGACAATGATTCTCCACATTCAGGACAGCTCATATCCAATAAATCTCCTTCTTTCAACTTAATACCCAAAGTAACTTTTGAATGATCACCATAAACAGGGCTTAATACCAAAAATCCTTCTTCTTCGTTATTTCTTCTTACTTTAATTTTTATACCTGGCAATTCATTAAAAAGCACATAATCGTCAATTAATGAATGTCCATTGGGGCAATAACATTCTTCAATAATCCTGGGTTTTTCAGGTTTTTTCGCTCTTCTTGCCCTTCTCAAAAATTTGTTCTTGGGAAATTTTATCCGTCCCTCCGTGTTATACCTCATAGTTTTGTAGTTTAAATATTGTTGTTCTCAATAAGATTTAACATTCGAACAGTTGCAATGATAGCTGCAGCTGTTTGATCGGAATCTAATCCCCGCGTTTTAAATTCTCGGTTCATCTCCCAGGTAATAACTGTTTCTACCAGAGCATCTGTTTTTCCTCCCGGAGGAATTGTTACTCTATAGTCAATAAGTTTTGGTAGTGGCTTTTTAAGACGTTTGTAAATGTTTTTCAAAGCATTCATAAACGCATCATACTGACCATCACCGGAACCTGAGCCTTCGTATGTTTTATCGTCAATGCTAATACTTAATGAGGCAGCTGGTTTAAGCCCCATAGCATGCGTTAAAACATAATTATTAACTGTAATTCTTTGTTCTATACTCTCCTGAAGTACATCGGCAACAATGTATGGAAGATCTTCAATTGTTACAGTTTCTTTCCGATCTCCCAATAAAATTACACGTTCTGTTACTTTTTTCAATGCATCAGGTGAAAGTTCTATGCCAATTTCCTCTAAGTTTGCCTTAATGTTAGCTTTTCCTGAAGTTTTTCCTAAGGCATAGGTTCTTGTACGACCAAAACGCTCTGGTAAGAGGTCGTTAAAATACAATTGGTTCTTGTTATCACCATCTGCATGAACCCCACTACATTGTGTAAATACATATTCACCAATTAAAGGTTTGTTGGTTGGGATACGAATTCCTGAGAAACTTTCTACCAAACGAGACACTCTGTTCAACATCGTCTCATTGACATTTGTATCCAGTTTTAGGTGATCTTTTAAAGCAGCAATAACACTTGATAAAGGAGCATTACCTGCACGCTCACCTAATCCATTTACCGTTGTATGAACACAACGAACACCCGCCTTCAATGCATGAAAAACATTAGCAATTGCTAAATCATAGTCATTATGGGCATGAAAATCAAAATTCAAAGATGGATAAGTCTCTATCATTTCTTTGCAGAAATCATATGTCTCATCAGGATCTAAAATACCCAATGTATCTGGCAACATGATCCTATTAATATTCATTTTACTAAGGTTCTCGACCATAAAATGAACGTAATCTTTGGAACTTCTCATTCCATTTGACCAATCTTCCAGATAAACATTTACAGCAATGCCCAACTCTGTCGCATAATCAACTGTTCTTTGAATATCAGCCACATGCTCTTCAGGCTCTTTACGTAATTGTTGTGTTACGTGCTTATAGGAACCTTTACACAGTAGGTTTAAAACCTTACCACCTGCATCATTAATCCAATCTAAGGATGTTTTACCGTCAACAAAACCTAGTACTTCAATACGGTCCAAATAACCTTTTTCTGCCGCCCAAGCCATGATTCTTTGGGTTGCGTTAAACTCCCCTTCCGAAACTCTGGCAGAAGCAATTTCAATTCGATCAACTTTTACATCTTCCAACAAAACCCTGGCAACACTCAACTTCTCAGTATCAGTAAAAGACACCCCTGAAGTCTGTTCGCCATCCCTTAAGGTAGTATCCATGATACTAACCATACTATTTTTCACGTCTATAAAATTACCAGTCATAGTTTATCGAACATTTTCATATTGAAACAAAGGAGCAAGTAAGTTGTTCCACACATTTCTTTATTCAGAAAAGAGTATCTAAAAATCCAGGGTAAAATATACCCCGGATTAGATATTTATTAGTTTTCGAATACTGCTATTTCGTCTTTCATATTTACCAGATAGTCGATATCATCTAACCCATTCTGCAAACAATGCTTTTTGTATGGATTGATTTCAAAACTTTCTGATTCGCCTGTAGCAACAATGGTAAACGTTTGTTTTTCCAAATCAACTTCAAATTGAGCATCATTGTCATTCTCAATTGCAGCAAAAATCTTTTCAAGAAATGCTGGTGAAACTACCACTGTAGAAGACCATTGTTTAAAGCGTTTCCTTTAAAAATATCTGCGAAGAAGCTTGAAACTACCACACGGAATCCATAATCATAGATTGCCCATGCAGCATGTTCACGACTAG
>CAXXKK010000032.1:0-65665 GCA_963676845.2 Prolixibacteraceae bacterium | reverse complement strand
TGCAAAGCAACTGTCATGTGATCTCAACTATTAGGACTAAGCAAGATTATGTCCTGAATGATAAAGATGGGAAGATGATTCCTCAAAAAGTAGGCTTAAAAGGAATTACAAGAGATGGTTTTGATTACGAGTTTACGATAGTTTTCGATGTAGACATTAGCCATCAGGCTGTAGCCTCTAAAGATCGTACTATGTTGTTTGTAGATAAACCTGCTGAAATTATTTCTTCGGAACATGGAATGAAAATTTTAGAATGGTGCAACTCCGGTATTAGTGCCTCTGATCTAAAATCCAAGATTATCTCAGCAAATTCAGAAGCAGAAATCAATCAAATCCTGAATGATAATCTGGAATCCATGAATGCCTTAGCTCCTCGATGCAAACAGGAGGATAGCAGAACTAAAAAGAGATTTTAACCCTGTTAAATTTTCAAACAATGGAATTAGTTAAAGTCAACAACAGATCTGTTTCACCATTTGTGGAATTTCCACCAGCAGATGAAACCAGTGATGTTCATTTTATGACAGCCAATACTTCTGTTGTGGAATTAACAGAGCTAAAAGATAAGCATACGATTCCTGTATTTGCTAAAGACAATGAAAGCACAATTTCTCACCAAGAGATGATTGAAACTATTGCTTTTGTAGCTGATCAGATATTTGGTGGAGAGGTTATTTTAAAGCCTGCAATAAGGGTTTCACATCCAATCAAGGGAAGAGTCCCTTCAGCAGTTGGAAAGCCTGCAAAAGAGCTGCTAGAGCATGAAAAGACCTTGTATTTTGAGCGTATGAGTTTTGTCATTGAAATACCTACAATAACAGGAAAGGTGGCTAAAAACAGCCTTAATTTAAACTGTCGGTGGTGTACGTGCTTATAATCTACAAAACCTTCACAGCAAAAAGAGTGAAGAGAGGTTTAAACTGTTCATTGGCTTCAAAAACCAGGTATGTACGAACCTATGTGTTTCAACTGATGGGTTTATGGCTGATATCAGGGTTAGGTCTGTTTCTGAATTGGCAAAAGCTGCTTATGATTTGTTTGGTGATTTTAATGTCTACAGGCAAATTGAGCAGATGAACCAGCTACCTGATACAAGGATTACAGAATCCCAGTTTGCTCAGATTATTGGCAGGGCAAGAATGTACCAAAACATGCCTTTTAAAGTGAAAAAAAGATTTGCCTCAATTCCCATTAATGGATTCACAGGTGAACTTTGTAGTTAAAGATTATTACCAGGATGAATCCTTTTGCAGGGATGAATTTGGCAATATCAATCTTTGGAAGCTGTACAACCTTTTTACAGGAGCTAACAAGACCAGTTACATTGATACTTTTTTAGATCGTGGAGTAGCCTGTCAACAATTTGTTGAGGGTTTGCAGCAGTCTATTGGAGACAATCAATACAATTGGTTTATTTCTTAGAAAACCAGATTAAATAAGCTGATGCTTACCCTCAGCAGTATTTCCGTTGTGGGCTGGTTTTGTCCATCCATCTAATAACCTAATATTCTGGACGGACGGACGATGTTTCTAAAAACAAAAATCATAAGAAAATGCAAAATAATCCATTTCAGATAGCTGAAATCAAAGTCAGTTATCAACCTAAAATAAAGCCATCAGAACGAGTTCAAATTACTTGTTCTGAAGATGCTGTTAATGTATTTCGGCAGATATGGGAGTATCCGTTGGAATTAAAGGAATGCTTTTATGCATTATTCCTAAACAGAGCCAATAGGGTACTCGGTTATTATTTAGTTTCTGTAGGAGGTCTCTCCGGTACTGTTATTGACATTAAAGGAATACTCCAGACTGCATTGAAGGCAAATGCCAGTTCAATAATCCTTGCACATAATCACCCTTCAGGAAATTCAACTCCCAGTGATGCAGATAAGAAAGTAACCACTAAAGCAAAAGGAGCTTCACTGTTACTCGAATTACAAATATTGGATCACGTAATTTTGATGAGGGAGGGTTATTATTCGTTTGCTGATGAAGGACTTTTGTAGGGATAAATAGTTCTTGAGTACTTAGTGCTTTTAGAACTATTTTGTTTTAGGAATCTTTTCTTCGACTTTTTGAATTATTTCTGAAGCAGGAATATCTAAAGCACTTGCAATTTTAAAAATTGTAGTTATTGTAGGCTGTCTTAATCCCCTTTCAAGCAATGAGATATAAGTTCTGTCAAGGTCGCAGTATTCAGCAAGTTTTTCCTGAGAGATCTTGTTGGATTCTCTTAACTCTTTTAAAATTTCACCAAATACTTCAATAATCATTATTCGGACTTTAGTCAGAACGAATGTGAGATATTTGACAAAAAATATCTACGGACTATAGTCTGAATGCTTTATATTTGAATCAACAACGTTAAACTTTAAACTATGAAAAAAATATTTTTATTATTTGTAACTGTATTATTTTGTACTTTCTCAAAAGCACAAAATCCAGAAGGAATAAAAGGCTACATACTTAGTATGTATAATATAATAAGTGTGACTAATGATAGTAGCGAATTTGTTGCATCTGCCTCCAAGAGTTCGACCGTAATCTACAATGAATCAAATTATAATCAGTTTGAAATATCAACAAGCTTTTATGATGTTGAAAATTCTGCGTGGATAGATGCTAAGCTCAATCTACATTTAGGGGAGCTAATGAATCAATCAAAAGATTCAGATTTAGTTAACTATATGTATGAAGCAATTTCTTCTGATGGGCAAACTTGTATCCTTTTTTTTGGTGTAGATCAAGTTGGAATGATTGAAAGTTTTGTGATAATATTAAACTTAGATGGAAAATATTACTATACAGAGCTATTGAAAACTACTTAAAATGAATTTTCAAGTTTTAGCAATTATTAAAAAATAGATGTTTCCAATTTATACGTTTTATATTGCTGGATTTCCAAATGGAATAGTTGAGTTTTTGCCAACTGCTGCTAAAGAGATGGGAATAAATATCCAGATTAAGTATCATGGGTGTTGTGTTGAAACACTATATCAGGATAAATCACTTGGATTAACCATTACTGATGCATCAATTGAGAGGTTGAAGTATGAAGATGAAAATCAGATTGCTAATCAATATTATACAAAAACCATTGGTGAAGATTGGCTTCAGAAACTAGAAAATAGGGCAAAGGTACTTTGTGAAGAAAATTACGACCCGGACGCATTACCGTTTTAAAATAATTGGTAATTTTGTTATTGTAGTTCATTGAGTATGTTGTTGTTAGAAGGTGTCAAATTCGAGACCACCTTGATTGCAATGATTTTAAATTACAGATTTTAAGCATGTTACAAAATAGGTTCAAGCCCAGCTGGGCCCACGTAAAAGGGAAGATTCTAAACGAGTCTTTCCTTTTTTTATTCATTCAAAATTCAAACAATATCTCTTTTCAATTTTACATCAAACCACAACGAATCCGAATTGCCCCATTTCTGAACTTCGTTGTATCTCTTTTCAATTTTACATCAAACCACAACTAGTGTATGCGTGTAGTTTGTATGGTGTGGGTTGTATCTCTTTTCAATTTTACATCAAACCACAACCAGGTTCAGTAACTGAGTTCAGGGTCTGAGGTTGTATCTCTTTTCAATTTTACATCAAACCACAACCCTCTGACTATGGTAATACATGGACTCAAAGTTGTATCTCTTTTCAATTTTACATCAAACCACAACCCGAGTTTGTAGATGGAAAACGTGACGTTGTTGTATCTCTTTTCAATTTTACATCAAACCACAACCCAAACTGGTTGCCCCGATTTCATCAAGCTGTTGTATCTCTTTTCAATTTTACATCAAACCACAACCTGATGTCCAGCGTTTGTTTTGCTAATTCTGTTGTATCTCTTTTCAATTTTACATCAAACCACAACTTTGTAACAGCCTCCGCCAAATCTTCATCCGTTGTATCTCTTTTCAATTTTACATCAAACCACAACCTTGAGAATCTTAAAGGAAATCATGGGCTTGTTGTATCTCTTTTCAATTTTACATCAAACCACAACGTTGTCATGGACGTGAACATTTGTTGCATGTTGTATCTCTTTTCAATTTTACATCAAACCACAACTTTGTAACAGCCTCCGCCAAATCTTCATCCGTTGTATCTCTTTTCAATTTTACATCAAACCACAACCTTGAGAATCTTAAAGGAAATCATGGGCTTGTTGTATCTCTTTTCAATTTTACATCAAACCACAACGTTGTCATGGACGTGAACATTTGTTGCATGTTGTATCTCTTTTCAATTTTACATCAAACCACAACTAGGATTCAATTCAACCAATCCAGCTTGACGTTGTATCTCTTTTCAATTTTACATCAAACCACAACCCAAGCGGTCGTTATCCGTTGTATTTATTGGCATTTCAGCTAAAAATACAATTGGAATAATGCCCTGTTCCTGTCATGGAAGCGGAATGATGCATGATTTTTTTAATCCTATGCGGTTATTTTTATACTCTTATCTGAATTTCAATGAACGGTGGTTACGAATTTACTATTTACCATTAAGACCTACTAATATTTGTTCATTAAAACACTTTCGGGTCTTAAAGACACCGAAAGGTTTAAGAAGGTATTAGAACATTTCCAACTGTTTGGGGCCTTCGGGCAAAGGGCTTGATTTATTTCCCCAGATATTCACAATGTTCCCGTATTGCTTGTCTGTAACGGTTAGTACACTAACCTGCCCTTTCTCGGGAACAAAGCTTTTCACCCGTTTAATATGTACCTCTGCGCTTTCCTTGCTGGCACAATGTCTGTTATAAACCGAAAACTGCATCATGGAAAATCCATCTTTCAGCAATTCCTTACGAAAACGTGTTGCCAGCCGGCGCTCCTTTTTGGTCGATACCGGAAGGTCGAAAAATACAAATAGCCACATAATATGATAGGCATTTAGCCGGGTTTGTTCCATTTCTTATCGATTTAAACACTTCAGGATTTTAAAAACTCATGAAGGTTCTAGTACCTATTCAAAAACAGGATAAACCACTTTCCTAGTTTCTCCTGTAAAACAACGAGCCAGAGAGGCAGTTGTATGTGAAAGAGCAATCATCAAGGGGCGTTTATTTTCTCCAATCTTCACATCTACAGTCATTAACTGCAACAGTTCAGCTTTATGCTCTTTTGCTAAACTTGTTGTGAATGGATATTTCTCATCCAGATCATAGGCTATTTCATCTACATAAGGTCGATAGGGTTCCATAATGTCATCGGCCAGACAAAAAGCATTGTAACGGTTCCGGTGGTGAATGCCCAGAGTTGCCAACAAGCCGGATCCGGCCAGTGATCGTGCAACTGCTGATCGCAATATAATATACCCGTAATTCAAAAATAAATTAGGGGGCAAACCATATCGGTCACGAATAAACTCCTTCCCCAACAAGGCATTCCAGTAAACACGGGCAGCAAAGCCCTCCCGGTTGTCACTATCACCACTTTTTACTGATCGGCCAATCGTTTTCAACTGCGAACTGCTTTTCCCCAGTTTATCAAGCAACAATGACTGATTCCTGATTTTTGCCTCAATGGTCTGTTTCCATAAGTTCTTTTTTAAAGGTTCTGAAGCATTTATCTGTTCCCGAAAAAGTTCACTCTGAATATGATGTGCATCCAAAGGGAGCAACATGGACGATGGCATGTGCTTACTATCACAAAAAACAGTTGCCACATTATTTTCGTTCAACTCTTCCACCAATTTCATGGTAAATGAAATTTGCGGATGATCAAGCACCAAAAAACCAATATCCTCTATCGGTGCAGACTTTAAAACCATTCCTCCTCTTTCGGAGACCTGCAACTGCCTATCCTTTAATGAAAGGTAATAAGGGTTTGAAATAAACAATGTTCGTTTTATCATCGTTTTGTTGATTTAGATTCGTATCTAAAATACTTTCGGGTCTAAAAGGCTCCGAAAGGTATTCTCCACGACCCAGAAGTGTCTTTCAGACCTTCGGGAGTCTTTACTTTACTTAAATCCGCTCTATTTATCCAGTATAAAATTGAATTCCAGTTCTTCAAATCTTTGTATTTGATCGCTGGAGTGAAACTTTTCAAAATTTGTTTTTTCGTTGTACCACTTCAACACTTCATCCCTTTTTAGCCTGGTTGTTTTAGGCGATAATACCGTTAAGTATGAACTCCACGGATAATCCAGAAAATGATAGCAAAACCCATGATGGATTGGATTATGATGTATGTAATAGACCAGATATCTTAAATGATTTTGATGTTCAATCTTTTTCCGTCTAAATGGATGTTCGAACAGACTACCCGTTCTATGGAATCGTTTATTAATGGATTTTGTATAGGCGTTAAACAAATGGCTAAACTGATTGGATGGGGTATATTTCTTAGGTGTACTATAAACACTTTCGGGTCTTATAGACCCCGAAAGGTTTTTACCTGACCCCGAAGTGTCTTTTAGACCTTCGGGAGTCTTACCCATAAAAGGTATCTCATCTACCGACTTAATCCGTACCAAAACATGAAAATGATTCCGCATTAACACCCAGGCATACGTGTCGGCAATAGGGGAAATATATTTGTCGTATAATCCAAGAAAATATTCATAATTCTCATTCTCCCGGAACAGGTTACAACCGTTTATTCCCCGGTTATAAATGTGATAAAATTTACCATATTCAAGCGGAATGGGTTTCATCGGTTCTGATTTTTTATATTCTTAAACTCTTTCAGGTCTTCCAGACACTGAAAGGTTTTGATAGATTTTATTCTGCATTCCTTTTTGATTTTTAAACGCTTTTGGGTCTATAAGACCCCAAAAGATTTTCTCCATAACCCCAAAGTGTCTTTCAGACCTTTGGGAGTCTATTCTTTATAAATTCCTAATCTTCATTTATCCATCTTATTTCTCCGGTTGAGCTGATTTTAAAATCATAGTTTTCAACTATAAAATCAAACTTTGAAGGACTCAACAAAAGTTTGGAAAACGGATTCTTAAAATCAACAAATGATTCTCCATTTGTTAAGGATTTTGGAGCCTTTACCCCATGTTCCTTCTCATAGTCAAGCCGCAAATTTTCATCATTTCTGGCTTCCTGATGATATTTAAAGGTAACCTGACCATTTTTACTCATCTTCGTGATTTTATAAAGCCGTTGAACTTTATCAACGTTCTGGCTATTTAATTCTTCGGGAGATTTTTTCCAGAACATTACAATTGTCCCTGTTTTTAATAAGTATTTCAGGTACAACCCATTTTTTGGATGTTTATCAGGGAAAGGTGATTCTCCAAGTTTTCCATTAAAAAATTTACCTGCATCAAAGTTATTGACCATTATTATGGCTCTCCTGATTTTGTCATCCCGGTCTATCCCTTCATAAACAGCCATTACATAATTACCATCATTGGCAACATTGTATTGTTGTTTGTACTCCTTATCGGACAAATCTCGGTGCTTCTTAAAGTCAGGCAATGGATTGGTTACCATTGGTTGATATAACCTTACTTTTTTAATAGGAACAGGAGCCCCATTTTTATTTGGCAAACAATACTGTTCTGCAATTTGCTGCTTTAGCTTAGCAATTTCCTTATCAATCTCAGCCTCTTCATTTTCTTCAGCTTTTTTCCGTTGTTTTATAAGGGCATCAATCTGTTTTTGTAATACTTTCTCTTGTTTTCGAGCATTGCTTACAATTTCACGTACACGGTCGTCTACAATATTTTTAATGGCAGAATCCTCCAAACCATTAAGAGATTTCCGTACTACATATTTAATTTGCTTCTCAATTTCACCTTTTTTATTAAAGGCTTCCCGTTCAATCGCACCATAAAAAGTATCCTTGTGAAGACTTCCCCTAACACTATCCCCCTTCAGATAAATTGGTTCTCCTTTTTTATTGTATTGAATTTTACCCCGCTTGCGAAGTTTCTTTTTGCTTTGCTTAGGCAAATTATCGGGGGTATGATGAGAAATCAATATTTTTTTCTCAATTTCTTTGACCTCCTCCGTGAATGTTGACCAGGGTTTATCAACAGGAGGAAGCTGATCAACTCCAGCGTGATGTAATTCTTCCCAATCATGATAAAATTTCGCCAATGTCTCGTAGTTGCTTTTATCCATGCAGGCAATTGTAATGGCATCAATACAATGATGGACATGGTTCACACGAGCCTTTTTAGTGTAAATCTCCTGCAAACCCCACATTTTACGAAAATCGGCAACGGTATTTCCTTTTACGGTATATACTTTAGGGAAAACGGTTTTTAGATAAAGCCGTGAATATTTTGTAATAATACCAATATCAACCATCTGGCTGTTCTTAAAACCTTCCGGCACTTCTTTCATGGTAAAGCGGTTGTATTTATTTTGCCAATAATTTCGCTCATAAGTTAGCTGGTGACGTTTTTGAATATAACGGTCTTTTTGAGCTTTATCACCTGCTTTTTTCGATTGACGAACAGCTTTTTCAATCTCCCCATTCAACGCCTCTATCTTCTCTCGCCAATGCTCTATCCGAGTAATTATTTCTGCATGATTTGACAACTCAAAAGGAATTTTATTCTTCTTTTCACTTCGGTTAAACTTGCTCTCACAAAGCGTTTTGTTTTCCTGTGAATTATCATACGATTGACTACGAGGGATGGTGTGCTCAATATCATATTGGGGATTTGCTCCGAGGAAATCATCCAGACCAATGGTGTTGCCTGTATATAAGCAAATATGGTTCTGTTCATCCTCCCACAACTGATATTTTAAAATCTCATCTTCTGAGGGCTCGTAATCATCTGCAAAATGTTCCTTAATTTTATCTACATATTCTTTACGTTTTTTCTCCCTATTGTTTTGCCAGCGTGTTAATCCAGCCCTCTCATTAGCATTTAACAAACCACGCGACATTTCAATATTTACTTTAGTATTAGCATCAACCTTACCCGCCTTGATCAATTCATTTGTTACTAAACGAAGTTGATGCAGAGCACGCATTGCCATCGGATTACGTACAGAAGAAGTCATTGGGCTACCCAGATAGAGTTTGCCTTCTTCTCCCCTTTTTGCAGGCTTATAAGTCTCTATTGCTGAAGGATGATAAAGCTTCTTACTATTAATATTTTCTTCTCCGAAATTATCTTCTAAAAAAGATATGACTGCCTCATCTAGTCTCTCTGCTTTTATATGCTCGCCTCTGCCAAGGTTTCTGGGCATATACTCAAGAATTAGCTGTTGCCCCTTTTGGGTAAGAGCGTTTTTCTTTTCAATGGGGAAACTTTCAAATTTCTTTGCCCCAAAAACGGCTTTTATTTTATTATCCAGATCGTTGAAGTAATACGATTTTGCTTCTTCGCTCCACGCATCTGCTTCACTTCGTTGAACATTGGTAATCAACCCATTTACAATATTTATAATTTTCGTATTATCGGTATGATTTTTAATTAGCTCTTTAATGGCGTTTCGGATAATTTTCTTGTTTTCATCGTTTTCCCAAATATGAGCAGGCACAGTCTCTTCCATATTGGCTAAAAAGACAGCATGCGAGTATATTAAACCTTCCCGCAAATACGGCAAAATTTTATTTATCGCCTTCAGGCTTAACGATGCAAAATCTTGCTTTAATCGTATTTTCTCCGAAAATAAAACTGTTTTATCCTCACTGAAATTAAAATGTTTCTGTGCATATTCCTTCAATTTTTTATCCGAATCAAAAGTATAAAGTACATGCCAGGCATCAGAAATCAGCTTGGGGGTTTTGCCATTAGCATCTTTTATGTAGTTATATTCATCATCCATAAAAGCAGCACCGAACAATTCCTTAAAACGAGCAGAAACCGGACAAACACTTACCGTAGTTTTCATGGAATAGTTCAGCCAATAATCCTCCGGGTTCTTATTCCGATCCCGATAATACTTGTATTGTTTTTTAGGGGCAATTTGCTTCGCTAAATCCTCAAAATCGAAATGGTCTCGTTGCAAGAAAAAACGGGGGATTATCTTTTTCCGTTCTTCTTCATTAAGCAGCCTCAACTTCTCATCGTCGGGTGTTTTTATTTTGATATTGTTGATAAAACAGAGCATCCGGTACTCTTCAAATTCCGGTCGGGAAACAGCACATCGGGGTTTATTGGTTTCAAAAACACATTTGCCAATCAATCCTTTTTGAGATTTTAAGGGACGCTGGTAAAAAATAGCTTTGTTTAATTTTGTTCGTACCTCTTCCGGAATATTCTGAAATGCACATATACGGTTAAATTCATCCAGATAATCTTCCTCTCGATGGGTATACTGATCCCTGATTTTTTCCCCTTTCAGATAGCAATCTTCATAAAAATACTGACCTAAAGTCCTGTCACCTTTCTTTTCCTGTAATTCCTGTATGCTACTTTTTACTTTTCCGGTTTCATTCTCAGGTGTGGAATCCAAACGGTTACTTAGAAATCCCCGACGCTGTGCCATGTGGTAAAATACACGTCCGATTTTGTGCCTGTCAGCTTCCTTTTTTAAATCCAGTTTCTGTGTTATGGCAAGGTTCCTGAAAAAATAAGGGTGTTTTTCTGAATCTTCATCGGTAAGCCACCAATTGCGAAAACTAATATTTTCAGGATACACCTTTTTATACCTCCATAAGTTCAACTCTTCTTTTGTAAGTCGTGGGCAGTAACCGTATTCCGACAGCACTTTTAGTGTCTCTATCTTTCGTAATTTCCTACGATATTTTATGCGTCTTGCACTGCGATGTTCAGTTCGTTCTGCAGCTTTTGAACTTTCTATTCCTTTTTCAATTTTTACCCCTTCCTGAAAAATGCGTACACCTTTATCAACTAATGAAAACTTTCTATCTTCTTTCTCGACCACTGCCCACCCAATACTATTTGTTCCTAAATCGAGACCTAATATTTTAGCCATTCTGTTTTTAGTTTAATATTATTTGAACTTATGCTCTCTTAAACTTACGTATATTTTACAAGAAATTTAATACATTTGTAAAGAACAAGAAGAAAGAAATCAATTTTACATCTTATCACAATAAGGCTTTATGCCGAAGGAAAAAATTCCTATACTCCCGCTTCGGTGGGAGTTTTTATTTTTCATTTTTCAGACCTCCCAGATTTTAAAAACCTTGAAGGTCTAAATCCCCATCAAACATCTCACTCCAGGCTAAACCACCAACAAATACAGGCACTCCAACAAGAAAATCCAGTTGGAAATAACGATAATTTCCTTGTCCATAAGCTTGCTGGGATATCCCATAAGGATAATTTCCAAGGTGAGGACAATAATTTCCTTGCCCACAACTCTTCTGGGATAGGTGAGAACGATTGTGGGACAGGTGTTTCATGATAATTTCCTATCCCACCATAGATATTTCCTAAGAAATATATTCTATGGGATAGGAAATATCTATGATGGGACGTCCCAGAAAGATAATTTCCTGTCCCCAGCAATCGATGTCTGGGACAGGAAATTTCTATGGTTTCCATATAACAAATAATTAGGAGCTTATTACTAAAAATAAAGAGATAGGAAAGAGAGGCTATTTTCTAGACCAGAGAAGTATAAAAGGAGAAAAGATCCGTCCCGGGCTAAGGGAACGGATCATAAAATGTAGTTTTAAGAATCAGCTTCCGGTTTAGCTTTTGCCTTTCCTGTTTTTCTAATCTTTTTAATTTCCAGAACCAGGTTATCCTTTTTACCTAGCAAACCGGTAATCAAATCAACTGTTGCAGAGCCATCGGCATAAGCAACCTTCAGAGAGTCTTTTGCTAATTTAGTGGCATCTTTAGCAGCAGCCATTGCTTCCAGCTGTTTTCCTTCGGTGTCATCTGCTGTAGTTAACTCTTCTTTTAACTGTGTAATTTTTGTTGTTGGGTCAAAGCCCTTTTCGGTTAGTAACGATGCATTCTGCTCCAGGATAACAATCAACTGGGAAACAAAATCACGTCTTCTGGCGTCATTTAATCCTGCCATAGTAAAACTTAATTTTAATAATTAGTAATTGATTATAATTATTGACTCATTCTGCTTCATTCACAATAAACAAGCAACATATAAAAAGAGTCAATACAAAGATTATGACGATCAATTTACAAACAATTAATAATTATGTCAATTGAAAATGAATAAATATTATGAACAGTATATAAATTTTTACGAATTGTATATTTTGTCTGTATGAACGAAAATATCTGCATAAGCCGAAGGATCGAATCAGATACATTCAAAAATTCAACTTTAGACTATTCGAAGCTGTGATTACAAATACCGATTCACAATATCGAGCAAAAGCTTTCTTTTTTATTGGTTTTGAAATGTAATCATCACAGCCTGCTTTTTTAAACTTTTCAGCATCTTCTTTAAAAGCATAGGCGGTTTGCGCAATAACCGGTACATTTTTATTAATCAACTTTATTTTTTTTGTTGCTTCAATTCCATCCATTTCCGGCAACTTAATATCCATAAGAACAAGAGCAATATCCGGGTTATTCTCAAACTTTTGAATTGCATCAATCCCGTTAACTGCCCGAATAATTTTACACTTAAGCCCCTCAAGAATCACTTCTAAGAACATTGCGCTGGAATCATCATCTTCTACCAAAAGTAGAGTTCTTTCATATTCATCTATTTGCTCATATTTTTTACTACTACTCATACTTTTTCCTCCTTTTCCCAAAATTTCTTTGTCCTTAACCGGAACATTATTTATCGTAAAATAAAAAGTACTTCCCTTGCCCCATTCTGATTCAGCCCATATTCTACCACCTAGTTTTTCTGTATATCCTTTACAAATTGCAAGCCCCAGTCCACTTCCTTCATACCCTCTGGATAATTTCATGTCGGCCTGAATAAATCGATCAAAGATCACAGCCAGTTTGTCATTTTTTATTCCTGTTCCGGTATCTTTCACATAAAATCTAAGCTCATCTCCATCCCTTTCACAACCGAAGGTTATCCCCCCTTTATGGGTAAATTTAAACGCATTTTTAATGAGGTTCGTTAAAATAGAATCCAGCTTATTTCTATCTGAATAAAATCGATAGTTGTTCATATTCTGAAGGAATTTCATACTTAAGGCTAAGCCCTTTAAAGCTGGCTTCGGGAAGTGAAAAAATCAATGTGATATTTAAACAACTCTTCTAAATCAACCTCCTGAACGAGTAATGGGATATCACCTATTTCAATTTTAGAAAGTTCAATAATATCATTTATCGTACTCATTAACCGTTCTCCACTAATATTAATGGTATGCCAAAAATCCTCTCGCTGCTCCTCCGTTAAGTCAGGCATTTGTAACAATTCGATAAATCCGAGTATCCCATTCATGGGAGTTCTGATTTCATGACTCATGTTAGCAAGGAACGCTGTTTTTAAACGATCTGACTCTTCTGCTTTTTCCTTTGCCTCAATTAATGCTCTTTCTGATTCTTTTATATCCGTGACATCCCGAAACTCAACAACCCGTGCCAGTTTCCCGTTGTATGGAATCATGCGGGCTTCCAGCCTCATGGGATATTTCTCTCCATTTTTTCTGAGACCTGCAGCTTCATACGATTTTTCGTATTCAGAATTAATATTATTCATCACCGACTCACGATATTCTTCTGCTATTAAAAGCAAACCATCCATTCCTATTAATTCATTATGAGAAAAACCGGTCATTTTAGAAAGTCCATAATTGCAATCGAGTATTACTCCTTTGTCGTGAATAACAATTCCACCGAAGGAAGCATTGTGAAGAGCCCGGAAACGATATTCATTTTGCTCAGCTAATTCCTTAGCTTCTACTAATCTTTGATTTTGCTCAATCATTTTTAACTCAGAAACTTTCAAATCGGTCACATCCTTAAATATGGCAACAATTTCATCATTAGGCAGCTTATAAATATAATTCTCACGCCACCCTTCCCTGACATCATCTTTGTAGTAAAAAGGAGGAATGTATTTGTATTGTCCGGTTCTGTTTACCTCCATTAATGCATTATGCAGGGGGTTCCCTCTCATATTCGGGAAAGCATTAAGGAGTGTATTCCCAATTATAGATTCCTTTGTTGCATTAGTAATTCTCTCTGCCGCTTTGTTAAAATCAATAAACACAAAATCATCATTCACTTCTACTGGTTTGTACACAGCAATTCCACTTGGAAGATGTTCTGCCAGTTCACGAAATCTTTTCTCATTTTCTTCAACAAGGAGTTTTGCCTTTTTCTCTTCGGTAATATCAATGTGAGTTCCTATTAGCCTTACAGCTTTCCCCTGATCATCGAAAATAGCTTTTGCACGGGAAAGAATATCCACCCAGTGCCCATCCTTATGCTTCATTTGAAACTCAACTTCAAATTTTCTCAGTCCTCCAGCTATATGCTTCTGAAAGACTTCAGTTACTGCATCTGAATATTTCGGATTAAGTAAGCCTGCCCATACACCTATGTCATCAGACAACTCATCCGGATTATATCCCAGTATTTCTTTCCATCTATCAGAATAATGTACTTTATTGGTTTTCAAATCCCAATCCCATGGTCCGTCAAGGGTAACATCCATCGCCAGGCGAAGTCTTTCTTTTACAATATGCTCCTTCTTTCGCGCCTCTTCAATTTCTCTTTCTTTTTCTTTATAAAAACTAATATTCTCTGCTACAGATAAAATTCGCTCAGTTTCCCTATTTACATCCTTTAGTGGAATTGTATTCACCTTCAAAAAATGATCATTAACTTTCAACTCAAATTGACACTCTTCTCCCTCAAATGTTTTCTGAAAAATCTTTTTCACATATTCATACTGCTGTTCTCTTAATAAATCCTCAAGAGACAATCCAATAAATGAATTGGGATCCAGATTAATTCTTTTAAATTCATTACCTACTGAAAAACCAATTGTAAAATCTTTTTCAATGATGGAAACAAATAAATTAGGGAGGTTATCGGTAATCTTCTCAAGTAACATTTTACTCTCAGCCAACTCATTAGTTACCTTCCTCTTCTCTGTTATATCTTCAGTAACACCATATACCTGATACTTATCTCCATCTTTATGAGCTTTCCCTCTGCTTTCAAACCAAGCCACCTCTCCATTTGCCTTACTAATGGGATAAACACCTGAGTTAATAACGTCTGAACGACTAATTTCTTCGAAAAAATCATTTTTTAATTTATCTGCCAGTTTCGGCTCTACATGTGAAAAGAAGTTTTCAAAATCATTATTAATTGTTCCCGATGGAAGTTCCAGAAGATCATCTGCGACAGTAGATATAAATGGCTTATACAAACTTCTGCTTTGAGGGTCGTATTCACCCTTCCATACGATTTCCGGTAAGTTCTCTGTTATTTTTATCAGTTCTTTGTTCGATTCCTTTATTTTAATTTGCTTGTATGCATTATCTGAAATCTGTTTTACAAAAACAGATAATAAATCAGCAATTTTCCTGAATTTCTTTTCATCCATAACAGGCACTTCCTGATATGCTTCAAAAAGCACTTCCTCATCCAGTCCAATTTCTTTTGCGTACTTCCGAATATCTTCTTCCTGATTATCATCCGTTCTCAACTGTCCAATCATCCAGTTACCCACATGATGCATCCCGACGGTAATACTTACTCTTGCACCCCAAAGACCAGCACTCTGACACTTTTTAACAGTTATTCTCTCCGGATCTAATTTACTTAAAGCTGAATCTGAACAAATACAATTATACGTCCCTCTTTCTGTTGATCGGACTAAACTGCAAAATCTACAAAAGCCAGAAGGATTTGTCAAGGGAACACCATTAGGAAGAGTAATGAGCGAGGCGACCTGATGAACCTCTGAAAACAAATCTTGTAAATGTTGAAGTTCTTTAACATCAAAAACCTCTGAAATATTAATATCCTGAGCAAGGTTGGTAGTTGAAAACATGGGGGCAAATCTTAAAACAAACAAACAGAAAAAACATGCTTCCTAAATGTAGGAAAAATGTTTTCAAACCCAACACTTCCAATAATGATTAAGAACACAAAACAAAATTAATAAAATGAGCCTGAAAATTTTAATTTCCCATTTTTCCCTGCATAAGCAAGGTCACAGCATCACCAAGAGAACCTGCACGAATAACTTCACCAGTATTTACGAAATAAATTTCATCCGCATTTTCAATGGTATTTAGCCGGTGGGCAATAATTACTTTTGTAGTAGTTGATGGTAGTTTTTGTAAAATATCTTCCAGTTGTTGTTCTGTTACAGTATCTATATTTGCAGTTGCTTCATCTAAAATTAAAAGGTCTGGTTGACGAAGTACAGCACGAATAAAGGCAATAATTTGCTTTTGTCCCAAGCTAATTTCATCATTTGTAAGTCCTACTTTCGTATCTAAACCATCATCGAAACGTTGAAGCAAAGACTCAAGTCCGGCATCTTTTAAAACCTGTTGAAGATCTTTATTCTTTAATTTCCTGAAATTCTCATTTCCGTACAATATGTTTTCACGAACAGTTCCGCTAAATAAGAATGGATCTTGTAGAATAAAGCCAATCTTACGTACACGTTCTTCCGGTTTATAAGATCGAATATCCCTTCCATCCAAATAAATATTACCTAATGTTGGATCATACAAACGAGCAACCAATGATGCAGTTGTTGTTTTTCCTCCGCCAGTTGGTCCAACAAAAGCATATGTTTTTCCCCTTTCCAAATCGAAGTTAATTTGATGCAGAACTTCCTTGCCGTTAGGATATGTAAAAGACACATCCTTAAATGAAATAAGAGATGCAGATTCCGCTTCTTTTTCATGATCAATTACAGGCATATTACTTCTCAAATTCAGAATTCTTAATACACGATCCCAGGCAGCCATGGCACGTTGAAAGTTAGCCCATAAAGTAGCCAGTTGCCTAAGGGGATTATAAAAATTAGTAATATATGTAAGAAAACTTACCAATAATCCGACAGTGAAACTTCCATTCGCAATCAGGTAAATTCCGAAAACAAGAACGATCATCTGTCCAATATTGGAAAAGAAAGTATAAACCGGCATATACAAAGTATTCGAAATTCCTGCTTTTACTGCTGCGGAATAATTTTCCTTATTAGCAATATTAAAGCGTTCACGGAAATAATCGCGACGATCAAAAGCAACCACAACCTTGAAATTGGCCAGGTTTTCCTGAACCTCAGAACTCAATTTTCCTTCGTGTTTTAAACTGGTCTTATTTCTGCTCTTCACCCAATAAGAAGTAGATCTTGTGAACAGCCAAATAACAATTGCCGGAACCAAAGCCGCCGATCCTAATTCAAGATTAATGGATAAAAGAAATATTCCGGCACCAATCATTATCAAAATGGAACGAACAAACTGCATTAATGACTGAGAAAAAAATTGATTAATTTTCTCGGTATCATTATTTATTCTGGAAATCAAGTCCCCAGCCCTGTTTTGGTTGAAAAAGTCGAGTGGTAACTCCTGAAGCTTACAAAACACGGAATTCCTTAGTGCATAAAGCATATTTTGTCCCACTGTTCCCATAAGCTTAGTTTGCAGATAGCCTGCGGCTAAAGCAACAATATACATTCCCAATAGAATACTACCATATTTCAACACACCATCAAACTGCTTATACTGTATGTAATTATCAATAGTATAACCAATAATATATGGTCCCAATAAATTCAGGATAGCGGTAACAACCATAGCGATAGTCGCAAGAATTAATATCCGCTTTTCATCAACCATGTGAGCAACCAAAGTCTTTAAAGACTGAATATCAGTCTTCCTTGACCTTTTACTATTTTGCTTTTCAGCCTCCTCCTGTATATCCTTACTAAGATCGTAATTCATAATGACTTGTACTTCTTTGTGAATTATAAATCTGAATATATTCAGGGCATGTTTTTAACAAATCTTTGTGTTTTCCGGTAGCAACGATTTCACCTTCCATTAACAATATAATTTGATCAAAATCACTTACCGGGGCAATTTTTTGGGAAATAGAGATCAAAGTAATATCCGGATAATTTTCCCTTACATTACGAAGAATCCTATCTTCCGTTTGTTTGTCTACCCGGGCGGTAAAATCATCCAACAACAATATTTTTGGATTCAGTGCCAATGCACGAGCAAGCATCACCCGTTGTTTTTGCCCTCCCGAAAGGCTAGTGCCCCGCTCTGCAACAATCGTATCCATGCCTTTGGGTAAAGTCTTTATAAAATCTTTTAACTCGGATGTTTCGACTGCCTTATTTAAGGATTCCTCCGTTACTGTTTCATTAAAGGCAATATTCTCCCTTAGACTCATATTGAACATCACACTATCCTGAAAAACAAACCCAACTTGCTGATAGAACTTTTTCTTAAGATAGTCTTCAAGTTTAATCCCATCAAATTTTATAGTTCCTTTGTCGGGTTGAATAAGTCCTGTAAGAAGGTAAAGCAACTGGCTTTTCCCCGCGGCTGTGGGACCAATAATTGCTGTTCTTGTTCCTGCTTTAATAGAAAAAGAAACGTTTTTCAGGGTTGGTTTATCATTATAAATTAGAGAAACGTCATTTACTTCAATTTCTCCGGTCAAAGAACCATCAACAGTTCCCTTATCTGCTGTTTCAGGGGCTTGCATTACCCTGTTGATACGTTCATAGGATGCTGACGATTGAGCAATGATATTACTCATAAACCCGATTACCATTATTGGGAAGATCAAAATAGCCACATAACTATTAAAGGCTGCAAACTCACCCAGGGTTAAACTGTCAGTAATTACCAAATGCCCTCCCAATATCAGGATAGATAATATTGCAAGGTTAGAAACAAAAGTGATTACAGGAATAAGCGTTGCAAATAAATTCAAGATAGAAACACCTAGATTTTTAGCCTCATTGCTAGCCTCTATAAATTTCTTATACTCCAGATGCTGCGAGTTTAATACCCGAATAATTGCCGAACCCAGAATGCTCTCATTGATTACTTTATTTAGCCAGTCAATTACTTCTCTACTTCTTCTAAAAAGAACATTTACTTTTTTAAACACATAGGCAAATGCCAACGCTATAATAGGAATCATCCCGATAACAGGGACTGCCAACCTCCAGTTAATCATCAATAATAAAGCACTGGCTCCAATGATAATAAATACCGACGATGCAATATTAGCAACAGCCTGACCTACAAACATCTTAATCGAATCCATGTCCGAGGTTAGATTGGTAAGAAGTTTTGATGGATCTGACTTCTGGATGAATGTAAATCCCTGTCTGGAAATTTTATTTGAAAGTTGTTCTCTTAAATTAAAAGCTACTTTTTCCGAAGTAATAGTTTGTACAATAGCCTGAGAATAGCCAAAGATAAATATGACAGATGATGCAACTATAAATTCGATAAGGATTAGCTGTAGATTAAACTCTCCAGCCTGATAAGAATCAATTCCCTGAGAAATAATCTGAGGGATCAGCAGGTTCATCCCATTACTCAATAATGCAAAAATGACCAACAATGCAATTTTCCCGCGATAGGGTTTCAAAAGGCCAAATACACTATTCTTTCTGTTTATACTATCTTTTTGTGTTTTTCTTTTTCCTGCCATAAGCTTCCTTCTGAAAAAACATCCTACAAAGAAAGCTTAAATTATTCCACAATGTTCATTTTATCGATTAAAATACTGAAATCCTTGACGGATCAACCTAAAAATAAGGTGAATGCTTAATTATAAATGGCCTACGAATCCAGCCCAAAGAATTGACTACAGAATAGATATTAAATGCGAAAAGAATAATTTGTGATTAAATCCGCTTGCTCTTCACCCTCCAGTTGATTTCCCTTTCGGAAGAATTCCCTGGCTTTTTGCATGGTCGCATCAATTTTTTCAAGTTCGCTATAGAATGCTCTTTCCTTCTCGTTTGTCGTAATGATTTTGTGCATGCCACCATTTTTTATCACCACACGACGATCAGCCTGCAGAATAAGCAACGGATCATGAGTTGCCATAAGCACAATCTTCTCCTGACTAATCAACAGTTCCAGTGCTTTCTTTTTATCCACTCCGGCATTTTCAATTTCATCAATCAACACAATCGGAGCCTGACCAATGCAAGCCACATCTGCAATCATCAAGGCACGTGACTGTCCACCACTCAAAAAAGTAACAGGAGTATCTGGAAGGAAAGTTTCACCCGACAATTCATTAGCCAGCTCAATCACTTCCTGAACTTTATCCTCTGCTTTATCCAGGAAACGGCTTTGAGCATGCAACATCAAAAAGCTTTTTACATCCATATCGAGAACAAAATTCATATTCTGCGTAATCTGAGCAATCAGCTTACCTCCGAAGTTGTTTTTTATATTTTCATCCGGCAAAGAGCCATTCAGTAAAATGCGGCGTTTCGTTGGAGTATCATTGTTTGCCAGCCATTCAATGTCAGCCAACAAGCGACTTTTTCCTGAACCAGTAGGACCAACAATACAAGTTATTTCTCCGGGACAAATTTGAAGATTACAAGTTTCAGGATTCCCATTTTTATCATATCCAGCTAAAACTTCCAGCGATTCAATCTTCCCTTCACCTGCCACTTCTTCCATTCCTGTAACAAACTCGAAAAACAGCTGGGTAAGTTCTTCTCCCGTGGTAAAATTCGCATCCCAAAAGTCATCGGACATAAGCTCCATTGTTTCCGCAAAAGAATGCCCATTCGCTTCAATGGAATATGATTTTAAGAAATCGCTAATCACAGGTTGTTCTTTAACCAAATCCTTTAAGGGTCTATAAAGTATTTCTCCACTTTTACTCATGACAACTTTATTTTTCGATTTAAACCTACCTGGTAATCTTCACCTACCCGGGTTTCACCCAAACAATATGAACACAAGGCTGCCGGCATGGCAAAACGTAATTTTAAATTCTGAGAAGACTCAACAGCTTTCGATCCCATAATTTCTGATGCCAGCTTATCTGCTCCCTGCCCAGTTATCCCATTTATAAAAAGCACTTTTGCCTTGGGATTTACCTGCTGAATTTTAAAACGAAAAACCTCCCTTTCTGCCTGCGACACCAAATCACTTTTCGTAACGACAACTACATCGGCCAATTTTAACATAGGTCCTGTTTTCAAGGGAGTATTAATGCCACTTAAATTATCAAGCACACAAATAGCCAGCATATCTTTCAGGTGAGGGGCACATCGGTTACACAAACCGGCACTCTCCGTAATAAGAGTATTAAATTGATGACCTTTAGCCCACTGAAAACATTCTTCAATATTGGAAACGAAGTAATGATCGGGACACAAATTCCCGGCAATTCCTGTACTTGAAGTAATTCCATGTTGCGAATAACTTTCTTCATCCAACGAACTTATACAGTCAAATTTTATGACCCCACATTGTTCCTTTAAACCGGAAACACTTTCAATCATTTTAATGATAATTGATGTTTTCCCAGACGAAGGAGGTCCTGCAACAGTTATGAGCTTAATATCAGACATAGGCAAATAAGTAGGTTAAACCAACTGGGAACTCTTCACATTCCACACATTCATAAACACATCACGAATATCATCTTTCAACTTTCCAACATCATGTTGTGTGAGGAAATCCCAGCCCAGCCATTTTGCAGGTTGGGGAAGTATATTTTCAACATCAGGATGAATTGATGGAAAATGACGCCCTACCAACATCTCATTCGTTTCTTTTGACAACACAAAATTGAGCAACCGCAGGTGCTCTTCCATTGCATCTTTTTTAACCAGCATAAATACCGGGCTGGCAATAGCTCCATCTGAGGGCCACACAATTTTTACATGTTTACTCTTTATACGCTGAGCAAAAAAGTAAGGCATAATATAAATTGTCGCTGCTTTTTCCCCTCCGGCTTCAGCAAGTTTCACCATTTCTGCGGGATGTTTCCCGGTTCGAATATTCCTGGCCAGAGTGCGAATCGCATCAAAACCGTGATCCTTATAAAACGGGAGCATTACTGCATTGCAAAAGAAATTGTCTTCACCACGCATAATGATTTCATCCTCAAAAGCCGGATTTAGAATATCTTCCCATTTTTCAGGAATCTTTTCTTCTCCCAGACGACGGGTATCCACAACCATAACCAACATATTTGCTGTAAGCATGGTGAAATTATTCAGTGGGTCAGAAAAACCAACATCTTCCAGATATGAATGAGGCTGATAAGGTTTGAAAGTCTCGAAAAGACCTTTGCTTACAAACTTTTCCATGAAGGGACGATGAAAAAAGTTGTTGACATCGGAAGCCAGAATAATATCAGGAAGTTCATCCACCGACTCAATGCTGTCAAGCAAAGGATAGTATGAAAGTTCGTGGTTTACATTCCCCTCTGCCAAATAATTCAAGCCCGCATATTCATCGGAATTACCTGTGATGTGTTTTTCCAGAAAATCTTTAAATGGATTACGCAAACCGCATGGCAACATGGCCATAAAATGAAGTTGCTCGAAACTTAATTCTCCGTTTGATCTATCGCTTGTAATTTTCTCATTTAAAGATTTGAGGAATTGATCCACATCAATATTTGAAGATTTCAGCAGGGTATTGAGAATCATAAACCGCCCAATCTTTTTCAGGTTTTCGGGTTTGAAATAACTTCCTAATCCATGCTTCTCAAATTCGGTTATTACCTCCGGGTAACTATCTGCTATCGTTTGTATATTTTCACTTCCTGTAATCATTCTTATCTAATTTCTTCTTCAATTTAAATTGAGTTAGTCACAAGAACTTCCACTTGCACTTTTGGGACAATCCACCAAATTTTCAGTCATTAACATCATTACCAATGGATTTTTCTTCTCTTCATTTCCTACTAGCTCATCAATTTTATCCTGATCAAAACCAACAAGCTTTTTATTTCCAATAATCATTAATGGCCTGCGGATTAGAAGGTGATCATTCAACATTGCATTTAAAGCACTATCCTGATCCAACAATTCCGGATTAACAGCCCCTGACTTAATTGCCGGAGCACTTGGGTTAAACCAGTTCCGAACCTTCATTCCACTAAAAAAACTTTTCAGTTCTTCCCTTGTCCAGTTGTATTTCACTAAGTCAATTGGCTCAATAGTATGACCTGCCAACGACAATAACTTCTTTTGTTTCGTGTTATTAACACAACCGGTTTTCTCAAAAAATGTAATTTTTGCCATAATCAAGTTTTTTTTGATTTTTAGCAAATCAAAAATCTTACCACGGCAACACAAACACTCATTATCAATAGAATAGGATTTTATTTTCTACAAAAATGTAGGAACTACTTACTTTCATGTAGTTTACTCCACAAAGTATTAAAGCGCTACACAAACTCTTCTTTTTGATCCATCTTCAGTTGATGTCGTAAATAATTCAACACGAGTGCTATATATTTCTGAAATCTGATCAGCAACCATGATCTTATCCGGATGACCGGAACACTTTATTTTTCCATCTTTTAAAAGAACTGCACAGTCTGCATAATTCAAGGCCTGATCTGGATTATGCGTATTCATTATCACGCCATAACCTTTGTCGCGAAGCAGTTGAGCCACCTGCATCACCTTCACCTGATTCCCCAAATCCAGATTCGAAGTCGGTTCATCCATTGCTATAAAACGAGGTTGTTGTGCCATTGCCCTGGCAATAAGAACCATCTGCTTTTCACCACCACTAAGCTTTGAGAAGGCTTTGTCTTTCATCTTTTCAATTCCCAATGTCTGAATACATTCCATTGCAATATCCCTGTTTTTCTTTCCGGGCATGCTCAACAGATTGCCGGAATAGGCAAACTGCCCCATCAGCACCACATCAAATACAGAAAAAGGGAAAGGTGTACCATGCGCCTGTGGCACATAGCTGATCATCTTTGCCAGTTCCTTTGGTGAATGTTTTTTCAAAGGTTTATCACCCAATAAGATTTCACCTTCAAGCGGAGGCAGAAAACCCAATATCGTTTTAAAAAGCGTTGTTTTACCAACCCCGTTTTTACCCAAAAGACAGGTTAATTTTCCGGGTTCAATTTCAAGATTTACATCGGAAAGGATTTTCTTTCTTCCATAGCCACAAACCATATTTTTAATTCGAATCATTGCTTTTTCCTGTTTATGTTTTTTAATAAGATGAAAATAAAGAAAGGTGCACCAATCAGCGATGTTGTAATACCCAAAGGAATTTCAAGGCTGACTATACTTCGCGAAAAGTTATCTACGATTAGTAAAAATGCACCACCGATAAGAAATGAAGCAGGTAAAAGTTGCCTGTTTCGCGGACCAATAACCATTCGTGCAATATGCGGGATCAGCAATCCGACCCAACTAATAACACCACTAATACTAACAGCAGCAGCTGTCATCAGCGTTGCCACCACAATCACTAAAAATTGAAGTCTTTCAACATTTATCCCCATTGATTTGGCTTCGTCATCACCAGAAAGAAAGCATGTCCAGCTTCCAACCGGATAGACTGAGTAATAGCAGTCCTAAAATTGAAATAGGTGCAAATAAAACCAAGATCTGTCATTTCAATATCTGCAAGGCTTCCCATCAACCAGTAAACAATAGAGGGAAGTGCATCGTAAGGATCGGCAACATATTTCAACAAGGATATAAGCGACGTAAAAACTGTTCCGACCACCATTCCTGTGAGGATGAGAGTCAGGTTTCGTCCATGTCTTTTTGCAACAGTAGAACTGATAAGAAAAACCATCAATACCGCACCTGTTCCGAAAATGAAAGAGAAAGTCTGAGTCCAGAAAGATCCTAAAGCCAATAAAATTGCCAATGCAGCCCCAAAACCGGAGCCTGCTGAAACCCCCAATATGGAAGGCGAAACCATTGGATTTCGAAACATTCCCTGATATGAAGCACCAGTCAGCGACAAGGTTCCCCCTACGATAAAGGCAGCCAAAACACGTGGAAGACGAATGTCCATAATAACAATGTCAGCCTGCTCCGGAAGAGTATCTCCAAAACCAATATAGTAAAAGAATAACTCCCTAAGGTCGGACATTGACACATCAAAACGTCCAATAAAAAGGGAAGCAATTATCAGTATCAGACATCCAGTCCCAATCAAAATAAAAGAGACAATATTTCGGCTTTCTTTTTGCATTCAAATCAAATTAATTGTATAACTCTTCAAAATCAGATTCACTCAAATCATACTTATAAAACAGAGCATAAAAAGATTTCATCTGTTCTTTTGATTTTTCTTTAGGATAATCATAGAAAATCTCACAAAGCCAGATTAACCCACAAATCCGATTTATTGTAGGTGGATGATCAAACCATCCAAAAGGTTCATTGGGAACTTTATAAACATTCCCATCTTCAACAGCCTTAATCCCAGCCCACATCCGGTTACTTGTAATTGCATCATAAGGATTGCTTTCCCCTTTAAAATCAGATGCCAGAATATAATCCGGGTTCCACATCATAATCTGTTCCATGTTCACGGTAGCATGTCCCCCGGATGGGATTTCAATTTCAGCTGCATTCGGAATTTTCAGAAAATCAAGAACCTCTGTATGCCTTGAACCTGCGGGATCTGTCATCATTCCATTTGCGCCCAGCGTATAGTAAGCCGAGATTCCGGACAATGATTTTTTACTCATTAATCCGGAGATCTCAGCATATAGGGAGGATAGGTATTCTACGTATTTGCCACTTCCAGCCTCATCACCCAAAAGTTCTCCTAAAAAAGCATAGGTTTTATCCAGCTTGTCCAGAGATAAATCAATGATAACAACAGGAACATGTGTTCGTTTTTGAAGAGTTTCGGATCGCTCTATCGGATCACTGGGGATAAAATTTCCAACAATAATGATATCCGGATCTGCAATTAAAACTTCTTCCAGATTTTTAACATCAATCACTGGTTTTACTTCATATTCATTCGAAATGAAGGAGTGTTTCTTTTCCCCCGGAGTTGTTGCTTTATGCGTAAGTTTTTCTCCCAGAAAAGGAAATAACAGAATAGATGTTTTCGAATCATATGGAATCACCCGTTCCAATTTATCGGGAATAGTAACTGTTCTTCCAACCATATCTGTTATTTCACGGGCGAAGTTGCGTTCTGCAAGCAAAAGCAAAACCAAGCTTATTAAAAGTACCTTATATTGTCTCATATTCTTATATTTTCGATTCATAACTCATTTCATATTCCTGATAGGCTATTTCACTCAGGTATTCTTTTAAAAATGGAAGCGGTGAGTTTTTTACCTGTTCCCAGCCAATCCAGCGAATCTTTTTTTCATTTGCCAATACCGAGGTTTTTTGCAGCATGTATTGACCCCGTTTTTTCAAGTATCTGACCTATCTCTGGAGAATAAAAATGTTTGGCGATTTTCAACGCATCTTCATGTGCCTTTGATTTTACCAGCAGAAAAAGAGAAATCACCGGATTTCCATCAATTGGATTTACAAGCATAACATCATTGCGGATATCACTCCTAATAAAATTTTTGGCAAAATTATGCATCACATTTATAGGAGCTGCTTCGGTTATTTCCCGGCCCATATTTTTTACCATGCTTGTAAAATGCTGCTTGCTTTTCACATTTCCGGCATATTGACGAATTCCATCCTCGCCATGTTTACAGTAAGTATAGAGCATCATAACAAATGCAAAATGATCACGGATGCTCTTTCCCATCTGGGATATTCTCCCTTTATATTCAGGTTTCAAAAGGTCGTCCCAGGAAACGGGAACCTGTAAACCCGGAGCTTGCATTTTATCAAACAGCATAACAAACTCTTCAGCTCCAAAAACATGGTAGTTATTTCCCGAATCTATTAAGCCGGCGTGCTTAAATTCTTTGTTGTATTGAATATTGAGTTTTCTTTTATAATCGCCTGTACGCACATATGAATCAACAAACTGCTGTGTATTGAATGTGCTAAATCCTTTTCCAATTAAAATATCCGGCAGATCATCAACCGATTTACATACAGCCATATAATTTTGAAATTCTTTCTTTTTGAACTTCGGAAATATATTCAGGTTCAGTTTTATTTTTTCCCGTTTTGCAAAGCTCTTTAATTCGTCTATTAATTGATTTTGCCAGGTGAAATTCGCATAACCAGCTACATTAACCGCATTTAACTTAACCAATTTCCTTCGCATAGCCGAGTAATTAAATGGATATTGAACTGCCCGTTTCACGGTTCTTTCCAATCCAAGTATGAGCGCCTCCAGTGGTAGTTCATACCTTTGGGCTAACTCTTCGACCAAGATGCCTTCGCTAACTGCATACCGAAAGGGCCAAAGAAACTCGATGCACTCTGGATATGATTTGAGCATTTCTGAAATGGAGGTATCTGGTTTTACAATCATATCAATTCAGGTTGAGGGTTAAAAAGAAACGAATAGTGCGACCTTCAGCCAGCAAGTAAGACTGATAGGTTTGATATTCTTCATTTAAAAGATTCGAAGCCACAACCCGCAAGGATGGCCTGCTTTTCCAATGATTGGCTGTAACGCCCAATGAGCATCCCACAACAGTATAGGCAGGAGTAGCATAAGCTCCTTCCTCAGGCTGCCTGCTTTGATAAGCGTAATAAGTTGCATCAAGCATTGCATTTACAACAATGTCTTTTGACCGGGGAGAATGATAACTTAATTTGGATTTCAGGTTGAATGGCGGAATATAATCCAACGCATCTCCCGAAGAAAAAACATTTTCAGAATCTGTCACATCCGTGCCATTCAGGTAAGAACACGCAGCCGTAAAGCTAAGCTCATCTTCATCCAAAGCCACACTCCGGAAAGGTGCAGTCAGGGTAAGTTCCCCACCCCACAATCGTGTTTTGCCAATATTTATATACTGAAAATTCGTTCCCGGTTGTCCATGCAGCTCTTCCTTGGAAATCATATCTTCCATGATCCACACAAAAGGACTTAACTCTATCTCCAGCCCTTCCAATTTTGTATCCAGGTTGAAATCAAGACTATTGCAATACTCTGGCTTCAAATCGGTATTTCCATATAAGATTCCGCGTGAAGTATAGCTATCTGCAAATAACTCGGTGGTTTCAGGCATACGAAAAGAACGGGCCAGATTTACTTTCAATGTAGAAGATTCGGAAAGATGGACACGGACAGCCAGCGTTCCACTCAATGCTGAAACATGGGTTTCATTTTCTTCCTCCTGATCAAGATCAAACACTTCTCCCTCAAAAACATCATCCACATCAAAGCGAATTCCTGCAGTCATTTTTACCTTTTCTGAAAGGTCTAAACTGGCTTCTGTGAAAATTCCATACACATACGATCTCGCATCGATACTTATCCGGTTTCGAAATGAAAGATTCTGTATGTAATCGTTACTCTCTGTTGGTGAAGAAAAATGAAAACTGTAAAATTCAGCACCCGTTTGCAAATACAGCGGCTCTGAAAGTTTCAATTTACCAAGCCATTTTGCGCCATAGTAATAATCAGAGTAATTTGTTATCTCCTGGAATGAAAGTTCATAAGTTGCAGCCGTAAAGAAACGCTTTTCCAGCTCCCTTCTATCTTTGGAATAATAAATTGATAAATCTGATTTCTGAAAAACACCGGAATTATTGAATGTATGATTCAATAACAAGTTGGTACTATTTTCAATATTGGTCGTTGCCAACATATAATCTGTTCCACTAAATCCTTTAGGTTTTCCCCAGGGATCACCTAAATGAATATCGGCTGAAAAATTAAACTGGTGATTTTCATTAGCCTTATAGCCTGTTTTTAACGAAAGGTCTTTATCTTCATAAAAACTGTTCTCAGCAATTGTGCCATCAGGATATTTAAAATCATCAGCCTTTCGATAACGGAAACTACCTTGAACAGCAAGTTTGTTCCCGCTCCATCCAAGACTTGTAAGAATACTTCTCTCATTGTTGTTTGTACTAAATCCACTTATTACTTTTCCTGTCAATCCTCTCTTCTCAAAAGGAGACTTATCAATCAGGTTAACAATCCCGGCAATGGCTCCAGCTCCATAAATAACCGATGCTGCTCCCTTTTCCACTTCAATTCGTTCAAGCTCATACACATTAATGGTGTGCGACATAAATCCAGCCGGATAGCTACTAAAACGACGATTTCCATTCCGCAGAACCAGCAGCCTTTTGCCTGATAATCCCCGCAAGACAATCGGCACCTGATACCCGCTTTTTGCTGAGAAACCTGCCCTTTTACCCAACAGTTCCCCTGCATGGATTGGCATTTGTTCTTCAATTGTTGTTTTCGTGAGGGTAATCGTTGAAACATTGCTCCTTGCCTCTAAACTTTTTCTGCTAACTACTTCAATATCTTCTAATTTATATGATTTCTCATCCAATGAAATGGAAATCATTTCTTCTTCGCTATTAATTATAAATTCTTTGGATTCATAATTTATTGCACTTACGAGAAGGGTTACAGGGAAAGACAAGGAACCGGTACCTATTGTGAAAGTGCCTTCTGAGTCACACATTGCTCCATGTCCATCCGGAAGAGCAACCGTTGCAAAAGGGACAGGATCTCCCTCTGCGTTGGTTATCATTCCTGAAATGAAACCTGAGCCCTGAGCTTCATGGCTAAAGATCATGGCTAAAATTAATATGAGAAGGTACCGGTTCATAAAATAAATGGGAAGGTTCTATTTTGATCTAACTAAAATGGAATACAAATTATTCTGAAATTACCTGCCAGCGAACAACTGTTTGTTTAGTATGAGGAGCTTCGCCTTTAAACTGTTTTACCATAAATTTGGCATAGCCACCTTCTCGAGTTTTCACCAGATAAACCGCCTGTGCTTCCTGCTCTGTCGATCCCTCTGGAACAACTAAAACATTACTCCTGAAGCTTCGACCGATAACACAATTACTTAATGCATCAAAAATCAGTGTGCGATCGTACTGACCATCTTCATTTTTACAAGCTTCGTAATCGATCTGAGGTTCGGTAGTAAGCAGTGCCTGCATGTCAGATGTGATTTCTGTACATTCGTCAAAAAAGGTTACTCCTTCACCAATCTTACAGGCCTGAACACCTAAAGCAAGCAACATAGCAGGACAACCTTCTGCAACCAAATCTCCTTCATTATTGGAATAATATGATTTTACGGTATAGAACTTAATGTCGTATTCAAAATCATCTGTTTCTTCCAAATACTCATAATCTAGGTCTGTTTCCGCGAGTTCCGTTTCTGAATGAATAAAATCCATACCTGCCCCCCAAACATTTACATTAGGGTCACGCTCCAAATAATATTCTTTTACAGGATAATCACCTGAAACAATTATTGGATTTACATCATCATCTTCGCAAGAAAAAAGAGAAATACTTAGGGCTAAAATTGCCAGAATTCTAAAAGTTAGTGTTTTCATGATCGGGATATATTAAAGCATTAATAAAAAACATTTGTTCTTTTCGATTCGTTATACCTGAAAAATATAACGTCGATATCCCCAAGACAGATAACGTGCCAAAACCCTTAAAAATCAAAACTTACTGATCGACAGCAAACAAGGAAAGTTGAAAAAATTAAATCCTACATTTATGTAGTTCTATTTCTAAATAAATCCACAAAAATGTACCCACAGAAGAAGATAATCCAACGATCTTATTTCTATTAAAAAATGATTAGTCCAAAGACAAAAAAGGAAGCTATTTATCGCCCAAATTTGATTTTCTTAAAGATATCCCACAAAACAATTCCAGCACTAACAGATACATTAAAAGAATGCTTGGTTCCAAACTGAGGAATTTCGATAGCGCTATTACACAAATCAACAATCTTTTGCTGTACACCTTTTACTTCATTTCCGAAAACCAGGGCAATCTTTTCATTTTCATCAGGTTGAAAATCAGGAAGCATAATACTTTTATCAATCTGCTCAATCGCATATATTTTGAATCCCTTTTCTTTTAAGGTTGAAATAGAATCCTCGGTTTTTTCAAAATATTGCCATTGAACGGTTTTTTCTGCATCAAGAGCTGTTTTATGTATTTCTTTATTGGGAGGAGTTGCAGTTATGCCACACAAATGAAGCTCTTCAATAAGCAAAGCATCCGAAGTGCGAAAAAATGAACCAATGTTGTTACAACTCCTGATATTATCCAAAACAACAACCAAAGGTATCTTATCCGATTGTTTGTATTGATCAGCGTCTATTCTATTTAATTCGTGAGTTCTAAGTTTTCGCATAATTACAGTTTCTACTTACACATTTTTTCTACGGAAAGGCATGCTCATACAACGGGCACCACCTCCACCCCTGGCCAATTCAGAACCGGCAATAGTAACCACACATTTCTGATTTTTGGGGACTTTCTTTTCGCCTGCAATAATATCTTTTGCTGCGATAATTTCAAACCCATTTTTATTTAATTCTTCAATGGTATAAACATTTCGCTCATAACCAATGACCTGTCCCGGAGCAAAAGCCAGGAAATTGGCACCACTATGCCATTGCTCCCGTTCCTGTGTCCATGCATCCTGTGTTCCGCCACAAAAAACAGGCTTCATATCAACTCCCAGCTTTTTCAAAGCATCCAAGAGATTAGCTTCTTCCGAGATTCGCACATCTCCTTTGCTTTTTATTTCAATATGAATCGTGCGAAAACGATTTGTCCCTAAAATAAGAGGTTCATAAACCATACAAGTATCATAATCCAAAAAAGTAAAAACCATATCCAGGTGGATGAAAGATTCCGGGGATTCCGGCAATTCCTGAACGATAATATGCTTGGGGAGTGACGAACTGTTCTTAATCTGTTTCAGAATAAAATCAATACCTCGTGTCGTTGTTCGAACTCCTGTTCCAATCACTAAAATATCCTTTCTGGCGACCTGAAAATCTCCCCCTTCAATTGAAAAAATATCAGATGGAGAAGTACTTTCTGAGTTAACAGTTTCCGCATCAATTAAAGGATGATTGTTGAAAATCGCATCCACAATCATAGATTCCCGATCCCTGACTTTATTCGCCATTTTCCCAATCAAGACTTTATTTCCATAAGCCATTGAAGCATCGCGTGTAAAGAAAGAGTTATGCAGCGGACTTAAGCTAAACCGCTCATTGCTCAAATAACGGGTTAAGTTATCTCGGACAATCGGGACTCCCTGAATCAACAATTTCGACAACTTGACAGCATCATGCTCCATCAACTTTGGAAGAATATCAATAATATTCTCTTTTACACAAATTTCTTGCAAAAGAGATTCCTTCACCTGATCATTTTTTAAAACGTCAGACAACAAATCGGTAAGCTCAAAACATTTTGAAACTTCAGAAAGAACACCTTTAAACTGAGCATATTCGTCCTGTGCAACCGACAAATTTAAAATATCACTATAAAGCGCACGTCTGGCTGTTTCAGGAGTCATTTCCTCAACTTCCAATCCGGGAGTATGAATAATTACACCTTCCAATTTTCCAAATTCAGATGTAATGTTTACCACCATTTTTTCGTTCATCACGTATACCCTTTTGTTGATTTATAACAAATATAAGAACATTGAATGTATCAAATCGGACAATTAATACTTCATTTAAGTTCAATAACATATTATCTTAGCTCCTTTAAAATGAAAGCATTCATTCTCTTCATCGGTCTTAGCTTTTGCTTTTCATTACAAGGATTTTCACAAGCAAAAGATACCCTCAATTATTTAGATGTAATTATTGAGAATGGAGAAGTTCTTCCTCATATTAATTTGGATGAAATCCCGGTTTTCCCCACTAATTTTGAAAACAGAAGAGAAGAAAGACGCTACACCCGACTTATGCAGAAAGTAAAAAAAGTCTATCCGTATGCAAAAATTGCAGGAGAATTAATTCGTGAATACGATATAAAATACAGAATGACCGATGATCCCAAACTTCAAAAGAAATACGTCAAGCAAGCCGAAGAAGAGTTATTTGACCAATATGGACCGGAGTTGAAAAAGCTAACCATCTCGGAAGGGCGAATACTTATTAAACTTATTGACCGGGAAACCCAGCATACTTCGTACGAACTTATTAAGGATCTGAAAAGTGGATTTACAGCTTTCTTCTGGCAAAATATTGCCCGCCTGTTCGGACATAATTTAAAAGACGAATACGACCCGCTTTACGAGGATCGCAACATCGAGCAAATAATCTATTTCATTGAAGCCGGAATAATCTGATGAAAAGAATCTTCATCGCAATTAAGATAGAACTAAACCCCGATTTTGAAGTAATCCTTTCTCAACTAAAGAAAGAATTAAAAGAAGAACGAATTCGCTGGGTCGCTGATGAAAACCAGCATTTAACGCTTCAGTTTTTAGGAGATTTAAACGAAGCTCAGATTTCAAAAATCATAAAAGCCCTGGGAAGCTTAACCGCAGAAACGTCATCTTTTTCATTCTTACTAAAAAGGCTTTCCTACTTTGGAAAAAGAAAGAACCCGGCCGTAGTTTTCATTGGAATTAAAGAAGCCGATCAACTAAATTGTTTTGTTGAGAAACTACAACGATCGCTGGAAGAATTTGGCTTTGAAGGAATGCAACGAAAATACAGTCCCCATCTCACATTGGGCAGGATGAAATTCATTAAAAATAAAACTCATTTCTTTGCAACACTTGAGAAATTCAGCAACAACGAGCAGCAAACTATCCAGGTAAAAGAAATCATTTTGTATGAAAGTATTTTAAAACCAACCGAACCGGAATATCGCGTTTTGCAAAAATTCAGCTTGCACTAATCCTACTTCCCTTTTGCCCTGAAAATTTCCAAAAAGGTATGAATCAGTATTTTAAAATCCAGGTAAAGTGAGATATTCTTCATGTAAACCAAATCGTAAGGCAAACGCTCCAGCATCTCATCAATATTGGATGCATAACCGTATTTCACTTGTCCCCAAGAAGTAATGCCTGGTCGTATTTTTTGCAGCAAAGTATAATGCGGAGCTCTTTGCACCAGTTGATCAATGTAATATTGCCTCTCTGGCCGTGGCCCAACAAGCGACATTTCACCCACAATCACATTATAAAACTGAGGAATTTCATCCAGATGTGTTTTTCTCAAAAACCGTCCAAATTTGGTAATGCGCGGATCATCATGAGAGGAAAGAGCAGGTTTTCCGTTTTCAGCATCCTGCACCATCGTACGGAATTTATAAATAGTAAACGGCTTACCATGTCTTCCAATGCGTTTTTGTTTATAGAAAACTGGCCCCGAAGAATCTTTTTTAATCCAGATGATAAAAAAAAGTATAAATGGGGAAAAGAGGATAATTGCTAGAACAGAAAACGCAACATCGAAAAGCCGTTTCAAATTTTCCTGCCAGGCAGGCATTATTCCATTCGAGATTTTAATTAGAGGGCTTGAGAACAGAACGTTGGTTTTGATCATACCAGATAGCATATCAAACAAATCAGGAACTCCCCAAATAGTTACAGTCTGATTTTGCAGGCAAGTTAGAATATCACTCAGCAAATCATGTTCTGTGGATTCGATAGCAACAATAACTTCTTCAACTTCAACCTCTTCTGAAATCTTATGAAAATCCTGGTATTTTCCAAGTCTGGGAATGTATTGATCCAAAGAATAACTCTCATTTTCTTCAACTGATAAAAACCCAATAAACTTATTCCCTGCTGATTTTTCCTGAGACTCAATCTCCTTATAAATATTTACAGCTTTTTCATTTCCTCCAACGATAATGGTATTAAACCCGATTTTCCGGGATTGAATTTTATGAGCATTCCGACTGGTTTGTATCACCCTAAAAAAATAAGTCAGTCCAAAATGCAAAATAAAAAGAGTAAGAAAGAGGTTGTAGTAATTTTTATACGAACCTATAAAATCATCAAGCAAAAGGGCGAAGAAAATAAAAATAACACCTCCTAGGGATGTCAGAAAGGTCTGCCCCAATTCTATCAGTCTCGATTTTCTATATATTTTGGTATAATATCCACTTATGTAATAAACCGTAATCCAAAAAAGAGGAATAAGTAATAAGCCCAGATAATAACGTGACGTAAATTCAATTGGCACATCAATTCCAAATTTCTGTGGTTCAATGTAAGATTTACGATATACAAAGAACAATGTCCAGCTCACTGCAGCAGCAAGCAGGTCAAAAAACAAGTACTTAGCAACTTGTGCTCTTTTATTCATAAATCCGGATAAAGTTTGGGTTGAGTTTCCAGTAAGCTGAAAACGCATCTATACGTTTGATTATTGCAGCAAAAGTAGAGTTTTTATGAAAATAACAAACTTCCCCTGTTTCTCATTTTTTCTTTGATTGACTCCATGACAATTTTTGCCTGCAAAAGCTGTGGAAGTGAAACCAAAACAGCCTGTCGGTTCTTTATAGCTTTAACAAAGTGCTTAATCGCATTTTGTTTTGCATCCTCAAACTTTGCGTCATTCGCCGTTGGCAAAGTAGAAACTACAATAGGTTGATTTTGTTGAAATATTTCTACCTGTGATTGATCCTTATTAAAACGGGAAGAAAGAGTTATCCCGGCAATTGTTCCAGAGGAAAAGGTCAAACGAATATCTAAAAGGATGGTTCCATCTTTATTCTCCATCGAAAACAAATCCGCTTTTTTAAACTCACTTTTATCCAGCAAAATCAAATAAAGCAGGAGATTCATCAACTGTTCTTCCAACTCTTCAGGCTTGGCTGCAACACAACGGATATTAATTAAAGCCGGAGTTTGAAAACGCTTAAGCAATTTCAAATTATCAGTTGAGAAAACATACGGATTAAAAAACTGGGTAACAGAACCCGCTTCAGATTCAAGCGCAATCAAATCATTCAGTTGATTCATACTCAAGGAAGGAAGCCTGACCGAAAACAAGTGATTACTTCTTCGTATAACCAGTTTTAAAAGTTTAAAACCGGGAGAAGGAAGATCAATATGTACGGCATCTGAAGAATCAAGCACCTCCTCAGCCTTAAATAAAATTGATGATTCACCAGAAAGATCTGTATCTATAGAATAATTTGTGAGTTTAAGATCATTTTCCTGTTGAATCAAATCAATGTACTTGTTGACAGCACTCCCCGATGACAAAAAACCTATTTTAATCATAGCTGCAAATTAGAAATAAAAAGCTATTTTAGGGATTCCTGAATTCTAAACTTTTCAACGGATTTTGTTGATAAGGTACGACGAAGAGAAAAGTAAAGGATAATCATTTAGAATTAATTTTGCATCAATGAAAGCTACGGACCCAAGAGATACTTTTAGACATCAAGGTTTACGAAACCGTTTGGTTGAAGGACTTAAAATAAAAGGCATTAGAGATGAAAAAGTCCTGAATGCAATTTCAAAGGTTCCCCGGCATTTATTCATGGAGAGTAGTTTCATTCAATTTGCATACAAAGACCAGGCTTTCCCAATTGGAGCCGGGCAAACCATATCTCAACCCTACACCGTTGCCTTTCAAACCTTAATGCTCCAACTGGAACCAAACGAAAAAGTTCTTGAAGTAGGAACGGGATCTGGCTATCAGGCAGCAGTACTTGTCGAAATGGGAGTGAAAGTTTATACAATTGAACGTCAACGGGAATTATACCAAAAGGTACAACAGTTACTCCCCGACCTGGGCTACAACCCAAAATTCTTTTATGGTGACGGATACAAAGGGCTACCCACTTACGGGCCTTTCGACAAAATCATTGTAACAGCCGGGGCTCCTATTATTCCTGAAGATTTATTAAAACAACTTCGGGTGGGAGGGAGAATGGTTATCCCCCTGGGACCTCCAGAAAAACAAATAATGACAGTCATTATAAAAGAAGGCGAAGATGACTATAAAAAAGAATCACACGGAACATTTGTGTTCGTACCTATGTTAAAGGGTACAGAAAAGTAATTCATATGATACAAATTCAGAAATTCACATTTAATCCTATTCAGGAAAATACATACGTTTTATACGATGAAACCGGAGAATGCATTATTGTAGATGCAGGTTGTTATTTTGAAAATGAACAAAAAGAATTGGAAAGTTTTCTCGCAGATAAAAACTTGAAGCCAGTAAAGCTTGTCAACACACATTGTCATTTCGATCATATACTTGGCATTTCCTATCTACGGACAAAGTATAAAATCCCTTTTTTAGCACACAAGGAAGATTCATTTTTAATTGAAAGGGCAGAAACGCAAGGTGATGCTTTTGGCGTTCCACTGGAACCGGTTGACGATCCCGATGAATATATTCAGGAAGGCGATAAAATCCAGTTTGGGAACTCAGAATTAGAACTACTTCATGTTCCCGGTCATTCTCCCGGAAGCTTAGTTATTCATCAATCCGAACAAAAATTCGTATTGGCAGGTGATGTTCTTTTCTATGGAAGCATTGGTCGTACTGACTTACCCAAGGGAAGCTACGAACAACTTATCAGTAATATCAAGACAAAATTACTTGTGTTACCCGAAGACACCATTGTGTACAGTGGTCATGGACCGGAAACTAACATTGGCTTCGAGAAAACTTCAAATCCATTCTTAATGGACTAGTATCTAATTTTTTACTTTTTGGGGGAAATCTCTCAATAACTGTCTAATATATTAAGATGGATCAAGTAAAATAAGTTGCAAAAACATACAGTTTGTGGTATCTTAAAACAAGATAAAAATCATTTTTTCTTCGGAAATTTTCGAACTATTTTTGGCACTTCTTAAAAATCAGCAATAAACATGGCAAGTGATAAATTTGTAAGCCGTCATATCGGTCCCAGAAAACAGGATGTAAAAGAAATGTTAGAAACAATTGGTGTTTCAACATTGGATGAATTAATCGATCAAACCATCCCTGAAAACATCAGGTTAAAAACACCATTGAAACTTGAAGATGGTTTAACTGAAAGACAATATTTCCGTAAAATCCTTGCCCTGGCTCAAAAAAATAAAGTTTTCAATACGTACATCGGAATGGGTTATTACGATAGCATAACCCCTGCTGTAATTCTAAGAAATGTGCTTGAGAATCCGGTTTGGTATACTTCATATACTCCATATCAGGCTGAAATTTCACAGGGTCGTTTGGAAGCTTTGCTTAATTACCAAACCATGGTTTGTGAACTTACATCCATGGAACTTGCCAATGCATCTTTACTGGATGAAGCAACTGCTGCTGCCGAAGCCATGATTATGATGCTAAACTCTCGTTCACGCGCAAAAGCAAAAGCAGGAGCAAATGTAGTTTTAGTCGACCAGTACATTTGGCCTCAAACTTATGATGTACTAAAAACAAGAGCATTTCCTTTAAATATAGATTTAAGGATAATGGATGCTTCTGATTTTATTTTCACCGATGAAGTTATTGGTGCTATTATTCAATATCCCAATTCAAATGGTGAAATTATCTCATACGAAAACCTTGCAGAACAAGCTCACGCTGTTGATGCTAAATTAGCTGTTGCTGCTGATTTGTTAAGTCTGGCAATACTAACTCCTCCCGGAGAATGGGGAGCCGATATGGTTTTCGGAAGTTCTCAACGTTTTGGTATTCCAATGGGATATGGAGGACCACATGCTGCTTACTTTGCCACCAAAGATGAATACAAACGAAGCATGCCTGGTCGTATCATCGGAATTTCAAAAGACCAACATGGGAACAGGGCTTTACGCATGGCATTGCAAACACGAGAACAGCATATTAAACGTGAACGTGCCACTTCCAATATTTGTACTGCACAGGCATTATTAGCATCAATGGCCGGATTTTATGCCGTTTATCATGGCCCTAGAGGAATCAGGCAAATTGCAGAACGGATTCATAGCATCGCCGGATTACTGGCAAAAGAAATTACAAAACTGGGATACACCCAACTCAATACGAACTATTTTGACACCATTCGTTTTTCTCTTCCCAAACATGTAAAACATGAAGATATTGAATGGTTATCGCATGAGTTGGAAATGAATTTCCGCTATTTTGAAAATGGAGAAGTTGGCTTAAGCATTGATGAAACAACCAACCTGGACGATATTAACTGGATTATCGAGGTTTTTGCAAAGGCTGCAAACAAACCTTATCCTTTTATAAATAAATATCCTGATGAAATAACGATTGCTTCAGAATTATTACGCACAAGTCAGTACATGGAGCAGGATGCATTCAACAAATACCGTTCTGAAACAGAGATGGTTCGTTATATAAAGAGACTTGAACATCGCGATATTTCACTTACTCATTCCATGATTCCACTGGGATCATGTACCATGAAACTCAATGCTGCAACCGAAATGTTACCTCTAAGCTGGATTGAGTTTGGGGGCATCCATCCGTTCGTTCCCAAAAACCAGGCTCGTGGCTACCAGGAAATGATGGAAGAACTTCGCCGTGATCTTGCTGAAATAACTGGTTTTGCTGATGTTAGCTTACAACCGAACTCCGGAGCTGCCGGTGAATATGCAGGCTTAATGGTCATTCAGGCTTATCATCAAAGTCGGGAAGACTATAAACGAAAAGTTGTGCTTATCCCTTCATCAGCTCACGGAACAAACCCAGCCAGTGCCGTTATGGCCGGCATGAAAGTAGTAGTTGTTCCCTGCGATGAAAAGGGCAATATTGATGTTGACGAATTGCGTAAAAAAGCAGAAGAATATAAAGACACTCTATCAGCATTTATGGTTACTTACCCATCTACGCATGGTGTTTTCGAAGCCTCAATTGTTGAAATGTGTGAAATTATTCACCAAAACGGTGGACAAGTATATATGGATGGTGCCAACATGAATGCTCAGGTTGGGTTAACAAATCCACATCAGGTTGGAGCAGACGTTTGCCACTTAAACCTACACAAAACATTTGCAATCCCTCACGGTGGAGGTGGTCCTGGAGTTGGCCCTATTGCCGTTGCTGAACATTTGGTTGAGTTTTTACCTTCACATCCGGTGATGAATAATGGACATGTTGGTATCTCAGCGGTTTCTGCTGCTCCCTGGGGAAGTGCATCCATCCTTCCTATAACTTACGGATACATTAAAATGTTAGGAGCTGACGGACTAAAACGTGCAACAGAAATTGCAATTCTGAATGCGAATTACATATCAAGTGCTCTGCAAGATACTTATGGAATCCTTTATACAGGCAAAAACGGGCGTGTTGCTCACGAAATGATTTTGGAATGCCGTCACTTTAAAAATGAATCCGGGATTACCGAAGCTGATATTGCCAAACGTTTAATGGATTATGGATTCCATGCTCCTACTCTTTCATTCCCTGTTCATGGTACGCTAATGGTAGAACCTACAGAAAGTGAATCAAGGGAAGAGCTGGATCGTTTTATTGAAGCCATGCGTTCTATTTATGAAGAGATCCAGGAAATTGTTTCCGGGAAATCGGACAAATTAGATAATCCACTAAAAAATGCGCCACACACAGCAAACAATGTAACCTCTGATGAATGGAATCATTCGTATACCAGACAACAGGCTGCATTCCCACTTGAATGGCTAAAAAACAATAAATATTGGCCACCAGTTGGACGTATTGATGATGCCTACGGGATAGAAATTTGATTTGTACTTGTGCTCCTACTGATAGTTATCAATAAAAGTATATTATTTATGGGTAACTTTTTGTAACTTTGAGTATTACAACAAAAGAACAATGATTGTTTATCCAATAGCAAAAATTAATATTGGTCTTTTTATTACAGAAAAAAGACCGGATGGCTTCCACAATCTGGAAACTGTATTTTACCCTGTTAATATTCAGGATGCATTGGAAGTAATCCCTGCTGATGACTTTAAATTTACCAGTACAGGGATTGAAATTGATGGCAAGCCTGAGGATAATCTTGTCGTAAAAGCTTATCGTTTAATTGCAAAAGATTACAAGATCCCTGCTGTTCACATTCATTTACACAAAGTAATACCATTTGGAGCCGGCTTAGGTGGTGGATCTTCTGATGCAGCTTATATGCTAAAACTATTGAATGAGCTTTTCAATCTTGAAATAAACAAGGAAAAGCTTACTGACTATGCTCTTCAACTTGGAAGTGACTGTCCATTCTTTATTGATCCTCAACCTGTTTATGCAACAGGAAGAGGTGAGATTATGCAGAAATTAGATATTATTCTTAAAGAATACTACCTTATTTTGATAAAACCACCCATACATATCTCTACGTCTCAGGCATATCAAAATATCACTCCAAATAAACGCCGACTTTCATTAAAAGGCCTGGCCGGATTTTCAGTAACCCGATGGAAAGGAAATATTCAAAATCATTTTGAGCGATATGTATTTTCGGAATATCCGGAAATTGCGGATATCAAACAAAAACTATATGACCAGGGAGCTTCATTTGCACTGATGTCAGGAAGTGGATCTGCTGTTTACGGATTATTCCGTTCCGAAAAAAAGAATATTGAGAACATCTTCCCTAAGGGATATCAAATTTTCAGAGCACGCCTCTAAGTCACGTAAAATCCTCTTAAGTTTTCCTTAAGAAAGCTTAGATTTATTTTAACAACTTCAGGATTAACCTCTTGTGATCTTGTTTGTCTAAAGGATAAATAAATTTAAAAATCACAAGTCATGAAAACAAAACTTAAATCATTAGCCAGCTTATTAGCTATCGCAGCAATCATTCTTATTAGCAACCATGCAAAAGCAGAAAATATCGACTTTACGATAGAAGATGAAGAGGAATTAGTTATTGAAAACTGGATGACAGCACAGAATTTTGGATTTGACAACAATCGTCTCCATAGAGATTTCAATCACATGAATCATTTTAGAGATCTTCGTGCATTCATCAACAACACACACCGCCCATCTGCCGAAGATATTCACCAAATGATATCTGCCTTTAACCGTAGTGGTTTCAGAGATTTCACAAAGCATTTTAGAGTTGAAAAAGAACAAGATATAAGTCTTGAGAGCTGGATGACAGATACCTCTCAATGGGATAACCTGGCCACTGCATCAACAATTTTTAAAACGGAAACAGAAGAGGAATTATCTATCGAAAGCTGGATGACTGAAGATTATTTCTGGACTAATTTGTTTGCCAATTTTGAGCCTGAAACAGATAGTGAATTGAGCCTTGAAACATGGATGATAGATAGAAACATTTGGTAGTTGATTACGAGGGTATCATTTAGTATGAGAAGGGGACATTTTTAGTCCCTTTTTTCTTTTACAAAAAAACCACCCAAAAGAGACAATCCGGTCTTAATATTTCCTTAAGATTTCATTTAGAATCTTTAACACTATGCAGAATAACCTTTTAGCTTCTTATTTGTCTTACTAGTAAACAATTTAGCAACAACTAAAAGATTAAATATCATGAAAAGATTTTTTAAACAATCAGCTCAACTATTAGCATTAGGATTAATTGCACTTACGAGTATAAATGCAACAAGCGACACAGGATTATTTATGGAAGAGCAGGAAACAAAAATGGAAATAGAGTCATGGATGCTTGAGAATCCAAACTGGAACACAAGTGAGACAGAAACAAATTTTGCTCTATTTGCAACAGAGCAGGAAAATCCACTTGATCTGGAAAAATGGATGACAAACTCAAGCTCCTGGAATTCAGCAAGTGTATTATCATCTGACTTCAGAGTAGAAACTGAAACAGAAATTGAGTTAAAATCATGGATGACAGACAACAGTAAATGGTCACATTCCACTTTCAAGATTGAACACGATTCAGATGAAGACTTAACAATTGAGAGCTGGATGAATGACTCAGTCTTCTGGAATTAATCAGTTATTTCTTTGCAACAGCATAGTTAAAGTTTAGTTAGTTTAGTTAGTAATCTTAGACAAAGGTCATTTCTTTGGAAATGGCCTTTTCTATTTTCTTTTTTTCAAATCCTTATATTAACAGTTTTATTTTGCTCTTTAAGTAATTTCAAAACTATTCAAGCTCCCGGATACTAAATTTTAAACTATTTTTGTTCTTTAATTGGAACAAAATTCCTCAACTATGAGCCTCATTAACTTTATAAAGAGTAAAAGTTTTTTTCTGAACCTTCTGCTGGCAATAGCAATAATAATACTTTTAGTGCTTCTTGTTATCTATTCTCTACGCAGTTACACTAATCATGGTGAATCATTATCGGTTCCCAATTTTTCCGGGTTAACGCTAAACGAGGTAAATCAACTTATTACAGAGAAAAATCTTCGTTTTGAAATAAACGATTCAACCTATATTGCCGGAGTAGCACCCGGAACTGTTCTGGATCAAAGTCCTATTGCCGGAGCTATAGTTAAAGAAGGACGGAACATATTCATCACGATAAGCGCAACAAGCCCCGATGAAATTGCAATGCCTAAACTTACAGACATTTCTCTAAGACAAGCTCAAAATATTTTGCAGACAGATGGTTTGGTATTGGGTGAAGTTACCTATGTACCTTCAGAATATTCTGATCTGGTATTAAGCCAAATGATTGACAGCACAGACATCGATGTTGGAACAATGGTAAGCAAAGGAACTGTCATTAACTTAACAGTTGGACAATCCATGTCTGGAGAATTAACGATTGTTCCCGATCTGGCAGGAGTAACCCTGGAACTTGCAAAAAGCGAAATTCAAGCTTTATCATTAGTAACAGGAGCTGTTATTTACGATGAATCCATTGAAACAATGGAAGATTCACTTGAGGCTAGAATCTGGCAACAACGACCTGCCCCTTCAAATACTGAAGATACTGAAATGGGAACTTCTATTGATCTGTGGCTAACTATCGATGCTGAAAAACTGGTATCGGGTGAAGAAATTGAAATTTTAGATCAGGAAACAGATTATCCTGAAGACACACCAGAAAACGACTTCTTTTAATGATTGAAGAAAAAGACGATATTTTTGATGAGCAGGATGACGATCAGGATGATGGAGCCCTGTTTGAACACTATAACCTAAAAGTTGATCCCGGACAAAAGCAATTACGGATTGATAAATACCTTGTAAACCGGATCGATAATGCATCTCGAAACCGCATTCAGCAAGCTGCAGATGCCGGAAGCATTCGTGTAAACGGGAAAATTGTAAAATCAAATTACAAAGTAAAACCAGATGATGAAATTAGCATTGTCATGGACTTTCCCCGCAGGGACCTGAAAATCATTCCTGAAGAAATTCCACTTGATTTTGTATACGAAGATGACCACCTTATCGTCATCAACAAACAACCGGGACTTGTTGTACATCCGGGGCATGGCAATTACACAGGAACGCTTGTAAACGGTTTAGCCTGGCATTTTAAAGATCTACCTCTTTTCAACAGTAGTGATCCCCGTCCCGGGCTGGTACACCGGATTGATAAAAATACATCGGGCTTAATGGTTGTAGCCAAAACCGAAGAGGCAAAAAATAAACTTTCTCTTCAGTTCTTTGAGAAAACAACTAAACGTCAATATGTGGCTTTAGTTTGGGGTAGGTTGAAAGAACCGGAGGGAAGAATTGAAGGAAACATTGGACGCAGCAAAAAAGACCGCCAAATGTTCACAGTCTACCCAGAGGGAGATCATGGCAAACATGCTGTTACTCATTATAAGCTCATTGAAGAATTGGGCTATGTTAGCCTTGTTCAATGTCAACTTGAAACCGGAAGAACCCATCAGATACGTGTTCACATGAAGCATATTGGTCATCCCCTGTTTAATGATGACACTTACGGTGGAGACAAAATTCTCTGGGGAACAACTTTTTCAAAATACAAGCAGTTTGTAAACAACTGCTTCCAGACGTTACCCCGTCAGGCACTTCACGCCAAAACGTTAGGTTTTGTTCATCCGGCCACAGGCGAAGAAATGTTATTTGGCTCGGAACTTCCAGAGGATATGAGCCGGGCTATTCAGAAATGGCGCGACTATATTTCAAACAGAAACATCGAAGAAATTTAGCTATGAAAAAAAATATTGCAGTAGTTTATGGAGGAGACTCTTCCGAATATGTAGTTTCAGTACAAAGCGGTAAAAATGTATACAATTCTATTGATCCGGAAATCTTTCAACCCTGGTATGTTGAAATGAAAGATTCAGTTTGGTCAGTAATTGTTGGAGGCCAAAGAATCGCCTATGTTGACAAGGCTGATTTCAGCTTTATGATTGAAGGACAAAAGATAAAATTCGACTATGCCTATATTATAATTCATGGCACCCCAGGAGAAGATGGTATTTTGCAGGGATACTTCGAATTGTTAAAAGTTCCCTATTCAACTTGTGGAGTATACTCTTCTGCTCTCACCTTCAATAAATTTTACTGCTGTAATTTCCTACGGAATTTCAATATTCCGATGGCTAAATCTCTGCATTTTCCTAAAGGATCACAGGTTGATCCCGAATCGATCATTGGTGATTTAAACTTACCTGTTTTCGTAAAACCAAACTTAGGCGGCTCTAGCTTTGGAGTAACGAAAGTAAAAACAAAAGAAGAATTATTACCTGCTATTGAAAAAGCATGGGATGAAAGTCCGGAGGCTTTAGTTGAAGAGTTTATCGAAGGAAAAGAATTCACTTGTGGACTCGTTAAAATAAATGGCGAGAAAACCATTTTCCCGGTTACTGAGGTGCTCCCTAAAAATGAATTCTTCGATTTTGAAGCCAAGTACACCAAAGGCATGACCGATGAAATTACACCTGCACGAATTTCACCGGAACTTACCACCGAAATTCAGCAATTAGCTTCACAAGTTTATGATTTATGCAACTGCAAGGGAATTGTCCGTGTTGACTTCATCCTAAAAGAAGGAAAGTTTTATTTCCTCGAGGTAAACACAACTCCCGGCATGACAGCTACCAGTTTTATCCCTCAACAAATTGAAGCAATGGGAAAAGACTTGAAAGAAGTTCTTACCCAGATTATTCAGGATGGATTGAAATAAAATGCATAAGTACATGAATACAAAGTTCACAAGCTAAGTCACTGGAGTTCCTTGCTCCATTCTAAGATGTCCTGCGAACACACAGAGGTTCTCTGCTTATTTTTAGCCCTTACAGCGTGGAAATTTTAATTTTCTGCGGCGCAGAAATTAAAAAAATAGCTGCTGTCTTACCCTGAAATAACTTGACGCAAAAAGTCAAGAAAAATGAAGAATCATAAAGAAAGCATGTTGACCGATCACATGGATGGATTTAAAGATTATCCTGTTGATTACAACAAGTACGAAGTAAGTTTTCGCCGTTGGGTTGTTAGCCAAATCGATGGGGGTCATATGTCAATTCAAGAGATCCGGGATCGTTTTAAGTTGAGTAGGAAACACTATACAGACATTTTAAAACGTTGGCAAGAGAGGTATTCCGATGAATTGCACGTATCTTTGTGTTTCATGAGTTCGAAAGAAAGGTCAGATAATAAAGAGCTTGAAAAGCGCATCAAGGAGTTGGAAAAACAGCTGGAAAAAGCCCGGATGAAAAACATTGCTCTCAATACCCTTATTGATGTAGCCGAAACAGAATTTAAAATCCCTATCAGAAAAAAGCCTGGTGCCAAGCAGTAATATTACTGGCACACATGTATCCTTCAATAAGTAAAAAGGATAGCTGTGAGCTGTTTGGTTATAGCCGCCAGGCATGGTACGACACTAAAAAACGGGAATCAAAGACACAATTAGCAGAGGTTCTGATATTACAGGAAGTAAAGAAACTTAGAAAAGACCACCCAAAAATGGGCAGTGAAAAGCTTCATGGGTTGATGCAGCCTTTTTTATCAGAACATGGTATTAAGATGGGGCGGGACAAGTTTTCGGTTTTATTGAGCGAGCATGGTTTGCAAGTACGCAGGAGCAAACGAAAAGCAAAGACGACCAACTCCAAGCATTTATTCAAGAAGTACCCCAATATTGTCAGAGATCTTGATTTAAGTTTCCCGGGAAAACTCTGGGTAAGCGACATAACTTATATCCGCACAAAATATGGGTTTTCTTATTTATCGCTGATAACCGATGCGTATTCAAGAAAGGTTGTTGGTTGGTGCTTATGGTACGATTTGACCAGCACCGGAGCATTAAATGCACTGAGAATGGCAGTTGAGACTGAAGACACAAGCAAGAAATTGATCCATCATTCAGACCGGGGGATACAATATTGTTGCTATGACTATGTAAATTACCTGAAAGGGAGCAATATCCTGATATCGATGACAGAGAAAGGCGATCCTTACGAGAACGCAATTGCAGAACGGGTAAACGGCATATTGAAAGATGAATATGATTTGCACCAAACCTTTGAAGATTACAATGTTGCCCATGAAGCAGTTAAAATTGCCATTGATAAATATAATAATCAACGCCCACACAGAAGTTGTGATATGCTTACTCCAGCCCAGGCACATAAGCGTACCGGAAAGCTACGAAAGCATTGGAAAAAGAAAGAATACACATTGTCTCACAAAGTAGGTTCAAAACAGAACAGTGTAATGAATTTTAGGGACATCGTTCAAATAAGTATAGAAAATCAGCAATAAGAGCTGCGTAAGTTTCTGTTTTGTGCTTAAGCACAAAACAGAAACTTTACTTTAGGGATAAGGAATTAAAATGAAACAGATCTTAGTAATAAATTTTAACTAGGTTTGTATTCCAGAGGCAACTATCTACTGCTTCTGGAATACTAGAAAATAAGTATAAATCTGTCAAGCTATTTTAGGGAAGGTCAGCAGGTTCTAAATAAAGGCTGCAGAATTTTAAAAAAACCATGCAGAGATAAAAAAAAGCGTGCAGGAAAAACTAAAAATGACGCTGCATCTTAAAAAAAACGGCAGGACAGCTTAAATGCTTTGCAGGATTCCCCAAAAGCCTAAAGTCTGCCATGAAAATGGTGCAGGATCTAAAATATTAAAACAGGATTGGCAAAACCATTGCAAAAGGATTGCTGTTGCGGGGAACAATCAAACAACACGACAAACTGTTCAAAAAACCTTCTAATTTAGAATCGGGATAAACGATTTGAGTTTGGTTTTTTTATAACTTTAAAATCCGTTTCCTGTATTTTTCAGGAACAGCAAACACACTGAAAATCAATCAGCACCAACATGGCAGTAGAGAGAAAAACAAAAAAGAATAACAATACCATTGAGCAAATTAATGCCCAGTACGGGAAATTACCCCCACAAGCGCTGGATGTAGAAGAAGCTGTTTTAGGTGCATTAATGCTTGAACGGGATGCCTACATTACTGTTGCTGATATTATTGACACCAATAGTTTTTACAAAGAAGAACACAAAAAAATATTTGAATCCATCAAGTACTTGTCAACGCATGAAAAGCCGGTTGACTTGTTGATGGTTACCCAGGAATTAAAAAACCGCAATGAACTTGATGAGGTTGGAGGCCCATTATACATTACTCAGCTTACCAGCAAAGTTGCCTCTGCCGCACACATCGAGTTTCATGCCCGTATTATTGCTCAAAAATATATTCAGCGCGAGTTGATCCGTGTTTCATCCGAAATTCAAACGAAATCGTATGACGACACACTCGACGTCGATGATTTAATTGATTTTTCGGAGACGGAACTATTCAAAGTTGCCGAAGGAAATATAAAAAAGGAAACTCTTCCCATTAAGCCCATTTTGAAAGAAGCTGCCCATTTAATTGAGATGGCTTCGCAACGTGAAGATGGACTTAGCGGTGTTCCCAGCGGATTTACAGCTTTAGACCGAATCACATCGGGCTGGCAAAAAACCGACCTGGTAATTATTGCTGCCCGTCCGGCAATGGGTAAAACAGCTTTTGTACTTTCCATGGCCCGAAATATGGCAGTTGAACACAAAAAACCTGTAGCAGTATTTTCACTGGAGATGTCCTCTGTTCAGCTGGTTAATCGTTTAATTTCTGCCGAAACCGAACTGGGTTCAGAAAAAATTAAAAACGGAAGACTGGCAGACTGGGAATGGGAGCATTTCAACCGGAAGTTGAATGTTTTGGAAGATGCCCCCCTGTTTATTGACGATACTCCTGCGCTTTCAATCTTTGAGTTCCGAGCCAAATGCCGACGCCTAAAAATGCAACACGATATTAGCTGTGTGATTGTCGATTACCTTCAGCTGATGACAGCCGGGATGGATGGACGAGGAAACAGGGAGCAGGAAGTTAGTATGATTTCCCGCTCATTAAAGGCCATTGCTAAAGAGCTGGATGTTCCAATTTTGGCACTTTCGCAGCTTAACCGTTCTGTAGAATCCCGTGAGGGGAAACGCCCTCAGCTTTCCGACCTTCGTGAATCTGGTGCGATTGAGCAGGATGCCGACCTTGTACTGTTTATTCACCGTCCGGAATATTACGGAATCACTGAAGACGAAAGCGGAAACTCACTTTTAGGAGTAGCCGAAATTATTGTTGCCAAGCACCGTAATGGTTCGGTTGGAGATGTTCAATTGGCATTTAAGAAGCAACAAGTTAAATTTGCTGACCTAGAAAGTGTTATTCCTGAAGATATTGGAGGAGGCGTTGTTGGACAAACATTCAGTTCGAAAATGAACGTGGACTCACCACCGCCTATGCCTGTAAATACTGGTTTTGAATCAGAAAACTCAAGCAACTATGGTAAACCGGATTCAGATAATGTCCCATTCTAAAAGAGCTATTCTATTCATCTTTTTCCTGTTCATCTTTATACAGCAAAGTTTTGCAGTATATCTTTTAATCCCCATGGATGACAAGCAAAAAGATCATTTAAAAGCATATGGAATAGCTTACTCAACCCTGGAAAAAGCAATTGAAGTACAATGGCTTTTAAATTACAGGGGTGGAAGTTTTCTGATTCCTTATTCAACTGATATTGAAAACGAGTGTGCCATACGTGGCGTAAGTGTTGAACAGATTGCAGATGCCCAGGCAAACTCCATCCTTTCCAACATTGCCCGGGACGATGTAAACCAGGATGCTATCAGCATGCAGAAAGCACCCAAAATAGCGGTTTATTCTCCATCAAATAAGCAACCCTGGGACGATGCTGTTACCATGGTTCTCACCTATGCCGAAATTGATTACGACATTATTTACGATGAAGAAATCCTGAATGGTACATTGAATGATTACGATTGGCTTCACCTTCATCATGAAGATTTCACAGGACAATTTGGTAAGTTTTACGCCAATTACCAGAATTTCTCGTGGTACAAAGAAGATGTTGAGACCAACCAGGAAATGGCACAAAGACTTGGATTCTTAAAAGTTTCAGAGATGAAACTGGTCGTTGCCCGGGAAATAAAGAGATACGTTACCGACGGGGGCTTTTTATTTGCCATGTGTGCCGCTACAGACAGCTATGACATTGCCATGGCAGCAGCTGGAATTGATATAAACGAAGCCATGTACGATGGCGACCCTGCCGATCCGGACATGAACGAAAAGCTGGATTATAGCCAGACTTTTGCTTTTGAGAATTTCACAATTGAAGAAGACCCCTATGTTTATGAGTTTTCAGATATAGATGTTACTGATAAAAGAAACGTTCAGCAAAACGAAGATTTTTTCACCTTATTTGAATTCTCGGCAAAATGGGATCCTGTTCCAACCATGCTTACTCAAAATCACAGTCGTATAATAAAAGGGTTTATGGGACAAACGACTGCCTTTGATGAACGTCTTATTAAATCGAATGTATTGATTATGGGTGAAAATAAAGCCGCCCATGAAGCGCGATATATTCATGGAGAAACGGGGAAAGGTTTCTGGACTTTTTACGGTGGTCATGATCCAGAAGACTACCGTCACCTGGTTGGCGATCCACCAACAGATTTGAGTTTACACCCAAATTCACCGGGATACCGGCTTATTCTGAATAATATTCTATTTCCTGCTGCTAAAAAGAAAAAACAAAAAACCTAAGCTTCTAAAAGTTAAAATCCAACTTTTATTACCTGGTTCATTTTGCTTTTTAAGGAATCAATACTACTGATACCTACATCAGCTTTTAATTCCTGGTCATTCTTCTCTAATCCTGATTTGGATACTTTAACTTCTTTTCTATGACTTGCTGCATATAAAACTATACATAGCAACAATCCTAAAATATAGTAATCTCTCCTCTTCATTACGTTATTCTTGTTATTTAACAATCGTACCGTCAAAACCGGGTGCAAAAGTAAAAATAACCCCAAAAGGTGTTTTTCGTGAACGTTAAAAATGGAAGAAACTGCGGTTTATTAATACTCAGGTAATATAAAAAATTTCAAAGTCGCAGGGAGCGAATAGTCAATTCTTTGCTATACTCCTGCAAAACAATATCCTAAGAAACTAATCGAGATTAATCGACTTCTTCCAGCTCTTTTAGGGTACTTTCTAACTGAGCAACATGCTTCCCATACAACTTTCGGAAGCCCCATCTAACAAGAAGAAATACGACAGCGATAATACTTAAGATAACAAACAAACCAACGGCCAACTTTTGAAATGCCTGAGTCCTATCAAGCTCAAGAATAGAAACCCCCTGCCTGTACGCAGAAAGCTCAATCCCTGCAAACATTCCTGTAACATAGCTCACTCCAAATGTTAGCAAAAGAATTACCAGTGCAAGGTAAAACATCACTTTATAGGTTTTCATTAAGCGAAGAATAGAACGAACCAATATTTTTAAATCGTTTTGATGATTTACCTCTTTCTGAACGTAGTAGTATCGTTGAACAAAGGACACAAAAGAGATGATAATAAAAAGGATTGTTAATGTATCAAGCCAGAATATCCATGAGGGCAATGAAATTCCTTCGGATTTTGCCATCTGTGGACCAAGAATAAAATCGTCAATAATAAAATAGAAAGTAAGAATAACCATTATTGTTATCCCTATTTTCACCTTTCTGTCAATATTTTCAATTAAGGTTTTGGTGCGTTTCTTCAACATCACCTGAAAATCATCCTCTTCCAGTTTATTTTTTCTTTCCTGTGTGGATGAATATTTATCCCATGTTGATTGTAAATCCTTTAAATCCATGTTACTCTTCAAGTTTCATGTTCTTTTTCAACTTTTTCTTAATACGGTTCATTTTCACCCGTACATAATTTTGAGTAATCCCCGTAATTTCTGCAATTTCCTCATATGATTTATTTTCGAGGAAAAGCAGAATTATAGATTTCTCAATACCACTAAGTGTTGAAATCGCCTGGTGCATTTTCTGCATCAGCTCATCTGTCTCCGGATTATATTCCTCACTGGCCAACTGTACTGTATCCAGTGTTAATCCGCTCCGGTCCGGTTGGCGCTTTGATTTTTTGAAGCTTGTAATAGCCGTGTTTAAGGCAACCCGATACATCCAGGTTGAAAACTTAGACTCTTGTCGAAAAGAAGGGTATGATTTCCACAACTGCACTACAATCTCCTGAAAAAGGTCACGTTTATCCTCTTCAGTATCGCAGTATATGGAACACACCTTGTGTATGATTCCCTGATTTTCTGATATTCTTTTTACAAATTCGCTTTCCAAACCGGCTAATTAGTCATGTAAAAGCTTCATCTATTACATTAATTCATTTTTAAAAAACTGATTTCTTTGGGAGTTAGAAAACGCCATCTTCCACGAGGTAGGTTCTTCTTCGTCAATCCGGCAAAATATACACGGTCGAGCCTGGCTACTTTATATCCAAGATGAGCAAAAATTCGTCTCACAATTCTGTTACGTCCCGAATGAATGTCAATCCCGACCTGCTTTTTATCTTGTGGATCAACATAGCTTATCGAGTCCGCTGCAATAAAGCCATCTTCAAGCTCTATCCCATTTTTAACCTGCTCGAGATGTTCTTCAGTGAAATCATCATTCAAAAATACGTGGTAAACTTTTTTCTTCTCAAAACTTGGGTGGGTTAGCTTCTTTGCCAATTCTCCATCATTAGTGAAAAGCAACACCCCTGTTGTTTCTTTATCCAACCTACCCACCGGGTAAATTCGTTCTTCACAGGCGCTACTCACCAATTCCATAACAGTTCGCTCTGCATGCGGATCATCCAAAGTAGTAACAAAACCCCGTGGCTTGTTCAAAAGAACATAAACCTTTTGCTCAATGCTCAAAGATTTTCCCAGGTATTGTACATCATCCTTTTTGCTAACCTTAGCACCAAGCTCAGTAACAATATTTCCGTTCACGGTTATATCTCCTTTGGCAATCAGCTTATCAGCCTCACGACGAGAACAAACTCCTGAATTGGCAATAAACCTGTTCAATCTTATTTTTTCATCCTCCTTTGCAGGAAAATTCTGTCCTTCAGTTGTTGAGGTTTTCTTGTTATCCTTGAAATTATAGTTGAGTTTTTTTGCTCCGGGTTTTCTATTTTGTCTATTCATAATCAGTTTTCAAGTCGGGGCAAAGGTCGGAAAAAATGTCGAGATTATTAGTGGTCAGTTTACAGTCTCAGTTTGTAGTTTTTCTTTGAGTATAGAGATCCGAAAATTGCAGGAACATCCTATTCAACGTTAACAGTATCCTTCTGATCGACAAGGAAGTTTCGGTATTGGGTTAAAATGGCTTCTCGAATATCATATTCCGAAGATCTTCCGGATAATAAATTCTTTTGATTGAAATAGATCATAAAAGTGTCAGCCTCTTGAAAGTTAAGACCAGTAAGCGCCATAACGACATCCTTATTATAAGTCCCTGAAATTTTTGCCCATTCTTCCTGACTAACCATTAGTTCTCGAACTTGTCGTTTTTCCCGTTCACTTCTACTTAGATGATATTGCAGGAACGATAAAGGTGAAAAGATCGCATCCAAAACATTCGGTTTTGAATTGAATGCATCACCCCGTAATTCAGGGGAAATATCGACCGGCTTACCCGTTGAAATACCATCCAGATTAACAACAGGGCTTTCTCCTGTAATTTCAACCTCTGCAAGAGGATAAACAATAGGTCGGGCATTAAGAACCAACACACTATCTTCACTATGATTCAGGGGAATTCTCATATATTCTTTGGTATAACCAATCACGGAGATCAATAGACTGTCAATATTTAATACTTCCATAGTAAAGTATCCATTATCATTAGTAAGTGCACCCCGGTGCGTTCGTGGATTTATAACACTTGCATACGGAACAGGCTCTCCATCAATAGCATCCACAAGCCGACCTTTTAAGTTGATCAAAACCGGATCAACCAATAAATCGTATTCCTGTCCAAACGATTGCTGAACAAAAACAAATAGGATAAACAATATTGAAAGCTGTAATCTCTTCATACAATAACAAATGTAACTAATAAACGCTGATAAAATAAACAAGTTTATAAACCTTAATCCCTTTTAACAATGTTTAATAATTACCAATGGTTGCCTAAGAAAACAGCCCCCGATATAAAAATACCGGAGGCTGAGATATAATATAGTTTTTACTACATAACTAGCTTAGATTTTTAATTCTTCCCATCGCCTCAATCACGTTATCGCGATCAGCAAAGGCTGAGAATCGGAAATAACCTTCACCGGCAGGACCAAAACCAGACCCAGGAGTTCCAACAACATTTGCTTCATTCAATACTTTATCGAAGAAATCCCATGAACTCATTTCATCTTTTGTTTTTACCCATACATATGGAGCATTTACTCCACCATATACAGTGTACCCAATTTCAGCAAGACTTTCACGCATCAAACGTGCATTTTCCAAATAGTAAGCAATTACTGATTCGATTTCTTTTTTCCCTTCAGGAGTAAACGTTGCAGCAGCAGCTTTTTGTACAGGATATGAAACTCCATTGAATTTCGTAGAATGACGGCGCAACCACAAGTTCTTTACAGAATGTGCTTTGCCCGCTTTATCGTAAGCTTTCAATTCGGAAGGAATAACTGTATAGGCACAACGAGTTCCAGTAAAACCTGCAGTTTTTGAGAAACTACGAAACTCAATCGCTACTTCTTTTGCTCCTTCAATTTCATATATTGAACGTGGAATTCCTTCTTCCACAATAAATGCCTCATAAGCAGCATCAAACAAGATGATACAATTATTTTCTTTCGCATATTTTACCCATTTTGCCAGTTCTTCTTTGCTAGCTACAGTTCCTGTTGGATTGTTTGGATAGCAAAGGAAAATCAAATCCGGAGTTTCTGTTGGTAATTCAGGAATGAACCCATTCTCTTCGGTACAAGGCATATAAACAATACCATCATAATACCCATTAGACTGGCATACTCCGGTTTTTCCTGACATTACTGTTGTATCTGCATACACAGGATAAACAGGGTCACAAATAGCAATCTTGTTATCAGCACCAAAAATTTCCTGAATATTTCCGGTATCACATTTCGATCCATCAGATACAATAATATCATCAGCGGGAATGTCCATCCCATTAGCCTGGTAAGCATTTTCTGCAATTGCCTTGCGTAAGAATTCATACCCCTGCTCAGGTCCGTAACCTTTAAAAGTTTCAGCGTTCCCCATTTCATCAACTCCATCGTGAAAAGCCTTTAAAATAGTTGGAACCAATGGTTGTGTAACATCTCCAATACCCATTTTTATGATCTTTTTATCTGGGTTTGCAGCTGCAAATTCACTTACACGTCTTCCAATTTCGGGGAATAAATACCCTGCTTGCAACTTCAGGTAATGCTCATTAATTAATGCCATATTATTTATCTGTTTTTAAGTTGAAGAATAATCTTTTATCTGCGGATGGCAAAGATACGAATTTGCTTTGCTTCTCCATAAAACACGAAAGTTATTCAGCCTAAGTAATTATAATTTAAAGGATAAGGAATATTTATATTTAATTACAAATGTGTTAATTTACCATAAATTTCATATCTTTATGATCAAAGAGAAAAATAGCTTATGGATTATTCAATTGATCTTACCCGGAACCAAAAGAAGAATTATATTCTTATAACCTGTGGAGTCTTATTTTTTCTCCTCGGAAGTATAAATCTAATTGTAAGTATCGGCGCAGAACAATACGATAAGACATCATACATTCCCTTTGTTATTGTAAGTATATTATTGGGAATTATTTTTATTGTAAAAGGATTTGGAAAAACAATAAGACAACACCTTGGCAAGGCATTTATTATAATAAATGAAGATATCATATCAATTAAACCAAATATCATAAAAAAAGAAATCAAAATTGAATGGGAAAAGATATCTGACATTAAATACGTCCTTCCAAAATTCATTTTTAAGATGAATGATAATTCAGAAATAAAAATCAACTTAGGCAATTTTGATCTTGATATCCTTAGATCAATAAAACGATCAATTGTTCTTACTGCCAGAGAAAAAGGAATTCCTGTAACTCTTAACTAAGATTACACTATAGAAGAGTCTCCAATAGTCCAGTATAAAAACAGAAATCAACGAATCATTAAATCTGTTTATATACTGGCTTTCTTATTTTTAATCCTTCTAAAAAAAGAATATTTTTGAGAGCATTTTGCAAATTATTTAAAACGATTATAGATTATGGCTGTACAAAAAACACTTTTAATGATACTTGACGGATGGGGAATTGGCGACGGTTCGAAACGCGATGTTATTACCTCTGCACCAACACCTTTCATGGATTCATTATTGAAAGAATATCCAAATTCTCAATTGTTAACTTCCGGTGAAAATGTTGGTCTTCCTGACGGACAAATGGGTAACTCGGAAGTAGGTCACTTAAATATTGGCGCTGGCCGTGTTTTGTACCAGGACATGGTAAAAATTACGAAAGCTATCAAAGACAAAACATTGGGAGAGAACCCACAATTGGTAAAAGCTTTTACTTACGCCAAAGAAAATAATAAAAAAGTGCACTTGATTGGTCTTATTGGCCCTGGTGGTGTTCACGCGCTAAGTTCTCACATGGTTGCTCTTTGCCAAATGGGTACCGACATGGGACTGGACAATGTTTTTGTTCATGGTTTAACTGACGGACGTGACACGGACCCTCGCTCAGGTTACGGATTCTTAAAAAATGATTTGGAAGCATTGAAAGGTACAAACGGTAAGTTTGCTTCAATCATTGGCCGTTACTACGGAATGGACCGCGACAAAAACTATGATCGCCTAAAATTAGCATATGACCTTTATACTAAAGGTGAAGGTGAAAAATCAACTGATTTATTAGCCTCTATTCAAGCTTCATACGATGCTGATTTAACCGATGAATTTATCAAGCCAATCGTAATGGTAAACGAAGATGGCAGCCCTGTTGCTACCATTGAAGAAGGTGATGTTGTCATTTGCTACAACTTCCGTACAGACCGTCTTCGCCAAACGACAATTGCATTTACACAAGAAGATCTTCCTGATTTTGGAATGAAAACAATGGATTTGCAATGGTACACCATGACTACTTATAAAGCTGATTTCAAAGGAATCAACGTTATATTTAGCAAAGAAAACCCAATAAACACAATGGGTGAAATTGTATCAAAAGCTGGCTTAAAACAAATTCGCATTGCAGAAACAGAAAAATATGCTCACGTAACTTTCTTCTTCAGTGGAGGAAAAGAAGATGAGTTTGAAGGTGAATCTCGAATTTTAATTCCTTCACCTAAAGTTCCTACTTACGATTTCCAACCTGAGATGTCTGCTCCAAAGGTAAAAGATGCTATCGTTCCTGAATTGCAAAAAGGAGAAGTGGACTTTGTTTGCCTGAATTTTGCAAATGGAGACATGGTAGGACACACTGGTGTTTACGAAGCGATCTCGAAAGCAGTAACTGCCGTTGATCAATGTGTAAAAGAAGTAGTGGAAGCTGCTCGTGGAAGCAATTACAATGTAATGATTATTGCCGACCACGGTAATGCAGATAATGCTGTAAACGAAGATGGATCAGCAAACACAGCTCACTCATTGAATCCCGTTCCTTGTATCTATGTAAGTGACAACAAAGAACTAAAAATCAAAAATGGGATTTTAGCTGATGTCGCTCCTACTTTACTTTCAGAAATGGGATTGGAAATTCCTGCTGAAATGACGGGAAAAGTTTTGATCGAAAAATAATTAGCAACTATATTTGCAGCCCTTCTACATAAGTGGAAGGGCTTTTTTATTTTTAAAAACAATGATCGAAATAGGTAAAACCATTGTAAGTTTTGATGTTCTGGAAGAACAGTTTTTATGTGACCTGATGAAATGTAAAGGTGCATGTTGTGTTGAAGGTGACTCTGGCGCTCCTTTAACTCAAAAAGAAGCGATTGAGATTGAGAAGCTTTATTCTCGTTTTGAACCTTACATGACTCCGGAAGGCAGAACAGTTATTGAAATTCAGGGAACATCAATGGTTGACAGCGATGGAGACCTGGTTACACCCTTGGTTAATAATTGTGAGTGTGCTTACACATTTAAAGATGAACATGGAATAACCAAATGTGCTATTGAAAAAGCTTTTCTGGAAGGCAAAATTAAATTTCGCAAACCCATTTCCTGTTATTTGTTTCCGATACGCATAACCGAATACAAACGCTTTGATGCCGTCAATTACCAACAACTCGATATTTGTAAAGAAGCCAGAGAATGTGGTAAATCCCAGAAACTTCCTCTTTACAAATTCCTGAAAGATCCCCTAATCCAAAAATATGGGGAAAGCTGGTACGAACAACTTTGTGTTGCCGCAGAAAACATGCCGAAACTAAAGAAGTAAGAGTATGGGCATGGAAGAAAATGGGAAAATGAAGGATTCAGAAATACCTGAAGCTAAATTCTATTGCTACATATTAATATAGCCTCCTGCCTCACAACTTTTAAACTCATATACTTTTTGACTTATTAAGCAACAATCTCTACCCTGTTGCCTTCAGGATCAAGAATTACCGATTCGTAAAACCCATCTCCCGTTTTGCGAGGATTACTAAGAACTGTGAATCCATCTTCACGTAATTTTTGGGTAAGCTCATCAACACGCATCTTACTTCCAACTTCTATAGCCAAATGAATTAAGCCTGTAAACTGTTTACGGCTATCATTTTTTGTTTTTGGAATACCTGGCATCTGCATTAACTCAAGGCTGCAATCTCCCTTAAAATTAATGAAATACGACTTGAAATTTTTCGAATGATTATTATACTCTTCCGAACATCCACCATCAAAATAATGCACATAAAAATTCTTCATTCCCTCCAGGTCACTGGTCCAAATTGCGATATGTGAAATTCTCATGTTGGAATAGTTTATAAGGTTAAACAATAGCTAATTCAAATTCCATTCGTTAAAAAATTGCTTTAGGTATATTTCTAAAAAATGATGCCTTTTCTCTGCTAATTCTTTTGCCGTTTTTGTATGCATCCGATCCTTTAGAAGGAGTAATTTTTCGTAAAAATGATTGACAGTTGGAGCATTTGAATTTTTGTACGACTCAAAATCTATATGTTGTTCAGGTTCAATCTCCGGGTCATAAATCAACCTGTTTTTACAACCTCCATATGAAAATGTACGTGCAATTCCAATCGCACCTATAGCATCTAAACGATCTGCATCCTGAACAATTTTAGCTTCAATTGTTGAAGCTGGTGTATCAACGCCAGCCCCTTTAAAAGATACTTCGTCGATAATTTTGCTTATTGCAACAATATCTTCCTTTTGCATCTCCAGCTTCTGCATCCATTTCTCGGCATTATTTAGCTGGTGTCCTTCAATATTTAATTTCCAATCGTCTAAATCGTGAAGCAAAGCAGCCATTTCAACATAAAATAAATTGGCATTTTCAGCTTTTGCAATTTTTAGCGCAAGCTTCCACACACGATATATATGCCACCAATCATGCCCACTGTTTTCTTTTTCAAACTTCACACGAACATAAAGAATTGTATCTTGTATCAGGTTTTTTTTCATCATAGCAAATCAAAGCTACATATTAATTACGAGATGAAGAATAAATAAGAAGTAAAAACAACTCAACTCATTTTAATGTAAAAGGAATATTCTAAAAGCTCAAGTGACTGACAACAAGAGACAAGTAAGGGGAAAGATTCTTATTCTTTAAACAAAGCTAGCTGAACTGTTAACAAGCAAAAGAAAAGTGATCTGTTTTCGTTGGATTTTAAAACTGAAAAACTACAAGACCATAGGATCAACCGTAAAAAGTAAGACCCTTCAAATTGTGATTCTCATACTCGTATATGAACCCATTTACTTTTATACTTTACAGTAAAATCATTTATGGTATCATATTTGTTGACTAACATATTTTAAGACAAATGGCTTTATCCTGTTTTTGCTATTTTTGCAGCTCATTTGTCTTTCGTTTTTTTAGGAAGCGGGGTATGGATTATGATTGAATTGAAAAAGTTGACTTTAGCCGAATTACTGAAATCCAGTTTCAGTAAATTTTCATCGAACTATTCACTGGGATTTACAGATGGCAAGAATCTCACCTACAAAGAATTACAAATTGAGGTTGAGAAAGTGGGAACAAACCTCAGAAAGTGGGGAATCCAAAAAGGGGATAAAGTTGCAATCCTCAGCAACAACATGCCTAATTGGGGAATCTCTTACTTTGCAATTGCATCTGTAGGAGCAGTTGTTGTTCCAATTTTGCCAGACTTCCATCCCAACGAAATAAAAAACATCTTAGGTCATGCAGAAGTAAAAGCAGCATTTGTCTCGCAAAACCTGCAAAATAAAGTTGAACAGCTTTCAACCCTTAAAAGGATTGAGATTGAAAGTTTTAATCCTATCAATTTTGAAATTGACCCAAATCAGACTTTATCTAAAGATGATTTTATCTATGAAGAAATGGATGAAGAAGATTTGCTTTCCATCATTTACACGTCGGGAACAACAGGCAAATCAAAAGGAGTAATGCTTACTCATAAAAATATTGTCTGGACAGCCCAACAATGTATTACTTTTCAATATATAACAGAAAAAGATCGATTCTTATCAGTTCTTCCGCTATCACATACTTTTGAAAATACGTTGGGACTTATTTTCCCAATTATGTATGGAGCATCAATAAACTATCTAAAAAAAGCCCCAACACCTTCAGTATTACTACCTGCTTTAACAAAAGTTAAACCAACAATAATGCTGGTAGTTCCACTGATTATTGAGAAAATATATAAAGGAAAAATTCTGCCTCAAATCAACAGCAAGGCAATCACCCGGGAACTCTATAAAATAAAACCTTTCCGTAAAATCTTAAGCAAAGCTGCCGGAAAGAAACTGATGGAAACATTTGGTGGAGAACTCCGTTTCTTTGGCATTGGTGGAGCAAAACTGGATAATGAAGTAGAACGTTTTCTTATGGATGCTAAATTTCCTTTAGCAATTGGCTATGGACTTACGGAAACGTCACCACTATTAGCCGGTGCTGTAGGTAAAAATGTTCGCTATCTTTCAACAGGAATTGCTTTGCAAGGTGTTGAGCTTCGAATTGCCAATGCAGATCCGAAAACAGGGGAAGGTGAAATTCAGGCTCGTGGCAACAATGTCATGAAAGGCTATTATAAACAGGAAAAGCAAACTGCTGAAATGTTTACCGAAGATGGTTGGTTTAGAACAGGTGACCGCGGTAAGTTTGATAAAAATGGATTCCTGTATATAAAAGGAAGAATTAAAAATATGATCGTGGGGTCCAGCGGGGAAAATATTTATCCTGAAGAAATTGAGTCAGTTATCAACCGCATGGAGTATGTACTTGAATCGTTAGTCGTAGAACAAAAAGGACGATTAGTAGCCATGGTTCACCTGAACATGGAAGAAATTGAGGCTAGTTTCCAAAAACTCAAAGAAGAAGCCATTCATAAATTCAACGCAACAGTTGACGATATCTTAAGCGAAATTCACGAAAAAGTAAATGAAGAAGTAAATAAATTTTCACGGGTTCAGCAAGTTATTTTACAACCTGTTCCTTTTGAAAAAACACCTACGTACAAGATTAAACGTTTCCTTTACCAATAACTTCTTAAGTTTATTACAATTGTTTTATTAATTTGTGATGCAATAATTTCGGCATCATTTAAATGAAACAGTTAATTGTTTTAATAGTACTTATCGCATTTACTGTTTCAACAAGTTGTGGACAATCCGTCTTAAACTATGTTGATTTATTTATCTGTACATCAGAAGACAACGGACAACTTGATCCTTCAGCAACAGTTCCTTTTGGAATGATAAAGCCGGGACCCGATACAAATCCGACAAACCACAGTGGCTACAATTACGAGGCCGATAAAATTATAGGCTTCTCACAAAACCGAATCGGAGGAGTTGGCTGTAGCGGAGCAGGTGGTAACCTTCGCATTTTACCATCAATAGGATTGCCAGATGAAAAGGGCATGACCTACCGTAAAGACAGCGAACAAGCACATCCCGGATATTACACCGTTCAGTTCACCAATCAAATAAAAGCAGAACTTACGGCAACTACACAAACAGCAATTCATCGCTATACCTTCCCTGAAACCGACAATGCATTTATCCTAATTGACATCGGAAGTTCTTTTTCAAAACTGAAGAAGGCTTCTTTTGAAATTTTAAATGAAAATGAACTTTCAGCTTCAGTGACTGCGAAAAATGTATGTGACCAAGGGGCATATACAGTACACTACCACTTATGGTGCAACCATCCATTATCCATTGCAAAAGAAGAAGATAAAAAACTGTATTTTGACTTTCAAACCAAGCAAAATGAAGAAATTCTCTTCTATATCACAATCTCGGGAATAAGCACTGAAGATGCACGTAACCAGTGGCTGGCGTTAAGTAAAGACATATCATTTGAAGAAGTTCAGGAAAAAGCTTCAAAAAGCTGGGAAGAACTCCTGTCAAAAATCATTGTAGAAGGGAAAAAAGAATACAAATCGTTGTTTTACACTCACCTCTATCATCTGTTTTTAAATCCTGTCAAAACAGAAAATAACGGTCATCAATTCAGGGCTGAAGATGGTAAGATATATTCAGCAAGCGATTATATACATTATGACACCTGGTCAATCTGGGACAATTTTCGCAATAAATTCGGCCTCTATTCACTCATCATCCCTGATGAGACACAAGATATTGCCAAATCGCTAACGGATCTTTATCGCTATGGGAAACCCTGGAAATATGCAAAAAGGAGCTCTGCTCCAACTGTTCGTTCGGAACATTCAGGCATTTTACTTCTGGAACTATATAATAGCGGAATCCAGAGTTTTGATGTGAAGCTTGTCTACAGCCAATTAAAGAAGGAACTGAAAAAAACTTCGGCAAAATCACCCGACAAGAAACTGGAACTATGTTATGATTATTGGGCATTGGCACAATTTGCTGAAATACTAGGGAAACAAAACGATGCTTTAAAATTTACTCAAAAAGCAGTTTCCTATAAATCTACCTGGGAAAAACATTTCCTTACAGTAACGGACAACTTTGATATTATGCATGGCGATGGTCTGTATGAAGGAACGTTATGGCAATACCGTTGGCATGTTCAATTTGACATTCCCGGAATGATCGAAATGATAGGAAGCAAAGAAATCTTCACAGAACACCTGCAGTATTTCTTTGAAAATCACCTTTACAGCCACGGCAACCAACCAGATATTCATGTTCCCTTTTTGTTTAATTACAGCTCAAAACCCTGGCTAACACAAAAATGGGTGAATAAGATCCTAACGAAAGACATGACCCAACATTACGGGACTCATGAAAAATGGGAAACGCCTTATTCTGGAAGGATTTACAAAGCAGAACCTAAGGGCTATATTCCGGAGATGGACGACGATGACGGTACAATGGCAGCATGGTATGTATTAAGTTCCATGGGATTATATCCGGTAGAAGTTGGGAAAGCAGAATTTCAGGTTACATCTCCCCTGTTTGACCGTATATCAATAAAGCTGGAGAATGGCAAAATCTTTGAAATAGTCACCAAAAATTTAAGTGAGAATAATTTCTACATCCAATCAGCAACCTTAAATGGGGAAACTTTTAACCGAACAACAATAAATCACGAAACTATTTTAAATGGGGGAAAGCTCGTTTTTCAACTATCAGACAAACCAAATGAGAACTGGGGTTTGTAGGTAAACAGAGAACGTTACACACATTTAAATGAATTGCATACCATAAATACCCTAAAATATTCCTTCCCTAAGATTTCTGATCCAAATTAATGTCAAAACACAAGAGAGGCCATAATTATATTGCAGATATAATCTTTAACAATATTTGCATCCCGAGAACATTAATTATTTGTTAAATGCCCTATCCGTCAAAAAGGAAGCCATGGTTTCACTTACGAATCAGTGTAACTTTTTAACAAAATATCACTAAGACAACTCCATTAACCTGATGGCAAAAAACAAAACAGACAAGGAACTTATCAATGAAACTAAAAGCAATTTGCATATCATTGAAAAATCGGTTTTACAAAAGAAATACACCATTGAAGAAATTGCGGATGTTTTGCCGGGGATTGTCCATATTAATTCTATCGATGATTTAAAAATCAACTTTGTAAATAATTTTGGAGAAGAAAAATTTGATTGTTCCCTAGAAGACATCATAAAACAAGGAGCAGGGTTTGTTGAAAAGATGTTTGAACCCGGTACACTGAAAGTATTTTCAAAACCATTGGTGCAAATGGTAAATAAAAACGACGATTCTGAAGTCGTTTCCTTTTTTCAAAAAATAAGATTACAACAGGATGAAGAAGCCCAATGGCTACTAACCACGTCTAAACTATTAAAGGGGAAGCACGAATTTATATCCGTATCTCAGATTTTATCGGAACTGGAAAGCTCCACAAAAGCAATTTGTGGCTTACTGGACGATAACCTGTTCCTGCGGAAAAATATTCACCTGTTTTACAAGCTAACCAAAAGGGAAAAAGAAATTTTTAAACTGGTTGCCGAAGGGTTTACCACCAAACAAATAGCAGAACTCTCCTGTATCTCCAAATACACGGTATCTACTCACCGAAGAAATATTACAAAAAAACTAAACCTGAAAACAATTAACGACTGGATACGGTTTTCCCAAGCTATTTATCTATAAAAATACCTAGCACTAGGTATTTATTAAAAATAATATTGGATTTAATTTTAAACGTTATTTTACTCTCATACTAACTCTAAGCCCAAATCTATATGAAAAAGTTTCTATCTGCTCTCTTATTGTGTTTTACTTCACTATTCTCACTCGCACAGGCAAAACCAGATTTACTAAGCGTTAAACTTGACGGGAAATCTGTTAATAAAAATTCAAGTATAACTCTTGAGATGAGCTCATTAACATCTATAACATTTAAAGTGAGATTTGAAAATAATGGAGACGATTCTCCCGCTAATTCAAATGGAATTTCTATGAGTTTCCCAAATTTCACAGATTATAAACACAAGGGATATGTAGACAGAGGAAGTGGCACAAGTAGAGATATGGATTATCACGAATATTTTGGAGATGAAGCAGGAGGAGGATCTGGAGATGCAGAATGGGTAATGGTTGAGTTTGAAGATAATAATGATTGGGATGGAATTGACAGTTGGATAGATCCTTTTAATGAAGGGAATGATGCAGAAGTTATTGTTACTCCCAATAACTATGGGAAATTTAGAATAACATACAGATGTGCCATGGCAAATGCGTCAGGATGGGGAGGAGAAATAGTATATGATCCTACTTCTGGAGTAAGAGATGCTATCGACATTTACGCTTATTATCTAGATATTTATATCATTAAACCCAATTCTGCCCCAAACAAACCCTATAGAGAAGATCCCTATGATAATGAAAAAAATGTAAGTGTTAATTTGTCAGAACTAGATTGGAAATGTACAGATCCAGACGACGGAGATGATGTCGATTATAAAGTTTATTTTGAAGCTGAAGATACTTCCCCTGACAAAAAGATAGGTGAGCCATCTGGTTCTTCTTTGAGTCTAAGTTCATATTTACCTTTAAAATATGACACAGAATATTATTGGC
>CAXXKK010000031.1:0-148716 GCA_963676845.2 Prolixibacteraceae bacterium | reverse complement strand
AAGATTTTAGGCTTAATCCTTATACTTCACCAACATAATCACAGGATTTGATCCTTCCTCCAAATCTGCAGCTATTTCTTTTAACTCTCCTGTTAGCTCGTCATTATTATAAGCCTCAACAAGCTCATAGGCATCAATATTTTGGTAGCTTGCAATTTCACCATTAACAGGATAAGAAGTCATATCAACTTCATATTCATTTGTAAAATCTCCGTTGAGGACAACAGGTTCATACACGGCATTTTCCTGTCTATCGTATACTAAGTCTGTTGGAGGCGGCATTTTCATTGTTGAGGAGTTAAACTCTTTCTTCTGGCTTTTCATAAAATAATAACGGTCGGTTACAGTCCCCATTGTCAGAATTATTTCAGAATCTGCAGTTGGTGTTTTTACAAGAAACGGTGTTAGTTCGTTCTCACCGGATCTATAATTGTACACTGTATCGGTAGATGTATCAACAAGCAGCCAATTGTCAAAATAAGGTATTATTGAGCTTACTGCAAATACAGCAAGTATATCCCCTTCCTGTATCACCGGTGCTTTTATTACATCAAAAGGAATAAAAATATTCCGGGTAATACTCCCATCCTGTTTTGATATAATAGCATGGAAAGATTGGTCTCCCCGATTTTCCCCGTTTTTTTCATATCCTGACCCATCGTATCGAATCAGATTATCTGAATCATAATTGAATATTTCTGAATAACTAGAACCTTCTGTATACTCAAAACTTCGTTTGTAGTTGCCCAGTAAATCATAGACAAATAGCTTTTTTGATATCGGACAATTAACAAATAGTTCATCGTTATCTTCATCCAGCACAACCCTACTTATCATCTCATATTCTTCAGGTCCCCGTCCCATTCTGTTTATCTTTCGAATTCCTTTTCCTGTATTTCTGTCAAAAACAAAAATATCCCCATCCCTGCTCCAGTTTCTTGTCAATATATATTTATTGCCAATTGCTAAAACACCGGCTTGCGTAACAAAACTATCCGTTCCAAGAGGAATATATTCAACATCCATAAAGTCCTGAAGAATTAACTCCTTCTCCGGATAATCTGCGGTTACATCAATAGTGATAAACTCATCTTGTGTGACGGATTGATTGCATCCTGTTAATCCTTCCATGAGAAACAGGATAATTGCCAACGTTTTAATTTGATTTTTCATTTAAATATTGGTTGTTAAGTGTAATCTGTACTGAGTCTGCATCTAAAGCAAGCTAGAATCATATAGACAATACTTCCAAATTGACCATCTCCTGTAGAAGTAATCTTTCCTGATTTTTGACTGGAATAACTCACCGCATCAATGGTTAAATCATAGGTTCCCATTTTTAACCAATCATCTGAAAGTTCATTTATATCACTTTGTTTCTCAAATCCCAAATTGAATTTTGGGGCTTTCTGTGCATGACAACTTAGGATAAAGAATATCAAAATAAATAAGCTTATTATTTTCATGAAAGTATTGTAAAACTTTACGGGTAAGTATTTAATTTAAGTTGCTGGTGTGGATTTACGGAGAGATCTTCGAATCTACCTTTTTGTGATATTCTGATAGAAAATCCGAAAATATCTATGAACTATATGTTGAATCCATTATATATCTGTTTTCTGTGCCCACAAGTTATCAAAAAATAAAATAAAGATCAATAAACGATATCGATATTATTTTCATGACCAGATAAATACATGAGCATAAGAATGACTGTAGTACAGTATAAAGCGATTCGGGCTGAAACAGATTCCGGTGCAAGTTCGGAATAATGCATTGGGTAGAAGAGCTACAGAGGTGACAGAAAACCTACACCTCCTTGTCCCTAATCTTTTTAATAAAGATTCCAAAACGGTTAGTGATAAGATTTGTTTTCCCGAAGCTCTTAGTTTATCTGCCGTTAATGAACCGCCAATAGAGTAATAAATGACAACGAAACAGAAAGCAATGGATCGGTATGATCAACAAAATCACTCGACATGATTCCAACTAAGTCAGGATTGAGTAGTGCACCAGTTTTAATATAACCTGATATTATATGAGTCGGACGTCTTTCACCCTGTAAGATAAAAACCGTCCGTCTCATACTTGTTGCTGTGTGTATATACTTTAATTAGATTCTTCTAATATTTCTTTCGCCTTTTCTGTAGTTTCACGATATTGGCAAATATCTTCAATCGAAACCACGCTCATATTATGTTTTTCGGCGAAACTGCAAATTTCAGGTAATCTTGACATTGTGCCATCTTCATTGGTTAACTCGCATAAAACAGCAGATTCTCCTAATCCTGCAAGTTTCACTAAATCAACGCTTCCTTCTGTATGTCCTCGTCGATCAAAAACTCCATTTTTCTGTGCTAATAATGGAAATACGTGTCCCGGATGTGATAAATCATCAGGAATGGCATTGTTTGAAATTGCAGTTTTTATTGTTGTTAACCTATCTTTCGCAGAAACTCCGGTTGTCACACCATTTTTTGCTTCAATTGATATGGTAAATGCTGTTTGGTTTTTACTTGTATTTTCATTAACCATTTGTCTCAAACCAAGCTCATTGCATCTACTTTCAGTTAAACACAAACATACAATTCCACTACATTCCCGAATCATTAGAGCCATATCTTTTTCTGTCATTTTCTCGGCAGAAAAGATAATATCTCCTTCATTTTCCCGATTTGCATCATCTACAAGTAGAATTCCAAAACCTTGTTGTAATTTTTTAACAGCATTTTCGACTCTTTCCTTGCTGTCTTTCCCAAACGAATCTAAGGTACTCATCTTTACTCCTTTTTTAATTATGAATATTAAATCTTCGGAGCAAAGTGCATAAACAACAATTATACAACTGATTAAATCAATTGCAATTGTCATTATTCTTTTCTTCTCTCATCCAGACTTTAACTGTCGGTTTTGGAATTTCACCAAATCAATCCTTTTTCAAGGAGTCGCGGACTCTAACCGCCGGTAGGGAATTACGCCCTGCCCCGAAGAAAATCAGTTCAAAATTATATATTATTTTCTCATTTTTTCAATTTACAAGCACTTTTTAATTATCTCATGTCTGCATTTATTCTATGCCTTTTTTTCTAATTTGATTTTATGCCATTTTATCAGCTATTCAATTTTTGATTTAAAAAATCTTCCAAACACAACTTGAGGGCTTCACGTCTGTGAAGCCCTCAAGTTTCAATTAAAAAATACCTGCTATAACCTCATGTTATTCCTCAAGTTTTGTAAAAACCATTTCCTGATCACCCCCCTGCATTCCTCCTGTTGATTTAATTCTCATCTCTTTATCATCAAAAGTACCAGAGCTTTTCATAGTATTACCCATCATGTCCATTTCAAAAGAAATGGTGTTGTCTTCAACAACCACATTTGACAGAGGCATGTCTCCCATTGGAGTTTCAACGTTTCCGGTAAGTGTTCCGTCAACTGTTGCAAATACATAAGTGATCTCGAATTCGCCCATTGAAGCTTTCCACTTGCCTTCTACATTGGCGGCCATGGTAAAAACTGTTCCGCAAAGAACGACTAAAAAAGTAAACAATAATTTTTTCATTGTTGTAAAATTTAGATTTAAATGATTTAATAATGCTACTTGATATTCAATAAGTTATTAAAACACAAGTTACGAATTCGAATATTCTTTTTCATCATAAAATCGAAGTACTGTTCAATTCTATCGTTAGAATGAGCTATTTTATAGCCTTATCAGGCAAAAGAAAATAAATCAGTATTTTACTGACTACTTTTCAGGTCATTTATAAAAAAACCGGTGAAGCACTTCTGCAACACCGGTTCAAATTTCCAAATCTAAATTCGTCCTAATTCAAAAGTATAGGATCCCCCAACCCTATATCTTTCAGTGGTTCAAGCTGAGTATCAGCATCGCCTACAATCAGGTAAATCATATGATCTGTTTCCAAATATTTTTCTGCCAGTTCCTTCATCCGGTCTAAAGTCATGTCACGAACAATATCTTCCTCCTGCTTGATATAGTCAAACGGGAAATCATATTTACTTATGGTTTGCAGCATATTTACTAATGAAGAAGGAGTCTCAAATCTTCTTGCGTTAGAGCGAATTTGAGCATTCTTTGTAAATTCAAGATCATCCACTGAGACATCTGACTTGTATTTTTCCATTTCATCTTTAAAGATCTGAACAGACTCCTGAGTTGTATTAGACTGTACACTTGCATTTGCAACAAAAACACCTGTTCCTTTCATTCCAGAAAAGGATGATCGGGCGCCATAGGTATATCCCTTTTCTTCTCGAAGAATCATATTGAGCCTTCCGTTAAAGGAACCACCCAACTGGTAATTCATGATGGTAGCCGGAAAGAAATCAGGATTATCCTGTCCAATGGAACGATTACCAATGTAGATAAAGGATTGTTTTGCTCCCGGAATATCCCAGAAATAAATTGTGGACTCTTTCTTCTCCGGAAAGTCTGTATACTGAGGAAATACTACATCTTTTGCAGCCCAGTTCTCTTCTATTCCCTGTAATGCTTCAAGCACTTTCTCCTGAGAGATATCCCCCACAACATTAAACGATGAAACAGAAGGAGAATAGTATGATACATAGAAATCTTTCAGGTCACCAATCGTAATAGCAGACACCGATTCAATCGTACCTGTCGTTGGATAGTGTCCAAACACATGATCAGAACCAAAGATCAGTTCATAATATTCACGGATTGCAATAAATGAAGGATTTCCCTCGTACTGCATCAGGTAATTCATGTTCTGTGTCTTCTTAAGCTCAAACTGCTCCTCGTCCCAACGTGGTTCGAGCAATATTTCTTGTACAAGATCCATCGTCTTTTCAAAGTTTCTGGATAAAGTTGAACCTGAAATGATTATCTCTTCATTGTTTGTATACATGCCTATATTTGCACCCAAAAGATCAATTTCTTCCTCAAGTTCCTCGGGTGTTTTTGTTGCTGTACCTTCAATCATGATATCAGTCATCATATTGGCCACACCCAATTTTTCCAGATCGTCCGCTTTAAATCCTCCGTTTATTACAAGGTTGAAATTCACCAATGGTAGCTCCTTCTGTTCAATACCTAAAATTTCAAGGCCATTAGAAAGAGAAGTAGTCCAAATCTCTGGTATACTAAGAAGCGGATCAGGACCAAGTGCTGGTTCTATGCTTCGATCAATAGCTGAAGGAGTTTTGGCAATTTCTTCCTGTTCTCCATCTTCAATCTGAGCAACAGATGTAGCCTGCATGATATCTTCTTCAACAATACCTGCAGAAACTGAATTTGCAGCAGCGAGAGAAACCTCTCCTTTGGGAACAAAACTGGTTGCTACATAAGGTTTATCTTTTATGTACGTATCATATACCCGAAGAACATCATCAATAGTGACAGACTGAATGTTTTTAATATCTTCTCCGATATAGCCCGGATCATCCATGATTGCATTGTATATGGCCAGATTGAAAGATTTATTGAGGACGCTTGTCAGACTGCTGTAAAACTGCATCTCCAGTCCGGCCTTAATTCTTTCCAGATCAGTTTCAGTTATGCCTTCCTCCTCAAACATGCGAAAAGATTCCCAAACACCTTCCTCTAAATCCTGTAAACTAAATCCATCATTTGCAGTTAAGGTAATATTGAATGTTCCTGCCAACTCAAGACTACTTTGATAGGCTGCTGTACTTGAAGTCATTTGGGTATCTTTCACCATATGCCTGTACATAGGAGCTTTCTTATTTCCCGATAATATTTGTCCAAGAAAACTCAATGCATAAGCATCTTTTGAAAATTCGTTAACAGTAGGCCAAACCATAGTAAGCCTGGGTTGCGTAGCGAAATTATCTTCATGTACCAATTTTACAGTTTTATCAATTGTTACATTCTGAGGTTGCCTGTCTTCAACGGCTTCACGGGAAGGTATTTCTGCAAAATACTTATCGACCCATGCCTTTGCTTCTTCATTATTAAAGTCGCCGGCAATAACCAGTGTTGCATTATTAGGTCCGTAAAAGCTGTTGTAAAAATCTTTAACATCCTGCAAACTTGAATTTTCAAGATCTTCCATTTTCCCAATTACTGTCCAATTGTAAGGGTGTCCTTCCGGATAAATATTTCCATTAATAAGCTCGGAAGTATATCCATAAGGCTGATTATCCACACTTTGTCGCTTTTCGTTCATCACAACATTCTGTTGATTGATGAAAGCATTTTGTGTAACTGTATTTTCAACAAAACCCATCCTGTCAGACTCCATCCAAAGAACTTTTTCAAGAGCATTTTTCGGAACTGTTTCGTAATAAACTGTATAATCATAGCTGGTTCCACCATTCAGGGTACCTCCGGCATCCTGAATTTTCTTAAAAAATTCATCTTGTGGAATGTTTTCAGATTCCTGAAATAAAATGTGTTCAAAAAGGTGAGCAAAGCCTGTTTTCCCGGGTTTCTCCCTGCTTGATCCCACATGATATAAAATTGCAACTGCGACTACAGGATCAGAGCTGTCATTGTGTAAAATCACTTGCAGTCCATTATCTAATTGATACTTCTCATAATCAATAGTGAAGGATTCTCTTTCCGTACATCCAAGTAATAATGCAGGTAAAACGAACATTATTATCCCGAATAACATTTTACGATTTTTTTTCATGGTTTTATAATTAATTAATTTTTATGAAAGGTAAGACAAGCACACAGAAAAGTCAAGTAATATACTGACTATCAGCAATAACAATTCATTAATTATAAAATCACACGAAGCTCTGTCAGTTCTCTGTACTTTTTAATTTCTCCACAATTAGTAGAAAATCTACCCGAGCAGTTGCACCCATAGGTCGAAAAATGGGTTTAACATCCGTCACAATCGAAACAACTTCTCCCTTCAGAAGGTTAATGTAATTCTCCAGTTGTTCCTGCGTCGTATCTTGGTTAACATCAAGTCGGAGTACTTTGTATTATATTTTTTTAGCTTTAGACTTTAAGCTGTAAGATCTAGGAGAAAAGGCATACAGTTTACTTCTTCCTCCTGCCCGAAAAAAGATTAATAATCCAGCTTTCGCGGATTGATTTAGCTGCCATTTCTATCTCATACAAACTATTATTCAAGTTGATAAGCGTAGTATCCACACCCTGGATCATTGTACTGTCATTCACCAGTGTTGGAACAATTCCTTCACCATAACTGAGTTCATAACCAAAATCCCGAAGCTCAAACATAAGACTGTCTGCCTGATAAGTTAAGCGATCAATATTATCTAATAGTTCAACAGCATTACTGGTTATCAAAGTGTCGTTTACTAATCTCCATAAATCACCATCTCCCGCGTATATTTTTTGAATCAAATCATTGGCATTTTCAGATACAGTTTTGAAATCATTTCCCATCTCACTTATTTGTTTCCTCACAAAATCATTGTTAAGAAGCATTGCCAGATCACCTTGTCCGTTGTTCATTTTATCCGTTATATCTATCAGGTTTTCTGATACAATCCTTGCATTTTCAATCACTTTTGCACCATCACTCAGAAGTACATCTATATCGAGTGCTTTTACTGATTCCAAAACATCATCTTCCTCAATTGTTCCAGAACTCTCGGTTCCCGGAAGTATATATAAAATCTTATTCCCCAGTAATCCCTCACGACCAATTTCAACCTTTGAATCTTTATGAATATATTCCTGTACCTTCTGATCCACAGACATTACAACCAACACAGAAGTATCAGAAACAATATTTACTTCCGAGACCGTTCCCACAACAACCCCGGAATACCTGACATTATTCCCCTCAACAAGACCTGCTGCATCAGCCACATAACTTTTCACAATTATCTTTTGTGTAAATAAGCGTTGTTTGCTACCCAAAACATAAATTGCCAAAATAAACAAGAGTAATCCCGACGATACCAGGACACCCAACTTCAATGCATGTTTTTTCGAATAAGCCATTCTTTATTCATTTTTAATGAAAATATCCATTAACATCCGGATCCTCACTTTCGTAAAGTTCCTTCCATGTTCCTTCTCTGTATATTTTGCCACCAACCATTATTTTTATCTCATTTGCTGTCATTTGTACACATTTCATGTCATGCGTAATAATGATTGATGATGTATTATACGTTTCCTGCACTTTTAAGATTAACTCACTTATTTCTCCCGAGGTTACCGGATCAAGTCCGGTTGTTGGTTCATCATAGATAATCACCTCCGGTGCAAATACCAGAGAACGTGCCACAGCCACGCGTTTTTTCATTCCTCCCGAAAGTTCTGCAGGCATTTTATGAATCGCCTCCAGCAAACCAACATTTTTTAGTGCCTCCTCTACCCTGTACAAAAGCTCATCTTTTGGAACTTCAAGTTTTGTTCTCCTTACCTGAAACTCGAGATTTTCCTGCACATTCATTGAATCATATAAAGCTCCTCCCTGAAATATGTAACCAATCTTTTTTCGCACCTCATCCAATTCAATTGTTCCCAGTTCAAGCATTTCATTTCCCAGTACATTTACCTCCCCACGATCAGGTTCTATTAAACGAACAATGCATTTGGCCAATACCGATTTCCCTACTCCGGATTTACCCAAAACAGCAAGATTTTCACCCCTGTGAAGTTCTATATTAATGTCATTAAGAACATTATTCCCCAGAAATGATTTATACAAATGTTTTACTTCAACTACTGTTTCCATTTTTCAGTTCTTATACACCATAAACAATATTTGATAGCTGAACGGCAATCAAATCAATTAGGAAAATTGCCATTGATGCTGTAACAACTGCCGAGTTAGCCGACAAACCGACAGCCTCAGTTCCCTGTCCGGTCCTATATCCTTTGTATGAGCCTATAAGCCCAATGAAAAATCCAAAAAAGAAGGTTTTTATCGTTGCCGGAATGATATCCGAGAATTCCAGCGGATCAAATGCCTGAGAAATAAAAAGCACAAAAGACATCTTCTCGTACATATTCACAGCAATAAATGAACCGAAAATGCCAATGGCATCTGCAATAAAAACCAAAATGGGAATCAAAAATGTAGTTGCCACTACGCGAGTTGCCACTACAAAATTGAGAGGTTTGGTGCCAGATACCTCCATCGCTTCCAGTTGCTCGGTAACTTTCATAGCTCCGAGCTCGGCACCAATACCTGAGCTAATTTTACCGGCACACAACAAGGCCGTAAACACCGGACCCAACTCACGAATCATAGAAACAGAAACCATTCCCGGCAGCAAATATTCAGCTCCAAAATCAATTAAAACAGGACGGGATTGAAGCGTAAGCACCAACCCCATTATAAAAGCAGTAATCGCTACCAATGGTAAAGTTTTATTTCCAATAAAATAGCCTTGCTTTATTAACTCCCGGTATTCGAAAGGTGCACTAAAAAACTGACGCCCAACATTGCGAGTAAATAATACGAAGTTTCCAACTTCAGATAAAAAAACCTCTAATTTGTCAGGCATCCTGTTTTTCCACATATGAATTAACGTTTATATGCATTTTAACGTCAAATGGATGATTGGCGTTGCAATCTTTATCTATTTTTCACAACAGGAATATTTTGTTTATCGGATAAAAGGCTAGAAATATTTATCATTAAAACCATAAAAAAAGCAGGCTACAATGGACTTTGCAACCTGCTTTCTATTTCGAGTAAAAATACTTTTCTATTTAATCTCAACAGTAGTAAAAGAATCTGCTTTTAAGTTTAATGCTAAGTTTTCCTCACCTAATTTGACCGTAACAGTTTTATCTGCATCTTCTTCATTTTGAATAATCAGAATCATGCTACCATCCGGATTTTCGAAAGCCAGAAGATTATCAAACTCCCCTGAACTATTCACGAATTTTGCACCCGGCTGCACATAATGGCTCAAATGTTTCATCAGGTAATATTCATGATTGTATTGAAAGGTATGGGTTTCAGGATCAACAGTAACCAATGAATTTTGTTTCCATCCCCAGGTACTTATTCCTCCTTCAACCAGAGATGTATTCCAATACAAATAAGCATTGGTACCATTGGTCATGTATTGTTTCACCAAATCCCATGAATAAACACAGTTTTCCCAGTCATTCTTACCGTTTCCACATTCCTGTTCTGTCTGGTACATTTTAAGCTCCGGATACCTTTCATTAATCCCGGGAATAGCTCCTTTTCCAGCCCACTGAAAACCAACTCCTGAAACGTATTTTGAAGCATCAGGATCAGTTAAGATCGTATCAACCAAAGCTTCATTGGCACGTTCCACCGTTCCAAACATGACATCAACTCCGATTTTATCCATTTCTGGCCCAAGGTATTTTCCAATAAAGTTAGCAAGGCTGGCAGCTGTCCACGTACAACTTGGGAATATTTGTGTTGAATTGAATTCATTTTGAGGCATTACCATCGAAATATCAATACCTTCATTCCTATATGCTTCAATAAATTTTGAGAAATATAAAGCATAAGCCTGCAGGTATTTATCTTCCTGAATAAACATATCTGTACCTTCTTTACCTTCACGATCGGGAGTTAAGCCATTATTTATACCTCGCATATCCATCCCAAAATCATCGGAGTGAAAATTAGAATCACCCTGTGCACTTCGGGCTGCATAATGACCGTTATACTTCATCCATTGAGGAGGAGACCAGGGAGACGCCCACAGCATAATATTAGGATTATAGTTTTGAGCATTGTGGATAAATGGAATTAAAGTCTCAAAATCATTGGCAATGCTAAAGTTTTCCATTTCAAAATCACCATCCGTTTCATCATAGGAGTACCAATTGCGGGCAAAATCGTTTGCAGCAACAGGCATACGACAAATTGTAAAGTTAGCTCCAACTCCGGGTTCGAATAGCTCTTTCAGGATGCTTTCACGATCTGCATCGCTTAACAAACTTAAGGATGTCCAACCCAATTCATTAAAACAAGTTCCAAAACCATCAATAGTTTGCTCATAATCATTTAGGTTGATAATAACATCTGGTGATTCACTTTCTGCTACCCATGAAGAATTTTCAACCGATTGCCAGGCATTCTGCTCAGTAGTAGAAACCATTTCTACTGTTCTAGTCTGTTCTGAGCATGATGCAAAGATTAATAATGTCAAAAAGAAAAATGCGTGTCTCATAGTTTAGATTTTTTCTTTAAAAATATCATCTTTCTTAGTTTCAGCAAAACAACTTATAAGAGTTTTGGATGATATAGAAATCTTTTTTCAGGATTTCAAACAAAAAAGAAGGTTCTACAAAAAGTAAAACCCTCTGATAATATTTTCGAAGAATCATTCTAGTTATAAAAATTGTCAATCCCCTCATCCAGAAATTTCACAAAATTATCCGGGTTTAAGTCGTATGCCTTGGGCTCGACAAGAGGATTTCCATTATTATCGAGCAACACATAATAAGGCTGAGCATTCACACCAAAACGAGTGATCTGAAAATCTGCATATTTTTTACCCAATGTCTTTTTCACTTTTCCATCATAAGATGATGTTACCCACTCCTCCTCAGGGAGCTTTGTTTTATCATCAACATACAAAGCAATAATCACAAATTCATTTCTTAAACGTTCCAGCACTCGTGGATCGGACCAAACTGTTGCTTCCATTTCTCGACAATTTACACAGCCATGTCCTGTAAAATCAATAAATACCGGTTTATTCTGTGCTTTTGCACAAGCCATTCCCTGCTCATAATCAAAGTAGCCCTGCAATCCGTGTGGTAGTTCTAAAAATTCACTGTATTTAGGTTCTTCACACAATTCATTGACTTCATTGTATGAGATAGGACCTCCGGAAGAAGTCGCCAACCCCACTTCATCCCGAACAATTTTATGCAAATCGAAATCGTGGGTCGTTTGTGGTGGCAGATAGCCGGAAATTGCTTTTAATGGTGCTCCCAGCATTCCAGGAATTAAATAAACTACAAAGGAAAATGTGAATATCGCGAGCATTAATCTTGGAACAGAAATATACTTTACTTCACTATCGTGAGCAAATTTTAGTTTTCCCAAAAGATATAGTCCCAACAAGAAGAAAATTACAATCCAGAAAGCCAGGTAAACCTCTCTATCCAAAATTCCCCAGTGATAGGTTTGATCTGCAATACTTAAGAATTTTAATCCCAAAGCAAGTTCAAGAAATCCTAAAACAACCTTTACTGAATTTAGCCAGCCACCTGATTTAGGAAGATTGCTCAACCATCCAGGGAATAAGGCAAACAAAGTAAATGGCAGTGCAAAGGCCAATGCAAAGCCAAACATCCCAATTATTGGTTTAAGAACAGCTCCACCGGCAGATTCAACTAAAATAGCCCCAACAATAGGTCCGGTACACGAAAATGAGACCAACACAAGCGTTAACGCCATAAAAAATGAACCTAAAAACCCTCCTTTATCAACTTGTTTGTCTGACTTGTTTACCAGCCAACTAGGCAAAACAATTTCAAACATTCCAAAGAATGAAAAAGCAAACAGTACAAAAACAATAAAGAAGAAAATATTAGGCAACCAGTGTGTACTTAACCAGTTCGCAGCATCAGGGCCAAACAACACAGCAACCAAAGTACCTACTATCGTATAAATCGCAATAATTGAAAATCCATAGAAAAGTGCATGCAAAAGTGATTTTGTTTTGTTTTCACCACTATGCATAAAAAATGAAACAGTCATTGGAATCATCGGGAATACACAAGGTGTTAATATTGCTGCAAGTCCTGCCAGAAAAGCAAAAAAGAAAAACAACCATAGCGTATCCATTGAGCCTTCTTTCCCTTTATCTGTAAGCAATGCAACTCCATCCGAAGAACTTACAACCTCTTGTGGAAGATCAGCCTGAGCCGAAGATCCGTTAAAGGCAAAACTAAAATCAGCTTCTGTTGGTGGCAAACACATTTCATCATTGCAACACATAAATTCAACATAGCCCTCTAATACGACCGGTTCATCTGTATTTAATTGAATAAGCAAGGTAAACTCAGCATCTTCTTCATAATAGGCTAAATCCATTCCAAAGGCTGAGTCAAAACTAATAATTGGCTCTGTAACCTTCTGTATTTCACCAACACTTTCAATATTAGTAGAATCTACGAAATTGACAGAAGTTGGAATTGGCCCACCATTCGGCAGGTCAGTATCATACATATGCCATCCTTCTTCAATAGTGGCTTTAAATACAATCTGAACTTCATTTCCATCTTGCGATGACTCAAATGTCCATTGAACAGGATCAAAAACCTGAGAAAATGATTGAAATGAAAAAAGGAATAATCCAATAAAGGCAATTAGCTGTTTCATCATGATTTTTATTCTTCAACAAAAACAAATTTATTAATTACGTTTTGATAATAACAAAAGCAACTCTTTAATGTTGGTTAAAAATTGTAAATGAATATTTGTAATCTATAGGCAGCTAAAATTGAATTGGATACAAGCTGAAATTTTTATTCCCTTCCTACATTTTATACATTAGCATAAAACTGGAATCTGAATGAAAAAGCAAAAGATATATTTAATTACCGGTGGAAGTTCCGGCATTGGATTGGCCATTGCAAGATCATTATTAGCTGACGATAATCGGATACTGTCAATAAGCAGAAGTAAAGAAAAGATACAGAGAAGCTTAAGTGAAGCTCCCTCTTTAAAAGACAAAATTGACTTTATAACCGGAGATGTATCAAAACAGGAAAGTATTGACGAAGTATTTAAATATATTGACGAAAAGTACGGAGTTTTGCATGGATTAATCAACAGTGCCGGAATTATTAGCATTGGCACTCTGGAAACCCAATCCAATGAAGAATGGCAGCAAATGTTGGATGTAAATCTCACAGGGCCATTCATGATTACAAAGACCATGTTACCCTTACTGAAAAAAGCGGGTGGAGCTTCTGTGATAAATATTTCATCAATTGCGGGATTGAGACCCGGAACAAGCATTGGTTATTCTGTTTCAAAAGCTGGGCTTGATATGCTTACCCGCTATTTAGTGGCAGACCTGGCTCCTTACAAAATTCGGGTAAATTCAATTAATCCCGGACTTGTACGCACAAATCTTCATTTTGACAATCAACTTTTCACTAATGAAGAAGACTATGAACAAATGATTGAGGACGCACGGGTTCGTCATCCCCTAAAAAGGATAGGTACACCTGAAGATATTGCGAACATGGTAAGCTTTTTAATCTCGGACAAAGCATCCTGGATTTCCGGAAGCATCATTCCCTTAGCTGGGGGAGTTACTGAAGCCAATAGTTTTCTGCCACCTAAGGAGTAGTGTTCAGTATCAGTAATCCAATTTTTATAAAAGACGCAAGGAATGATGGTCAATGACAAAAAAATGCCTCACGAAATATCGTAAGGCATTTTCTATTCTTAAAGAATAATTTCTTCTAAATCATCATCGAGGAAGTGATATTCGAGAAATCCGAATGAGTTCACTGGCTCGACATTAATTTTTCGCATAAACTTAAGTGACCATTTTCTTTTAATAGACATCATTCCTTTGGTCAGGTAAGCTGCAACATAAGGATGAACTTTGAGAGTCAGACTCTTTTTATTCAGGTCATTAATAATGTAATTGACCTTATTTTCCAGTTCATCAGTAAAGAGAATCGTAGGTGTTACTTTGCCCGTTCCTTTACATGAAGGACACACTTCTGCTGTGTCAACATGCTCTTCCGGACGAACTCTCTGGCGGGTAATCTGCATCAAGCAAAACTTGCTCAGTGGCAAGATATTGTGCTTGGTACGATCAACCTCCATCACCTGTTTCATGCGTTCAAAAACCTTTTGTCGGTTTTCGGCATTATGCATATCGATAAAATCGATTACGATAATGCCCCCCATGTCTCTCAACCTCAGTTGTCGTGCGACTTCTTCAGCTGCTGCAAGATTCACTTCCAGCGCATTGGTTTCCTGATCAACACCAGCTTTAGAGCGATTTCCACTATTGACATCAATCACGTGAAACGCCTCTGTGTGTTCAATAATCAGGTAAGCACCGTTTTTAAACGATACTGTTTTCCCAAACGAAGCTTTAATCTGTTTCTCAATCCCGTAATGATCAAAAATTGGTTGCCCACCCTTATAAAGTTTGACAATCTTTTTCTTTTCGGGATCAATCGTTTCAAGGTATTCTGCAATATCATCGGCAACTTCAGCATCATTAACTATGATGCTATTAAAGTCTGGGTTATAAATATCTCTCAACAAAGCAGTTGTCCGATCCATTTCTCCAACAATTAAAGATGGGGTGGTAGCTCTCTTTAATTTTTGGAAGATTGTTTCAAATTTTGCGACCAGTTTTTTCAATTCCTGATCCAGCTCGGCAACTCTTTTGCCTTCAGCTACGGTTCGAACAATTACTCCGTATTTCTTCGGCCTGATACTCTGAATTAATTTTTTCAGCCTGTTTTTCTCTTCTATTGAGCTAATCTTTTGGGAGACACTAACTTTCTCACCAAAAGGCATCAATACTAAATTTCTTCCTGCTATTGAAAGCTCAGAGGTAAGTCTTGGACCTTTGGTTGAAATAGGCTCTTTTGCTATTTGTACCAAAATATTTTGCCCTGCTTTGAGCACCTCTGTAATTTTACCCTCCTTGTTAATGTCGGGTTCTGAATGAATTTTAGACAGCGAAGAAATACGGTTCTTCTTGGAACTTGCAATTTTCATGAATTTATTCAGGGTTGAAAATTGCGGTCCCATGTCGAGATAATGCAAAAATGCATCTTTTTCATAACCAACGTCGATGAATGCAGCGTTTAAGCTCGGCATAATTTTTTTTACACGACCCAAATAGATGTCGCCTACTGCAAATTTTGCTCCACTTTTTTCCCTTGTCAGCTCAGCTAAGCGCTTGTTTTCCAATAAAGCTATAACGACTTCCGAGGGAGTAACATCGATAATTAAATCGCTACTCACAACGTTATTTTAATTAAATTTAAATGGCTTCAAAAAAGAAACTCATAAAACTGATTAAACCTAAAGCATCAAAGTACTTTAGGTTTAATCGACAAAACGTAAATAATTAATTATCTTAAAGATAACCTATTATTTCTTTTTATGTCTGTTTTTACGAAGTCTTTTCTTACGCTTGTGCGTAGCCATCTTGTGTCTTTTTCTTTTTTTTCCGCTTGGCATAACTTATTTATTTTACTTGGTCTTTAACTTGAGATACGAAAGTCTTTGCTGGTTTGAAAGACGGTATAAAGTGTTCAGGGATAATAATCGTTGTATTTTTTGAGATATTACGTGCTGTTTTTTCTGCTCTCTTTTTAACGATGAAGCTTCCGAACCCGCGTAGGTATACATTCTTTCCATCTGTCAATGAATCTTTAACAGTTTCCATGAATGCTTCCACAGTCTTTTGAACAGTCACCTTTTCGATCCCTGTGTTTTTGCTAATTTCGTTAACAATATCTGCTTTAGTCATTTCTTAAATTATTTAGTTTTCAATAAATTATAATTCCTGATTGATCGGTGTGCAAAAATAAAAATTATTTAAAAACATTAAACATGTGAAATGAATTATTTTTGCAATTCTTAAAGTTTTTAAAGTACTTATGCAGAATTTGTTAGATTTCAGGAATAAATTATCAGTCTGGTTTAGCGTTAACAAAAGAGAATTACCATGGCGTGAAACAGACGATCCTTATGCCATTTGGTTGTCTGAAATCATTATGCAACAAACGCGCATAAACCAAGGGCTGTCATACTATTTAAAGTTTATTCAGAATTATCCAACTGTTATTAAGTTAGCACATGCTCCTGAAGATGATATCTTAAAATTATGGCAGGGACTTGGTTATTATTCCAGAGTCAGAAACTTGCATCATACAGCAAAAATTATTTCCTCTAATTTTAATGGAAAATTCCCTGACACTTATGGGGAACTAATAAAATTAAAAGGAATTGGTGAATATACTGCAGCTGCAATTGCATCTATTGCTTTTAATCAGCCCCATGCTGTTGTTGACGGAAATGTCTATCGGTTTTTATCACGGCTTTATGGAATTGAAACCCCAATTGATACAACCATAGGGAAAAATGAATTTAAAAAACTGGCCAATAAATTAATAGATATTAAAAACCCAGGGGAGCACAATCAGGCAATGATGGAATTTGGCTCCCTTCAATGCCTTCCTAAAAATCCGAATTGTGAAAGTTGTCCATTTCAAAAGAAATGTATTGCCTTTACTTCTAACCTCACCAACAAGCTTCCTGTAAAACAAGGAAAAACAAAAGTTAGAAAACGGTATTTCAATTACCTGATCATCATCGACGGAAATCATACGTATATTAATAAAAGAACACAAGAAGATATCTGGAAAAATCTTTTTGACTTTCCATCCATTGAAACGTCAAAAAAAGACAGCTTAAAAGAACTGTGTTTGCCTATTCAGGAAAGAACCGGATTTGAAGATATTATTCTAAAAGAAGTTACATCCTGGCAAAAACATATTCTTAGTCACCAACAAATCCATTATCGCTTTATTTACATTATAGGTACAATTCAAAAAAACAAGCTTGTGAATTTGATAAAAGTGAATAAAAAGGATATTTTTGATTTTGCTGTTCCAAGGTTAATCGACAAAGAGTTGAAAAAAGATTTTTGGAACAAAAATGAGTTCATATAACAAAGGCATATGTTTCATACAGAAAAACCATACCTTCATGAACTTATTGGAGTATTAAAGTCTCACAATAATCTAATTATTGTAAATTTATTACTGTTAACTTTAAAAACACAGTAAATTATGTCAGTAAACAAAGCGATTTTAATCGGGAATGTTGGTAAAGACCCAGATGTAAGACATTTGGATAAAGATGTAACAGTAGCGAACTTCCCTCTTGCAACTTCTGAAAGTTACACAGCACGAAACGGTGAAAAAGTTACCAATACCGAGTGGCACAACATTGTTGTATGGCGAGGACTTGCAAAAGTTGTTGAACAATACGTAAAAAAAGGCGACAAGTTATACATTGAAGGTCATATACGTACTCGTTCCTGGGACGATAAGGATGGGAACAAACGCTATACAACAGAAATTTATGCAGACAATATGGAAATGTTAGGTGGTCCCAGAAATGAAAGTAACAACCCAGCAAGTTCTGCAAACCAACCTGCAAATAGTGTAAATGAACCAGATTTCTCTCCATCAGAAGAGGATGATCTACCATTTTAATTATTAAAAATTTAACTAATTGGAACCAGATCCATTACCGAGTATTTTAGCAATTTCATGGGATGTGCATGTTCATCCCTTCTCTACAGCTGCTCTTATTAGTCTTATCTCAGTTATAATTTTGCTGATTTCATCTGCATTGATTTCGGGATCAGAGGTTGCTTATTTCTCTATAAGTCCAAAAGATAAGCACAAATTAACTCGGAAAAAAGATAAAAATTCACAATTCATATTGCGAAACCTGGAAAATCCGGAAAAGTTATTAGCAACCATTTTAGTTGCTAATAACTTTGTTAATGTAGGGATTGTAATCTTATCATCATATGCAACAAACCTCATTCTTGATTTTAAAGAAGCTCCTACTATTGGATATATTTTTCAGGTTATTATAATTACGTTCTTCCTTCTCCTTTTTGGAGAAATAATTCCCAAAGTTTACGCCACGCGACATGCACTGAGAATGGCCAGGTTCATGTCTGTTCCAATCAATATCTTAGAGAAGATTTTCAGACCTGTCAATGCAATTCTGATTACCTCCACCTCTTTTGTCAATAAACGAATTCAGAACAAATCTCAAAACATATCAGTAAATGAATTATCTCAGGCACTGGAATTAACCGATGATCACGAGATTTCCGAAGACAAGGAAATACTGGAAGGAATTGTAAAATTTGGGAATAAAAATGTTGTAGAAATAATGCGTTCCCGTGTTGATGTTATTGCATTGGAACTAAAAGATTCATTTGATAAAGTCATTAACACAATTAACGATTCTGGATATTCAAGGATTCCTGTCTATTCTGAATCCTTCGACAATATTCGAGGAATACTTTACATTAAAGATCTTCTTCCTTACATAAAAAACAGGAAGAACTTCCGATGGCAAACTATTATCCGATCTCCATTCTATGTCCCCGAAACAAAAAAAATTGATGACCTGCTGGAAGAATTTCAAAAAAATAAAGTCCACATGGCCATTGTTGTTGATGAATATGGGGGAAGCTCCGGCATTGTAACTATGGAAGATATTCTGGAAGAAATTGTCGGTGACATAGCTGATGAATTTGACGACGACGACAGCTACTTCACAGTCATTGCAGAAAACAAATATTTGTTCGATGGCAAAATCCTTTTAAATGATTTTTATAAAATCACCCATACCGACGACCATATTTTTGATGATCAAAAAGGTGATGCTGACACTCTTGCCGGTTTAATACTTGAGCTTAAAGGAGAAATTCCTTCAATCCATGATAAGATTTCATGCAAAAACTTCGTTTTTACCATTGAATCGGTAGACAATCGCCGTATAAAAAAGATTAAAGTTGAAATTAAGTAACTTTGTACGGAAATTAAATGTAATGAAGAGACTATTCCTCCCTGCATTGTTGTATGTGCTATTTTCGGTTTCCTGTTCACAGGAGTACACCCCAAAACCTCGTGGTTATTTCAGAATTGATTTCCCTGAGAAATCCTACAAAAAGATAAATACTTCTCTGCCCTATTCTTTTGAAATTGCAGATTATTCTAAGATTAAGATTGATTCTCAAGGACGTGGAACAGATTGGGTAAATGTCACAACTCCAGCCAACAATGCTGATCTGCATATAACCTATGTTCCTTTACACGATGATCTCGCAAATCACATCGAAGATTCTCGTGATTTAGTTTACGACCATACCATTAAGGCAAGTGCCATTGAAGAACAGGTTTTCATTAATGAGCAGAAAAATGTTTATGGCACAGTTTATTACATTGAAGGGAATGCAGCTTCTCCAATGCAGTTTTTTCTGACAGATAGCAACAAAAACTTTATACGAGGTGCATTATATATCCGTGAAATTCCAAACATCGATTCAATAAAACCCGTAATTGATTTTTTGGAACCGGATATTGTCCATTTAATAGAAACAACAGAATGGAATAACTAATGCCTTTACGAAAACATATTCATATTAATGGTGGAGAAATTCTCATTTGGGAAATTTCAGAAGATTTAAACACATTAAAACAGCTTATCCCTACAATAACAAAAAAAACACAGTTTTTGAAGTTAAAAAATGAACGTAGACAACGAGAATGGCTCGCTGTTAGAATGTTGCTCAAACAGATAAATTGTGAAGCAGAACAAATTTCATATGAAGAAAGTGGCAAACCCATAATCAATCATCATAAGTATTCTCACATTAGCATCAGTCACTCTGACAGATTTGCTGGCATAATGGTACATCAACAGGATCATGTTGGCATAGACATCGAAAATATCAATAGAGATTTTAACCGTGTAGCAAAAAAATACCTTTCCGAAAAAGAATTGACACTCTCAGAAACTATTGACAATGGGAAAGCACTTTTTTGGTGCATTAAGGAAGCAGCTTATAAGATATCTGGATCAGAAGGTATTAACTTCATTGATCAAATTCAAATTGAAAAAGAAAGTACTTCTGCTTTCAATGTGAAAATAAAACTCAAACAAAACCTCGCTTTTCAGGTTCATTATTTCATTATTGATGATCAGATTATTACTTATCTGACACCAGAAAAAAGGAATAATGTTTGATAAATAGGAAAACATAAAGGTTAGATACCTGTTTATTCTTTAAAGATTGAAATTTTATGAATTCTATAAAACCACAAATATTAGTCATCTTCGGAGCATCCGGAGATTTAACAAAACGCAAGCTCATACCAGCACTTTTCGAACTGTGCAAACAAAAACAATTACCTGAAAAATTTGCTGTCTTAGGTGTAAGCCGGACTGAATTAACCGATGAAGAATTCAGGGTTCGCGTTTCAGAATTTCTTCCTGGTAATGAAAAGAAAAATGTCGATAAGTTCCTTGAAAAACTTTATTACCAATCACTGGAAACAGAAGATAATTATGAGTTCCCAATTTTAAGAGACCGAATTTTCACCATTGCCAAGCAAAATGAAATCGACGAAAATTTCATTTTCTATTTATCTACACCTCCCAAATTGTACAGTGTAATTCCTGCTAATCTGGCTAGTGTTGGATTAAACAAATCCAGCGATGGCTTTAGACGATTAATCATAGAAAAACCTTTCGGTAAAAATTTGGAATCAGCTCAGTGGCTAAACCAAGAGTTACTCCACTATTTTGAAGAAAACCAGATTTATCGAATTGATCACTATTTAGGAAAAGAATCAGTCCAAAATTTATTAGTAACCCGATTTTCCAACGGAATCTTTGAACCAATCTGGAACCACAACTTTATTCATCATGTGGAAATCACTTCTGCAGAAAGTCTGGGAGTTGAGCAACGAGGAGGTTATTATGACCAGATTGGAGCAATGCGAGATATGGTTCAAAACCACTTAATGCAACTGGTTGGTATGGTTGCAATGGAACCTCCAGTTGTAATTGAAGCAAACGCAATCAGAAATGAAGTATTGAAAGTTTTTCAATCATTACGACCAATTAGCGAAGAAGAAGTTTCCAAATATGTTATACGAGGTCAGTATCTAGAATCTCATATAAAAAATAAAACTGTAAATAGTTACCGTGACGAAAAGGGAGTATCTCCTGAAAGCCGCACAGAAACTTTCTTCGCAATGAAATTTTTCATTGATAATTGGCGCTGGAGTGGAGTTCCTTTTTACGTGCGTACTGGGAAAAGACTTCCCACAAGGGTTACTGAAATCGTAATTCATTTTAAGAAGACCCCCCATTTCCTTTTTGGTAATAATCCAGAGTATCAACAAGTAAACAATCAGTTAATTATCCGCATTCAGCCTGATGAAGGAATCCTATTAAAATTTGGCATGAAAGTGCCAGGTAGTGGTTTCAATGTGCAAACAGTCAATATGGACTTTCATTACTCGGACTTAGCCAATAAATATTTACCATCTTCGTATGGCAGACTACTTCTTGACAGTATGCAAGGTGATGCAACACTTTATCTGCGCGGAGATGCCGTTGAAAAAGCATGGGAATTTGTACAACCAATTTTAAATGTTTGGCAAGACAATCCGGAAATACCGGTATATGGATATCCCGCAGGCACCTGGGGACCAGATGTTGCAGACACACTCGTTGATGAAGGGAAGTGGCGCTATCCTTGTAAAAACCTGTCGAATGATGGGAATTATTGCGAACTATAATAATCTAAATAAGAAATTTATTTAGCTTGCATTCTTGACCATGAAGAAAAAAACTGACATCCGGATCCTTGACAACCCGAAAGAAGTAGCTGAAGTTTTTGCAAAATCTTTGGTTCTTCTACTAAAAACGGATAAAAGACCTTTCCATATAGCCCTTTCTGGTGGAACAACTCCGAAGCTTTTATTTAATGTGCTAGCTGAGAAATATGCTAAAAAAGTTAATTGGAATGGAATACATTTTTGGTGGGGTGATGAACGACTTGTTCCCCCAACAGATAATGAAAGTAACTTTAAGATGACACAAGAGCACTTATTGAAACACATTAACATTCCGGCAGAACAAATCCACAGAGTTAAAGGAGAAATGCAACCACTAAAAGCAAATTCTCAATACATCAACGAAATAAAAAATAGTTTACCATTAGAAAACAACCTTCCGGTTTTCGATCTGGTTATTCTTGGAATGGGAAGTGACGGTCATACAGCTTCAATATTCCCTAATCAGCTTGAGTTAATCTTATCTGAAAAGATATGCGAAATTGCCAGCCATCCGGAAACCGGGCAAAAAAGGATTACTCTTACTGGCAAAGTCATCAACAATGCTAAACGAGTTGTATTCTTAGTAACTGGCGAACAAAAAAAAGAGCGTGTTGCCGAAATCATAAACAGACATTCGGAAGCAACAAAACTCCCATCTTTTTATATAAAACCGTATAATGAACAGCTAACTTTCTATTTAGATAAAGCTGCAGCAGAAGGCATTAAATAGCTACAAGCGACAGATTAAAACAGGAAATATTTTGAACCCAATTTTATTTTAAAATTTCGGTGAGTACCCGTCCTTCAAAATTACCGGGAATTTCTAATCCTAAAATTTCAAGGATTGTTGGAGCCATGTCAACAGCATCAACTTTGTCAAGAGTTCTAACATTTTTTACAGTTCTTCCCATCCAGATCATTGGAATGGCTGGCTCATTATTGTAGTTTGTCCGCTTATATTTATACTCAGGTTGCCAACCATTTTCAAGCAGATATAACACATCTCCCGAGCGTTTAAAATTATAAGACCTGGAGATAACTGACAATTGACTTTCTACAAAATCACCACTTTCAAAATCGCTGGCTGGTAAAGCAATCTTAATACCTTCAAACTGATTGATAAAAGAAGCAACACTCTCCTGCACTTCTTCTAATTCCAAGTTATTTTTTTCAATTAAATCATGATCCAAATACAACTGCTGATTTCCCTCAAAAAGAATCCAATCTCCTTGTCCATATGTAATATTTAGATACGATTTTAACAAAGCAACAACATTCTCAGGCGACACATAACCAACCGGCATATTCATTTCTTCTTTCATATAATCAGCAGGATACATAGCAGAACAAGATGAAGTAAGAACAACCAATGTTCTATCCAGCCCAACTTCTTCGTCAATAAAATCCAATAACAATTCAATATCCTGATCCAGTCTCAGATAAGTATCCTGCATCTCTACAGAAGCAGGTCCGAATGAGCCATTCTCATAATCCATAGATGAAAAACTAATTGCTAAAAAATCAGGGATTTCATCTTTCCCTAACTCTTCATTCTCAATTAACGAAAGAGCAAAATCTTTCACTATTGAGTTACCATAAGGAGTCGTTTTTATAACCTTATAGCTACCAGCTCTCTTCATTAAGGAACTTAAGTTATACGGAAATGTGTTCCATTCATCGTAATAGCCTTCTTCTAAATCATAATCATCAGCGATACTCTCTTCGTAACTATCAATTGGATAAAAAGGTTTCCAATCTCTTTTAATGTACAGCTCAGCCAATTTTCGATTATTAAATTCGAGTCCCCAGGTAGGGAAATAATCGACAAAATAAGAACTCGAAATCATATTTCCGGTTTGTGAATCCAACCAATATGCACCATCGGCAGCATGTCCGGCAGATAAAACGGCACTATAATCATTCAAGCCTACAGAGTACACTTTAGACTTTCCCCCGGAATTCGTTTTCATTACGTCCCCAATCGTCTGGCTATTCATGTTTACAGATGAACACTGTCCTTCATCTGAATCACTACCAACTGTTATGTAATTTCTATCTTCAAGGGAAAAGACCTCATCCTCTTTTAAACGATCATACCAACTATCATTAATAATGCCATGTCTGTCAGGATAAACACCAGAAAATAAAGTAGGCACTCCGGTTAGTGGAGACTGAACGTGCAAGTTAATGGTTGATGCAGCACAAACAGAACCTTTATTTACAATTCGCTTAAAACCACCATCTTGTAATTTATCCCAATAGCGGGTAAGATAATCCGTACGCATATTTTCCACATTTAGAACAACAACGAAGCGTGGTGATTCCAAAGAGTGAAGTAAAGGGAGCTGAGCTTTAACGGCAAAACTGCTCACAACTAAAAAAATAATGAAGGATATTCTTGATAAAGATTTCATGGTATTATTTGGTTTCAGGATTTCAAATGTATAAAAAGAAAATTAATCCTTAAGTAAACGAAATGAGAGTTTTCTGATTGTTCTAAGAAATAAAAATCCTTTACAGAAAATCAACATGAATAAAACTTTTCTCTTTCAATTTGAAAGAATAACACTTTCGTTTTGGCTGGCTATTCACAAGAAGTAAGCTTGATAGCCATTTTTTCCTATTTTTAAGGCCGCTTAATGAAAGGCTGATTTATGAAAACAATAATTGATCTTTTTGAAAATAGTGTGAAAAAATATCCGAACAACACCTATTTGTGGGAAAAATCGAATGGTAAATATACAAGCACCACTTATAAAAAAACCAGAGATCTGGTATTAAGCTTTGCAGCTTCGCTTCAGGATATTGGAATAGAAAAAGGAGATCGTATTGCACTTTTGTCCGAAGGAAGAAATAACTGGATTATATCAGAACTTGGGATTTTATACGCTGGAGGCATCAACGTTCCCCTTTCTGTGAAACTTGATGCTAAAAACGAATTAAAATTTCGCCTACTCCACTCAGGAGCTAAAATGATAATTGTATCTAAAGATCAAGCACCCAAAATTGAAGAAATCAGAAAAGAATTACCTGATTTAAAACAAGTTATACATCTTGATAAAAAAGACAATCTTGAAGATAACGAATATAACTTCGATGATTTAATCAATTCGGGAAAAACAATCTTACGAAAAAACCGGGAAAAATTAGAAACTACTTACCAATCTGTACAAGCAGATGACATCGCCAATATTTCATATACATCCGGAACAACGGCTGATCCTAAGGGAATCATGCTTTCTCACAACAACTATGTTTCAAATGTGATACAGAGCCATTCTTTAATGGAAATAACCCCTGAATGGAAGACACTGGCATTTTTACCTTGGGATCATGCATTTGCTCATACAGCCTGCCTATATGCATTCATGTACAAGGGAGCCAGTATTGCTTCTTTGGAAACGGGGAAAACTCCGATGGAGACCTTAAAAAACATACCTAAGAATATAAAAGAAGTACAACCCAATGTTTTAATGAGTGTTCCTGCTATTGCAAAAAATTTTAGAAAAGGCATTGAATCAGGTATTCGTCAAAAAGGCAAAACGACTGAAAAGCTTTTTAATCATGCCATGAAAATTTCCTACAAACACAATGGAAATGGACATGATAAAGGTAAAGGAGCACGTACTTTATACAAACCTCTACTTTCTCTTTACGATAAAATATTATTTTCTAAGATCAGAGAAAGTTTTGGAGGGAAAATGGAATTATTTATTGGAGGTGGTGCATTACTAGACATTGAACTTCAGCGTTTTTTCTATGCAATTGGAATTCCCATGTGCCAGGGTTACGGCCTCTCAGAAGCTTCTCCTGTAATTTCATCCAATGCCTTACATGCTATTAAATTCGGATCTTCAGGGAAACTGGTTAAAGATCTTGAAATAAAAATACTAGATAATGAAGGGCATGAAATGCCACTTGGTAAAAAAGGCGAAATTGTAATTAAAGGTGGAAATGTAATGCTGGGATATTGGAAAAACCCGGATGCAACAGCCGAAACTATAAAAGATGGTTGGCTTCACACGGGAGACATGGGTTTTGTGGATTCTGATGGATTTCTTTATGTACTTGGACGCTTTAAAAGCTTATTAATTGGAAATGATGGAGAAAAATATAGCCCTGAAGGAATTGAAGAAGCCATTGTTGACCAATCAAAAATAATTGATCAGTGCATGCTATATAATGAGCAAAATCCATTTACGTGTGGACTTATCGTTCCTAATGTTCAAGCTATTAATCAACATCTGGAATCGAAGAATATCATGCCCGGATCAGATGAAGGAAATCGGGAAAGCCTTACGTTAATTCAACAAGAGATTGATAAATACAAATCTGGCGGTGAATACCAGAATATGTTTCCTGAACGTTGGCTTCCGGCAACAATAGCAATACTTCCCGAAGCATTTACAGAACAAAATTACCTGCTTAATTCTGTTATGAAGATGGTTAGAGGGAAGATCAATGATTATTTTAAAGAAGAACTTGAGTTTCTATATACTCCTGATGCAAAAAATATTATAAACACCCGAAATTTAAAAAGCATTGATAAATGGAATAATCAATAACATTACTATGCTCATAGTATATGTTTTAGAATTCTTCTTTTTAAAAAGAATTAATATTTTGTATTGAAACATTATATTAGTTTTGATCTATGAATCTGATAAAAAGACTTGGTTTTCTATTATTTCTTCTGTTTCACTTTTCTTTACATTCGCAAGAAAGAGCTGACAGTTTACTTCAGATACTTCCTGAATTAACAGGAAACGCAAAAGCTGAAATATATATCCAGCTTTCTTCATCATACTGCGAAACAGACAGCAGCCTGGCTTTAAATTATGCAAATGATGCATTAGAAATTGGGAATAATACCCAAAATTCAGAAATAACAGGTAAAGCATATATTTCTATTGCTGACACTTATTATTCTCATGAAGAATATGGGTTAGCTATTGTTTATTATCAAAAAGCAAAAGAGCTTTTAAAAAATTCAGAAGATTTTAATTTATTGGGAGAACTTCACCGTTCATGTGGATTATCTCACTTTTTTCACGGTGAAAATGATGAAGCATTATCTGATTTTCTTACTGCGCTTTCATTCTTTGAAGAAACGGGAAATAAGATTCTAACTGTAAGAACCTACTCAAATATTGCCCAGCTTTACTCAGATGTTTCAAAATTCGACAAATCACTAGAATATTACAGAAAAGCTTTAACCATAAGCATACAAGAGAATATCGAAGAAAGCATACCAGTTTATTTAAATGGAATTGGCGTTATTCATTACATGACTGCAGAATTAGATTCAGCAAAATATTATTATGAATTATCACTTGAGCAGTTTAAAGAACAAAATAACGAACTACGCACGGCAGCATTACTAAACAATATTGCATCAATATATGTCGATGAAGGTAATTACTCAGCAGGGTTAGAATATTACAACGATGCTTTAGATGTATTTAAAAATATAAATAACAAGCGGTACACATCACACGTACTTCAGGGCATTGGTGATGCATACCTTGCTATGGGAGAATACAAACAGGCAATCTCAACCTTTGATGAAGGACTAGAAATAGCTAATTCACTTGAACATGCATATTACTTGCAAACCCTCTTTTACGAAGACCTTTCCAAAGCTTATGAAGAATTAGGGGATATTGAAGAAGCCTTAGAATCCTATAAATCTTTTAAGTTTTACACCGACAGTTTATTAGCTGATGAACAAGTAACCCGAATTGAAGAACTGGAAGCATTTTATCAAACAGAAAAGAAAGAAGCTGAGATTAATCGATTAAATGCAGAAAATGAACTTGCAAATATTACAATTCAGAAAAATAAAGTCATCCGAACATATGGTATAAGTGCAATTATATTTCTAATTATAATAGTTGGCATTACTTCATGGGGATATTTTCTAATTAAGAGAACGAATAATCTTTTAAGTAGGAAAAACGATCAAATTGAAAAACAAAAAATTGAACTCGAAGAACTAAATGCCTCAAAAAATAAATTTTTCTCCATTTTTGCCCATGACTTAAAAAATCCATTCCACACAGTTTTAGGTTATTCCTATATTCTGGAAAAAGAATATGACCGATTCTCAAATGAAGATAGAAAGAAATATGCAGGTGACATCCATAAATCAACCAATTCTATTTTTCGCCTCCTTCAAAATCTATTAGTTTGGAGCCGCTCACAAACAGGAAGAATTAAATATGACCCTGTAAGTTTTGATTTTTTAAAAGTATATGAAAGAGTAGAATCACTTTTAAAAACGCCAGCTCAGGATAAAAATATTCAACTAATTTCACAAGTAGATGAAAATACAATCGTCTTTGCAGATCCATCAATGATTGAAACAGTATTGAGAAACCTTATCTACAATGCAATAAAATTCTCCTTTGAAGAATCTAAAATCATTACATCAATATCAAAAAAGAATGATTCTGTTACAGTCTCAGTAAAAGATCAAGGAATTGGAATCTCTGAAAATGACATAAAAAACCTTTTCCGGATTGATTCCAAAGTTAAACACAAAGGGACAAATGATGAAAGTGGATCTGGTTTGGGACTAATCCTTTGCCACGAATTTGTAAAAAACAATAAAGGAGAAATTTGGGTAGAAAGTGATCTCAATAAAGGAAGTACCTTTTATTTTACAATTCCTACCCACGAAAAAGCTTAACTCCAGGCTGGAACCAACATTGCATTAGCGAGTTTATCTGCCTTAGCCTTACTATCCAATAATTCAACAACCTTTAACGAAAAGTGTAAGGCTGCCCCTACTCCCCGTCCTGTAACTATTTTTCCATCAATAACTGCAGGCTCAGATACAACATCTGCACCATAAAGCTCCTTTTCAAAACCAGGATAGCAAACTGCGTTTTTACCGTCCAATACATTTAAATGACCTAAGACCATAGGCGCCGCACAAATAGCCCCCATTGGTTTATCTGCAGCTTTAAAAGATAGAATCTGCTTTTTTAAACCATCGTGTTGATCCAGATTCTTACTTCCCGGCATTCCTCCTGGAAGAATAATCATATCGATTTCGGAATAATTAATCTCCTCAAAAAGCTTATCTGCAATTACCGGAACATCGTGAGCTCCTGTAACCTTATTATCTTCTGTTATAGAAACAGTTAAAACATCAAATTCAGCTCTCCTCAACACATCAATGATTGTAATAGCTTCAACTTCTTCAAATCCAGGGGCAAGATGTACTGCAATTTTTTTCATAATGAATGATCTTTTATTTTATAATTCAGTTTAGCTCAAAATTAAAAGATTAAAATAAAAAAGATGACCTACACTGTAGATCATCTTCAATACTAAAACCAATAAATCTCTATTCTTTTTCTTTATAAAAAATCTAATTTGCGTATTCTTTTAATGACTTCTCCAATTTCTTTCTTGTAAAGAAGATACGACTCTTAATTGTACCTAATGGAAGATTTAAGTGTTCTGCAATCTCTTTATACTTATAACCGTCTAAAAACATTTTAAAAGGAACCTTATATTCATCCTCCAATGAATTAATACTCTTCAAAATTTCTTTTGAGCTATAGAATGAATCCGGAGATGGATAAACTTTATCTTTAGTCATCTTCATATTAAATTCATTATTCGATGCATCAAAAGTATTTTTAGCTTTCATGTTTCTCCTGTAATTATTAATGAAGGTATTCTTCATTATTGTATAAATCCAGGCTTTAAAATTTGTGTTCTGTGTAAACTTATCACGATAAGTTAATGCTTTCAAAAAAGTCTCTTGAAGCAAATCTTGTGCTTTTTCGTGATCTGATGTCAAACTAAGTGCGTAATACAAAAGTTTGTCTTGCAATCCAAGTAATGCGTTATTAAACTGTAGTTGTGTCATGGCAAAAAGTTTTATCTGTTATTGTTTAGAACAAATATAAATTACAAAAACATGAAATAAAAGAATTTAGAGTCTTTTATTATTAGATTTTATTTATTCAGCATAAAGGAAATTTATTAGAGCTGATTATCAGCACACAAGATCATTTACGGTAATTTACATAAAACTGTTTAGTTTTTATTTTCTGTTTTTAAACAAGTTTTTTTATCTGGATTATATCTGAATTGAAGTGATTTTTTTGTAATTTATAAGATTACATCTACTTATTTTTCCTTTTTCACAATAATTATTCAATACTTTTGCTGGCCTGAATTATAAATTCAATTATTTAATGAAAAAGTGTATCAACAACGAAAGGGCTCAAATGCTCACTTTCAAACGTTGGGGAGGACAAAAGTATTCATTGTTCCAGGCATTAAGGAAACAGGTAAAAATTGCAGTTCTTGCTGTAACTTACCTTACTGTAGCCTTGCCTAATGATGCTTCTGCCCAGATCGACACCACGAAAGTTAGCATGGAATACGACCTTGATGAGATTGAGGTTAGTGCCCAAAGAGCACCTGCAAGCTACTCGCAGGTGGCACGGATTGTTTCCGTGATCGAGCGTGATGAGATCGAAGCGGCTCCGGCCAGCAGTTTACAAGACCTTCTGGAGTATGCCATTGGCGTCGACATTCGACAACGAGGGAAATATGGTATACAAGCTGACGTATCAGTCAGGGGAGGTAGTTTCGATCAAACCCTCATTCTTCTCAACGGAATAAACATTTCCGATCCGCAAACCGGCCATCACAGCCTCAACCTGCCGGTTAGTTTTAAAAGCATCAAACGTATTGAAATTTTGGAAGGCCCATCAGCCCGGGTTTATGGTCCAAACGCTTTTTCCGGAGCAATTAACATCATCACAGAAACCGATGATTCAAATGCACTGGATGCAGATGTGTCGTTTGGGGAACATCAACTCCGCGATTTAAACCTTTCCGGAAATGTATCAACAGGAAAGCTCAACAGCTTTATTGCTGTTAGTAATTCATCATCTGACGGGTACATTGTCAATACAGATTTCGACACGTACAATGTTTTTTATCAGGGAAACTTAAAAACAACTCCCGGAGATCTGGATATACAAATTGGATATTCCAACAAATCCTTTGGGGCAAACAATTTTTATTCTCCCTCATACCCAAACCAGTTTGAGCAAACAAAAACAACTTTTGCTTCAGTAAAAATGGAGACCGGGGTAAAACTTCATTTTACACCGGCACTTTATTGGAGAAGACATCAGGATCGTTTCGAATTATTTCGCGACAATCCGGCCTCGTGGTATTCAGGACACAATTATCACATGACCGATGTTCTTGGAACAAACTTAAACAGCTGGTTTAATTGGAAATTGGGAAAAACAGCTTTTGGAGCGGAATTTCGTTCTGAAAATATATGGAGTAATGTTCTGGGTGATGATTTACAGGAACCAATCGAAGTTCCGGGAGAAGATGGTCAATTTTTCACCAAGTCACATTCCCGAACAACAGCTTCGTATTTTTTAGAACACACATTCTACATAAATAAATTCACGGTATCAGCTGGAGCCATGGCAAACTGGATTTCTGATCTGGATTTTGAATGGAATATCTACCCCGGAATTGACATGAGCTATCAGATTTCTGAACCTCTGAAGATATATACTTCATACAATAAATCACTTCGAATGCCAACTTTCACGGATTTATATTATTCAGGACCAACAAACGTGGGGAATCCTGATTTAAACCCGGAAAAATCAACAACACTTGAAGGAGGCTTGAAGTATAACACACCTTCAATCCAGGGACACTTTACCTATTACCATAGAAATGGGAAAGATATGATTGACTGGGTTCGTTCTTCAGAAGAAGAATTGTGGAAAACAGAAAACCTCACGGAGTTAATCTCAGATGGAGTGGAGGCTTCAGTGGACATCAACTTCAATAAAGTCCTTAAACGAAATTTCTTCCTGAAAAAGATTACGACAAGCTACTCCTATAATAATGTAAAGAAAGGAGACAACAACTTCCTTTCTTATTATGCATTAGATAACCTGAAGCATAAACTGGAAATCGGACTTGATCATTCTATTTGGAAAAATATTTATGCCAATTGGAAAATCTCATTTCAAGACAGAAACGGAACATACGCCAAATATGAAAATGCCAGTTATGCTGGTGAAGCAGAATATGATCCCTATTGGCTTACCGATGTAAAACTGTATTATAAATCGGATGATATGCAAATTTATGTAACTGCATCAAATTTATTCGATCAATCTTATGTCGATCTTGGTAATGTAATGCAACCAGGACGATGGATTAGTATGGGATTAAAATATCATCTGGATTTCAATTAAAATATAAATGCCTTCCTGTGTGAGGTACATACAGGGAGGCATTTCTTTTCAAATTACCAAGCTTCTCTTAACCTTCTTATTTCTTCTTTTATTTCAGATAAAGTTTCGGATATTTTTTGATTTTCAATCTGTTCTGGCTGAGGCAAGTCAAAACTTAAGATTCCTTTTGCTTTCCATAACTCCAATACAGATGCACTTTCAATTTCGTAAGAATCATACTCAACATTATCAGACTTTAAGAGTAAACTTCCGGTTTTTCGTTGGTAAACTCTTTTATAAACCAAGCCATCATCTTTCGTTATTACTATATAAGCCTGTCCATCCTTAATATCTACATCAGATTCAATATACTCACAAAAAATATACGAATCGGGCAAAACAGGCAGCATGCTATCTCCCTTAATTTGAAAAACACGATAAGTCGCCCCACCGGACAACTCAGGAACCGGCATTGAGAAACGTGGTAACTGCTCAATATATTCAGGATCAGCATAACCGTTTAAATAACCCGCTGAAGCTTTTACCGGAACGATGGGAATCAATTCGTCATTCTTCTCATCGACAACAATAGGCAGCACCTGCAAACCTTTAGAAACAGAATCTGGTTTTGGTAAACCTTCTGTTTCAAAATCACAAGCAATTAACTCGTCAAGAGTCAGGCTAAACTGTTTTGCCAGATCCTGCATGATCTGAATTTTAGGAGTCGCCCTCCCCTCTTCATAAGCTCCAACCTGCGAGCGTTTAATCTCAAACATGTCTGCAAGCTCCGACTGTGTAAGTTTATTTACCCGTCTTAAGTATTTAATATTTTGAGCTAAATGATTCATATTAACCTTTTTTCATTGGCTTTAAAACTAGCTAATATTTTTAGCAATTACTAATTATTTTAGTAATTTTGTTTTTGTGCGCTATAGCAATAACTCCATGTAAATATAGCTGATCATGAAACAAAGCATTGAAGAAAAACTAAAAATATTGGCAGATGCAGCCAAGTACGATGTTTCCTGTTCTTCGAGTGGAAATAACCGCAGAAACACGAAAGGTGGATTAGGAAACGCGGTTGCTTGCGGAATATGCCATAGTTTTACCGACGACGGAAGATGTGTAAGTCTGCTAAAAATCCTTATGAGCAATTATTGCATCTACGACTGTGCTTATTGTATCAACCGCCGAAGCAATGATCTGCCCCGAGCCAGTTTCTCGGTTCAGGAAATTGTTGACTTAACAATCAGTTTTTACCGCAGAAATTACATTGAAGGTCTGTTCTTAAGTTCCGGGGTGATTAAAAACCCCGACTTTACCATGGAACGGCTCATGCAGGTAACCAAGAAGCTTCGCCTTGAAGAACGCTACAACGGCTATATACATATTAAAGCCATTCCCGGCGCTAGTCAGCAACTGATACAGGAAGCCGGACGTTATACCGACCGCATGAGTGTAAACATTGAAATACCAACAGAACAACAACTGTTAAAATTGGCTCCCGAAAAAAGTTTTAGTTCGGTCTTACAGCCCATGAACCAAATTAAAGAGGGAATTCAGGTTTACAAGGAAGAACGAAAAAAGTTCCGAAAAGCTCCTCAGTTTACACCTGCAGGACAAAGCACCCAACTCATTGTAGGAGCCACTCCTGATAGCGACCAACAAATCCTCAGGCTTGCCTCCAACTTTTACGGGCAACAACAACTAAAGCGCGTATATTATTCCGGATATATTCCAGTAAACGAATATGACCTGCGACTTCCGGCAATTCAGTCGCCCCCGCTTGTGCGTGAAAACAGGCTTTATCAAAGCGACTGGCTCATGCGTTTTTATCATTTTAAGGCGGAAGAAATTCTTACAGATGATCAACCTTTTTTAGATTTAGAGATTGATCCCAAACTGGCTTATGCCATCCGGAATCTTCATCTTTTCCCTGTTGATATTAACCATGCTGATTATGAAATGATTTTGCGTGTCCCCGGAATTGGTGTTCAATCGGCAAAGATGATTATGGATGCCCGGCGCTTCAGAAAGCTTACCAGTTATCATCTTAAAAAAATTGGGATAGTTATGAAACGGGCACAATACTTTATTACCTGCAATGAACTTCCTTCACACTTAAAAGATTGGGAAGCCGATAGACTAAGACAGCACATTATCCATACCAGCAAATCAAAACGGATAAAAGCAGAAGACACACAACTCAGCTTGTTTTATTTCAACCAGCCTGAATTGAAATCAGCAAAACAACTTCATTACAAAGATTAGTAATATGGCCTTTTTAATTTACGACGGAAGTTTTGAGGGTTTTCTAACTGTAGTTTTTGAATGTTATTCTCAGAAGATTATCCCAACTGATATTTGTAAAGAATCAAATTACCAGGAGAATTTGTTTGAAGAAAACCAGACCATCACAACAAACGAAGAAAAATCGAGTCGGGTTTGGAAAGCGCTATACAAAAAACTTCATGCTAAAAATAAAGACCTCCCCTATACTGTCTTTCTTTCGAATGAAGCCGGAATTGAGATGAAGCTTTACCGTTTTATCAGGCGCATATTTGACTCACACAGAAGCATTGAAACTGATTTTGGGGACCAAGATGTCCTTCAATTAAAAAAAATCAAACGCCAGGTTATGCGTGAAGCGATGCGCATGATGCAGTTTATACGTTTTCAGCAAACTAAAGACAACATTTACTTTGCGGCAATTGAACCCGAATACGATGTGCTTCCGCTGGTTCTCAATCATTTTAAAAACCGCTTTGCCGACCAACATTGGCTCATTTACGATCTGCTACGTGATTATGGATTCTATTACAACTTGCATAACACACAAGAAGTAACTCTTACCGAAAAGACTTTTTCTGAAACAAATGGAAAAGTCAATGAAAACATTCTGGAGGAAAAGGAAGAAACGTATCAGATTTTATGGAAATCCTATTTTGACCACATTAATATTAAAGAACGAAAAAACCTAAAGCTTCAGCGACAGCATATGCCTAAACGATTTTGGAAATTTCTGCCAGAAAAGTCGCCTTTACTATAAAAATGGACAAAAAAAAAAGCTTTCACCTATAAAGTGAAAGCTTTTCTAGTAAGCAAAAATATTTTACTTTTTGAAATAATCTTTAACCATTTCGTTTGGCACTACACCTTCTTGAAATGTGTAAGCTCCGGTTTTATCCGATTTTACCATCTTGATTACTTTTGCGTAACCTTTACCGGCTCCTTTTTGCAATGATGCAACTGCTTTCTTTGCCATATCTCAAATTATTTAATTTCTCGGTGAACAGTTACTTTTTTCAAAATTGGATTGTACTTTTTCAACTCCAAACGATCAGGAGTATTTTTCCTGTTTTTGGTAGTAATGTACCTTGAAGTACCCGCAACACCACTTTGTTTATGCTCGGTACATTCCAAAATAACTTGAACCCTATTACCTTTCTTAGCCATTTTTTACTCCTTTAAATATTCGTTACGAATCCCTTTTCTTGCGCTGCTTTCAAAGATGCGCCTAATCCATTTTTATTAATGGTACGCAATCCTGCTGCAGAAACAGTCAATGTTATCCATCTGTCCTCTTCTGGAAGATAGAACTTTTTATTGAATAGATTTGGACTAAAACGACGTTTTGTCCTTCTATTTGAGTGAGATACATTGTTTCCCACCATCGCTTTTTTACCGGTAATTTGACAAATTCTTGCCATTGTCTAATATTTTTACTGAATCACACGTTTTTCAAACAGTTCGCAAAATAAGTGGTTTTAATTGAAATAATCAAATTGTAGGAGAAGTTTTTTTGTCTTTTTTCATCAAGTAAATCTTTCAAAATCAAAATGTTTTTATTTTCAAGCAAAATAGAACGAAAACAAAAGTATTTCAAAAGCAATAAACGACCGCAAAACTAGCAAAATACTAGTCTTTAGCACTTTCCCCGGGCACAAGGGCTATTCGTAAGAAAAATACCAAAGCCCAACCCCATAATTACGTTTGACAAAGCTTCATCACTCCAATACATGCCCGATCCTTCAGCATCTGAAAAGAAAAACAGCATATAGCCAATTACAGCCCCTGCGGTAGCATACTTTACCGTTTTTTTTGCATGTTCTGATTTTAAAAGTCGGGAAATCCATGTTCCCTGAGGTTTAATCTCAAGTTTCTTAAAATTGTATGTTCTCATAAAAAAATAGTTTTCAATGTGAAAATATATTATCATCCACATATCTACATATTAAAAATGAAAATCAGAAAGAACTTTACAAATAATTCATGTTTAGGAGTTGCATAAAAACCATAGAAAAGCAACAAACATCCATAAAAAAGACTCCTTCATTGACTGAAGGAGTCCTTTCATCTGACATCTATATCAACGTCAAAAGATTTTTACTTCCACAAATTGGGAAGAAATTTATAATACAATAAGTGCCTCCATGTTATAAAGTCATGAGCTCCATCACTTCCAATGTAATACTCATGATCTACTCCTTTTTCAAGTAAATCTTCATGAAAAACTTCCTGTCTTGAGCCAGGTGTAGTTTCACCTGTACCTGCTCCAACAAATAAGTAATCCACTTTATCATTCAAATTAGGATCATCGAACACACCAGGAACAAGGTCGAAAGATTCTGCCGCACTTAAAATACCAAATGATGCAAATAAATCAAGATTTCGGAAACCATCAATTTGGGTATGACGTCCCCCCATTGACAAACCAGCAATTGCTCTGCTATGACGATCTTTAATTGTACTATAATTCTCATCAACAAACGGAACAATCTCGTCTGCAAGTTCTTTTTCAAAAAGATCAAATGATTTTGGAGTATGATCGGGATCCATACGATTTACAACCTGATTATTTGGCATAGCAATAATCATTGGCTCAACAGTTCCCTCTGCCAACATATTATCCATAATAAAATTCACTCGTCCATCAGTTGACCATGTTGATGCCACTTCTCCGGAACCACCCATCAAATAAAGGACTGGATATTCTTTATCAGCACTGTAACCAGGAGGAGTATATACATACATTTCACGCTCTCCATTTGTCACATCTGAATGATAAAAATGACGAGTTACTGCTCCGTGAGGGACATTCTGAGGATCGTACCATGCAGGGCCATCTCCATGTACAACTACCACACTGTAACCAGGTTGATTAGCAAATCCACCAAAGGTATTGCTAGGATCAACGACCTGTACACCATCAACAACCAGATAATATTTATAAATATTTGGCTTTACAGGCCCAACAGTTACTTCCCATACTCCATCGTCACCTTTCACCATCGGAATGGGATTACTTTCTCCTAAAGGACGAAGAATCCCTCCTGACACTAAAACTTCATCAGCTTCTGGTGCCAACATTCTGAATGTTACCATTTGATCATCAGTTACTTCAGGCGAAATAACACGTGCCATGAATGGAGTAATATTTTCAGTGTTTTTATGAGGATTCCAATCCTGATTTACATGAGCCTGCTGCGCCCTTACAATAGCAGAACTTGCAAACACAAGAAGACAAAGCAAGGTAATTTTAGATTTAATTAAGTTTTTCATTTTTAATATGATTTAAGGTTTAAACGATATAAATATAAAGAAACAGAACATTTTTCTTTATAAAGAAACAAAAGCTAAAAACATAACATGATTCTGTATTTTTTTTCAGATCATAAATCAAACAAACACATAATATTAATCTCAGATTTGCAATACAAATAGGTCTTTTTTAACGGCAAAAACAGAAACTGTTAATCAACATTAATAACATAAAACAAATACTGAAATCATCAAATTAAAGATCAATCGATAAAATCATGGGCTACAATCACTAAAACTACCGCATAAAAATACTATATTGTTTTGCACAACCAACAACTATTCAATGCGAATTTATTTTACCTAAACCAACACGAGACTTAAATTATGCATACCCCAAATAAGCAATCTCAAAAAAAAACAAATACAGAACTCATTAATGAAATTAATACCATTAAAAAAGAAAATCAGATACTAAAAGAGTCATATAACAATCTTAAGAGCATTGTTCAACATGACGCTTTTTCACCATTCAATCTCGAACAAAATAACATCCCATATCCTACCGAACACAAAAAAAAATCGAATAGAAATGAATTAATTTTCAAAAGTGACCTAGAGGGACTGCTTATTGAGGCCAATCAAAATTTCTGCCAGCTTTTCGGTATCAATCATAAAGAGTTACAGGATATAAACCTTTTTTCTTCTGTTTTCCCCAATACAATAATAAAAATCAAGAATACACTAGAATCATTAATCCTTCCCCCACATAAGTGCGAAATTAATCTTCAACAAATGACAAAACTGGGGCTGAGATGGATTCACTGGAATCTAGTTGCAGGAATTAGCGATGAAGGCACTATAGAACATGTTCATGCCAGAGGACAAGACATAACCTATGAGATAGAAAATACAGAAAAAGAAAGAAACAATATTTTCCCATCATCCATCAACAAGTTAGAAGAAGCATGTATCCATGTAGATAAAAATGGGGTAATTACCTACGCCAATCCGACTGTCTTAAAAATCTACCGGTTTTCTTCAAAAAACGAAATCATTGGTAAAAATGCAATAATCCTCTATGCCAATCCCCAGGAAAGAGAAACTGTTCTTAAATTTCTAAAAAAAGATGGGAAAATAAACGATTGGATTGGACTTGGCATACGAAAAGACAAATCTATTTTTTGGATGTCCTTAAATGCTGAAAGGATTAAAAACAAGCATGGAGATATAGAAACAAAAGCTTTTTTTAAAGATATAACGGAAATTAAAACCTCTGAAATAGATGAACATAAGCAACAAATCCAATTAAAAACTGCAATGGAAATTGCAGAACTGGGGTATTACATTACATCCGGAGAAAATGCAAACATTGACTATGTCAACAAAAAGGCTATGAACATATTGGGATTTAGAGAAACAAATTTTAATCGAAAATTATCTAACTTTTGGTTAGCTCATATTAATGAAAACGATAAAAAAAATGCAACATCTATACATAATGACATATACAACAGGACAAAAGAAAAAACATCTCTTGAATATCGATACCATCATCCAATAAAAGGAGAAATCTGGATAAAACATGTCGCTATACTTTTAGAAGAGAAACATCGTAACTCAAAAAAGATACTGGGGGTCATTGAAGACATCACTATACAAAAAATCAGAGAGCAGGAGATTCTAAATGCAAAAAAAGAATTGGAGAGAAGCGAGCTCTTACTTAATGAGATTCAAAAGATATCCCATATTGGCGGCTGGGATTATCTCATCAAAGAGAAAAAAATGTTTTGGACAAAAGAACTATACAATATTCATGATCTGAAAGTTAATACTAAAATTGATTCTCTAGACAAAAGTCTTGAGTGCTTCTACAAAAAAGATAGAAATAAAATCCTTAATGCATTCCAAAGATGCGTTAGAGAAGGCATAGGCTACGATTTTACATTTCCTTTTAAATCACATAAAGGGAAAAAGAAATGGATTAGAACAACAACTCAACCCTTTATGAATAACGGAGAAGTTATCAAAGTTGTTGGAGCTGTTATTGACGTTAGCCAACAAATAAAAAAAGAACGTGAATTAATTAAAGCAAAGGAAAAAGCAGAAGAAAGCGATTTATTAAAGTCAACTTTTCTCATGAATATATCTCATGAAATACGAACGCCTCTTAACGCTGTTATTGGTTTTTCCAGTCTTCTTGAAGAACCTGATATTTCCCATGATACAAGAAAAAATTACAACTCAACAATTAAACTTAGCGGAGAAAGACTGATTGACACAATTAACAAAATAATTGAAATATCAAAGATAGAGATTGGAGATATCAGTCTACGTATCCAACAAGTTGATTTATCAAACTTGATACAATTTCACCATGATGTCTTTAAAATTGAAGCACAACGAAAAAATATAAAATTCAAAATATCAAATCAAATATCCGGAACTTCAGCAATCATTGAAACAGATAAAGCCAAACTAGACTCCATCATACAAAATCTTATCAGCAATGCTATTAAATTTACTGAAGATGGATTTATTGAAATCGGCAATTATATTGAAGAAGATAAAGTGTACTTTTACATAAAAGATAGTGGAATAGGTATTCCTTCAGATAAACTTGATTTAATATTCAATCAATTTATGCAAGTTAAAACAGGTCCAACAAGAAAATATGAAGGAATAGGGATTGGGCTTTCTATCGTAAATGCATATGTAAATGCGCTAAATGGAAAAATCACTGTTGAGTCTAAACTTGGAGAAGGAAGCACATTCCGCTTCTGTATCCCCTACAACAAAGTAAAAAATGAAGACCCAAAATAAAGGTTCTTAAAAAAACAGGAACTATTTCTTTTCCTTAAGAATTTCCTGTAAACGATACATTTCATCTCTCAAACGGGCAGCTTCAATAAAGTCAAGTTGTTTGGAAGCTGCATCCATTTCTTTTTTAGTTTTTGCAATTGCTTTTTCAAGGGCAGGAACACTCATATACTGAACTACCGGGTCGGCAGCAACATCAGCTTTTTCTTCTTCACCTGGAACATACTGCTTGCCACTTCTGTATTCGTAGCCAATAATCTCGCGGGTTGGTTTTACAATAGCCTGTGGCGTAATGCCATTCTCCTCGTTATACTTTAACTGTTTTGCACGACGGTAATTTGTAGAATCGATGGTTTTCTGCATCGAATCAGTAATCTTATCGGCATACATGATAACCATTCCATTCAGGTTACGGGCAGCTCGTCCGGCAGTCTGTGTTAATGAACGTTCTGATCGCAAAAATCCTTCTTTATCCGCATCAATAATGGCCACCAATGACACCTCTGGCAAGTCTAATCCTTCTCGCAAAAGATTAATTCCCACCAAAACGTCAAATATACCTTTTCGAAGCCCTTCCATAATCTCGATTCGTTCAATCGTATCAACATCAGAATGAATATAACTGGTTTTCACCCCTACATTCTCAAGATATTTGCTAAGCTCTTCAGCCATGCGTTTGGTAAGAGTTGTAACAAGAATACGTTCATTTCGCTCAATGCGGATATGGATTTCATTCAATAAGTCATCAATCTGGTTAGTTGAAGGACGTACATCTATAACCGGATCGAGTAACCCTGTAGGACGAATAATTTGCTCCACAACAACTCCTTCCGAAAGTTCCAGCTCATAATTGGCAGGAGTAGCACTTACAAAAACCGTTTGATTTACCAGCCTCTCAAACTCTTCAAATTTTAACGGACGGTTATCGATAGCTGCAGGGAGACGAAATCCATATTCCACGAGATTTACTTTTCTGGAATTATCACCTCCGTACATAGCTCGTATCTGTGGAATTGTCACATGACTTTCATCCAGTATGGTCATAAAGTCATCCGGGAAATAATCCAACAAACAGAAAGGGCGTGAACCAGCCTCACGTCCATCAAAATAACGGGAATAGTTTTCAATACCCGGACAATAACCCAACTCACGCATCATTTCCATATCATACTCCACTCGCTCCTGAATACGCTTGGCTTCAAGAGGTTTTCCTATCTCCTTAAAAAAGTCCACCTGTTTCAACAAATCATCCTGTATTTGTCGGATTGATGACTGCATACGTTCTTTGGTCGTCACAAAAATATTGGCGGGATAAATAACTGCGTTTTCCAGCTTCTCAATTGTTGTTCCTTCTACCGGATCAAAGCTATATATTTCCTCAATCTCATCTCCCCAGAAAATAATCCGAACCGCATAATCAGCATAAGCAAGGTAAACATCTACAGTGTCCCCTTTCACCCTAAAATTTCCACGTTGAAAATCAACCTCATTTCTCGAGTACAGAGCATCTACCAAACGATGTAGGAACTGATTTCGATTAACCTCCTCTCCTGTTTTCACCTCCGTTACATTTGCATGAAAGTCCTGCGGATTACCAATACCATACAAACAGGAAACCGACGAAACAACAATCACATCTCTCCTCCCGGATAATAGTGACGATGTTGTACTCAAGCGAAGCTTTTCAATATCCTGATTAATTGACAAGTCTTTCTCAATGTATGTATCAGTAGTTGGCAGATAGGCCTCAGGCTGATAGTAATCGTAGTATGAGACGAAGTATTCCACGGCATTATTTGGAAAAAATTGCTTCATCTCGCTATACAACTGAGCCGCTAATGTTTTGTTATGGCTCAAAATTAAAGTTGGCCGCTGCACTTTTTCAATAACATTAGCCATTGTAAAAGTTTTTCCGGATCCCGTAACACCTAACAAAGTTTGAAAACGAGTTCCGTCCTCAACTCCCTCCGATAATTGACGTATCGCTTCGGGCTGGTCGCCTGTTGGTTTATATGCTGAAACAATCTTAAAATCCATAATTTTGAGTCATGACTCATGAGTCACGAGCTATAAGTTGAAAAATTAAAACTCGCCATTCATAACTTATTACTTTCCGGTTGTTACTTCGTAATATTGGGTTACATCAATAAGCATCATACCTCCATCAACCGCAGCCTTCATTCCCGGTTTCCCATCCTCAAAAACCAAGCAGTCTTCAGGAGCAACCTCCATTAATTCAGCACAACGCAAAAATGTTTCGGGATGTGGTTTATGTTGCTTTACATCATCAGCTGTTACCAGAATATCGATGTATTTATCAAGTCCCATCAACTCAACAGTTTTTTGAGCAATATAGTGACCGCCACCAGTTCCAATCGACATTGGAATCTGACCATGATATTTTTTAATGACATCAAAAACAGGATCAACCATTTTTGCTTCATGAAGCTTCTCTTCATACATTTTTTCTTTGGCATCACCCATTTCCTGCGGATTTATATTCATGTTGAATATCTCATTATATTTCTCAACGGTTTGATAAATGGGCACTCCCGCTAATGACTCAAACAACTCAACAGTAAGATCAATCCCATACCGAGCAGCTGTATCCCTCCATGCAATATAGTGAATAGGCATAGAATCGACAATTGTACCATCTAAGTCAAAAATCAAACCTTTCACCTTCGAATCAATATTTATTTTCATATTCTATCGTATTAAAACTGCAAAAATAGGGAAAGCTAAAACATTCCAAGTATTTTTCAGTTTACCAAAAAATTAACACATTTGCTCAAAATCAAAATATAATGGATCGTCAAAGTTTTTTATTGCTAACAACCAGCACTCAATGGATTTTGTTTTTGGGTATTGGACTTATTGTTTATTCTTGGGTTGAACCCAAAAAAATTACACGCCAAGCCGGACAAATCGCGTTTGTATTATTGGGGATTATTGCAAGTTGGATTATTGTGAGCAATCAAATTATTTTACCGGAAACTGCAAGTGCAGATCCTGCGATAGTTGAGTCCAAAACGATAAATTACTTCAACGGTTTAATTGCAACAGGATTACTTGGATTACTTGGATTATTAATGCCTAAAATCAACCCGCGTTGGGAAAAAATTCCAAATGTGATTTTAATTCCAGTTGCCTTAATTTTATTCTTTGCCGTTTACAGCCTGCAAAAGCAATAAAAAAAGCTGTCCGATAATTCTCAGACAGCTCTTATAAAATATTTGTTATAGCTTATTTCGCGTCTTTACATGCGTTGTAAATCCCCTCAAATAATTCTTTAACATCTGAAGCTGCCACTGCAGAGAATGCTACACGAATTACATTATTCAAGTTAATAATACCAATACTGTATTTCTCTATAAGAATTCTTCGAACCTCTTCTCCATCTAATCCTTCAGCTAACTGTACACACATAAAATAACCCGAATTAAAAGGAAGTGCCGTAAAATATTCGTTGTATTTATCATCCTTAAGTGCTTCTTTAACTGCATTATATCGGTCAAGCATAATCTTATACTTTTCACCTTTTTGATCAGCATATGCATTATCTTCAAAAGCTGTCAATAATAATGATTGCGAAATATTAGCCGCATTGGAGATGTTTCCACGAACAGCACCAGCGGTTTTTGCTTCCATTGCAGCATAAAAAGCAGCATCTCCACTTTTAACACCGTATGTCATAAAACCAACACGGAATCCCCATACATAATCCTCTTTTGTTGGACCATCAATTTTAACAGCCAAGACATTTTCATGCAAATCGCAAAGTGAACTAAAGATACTTTCAGGAGCTACTCCGTCTTCGTAAACCAATCCAAAATAGGCATCATCAGAAAATACAACAATCTTATTACCCTTTTCAGCTGATTCTTTTATGATTTGCGTTATTGCTTTCACTTCATCATTTGAAGGAGAATAACCTGTTGGATTATTAGGGAAATTTAGAATAAGAATTTTCTTACCTATTCCATCTTCTTCAAGACTCGCTTTAAAAGCATCAAGATTTAACTTATCACCTTCAAACAACTTATATTTTTGGAGTTCAGCTCCATATCCATTTGTTAGAATTAAATTATAATTCCCCCAAAACAAATCAGGCACAATAACCTTATCACCTTCATCCACAAACATATAACCAGCCATACTCACACCATGAGTTAAAGCATTGGTTACAACGGGAAGGCTTATTTCTTTAGACCCTAAACCTAGATTTTTTTCATAAATCATTTCTTTCCAACGAGCACGAAGGTCTGGTCTCCCAAAACTTGGAGCATATGGAAAAACCTTAGAGGGATCAAGTTTTATATTTTGAGCAATACTTTCCAGTCTCATTGGAGAGCCATTGTCCTCAACTGCAGCACCAATCGTTGCATTTATCTTAGTTCCTTTTGCATCAGCCGTTTGTCCTAAAATACCTTTTTTAGGGAAAAATATTTTCTTTCCTCTTTCAGACAACAAATCAAATACAGCGGGATTCTTTTCCCGAATAAGCTTGTTTAATTCTTCAGCTTGTGGATTCATTTACAGATTTTTACGTTACAGATATTTATAATATTCTTCATCAGAAATATAGTGTGCAATATATTAAAAAAACAGGATTCAAAGATTATTATAGTATAATCGGCAAGCAGATTATATCATTTCTTAAAAATCGGAACAATTAATGTAACCACTCGAGCTTGTATGTCTCTTTTCTTTTTATTCCAATAACCCTTCATCCCGGATTATCATCATTATATCCGAGTGAGGCAAGATCACATATTTCTCTTCGTTGAACTCAATCTCAAAACCATTTCTAAAAAGATAAATTGCCAAATCCCCCTCTTTTGCCTGAAGTGGAACAAACTTTATCTCTTCCTTGTTTTGCTTCCATGATTCATCTTCCTCGTTAATTGCAGGAATTGGATAGCCTGGCCCCACTTTTACAATGTAACCACTATGAACAGATTCTTTTTCCTGAACCGTAGGGGGTAAATACAACCCGGATTTTGTTTTGCTCATCGGGCTTTTAGGTTTAATTAAAACCCTGTCCCCAACCATGATGAAATTCTTAAGATCCTTTTCTTCAATTACCAGTGACATGCCTAGTTTTTTTCTGCAAATATATAACTTATGAAGAAAGAGCCCGACTAGTCTTTATTACAGAAACATGATCATTCTGAAATATTATTCAGCTAAAGGCAGCGCTATACGCACACTTGTTCCTTTACCAAGCTCACTTTCAACATGGAAGGTTCCCCTGTTTTTCTGAAGAAATTCTCGTGTAAGAATAAGACCAATTCCAGCTCCTCTTTCAACCATAGTCCCAGCATTTGAGAAAGAAACATCGGAATTAATTCGCAACAAATCCATTTCACTTATACCCAATCCATCATCCGTTACCGTAACTACCATCTTATCATCTTCCTCAAAAGCAGAGATTTGCACCTCACCACCTTCTTTAGAAAATTTAATTGCATTAGATACCAGGTTTCGCAGGATTGCTCCCAACATATCCTCATCGGCAAACACCCTTGAATTACTCTTCATCTTCAAAAAGAAGGACAATTTTTTCTCTTCAATTTGCAACTGAAATAAATCCACAACGTCCCGGTATATTTTTTCCAATTTAACAGGTTTAGGCACAAAAGGAATATATTCATTTTGAACGGTAGACCAATTTAACAAGTCGTTCATCAACTTATAATTCTGCTGAGATACATTCGAAAGGTCCTGAATTAACTGCCTTCGTTTTTTATCATCAATTTCATCATAATCCTGCGAAAGAACATTCGCCAGTGCAGCAAAACTCCCAATATGATCTTTTAAACTATGTGAAACCAAAGACACAAACTTCTCTTTATTAACCGCTAGGTTTTTATATCGTTGCTGACTTATAATAAGTGACTCAGAGAGTTTTTCCTGTCTCCGGTAAAATACATCAAACACAAACTCGTTGGAAAAAGCAGATATAAATATTAATAAAAACACAACTAATGAACGACCATAGTGTATCAAATTATACTCAGGGAAACCATATTTGCCGTCAAGAAATAAAAAACCTGAGGTAGTTATTACAATAAAAAGAGCGATTACAATAGTCCCTTTTTTCCTTCCTAAAAGCAAGATAGATGGGAGTGGTAAAAACAATGTGAAAATAATACCTGTTAAATCATCTTCTCCCTGAATAATAAAATAAATTGACAATAAAGTGAGAATGAGTACAAATGTAAAAGTAACTAAAGCAAGCTTCTTCTTTACCTTATAAAAGTAGAACATGATTAGACCCATAACAAAAGAAGCAACAATAATGTAAACTTGCATCTCTTGCTGTTTTGCCGTTTCAATAAACAGCATAATCAGACCTATCAATAAGTATAAATAGAGGAATAAATTTAAAAGAATACTTTTTTTCTTATCCTCAGTTTTTGAATAAGAAATAGTATCGGCACTTAAAATAAAGTCCTTAACAAACCCAATTAGTCTTCTCACTGCAATTAATTTACTTAAACTAAATTAATGCTTTGGAATATATTTACACCTATCAAATTTGAAAAAAAGAGAAACTCTTAATATTCGTTAATAATATCAGTGAGAACTTCATAGCCTGTGTCTGTAACAAGAATGGTATGTTCAAATTGAGCTGAAAGTTTACCATCACTTGTTCTTGCTGTCCAGCCATCATATTTATCAATACGTGTTGAAGCTTTTCCTTCGTTAATCATTGGCTCTATTGTAAAAATCATACCTGGTTGCATAATAGCCCCGGTATTTTTCCTTGCAATATGATCAACCTGTGGAGCTTCATGAAAATCCACCCCCACTCCGTGTCCACAAAATTCATACACAACACTGTGTTTTTGGGCTTTCACATAACGACCAATTACAAATCCAATATTTCCAAAATGATTACCTGGTTTTACTTGTTGTATCCCTAAATCTAAAGAGTGTTTGGCTATTTCAATAATTTTTTCTGCTTTTGCTGAGATTTCTCCAACAGTATACATTTTACTCGTATCTCCATAATATCCATTCAAAATAGTTGTCACATCGATATTTAAAATATCTCCTTCTTTTAATTGAATATCAGAAGCAGGTATTCCATGACAAACAACCTCATTGAGCGAAATACAACTTGATTTTGGGAAACCATTATAACCAAGTGGTGCCGGAACTGCTCCGTGATCCAGAATAAATTCGTGAATAATTTTATCGAGGTAGTCGGTAGTTACTCCTACTTTTACATATTCCTCTATCATAACTAGAGCTTGACCGGCCAATTTGCTACTTTGACGGATTCCTTCTATCTGTTCTTCGTTCTTGATTATAATTTCGCTCATCTAAAAAAATTTTGACAAAAGTGGTAAATGCGGACATAATTTCAAAACTGAACAAAGTTTTTATTGAAAAGGTTTATTTAAATGAGCCTAAACAAAAATTCAAAACTTAAAACTAAAACTTAGAATGATTCGAATTTTCGTAAAATTACTGAAAACGTCGTCAAAAATTAGTCAAACGTCTAAAGAACTTTTTCATATACCTCTACTCCAGTAACTTTATCTTAATATTGAAGATCAATAACACACTTATTAAACTATAGTTAACATTAAATCATTTATCAACCAAACAACAACAGCAATAACTAATCACCACAAAATCAAGAAAAAAACACTAACAAATGAAAAATACGAGCGCCTCCATGAGTAATCATTATATATTTTTTTAGCCATTAATGATTGTTAACGAAAATTTTCCACAGGAAACTTAAAACACTGATTTAGTTTCCTTATTTTCGCGACATCAAATTTTAGTTCTCATGGATATAAATATTTCAATATTAGAAACCGCCCACAAGCTATTCTTCCAACAAGGGATAAGACATACTACGATGGATCAGATTGCTCAAACATTGGGTATTTCTAAAAAAACTATTTATCAATTTTATGAAAATAAAGATGATTTAATTGTTGAAGCCATCAAGCACAATATTATGCATGATCATGCAAGAATTATTAAACTAATTAATAAATCTGAGAATATTATTGCTGTTATGAAACAAATCGGTGATGATATGTACCGCAAATTTCAACAATCAAATCCCCTATTCTTTGAGGACATAAAAAGGTACGACTCCCTTTTAGAAGAAAAATTATTCAAACCCAACAAACATTTAAAAGATCAAGCACTAATAATGATGCTTGAACAAGGGAAAAAAGAAGGGGTATTTAAGCCTGACCTGGAATCAAAAATTGCCGGGATTTTTATACGGGAAAGCCTCCGGCAAATGAAAGAATTTGAAGAACTTTTATATCCTGAATTTACCAGGAATGATATTTATCAAACCATATTGGTAAACTATTTCATTGGTATTTCCACTGAAAAAGGGAAAATATTAATAAAAGAACACCTGGAAATAAAGAAATAACAATTAACAATAAAGAGAAAATATGATGAAAAAAAGATCAATTTTATTTGTTTTTGCATTCTTATTGTTTTGCTCTGCAGGAATAGCCCAAAATGTTTTGCGGTTATCTCTGGATGAGGCTCAACAATATGCACTTCAAAACAATTTAAACATGAAGAATGCAGACCTGGCCATACAAAAGTCCAGGCAAGCAGAAATACAGGCATTGGCAAGTGGATTACCACAAGTATCTGCTACAATGGATTACTCCAATGCTTTTGGAGCAAGTATGAGCCTTCGGTTTTCTGAAGATATGCCACCAAATGAAATTGCAATCGCAAATACAAGTAACCTAAATGTGTCGTTAAGTCAAATGGTTTTTAATGGCAGTTACTTCGTAAACCTTCAGATCTCAAAAATATCAACGATCCTCTCTAATCTTCAAAAAGAACAAAGTGAGCTGGATATTAAAGAAAACGTTTATAGCTCATACATGGTTATTCTCGCTTATGAAGAAATAAAAAGGCTTACAGAGCAAAATCTGGCAAACCTTCAGGAGACCTATGAGAAAACCAAAAAAATGTACGAGGTTGGAGTAGCTGAAGAAATTGATGTTAAACAATTATCGGTGCAGTTAAGTACGCTTCAAAACACAATCCATTCATATGAAAGGCAAATAGAGTTAAGCGAACGCACCTTTAAAATGGTTCTTGGCATTGATGCTGAAACAAATATTGAACTCACCCAAACATTCGATGAGTTTTTAAATAATACTGAAATGGAGAATACTCTTCAAGCAGATTTCAACATCAATAACAACATAAACATCAAATCATTACAACAACAAAAAGAATTATCAGAAAAACAACTGACCTTGCAAAAGGCAGCTTATCTACCAACGATAAATGGAACCGTAACTTATACCTATAAAGTTCTGACTTCTAATTTCGATATGTCTCCACCATTTATGCTTATGCTAAACATGAATATTCCTATTTTTTCAAGTGGAAGCCGGAAATCGAGTGTTAAACAAGCCAGGATTGACTTAGAAACTGCAGAAAACCAATTGAGTTATCAAAAACAACAACTTGCAGTTCAGGAACAACAATTACGATTTGACCTGAGTACAGCTTATGAGCAATATCTAAATCAAAAACAAAATGTTGATATTTCCATGGAAGTATATGAAAACAACCAGGATAAATACCAACAAGGTATTATGTCAAGTCTTGATTTAACTACTGCAAATTCAAATTACTTAAGTGCTGAAATGAATTACATCAATGCGGCATTAAGCGTTATCCAAGCCAATATTTCATTAAAAAAATTACTTGGAACCCTTTAAAAAGAAACATTTAAATTATTGAACAATATGAAATCGAAAAACATTACTAAAACTATTTTTGCAGTACTTGCAGCCTTAGTATTATTTACTGGGTGTACCGGTTCTCAGGAAACAGAGACAACTGTTGACGATGTTGTAAAGGTCAAAGTATCTCCAGTTGTCAGCAAAGTAATTACCCGGGAAATTACAATCCCTACCACCTTAATCCCATTTAAAGAAATGGATATTGCCAGTTCTTTATCTGCACGAATTGAAGAAATCAATGTTGAAATAGGTTCAAAAGTTAACGAAGGTGACCTTCTTGTAAAACTGGATGAATCCAACTTTAACCAGGCTCTTTTCCAAAATTCAAATTACAAAGTTGATTTTGAGCGCATGAAAGAGTTGAATGAAATTGGATCAATTACACCTCAACAATTCGACCAGTCAGAGCTACAACTGGATCTTTCAGAATCTCAAATTAGTACTCTGGAAAGAAATACATATATGACTGCACCGTTCTCTGGTGTGATCTCTGAAAAAAACTTCGAAGAAGGAGCACTTTATTCTGCTATTGGTTCGGCAATTGTTAAGCTTGTTCAGATTAATCCGCTGAAAGCTGTAGTTGATTTCTCTGAAAGCTATTTCCCTCAAATTCATAAAGGAATGGAGCTGACTTTTACAAGCGACATTTACCCAGACCAAGAATTTAAAGGTGAGATATACAGAATTTACCCAATTATTGACAGTAATTCACATACTTTTTCAGTAGAAATCACAATTGATAATGCCGAAGAGTTATTGCGTCCGGGAATGTTCAGCAAGGTAACAACTTACCTGCAAGACGAAGAAGTTATCGTTTGTCCATCCAACGCAATCTTAAAATTACAGGGATCGAACGAACGTTATGCATTTATCGATGTAAACGGAAAAGCGAAACGAGTAACAGTTGAATTGGGACAAATGCTGGATGGTGAAGTTGAAGTAATTTCAGGAGACCTAAAAGCAGGAGACAAACTTGTTGTTACTGGTCAGGATAACTTAATTGATGGAACAACAATTACTGTTGCAAATGATTGATTCTTTGAAACAATCCACTATTAACATTTAAAGTACACAAAATGAGTATATACAAAAGTGCCGTAAATAAACCCATAACCACCATCATGATCTTTGTGGCGGTTGCCATTTTCGGTATCTATTCACTAATACAGGTTCCAATCAATATGATGCCAGAAATGGACCCCTTGTTCATTTCTGTGACTACAACATACCCGGGAGCCAGTGCACAGGATATTGAAACAAACGTTAGCCGCCCGTTAGAGGATGCGCTAAGTACAATTGACAACCTGGACCAGATTACTTCTACATCGCAGGAGAATATGTCCAGCATACAGCTTGAATTTACAACCGGAGCCGACCTCAACGAAGCAAGTAACGACATCCGGGATGCCCTGGACAGGGTTACGCTGCCCGATGACTGTGACGACCCTACATTGATGAAGTTCAGTATGGACGACATGCCAATCCTGTTCTATGCGATTTCTGCGGATGAAAGCTACATGGGCTTGGAAAATATTATCGATGATCAGGTTGTTAATTCCCTAAACCAGGTTGACGGGGTTGCTTCTGTAACCTTAATGGGAGCTCCTGAAAGGGTAATATATGTTGAGTTAGACCCATACAAAATTAACGAGTATGGCTTAACCCTTGAAACAGTAAACTCAGTTATTGCTGCTGAAAACAGGGACATGCCATCCGGAAGTGTTAAAATGGGTAAAATGGAATATCAGCTTCGCATTGAAGGTGAATTCGCTGAAAGCTCTGAAATTGAAGACCTTGTTGTTGCTTCTGTAAACGGAAAGAACGTTTACTTAAGAGACATTGCTGAGGTAAAAGATCAGTTAGCTGATGTTACTCTTGAAGAAAGAATCAATGGACAAACAGGTGCCCGTATGTTCATTATGAAACGTTCAGGAGCCAACACTGTAGAAGTAGCAAGGGACGTTAAGAAAAAAATGGAAGAAATTATCCCTACCCTTCCTACTGATATTCAAATTCAGGAGATCATGGACTCTTCTGATTTCATTAATACATCGATAAGCAACCTTTCAACAACTTTACTTTACTCGCTTATCTTCGTTGTTTTAGTTGTATTATTTTTCCTTGGAAGATGGAGGGCAACATTCATTGTTGTAATTACCATCCCATTCTCGTTGATTGTTTCATTCATCTACATGAATTTAAGTGGATCAACAATTAATATTATCTCTCTTTCATCCCTATCTATTGCGATTGGTATGGTTGTGGATGATGCCATTGTGGTTCTTGAAAATATCACCAAACACATTGAACGTGGATCGAGTCCGCGGGATGCTGCAATTTATGCGACCAACGAGGTTTGGCTGGCCGTATTGGTTACCACACTTGTAGTTGTTGCCGTGTTCTTCCCGTTAACATTGATTGAAGGTGATATGTCAATCCTATTCAAACAATTGGGATGGATTGTAAGTATCACAGTTGTTGTTTCCACACTTGCAGCGATTACGCTTACTCCAATGATGGCATCAAAACTGATGCACCTGCGTGAGAAAAAGAGTACTTCAAAATTTAGCTACGAGAATACAATCGAGAAAATGCTCGATAAAGTTGACAGTTTTTACGAAGCTTCTCTAAGATGGTGCTTGAACAAGAAAAAGGTGGTTGTTCTGTTAGCAGTACTCATTTTCGGTTCGTCAATGACGCTATTCTCTGTCATTAAAACAGAGAACATGCCTCAAACAGACCAGGGAATGTTACAAGCTGAAATAAAACTTCAAACAGGATTAAGGCTTGAAGAGACTTCAATGTTAGCAGATAAACTGACAAAAGACTTCTCTCAAATACCTGAAGTTGAACTTTTAAGTTCTTCTGCCGGATCTTCTACCAACTCATTCATGAGTACAAGTGGAACTAACATTATCAACTTTATGATTCGTTTATCCGACTCAGATCAACGTGAAAAAACAATCTGGGACGTATCCGATGAAGTACAAGCATATATTGAACAATATCCGGAAGTGATCGATTACGACGTATCTGCTTCAACAATGAGTACAAGCACCAATACTGTAGAGATAAATATTTTGGGTTATGACCTTGATGCAACCAGTCAGTTCGCCAACGATTTAAGAGACAAACTTGACGGTATTGATGGAATTACTAACATCCAACTCAGCAGGGATAAGGATAAACCAGAACTTAAAATTATATTAGACCGTGAAAAAATAGCTTCACTTGGGTTAAATACAACATCTGTTTCCAGTTTAATCCGTAATATGGTATCTGGTTCTACCGCTTCTTTATTCAAGGAAGATGGTGAAGAATATGACATCATCGTTCGTTTAAAAGAAGAGTTCAGAAATTCGAACTCAGATATTGAAGACCTGCTTATTACTACTCCTTCGGGAGAAAGGGTTCGTTTAAAAGAAATTGGATCAATTGAAGAATACTGGAGTCCCCCTTCTATTGAAAGAATTGATAAAGAACGTAATGTAACAGTTATTGTTACTCCAGAGAATGCATCTTCGATGACAACTTTGGCTGCACAAATTCAACAGATCATCGATGAGTCTGACATTCCTGATGGAATTACAACGGACATCACAGGTGCTTATGAAGAAATGCAGGATACTTTCTCTGACCTGATCATGCTTGTTATACTTTGTTTGCTCCTTGTATTTACAGTAATGGCATCTCAGTTTGAATCTCTTAAAATGCCTTTGATTATCATGTTCTCTATTCCATTTGCATTTACAGGAGTAATTATTGCATTGTACTTAACAGATACTGCACTTAGTGTAATTTCAGGACTTGGAGCAGTTATGTTGATCGGTATTGTAATTAAAAACGGTATTGTATTGGTTGACTACATTAACCTTATGCGTGACCGTGGACTGGAACTTTACGAAGCAATTGCCTTATCCGGGAAATCCCGTTTGAGACCTGTACTTATGACAGCATTGACAACCATTTTAGGGATGGTTCCTCTTGCAATTAGTCAGGGACAAGGATCTGAAATGTGGAAACCAATGGGTATTGTAATTATTGGTGGTCTTATTTTCTCTACCATTGTTACTATGATTATCGTCCCCGTAATGTATGCGGTATTTACCCAGCGAGGCGATAGAAATAAAACAAACAAGATTAGGAAGAATTACATTTTCCTTGAAAAACAATAATAATATGAAAGCAGTATTTATAGTATTTAACCAGATTAATACTGACCGGGTAGAATATATGTTCGATTACCTGGGAATTAAAGGGTACACCTGGTGGGAAGATGTTACTGGTCGTGGAAGTGAAACTGGTGAACCCAGAAAAGGCACACATACCTGGCCTGAAATGAACTCTGCGGTAATGACTATGGTTCCTAACGAACAAGTTGATCCGTTATTAGAAAAAATCAAAGCGATGGATGAAATCAACAAGGAAGTTGGAATTAGAGCTTTTGTTTGGGATATTACACAATCAGTCTAAATAACACTCTACACATCTGAGAAGCTGTCCTATTTGGGCAGCTTTTCTTTTTTCTAGCTTAAAATAAGGTTGGCTGTATGACAAGCCACAACTCCTGCGGTTTCTGTTCTTAACCTACTATTTCCCAAACTTACAGGTACAAAATGATTTTCAATAGCCAATTGCACCTCCTCTTCAGAAAAATCGCCTTCAGGACCAATTAATATCAAATTTGATCTGCTTTCTGCAATCTCATTTTTCAGTTCCTTTTTATCTTGCTCGTAACAATGCGCAATATACTTCCTTCCCTCAAATGAATTAGAGAGTAAATCTTTTATTGGAGTTAGTGGATTTAATTTTGGCAGGTAAGCCTTCAACGATTGTTTCATTGCTGAGACAATCACTTTCTCTAAGCGTTCATCTTTAATTATTTTTCGCTCAGAATGATCACAAAGAATAGGTGTAATCTCATCAATCCCAATTTCTGTTGCTTTTTCAAGAAACCATTCAAAACGATCAATATTTTTTGTTGGAGCTATAGCAATATGTAAATACTGATCTCGCTTTTCGTATTCCTTAAGGTGCTTCTTAATTTCAACCTTGCATCTTTTCGGATTGGCATCAACAATAACAGCTTCATACCAACCTCCTGCTCCATCAATTAAAATAATTGAATCACTAATACCAAGACGCAGTACCCGCACGCAGTGTTTTGATTCCGTTTCGCTTAAAGTATATTCATTTTCACGAATATCTGGAGTGTAAAAAAGATGCATAAATGATAACTTTTGAAACAAAAATATTAAAAATAGACAGAGGCGGGCAACCCTGTTTTGTAAATTTACATTATACAGGAAAAACGATTCAATTTGAAACTACAAAAGCTCATAAAAAAATGCAATAAGAATGATCGCTTAGCTCAGAAAGAGCTATACGATTTGTATGCAGACAGACTGTACCTTGTTGCATTGTCCTATACAAAAGATCGTTTTCTGGCCGAGGATGTAATCGTCAAAGCATTTATGAAGGTATTCCTGTCACTTGCATCCTTTAACTATGAGAATGAAGTAAGATTTCAAGGATGGATACGAAGAATTGTAATAAACGAAGCATTAATGGAAATAAGAAAACGCAAGCAAATCCCAGAATTTACGTCTGAGAAAATTTCATTGGCTGATAATACAAAAACGGAAACCGGAGTTTTTTACGATGACATCCTTAAACTAATTGAAACCTTACCCGAAGGTTATCGATTGATTTTCAATCTCTATGTAATTGAAGGTTACACTCACGCTGAAATAGCAAAACAACTCGGCATTTCAGAGGGGACTTCAAAGTCACAGCTACACAAGGCGAGAATGCAATTACAGCAACTGTTAATTAAAAACGAAATTGATTATGACTGAAAAAGAATTTGATAAAAAAATACGCAACCGTGCAATGATGCGTGAAAATGAAAGCAGTCTGCCTCTTTGGGGAAAAGAAGAGGCTTGGAATCGTATTGACAGTTCATTGCCCTCTGCCTCGAAAAAAACCAGGTGGTGGCCGGCAGCTGCAGTTTTCCTCTTATTCTTGCTTTCTGCGGGTTGGTCTGTTGCCCAATACATCAACAATGAAAGATACAAAGAAGAAAAAGAACTTGAGATTTCTCAACTGAAAGAAAGTATCCTTTCTGTAGAAGAAAATAATGATGTATTGAAAGCTCGGCTCACAGAAGAAATAAATAGAAAAGACAATGAAATTGAAACGCTCAAAAATGAAATAACCGTTCAGCAAGCTCAACACAATTCAGTAAAAAAAACCAATGAAACAGAACAGCAAGAATTATTAAACCTGCAAATTGAATTGAATGAACGGGACGAAATAATCCAATCGTTACGCAACGAAATTGCCCAGCTAAGCCAGGAAAACGAAGCAGAACCAGAAATTGTATTTACAGAACAGGAAGATACAATCGTTATGGAAATGGTCGAACCGGAAATCGACAAAAGCTCAACAAAAATATACTATATAGGGGGACGACAAACAACTACACCAGCCCCAGCAAAAAGTGGATTACGAATTAACCTGTTTGGCCGGGGAAATAAGAATATTGAATACAAATCAGAACAAAGCCTATTTTCAAAATAAGAAACACCATGAAAACAATTAAATTTTTTATTTTTTTATTGCTCGCTACGTTAGCGACACAATCTAAAGCAGCAAACAACTATTTACCTGACACACTCTGGTATGACAATGGAAATGAAATTTACATTCGATTTAGCCTTAACTCTATTGACGAAATTGAAAAATTGACTAATGACAGTTTAATCATTTCCCCAATTATCCTGGATGCCCTAAATGATGAAGACATTAACTCTTCTCAATACTTATCAATCACGATTGATGAAACAACTAATGATGGGATTCTACTTATAGATAAAGAGACTGAATCCTTAATCATATTACCTGAGCAACTGAATAATAAAAACACCAACTTTCAATCAATAAAATTAAAGAAATCCAATGGGTCCGTAATCGATTTTTATTTTACAGACCTTACTGAATGTTTAAATTTCATTCAAAACGACTGGCAACCTAAAACTTTGGAACTGGCAGAAAAACTAAAAGAAAGCGAACTTATGAATAACCGACACATGATTACCCTTAGCACAAGAAGTGAAACATCCGGACTTAGTGACCCCATCGTCTTTACTTCCGGATTAGGTAATCTTGACCAGCTTTCATTAACCGCAGGCGTTGGATTGAATACTTTCAAAAAAGACCTTTTACCCAAATTCAATTTTCGAATGGCTTTTCAATTTTCAAGAAAAGGAATATTGAAAAATAGTTATTTCGCTGAATACGAATTGATGTATGACTTTCTGGAAAAAGAAGATGGGAAAACGGTTCCGAAATCGGGTAAATTTTTAAGTCTCGGATATATGCATAACTTTTCAGACAACCCAGACGAGGCAGACTGGTATGGATTATCAATTGGGTACTTATTAGACAAAAAATCGCCCATTTTTGACGATGACACCTGGAAGGTTTCTATCTACCGGAAAATTGGTGAAAACAAAGAAGTCTCTGCTCACTTATACTTCCCTGACAATTTTGGAAGTGTATTCCCCGGAATAAGTTTAGGAATTGATTTATAAAATAGTAAGCCTCGGTTTTCCGGGGCTTACTATTTTACCTATAATCTCTGGGTCTTAAATGGAAAGCGATTTCTCCTTCTCTGGAGTTCACATGCTTCCAGCTATCTACTTTAAAGTCTATACCAACAGTTGAGCAAGTTGGCATATCCCCACCAAAATATTTCAAAAGATTATCGGTGAGATAATGAACCGTTGGATTATGCCCGAAAACAAAAACAGTTTGCGCATCATCCGGTAAGCCCTGCAAAAAATCGACAAAATCAGAAGTAGTCACTCCGTCATAAAGATTCTCAATCTTTTGAATTTCCTTTTTGGGGAAATTCAAATTATCGGCATAAATTTTAGCAGTTTTTAAAGCTCGCTTTGCCGGACTTGAAAAAATCAAATCTGGTAATACTTTATATTCGATAAGCTTAGAACTCAACAAAAGTGCATCCAGTTTCCCTCTATCTTTAAGTTTACGACTGAAATCATCTTCGTATCCATAAGGAACAGCCTTTGCATGTCTGACAATTACAAGTTGTTTCATTTCGATAATTTTAGGCTAATTTAGGCTAAATTTGGCTTCCGATACAAGATATTACACAAAATGAAACGAATAGGACTGATCTCCGACACACACGGACAATTGAGCAAACGAACACTACGATTTCTTGAGAATGTTGATGAAATATGGCATGCCGGAGATATTGGAACACCGGAAATTGCGGATCAGCTTTCCGCTCTAAAACCACTGCGTGCTGTTTATGGAAATATTGACGGGCATATACTTCGAAGAATGTTTCCTGAAAATCTCCGTTTTACCTGCGAAAAAGTTGATGTTTTAATGACCCACATTGGCGGATATCCGGGAAAATACGAACCAAGAATCCGAAAAGAAATCTATTCCAATCCACCCCAGCTTTTCATTAGTGGACACTCCCATATCCTAAAAGTCATTTACGATAAAAAAATAAACTGCCTGCACATGAACCCCGGAGCATCAGGAAATAAAGGTTACCACAAAGCTTGCACGGCCTTACGGTTCATTATTGATGGGAAAAATATTAAAGACCTTGAAGTTCTGGATTTTGAAAGAACTAAATTTTAGAGGGAAAACATTTCACCCCACAAGCGTTCAAATTCTTCAGAATATTGCTTCATCAAATCAAATTTAGAAGTAACCAACAAGTTTTCCTGATTGTGCTTTGAGGCGGTATATGTCCAGTTAAAACTTCCTGTAAATGCAATCCGCTGATCGATAATTCCAAACTTGTGGTGCATGTGATATTGCGAATGATCAATCTTCACTTTTATACCAGAATGACTTAAAGGAAAAATTTCTGAACCATGATCAAAAACCTTCCGATCATCAGTAATGATGCGAATTTCTACGCCCCTTCTTTCTGCATCTGAAAGCTGACGAGCCAAACGGGAATCGGTAATTGTAAAAACACAAAGATCGATTGTTGACTCAGCCTCTTTTATTAAATCTGAAATTGTATCAAGGATATCATTCCCCGGGCTAAAATATACTTTATGAAAACGAAATGTATATTTCTCGATTATCTCTAAACAATATTCCAGCCAATTGAAAACATCACCATTTTGAGTTTCATGATCCAAAATTCGAGCTTCATGAAAAAGCCGACTTTTCAATTCGTCTCTCTGTTCCCGGTTCAGACAATTAATTAAATCAGCAACAACTGTATCATTCTCCGTAGAATATGATTTACCATACTGTTGCTTGAAATAATTAATCAGCTCTTTCATTTCGTTATTTTTTAAAAGAACAAGCGATCCAATTATTCTTCTCTTTGATGATTAATTTTTGCAGAAATAACTCAGAAGCTTTTGCCAATATATCTTCCAAATCATCTTTATAAAAACCACTTACAATCAATATTCCATCATCATTTAAAACTGAAATATACTTTTCAATATCCTGTAAAATGATGTTTTTCTGAATATTTGCCAATATAAGGTCAAAGGTTTTATCACCCAATAAACTGGCATCTCCCATAAAAGCTTCAACATTTGGAATATTATTCAGCTTAGTATTCTCCTGAGTAGCTTCGTAAGACCAACGATCAATATCTATAGCAGTAACATCTTTACAGCCTAACATCGACGCAAAAATTCCAAGAATACCCGTTCCACACCCCATGTCTAATACAGAAATTCCATCGAGGTTCAAGCCTAAAAGATGCTCAACCATTAAAGATGTAGTTTCGTGATTCCCGGTTCCAAAAGCCATGTTTGGCTCAATAACAATTTCGTATTTTGCTGATGGATATTCCTTATGGAAAGGAGCTCGAATTAAACACGTATCGTCAATAAGCAAAGGTTGGAAATAGTTTTTCTCCCATTCTTCATTCCAATTAATATCGGGCATTTCCTCTTCCTTAAACTGAACTTCAAAAGGAATGTTTTGAAGGCAATCCTTAATCTCAGAAGACTGAACCTTGCCAATCGGATAGAAAGCATTCAATTCATTTTCCGTTTCATCGAAACTTTCAAAATCCAGTTCTGAAAGATATGCCGTCAGAATCTCCCGATTCGTTTCATTGTCAGGCTTAAGCGTAAACGATACTTTTATGTATTGCATAGTATGATATTAAACCAGATTTCGTTCCTTTTTAAGATTCTCATAAGCTTCATTAACCTTCTGAAACTTCTCTTTTGCAGCTTTCTGGAAATCGTCTCCCAAATAACTCACTTTATCAGGGTGATATTTCATTGCCATTTTACGGTAAGCTTTCTTAATTTCCTCGTCGGTTGCATTTGGTTCAACTTCCAGAATCTTGTAAGCAGCATCTGTATTTGCAACAAACATCGATTTAATTGACTCATAATCTTTACCTGAGATTCCCATTGTACTGGCAATTTGATCAATTAACCTTTGCTCACTTGCATCAACATTTCCGTCAGCCTGTGCTATCCCAAACAAGAAATGCAGCAATTGCAAGCGCGATGAGTAATCCATATTCTTTTCAATCTGTCTACAGACATCGGTAACAGGAATATTTTGGTTCAATAAATCCCTTAATAATTTTGTCGCCTCCTGTGCTGAAGAAGCTCCAAAAGAGCGTACAAAGAAATCTTTCACATAATTAAGTTCAGATTTAAGCACCTTTCCGTCAGCTTTCATCACTGCAGCAACCAGCACCAGCAAACTCATTACGTATCCACCAGTCGTTGTCCGTGTTGCATGACCTGCTCCTGCTCCTTCGGTCGTAAATCCTTTCTCGTTTTCAAACATCGACCCGAGGACAAATCCCATAATTCCACCAATTGGTCCTAAAAAGGCCCATCCTAATCCTCCAGCAATCCATTTTCCAAATTTAGCCATGTGTTCTAATCTTTTTATCTAATTCTAAAAGTTGAGGAATTAAGAGTTCCTCATTATTATTTTTTATTATAAAATCAGCCAAATCCTCTTTCTGTTTATCTGTCCATTGTTTAGAAATTCGACTTTTAACTTCTTCTTCTGTCGCATTTTCCCTGATAATTACTCTTTTTATGCGATCCTCAACAGGTGCTGTAACCAGAATTGAAAGATCAATTGTTTTATAAAATCCGGTTTCAAAAAGAATAGCTGCTTCATAAACGATATAAGGTGAGTTTTGTTTTTCACACCATTCTTCAAAGTAATTTCTTACCTCTGGATGAATAATCGAATTTACAGTTTCGAGCAAAGGTGGTGAATTAAAGATTAAGCCAGCTAATCTTTTTCGGTCAATGGTGTCATCCGAAAGGTAAATATCTTTTCCAAATAAGTTTTTAAGTGAATTTTTAATTTTCGGGGAGGTATTAACCAATTTTTTAGATTCCTTGTCTGCTTCAAAAACGGGAATGCCCAATAACCTAAAAAAATTACACACTGTAGATTTACCACTTCCTATTCCACCCGTAATACCAACTTTAATCATCTTTCTTTTCTATTAAATATTCGACATGTTCCGGGTACATTGAAACGGAAAGAATATGAGGGGGCTGTAATTGAAGGTTCAAGTCCAACAACTCTTTCTTTTGTTCAATGTCTAAATAAGAAACATTCAACACAAAGTCTTCCGGTAAAATCTCAGAAAATTGACTTAAAGCAACCAGAAAATTAACCCTAGCCTGATTAGGGAAAAGCGTTACAGAAAGACTGTCCGGCAAACCAACTACGGATATTGGCACATATAACTGCTTTTCCGTAAACTCTTCAATAGGAATATTTAATACAACTCGTTTAGTCTCAATTTCCAGTTTGTCAAATTCTTCCAATTGTACATTACGCTGTGTCTCCTGATCCAACTCCTTGTAATGTTGAGATTTTGTTTTCACATATTGAAGCGTGTCCAGAATCGACTCAGGACCAGAAACCAAAACCGAATCTGGCGTTGTTGTTATTTCTCCATTCAGATGATGCTGTTTCTTTAAATCATAAGTGATATCCGGGAGAACTTTTACATTTCGTGAAACTACCTGATCAAAATAGAAACTTATTGTATCTGGCTGAATTTCAGTAATTACAAGTTCATTACTCACCTGATTTGAAATCTGAGGAATAAAAGTTCGGGAGTTGTACGTAAAACGACTTTCCTCCGAATCCTCCATTCTTTCATCTGTAAAATCATTTACATTGAAAACCAATGGAGAAAATGCCATACTCAACTTATGCCTTAAAATAGTAAAGCCATAAGAATTCACCTTTAAGGTAAAATGATCTGGCGGAGTGTTTGCCAGCACTTTATTATTGGGCAGATTCGTATACCGAACAGGGAATGATAGTTCTACACTATATTCCTTATTCAAGGCATTTAAAAACCAAAAAACAGTTGCGATCCCGACACAAATCAGGTAGATCACCAATTTGCGGTCATTCTTCATGGTTAAAAAGTTGAAGAACGAATGGACACTATGTAACCACTTCTTTTCCACGAACTCAAAGATAAAAAAAAGGGCAGACTATATGCCTGCCCTAAGTTATTTCTGGTTTATACCTTTTACTTTTGTTGAGGTTGTTCAGAGAAATCTTTTAAGACAGCACTTTTGTCAACACGGATTTTAACATTATCCTCTATTTGCAACAATACGTAGTTGTCTTTTATCTCAGCAACTTTTCCGTAAATACCACCAGTAGTAACTACTTTATCACCTTTTGCAAGGGCTTCACGGAAATTTTTAAGCTCTTTTTGTCTTTTAACTTGTGGGCGAATCATAAAGAAATAAAAAATCACGATAATCAACACCAAAGGCAAAAATGAGGTTAGCGGATTAGCTTCAGCACCCTCTTGTTGAACCATTAATAAGTAATTCATTTTTTGACTATTTAAATTTTTGTGTAAATATTTAACAACTCATTCTCTACATCAGCAACAATTGCTAAAACTGTTTCATTTTCCTGTGCATTCGAGAAAATTCTGATTTCCTTATAAACCCGTCCAACTTCACCGGAAGAATTAAATTCAACTTCAATATATGCTGATTCTCCGGGCAAAATGCCTTCCTCGGGATAATAAACAGTAATGCACCCACATTCACTTTCAGCCTTTTCAATAATGAGGTTTCCTTCTCCGGTATTTGTAAACTTAAAATTACAAATAACAACCTCTCCCGCCTGCAGGTTCCCAAAATTATGCATTTCTTCCTGAAACACAAACTCTATCGTACCTTCTTGCGAAGTTGCACTTTCCTGATTTTTTGAAGTTGACTGGCCGCAACTAACAAGCAATAATAAAAATCCTATGGCAACAACAAACCTCATGAAGTTTGATTGTCTTCGCCAATAAGTCCACGGCCTGCTTTCTTAACTTTCCCTTCTTTTTGTAAAGCTTTTAAAGACTTATCAAGAATACCATTAATAAAATGCCTGCTTTTCTGAGTACTGTAATACTTAGCAAGCTCAATATATTCATTTAAAGAAACTTTAGTAGGAATAGATGGGAAGTACATAAATTCGGTTATCGCCATCTCCATTATTAAGTTATCAATGAAGGCTATTCGTTCTACATCCCAGTTTTCAGTATATTCAGAAACAATTCCTTTTGTTTCATCCCGGTTGATAATAACCTTACGAAATAAATTTTGGGCAAACTCACGATCTTCCACATCCTTAAACATCGGCATAAGACGTTGATCCTCCGCAGAATATTCCTTAAACTTTTTCAAAGACTTAATGATCATACTAACTACAAAATCAATATCATCATTCCAGTAAATACTTTGTTCCTCGAGTAAAATCATCAGGTCTTCAGACTGAAGAAGGATCTCATTAAAAAGATTCTCTATCACCTTTTTATCCTGTGCATAGGAAGTTTTTTCAGCAGTCATATATTGAGTATAGAACTCACTTTTGACCATGATATCGTACAGCTTCTTAATTAATTCCGGTTCATTTGACCAGTTCAATTTTGACTGTTCAAGTTGTTTCTCAAGATTCGTATTTATTTTAAGTTGATGAATCAACTGGTTGTCAATAAAACGAGTATTGGGATTTAAATCTTCTTCTGTTGGGAAATGCTTTTTCTTGCGTCGTTCGATAACGACTTCTGCGTGATTAGCGATTTCAATAATTAATTGAATTAAATAGTGGTACAGATCGTACGTCTTTTGAAAACTAAAAAATAATTCCTTCTCTGAATTATTCATCGACTTGTCCGGTGATGTATAATAGGCATATAAAACCTGAAATACTTTAATGCGGATTATTCTTCTGCTAATCATTGTTTTAGAACTTGTTATTTTTTCGGGAGGGCAAAGTTAGAAAATTTCTATTGTGTTTTTCAACATCAATCAATTTTTTAGTTTCCATCACTTAAATTTTCTATTTCTTTTGCTTCTGTTATATTATCAAATTCATTTTCATCCTCTTCGTCATCCTCATCTTCCCACTCGTAATAAGAACGCTGTGGTCCTTGATTTCGATAAAATATGCTTAAAACAAAACCGCTGACTCCTCCCCACAGATGACCTTCCCATGATATATTTGGATCAATTGGAAATATTCCCCAAAATAGACTTCCATACAGAAAAACGACAATTATAGAAATGGTCAGCAATTTCACATCATTTCTAAAGATCCCACTAAAAAACAAAAAAGCTCCCAATCCATAAATAATGCCACTTGCTCCAATATGCCAGGCTTCGCGTCCAGCCAGCCAAACACAAATACCCGATAAAAAATAGATGAGGTAAAAAATAGGATAAGCCAACTTTCTGTAGAAATAGAAAAGGGCAACAGACAAGACAAAAAACGGAACCGTATTGGATGCAATATGCTTAAAATCTCCATGAATAAAAGGTGAAAACAGAATCCCTTTTAAACCTTCAAGATGAAAAGGATAAATTCCCCAGGTTGCAAATTCCAGATCTAAAGTATTTTCAACTATAAAAACTAACCAAAATCCAAGAACAAATAAGCTCGGAACAACCAAGCTGTGCTTGAAAATCTTTTTCTCAAGCTCTTTTGTCGCTGCATCTTTATTTGGATAATAGTTAAAAATACGCATTAAGTAAGCAGTCTTTTTAAAGTTTCAACAAAGCCTTTAACATCTTCTTCAGTTGTATCAAAGGAAGTCATCCAGCGAACTTCCGATCTCGATTCGTTCCATTCGTAGAAAAAATATTCTTTCTGAAGCTGGGGGATTATCTCCGGAGGAATAATGGCAAATACACCATTCGCTTCTGTAGGCTGAGTAAATTTTATTTTTCCCAATTTCTCAATATCTGATCGTAATATCGTTGCCATTTTATTGGCATGTAAGGCATTCTTTTTCCAAAGATCATTATAAAAATAGGCCAGAAACTGGCCACTTACAAACCTCATCTTTGAAAACAACTGGGCACTTTGTTTTCGAATGTATTTTGTGTTTTTAGTAAGTTCAGGATTAAAAAATACAACCGCCTCCCCCATCATCATTCCATTTTTCGTCCCCCCAAAAGAAAGGACATCAATGCCTGCATCTTTTGTAAAACTTTTAAATGGAAGATTAAGAGCAACTGCAGCATTAGCTATGCGAGCACCATCCATATGAACGTACATACCATGCTCATGAGCCAAATTTGTAATTGCTTTTATCTCATCAACAGAATAAAGTGTGCCCAGCTCGGTAACTTGCGAAATCGAAATTATCCCCGGCTGCGCATGATGCTCAAAGCCAAAACCATGCAAATGTTTTTTTATGCTTTCGGGTGTAATTTTTCCATCAGAACTCGGAACAGGCAACAATTTGCAACCAGTAAACTTTTCGGGAGCGCCACATTCATCCACCTGAATATGTGCTGTTTCTACACAAATTACAGAATTAAAACTATGAGTAAGACTTGAAAGAGCCAGCACATTCGCTCCTGTCCCGTTAAACACGAAAAAAACATCAATATCTTCGCCAAACTCCTGCCTAAACAATGCTATTGCCCCCTCAGTAACCGGGTCATCACCATAGCCAACAGCATGTCCTTCGTTCACTACTTCTAAATATTTCAATATCTCAGGATGAACTCCTGCATTATTATCACTCGCAAAACCTCTCTTCATAATTGATCTCTCTTTAAAAAGTTAGTGTCCAACTCTTAAAATTGATTACAAAATAACGAATCAAATACAAAACCGTCCTGAAATTGACATAAATCAACAAGCTTCTGCAACATTTCTGTTTATTTTTCTGTTTTTATTAAAACCTAAATATCTTCTAATGGATAATCAACAAAACGTCAATATTTTTTGGTTTCGCCGGGATTTAAGAGTTGCAGACAACCATGGGTTATTCAAAGCATTATCTTCTAACCATCCGGTGCTTCCCATTTTTATTTTCGATTCAAACATTTTGAATGACCTTGAAGATCAAGACTCCCGTGTAAGTTTCATTTTGAAGAAAGTTCAGGAATTGCAGGAACTTTTCGAGTCATACGGAAGTTCCTTTTGGATTTATCATGGAAAACCGTTAAATGCATTTAAGCGCTTAGTGGTTGAATTCAATATTGATACTGTTTTTACGAATGAAGATTATGAACCTTATACACTCGAAGGAGATAAGCAAGTGAATGATTATCTCGAAACAGTTGGCATAAAACTGGAATCTTTCAAAGACCATATCATCTTTCACAAAAATGATATTCTCAAAGACGACGGGAAACCTTATTCTGTTTTTACACCATACGGTAAAAAATGGCTTTCTAAACTCTTTGACAATGACTTAACAGCTTATCCATCGGAATCTCATTTAAACAAGCTTATTAAAATCCAACCATTAAAGAAAACACACCATTACGATATTGGGTTCAGGCCAGGAATTTATCCAATTCCGAATCAAAAAATTGACATTCAGCTCTTAAAAGAATACGGAGAAAAACGAGACTTGCCTGCCCTAAATGCAACTTCACATCTTGGTATTCATCTGCGATTTGGAACAATAAGTATTCGTCATCTTACAAAATTGGCACAAGAATACTCTTCTGTATTTCTGAATGAATTGATCTGGAGAAACTTCTACATGGATATTTTATGGCATTTCCCACATGTTGTGAAAAATTCGTTTAAACCGGCTTATGATCATATTCCATGGCTAAACTCTGAAAAAGATTTCAAACGCTGGTGCGAAGGTGACAACCGGATACCCCATGGTAGATGCAGGCATGCGACAACTCAATGAGACTGGATATATGCACAACCGTGTGGCGCATGATTACAGCCAGCTTTTTATGCAAGCACCTGCTTATTGACTGGAGGTGGGGTGAAGCATATTTTGCAGAAAAACTCCTCGATTATGAGTTGGCCTCAAATAATGGTGGTTGGCAGTGGGCTTCCGGATCAGGATGTGACGCTGCTCCCTATTTCCGGATTTTTAATCCTGAACGACAGCAACAAAAATTTGATCCTGAATTTGAATACATAAAAAGATGGATCCCAGAATTTGGCACTGACAAATACACTAAACCAATGATCAATCATAAAACAGCAAGAATTAGAGCATTAGAAACATATAAAAAAGCCCTCAACAATCGATAAAGAAGAAAATCCTAAAAACTTTAGCTTAGATAGTTTCAAATAAAGCAATGTCCGTTTTTTATTATTATTTTAGCTTTGATATTAAATAAAAGCTCAGCAATGTCATTCAAACTGTTTTACCTAAAGACCTTCAAAGGATTAAATAATACTCAAAAAGTAGAATCTGCATACGATATTCTCCTTAAAGATTATCAGGACTTCACCAAAATTGAAGGTTCAGAAAAGTTAAAAACTATTCTTAGAACTTGAAAAAGAAATAAATTCCTGACTCTTTCAAGAAAAACAAGGAAGAGATTCAATCCTTGAAATTCTCCGGAAGTCCGGAAGCCAAACAGTTGAAACAATACGACAAGCTAAAAGCAAATAATAAGCTGCAAACCTACTATCAGCTAAAAGAATCAGGTGATATAGAAAAATATCAAGAATTAAAAGATAGTGAAACTGTAAAACGTTATCAGGAACTGGTTCAATATGTTCGTTCAAAATATAAAGCAGATCGATCAGCTTTTAAAAAGAAAATGAAAAAAGACCCATCACTGAAATTTGAAGACAGTGATGCCTCAAAAAAATACTCAGAACTTCAAAAACTAAAAGCATCTTCAGATATCAAGTTCTTTTTTGAATTTCCAAAATCAAGAAATTACCGGACTTATAAAAAGGTTGCAGATTCCTCTCTTCCTAAAAATTTTGAAGAACTCAAGAACACTATAGAGTCCGAAGAATTTAAGGAACGAAAAGTATACCTGGAAGACAAGCAACGCTGGGAAAAAACCGAAGCTTACCAAAAAGAGCAGGATTATAATAAAATGAAATCAGACCCTCTCTTTATTAATTATCTGAAATACAAAAAATCAAATGCATTTGATTTTTTCAGGAATTGGAATCTTGTTTTCGAAGATCGTTTTGAAGGACAAACGTTAAATACTGAAAAGTGGCAAACAATTACATCTGCAGCTCAAAAAACAATTGGTAAAAACTTCTCTCAACCAGAAGACCTTCAATCTTATACAAATGGTGAAAATATTAAGGTTAAAAATAACCACCTTCAACTGCAGGTAAAAAAAGAAAAAACAGAAACAATGGTTTGGAACCCTGCTTCCGGTTTTGTTTCAACTGAAATGGATTATTCTGCTGGCTTACTTACAACAGGAGAAATATTTACTCCCCAATATGGAATACTAGAGGCTAAAATTAAGTTTTCGCCCAACAAACACATTGAAGATGTTTTTTGCCTAACAGACAACAAAAATGAATACCGCATAAATTTACTCGAATGTGGAAAAGTAAACCGTTTGGGATTATCTTCAAAAAATAGCTCAGCAAACGAATCCCTTTCCGGATTAGACAGTGAAAATTTTTACATTTTTAAAGTTGAGTGGTCTGAGAGTAAAATTAGCTGGAAAATCAATAATCAAGAGATACTCTCAACAACAGCACACATAAACACTCCACTAAGTATTCATTTAAGCAATATTGTTATTGAGCCACTTGCACAAACATCACATCAGTTTGAAGTAGACTGGATCAGATTCTTTCAGAAAAATTAATCTTAATAACCTCGCTTATTAAATAACACGTATCCAAATGAAAAGACCACGTGTAGGTTAGATTTTTCATTCTTGCGATCAAAATAATTTAAGGTCAAACTAATCGGGCCAACCCCAGAATGAACAATCAAACCTCCTGATGCCATAATTTTTGTATCCCGAATATTGCCCGTATCATATTCAATCTGCTTATCATTAGATTGAATAACTTTTTGAAGAGGAAGGAATCCATATGCTTCAAGTCTCAAATGAAGCTGATCACTCATTTTCCAGATGCCTTTTAATCCAGAAGCCATGTATTTGTTCGCTCTAAAGTTATCCTCAAAAATTGTTTTGCTGTATGGAGTCGGTGTAAATGAAGGCAAACCAATAACACTTGAGCGGTAATTGGAAAATAAACCTTTATTACTGAAAACACCCTCAGCCAAGAACCCAAATGTAAAATCCTTTGAAACTTCAAAGTACTTATCGTAGCTCCCTTTAATTATAAAGAAATCATGATTTTTATTCTTAAATCCCTCCAACCCTGATATTCCCGATTGATAATCTTCATTGCCTGTTACATAAGTAAGTCCAAGAAAAGAAGAGATTCCCTCGGTTGGGAATTGTTTGTAATTAAATGAATTTCTCTCAAAACTCACATTTGCGGAAAAAGCATCAAAGTCAGTCTGATCTGCTTCTCCAACTTCATCTATGCCTGATTCATCAAGTAATGTGTTTAGATAATAACTATCAGATGATGAAACCCAACTGGCACCACCCACTAATTTTCCCCAGGTTCCAACAGGGAACCCTATTTCGGACCTCACATTCATTTCTTCCTGTATAATAAAAGGAAGCGATACATTTTCAAAAAAGAAATCGTTGCTGGTCACATAATAATCCCATCTATTTAATGTAAAATAAGTGGAAATATAATAAGGAAGTTTCGTGGCAAAATCAATTCTTGTTCCGGTCTTTATCGAACTATAAAAACGTCCAAAATAGATATTTGAGCTGAAGGTATAAGCCCGTTTTTTGAAAACACGATAATCAAAGCTCAAAAATCCCTGATTAATAGGTCTTGTAGATGCATTCCCACCAAAATTAAAAGCAATTGGTTTTTCTCGTTTTACCTTCAGATTCAAATCAAAATATCCGGTTATTGGATTATAAAGTGAAACTGGCCTTATGGATTGAATTTGAGGATCAGCGACCAGTTTGAAATACTCTTTCCGGAGTTCTTCAAGTTTAATCACATTTGATTTATGCTTAAGTCTCTGAATTATAAATCTACGCTGATCAGTATCATTCGATCCTTCAACCTGAATATTTTGAAAGAGCAATTCTGGCTTATTCGAATTAAAAATCTCTCTTTTTCTGTTCACTTCAGATAACTTGATTTCCCTCTTTACTCTCATTTTAATGCTATCCACCATGCTTAAGCCAGTCTCATAACCAGCTTCAATAATCATATCTATCTTATCAAAATCGAGAAGACTAACATCGCTAAAAGAACTTTCCAATAAAAAACCAACATCTGCAGGAATCTCAAAATCAGTTTTTTGCATAATAAGGTTTTCCAATTGAGCCATTACATCATCCTCATCAGGCTTAGGTGCATTATTGGCAACTTTATGACCAATAACCACATCTGGCTCAAATGCATCGATCGAATTTTTAACGGGAAAGTTATTTACAATCCCTCCATCGAAAACAAGTGCTCCATCGATTTCTATAGGCTTAAAATAGAGGGGGAAAGTCATAGACCCACGAATTGCTTCTCCCAAATCACCACTTCTCATCTCAACTTCACTGTTATTATACACATCAGTTGCAATGCATAAAAAAGGGATAAATAGCTGATCAAAATTATAATTGCAAACAGCATTCGTCGTTGAAAACAATTCCATAAAAGCAAAATCCATTTGCTCTTCCGGAATAATATTGGTAGGTAATACTAACTTAAGCTTATCTTCATCCCTCTCCAAATCAAGACTCAACCAAGCTGGATTTTCTTCAAGCTTACTGAAATAATAACGATACTCTTCCTGTATCTTCCCGGTTGTCCAAAACTTAAATTGCTCTGACCGGAATAATTCTTCCATTTCAGCTGTAGAATAGCCAGCGGCATAAAGCCCACCAACAATTGCCCCCATAGATGTTCCTGAAATATAATCAATGGGAATATTGTTTTCTTCCAAAGCTTTTATGACTCCGATATGAGCCAGACCTTTGGCACCACCACCACTAAGCACCAGACTCACAGATTGAGAAAATACATTTCCGGCAAAAAAAAGAAGAAAAATAAAGAAGGTAAAAAGTTGTTTCATTGTAAAGAGAGTATTGTTTTCAAAAACCAGCTTCCTCAAAGTTATTAAATTGATCAGACAGTTTTATCTACTCTCGGTCAAATAATGATTTTTTTAGTTAGTTGAAGCCTTTAAACTTTGAAAACCATCGCCTAAAATTTCTCGAGTATCCATAATTGTAATAAAGGCATCCGGATCCACCTGACTGATAAATTGCTTTAAAATACTTACTTCCCGACGACTTACAACAGTATATATAATCTCCTTTTCATTATTTGTATACATTCCTCTTCCCAACAGATAAGTCCCCCCCCGCTCCAAATCTGTCAATATTTTTTGTTTAATTTCCTCATGCTTCTCTGAAATGATAATCAGAGCTTTATTATAATTTGCTCCTTCAATTGTATAGTCAATTGCTTTTCCGGTAATATAAATACAGATCCAGGAATAAAGTGGGATTTGCCAATCTCCAAAAGCCATAAGACCAAAAAGAACGATTACCGAATCAACATACATTAACACTTGTCCCACTTGACCTCCCGTATATTTTGTAATGATCATCGCAATAATATCTGAGCCTCCGGATGTTGCCCGCGATCGAAATATCAATCCCAGTCCAAAGCCAACCAACACACCACCAAACACACATGAGAGCAAAACATCACCTACTAATGGCGCATTCCCATCAACCCGCAGATATGTTACTCCATCAATAAACACAGAGGTAAGTACAAATCCAACAATAGTACGAACCCCAAAGCTCGAACCTAAAATTTTTATAGCTGCTATAGTAAGCGGAATATTCAAAATCAATCCGAAAAGACCTATAGGAAAGCCATCAGGCCAAAAAGCAAACATACCTTCTGTAAGGTAATGGACAACAATGGCAATACCATAAACGCCACCTGGAGTAATTTTATGTGGCGTAATAAAAAACACATAACCAACGGCCAAAATAAATGATCCGATAGTAATAAGACTATATTCTTTGAACCAGTTGAGTGTAAATAGTTTTTCGTTCTTAATGATATTCATAACAGCTAATATTTTTTTGCAAATTAACAGTTAGTTAGAATTTTAAATATTGATTTTTGTCACATTAAATGTGACTCTCAAAAAAAGTCAAAAAAAAACCTCCGTATATACGGAGGTTTTTAATATTGAATGAAATTGTATTACATTCTTCTTTCTTTAATTCTGGCTTTTTTACCAGTAAGACCTCGCAAGTAGAAAATACGTTTACGACGTACTTTACCTCTTTTGTTAATGGCAATACCATCAATGAAAGGTGAACCCATTGGAAAGATACGCTCTACACCAACGTTTCCTGACATTTTGCGAACTGTGAAAGTTTTAGTTTCACCTGATCCTTTAATTTGAATCACTACACCACGGAAGTCCTGAACACGTTCTTTGTTACCCTCGCGGATTTTATAGTGAACAGTAATTGTATCACCGGCACCGAAAGATGGTAATTCTTTCTTTTCAACGGCGAAAGCTTCTTGTGCTACTTTAATTAAGTCCATCTTATTCTTTATTTAGTGGCAATATTACAGCAATTATTGCTTGTAAGAGATTGCGAAAATTCTGCGCAAAAATAATAAAAAATACAAGTACCCAAAACTTTATTTCAAGAATAATCATACTATTCTTATCACAAAGGCTTATCTATTGATTTTTAACAAGATGCAAATTAAAGCTCATCGATCAGTTGATCTCCTGTACTTTTCACAATTGCCTCATACCACCATTGTGGGTATCCGGGTTGATCAGGATATTCAGCAACGCCATCTTTCGTGCGGACAAATTCACCATTTTCTTCCACTTTAATATTGCCATCTATATACTTAATCAAAAGATATTCAAAAAGATCATTCCACTCATCTGTAACACGATTAGCTTCATTTCCTGAATAAATAGATAAAAACTGACGTGCTTTTTCTTCTCCCTTGGTTTCCATCAACATTTTTGCAGCTTCATCAATTGCTGGCGTGTTTGTGATGAATTCACCTTCCAATTCAGCCTGCAACTTGCGGATTGGCTGAATCATTTCATCATAGCGCAGGTAAGCAAAGTTTGAAACTTTATTGAACGCCCAAAAAGCTGAAGTTTCTGAATAGGTCAGCATATCGCCGTTTCCAACACGGAATGATTCAGGAACATCAGTAATTCCGCAATACATGGGTACATAACAGGTACTATATGTATCATCTACACCAAACCAAATAATTCCTCCAATTGGATTAGGCAACCAAGAACGGGACTGAGCCACAAATGAAAATCCGGTTTGCTGAGTTGAAGTTGCTCGTTCATTTAAGTAGGTTTGACCGTCGACTTCCCAGGTCAGTCCTCTCCATCGATATGGTAAGCCATAAGGGCCTGCTCCCAAATCTTTCGACATATCCAGCTCTGTTCCTTCAAAATGATCTCTCATCATCTCCATCACATCTTTCACTGAAATCTTCTCATCCGGTTTAATCCATAGAGGCATCCGGTTCGATGCAAAGCCATTGGGATCATCGTATTCAACATGACCTTTTGCATATTCCCAGTACTGATCCATGCCCGAAGCCACTTTATTAAAGCCCGTCCAAACACGAGCTTCACAAAAGCGGGCATCTTCAAAATCAACAGGAGCATAAACATCCGAAAAGCTAAAATCACCATCTGTCCCTTCATACCAACCATGCTCTCGTGCAAAATCAATTACATCTTCAGCATAAAGACAATTTTCAGGATCATCTTTTGGGAAAGTAGTAATTCGTGCCTGGTTTGCATGACCGCTTATGTAACCATCAGGAACACGCAATGCGACCCAAACAGCTCCCAACTCATCTTCCCCTTTACCAATCATTTCCATAATCCATACTTCATTTGGATCAGAAATTGAAAATGACTCTCCTTCGCTGGCATAACCAAATTCTTCAACCAAATCAGTCATCACCTGAATAGCTTCCCGTGCTGTTTTTGAACGCTGCAAAGCGATGTACATTAAGCTGCCATAATCGACAATAGCACCTTCCTGAGTATGAAGTTCCTCAATCCCTCCAAAAGTTGTTTCGCCAATAGCAACCTGGTGCTCATTGATATTTCCAACCACACTATAGGTATGTGGAATTTCAGGGATTTGCCCCAAATACTTGTTCGTGTCCCACTCATACACATCCCTCATTGCACCGGGTTGATGATCAGCTGCCGGGAAATGATACAACTCCCCATACAAGGTATGAGAATCTGCCGCATAGGTAATCATTGTTGATCCGTCGATTGTTGCACCACGGGTTATTAAAAAGTTTGTACAAGCAAAAGTTTGAACACCCGTAAATATCAGTAGAAGAATAAAAATTCGAAATCTTTTCATAGTTAAATCATTTTACTATTCAGTATGAAAACAAAGGTAAACATTACAGGTTTGCTGTAAAATATTTGGTTATCAGGTTGTACGGTTGTCTGACTTTCAAAAAGACATAAGAACAACTAAATATTAATTTGGCATTTGTAAAAATATTACGAAATTCAATGACTATAACAAGAAACCAAGAAACATGAAACTTCAAGCATTTCACAAGCTCTCATACGGATTATACATTATTGCCTCATCTTTTGAAGGGAAAAAAACAGGCTATGTTGCTAACACTGTTTTTCAGGTTACCTCCAAACCACCCATGCTGGCCATATCTTGTCACAAGGATAATTTCAGTGCCAATATTATTCAGAAATCCGGAATCTTTTCAGTTTCTGTTCTATCAAAAGATCCCGATATGAAGTTGATTGGGGAATTTGGTTTTTCTTCAGGAAATGAAGTTGATAAGTTTAAATCGCTAAATGAAACCAGTTCAAAAACAGGAGCACCAATTGTATTAAACGATACTGTTGCCTGGTTTGATTGTGAAGTAAAAGAAAGCATTGATCTTGGATCGCACTGGTTAATTATTGGTGAAGTTGTTGATACTGATTTCATTTCAGATGAAGATCCTCTTACCTATGCTTACTATCGGGAACAATACAAAATGTTTTCACCCAAAAACTCACCAACATATATTGAAGCCGATAAATTAAAAGAAGAGAAAAAAGCTTCAGATTCAAAAAAAGAAAATGAAAATAAAACACAAAAGTATGTTTGTGCCATATGTGGCTATACTTACGATCCGGAAGAAGGAGACCCTACAATAGGTGTTCCACCGGGCACTCCATTTGAAGATTTACCTGAAGATTATAGTTGCCCGATTTGTAATGCAAGTAAGGAATACTTTAAACCAGCTTAAATACCAGACAAACAAATACTTGAGAACAAAAAAAATAGCAATATTAAACAGAGGAGGTAACAAAAAACGTCATTGGCATTTCTGAAAATCTAAATATCTGAAAATCCATAAAAAAAAATCCCGATCAAAAAGACCGGGATGTTTTTATTAAAGGTTTTGTTGGATTACATGTTAGCGTCTTTTAATATGACGTCATGTGCACCGCCTTCAACAATACTCGTTGCTGAAACCAGTGTTATTTTTGCATTTTCTTTTAAATCAGGAATAGAGACTGCGCCACAGCTACACATGGTTGATCTAATTTTCCCCACAGTAACATCCAGGTTATCTTTTAATTTACCGGCATAAGGTACGTAGCTATCAACACCTTCTTCAAATTTAAGGTTTTCGCTTCCACCCATATCATAACGTTGCCAGTTGCGGGCACGGTTTGAACCTTCACCCCAGTATTCTTTTACATAGCGATTGTTCACCATTAATTTACGAGTTGGACTTTCATCGAAACGGGCAAAATAGCGTCCCATCATCAAAAAGTCGGCACCCATTGCTAACGCCAGTACCATGTGGTAATCCTGAACAATACCACCATCAGAACAAATAGGCACATAAATACCTGTTTCTTCATAGTATTCATCACGTGCAGCAGCGACCTCAATAATAGAAGTTGCCTGGCCACGACCAATACCTTTTTGTTCACGAGTGATACAAATAGAACCACCGCCAATTCCAACTTTTACAAAGTCGGCACCTGCATTAACCAGATACATGAAACCTTCTTTATCAACAACATTTCCGCCACCGACACGAACGTCTCCTTTATATTTTTGCTTCACATACCTAATTGTATCAGCCTGCCATTCAGAGAAACCATCCGATGAGTCAACACATAAAACATCGGCTCCAGCCTCAACTAAAGCAGGAACACGTTCCTGATAATCACGACTGTTGATACCTGCTCCAACAATAAGTCTTTTGCTGTTGTCAAGTACTTCATTCGGGTATTCTTTATGACTTTCATAGTCTTTACGGAATACAAAATACTGAAGTCTTTGATCCTCATCAATAATAGGAAGGCTATTCAATTTATGTTCCCAGATAATATCATTCGCTTCAGAAAGAGTAATCCCCATTTTTCCGTAAATGATTTTATCAAAAGGAGTCATAAAATCCTTAATTTTCTTATCTAATGAATCACGACTAGGTCTGTAATCACGACCTGTTACAATTCCTAAAAGTTTACCATTTTCACTGCCATCTTCAGTAATTCCAACCGTTGAATGTCCTGTTATTTCTTTCAGTTTAATAACATCCTGCAAAGTATTCTCAGGAGTTAGGTTTGAATCACTAAATACAAAACCAGCCTTAAACTTTTTCACCTTGCGAACCATTTCTGCCTGTGTTTCGATGGCTTGTGAACCAAAAATAAAAGATAATCCACCATTTCTGGCTAAAGAAATTGCCATTCTATCATCCGAAACTGACTGCATAATAGCAGATACAAAAGGAATATTAATCTCTAATGCAGGTTTTTCTCCTTTTTTATAGCTTACCAAAGGAGTTTTTAAAGTTACATTAGAAGGGTTGCAGTTTTTGTCCGTCAGACCTGGTATAAGTAGGTATTCACTAAAAGTTCTCGATACTTCACTGGTGTATTTTGCCATGATAAGCCAACTATTTTAGTTAAAAAATTGCGCAAAAGTAGCATTAATTTTTTAATGCATCACATGCATACTGCAAATTTAAATGATATTCGTTGTTTGTCAAGTTTATGAAGTAATTATAAGTACAAATTGTGACTGAAACAAGTCGTTTAAATAATTTGATTAAAGAATGCATCCCAGATTTGCAATTCCATAACTTATTCGAAAAAAGAAAGTTGACAAGCCTATTTTTTAGAGGGAAACGGTTTAAACAAAAGTTAAATTCCCACCCCTTTCTCAGCTTATAGCGTATTGTTAATTGTCTTTTCCTATTTTTGCAGCGATATTTTCATTTTACAAAAAAGATAAACTAAATATTAAATCATGAGAAAAAAAGTTGTTGCCGGTAACTGGAAATGTAACACTACCTTACAAGAAGGTGTTGAGTTAGCAAAAGCAGTAAATGACTTAGTAGCTGAAAAAGGTGCTGACGATGTAGTTGTTGTTCTTGGAACTCCATTCACTCACATTACAAAAGTTGTTGACACAGTAGATACAAACCGTATTGGTGTTGCTTCACAAAACTGTGCTGCTGAAGCTAAAGGTGCTTTCACTGGTGAAGTTTCTGCTGCAATGGTAAAATCAACAGGTGCTGAGTATGTAATCTTAGGTCACTCTGAGAGACGCGAATACTACGGTGAAACAAGTGAAATCTTAAATAAAAAAGTTGCTTTAACTTTAGAAAACGGATTAACTCCTATCTACTGTTGTGGTGAGGCTTTAGACATTCGTGAAGCTGGTACTCAAAACGACTTTGTTAAAACTCAGTTAGAAGAAACTGTATTCCAGCTTTCTGCTGAAGATTTCTCAAAAATCATCATTGCTTACGAACCAATTTGGGCTATTGGTACAGGTGTAACTGCAAGTTCTGAGCAAGCTCAGGATATGTTAGCTTTCATCCGTGGTATCATCGCTGAAAAATTCGGTGCTGAAATCGCTGAAGAAACTTCAATCCTTTACGGTGGTAGCTGTAACGCTAAAAACGCTAACGAATTATTCTCAAACCCAGATATCGATGGTGGTTTGATCGGTGGTGCTGCATTGAAAGCTGAAGACTTCCTTGCAATCATCAACGCTTACTAGTTGAAAGATATTTCAATCTAATATATGAAATCCCGACAGCTTTACTGTCGGGATTTTTATTTTACCTAATTCCATTAGAATAAATTCCTTCTTCAATAACCTATTCACACTCAAATTTATTGATCTCTCCTTTTCTGAATAATTGTTGTTGATATTATACTTTACAAGGTCATTGAATTTTTATAATCATTATTTTGCAAATAATAATTTTATTTATTGCTTTGTCACTAATTTTAGTGTATCACAAAAGAAACGATCACAGCCATATATTATATATGAATAAAATTTATTTTATTATAATAATAACTCTTGCTTTCTTCTACAGTTGCAAGAAAGATCAGCCAGAAGAGATAATATATCCAGAAACAGGCTTGTTTGGTATAAATATCTTAGACAAGACTAACGTCTCATATACACCCGCACAATCCAGTTTTACTGCAGAAGTACTCAATGGGGCAAAACTGAAGATAGTAATAACTGCTCAAAATGAAGGAATTTGGTATTATAGACTAAACTCTATTAACAACTGGACAATAACAACCTTTGAAAAAGAATCTAAATCACAAATATTTAAGGCTCTAAGTAATAATCAAAAATGTGATTTAAGTATACGCTTTGAAACTGGTAGCTTTAAAATTGACTATTATGAAATGGGTGACTCTCTAATAAGTTACACAAAAACAATCCAAGTAATAGACAATGAAGAAGCAAATATGTAATCGCAGATTCTAAAAAAAGGCTAATACCCATGATAAATTTAAAGTATTGGCCTTTTCTTATTTCAACAAACTACTTACGAAATACCACTTTCAACCTTCCCCACTGTAATAAACAAATATTTATATGAAATAATTCCCACAACAATATTAGCAATAAGTCCTGCCCAAAATACTCCATTAATCCCAATAAACCGGGCACCCAACCAAGCTAAAGGAACATACAAAATCATCATTCTTAAAAATGAAAATATTGTTGATGGATAAGGTTTATTCAACCCGTTAAAGCTGGAAGTACTTAATGCAACAAGCCCCTGAAAACCATAACTTGCACCAATGATGTAGAAATAGCTTTTTGTAATCTCAATAACTGTTTCATCGGTGGCAAAGAGTGATGCAATAGCATGAGCTCCAACAAGTAGAATTACAAAAACCAATAGTCCCCATGCCAAAGAAAACTTCAAAGATATTTTTAATGCTTCCCGAATACGTTGAAAATTATGCTTGCTTAAGTTCTGCCCAACAAAAATGATCAATACTGAACCCAAAGACATGATAACCATCATAGCAAACATTTCAACCCGAGTCGCAACTCCAAAAGCAGCAACTGCTTCTTCTCCAAAACTTGCAATAATCCGGGTGATCAATCCAACAGACAATGGTGTAATCAACATAGTAAGCGATGCAGGAATTGCGACATAAAGGATATTCTTCCAGGTAAATAGAATATCTCTAACTTTTCCCAATTTCAATGTAAATAGTTTGGTCTTCTTTATTAGAACAATCAAAGTTACCACCAAACCAACAGCTCGTGAAATAACGGTTGCCAAAGCAGCTCCCGCTATTCCCAACTCAGGGAACGGACCAATTCCAAAGATTAACATAGGATCTAAAATGATGTTTATGACAGCATTTCCCAACATGATCATACCCGGAGTAAATGTATCTCCCGTTGCACGAATAATATTGTTACCTGTCATAGGGATCACAACAAAAGGAACCCCCAAATACCAAACAGTCATGTAATCTTCAACAAAATCCAAAACGCTTGCTTCTGCTCCTAAAGCTGTAAAAACAGGACGAATAGTAAGCAAGCCAAGAGCTACAAAAAACAGAACGATAATTATTCCCAGCAAAATTGATCGGCTGGACATCATCTTTAACTCACTGCGTTCTGTATGAATAATATTTCTTGAAATCAACGAACTGGTACCGATTCCAACCCCCATTGATATACTATTTAAAAACATTACAACCGGGAAAGTAAAACTCATAGCAGCAAGTTCCCGCACACCCAGCATTCCTACATAAAATGTATCAACTAAGTTGAAAATCACCATTCCAACCATTCCCATCAACATGGGCCAGGTTAAACTGTATAGTTGTTTTTTAATATTTCCCTCTGTTAAATTCCTTTTCCCTCTTGCCATAAACCTTCTTGTGGTTACTTATTTTTTTCTTTTATCTGATCTAATTTATTCATTGCATTCTCATGCATACGCTCCAAGTAGTTGAAAACATCTTGCCTTTCGGAATATGTAAAACCTTCGAATAAAATTTCGTTCCAGGCAGCGAAGATTGTTTCTAAAGGCTTTAAAATCAATCGGGTTTTCTCGGTAATACTAATCTCGTGAACACGTGCATCTTTAATACATGGCTTTCTTTTTATGTAACCATTCTTTTCCAGAATTTTTAGCTGTGACGTGATTGAAGATTTATCAAGATTCATACATTTTGCCAACTCTAGCTGCGATACTCCCTCATGCCTTGACACATAAATCAAAGTTCTAATTTGTCCATGACCAATAGAATAATCTTTAAATTCTGAATGAAAATTTAAGTGAGCCGCCTTAGTTAGCTCTGCCATATATCTTCCAACTGATTTATTTTCCACCGTTTCATTACTTTTCTTGCGACAAAAGTAAGATCATTAGTTTGAATTCAAACTAATATTTTAAATGACATCCTAGATTTATAAAAATTCTTAGTATTCATTTAACTCACATAAAACTGACAAAATTTTAGTCGATCTTATTTCAATATATTCTTCTATGTCAGAGAAACTGACAAAAAGTTTTTCAATCGTAATATGGATTTCTTTTTGAAGGCATACATGTATCATCAATCTTTAAATTATACCCTACAATAGTAAAATATCATACATGTTAAGTAGAATAAGATGAAACAAAACAAACAGTAATCGTAAATATTAATATCAACCAAAATTGAAAGATATGACAATGGGAAACAATGAAAATGGACATTCCGGAATTGTTCTGGTTTCTGAGATCTACCCAGACAATGTTATTGTCCTTCCGGTTGAAAACAGACCTATATTTCCGGGATTGGCACTACCTCTTACTTTCTTAAGCCCACAAGCAGTTAAGTACGTAAAATATGCAATAGAAAATAATGATGGCTTTTTAGGTGTATCGTTAATAAAGGAAATCAACGAAAAGAATTTCATGTCATCGGAATTGCATCGTACCGGGACATTATTAAAGGTTTACAAGGTTATAAAAGAAGATCAGACTGGAATACAATTTTTTGCTCAGGCATTAACCCGATTTACATACAAAAGAACAATTTACAGAAGCAATATTCCACACTGGCAAATCGAGTATGGACAAGAATCAAACGAAAGTCCATCTCCGGAATTGAAAGCTTATACGCTGGCAGTAATAAGCTCTGTGAAAGATTTAATTAAACTAAACCCAATGTTCCAGGAACAAATGAAGCTGGCACTTTCACAGGTTGGAATGGAAAAACCTGGATTGCTAATGGATTTAGTTACTTCATTTTTAAGTACTGAGAGTGATCGCTTACAAGATATTTTAGAAACCTATAATTTATACGAAAGAAGTGAAAAGCTTTTAATTCTTCTAAAAGAAGAAATTGAATTAAATCAACTACAACAAGATATTCAGAAACAAATAGAAGAAAAAGTATCCAAACAACAACGAGAGTTTTTCCTTCGGGAACAGCTAAAAGTAATAAAACAGGAACTTGGACTTGAAAAAGATGACAAAACCAGTGAATTGGATGCCATTGATAATAAACTTCGGAAACTGGTTTTAAGTGATGAAGCTGCTCGTACGATAAAAGAGGAAATGGACAAAATGAGGACACTTGAAGCAGGTTCAGCTGAATACCAGGTTTCACGCACATATCTAAACTGGCTAACTGATTTACCATGGGGCGTATTCTCTGATGAGAACTACGATCTGACAAAAGCACGCAAAATTCTGGATGAGCAACATTATGGGCTAAACGACGTGAAACAACGCATCCTTGAATTTATTGGAACCATTATTAAGCGAGGAAAAGTTTCCGGCTCTATCATTTGCTTGGTTGGTCCTCCTGGTGTTGGAAAAACTTCAATTGGTAAATCAATTGCTGATGCGCTGGGACGTCAATTTTACCGATTCTCGGTTGGGGGCATGCGTGATGAAGCAGAAATTAAAGGTCACCGAAGAACATATATTGGCGCGATGCCTGGCAAGCTAATACAAAGTTTGAAGAGAACTGGTGTTTCTAATCCGGTAATCATGCTGGATGAGATTGATAAAATTGGAGTCAGCTATCAGGGAGATCCGGCCTCTGCCCTTTTAGAAGTTCTGGACCCGGAACAAAACAAAGATTTTCTGGATCACTATCTTGATGTTCGTTTTGACCTTTCCAATATTTTATTTGTTACAACAGCAAACCAGTTAGACACCATTCCCCGTCCATTACTCGACCGTATGGAAATCATTAAATTATCTGGTTATATACTAGAGGAAAAGGTAGAAATTGGGAAACGCTTTCTTATTCCGAAACAAAGGAAAGAACATGGATTAAAAGCTTCTGAAATAAAAATTACAGATTCAGCACTTGTAAAAATTGCTGATGGTTATGCCCGGGAAGCAGGAGTAAGAGGTATGGAAAATCAAATTAAAAAGATTATGCGCAAGGCTACCCTAATGCAATCTGACACAAAAAACGGCAAAATCAATGTAAGCAGCAAAAATCTGGTCGATTTTCTCGGACAACCAATATTTTCAAATGAAGAGCTCTACAAGAAATCCATTCCAGGCGTTACTATGGGTTTAGCATGGACTGCCTTGGGAGGAGCCATTCTATATATTGAAGCTTCTGCAATAAAAGGTAAAAGCGGAGGTTTTAAGCAAACCGGTCAATTGGGCAATGTAATGCAGGAATCTTCTGAAATTGCTTATTCTTATGTGCGCTCCATGCTTTCAAAAGAAAAAGGAGATAACTTTTTTAACAATCATTTTATCCACCTGCATGTTCCGGCAGGTGCAACACCTAAAGATGGTCCTTCTGCTGGAATTACGATGGCATTATCACTTTACTCTTTGGCAAAAAATAAAGCCTTAAGAAAAGGACTGGGCATGACCGGCGAGTTGACTTTAACTGGAAAAGTTCTTCCGATAGGCGGATTAAGAGAAAAAACAATTGCTGCCCGACGTGTTAAAGTTTTTGAATTAATTTTCCCGGCAGCCAATAAAAAAGATTTCGACGAATTACCGGATTATCTAAAGGAAGGAATTACTCCACATTTTGTAGAGTACTTTGATGATGTAATTAAAATAGCATTCGAGGAATAAAAAAACAGCCCCTCTTTTAAACGAGGGGCTCAAATATCATCAAGCCAGATCAAACCGATCCAGGTTCATTACTTTGCTCCATGCACAAACAAAATCCTTCACAAACTTTTCTTTAGCATCGGCAGATCCATATACTTCAGCCAGAGCCCGAAGTTCAGAGTTTGAACCAAAAACGAGATCAACCCGGCTTGCAGTCCATTTTACTTTTCCTGTTTTTCGGTCTCTTCCATTGTAAGTTCCATCTGGTTTAGGCTCCCAAACTGTTCCCATATCCAGCAGGTTCACAAAAAAATCGTTGGTCAGCATTCCCGGATTTTCTGTAAACACACCATGTTTCGATTGCCCGAAGTTTGCATTTAAAGCACGCATTCCACCAACCAATACAGTCATTTCCGGAACCGTAAGCGTCAAAAGCTGAGCCTTATCAATTAAAAGCTCTTCATCGGAAACAGTATATTTTGCTTTCATATAGTTGCGGAAACCATCAGCATAAGGCTCCAATACAGCAAACGAATCTACATCTGTCTGCTCCTGTAATGCATCCATGCGTCCCGGGGCAAATGGAACTTTTATGCCAACACCTGCATCTTTCGCAGCTTTTTCAACTCCTGCGGAACCAGCTAAAACAATTAAGTCTGCCAACGAAACTTTCTTATCTGTACTATTAAATTCACGTTGAATAGCTTCCAAAGCATCAAGCACTTTTTTAAGTTGACCAGGTTGATTTACTTCCCAGTCTTTTTGTGGGGCAAAACGAATACGTGCACCATTGGCACCTCCCCTTTTGTCTGAACCACGAAAAGTTGAAGCAGATGACCAAGCTGTGTAAACCAATTCAGAAACAGTCAATCCAGATTCAAGTATTTTTTTCTTTAATAATTCAATATCAGCTTCATTGATCAATTCATGATCAACTGCAGGAATCGGATCTTGCCATATTAGCTCTTCTTTTGGAACTTCAGGTCCAATATAACGAGCCAGAGGCCCCATGTCTCTATGGGTCAATTTAAACCAGGCACGTGCAAAAGCATCGGCAAATTCCAAAGGGTTTTCATAAAAGCGCCTTGAAATCTTTTCATATTCAGGATCAAAACGCAGCGATAGGTCGGTAGTCAACATCGTTGGACGATGCTTTTTGGATGGGTCATGTGCATCAGGGACATCTTCCGCTGCATCTTTAGCTACCCACTGATGAGCACCGGCCGGACTTTTTGTCAATTCCCATTCATATTCAAACAAATTCTTGAAGAAATAATAGCTCCATTTTGTCGGTAGCTGTGTCCAAGTAACTTCAAGTCCACTGGTAATCGCATCACCACCTTTTCCTGTGCCAAAAGTACTTTTCCATCCCAGGCCTTGCTCTTCCAGTGGAGCTTCTTCAGGATCTAACCCCACATGATCTGCCGGACCTGCACCATGTGTTTTACCAAAAGTATGTCCTCCTGCAATTAAAGCAACAGTTTCTTCATCATTCATGGCCATGCGGGCAAAAGTTTCACGAATATCTTTTGCTGCTGCAACCGGATCTGGGTTGCCATCAGGACCTTCAGGATTTACGTATATCAAACCCATTTGTACTGCAGCCAGCGGGTTCTCCAGATCCCTATCTCCAGAATAACGGCTATCAGGCTTTTCACTTGTTGCCAGCCATTCCTTCTCACTTCCCCAGTACACATCCTGATCGGGTTCCCAAACATCTTCGCGACCTCCACCAAACCCAAAAGTTTTAAAGCCCATGCTTTCCAAGGCAACATTTCCTGTTAAAATCAACAGATCTGCCCAAGAGATTTTACGCCCATATTTTTGTTTGATCGGCCAAAGCAAGCGTCTCGCCTTATCCAGACTTACGTTATCTGGCCAACTGTTAAGAGGAGCAAAACGTTGTTGCCCTCTCCCTCCTCCTCCTCGTCCATCTCCAGTACGATAGGTTCCGGCACTGTGCCAGGCCATACGAATAAATAATGGGCCATAGTGTCCAAAGTCTGCTGGCCACCAATCCTGAGAATCAGTCATGAGTGCAGTCAGATCTTTTTTCAAAGCATCGTAATCCAGACTTTTAAACTCTTCTGCATAATTAAAATCTTTTCCCATTGGATCAGATAATGACGAATGTTGTCGAAGAATATTGAGATTTAGCTGTTTAGGCCACCAATCACGGTTGGTTGTTCCTCTATCAGCAGTATTGCTTCCTGTATGTCCGGTAACAGGACATTTACTTTCTTGATTTGAATGATGAGCTGAAGTGCCCGAATGTGAAGTATGTTCCATTTCTTTTTGTTTTTAGTTCATCTTCTAAATGAACGAAAAAAGGGCAGTAAATGTTTACTAATCAAAAATTTAACACTAACATCAATATCTTTAAAAAAACTATAATTATCATCAAACAGGTTTAAATTCATTAATAGAATACGATAAAAATCTCTTCAAACATTTACCTTTTTTATCAGACTTGCGGATTAACTGAATATCAAATCATATTTTTTCATAACTTGTCATTTGTTCAAAAAAAACAATAAAAAATTCCAATTCTTTTTAAAATAATCCATTATGAAAAAATTTAACATCCTATTCATGGCTATTGCTATGATCCTGTCAATTAATCAAACACTTATCGCTCAGGAAAATCAACAAAGTGCACCAAAAATCTACAATGGACCAACAGATTACTTTGGGTTTTCGGGTTATTTACAAGGTGCAGGAAGAGAAGGTAAACTATTTAAAGGAGAACAGTTTGTTCAATCCGAAACAGCGAAATACATTTTTGAAAGTTTATACTTTCATGGCACTTACGGATTAGAAAATCAGGATGACCCGGCAATTATTGCTCACTGGGCATCTAAAGGGCTAACAAAAGAAGTTTATGATATTGATGACGCTGATCGCATGTGGTCTGTTTTCACTCCTAATGGAATTTATCAGTCCTACGATGAAGGTCATAAATTCCCTCTGGTATTTTGTCTCCATGGAAACGATAACGAAATTTTACTGGCAGAAACTTATGGTTTTGCTGAACTTGGAGGTGAAGAAGGTTTTATTACTGTAATTCCATGGGCAAAAAATGAAGACATTATACTAGAAGAAATTCCCAGAATTCTAGACATACTTCGTGAAAAAAACTATCCAATTGACGAAAGCCGAATTTATGCTACCGGATTCTCTAAAGGAGGTATGGCAACTATGCGTGCAGGAATGAATTTCCCTGAAATGCTGGCTGCAATTGCTCCTGGTGGTGCAGGACCAGCAAGTGTTGTTGGTGAAAATGATGAAGCATTAAATGCCGTAGGCCCCTCGTTAGGCTTTACAGCTGAGCAATATGCCAATGCTGCAAAATATACATTACCTGTTCTGTTCTTCGGTGGAACATGCGATAATATGCCTATAAACTCGAATGCGAAAAACTGGATTGGCATCACAGGTGCAGTTGCTCCCGAAATAACTGATGAAACTGTCGCCAACACTACTGCAAATTCCGGTTATGGAGTAGAACGGATGACAGGTCTTAATTACGATCTTGATGGAATGGAAATCCGGGCTCTTGATGGCACTTACTATTACATCGGAAGTTATTTTAACGAAGATGGTATTTGTACATTCCGGACAGTAGCTGTAGAGGGAGCACCTCACTGGCTTATCAGATCAGAAAGTGCTGTTGTTTGGGAATTTCTTTCTCAATTTTCACGAGACAGATCTACCGGAAAATTGTTATACTCAAAATAAAAGTTGAAGGAACAAAAAATAGACAGGCTGTGATAGAATCACAGCCTGTCTATTTTTTTTGCTATTTAAACCGGATTATTTCAAAGCCGTTTCGGCAAAACTAACCCGCACACCATAATCATTAACAAGATAATTTAATCCGTATTGATTCCCTGGATTATCTTCTGGTTTAACTTCTCCCGACAAAACACCTGTTCCCAACGTTAACAAGTCAGACACACGCTGCAATGTTTCAGGGTTTGAACCAAAATAGTGACCCGGATACAGTTTTTCAATATTATATTTCTCCATCACGCCTTTCATTCGTTTACATGATGCAACAAGAGTTGAAAAATTGGTTGTTAAGAGCAAGTTTCCTGAACCAAAGGAATCACCACTAAATCCGTAGTGTGCATCTTTATCAATAAAAGATGTTGAACCAGGAGTATGTCCAGGAGTGAAAACCACTTCAATTTCCCTGCCTCCTAAATCAAATACTTCACCATCCGTTAAATATTTAATCTCACCGGTATAATCAGGCATAAATTCAGGCACACCTACCATATCCGCCGCATTGATATAAATCTCAGAAAAGTATTTAATTGATGCGCCCGTATGATCAGGATGAACGTGAGTTGCAATTAATGTAACTGGCTTATCAGTAATTGATTCTGCAATTTTATCCAAATCTTGGATATCAGTTCCTGCATCCAATAAGATAGCTTTTTCGCTCCCTTCAATAAGATATAAACTTTCGTTAGACATCATATGTCCTGTTCCTACCCAGGTATGTTCATCAATTTCGTGGAAAACAACATCATCACCACTGTATACTTCTTTCCCGTCAATTTGCATTGAAGGCTGAGAACAGGATACAAATGAGATAAAAGAGATCAGTACAATCGATAATAAATATAGATTTTTCATAATTCGTTTTTAAAATATAATGATTGATTAATTACTTTTTTAGAAGAAACAACAAAAATACTTTTAATACGTATTTCTCCTTCATCCTTCTTAAAAAAGTAATTCATTTAGAAGCAAAAAACCCTCGATAAACGAGGGTCTTTTTTGCAATATTGGGTATTTCTTATTTTATAGATTCATCGCTATAGCTTATGCGAACTCCATAAGCACTGATAACGTTATTGAAGCCAAATCCTGCTCCTTCATTTTTCTCACCTTTCACTTTTCCGGAGATAATATCTTTACTCAAAGTAATCATATCATCAATTCGTTGCTTTGTTTCCGGATTATTACCTCTGTAGTGACCAGGGTAAAAGTATTCTATCCCTTCTTTTTCCATGACAGCACTAGCTTTTTCACAACTTGCCTGAAGCACTGAAAATGGGCCACTAAACAACAACAAGTTTCCTGATCCAAAAGAATCGCCACTAAATCCATAGCCTGCTTCTTTGTCAATAAATGTAGTACTACCGGCTGAGTGCCCAGGAGTAAATACAACCTCAAGTTGTCTTCCTCCTAAGTCAATAATCTCTCCATCTACAAGATCTTTAACTTCCCCTTTAAAGTCCGGAGCCATTTGAGGGAACGCAGGTTGATCTGCCGGGTTGATATAAACTTCAGGGAAAAATTTGGCAGCGCCAACATGATCTGGATGAACATGGGTTAAAATTAATGTTACAGGTTTATCTGTAATAGAAGCAACAATTTTGTCCAGATCAGTCATTTTAGAACCTGCATCTAACAAAACAGCCTTTTCATTTCCTTCAATAAGATAAATACTCTCATTTGCAGACAAGTGACCTGTTCCCACCCAGGTATGTTCATCAATAACATGGAATACAACATCTTCATTACTAAAGATTTCTTCGCCTTCAAATTCACCAGAAGGCATCCCCATTCCTTGAGGAGGCATTCCTTGTCCAGGCTGAGCATTAGACGTAAATGCAATAAATGCTAAAAGGAAAAATGACAATAATAAGTTTTTCATAATTGAATAATTTGTGTTTGATTAATAACTTGAGATCTCTATTTCATCGACGCTTCACTGTAATTAATGCGAACGCCATAATCACTTATAATCATATTCAACCCTAACATTCCCTGTGGATTTTCCTGTCCTTTTACCTTACCAGACAATACATCTTCACTTAAAGTAATCATATCAGTAACTCGTTGTAAAGTTTCAAAGTTTCCTCCCATGAAGTGTCCCGGATAAAGTTTTTCAATATCATATTTTTCCATAATTGCTTTCATTCGTTCACAAGAAGCAATAAGAGTAGAATAGTTAGTTGTTAAAAGTAAGTTTCCTGAACCAAAAGAATCGCCACTAAAACCGTAATGAGCATCTTTATCAATAAAAGAAGTTGATCCAGGAGTATGTCCAGGAGTGAAAACTACTTCAATTTCCCTTCCTCCTAGATCCAAAACCTCACCATCAGTCAAATATTTAATCTCACCAGGGTAGTTTGGCATCATAGAAGCAACATTTACCATATCTGCCGCATTAATGTATATCTCTGGCCAATAATCAATGGCAGACCCCGTATGATCAGGGTGAACATGAGTGGCAATTAAAGTAACTGGTTTATCAGTAATTGATTCAACAATTTTATCTAAATCTTTAATACTGGTTCCGGCATCAAGTAAAATAGCTTTCTCACTTCCTTCTATAAGGTATAAACTCTCATTAGACATCACATGCCCTGTTCCCACCCAGGTATGATCATCAATTTTATGGAAAACAACATCTTCTCCACTGTAAACTTCTTCACCTTCAAATTGCATTCTTGGCATCATTCCTTGTGGCGGCATTCCCTGTCCTCCAGGTTGGGCAACAGCAGCAGATGCAACAAATACGAATAAAACAAATGATAATAATAAATTTTTCATGATTCTTTGATTTATAAAATTTCCTATTTATTAAAACTAATATTTGACATGAATAAATGAGCTTAGTTTAAAGACAACACAGCCTTTCCCAACAATATATATTGACATTCTAGCTATATCCCCCACTTTGATTGAGAATAAAAAACATTTTGCCTTGATGAATCAAATTAAATTAACAAAAATACACTTATTGACGCAACCGTTTTCTCAAGTTTCCATCTTTCATATAAACCAGAAACAATATTATCAACTATCATGAAAAATTTATTCTACATTTTAATCCTTTGTATGCCCATATTTCTTTTCAATTCATGTGATGAAGAAGATGGGATACTTGATCCATCTAAAGAGCTTGATCCATCTTACTCTCTTGATGGAGAAGGAGGTGCAGGAGGTGGAAGTCAGGGAGAACCGAATGCAGAAGCAGGATTAGTCACTGCCGGAGAATGGAATGACCTTGGGAACTGGAATTTCTGGAACAATCTTATAAACGGACAAAATTACGCAGAAATGCCTTCACACTGGGATATGTTTACCAATAACCGATTCTCTGTTTTTGTTGAAAAGAACAATACTCCCGTAGTTAATGCAAAAGTTGAACTAATAAGAAATGGTTCTGTTGTTTGGTCTTCAAGAACCGATAATCTGGGAATGGCGGAAATGTGGTGCAGTACTTTTCAAAAAGAAGAAAACATCAACATGGATAACTTCAGCCTAAAAGTGAATGATGAAAATGCCAACATTAATCTTATTGCTTATAATGATGGCATAAACACAGTAAACATTAGCGCTGCTCCGGCAGTACCCAATCGCGTTGAACTGGCTTTCATTGTTGATGCTACCGGTTCTATGAGCGACGAATTGGAATTTCTAAAAGAAGATTTGAAAAGTGTTATTGAATCAGTTAAAAACAACAATTCAACGCTAAATATTTTAACATCAACTGTTTTTTACCGGGACGAAGGAGATGAATATGTGATCAGGGAATCCGGATTCACAAATGACCTGGACGAAACAATTGATTTCATCAACAAACAAAGAGCAGATGGAGGAGGAGACTTTCCTGAGGCTGTTCACACAGCATTGGAAACCGGAATAAATGAGCTCCAATGGTCAGAAGAAGCTAAAACAAGAATTGCATTTCTATTACTGGATGCCCCACCACATTATACACCAGAAATTATCGACGATATTCATTCAACCTTAACCGATGCAGCTGCAAAAGGAATAAAAATTATTCCAATTACGGCAAGTGGTATTGATAAAGAAACCGAATTCCTGATGCGTTTTATATCCATACTCACCAATGGAACCTATGTATTCATTACCAACCACAGTGGTATTGGGAACGAACACCTGGAAGCTAGTGTTGGAGAATATCAGGTTGAACACCTAAATGATTTAATGGTTCGTTTAATCAACAAATATTCAGAATAAACCCATTATGTTTTAGTCTCTATTTCCACCCAAGCTTATATTGTATGCGGTCTTCTGCTCTTAGCGGAAGGCCGCTTCTGTTTATAGAAACGATTAAAAAAGTTTTATACTTTTGATTGACAAAAATGAAAACACCCAGCAAATATTATGGATAAAAAGAAACCGATAGCCCTGGTAACGGGATCAACACGAGGGATTGGAAAGGCAATCGCTTTCAGGCTTGCCCATGAAGGATACACCGTTGTTATTACCGGGACTCAACAAAAAACTGTAGACAAAGTTATTGCAGAATTAAAAGATGAAGGTGGAAATGGATATGGAATTGCAATGAACTTACTTGAAGCCGGAGCCACACAGAAACTTATACAGCAAATAATTGATGAATTTGGGCAATTGGATGTACTGGTTAATAATGCCGGACTTGCCCTGGCTGATCCTTTTGAAAATATAACGGAAGAAGATTTCGACAAGCTAATTGGCTTAAATGTAAAAACTCCCTTGTTCTTAACACAGGCTGCGCTCCCCTGGTTATTAAAATCAGAAGAAAAAGCCATTGTAAATATTTCATCGGTTGTTGGTCATAAAGCTTATGCCAATCAGACTTTATATGCTTCATCGAAACACGCCTTAAATGGGATGATGAGTGCTTTAGCAAAAGAATACAGGACAAAAGGCTTACGTGTTTATAAAGTTGCACCAGGAGGTGTTGCCACAGAAATGATACACACGGCCCGTCCCGACCTTGATCCGAACACTTTGATACAGCCCGAAGATGTTGCCAATGCCGTAGCTTTTCTCTTATCATTAAAAGGGAATGCCCAAATTGACGAGATCAACATCCGCCGAAAGGATAATATTCCTTACGAATAGTTTTTCCCTGTAAAAAAACTGGTAGAAATCACAGCAAATCAATTTTGTTATCTTCGTTCTCCTTAAATTAAAAATACGATGACTCCTGAGCTAATACATAGAATTGCCGAAAAACTAAACTTAAAACCCAACCAGGTACAAAACACGATTGCCCTTTTGGATGAAGGAGCAACTGTCCCATTTATTTCCCGCTATCGGAAAGAACGTACCGGAAGTTTGGATGAAGTTCAGATTGGACAGATTAAAGAAGAAAAATCTTTCATGGAAGAACTTCTTAAGCGCAAGGAAACCATCCTCAAAACGATTGATGAACAAGGACAACTCTCAAACGAATTAAAAGCACGCATTGAAAATTGTTTTGATTCAACCGAGTTGGAAGACATTTACCTGCCTTACAAACCCAAGCGAAAAACCCGAGCCAGCATTGCCCGAGAAAAAGGACTGGAACCATTGGCCAAGATCATCATGAAACAACAGGAACGGGATTTGGAAAGTCGAGCCTATTCTTTTGTAAAAGATGAAGTTGTGACACTGGACGATGCACTTAGCGGAGCCCGCGACATCATTGCCGAATGGATCAATGAAAATGAAAAAGCCCGAAATATGGTAAGGCGTGCATTTCAGATTGGAGCAATTATCAGCAGTAAAGTTGTCAAGAAAAAGGAAGAAGAAGGAGAAAAATACCGGGACTATTTCGAATGGGAAGAACCACTAAAAAAATGCCCGTCACACCGCTTACTTGCAATGCGTCGAGGAGAAAATGAAGGCTTCCTTCGCATTTCAATTTCCCCGGATGAAAATGACATTTTGGAACGATTGAACTGTTACTATGTGCGTTCTCAAAATGAATGCGCTACACAGGTTGAACTGGCTGTTAGAGACAGCTACAAGCGCCTGCTATCCTCATCCATAGAAACAGAATTTGCCAACGAATCCAAATTAAAAGCCGACAAAGAAGCCATTCATGTTTTTGCTGAAAACCTTCGACAATTATTATTGGCAGCACCACTTGGACAAAAAAGAGTGTTGGCTGTCGATCCCGGGTATCGAACCGGATGTAAGGTTGTTTGTTTGGATGCTCAGGGAAATCTGCTCCACAACGAAAACATATACCCGCATAAACCTCAGGAACAAACCAAACAGGCAGCCCGAAAAATCACGTCTATGGTGAGTGCTTATCAGATTGAAGCCATCGCCATTGGAAATGGAACAGCCAGCCGGGAAACCGAGCATTTTATTAAAAAACTACGCTACGACAGGGACATTCAGGTTTTTGTAGTTTCTGAAGATGGAGCTTCAGTCTATTCAGCCTCAAAAGTTGCCCGTGAAGAATTTCCACAGTACGATGTAACTGTTCGCGGAGCTGTTTCTATCGGTCGCCGACTAATGGATCCTTTAGCAGAACTCGTTAAAATCGACGCTAAATCAATTGGCGTGGGACAATATCAACATGATGTGGACCAAAAACTATTGAAAGAAAGTCTGGATTCTGTCGTTGAATCTGCAGTAAATAGTGTTGGCGTAAATGTAAATACAGCTTCCAAGCATTTGCTTACTTATATTTCAGGGCTTGGTCCTCAACTGGCACAAAACATCGTGGATTACAGAAAAGAGTATGGTGCTTTTTCATCCCGAAAAGAATTAATGAAAGTTCCCCGCATGGGAGCAAAAGCATACGAACAGGCAGCTGGATTCCTGCGTATTCCTGATTCTAAAAATCCATTAGATAATTCTGCAGTTCACCCGGAATCATACCACATAGTTGAAAAAATAATAAAAGACTTAAATTGCTCTGTTGCTGAACTCATTCAATCTGAAGAGTTACAGCAAAAAATTCACCTGGAGAAATATATCACGGATAAAATTGGATTGCCCACACTACATGATATCAAAAAGGAACTTGCCAAACCTGGCCGTGATCCTCGAAAAATTATTAAAGTTTTCGAGTTTGCCCAAGGAATTTATAAGATGGAAGATATTGAAGTTGGCATGGAACTTCCGGGAATTGTAACCAATATTACCAAGTTTGGAGCTTTTGTAGATGTGGGCGTAAAACAAGATGGATTAATACATATTTCACAATTGGCCAACCGTTTTGTTAGCGATCCCAATGAAATAGTGCATTTACATCAACATGTAAAAGTAAAAGTAACTGAAGTTGATATTCCCCGCAAAAGAATTCAACTCAGTTTAAAAGATGTCGATCAGGAATAAAGAAGAAGAAAATTAATCTTCATCTTCGTCAAAAAGGTTTTCCTGATTTTCAAATTCATCATCCAAAAAGTTTTCTGCTTCCTCTAAAAGAGATTTTACTAACTCTTCAGACTCAGGCATATCACTAATCCAGTGAACTTTTTGGTTTGTCCAAAAATCCTCAATATCACTTTCAACAATAAACTTAGGCTCTTCTGTATGAACCACATAAATTGTATCAGGACATTCCTGCGAGTTATCAGCCATTAAAAATTTTGGTAACATATCTGTATATATTATTCGTTTCAAACAAAAATAAGTAAAAACACACTTGAAAACCTGTTTTTCAAAGAAATTTCGATAAATATTTTCAGGTAGAACAAGCCATCCAAAAGTTTAAATGAAATCTATTTACAATAACAGATTCCTCTTCTTTAAATCCCCTGCTACTTACGCCACTTTTGAAAGACACTATTCTTTTACAACCTTTTCAGTGAATATATTTTCCTCAGTTTTAACCGTTAAGAAATAAATCCCTTTGGGCAATGATGAAACATTTATTACAGAACTATTTGAACCGAAAACACCACTACGCAATACAGAACCTTTCGCATTATATATAGCATAACTTTTTAAGTTTTCCCCACATTGAATATTTAAATCATTTACACATGGATTGGGAGAAACAATAAGTTCAGGGTTATCAGTCAATTCAGGAATGTCCGTTGTTACTGATCTTGTAATATTCAACTCCAAAAGATAAGTTCCATCATTAGGATATATATTTCCAACACCCACAAACAACATATTCTCTCCGGTAGCACTAAAAGAATTCACAACACCAGACAACAAGGTATCGGATTGTGAAACGCCATTTAATGAATAAACAAAGGCAGCACCAATAGAATATGCATTTCCATCAACACTGTTATAATAGTCATTTAATGCGATATCAATGTCATAATCGTAGCCATCAGCAAAGTAGATTGAAAAATAATCATAAGCATCACTAAGTAAAAATGTGGAACCTTCAGTATTCACATAAGCCTTATCATCTATGAATTCAACAGGCAATTGATAAGCTTCATAAATTGTATTGTTATCTTCATATTGATCAAGTTCGGCTTCATGTGCAAGAACAATAATCTTCGCAGGGTTATCATACATTCCAGCTCCCGTCAATTCATAATCACCTTCATCAACTTTATGAAACAATACCATAGAATACTCACCCGGTTTGACATTTAGTTGCTCGGTAAAAAAAGAAAAATCATCTGTATTAGTACTGTTTACCTGAATTTCAACATCTAACTTTTCAAATAGATTTGTCACAAATTCCCCATGTATATCATAAAGTGAAAGCTTCAAACTCCCTGAAAAATCAGTATCGCTATTATTTGTCACATTAAAGTTCAATTTTAAAGTGTCACTCATATATACTTTAGGTGTTTCAACCTCAATTTGAGTTCCCAGAGATATCTGATTTTCATACTCAACCGTCAATACTGCCGAATCAATAATATCAGTATTTGTTTCAGAAGCGTTTACAAAATCCCAATCTCCTCCATCCTGACAGAATAAAATATTTACGGTATAACTTCCCGGAAAAAGATCGGTTAGCCGCTCACTAGTAAATGTTAGCAAACCTGAAGATTCTCCCGAAGCTATAGTCAAATCTTGTTTTACCTGAAGAGAATCAATAAATGTATTCTGGTCATCAAAAATTGCAGCACAAATATCCCCCTGAAAGAGTTCTGATCCATTATTTTCAATTTCTGCTGAAACGGAAAACACATCACCATAAGCAATGGAACTATTCTCAACCTGGAGATTATCTGTCAATTCCAGTTTATAGCCGGAATTGTTTTCCGAAGGCACAATACCTAGCAACACTGCCTGGTCACTGCTATAATTTTGAGTGCCTGGATTTAAAGCATCCATTAAAAAGTATCCATCGTAGCTTCCTCTCCAACCCCAGTTAAAATGAAAATAATCATCTTCGCTGTAGCCATCGCAAACAAATGCATGACCACTTCCTCCCTCTTTATTTCCTTCATATATCATAGGTCGGTTTGCATCCAACTCCGATTTTAACAATGACTTCCATTCTTCAATAGAATATTCATTGCTTTCTTCATATCTTACAGATGGCTCATAACCAAAATATTTCCAGAATGCTATTTCTGCAGACGACACCCCCTTTTCTTGGAAAAACAGCCTTTCATCCAAAAAGGCACCACTTGCCTCAACAGAATAAACCATATCTGCTGCAACTCCACACTGGTATAGTAAAGTTGCAACAGCACTATTTGGTTCATTAACGATATCAGGCATTAAATCCCAATCATAGTAAGTCATACCAAATTTCCCAGAAAGTGCCCCATTATTAAAATTATTATCGGTATGAAAACCTGTTCCTTTTGCAGGGTATTCCCAATAGTTCATTACCTGAGCCATTGCAGTAGCAACACAACCAGTCCATACGAAATTCTGAGCCTCATCATCATACGGGCACTTGGCGTTATAATAAGTTCCTTGTCCCCATTTAGTACTTATTAATGGTGAAACTATCGGATTCGCTACTTCTACATTATTCTCTGTTCCATCCCAGGCTGCTTTTACCGTTTCTGATTGTTGAATATTATTATCCTGAAGATATTGAATGTAAGTCCGGTAAGAATTTAACCATTCAAAAGTATTCGGAGGAATGTTATCTGCTGAAATGCTGCCTTCCATTGAATACGCAAGGATAGGAGGAGCTGCATCATCTCCGGAAATAAGGATAAACCCTTCATCATTTCCTATATTGAAAGCAAATATATCACGGTTCTCGTTAGTCGTACTTTTAAGTATATTATTCCCATACTTAAAAATATCGCCAACATCATAAATTTTAACAGAAGATGTACTCTTTAGTCTAAAACCTGACATGTTTAATAAAAAATCTTCAGCAACCTTCCTGGCTTGATCAATATTGACCTCTTTTGCCGAAACCTGAAATAAAAACACAATAGAACAAAAGAAACAGATAATTTTTTTCATAGTAGATTATAGTCTGACAAAACAACGATTTTAAAATTCGCTAAATGAATAAGATAAATTAAGAACCAAATATTGTAACCCTATTTTATCATATATTACAATTAGGGATAGAATAGACCTAAACGTCATTAGTAATCCAGATAAAATAGCCATACATAACACAAGCATAATAACACCTTACACAAAAACAGTTTAATTATTCAAAACCAAATATATCTTTTTCAATTTTAAATAAAGAATAATATATCTCCATATTTTGGTCAGAATCTTTCTAAAAATCTATTGATTTTGCTTTTCAATTTTCAGGAAACAGAACTAAATGCTATTTTAGGCAGGCAATTTTTAGAATTTTGATACTAAAACCTTTTGAAAAAACACGAACAGCCTGCAAAAAGATAAATCATGAATAACCTAAACGAGATACTTGCAACAATAGATGGATACATTGGAGGTAGCGCCTGGTTTGTATACTTACTTCTAGGTACTGGATTATTTTTCACTCTTTATTTAAAGTTCCCCCAGTTTAGGTATTTCAAACATGCCGTCAAAATTGTTAAAGGAGATTTTGACCAGGAAGGAGATGTGGGTGATACCACTCACTTTCAGGCATTGGCAACAGCACTTTCCGGAACTGTTGGAACCGGGAATATTGCAGGAGTAGCTTTAGCCATTCACCTGGGAGGACCTGCTGCGCTTTTTTGGATGTTGGTAACAGCCGTTTTGGGTATGACTTTAAAATTCGTGGAAGTTACGATCTCTCACAAATATCGCGAGATCACTGAAGATGGAACCATTTCCGGAGGTCCTATGTATTTCATGAGAAATAGATTAAAACTCCCCTGGATGGCTGCAATTTTCGCTATTGCTACTGTTATTTCTTCATTTGGAACAGGAAACCTTCCTCAGATCAATTCTATTGCAAACTCCATAAATTCAACATTTGGGATCAACAACATGCTAACCGGAGTAATATTGGCATGTATACTGGCGTTTGTTATTATCGGAGGAATCAAACGTATTGCCAAAGTTACGTCCAAGCTTGTACCAATTATGGCTATCTTTTACCTGATTGGGGCTTTTGCCGTAATCCTGTTTAATTACGAAAATATACTCCCTTCACTATATTCTGTTATTCATGATGTATTTACAGGAACTGCTGCAACAGGAGGTTTTCTGGGAGCTGGTTTTTCTTTCGCCTTTAACCGGGGAGTAAATCGGGGCTTATTTTCCAATGAAGCAGGACAAGGTTCTGCATCTATTGCACATGCCACAGCCAAAGCACACGAGCCTGTTTCAGAAGGATTAGTTGCCCTTTTGGGACCTTTTATCGACACTATCGTAATCTGTACAATAACAGGGTTGGTTCTTCTTTCATCCGGTGTGTGGACTGAAAAAGTTGACAATCAGTTTCAGATGACAGATATGGCAGTATTGGCCTCAAGTTATGATGAAGGAAATACTGAAGATAAAGAGCAACTTCAGAATTATCTTCTCGGAAATGTCGATTTACCTCTATTCTCAGGCGAACTTGATGTTGTAAATGGAAATATCCAGAATGATGTTACCATTATCCATGCACGCTCAATCGCAGAAAATATTCATGTGTACGATTCAGGAGAACCATATACAGGGCACGTGAAAGTAGAAAATGGGAATGTTTCAAACGGCGAATCAATAAGCTTTGAAGGAGCATCACTTATACACAGTGCTCCTTTAACAACAGAAGCATTTACGAAAAGCTGGCTGGGAGATTACGGACGCTATATTGTATCTATTGGCTTACTCTTATTTGCTTTCTCTACAGCCATTTCATGGTCATATTATGGTGACCGGGCTATAATTTACCTGGTAGGTTATAAAGGAATAACATACTACAGAATTCTTTACGTCATTGGCTTTTTTGTAGCTTCATTTGTAGATACAACAATCATTTGGACAATCTCAGGAATTACCGTTGCACTCATGACTATTCCAAACTTAATTGGTATATTGCTTCTTCGTAAAGAAATGAAATCTGAAGTTAAGAGTTTCTGGAAAGAATATGCTGAAAGATTTCCGAATGAAAAAGTACCTATTGACTAATAAAATTAATTTTCTCTCATGTATTCGAATATTCGACTTTTAGTTGTTGATGATAGTCCACTAAACCACAGAATCACAACCCTCTCTTTGAGAGGTCATTTTCAATCAATTGAAACTGCCAATAATGGACAGGAAGCTTTAGAGATGTATAAAAAACAACCTTTCAACGTCATTTTAATGGATGTTATGATGCCTGTGATGGACGGATATGAAGCAACCATTGCCATACGGAAATACGAAAAAGAACAAAAATTAGAAAATAACTCGTTAATTATTGCCATGACAGCCAGTGATGCAGGTGACGATATTAACAGATGCCTGGAATCGGGGATGGATACATATCTGGGAAAACCCTTTATGGCAGATGTATTCCTGAAGATTCTGGAAGAAAAATTGTAGTAGTTGGCAGATAACGTCAGTTCTTTCTATTTTTGCTGCGGCAAAATAGAATTATGACAAAAATTTATCCCGATAATTTTGAATCGAAAATTGGATTTGATCGTATTCGTGATCTTATCAAAGGAAGTTGTTTAAGCACTCTGGGCAAAGACAAAGTAGACGAGGTTTGCTTTATGTCTAAACCGGGGAAAATACTTTATGAGCTTTCCCTCACTGAGGAACTGGCAAAATTACTTATTGAAAACGATAACTTTCCTACGAATTACTATTTTGACCTTCGCCCGGCTCTTGCAAAAATAAAAACCGAAGGGCGATTTCTTGAAGTTAATGAACTATTCGATTTAAAACGTTCGCTCGACACCATTACTGCCATCATTCGTTTTATTACAAATTTGGACGAAGCCAAATATCCGACGCTAAAAAAATTAATTCAACGCGTTAGTATTTTCCCTTTTCTGAAAGAACGGATTGAACAAATTCTAACCCAGCATGGAAAAGTTAAGGACAATGCTTCTCCGGAACTGGCACAAATTCGCCGCGATTTATTTTCAAAACAAAGTAGTGTTTCCAAGCGACTGCACAGCATTTTAAGGCAAGCGCAAAAAGATGGGTTGGTTGAAGACGAGACAAGTGTTTCCATTCGTGACGGAAGACCGGTAATCCCGCTTCCGGCAGGAATGAAGCGGAAGCTTGGAGGAATTGTTCATGATGAATCTGCAACCGGTAAAACGGTCTATGTTGAACCTGCAGAAGTTGTAGAAATGAACAACGAAATCCGCGAACTTGAATACGCAGAAAAACGTGAAATCGTAAAAATACTGATTGAGATTTCAAATGATGTCCGTCCCTATCTGTATGACTTAGTTAACCAATACGAGTTTCTAGGAACAATTGATTTTGAACGGGCAAAAGCCCATATGGCAAACCGCATGCAGGCCATCAAACCAACTATTGACAAACACGCTTGCATTGAATGGCAAAAAGCAACACACCCATTACTTAAATTCACACTAGAAAAAGAAAAACGGGAAGTCGTTCCTTTGAATATTACATTATCTCCCGAAAACCATATCTTGTTGATTTCGGGTCCTAATGCGGGAGGTAAATCGGTTTGTCTAAAAACAGTTGGACTTCTGCAATACATGCTTCAATGTGGATTATTAATCCCTGTTGATGAAACCAGTCACGCCGGATTTTTCGATCAGCTTTTTATCGATATTGGTGATGAGCAATCCATGGAAAACGATTTAAGTACTTACAGCTCCCACCTGATGAATATGAAGTTCTTCCTAAAAAACTCAAATGCAAAAACCCTCGTGCTTATTGATGAGTTTGGGACAGGAACAGAACCAATGCTAGGAGGTTCAATTGCAGAATCAATCTTAGATCAGTTAAATCAGCAAGGCACATTTGGAGTAATCACAACTCACTATACAAACTTAAAACACTTTGCCTCTTCTACCGATGGAATCATAAATGGAGCTATGATGTATGACTCACATAAAATGGAGCCACTTTTCCAGCTTCAGATTGGCAAACCAGGAAGTTCTTTCGCTTTTGAAATTGCCCGTAAAATTGGAATGCCGGAAAGTATTCTGCAACAAGCAACAGACAAAATTGGTAAAGACCACATCAACTTTGACAAACACTTACGAGACATTCTGCGAGATAAACGTTATTGGGAATCTAAACGCCAGCGCATCCGTCAGGTTGAAAAAACGCTTGACAATGTTTCTTCACGCTACGAAACCGATCTGGAGAAACTAAATAAACAACGCAAGCAAATACTGGAAGAAGCAAAACAGGAAGCTGAAAAGATTATTGCAGAAGCCAATAAAAAGGTAGAAAATACCATTCGAGAAATCCGTGAAAATCAGGCTGAAAAGGAAAAAACCAAAGCCATTCGAAAACAGCTAAATGAATTTAAGGAGGATGTAGTAAAAACAAACTCTGAAGATGATGAATGGATAAACCGCAAAATTGAAAAACTCAAGGATAAGAAAAAGAAACGCAAGAACAAGAAAAGCCCTCAAGCTGAAAATAAGGAAGTTGTAGCAAAAGCTCCTAAAAAGAAGATTTTATCCCCCGGAGACAAGGTAAAAATCGAAGGACAATCATCTATTGGTGAAGTACTTGAAGTTGGGGATAAAAACATCATCGTTGCGTTTGGACAATTACGTACTTCTGTCAGCAAAAACAAACTGATCCCGGTTAGCAATAATGAAGCCCGTCAGGAAAGCAGAAACGTCAACCAAACCAAGGCAAACGCAAACAAAAACATTTCCGAGAAAAAGCTCAGCTTCAAAACAGAAATTGACATCCGGGGTCAACGTGCCGAAGAAGCGATCATAAACATACAGGCATTTATTGACCAAGCCGTTATGCTCGACAAACATGAACTTCGTATCCTCCATGGAAAAGGAAATGGAATATTAAAAGAAGTTATCCGGAACTTCCTGAAGTCAGACCCTATTGTAAGGACATTCCGCGATGAACATGTTGATTTTGGCGGAGCTGGCATCACTATCGTAGAACTGGACTAAACGAATTATGAAGTTGAAGTTGTCTCAACTCTCTACTCGTACTCGCCACTAAAATTAAAACCATCTTCTTAAAAATGCGTAAATCCTTGTGCATTTAAGGAAGGAAGGTTCAGTGAAAGAAAAAACCAGCATACTAGAAAGTATATATTACTTAAAAAGATCAGATTGGAATATCTTCATCATGCAAAAACATTGCAGGGGAAGCACTTAAAAACCAACCAACCAGCATAATAGTTTAGTGAATTAATCACTTCAATTTCTGGTTAAATTAAGGTTATGCATTTTTTACAAAACTGAAGAATATACACTGGATTTATTATATTTGTGTCGGCTTTGCAAAAAGCTCTTAAAAATCAATGTTTTAAGATAATCTATTAAGTTTAATTCAAACCCATAAATCATGTTAATTAGTAACGTAGTTGGTAGAGAAATTCTTGACTCTCGTGGTAATCCCACTGTAGAAGTAGAAATCACATTGGAATGTGGTTCTGTTGGTTTAGCAGCTGTTCCATCTGGTGCATCAACCGGAGAAAACGAAGCACTTGAATTACGTGACGGTGACAAAGGCCGTTACCTGGGTAAAGGTGTTTTAAAAGCTGTTGAGAACGTTAATACAGTTATTGCCAAAGAAATCATCGGCATGGATGCTGCAGATCAAGTTGCTATCGACAGTAAATTACTTGCTCTTGACGGAACAAAAACAAAATCTAAATTAGGTGCTAACGCTATGTTGGGAGTTTCTTTAGCTGTTGCTAAAGCTGCTGCTACTGCTCTTGGCTTACCTCTATATCGCTACATCGGTGGAACTAATGCAAAAACATTGCCTGTTCCTATGATGAACATCATCAACGGTGGTTCTCACTCTGATGCTCCTATCGCATTCCAGGAATTCATGATCCGTCCTATCGGTGCTCCTTCATTCCGTGAAGGTCTTCGTATGGGTGCTGAGGTTTTCCATAGCTTGAAAAAAGTATTGTCAAAACGTGGTCTTAGTACTGCTGTAGGTGACGAAGGTGGTTTCGCTCCAACTCTTGATGGTACTGAAGATGCATTGAACTCAATCATCGAAGCGATTAAAAATGCAGGTTACAAACCAGGTCGTGCAGAAGATGGTGGTGATGTTTCTATCGCTCTTGACTGTGCTGCTTCTGAATTTTACAGCGATGGTATTTATGACTATAGCAAATTCGAAGGCGAAACTGGTGTAAAACGTAATCGCGACGAACAAGTTGCTTACCTTGCCGAGTTAGTTGAAAAATTCCCTATTGATTCAATCGAAGACGGTTGCGACGAAGGTGACTGGGACGGTTGGGTTAAATTGAATGACGGTATTGGTAGCAAATGCCAGTTGGTTGGTGACGATTTATTCGTAACTAATGTTGAATACCTACAAAAAGGTATCGAGCTAGGTGCTGCGAACTCTATCCTTATCAAAGTAAACCAAATTGGTACTTTAACTGAAACTTTAGATGCAATTGAAATGGCACACCGCGCTGGTTACACTTCAGTAACTTCTCACCGTTCAGGTGAAACTGAAGATTCAACTATCGCTGACATCGCTGTTGCAACTAACTCTGGTCAGATTAAAACTGGTTCATTGAGCCGTTCTGACAGGATGGCTAAATACAACCAATTACTTCGTATCGAAGAACAATTGGGTGATACTGCTATCTACGGGTACAAAAAAATCTATAAGAAGTAATTCTTAGATTCAAGATAGATGGAAGCCGCTCTCCGAAAGGAAAGCGGCTTTTTTATTTGGCAACTAAAGATCAAATAGCTTTCTAATATTTTCGGAATAGCTTCTACCTGAAATAAGGCGACTTTGTAAATTATCATCCATCAAAATAATAAACCTGCCTCCAAAGTACTTTTTTAGTTCATGTATATGAGCTAAATTTATAAGGATCGAACGATGAATTCGAATAAAGCTTTCATCCAATTTTCCCTCAAGGTACTTCAACGAGTAATCCGTTATATGCTTCTTCCCGTGAACTGTAAAAATGGTAACATACTTTTCTTCGGCTAAAAAATAACTGATATCTGCCAGTTTCAACAACAGCATCCGATCTCCTATTTTTATCGGAATATTTGTTGCTTTCTTTTTCTGAGAGTTCTTTAAATAGCCATCAATAAAATCAAGAATTTGTTCTTTATTCGACGCCGGAAACTTCAGCTTTTCCAACTTTTCCAGCGATGATTTAATTCGTTCCTCACGAACCGGCTTTACGATGTAATCAATGGCATTTGTCTCAAAAGCTTTTAAAGCATATTCATCATAAGCGGTACAAAATATTACCAACGGGAAATAATTCACTTCTTTTAAAACTTCAAAACCGTTTAGCAAGGGCATTTGGATGTCCAGAAAAAGTAAATCTGGATGAAAATCATTAATCTGATTCACAGCTGATTGTCCATCTGAAGATTCACCAATAATTTCTATTTCCGGAAATGATTCGAGAATAGATCGAAGTCTTTGACGCGCAGGAGACTCATCATCGGCTATTAAAGTTCTATATACGATATCTGACATTAATTGACATTTAAATTTGGGGGAATAGAAATCAACACATGCTTATTATCTCCGTTTTGCCACGTTAATGAAGCTTCTCCTTTATAAATTAAATCAAGCTTTTCCTGAATACTTTGCAATCCATAGCCTGAAACCGGTTCTTCAGGAAATGAGGAACCATTATCAAATATACGAATCTCAAGCAGCAATCCATTTTCGCAAACTTCGAGCTTTATTTTTCCATTTTCACTCATCTTTGAAATGGCATGTTTTACTTGCATTTTCAACAACAGGTTGAATGATAAATTGAGGAATCAAAACAGACTCAAGTTCCAATGGCACTTCCAATTCATAACTAAGTTTCTCGCCAAAACGAACTTTTTCAATTGTAAGGTACGTTTCTACCGATTCAACTTCCTCCTTTATCGTAACCATTGTTTTTTGTTCTTTATTCAATGAATACTTAAAAAAATCGGATAAAGCCAAGGCCATTTGTTCAGTCTTTTGACTATCTGTAGTTGCAAGACTGGCAATAGAATTTAATGCATTATATAGAAAATGAGGATTTATTTTCGATTGCAACGACTCCAACTCTGCTTGTTTATGCATTCCATTTAGTTTGGATAACTCAAGATCCTTAACCCGAATCTCCTGTTCTGCCTTTACTGTCATATAGACATAGAAAGTTCGTGCAACAGCAAAGACTGTAGAGAAAGTTATTGTAGCAGCATAATCACCTGATGAAAAGTTTGTAATCATCCCCGTAAGGTTTAAAACAAATAATAGCAAAAAAGGGACAAGCGAAGTTGTGAGAAAAATTACAAGCACATTACTAAACAGATTCATATCTCTATTTCTAAAAATAATTTTCTCAATAAAATAGATTCCCACAATAGCTATAAAACCCATAGCAAGAGTTCCTGCAAACAATGAAAGTGCAAGTTGAAAGGAATAATATCCAAATAAATGTTTACTTGTAAGAAACTGTGAACAAACGATAAAGATTATATAAGAGATGAAAACTGCCAGCCCTTGATTTAAAAATTTTCTAAACTGGTAGTGATGCTTTTTAAACAAACGCAATCGGGTAACCAATGCCAAATAGACAATAGCTAACAGTATCGAAATAATATTATAAAAAGCCTCAACATTTGAAACATTATTTTGTGCCATAAATTCATCTGCTAGAAGTCTGTTCTTATAGTCGTTTAATTGATTTCTGAAATTTCTGGAATAAATCATTTTAATCACTTCCAAATCATATGAATTATACATAACATCTTCAGGCTTGTCTTCATCAAAGACAGATCCCTGAAAATACATTGATTTATTTGGTTCGGATTCTTCTCAACCAGAGAGTTCAGCAAATAATAATAGTAGATTTTCCGCCTTTCTTCATAAGAAACAGTGTCTTCTAAATTAACTTGAATGACATTTTTGAACAAATCACCAGAAGCTACTTTTTCTGTCCCAACCACAACACCCTCGTTCCCTGGCTTATTAATCTCAAAGATCATATTCCCCGGAGTACTTTACCAATTTCACATCATTCCGTTCAATTGCAGAATCCAATTGTTCAACTAATGCATTAAATATTGTAGAATCAGCAGGGAGGATATTTCCATCCAACTCAATCTTTATATCCTCCTTATAGATTGTTGCAACAGTATAATTATCACCCAAAAATTTGCAGTCAATCTGAGCCCAAAGTGTCTCTTCATAAAATCGGTCATCCGGATCTGCACCTGCTATCGCATTTACATTCAACAGTAAAATCAGAAAAGAAATAATTATTAGTCTCATAGTATTTGAATTAAAGTTCATCTCAAAGAACTTCTAAACATTATGAAATTAAAAGATTAATCTGACAAACTGCTATTTCAATATGATAAACAATGAAATATTTTGATTAGAATGAAACCCGCATATTTTGCGATTAATGAGTCATATCACCAGAAACAGGATGATCGCATAGATATATACTTATAATTGTCCCTTTTGATAAAAAATATTAAATTTTATGTCACAAATTAACATCCAAAACAGACTTACTAATAAAGCCCGGGATTGAGCGACTTTGAAGAAATATATAAAAAGAATTATTCACTAGTTTTTCGTGTTGCACAGAAAATGCTAAGCGACAATGATGAAGCAGCCGATATTGTACAGGAAGTCTTTATTTATTTGTTTAATCGGATGAAAGACAGGAACTCAATTAATAATACCAAAAGTTGGCTGTGCCGGGCAACAATCAATAAATGTATTGACAAACAAAAATTCAATAACAGGTTCGAACAAATTGACACACAACTTGAAAGAGTAAACAATGAACCGGAAAATGAACTTGCTATTGAAGAACTGAACAACGCTCTTTCTACATTAAATTCTAATGAAAAAGCGCTGGTGATTTTATACAGTGAAGGAATGTCTTATAAAGAAATGGCAGAAGCAACAGGGATGAAATTCACATCAATTGGTAAAACACTTTCACGTACATTGAAAAAATTAGAAACAGAACTTAAAACTCAAAAGTATGAGCTGTATCGATAAAAGTCTCATTCAGCAAATACATTGACAACGAATGCTCGGAAGATGAGAAAATGCAAATTGAACTTCATTTTAAGGAATGTTCAGACTGCCGACAAGATTATGAGGAAATGAAAATTACCTCAAATAAGATAAAATCACGTATAAACCAACTGGCTAAAGCACCAACAGTTATTCCTGAATTCAGCAACCACAAGTTCTTAAAGCCAAGAGCCGAAAATTGTCGACAAATGTTACCTATATTTTTGCTGCGGCCTGCATTTTAGCATTTATAATAATAATTGTTCCCAATAAAACGGCGGATGAAGTTCTTGCGAATGACATTTCATATAGCGAGATTGAAATTGATGCTAATCTCCCGTATGCCGACCAACCATTAACAATGAAACTAATTGACCCAAATGGAAATACGACAGAGTATTTATTGAGATAGAGCTTCTTTCACCCGGGCACAGAAAGCTCTCATCTCAAAACACAACAAACATAAAACACTAACAATGAAAAATTTAATATTGATCTTTATTTTTATAACAATAACAATAAACGGATCTTCTCAGAATTTAATCGATATCTACAAAAAAGGTACGGTTCAACTGGTTCCCGACGAAGAATATGGTCTGGGGAACAATTGGGATGAAGTTTTCGAATCGTACTACGACTCCATAATGGGAAAATCTATGGCTGACAGAAAGTCGTTAATTGTTTTGCCCGACGGATCAGTTACAGTAAACCATCCCTATCGGGATTTCTATTCTAAATTTTCACCAAATGGCAAGTTCCAGAAAGAGTTTCAGATAACCAGGAACAATGGGAGTACTTTTAATAAGATTAAACCTATTGAAGGGATAGTAAATGGAAATACCTTCTTTACCGGTTTAGACAACATGGGCAACATGCTTTGCTTCGATTTTGATGGCAACTACAAAAAAAACACTGGTATTAGATTATATGACCAAACAAATGATTGCTCTTCCCAATAATAAAATCGCAGTTGTTGGCTGGGTAATCTGGGCTGAAAAATATAGGGATTTTGTGGCCTTAATTGATTATGAAACAAACGAGGAAAAAATAATTTGGGATTACTTTACCGATCAATGTGAGCCGAATGGACATTGCTCCCTTTTCAATTATTCCTATGCATTTGATTCTGGCGGGATCGTTTCACTATCAACAATGCCATATTCACGACAAAACGGAATCTCTTCCCCCCCACAAATAGCTTGTGTAAATAATCGATTAGTTATTGCATACCCAACAAATGGTGATATTTCAATTTTTGATCTGAATGGGAATCTAATCGCTAAAGATAAAATTGAATGGACGACAAATTATCTATCAGTTGAAGAACAAACGGAAATTCAACAAAAAGCAATTGAACATTATAAATCAATGATAAATGAAGAAGTCCCTGAATGGATTGAGCCCCAAGAATACAAAAAGGCAATCAACTCAATGGTTCAGGATATGGAAGGCGATTTAACGCAAATTGAAAATCCCATTCCTATCCCAATGTTTTCAACCATGCTCAAAGACTCAGATGACAACCTGCTCATATTCGAATATCCCAAAGAAGAAGGAGCCAATAAATTTCATGTATGGATTTATGGGAACAGTGGACAATTTATTGGTGAAAGCACTTTTGTTTGTGATGATTATGAGCTCGAAATCAATCCTTTAAAAATGGTATTTCATAATGGTTATATATACGCATTACAGAAACTAAAAAAATCAGTTGGCGTTCCTTTACGTTTAGTTCGTTTTAAACTCATGTAGAAAACGGATTATCAAAAAAAGTCGTTTCTCTACTATAGAGAAATGGCTTTTTTATTAATGAATTACTGGAATATCAATTCTCCGTTGATAATGTGAAAATGATAATGATATTTCTAAAAATTCCTTTTATAAAAAGCACAACAAACTAACAATCCCCATATTATACTTACTAATCCAAATTGATTCATGAAATTTAATTCTTCCTATTTATTAATTCTACTTTCAACATTATTCATATGTAGTTGCGATAAAAATGCACCAACACCAAATAATGAAAAAGAATTAAGCACAATTAACCTAATCGATAATCTTGGCAATACAACCAATACTTTTTTCTTAAGTGAAATTGCGGATAACATTGAAGTGATACAATTAGAAATGGATCCGGATCACCTGTTCAATGAGGATAACATTAAAAATTTACAATTAACAGATGATTTTATCTTCTTCGATGCCGGATATAGGTGGATTATTAAAGTATAGTCGTGCCGGAAAGTTCTTACAACAAATTGGGAGTACTGGCCGTGGTCCGGGTGAATACCAGTTATTGAGAAGCTATTCCATTGACAAAAACAAACAGCTGATTATGGGGTATGCCAGTTGGAAAAGGAGCTTATTGTTTTACGATTTTAACGGGAATTTTATAAAATCGATAAATCCATCTTACAATGGCGCCGCTGATTATAGAGCTATTTCACAATTTGGCAACTCTTTTGTAATCGTGCAAGACCCATTTATGCCTGAGACAATTGACACAACCCAAGTCTTTAACATGGCAATTGTTGATAACGATTTTAATGCGATTAAAATACTGACGAATCCAACTTACAACAATAGAAAAACCGAAATCATCGAGAACGGGTATGACCCACAAAATGCCTGGGATAATTTCTACCAGACTACTCCACCTATTTATAAAATACGGGCAAATTCTTTTGATTTTCTCTACTATGGAGGAGATATTGTATATCGGGTAACAGAAGATTTCAAATTAGATACGCTCTATTCCTTAAAAATAGGAGACCAATTCCCCTTTGATGTATTGCATTTTCGTTGTCATCCATTAGAATATTTTAATTACCTATTGATTCGGGATTTTCAGGAAACCCCGGAATATGTCTTTTTTGATTTTGGCTATAAAAAGAAACAATACAAAGCCAGGTGTCGAAAGGATGATGGATATATTGATGTGCTGGCAAACAATGCAATTATTGAAGACAAATATGCATCTGAACGTTTATATACACGGAGAAGAGAAGGTATTAAGCCGTCATTTACAAACGACCTGAATGGAGGAGGCAGTTTTAATCCTCAATGGGCAGATGAAAAATATTGGAGTATTTGTTACTCTGCATACGAGTTGATGAATACGAATTTGGATTCGTTAAGCACAGCAAATGTAAAAATTCCTCAAAAACGAGAGCAGTTAATCAATATTATCAAAAACCTAAAGGAAACAGATGGCCCTGTTTTAATGATTGCCCATTTAAATTTATCACAAAATGAAGAATAGTCGTAATGCGTAACCATTCAAAAACATTTTCATGCATTCTTTTACTACTTCTGGGCTTTTCTTGTAATACAACACAAGAAAAAGCACAACCTTCATCATTCAATTCGGATGCCGAGACTGAATACCCAATACACATAGACCTCGCAAAACATAAAGAAAAAGATTTCCTAAACGTATCGGAATTTGCGGATTCTATTCTTTACATACCATTGGAAACAACACCGGAATCGTTAATTAAAGAAATTGTGTCAATATGGTTAAACGACTCAATTGTAATTATCGCACATAAGTTTGGGCTTTTAAAGTTTGACATCAATGGAAAATTCATAAAAAAAATAGGCACTCAGGGAAAAGGGCCAGGTGAATATGTATCAATTTTTGATTTCACTGTAATTCGTGACACAATTTACCTATCTCCTACTGATGGCAGGAGATTTCTCAGGTATACTCTGGATGGCTTGTATTGCGATAAGATAGAATTAAAAACACAACCTGTACTTTTTAATACTACAGATGATCAAAAACTTGCAATATTTGAACGAGATAAAGGAGAAATATATATCTATAATAAAAACATTCAATCACCCCCTGATACAATTACTATTGAGTATGGCATAAATGGTTTTTGGCATTCACGTACTCTAACCGATGAAAAACTATATAATTGCTTTTATAAAACTTCAACAGGTCTGCTATTTAACAACTATTTGAATGATACAATATGGAATATAAATAGCAAATCAAAAGAACCAGCATTCATACTTGATACCAATAATAAATTATTACCATGGGGAAAATACATTGATTTTTGTACTACTGATAATGTTTATGAATGGGGAAAATCAGCCAAACGGTACTTCACATTTAACCTTCTACCTATTACTTCCGGCGTATTTATCTTTCAAAAAGCATGGTTTCGAGATGAGTATTTGGATGAAAACTATAACACTTACCAATATGATGCTTTACTGTTTTTGGAAAAAAAGACCAATAAATTAACTAAATACAATTACATCTATGATGATATAACTGGCAATCAGAAATTAACATGGTTATATCAAACTCGTTATAAAAGTTATCTCATTGGAGATATTTATCCTTATAACCTACTCAGCAATCTTGAGCAAAACAGGAGAAACGGAAATTTTATCTCACCAACATTTTTAGATCAAATAAAGAATTTAAAAGAAGATGATAATCCTGTATTAGTGTTAATAAAAACAAAGGAAAACTAAATTCCACACCCCATGAACGACACATTAATCTACATCTTTTTATTTCTCTTTTTTGCTTCCTGTAATTCCACACAAAAAAAAGCACAACCTTCACCAATCAGTTCAAATGCCGAGATTGAATACCCTATTCACATCAACCTTCCGGAACACAAAGAAAAAGATTTCCTAAACGTATCGGAATTTGCTGACTCAATTCTTTACATTCCTCTTGAAACTAATCCCAACTCTCTATTGAAAAGAATAGCACAGGTACAGTTAAATGATTCAATTATTGCAATTTCCGATATGCAAAAAATTCTTTTGTTCCGTTATGATGGTTCTTTTTTCCGGCAAATTGGAAGAGAAGGTAAAGGTCCCGGAGAATATGGAGCTATTGCCCACTTTAAACTAAAAAACGATACCCTTTATATTGCTTCCCGAAATATTATTAATAAATATTTGTTAGACGGCACACATCTGGGAGATAAAAGCTTTAACCATTCAATATCTTATTTTGATCTAACACCTCAAGGTAAAGTTGCATTTTACAATGCAATTAAAGGGCAGATCCTTTATTATGATCCGAATTTTATCCCAACAGATACACTTGTTGTTGAGACCAACGTAAATCCAAGCCGTTTTAATTTCCAAATAGCTGATCCTACCCAATATTATTTTCAGGAAAGCATGAATAAATTACTGTTTACAAATTACATGACAGATACAATATGGAATGTAACAGGTGCAAAAAAAGAGGCGGAATATATTTTTAATCTAGATGAAAAGTTACTTCCCTGGGATATGCAGGTTGAATATTTTAACGGTGACTTTGACAGATTCTATAAAGAAATAGCAAACTACCACAGAATTAACGCAAAGAAGGTGCTCGATTTTGTTCTTATCCTCCAACACAACTGGAATAAAGATGGAATAGATTTAAATACAATATACTTACACAACACAAAAGAAGATTTGACAAAAGCATATGATGGGAAATTTATATTTGATGACATTATCGGGAAAATAAAACTCCCAGGATATCTTACACTTAGCACTGATAAAGCTTTTATTTCAGAGATACAGCCAACCGATTTAATGGAAAGGCTAGATGAATTATCAGTGAATGACACATCCAATAAAATCATACACCAACAATGGATAAAAAAGATGTCAAATGTAAAATTTGATGACAATCCTGTATTGATAGTTTTCAAAACTAAAAAATAACAAACATAACTCACCAATCACCTTATATCAAACACCTCATAAAATGGGAAAAACAATAATCTATCTATTTTTTCTTACAGTTACAGTTTCCTGTAATGCAAAACAAGAAAAAGCACAAACAACATCAATCAATTCGAATGCCGAGATTGAATACCCAATTCACATCAACCTTCCAGAGCACAAAGAAAAAGATTTCCTAAACGTATCGGAATTTGCTGATTCCATTCTTTACATTCCTCTTGAAACCAATCCCAACTCTCTATTGCGAAGAATAGCACAGGTACAGTTAAATGATTCAATTATTGCTATTTCTGACATGAGAAAAGTTCTCTTGTTTGACTATGATGGAAATTTCATTCGTAAAATTGGACGAAGAGGAGAAGGCCCCGGGGAATATGGAACAATTGGCCATTTCAAAATAAAAGAAGATACAGTTTATGTTGCATCCCGAAACATTGTTAACAAATACCTGCTGGATGGCACGCACCTAAGCGATAAAAGTGTTAACCATTCGATAGGCTATTTTGACGTAACATCAAAAGGCGAAATTGTATTTTACAATGCTATTAAAGGTCAGATTCTTTATTATGATTCAAATTCTGCCCCAACAGATACGCTTACCGTTGAAACCAATGTATCGCCAAGTCGTTTTAATTTTTCAATATTTGACCCAAACCAGTATCATTTCCAGGAAAGTGCAAGCAAGTTACTATTTACAAATTACATGACAGATACAATATGGAATGTGACAGGTGCAAAGAAACGAGCAGAATATATCTTAAACCTCGGAGATAAATTACTTCCATGGGATATGCAGGTAGAATATTTTAACGGGGATTTTGACCGGTTTTATAAAGAAGTTGAAAATTACCAACGAGTTAATGTCAGGAGAGTTTTTGACTATCTGTTTATCCTTCAAAATAATTGGGCCGAATATGCCATTAATCTGAATGCTGTTTTCTTACATAATTTAAAAACAAATACAACTAAAGCTTATAAAGCTGAATTCATGTATGATAATTTGAAAGGCAAAATTAAGCTGCCAGTCTATTTAATATGCAGTACAGATAAAGCTTTTATTTCAACCATACAGCCAACCGACTTAATGGAGAGATTAGATGAATTATCAGAAGATGATAAATCCGATGAAATTGTACATCAGCAATGGATACAAAAAATGTCAAACGTAAAATTTGATGACAATCCTGTGTTGATAGTTTTCAAAACAAAGGAACAATAATTAACCTCAACAACATTGCATTTTAAAAACATGAAAAACTCAAAAAAACAACTAATAAGACACCTATTTTCTCTCGCCACATTTTTTATCTGTTTGGTATCTTGTATGCAACAAAAAGAGAGTAAGATAACGGATGATATAGTTTTGCCAATTCAGGATCAGGATGCATTCTTCACCATTGATTTTGCTGACATTATAAAAAACAAACAAGAAGTTTACCTTTCACACATTGCAGAATCCGTAGAATATATTCCTCTTGAAACAACCAGCGAATCTTTACTTGGCAGAATTTCAGATATACAACTAACATCTGAGTATATTTTTATCAAGCATAACGGCACTCCATTGCTTACAGTCTTTGACCGGGAAGGAAATTTTATACGCCATATTGGAAGTGTTGGCAGGGGACCCAATGAATATGAACTTATGCGGATGTTTTCTATCGATGAAAAAAACAGGTTAATATATATTCATAGTAACTGGACTCATAAAATATTGGTTTATGATTTTGATGGGATACCGCAGGAAACACTCCAATTTGCAACATCAGGAAGAGGTCATATTAGTTGGAGTAGAGACAGTTTTTTGGTTAGTTTTCAGGAGCCGCAAATTGGAACAGATCCATTTGTTTTCATTGAAACAAACCAAAAAGGAGATACTATTCAGGGAATCCCAAACCATATATTCTGGGATACTGATGATCAAAGTTATTTTATGGTAATGTACCATAACCAAAATGTTTATTATAGACTAAATGATAAACTCCACATGAAAGGCTGGTACAATGACACGGTATATACTTTTAATGATAATGGGATGATTTTTCCAAAATTTTATATCGATCTGGGGAAACACAAAATACCTGACGAATTAATTCCTGAACGTATTTCTAATGGAGGCCTACCCCCGGAATGTTATTGGGTGGGCGTAAACGAATCAGCGGGTTATGTTTTTATGAAGTATGGTTATCATTACGATAGAAAGGATAATCAGGATCAGGAAGAACGCCCGGATGGAATTGCCATGTATAACAAAATCACAAAAAAAGGTGTTACGATAAAAAATGAACCTGATAGATCCGGATTTATTAATGACATGGATGGCGGCCCTGATTTCTACCCTAAATACTCAAATGACACGTTGGTCTATGTAAATGTTGCTGCAATTGATTTAAAAGAATGGCTTGATTCCGAAGAATTTGAAAATAGCAAAGTACTATACCCAGAACTCAAAGAGAAATTAATCCAAATAAACGAAACACTTAAAGAAGATGATAATCATTATCTAATGATTGTAAAACTGAAAGATTAGAGAAAATGCAATTCAATATAACTACTCCAATTTTAATTTCACATATATAATTATTCCGGAAATCATGTCACAATATTATATAACCACCGTATAAGTAAAATACAGCAAAAAAACAGTTAACGAATAAAAAGGAGTGAGTGATGAAAAAGCTATTTTTTATTGTTAATTTGTTGTTTTTGTGCGCACACTTATCCTTTGGGGTTAAATATCAATTATCTGATCAACTGACGATTACAAAGTTATCAGATCACACGTATATCCATACGAGCGATAATCACAATGGCTTGATTTATGTAAATAATGGTGAAGCAATTGTAGTATCAACCCCTAGTTCTAATGCCGAAACTGAAACCCTTATTAATTGGATTCAGAAAGAGCTAAACTCAAGTATCAAAGCCTGGGTTATTGATAGTTGGCACCCCAATTCAAGCAGGGGACTTAGGGAAGTTATTCACGCCGGAATAAAAACCTACTCGCATCAACTAACAAAAGTAATATCAGAGCAGAAAGGACTTCTAAGTCCGGAAATTGGTTTCGACCCAACAATAGGAATAAAAGTTGGTAGTGGGAAAATTATCTGCTACTACTTAGGATCAGCACATACAATGGATGGCATCGTCGCCTGGGTTCCTGAAGATAAGATTTTATTTGGTGGGGACATTATTATGTGTGATGATAATTCTGGTCTTGATATTGCTGATGCAGATTTAGAAGAATGGGGCTCGACTGTTCATGAATTACAAGAAGCATTTCCCAATGCAACCATTGTTATTCCAGGAGAAGGAACATACGGAGATAAAGAATTAATTAATTATACAATTAGTCTTTTTTCTCCCAGCGAGTGGGCAAGCATTTTAAAGAAACACAATATTGAAAGGCTTCCTGTTTTCCAGGAATACACCGACTATTTTCAGGTTGCTGAAAGTGTTACTACAAATGGGAATAATCAAACCCTCAACAATGCCATTGTTTTTGCCAAAGATGATGACCGATACATGAAAGTTGAATCAGAATGCATCATCCACAATATTGAAAAGAACCAGATTGATGCAGATTGTGGTAGGCTTCAAATCTTCTACGAAAGTGATAATAAAGTAAAACCGACTGAGGATATTTATTTTGAAAAAATTTCTATTGTAAAAAATGAAAGTGATTCCGGGTATAAAATTGTATTAAATGGCATGATGAAATAAAGAGACTTCTCCATCTTTGGTTAATGCCATAAAACCTATGAAAAAACTACGATAATAGAAAATGCTTTGCCGTCATTTTGCAAAGCATTTTCTATTTTGAAGGATTCTCTAAATTGAACGTCAATCCTTCCTTAAGGAACAAACTTCCTCTTTCCCAGGATAGAAAACAAACAAAACTTATTCAAATATTGTTAGTTACACTAAAGCTATCAGAAGAAATTAGTAAAAATTCAAGCCATGAAAAATTTAATTTTTGCCATTCTATTTATTGGTATCGTCGGTTCAATTTCGGCACAATCACTCGAGAATATAAAGTATGCAGATGGAGACCAGGTATTAAACGGGCTGGTAACCGATAATTCAGGACAAAACCTTCCGGGAGTATTAATCCTTCCTGCCTGGAAAGGCATTGACGATGAAGCCCGGGATGCCGCTATTAATCTTCAAAAAGAAGGATACATCGCATTTGTCGCCGATATTTACGGTGAAGGAAATATTCCGGAAGACAACGGGGCCGCAGCTCAAATTACAGGACAGTTTAAAAACGATTATAAACTCTATCAGCAACGCATATCGGTTGCACTTGAAGAGCTTAAAAAAGCCGGAGCCAATCCTGACAAGCTTGCCGTAATAGGTTATTGCTTTGGAGGAACCGGAGCGCTGGAAACTGCACGCGCAGGATTTGATGTTGAAGGAGTAATATCTATTCATGGAGGATTAAGTAAAGCCCCGGGAAGAGAAAATGGGCCTATTCATACTAAAATATTAGTCGAAAACCCAGCTGATGATCAAAGTGTAACTCAAGAAGATTACGACAACCTGATCAAAGAAATGAATGATGGAAATGCTGACTGGCAAATCATCACCTATGCTCATTCCGGTCATACATTTACAAATCCGGCATCAGCAGACTATAATGAAATAATGGCAAAACGAGCATGGAAACATACATTGATGTTTTTAGCCGAGCTGTTTGAATAGCCCAAATTCCTAAATATTACACTAAGGGTACATATTGTTTGTGTCGTTTGATTGTTTGAGCGTTGCTCAGGTCGAAGCATCATTGCGAATTTTGACATGAGGGCGAAACGTAGCAATCTCTACCTAAAACAGATTGCTTCACTCCGTACGCAATGACGACAAATAGACACGACCTCAAACTGATCCCTGAATCCTAAAACCTCTTCTGCCGTTGAACTGGTTTTGTTCCTCTCCCCTTTCTTTGTTCTTGGTTCTTGGTTCTTGAATCTTTGTTCTTGAATCTTTAATCTGATTTCTAAACCATGTTTAGACTGGTTATCTTTTAAACTGTTGATGCTTCTAAATAGTAAATAAATCTTTCATTTTAATAAGTTTCATTTAATTTTGGGATGATTTTTGAAAAATCATTTAACCTGAACAAAAAATAAACTAATCGCAAAGAATACAACTTCTTGTCTTTCTTCTATTCCTTTATTTTTCTGTCGGTTAACTGAAAATTCAGCTGTATAAACACAAAATATCTGTCACAAAATGGCGAAACAATTATTATTAGGTGCCGAAGCTGTAGCCCAGGGAGCAATCGATGCTGGTATATCTGGAGTTTACGCTTACCCAGGCACTCCCTCAACAGAAATAACAGAATACATCCAAAAGTCTTCCGAAGGAAAATCAGGAAAGATAAAATCAACATGGTCTGCTAACGAAAAAACAGCTTATGAAGCTGCACTGGGAATGTCCTATGCAGGGAAACGTACGCTTGTTTGCATGAAACACGTTGGGCTAAATGTTGCTGCTGATGCTTTTATTAACTCAGCGATAACTGGTGTTAAAGGAGGATTAGTGGTTACTGTTGCTGATGATCCATCAATGCACTCTTCACAAAATGAACAGGATAGCCGCGTTTATGGTAAATTTGCAATGATACCTGTAATTGAACCGGCATCTCAGCAAGAACTATACGATGCCATTTTCTATGCATACGAAAAATCAGAAGCAACAGGTCTTCCTGTATTGTTAAGGATCACAACCCGCATTGCACACTCAAGAAGCGGTGTTGAACGTACAGCTTCTCCTGTTCCTCAAAATGAGCTTTCACCAGAACAAGATAAACGTCGTTTTGTATTATTGCCAGCCATTGCTCGTAAACGTTACAATGGACTTATTGAAGCTCAAGACAAACTTGTAAAGCTTGCAGAAGAATCACCTTTGAATAAGATTGTTGCCGGGAATGATAATTCTCTTGGAGTTATCGCTTTTGGTATTGCTTACAACTATATTATGGAAGCCAGGAAAAAATTCAACCTTGACTTCCCCGTTCTTAAAATCGGACAATATCCTCTTCCTAATAAACTGATTAACGAATTCTTCAACTCAAATGATAAAATTTTGGTTGCAGAAGAAGGTTATCCGGTTTATGAAGAATTGCTTCGTGGTTATTTCGATAATGAAAAAATCTCCGGCAGGATGAATCATACACTTCCCAGAACAGGAGAGCTTACCCCTGATCTTTTAGCAATAGCTGTTGGAGCTAAAGTTGAAGAATCTGTTTCTGTCCCATCGGAAGTTGCCATGCGTCCACCATCACTTTGTAAAGGCTGTAGCCACCGCGATGTGTATGAAGCTATAAATATGGCTTTTGGTGACAATGAAAAACATGTTTTTGGAGACATTGGGTGCTATACTTTGGGAGCACTTCCTCCATTCAGTGCTATTTCATCTACTGTAGACATGGGTTCATCTGTAACAATGGCCAAAGGTGCTGCAGATGCAGGTCTGCGCCCAGCTGTTGCTATTATTGGAGATTCAACATTTACCCATTCAGGAATAACCGGATTACTGGATGCTGTAAACGATAAATCAGCAATTACCCTTATTATCTCCGACAATGATACAACTGCAATGACCGGAGGACAAGATTCCGCTGGTACAGGAAGAATGCATAAAATATGCGAAGGTATAGGAGTTGAACCTGAACACATTCGCCCAATGGTGCCTCTTAAAAAGAACCTGGATGAAAACATTCAGATCCTTAAAGAGGAATTTGCCTATGAAGGTGTGTCTGTCATTTTAGCTAACCGCGAGTGTATACAAACCTTAACGCGCAAGAATAAAGCCAAAAAGAAAGCAGAAAAATAAAGAAATCATTCAATACCAGATTGAAAATACATATCAACATGGATACAAACATCATATTAGCCGGTGTAGGCGGACAAGGGATTTTAAGTATTGCAGCAATTATCGACTGGGCTGCACTTAAACTTGGATTAAATATTAAACAAGCCGAAGTGCATGGAATGAGCCAGCGCGGAGGCGATGTTCAATCTCACTTACGTATTTCAGATGAAGAGATTTTTTCGGATCTGATTCCTCTTAAAGGTGCCGATCTGATTTTATCAGTAGAGCCCATGGAAGCATTGCGCTACCTGCCTTATTTAAAAGATTCAGGACGAATTGTAACATCAATCGATCCTTTTAAAAATATTCCAAACTATCCGGAAACCGAAGAGGTTATTACAAAATTAAAACAAACCAACAACCCTGTGTTGGTCGACACCAAAGGTGTTACCTGCGAAATTGGCAACGCCCGGGCAACAAACATTGTAATGCTTGGAGCTGGAGCAGAAGCAATCGGAATCGACCCTTCCGTTTTAGAGGAAGGGATTAAAGCCATGTTTGGACATAAAGGAGAAGAAATTGTAAGTTCAAACCTGAAAGCATTCCAAAAGGGAATGGAAATCTGTGCAGCGCACAACTAGAAAAAAACCAGCTTTCCATTAAAGAATTGTTGAAAGAATAAATACCTCAACGAAGAAAGCGACCAATTACATGTTTATTTCAAAAATGAAATAAACCAAAACCAAAAAAAATGACCAAAAAATACTGGGAAGAAGAACTCGAAACGCTGGATAGAAAAAAGCTGCACGAACTACAAGTTGAGAAATTAAAAAAAGTTGTAGATCGGGCAGCAAAATCAGAATATTATAAAAAGAGTTTCGCAGAGAAAGGAATTAGTCCGGAAAGTATAAAAAACATTGAAGACATTCGTAAACTCCCATTCACTACCAAACAGGATTTACGTGATAATTTCCCATATGGACTACTTTCCGTTCCTAAGAAAGAATGTATCCGCCTTCACTCATCCAGTGGAACAACAGGAACACCAACGGTCATATTTCATAACCAACACGATATTAGTGACTGGGCAAATTTAATGGCTCGCTCACTTTTTTGTGCAGGAGTTCGTGAAGATGATGTTTTCCAAAACATGAGTGGCTACGGACTTTTTACGGGTGGACTAGGGTTTCAGTACGGAATAGAAAGGCTGGGAGCTTTAAGTATCCCTGCCGGTGCAGGAAACAGTATTCGCCAGATAAAACTAATGCGTGATTACGGAACAACTGCAGCTCATGCCATACCAAGTTACCTGGGTTATCTGCATGAAGTTTTTGAAAGTGAAGGTCTTGATCCACGAAAAGACACTTCGCTAAAAACCATGATTATTGGAGCAGAACCACATTCTGAAGATACAAGACATCGAATTGAAGAATTATATGGCGTAAAAGCTTACAACTCTTTTGGCCTTTCAGAGATGAATGGCCCCGGAGTAGCTTTTGAATGTGAATATCAAAATGGATTACATGTTTGGGAAGACGCTTATTTTGTTGAGATTATCGACCCTCAAACACTTGAACCTGTCCCCGATGGAGAGTTGGGAGAATTGGTAATGACAAGCTTAAATCGTCAGGCCATGCCAATCATTCGTTACCGTACACGTGACATTACCCGGTTCATCCCTGAAAAATGTTCATGCGGACGCACACACCGAATGCTTGATCGTATTACCGGACGTACAGATGACATGTTCATTGTAAAAGGATGCAACATCTTCCCTATTCAGATTGAAGCAGTTCTGATGAAAATTCCTGAAGTAGGAAGTGAATACCGCATCAACCTGGAGACAATCAATAATAACGACACCATTGTTGTTGAAGTTGAACTGAAGAAAGGCAGCTTTAAAGGAGAATTAAGCACCCTGAATAATCTTGCCCGTAAGATTACCCACGATATTCGTGATGAAATATTAGTTAAACCAACTGTTAAACTTGTTGAAAATGGCTCTCTCCCCAAAAGCGAAGGAGGGAAAGCCGTAAGATTATTCGACAACAGAACAAAAGCATAAACCACACAAATTTGTAATTATGACTTATCAGGTATCAACATTTTTAGAAAATAAACCCGGCTATTTGCGCCGTATCACATCACTTTTAAAACAAGAAGGGATAAGCATTCGGGCAATGACACTTAGTGCAACAAACGGTTGTTGGGGAATCTTCAATCTTATTGTTCCAAATCCTGAAAATGTGTGCAAGCTTTTAAATGACAATGGTCATTCAAGCGTACTACGCCAAATTGTTGCTCTGGAAATTGAAGATCAACCAGGAGGATTGGACACCATGCTTGAAAAATTGGATGAATTGGAAATTAATATTGAAAATGCCTACGCAAGGGTTGCTCAGGATGAAGGGAAAGGCTTTCTGATTGTTGACACGCATGATATTAACAATGCTGTTCATCTCATTGAAGAAGCTGGCATCCCAATGATATCAGAAGAAATTGTATACGGAACGAAGTGATCAAAGAGCTTGCCTCTTTACTAGTCATCCCGAGCGTTGACCAAAAAATTTTGGAATAATGAGTAATGACTGAAGTATTTTTGAAATGTCATTCTGAACGAAGTGAAGAATCTCTTGCGGATATAGATAAAGATTCTTCCCTATGGTCAGAATGACAAAAAAAACATAAACAGTTTGGAACAGATCCCGAAACAAGTTCGGGATGACGCTTCGAGCTAAGCGAAAATCAATCGATAGAAACTTAACTATTAACCTAAAAAATCAAATACCATGTTTGGAATAACTGACCCTGGAATTTACTGGGCCTATTTACTCATCTTTCTATGCCTGGCTTTTTCAATTATTTACGGAATAATAAATTGGAATAAAGGCGGAGAAAGTGATGAAGAAGAAATCATGACCGACATCCAATGGGAGAAAAAAGAAAATGAGCTTAATGACCAGGAAGCTTAACACTCCCAAAAAACTTTTCTCTTAAAACAAAACTAACTTTCTAACTCACAACAACACTATGAATACTTTCATACTTGGCTTAATTGTAATTGTTTATCTACTTGCCCTCACCTACCTGGGGATTAAAGGCTATAGACAAACCCACTCAGATAAAGACTACCTGCTTGGCGGACGTGAGATTCATCCTTTTGTCATGGCCATATCTTACGGAGCAACCTTTGTCTCTTCATCTGCGATTATTGGGTTTGGGGGAATATCTGCCCAATTTGGAATGGGACTTCTCTGGCTTACCTTCCTGAATATGTTTTTCGGGGTAGTTATTGCCTTCATCTTCTTCGGAAGAAAAACCCGCAGAATGGGACATATACTGGATGCTCATACTTTCCCTGACTTATTAGGGAAACATTACAAAAGTAAGTCCATCCAAATTTTTGCCGGCTTGGTTATTTTCCTGGCTATGCCAATTTATGCTGCCGTTGTTCTAAAAGGTGGAGCTGTATTTATTGAAAAGATTTTCGAGATTGATTATAATATTGCCCTGTTCATTTTTGCATTGGTTATTGCTGCTTATGTGATCTCGGGGGGACTAAAAAGTGTGATGTACACCGATGCGCTCCAGGGAACAATCATGTTTGTAAGTATGTTCTTCCTTCTATTTTGGACATTCAAAGTTTTGGGAGTAAACTTTTCCGAAGCAAATAAAAACCTGACCGACATGGCTTCAATGATTCCTGAGAAACTACAGGCAGCAGGACATACAGGGTGGACAACCATGCCCAAAACTGGATCAACATGGTGGTATTCACTGGTTACTTCATTAATTCTGGGGGTAGGTATTGGCGTACTTGCCCAGCCACAGCTTGTGGTACGCTTCATGACAGTAAAAAGCGATAAGGAATTGAACCGTGCCGTATTAATTGGCTGTTTGTTCATTGCCGTAACAACCGGAATCATTTATACTGTTGGTGCTTATTCCAACCTTTTCTTTTTACAAACCGAAGGAAATATTGCAACAGCTGTAATTGCCGATGTAGATGAGATTATTCCTGAATATATAAAACGCTCTATGCCAGTTTGGTTCTCGGGACTGTTTATGCTGACCATACTTTCTGCAAGTATGTCAACTCTAAGTTCACAGTTCCATGCCATGGGATCTGCCATCGGTCGCGATGTAATGTATAACATTACAAAAAGCAAAGAGAATACAACTAAAATCACCCGCTACGGTGTAGCATTTTCAATTGTTGTAAGTTACATTATTTGCTATACCTTGAGTATGGGAGTTATCGCTCGTGGGACAGCCATTTTCTTTGGTATTTGTGCTGCTACTTTCCTGCCTGCTTATTTTTGTGCACTTTACTGGAAACGGACAACAAAAAAAGCGGCTTACTGGAGTATGATTTCAGGATTAGCCGTAAGTATTTTTACACTTGTATTTATGCATACCAAGGAATCCGATCCACTGGGAATCAGCCAGGCAATTTTTGGAAAACCTGCATTAATCAATGAATTACCATGGACTGTTATTGATCCATTTGTTTATTCCATGCCTGTTTCTATTCTTGTGATTGTAATTATGACTTTGGCAACACCTAAGAAAACCACCATCGCATAATCCGATATAAAATGATAGTGTCATCCTGAACTTGTTTGGAAACAAGTTTAGGATGACTTTTTATTTTCTCCCTTTTAATAAACTGCCAATAAACAAACTCCGGTTTTTCCGCACCCCAACCATTAATCCGGTTTACTTCCCCATCATCTCCCAAAATCCGGGAAAAATTACCATCGGTTAAAAAATAAAGGCAGAACTAATAATTCCTACTTCAACCAAACGTAACTTCGCCTATTATTTTCTAATTTAGGAATCGCTACAAAGCTTATCCATTGCGGTATCCCTTACAGAATACCATTATTTCTACGGATGATCAAAAAAAAGAGAAAGAGTGCGAATAACTATAAATTAAACCTATGAATCAAATTAAAAATTTCACTGTCATTTTTATTCTCGGAATATTAATATCATCATGCGCCAAACAACACAATCTTACAGTAGATCTGGAGGGCCTCAACAATGACACAATACTTGTTGAATATGCTCCTGTTTCAGAATTCATGGATATAGGTGAACCATTTGTAGATACAATTATTGCGACGAATGGCAAGTTCACCTACGATTTATCCGTTCAGGAACCCGTCATGGCTTATATTTATCCAAAGGCAGGAGAGCTTAAACTAATGAACGGAGCAACCTTCCACCCTTTGCAGAAATACATGGTACTGCTTATCCGACCCGATGATCAGATTGAAGCCAAAGGCCAATTACATGACTATTGCCTGGAGTTTACAGCAACGGGATCTGATTTTAATCAAGCGCATGGGCAAGTTCGTAATCAATATATAGAAGATGCTTCTCAACTTGTAGAAATTGAGTTAGAAATTGACTCACTAAGATTTACGAATGGAGACAACCAACAAATCAACAAACTAATTGAAGAAGGAAATCAAATCCGCAATGAGGCTTACGCTACAGAATTAGAGTATATAAAGAACAATTTAGACAAAGATCTCAGTGCATTTTACCTCAGCAGACAAGAACCAAACACATTTACAAAATACTATGAGATTCTTGACGAGAAAGTAAAAAATGGTATTTTCAAAAATATGCTGGGAAGCTTACAGGCAAGGCAAAAATAAATAGTCGTATAAATAGGTATAAAGGGAACAGAATAATAGAGATCGTAAGCCTGTTTTTTATTGTATAAAAAAGCAAGTCCCATTCGCGAATATGGTCGTTGTGTTTTTGGAAAGATAAAGATAAAAAGGGACGATACTATAATTAAGCAATATCTGAAACCCTTTATTTTATTAGCCCCGCGGCAGGTTTGACCCTCCACCGGGGGTTTTTATGCTCCATCACAAGGTTTACCTTATCACCAGTAGTTTTTTAGTTTCCACCAAAGATATTTACCCTTTAATCATCAGTTTTTCGGATTCAATCGGGCATTCTGCCCCATCCACCAGCAGTTTTTCAGCTCCACCACAAATGTTGACCTTTTAATCAGCAAATTCTTGCATTTAATCACCATCGGTCCCCGTCCATCGGCAATTTTTTGGCTTCAACCGGGCAAGTTGACCTGTCCATTGGCAATTTCCCACTTTCAATTATCAGTTTTGGATAATGTTCAATAAACTATCACTTATAAAGCTTTTCCACAAAATTTACAAAATTTGGCATTATCGTCATGCCCTTGTTTACCACAAGCCGGACAAGCCTGCGTATTCGTGTTTTCTGGTCTAGATTTAACAATTTCAGCTGTAACAATACCTGTTGGCACTGCAATTATTGCGTAACCAATAACCATTATTACCGACGCTAATGCTTGTCCCGAAACCGACTGTGGCGTAATATCACCATACCCAACAGTAGTTAAAGTAACGATAGCCCAATATATACTGCGTGGAATAGATGTAAATCCCGCTTCAGGTGTTTCTATCAAATACATCAGTGTCCCCAGTAAAATGACCAATATTAGTACCGACAATAGAAAAACAATAATTTTTTGGCGACTCGCCTTTAGGGCAGTCACCAACTGTTGAGCCTGAGCCGTGAAGCTGAATAATTTTAAAACCCTGAAAACTCGTAATAATCTCAGCACCCGAATCATTCGTAATGAATGAGAAGCAACAAAATACAAACCAAGAAAAGTAGGTAATATTGATAAAAGATCAACCAGGCCATAAAAACTAAGCATATACTTTAGAGGCCTTTTCACGCTATAAATACGCAAAAAATATTCAATCGTAAACAAAATTGTAAATCCCCACTCAATGATATGAAACCAATTTCCAAAACGTATATTCAAAGAAGGAACACTCTCCAGCATTACCACAAGCACACTAATACCAATAGCCCAAAATAAAGCGATATCAAAAATTTTTCCGGCTTTCGTATCTGCTTCAAAAATTATTTCATGTAAAGTACTTCTCAGCGTTTGAGCATTCATTATATTTTCTTTTGGATTGTTTAAATTTTGTCGTTTGATCTGATAAAGTTAAAACTTTCATAGATCATACCATGAAAGCTCTTCAATGTGTATATTCTAAACTTTAGGTTATTTCTGTATCCTATAAAATAGCACTGTATTCCATACTAAAAATTCATGCTTAATTTCATCTGTATATTTTTTATTTCTTAATTATCAGATGGAACTTGCCATTCGTAAATAATCATTTTCGTGTATGTTAATGTTTATTTACGAATGGATGTTTCATTTCTCAAAATTGAAAACAATGAACGTAAATATTATTGAAAACAGCCAGTTCCAAACCAGTTCCTGGTCTGGTGGAACAACCACCGAATTATATATTTCTCCCAAAGATTCCTCTTACTCAAAACGAAATTTTGATGTAAGAATAAGTACTGCAAAAGTAGATATCGAAGAATCCACGTTTACAGCATTACCCGGTATTTACCGTAAACTCATGGTCTTGGAAGGTGAAATTACTTTAAGCCACGAAAACCGACACAGCAAAGAGCTAAAACCTCTTGATGTTGATACTTTTGAAGGTGGCTGGACAACAAAATCGATTGGAACCTGTGTTGATTTTAATGTGATGACCAACAAAAAAACACAAAGCGACTTATGCGGATTGAAAATTGAAGCAGGCAGCAAGACACAAATTGAAGTAGAAAAAAAATGGGATTGTTTGTGCCTGTATGCCATAGCTGGTAAACTGCAAATCCAGATAGACCAAAAATCGTTTATCCTTGAGCAGGGAAATCTAATTGTGATTGATGACCTCAGTCAATTTGTTTTTCCCATCCAGTCATTGAATGAATGTCAAATCGCAGTAGTCAAAATAAAATAACCACCTGCCACGTGCGATATTTCACAACAGACTAAAAAGCCGGTTTTTATATTTATACTAAATTTGCAGGAAAATTCCATATTCATAATGTATAAGTATCTATTTGGCCCTGTTCCTTCCCGAAGATTGGGCATGTCTCTTGGTATTGATTTAGTTCCTAAAAAAGTTTGCTCGCTGGATTGTGTTTACTGTGAAGTAGGCAAAACAACCAAACTAACGCTTGATAGGCTGGAATACATAAAAGCCGACAAGATAAAGGATGAATTAAACCATTATTTTGAGAATAATCCCGATCCTGATTATTTAACCTTCTCCGGTTATGGTGAGCCAACTTTAAATGTTTGTATTGCCGAAATCATTCAATTTATACAACAAATAAAACCTGGCATTCCTATCGCTCTTTTAACAAATGGCACTTTGCTTTTTGACTCGCATGTCAGGGAAGCCATCAAAAGTATTGACCTCATTCTACCTTCGCTGGATGCAGCAACCGAAGATGTGTTTCAAAAAATCAATCGTCCGCATCAGGAATTATCAATTAACAAATACATTGAAGGACTGATTGATTTCAGAAATGATTTTAAAGGGAAAATATGGCTGGAAGTATTTATACTACCTGGTTACAATGACCACAAAGAAGAATTACTGGAACTCAAAAAAGCCATTGAAAAAATTAAACCCGACCTCGTTCAGCTAAACACATTGGACAGGCCTGGAACTGTGCAAAAATTACGAGGAGCAACACGAAAGGAATTAGAACAAATAGCAGACTTCTGGGGATTCGACAATCTTCGGATAATTGCGGCATCACCTCAACGAAAAAACATACAATCTTACCGAACAGATACAGAAACAGCAATTCTGGAAACGATCTCGCGCAGGCCATGTACGCTTGAAGACCTGAGCCAAATTCTGGGTCTTCATGTGAATGAGATTAATAAATACCTGGATGTTCTTGATCAGGAAGGGAAGATTGAAACCATAGAACAGGAGCGCGGAGCCTTTTATCAGCTTAAAGAAAAATAAGCCTTGACTTTTTTCCCTGGGTTTCATGTCAAGACAAAAATCAGGTCCCGTCCGGAAGGACAAAAACAATATTAATAGAATAAGTATCTAAATAGACTCAAACTCATTATAAAGAATTAAAAAGTTAAAAACCATGAACAACTTAAACCTGATATACTACTCCCCTACGGGAACCACAAAAACAATTGTAAAAGAAATTGGGCAACAACTGGGATTAAAACTAAATGCTGAATACAATATCACTAAGACACAAGCAGAACTAAGCCCAGAGCCTTGTGACAACTCGCTAACAATAATTGGACTTCCTGTTTATTCGGGTCGCTTGCCACTTGCAGCTCTTAATGCCCTAAAAAAATTCCGTTCCAATGGTTCTCCAGCGATAATTGTTGTTTTATATGGAAACCGGGAGTTTGAAGATTCGCTTTTAGAACTTCATGAACTTGCAACAAGCTGCGGATTCTCAGTAATTGCAGGAGCTGCATTTATTGGAGAGCATTCATTTTCAACGATAGAAAAACCAATTGCGCCAAACAGGCCTGACAAACAAGATCTGGAAAAATGTAATGAGTTTGCACAAATCGTTCAAAACAAACTGGATAAATTCAATCGAACAGATAAAGTTTCGGAGATTAGCATTCCCGGAAATTATCCGTACAAAGAACTTAATCCAAAACCTACAACAATCTATCCGGAAACCGATAAAGAACTATGCGATCAATGTGGTATTTGTGCTGATGTTTGCCCTACCGATGCAATAACAATCAACCAAGTTGCTGAAACAAATGGAGAGCTGTGCACCTGGTGTTGTGCTTGTGTAAAAAGTTGTCCAAATGAAGCACGTATTTTCGAAAATCCGGTAATTGCCGGCATACAGAAAAAATTATATACAAATTGTTCTGCACGTAAAGAACCTGAGTTTTTTGTGTAAATGATTCTTTGAGCTATAACAAGCATACAACTCTTGTCATCCTGAACTTGTTTCAGGATCTCTGTCAGATAATCTCTTTGTTTTGAAACAGATTCTGAAACAAGTTCAGGATGACTTTTAGAGCAAAAGAACTGACAAAAACAGGAATTCCTTTACTACACAAAGGCAATAAAGGAATTCCAAATCAAAATTATACCGTCAGCATTTCATGCTAATCAAGCAATAAAGCATTAAATATCAATTTATAAGTTCCCGACGTTGAAGCCCTAAACTGAGGATTGAAACCATAAAAGACAAAGTTTCCTTTTCCTTTTTGTGCCCATACCATTGCCGATTTCCCTTCAATCAACTCTTCATTTTCGGCATAGCCACTGGCTATAACATCCTCTTTTGAATAGCTGGCAATAACTCTTCTGTCCATGTCAAAATAAGGAACTGAGGTAGCAAGAATTGGTGTACCTTCAGAAAAGATACAAGCTGTTTCTCCCATTCCCAGTGTCAATGGATGCCCTTCGATCAAATCGACATTAAACAAAGTTCCCGGAGCATAAAAACCTTTCCCCTGAATGCTCGATGAAATATCGCTTACCGGCAATGAAAACTCTTCTTTTTCATCTTCCGAAATAGTTACGCTTTGCACTCCAAAGAACAGGGCTGTTGATGCTCCCCAACTAATAATTGTTCCTCCTTTGTATTCAAAATCCATCAATTTTTGTAGTCCTTCTTTTTCCATTCCCTTAATATATTTGGGATCATATGATGGTATCGATGTTGTTCCTCCACGTACGTATTTACCACTCATCAACAAAGACTTACTGGCATCAGGAAAAACAATTACATCAAACTTACTTAAGTCTTCAGTCTTTACTTCTTCCGGCTTTAGAACCGTAAAAGGAACCTTGTAACTATCAAACAAAAACCGAACCCAACCGGCATCCATATCTGAGAAAACAGTTTCAACTAAGGCGATCTTAGGCAATTCCAGTGTTTTGACATAATCCGAAATTACATCTGTCAACTCAATGGGCTCAACCGTTAATAACTCCAATATATCATCAAACTTACTTTTCCCGTTTACAGGAATAACAAAGTCACCTTCTTCAATCTCAATTCCTCCTATTGTGAAACTTTCAGTTACCCTGGAAACATCAATTCCATTTTCCATAGCAGCAAAAGCTACCTTATAACTTTCGTTGTTTTTCGCAGGGAAGATCAAGGTTTCACACTCTTCAGAAGGAGTATAACTTAACTCAATTGGGAAACTTACCTTCGTGATATTATCCTCGATATCCTCAACAATTTCATCAATTTTATAGGTCTCAACTCCCTGGTGTAAAGGCAAAGTCCAACTTGTAATATCGTAAGGACGCATAATATCTCCATCCGGCACAAAACGACGTTCAGGATAGATTTGCTTTTCCATTACTTCTTTTACAAAAGGACGATAAGGCTGAGCCAACGGAACAACATATGAACCTTCATCGATAATTTTCCCATCGTAAACCAGCTGTTCTGTTGTTTTATAAACATACACACCATGTTCATCCAATAAATCCAGCATAGAGATCAACTCGCTGTCATCATGCTGTTTTGCAGGAACAATGTAATAAGCAGGAGCCAGTGTTTTTCCGTCTTCAACAGCATCTTTACAAAGGACATTGCGATTCATAAGCACATCTTTCTTATGAAATGAAGCTGTTTTTATAAGCGATAAAGACGATGCCATTTCATAAGAAACGATATCAGACAAACGCCACCAGCCACCTTCCCAGGGAGCAGGCATGTTTATACTCTTTTTATATTCTGCCAAGCCAGTGCTTCCCGCAGTTAACTCGTTTTCTTCAATATAGATAGGTTTTCCAAGCTGAGCACTTGCACATTCGGTAAGCATTGAAATCATGTTTTTCCAAATACCTGTTTCTGTTGACCCCGGCCAGTAGTTATCGAAAATTGAATGTTGCGTTACTCCAAAAAGTCCTTTGGCAGTCATATCTTTCGACATGTTTGAGCCAAAAATCCAGGACCAGTTCCAAACTTTTTCGTCCACATTTTCTGCAATCGGATCACAATTAGGTGGCACAAAATAACGAGCTCCGGTAGATCCCATTTGGTGTTTATCAATTAAAACCTGTGGATACCACTCCGTATTATAAGTACGTGCAATGGCCTTATTATCCTTTTGTGAAAGTGTCACAAAATCACGGTTATTATCGTGTCCTACATATTTATTATATACGCCGGGATAAGTGGAACCTTCATATTTGGTGTTCTTCGATTGCATATAATAATCAACGACCATGTCCATTCCATCGGGGTTTGAGGAAGGAACCATCATATAAACCACATCTTCCAACTGACTTACAAGATCAGGATCAGTTGATGTTGAAAGCTTATAAGCAATCGAAGGTGCTGCCTGAGCCGGACCAATTTCACTCGCATGCATGGAAAGTGTTGCCATAATGAAAACCTTGCCTTCCAAGCAGTATTCTTCAAGTTGTGAATCTGTTAAGTTCGGATTTGTTGCCAATTCCTTATTGATCTCTTTTAAGTGATCGATGTTATTTATGTTCTCCGGTGATGAGAAAAGAACGATGTACATCTTTTTTCCCATAGGCGATTCCCCTATTTCCATCATTTTAACCCGGGGCGAAAGTTCCGCCAATTGCTGCATATATTCTATCGATGATTCGTAATTTAGCAACATCCGGTCGGTTCCGGGTTGAAAACTAAAGAATTCATCAGGTGTTTGAATATCTTCTGTGTCGTTTGCTGTTACAATACCGCAAAACAAACACATTACAATTAGATACATTAAAGTGCTTTTAAAAATCATTTTATGTGCTTTTTTGATTGCTTTCTAGATTATTTCTACCCAAAAATACTTTTAGCTATCTATTTGTAATTTACAAATGAATGTTTTTTTGACTGAAAAGATGAAAAATTAACATAAATGCCCATTTTGAAGAACTTTAAAAACAACAATTCATCCCGTAAAAAAATCAGCAAACAACTGGCATAACTCTCATTTACCAGAAACCATCTAAATGCGAAACATGATTTCCTTAATGCTAAAATTGAAACAAACTCAAACACAGAAACAAAATATGTTATCCATTATTTCAGATTGTTTGCTATTTTCGTTGAAAAGGACATTGAGATGAATGAATTTTTAAAAAAAATTAATGAACTATCCCCTCTGTCAAAAGAAGCAAATGAGGAACTATCAAAATTCATCCACACAAGAAAATACGCCAAAGGAGAATTAATCCACACCGAAGGGAAAGTCAACAAAAATCTCTATTTCATCGTATCAGGACTGGCCAAGCATTTTTACTACCACGACGGGAATCTCTATGTGCTTCGTTTTTTTGCAGAAGATAATTTCTTCATTGCAACCGACAGCTTCTTTAATGACCTTCCTGCAGAATATTCCACCCAGGCGATTGAAGACACAACAATCAACTATTTGGAAAACCGCGACTTCGAGTACCTGTGCCAGAATTACCATTCTTTTGAAAGTTTTGCCCGCAAATTTGTTTCCCATGTTGCTTACACCGCCATCTCAAACCTAAAAAACCTGCTTTACCTGGATGCAACCGAGCGCTATGCTAAATTCCTCAAAGATTACGCAGACATACAGCAACGCATCAGCCTGGGAGATACAGCTGGTTATTTGGGAATTTCCCAGGTTTCCTTAAGCCGTATACGATCCAAAAAGTGATTTTTTAACATTTGTAAAAGGAATTGGGTTTTTATCCCACTAGATTTGTAGTACAGTTTTTCCAGAATTTCGATAGACAAGAAAAAGAGTACCATTCAGATTCATGGGAAGTAAGGCTCAACATAAGCTTACATCGGATTAAATTCCCCTTATTTTCCTGAATAAAATTCTTTTTTAAGAAGTAAAAAAACTGAACAAGAAGCTTAAGTACGGGTTATAATCAATTTTAGGAACAAATTTAAATAATGCAAAATGAGTAAAGTATTGTATATTAAAGCAAATGCAAAAGCAGAGGGAGAATCAAGGACAATCCAAATTTCTGATAGTTTTATTGAAACTTATAAAAAACAAAATCCGGATGACGAGATTGTGGATTTGGATTTATACGATGCAGATCTTCAATTTTTGCCAAAAGGAAAACTAAATGAGCTAAGGGGAGTGAACCAAAGCAAAGACAAGAATCATCCAATTTTGAAATTTGCATACCAATTTTTAGAAGCAGACAAGTATGTTATCGCTGAGCCTATCTGGAACCTGGGACTTCCTGCAATATTAAAAGCTTACATTGACTATGTTGCAGTAGGAGGAATTACTTTTACCTACACTGAAAAAGGACCTGTTGGACTTTGCAAAAACAAAAAAGCAGTAAATATCATTACACGTGGAGGAGATTACTCTGCCGCCCCAATGGAATCACTGGAAATGGCCGACAAATATCTACGTAATATTTTCGGATTTATGGGAATCACCGACTTTACAAGTATTGCAATTGACCGGCTGGATATTATTACTGAAGACACTGAAAAGATATTAGAGAATGCGACAAAAAAAGCAGAAGAAGTCGCTCTTGCATTCTAGCTCCCTACCCAGACCAATTTATACCAAAATTACATAAGTACTAAAACCTGGCATGGTTCAGGTTTTACATTCTTTTTACAAGAATCGGAGAGTACCAAAATGCTCTCCGATTGTAAAAGGAACGGAATCTCTTACGCCTTAAAGTCACAACATTTTATTGAAAACAATTAAAAAAAGGAAAAGAAATGAGAAAAAGAATAATTACTGGGCTGCTATTGTTTGTTACTACAATTTTTAGCTCTAACTGGGCTTACAGCCAGGATGACGTGAATATCCACCAATCTGCACCTATTCCATTAGAAGTTTTTTTAGGGACTGACGGATGGAGTTCGCAAGTGATTATTGACAAAAAAATTGCTGACGACAGTAAGTTCGGTTTTTTTGCACTATCATATTTAAAAGCCGATTACGATAATAATGAACATTTCAGAGAATCAATCAACCTGGCTTTTCTAAAATATGACTTATTCAAAAACGTAAGCCTTCTTTCAGGAGCTGCATATAATTCGAACTGGGGATTCAGACCATATGTGGGAGGACAATACTCCTATCATAGCAGGAACTTTATGGGAGTAATTAATTCCGGAGCACAGCTTACCGAAACCAAAAACTTTGAATCATTGGCAATAGTTGAATATCGGCCGGTTATAAAAGGAGCCTGGTCATTATATACGCATGTTCAAGGTCTTTACAGTCGAAATACCGAAATAGGGAAACACGATCGTAGTTTTTTGTACAGCCGTCTGGGACTTAGCTATAAAACATTTTCATTTGGATGTGCCCTGAATTACGATTGTTACGGCCCCACAAAAATCGAAGAATATCAATGGGGAGTTTTTGTTAGTACAACACTAAAATGACATTGGGCAGGTAAGTCTGACTGGATATTCATTAATGCATGTAGTTTAAATCGGATTATAAAGTACAGGAATGAAAAATACAAAACTACTGGAGATAACATTACTATTAGCAAGCACTTTGACAATTTTGGCAAATGCCATTGTTTCACCCTCATTACCGTTAATCAGTGAAACTTTTAAAGATGTAAAATACATTGAGATATTAACAAAAATGATGCTGACCCTACCTGCACTTACAGTAGCAATTGTTGCCCCACTGGCAGGTAAGTTACTTGACAAAGTTGGACGAATCAAAGTATTGTATATTTCACTTTTAGTTTACCTTCTTGCCGGGACGTCCGGTTTATGGGCTGCTAATCTTTCTGTCATTTTAATCGGACGATTTGTTTTTGGCTTTGGTGTGGCCGGGATCATGACAGTATCAACCACTTTGATAGGAGATTATTTCACCGGCGACAAGCGAGAACATTTCATGGGCTTACAGGGAGCCTTTGTAGCTTTGGGTGGACTTGTGTTTATTACAACTGCAGGAATCTTAACAGATATCAACTGGCGATACACCTTCTTAATCTATTCATTTTCTGCTGTTGTCCTAATACTGTCCCCTTTCGCCCTGCATGAGCCCAAGATTGAACTGGGAGAAAAAACAACCAGCTCATCCAAAGCACTTTCAATTCCCAGTATTGTTTGGTTTGCTTTTCTAAGTGCGTTTTTAACAACGGTAACTTTTTATATGATTCCGGTACAATTGCCTTTTCTCCTTCAAAACCTCGAAGGTATTTCAGGCAATAAGATGGGACTTGCTTTAGGCTGCCTTCCATTTGCCCAGGCAATTGCTTCATTTTTTTACAAAAAAGTAAAAAACAAGCTTGACTTTATAAGCATATATATCTTCGGTTTTATTCCAATGGCTATAGGTTTTAGCATAATTGGTCTTAGTGAAGTTTACTGGCAAATAATAGTCGGAGTTCTTATAAGCGGATTGGGGATTGGTCTTTTACTACCAAATGCAAATCTTTGGGTTATTTCGTTAATTCCGGTACAAGTTAGAGGAAAGTATATTGGCATTTTAACTACAGCGACTTTTTTAGGAATGTTTTTTTCTCCTTTTGCGATACAACCCTTTCAAAAACTGGTTGGCATTAACAAAAGTTTCTTTGTTATAGGAATAGGCCTGGCCATCTTATCTGCTGTATATTTTTTCATCCGAAAAAGATCAATGGCAAATTGATTTCACTTAGTCCCAAATTCCAAGTAAAAGCATTATAAAATCACATTAATCAGAATGAATTATGAACATCTTTTTAAAACAAGGAATTATTGGTGCAGTAATGGGTTTTTTTATGAGTTTCATCATGAATTATCTATTGACATCAATCCCAGGAACGCTAACAGAACATGCAATCGGTCATGGAATAACAGGAGCATTTAGCGGGTTTATGGGAGGTTTTATGGGCATAACCGCCTTCCTGTTAAACAAAAGAAAGAAAACAACCAAGAATTAAAATTTCACTTTTTTAATCTTTGAAAATAAAATCCTCCGCAGGAACATAAAACTTTACTGCAAAGGAAAATCATACAATATTTTCACATACCAATTCCAAAATGAAACAAAAAGTGCAAAAATCAGAATTTGTTTTCATGACACGAATTTAATCCTATTTTAGCGAGCTGTTATTTTTAAGTGAAGTATTGAACTGCCCCACTTAAATCTATTTAAAGATGCTCTTGGTTCTAAAAAGAATAAAATTCCCTACTCTCGCTAAGACTTTGAGCTGAAAAGTATTGTAGCATTATGATTGAAAAATATCTCAAACAAACAACATTCAAAGATTTTGAGGACTTTAAGGCTAACTATGAATTAGCTATTCCTGAAGACTTCAATTTTGCATATGATGTTGTTGATGGATGGGCGAAAGAATCCCCAAACAAAAGAGCTTTACTTTGGACAAACGACCAAGGAGAAAGCAGAACGTACACCTTTGGTGAACTAAAAGAAATAACTGACCGTACAGCTGGTTATCTTTCAAGTCTTGGAATACAAAAAGGCGATATGGTTATGGCCATTTTAAAACGCCGTGCCGAGTTTTGGTTTACTATTATTGCCCTTCACAAGATTGGTGCTGTAATTATTCCGGCAACCCATCTTTTAACTTCAAAAGACATTATTTACCGTGCTAATGCAGCAACGATAAAAGCAATCATTTGTGATGGAGATGACACTATCTTAAATCATGTAAATGATGCCATGCCTAATTCTCCTTCAATTGAAAAATTAATTTCGATTGGGCCCAGCATTCCTGAGGGATGGGAAGATTTTCAAACAGGGATTAAAAATAGTACACCTTTTGAACGTCCGACTGAACCTACAAAAAATGATGACCCTATCATTGTAAGTTTTACATCGGGAACAACAGGCGATCCCAAAATGGTGATGTTGGACAGTATTTATCCACTGGCACATATTGTTACCGCAAAATATTGGCAAAACTTACACGAAGACAGTATACATTTAACCATTGCAGACACCGGATGGCTTAAGGCTGTATGGGGGAAACTATATGGGCAATGGCTGGTTGGTGCTACTGTTTTTGTTTACGATCACGAGAAATTTACACCAGCTGATATATTAGGTGTTCTTTCTAAATACAAGGTTACTTCTCTTTGTGCTCCACCAACGATTTTCCGTTTTCTAATACGTGAGAACCTTACTCATTATGATTTATCAGCACTGGAATGGTGCACTATCGCAGGAGAAGCATTAAATCCCGAAGTATATAACAAGTTTTACAACTTCACGGGTATTAAATTACATGAAGGATACGGACAAAGTGAAACAACTTGTTCTGTATTTACATCTCCCTGGGTAGAGCCAAAACCGGGCTCTATGGGCTTACCTAATCCACATTATGATGTAGATTTACTTACAGCAGAAGGAGTATCTGCTAAAGCTGGAGAACAAGGTGAAATTGTAATCCGTTATGGAGAAAAATACCCTTCAGGTCTTTTTCAGGGATATTATAGAAATCCAGACCTGACTAGTGAAGCAATGTCTGATGGAATTTACTATACCGGTGATTTAGCATGGAAAGACGATGATGGTTATTTCTGGTTTGTAGGACGAGCTGATGATGTTATCAAAAGTTCAGGTTACCGCATTGGTCCTTTTGAGGTGGAAAGTGCACTAATGACCCATCCGGATGTTGTAGAATGTGCAATTACAGGAATCCCCGATGATATTCGCGGACAAATAGTAAAAGCGACTGTAGTATTAGCTGCAAATTGCAAACACAAAGCAAGTGATAAATTTGCAAAAGAATTGCAAAATCATGTTAAGCAAGTAACAGCTCCATATAAATACCCTCGCGTGATTGAATTTGTAGATGAACTTCCTAAAACGATTAGTGGAAAAATTCGCCGAGTAGAAATTCGTGAAAAAGATACTATTTAAAATATACCTCTGATATATAAAACAAAAAACGCCTTTATAAAAAGGCGTTTTTTGTTTTATAAGTATGTGTCCTAAATTCTAATAATGAGAGTAGGTTAAATCCGGAGATTCATACCACCTTTTATTTTTTACACCATCTGTTTCTGCCCATTCCTGAAATAGAGGATAAGCATTTAAAAATAATTCCTTCTCGTTACAAATAGCAAAATCTTCAGCTTCCACCTCAAGTCCCCAAGGCAAATTATTATTTGACAAATATTCAAGACGAGGCATTGTAAATTCCTCTACATCAACCGGAGCAAAACCACTGGTTAATATTTTTCTATCTCTTACCTCAATAAAATAGTTTATCCAAATATTATCACTTGTACTCTCAAAAGAGTAATCAATATTCCATTCTGCACCCAATTCGGTCAAATCCTCTGACCAGGGTTCATCTATCAACTGAACTCCATTTACAGTAATATTACTATATGGAATACGCTTGTATGTATTACCTGAAACTTCATAAAACATCAATCCAACCTTTGCAGGTAAAGATCCTCCCCTGTTTATTAACTTTGTATTTACATAACCAGAATGAGTACCACCACTTTTGCCCCAACCAAGTTTAGAACGAAGAATCACATCGTTAAAATCATAATCACCTTCCGAAGGATACAAATCTTCATATAATGCAAAATAATATTTATCACCACCGGGATACTCATGAATAGATTTCAAATTGAATGAGGATTCCGTTTCAGCAGGAGTAGTAATGTACTGCGTACATAAAGTATTCCATATTGCAGGATCATCAATATCCAACTTATTCATGATTTGATTGTTCGTAAGATCAGCATCATTTCCATCAATAGCACTTTCAATACAACTGGTAAAAACAAAACTCGCAACCAGTACAGATAGGAATAAAATATTTTTCATTATCTATTATTTTCTATTGCAAATAAGCCCGTTAGTCTAAACACTTATTGCTTTAATTAACAGCAAAAATACACTAAAGTTTTTATTCGATAAGACAGTAATTATCAAAACACTACTTTACTCCTCCCAACAAAGCAGATAAATATGCAAACCCTCAAACACCCCACATAATTATCAAAACATCTCCCAATTAGAAATTGGATAAACTACAATATAGATAACTATTCAATCACGAAACAAACGACCTAATTATAAAAAATATAATCTATTTCAATCAGTCTCTTTAAGTGCCGAACTTACCCAGGCGCCTACAATCCCAAGTAAAGACAAGCCTAACACGATTCCCTCTACTGAAAAAATGGACAAAAGTGCACTTACTCCACCTGTAACCAATAAAATTACTCCAATTAGACTATTACTCACAGCAACATATTCCGTCCGTTTATTACCTCCTGCAAGATCAATAATATATGTTTTACGTCCCAGTCGAACTCCGCTATGAGCAATCCCAAGCACAAAGTAAGCTATCGGGTAAAACCACATATTATCCCTCAAAACAGGAACCCAAAGCATGATGAAAAAAACTACAATCCCAAGCAATGATGCTATCAAAGCAGCAATTACAAGAACATTTTTACTCGACTCATCAGCTTTTTTCCCCCAATAGGGTGCACTTATTGCAGATGACAGCCCATTAGAAATAATAAATAGACCAAGCAAGATAGATTGCGATCCAATATATTTTTGTGCTAGTACAATATAAAATGGAGCAACTAATGCAGAACAAAGCAATAAAGAACGAGCTATTATAAATTTCCGGAAAGACTTATCAGTTTTAACAATACTCAATTTTTGAAGAGCTTCTTTAAGTCCATTCCTTCCACCTTCAGTTTCTCCAGGATATTCCTTCACTTTTGCATAAACCAATGCCGCAAACAACCAAAGTACTGCTGCTAAAAAAATAATAAACGTATAATAATTTATTCCCGGGTCTTCTTTACTTTTAAACGACATCCATAAACCGCTAATAATTACCAGTAAACCTGAAATAGAAGTAGAATATCCATTTAATCGTCCTCTTCGGGTTTTGGGAATCGTTTTCCCCAATATATCTTTTGACGCAATAGAGCAAAACCCTCTTGACAAACTAAATAATATTAAAAGGACAATAATTAAGACTCCGGCTTTCGTTCCTTCAAAATTAAGAGCAACAAAACCAATTCCCGTCATCGATAAAAATTGAAAAACGGATCCTAACACCCAAACCCATTTTCTGACCGGCAAACGCCGGATATAATTTGCAATGATAATTTGCGGTAACATCGATCCAGACTCGCGAATAGGAACAATAAAACTGATTAAAGCCAATGGAGCATTTACATATTGCATCAGCCAGGCCAAAACAGTTTTAGGATTTCCCAAAACATCACCCAACTTTGACAATGTATTACTTAAAATGAGAACAAAATAATTCAACGGGGAATACCTGCATGCAGCATCCGAAATATCTTTACATATTCGGGCATCTTCCTCATTATTAATAAAATCATAAGCTCGCTCCAACTTATCAAATAGTAACTTTTTCATTTGGCAATTATTAACTCACAAAAGATTGTTGTGTTAGTTTTTTCAACATCATAAATATAAAGAGTAATAATAAATTCAATAACAATAGACATTCTTCTTTCCAAAACTGCAATTCTTGTTTTAATAACAGTAAAACCAACCAAACATAGCTACAAATAAAAACGTACAAATAAACATGGGAACACATACAAATAAATATCACAAAGAGACCTATGTTGGTATACTTTTAGTTGTGTTAGGTATCCTTCTAATTACAGTGACACCTCAAGTTATGTGGTTTTGGGGATTTATTTCTGTTGTAATCGGAACTTTTTTCATTATTGCAGGAACCAACATTAGAAAAACACACTTTTACTAATTCTGATATCACCAGCGGGTGTAAGAATTAGCTTAGAAGTATTAAAACATTTACACAGGTCAAATTACAAGGGACGCCACTCAGGTCTGTTCATTTGGAAGATATATGCAGATTTTAAAATAAAAAAAAGCGAATATCAACCCCTATAAGTTGTTACTCGCTTTTATTTTTTCACTAAAAATTTGTTAGCCTATTCGAACAGATGTCATGGACAATGATCCCCCAACTGTTTCATCATTAAACAAATTAACCTCTTCATTTTTCTCTTTTAAAGCCAACACATACAACAAAGGCAGATAGTGTTCCGGTGTTGGTACGGCTAAACTAATGGCAGAGCCTAATGAGTTATACTTCAACAAATCTGTATGATTTCCCTCAAGCACCCTCTTCTTTATCATTTCATTCGCCTCAATAGCCCAGTCAAAACCATAATTTGCATCCAACTTGTCCCAGGCAACCCGACGAAGATTATGAACAATATTACCACTTCCAATAATCAAAACTCCTTTTTCCCGAAGTGCCGAAATCTCTGCTGCCAGTTCATAATGCTGCTCCGGAGATTTTAAGTAGTCAATACTCATCTGTATTACCGGTATTTCAGCCTCTGGATACATATGTCTGATAACGCTCCAAGCCCCATGATCAAGTCCCCATTTTTCATCCAGAGCCACATCTGTTGAAGATATAAGCTTTTGAGTTTCTTTTGCTAACTCAGGATTACCAGGCGCAGGATACTCCACCTCGTAAAGCTCTTTAGGAAATCCGCCAAAATCATGGATTGTTGGAGGATTAGGCATAGCTGTGACCTGAGTTCCACGAGTTTCCCAATGTGCCGAAACACAAAGAATGGCATTGGGAACCGGAATCGATTTTGCAACATCACGAAAACCTTGCACAAACTCATTTTCAGAAATCCCATTCATAGGACTACCATGTCCCAAAAACAACAGCGGCATTTTTGCCGTGTTGCTTAAGGAATTAGTCATGGCATTAATTTTATTCAAGTTCATAATCGCTCCTGTTAATGGCAAAAATGCCATTGCTTTAATAAATTTATTTCGTTTCAAAACACTACGGAAGTTTGTTTAAGCTTGTTGCTTCACAAACTGAACTTCGCCATTTATGCGAACATCATCGCTCACTAAAACACCCCCAGTTTCGAGAGCTGCATTCCAGTTTAAGCTCCAGTCTTTTCGGTTAATTTTACCACTGAATGAGAATCCGGCCTTTTCATTTCCCCACGGATCTTTTGCCACACCGCCGAACTCGACATCCAATGTAACCTCTTTGCTAACTCCCTTTATGCTTAATAATCCCTTCAATTTATACTCATCATCATCAACCTTTTCAAAAGATGTTCCTTCAAAAGTCAATTCTTTGTAGCTTTCAACATCGAAAAAATCTGCACTCTTTAGGTGATTGTCACGATCCTGATTATTTGTATAAACAGAACCCGCATCGACAAATGCCGAAACTTTTACATTTTCAAAATCTTCACCTTCAAGTTCAGCATTAAATGTTTTAAACTCACCTTTTACATTAGAAATCATCAGGTGTTTTACTTTGAAAACTAACTCACTATGTGTAGGGTCTAATACCCATTTTGTTTTTACTTCTGTTTTAACTTTTGCTTCCATTTTCTAATTGTTTTTTGTTTGTATTTTCTTGTTTCAATTTTATAATACAAAGTTGCAACGAAAAGGAAGTGAAGGGGTAACAGTTTTAGGAAATAGAGTTGTAAAATCAGGAAATGTGCTTTCTCATCTCCTCTCTAAACTCGGTTGGAGTTTGTCCCGATTTCTTTTTAAACACATTCGAAAAGTATGATTTTTCATTAAATCCAAGGTCAAAACCAATCTCTGCAACAGTTTTATCGGTATGAATAAGTTGATTTTTTGCTTCAATAAGTTTTCGGGTTTCTATCATTTCAGAAACACTCCGGTTGAGAATGTTTTTGCAAATTAAATTCAGGTTTCGGGATGACATGAAAAGCTTTTCGGAATAAAAATCGACACCCTCTGAACGCTTGTAATTTTCCTCCAAAATTTTCAGAAAACTTTTAAATGTTTCATTCTGTGTCTTATTTTTCCCATCCTGTTCCGTTTCAATTTTGGTTCGCTCGGCTTCAATCATGGCAAAAAGTGCCGACAACAGGTGGCGAACAACTCCCATATCCGGATCTTCTTGTTGCATGGCGTCATGCATTATTTCGCAAAGCTGCACCATCCGGCTATAGCAATTATTAGCCGGCAACTCAATATTGGCATAATCATGATAATAAGCATACAACTGAAAAGTTGTTTCAGGAATAAACTCGCTCTTAAACCGAATGACCCACATATTGCATTTATCCTCTTTTAAAAGAGGAATAACACGATGAATCTTTCCCTTTGCCACAAAGCTCACTAAAGGAGAATTAACAACAGAATTTTTAAAATCGATATAGTGATCAAGCTTCCCCGCAATACCAATTATTAGTTCTTCATAATCATGCTCGTGAGGTTCATCAGGCAAGGCGGAAATCCTTGCCGAGTCATCTTCATTAATTTGAAATATATGAAAGATTTGTTTCATGGGTTATCATTTTCATTTTTCACCTGCATGTGAACAACATTCCTATCCAGCAAATCAAAGAACTCAGAAAGAATCATTGCTGTTGCCCCCCAAATCACTTCATTTTTATAGGGGAAATAGGGAACATCCAGAATTCCTGTTGATGTTTGCATTGATATTGTTTGCACATCCCTGTTCTCAAGAAAGCTTTCTATGGGCAGAAAAATGATCTCTTCAACTTCATCATAATTTAAAACGAAATTTGGCTTATAATCCATCCAGCCAACAAAGGGATAAATTGAATACTGACTCACCGGAATATACAAGTCTGATAACTTTCCCAATATTTCAACATTTCCGTATAACACACCTATTTCTTCATAGGTTTCGCGCAGAGCTGTCAAGTCAGGACTTTCCCCCTCCTCAATCCGTCCTCCGGGAAAACTTATTTGTCCGGGGTGATGTTTCATTGCCTTATTCCGTTTCGTCAGACATATATTTATCTGTCCATTATATGGGAAAAGCAGAATCAACACGCTACTAAACCGAACATTTTCAAGCTCGTCAGGTAAAATACTTAATCTCTTTCCGGGAGGAATCATCTTCCGGTGAGAATTTTCTCCGGGAAGATCCAGATCAAGCAGGCTACGTATATATTCCGGATTCAAATCAAACATGCACTACAAGTTATAAAATAAGCATCACATCAATATAAAACACAGTGCAATATTATTTGTTTGCTGAAAAGATTTAAGATACTTAGCCGTTAAATCCTATTCAAAACGAATCGTTTTCTCAGGAGATATTCTACCTACAATATAGGAAGGGCCAAGCAGCATAACCAAAGTAATGAACAATGCTCCCAGATTTAAAAATATCAAATGAGACGGGACAAGATTTATTGGAACGGTATCTACATAATAAGAAGTAGGATCGAGATGAATAATTTTGAAATAATATTGAACAAGTCCGATTAAGATACCAAGGACATTTCCCCACAACAGACCTTCTCCTATTAAAAAAGCAGATAAGTACAGAAAAACTTTTCGGACATTTACATTAGCTGCACCTAATGATTTAAGGACACCAATCATCTGGGTTCTTTCCAGAATAATTACCAACAACCCAGAAATCATATTGAAACCGGCCACCAATATCATCAATCCAAGAATTATCCAAACATTCATATCAAGTAAATCCAGCCAATCGAAAATATAGGGATACTCCTGTTGTATATTCACAACTCTGAGCAGAGGCACATCTTGTTGAATAGCAGATGTAAGAACACCATATAAATCGTACTGCATATCATCCACTTTATTCACATCATTCAGGAAGATTTCATAGCCACTCACCTGGTTCTCATCCCACCCATTTAAACGCTGAACATGGCGCATATCTGCCAGTACAAACATTTTATCAAATTCTTCAAGTCCGGTTCGGTAAATACCATGAACAACAAACACCCTAACACGAGGTCCACTCTCACCTTCATTCAAAAAATACATCCTGAACTTATCCCCCATCTTCAACTTTAAAAGGTTAGAGATTTGTTCAGAAATCCACACATTATCGGTTTCTGTTGAATCCAGTTTGAGCTGCTCACCTTCAACTTTATATTTTTCAAAAAAGCTCCAATCAAAGTCAGTAGATATTCCCTTCAAAACTATTCCCTGAATATCTTCATCAGCTTTAATCATACCTGGTTTTGTTGCAAATTGCTGTATATGCTTTATATCAGGCATACTTTTAACGGTTTCAAGAACCGGAAGATCATTAGGAACAGGGTCAGTTTGGTAAGATTGATTACTATCGTAATTAACAATTTGCAAATGAGCCGCAAACCCATTCACCTTATTTTTTATTTCCATCTGAAAGCCGGTAACAATAGCTACAGATAAAATCATAACCATCATACCAAGACTAATACCAGCTACTGCCAGACGTACAATACGCCTCGACATACGTTGGTTTTTATCTTTTGATGAAAATAGTCGTCGTGCTATGAATAATTCCGTATTCACTTAAAATTGTTTATTCATAGTCCAAAACTACAAACTTTAATTTGTTCTACGATTTATAAATGGAAGTATCAACAAGGAAATCAAGCCCAACAAAATCATCATGGCTGTCATACTGGTATGTGCAAGAAAAGCCAACACCAAAGCATCTGCCTTACCTATTCCGTAAACAATTAACGCTTGAATAACCATGAAATGCCAGGCACCAATCCCTCCCTGAACAGGAGCAACCATACCATAACTTCCAAAAACAAAAGTTGTTAATCCAGCGATAGCCGGCAAATTAGAAGAGAAATCAAATGCGAAAAATATCACATACAGCATTAGATAATACATCAACCAGATAAATACAGTATGAAAAATAAAAGCCCCTTTATTCTTCATTGTTTTGATAGTCCTAAGACCTTCACCAAACTTATGAAGCGTTTCATTGACTTTTGAAAAAACAGTTGAATGTTTTATCCTTTTCCGGAAAACGAAAAACAGGATAATGATTAGAAGGATTACTAATAGGGTCCAAGGTGAAAATGCAACACTTTCAAGCTTACCTTTAATATCCGGATTGTTATTTAAAAATTGAATAACCTTTCCAAATTGTAAAACAACAATAGCGAAAGTCAATATTAAGAGCATAACCACATCTATAACACGCTCTATTACAACTGTCCCTACTAATTTGGTAAATGAAATTTTTTCATATCTGCTCAAAACTCCACAACGGGAAATCTCCCCCATTCTTGGAATAACCAAGTTCATCAAATAGCCCACCATCACTGCCAGCAAGGTATTTAACAAGCGAGGTTTTTGCCCCAGGGGTTCAATCATTAAGCCCCATCTCACTGTTCTGCTTATATGACTTAAAAAACCTAAGAATAATGAAAACCAAACCCAAAAATAGTTAACGTCATTTGCTAATGTGTCCTTAATCTGTTCAATGTCCTGACCTCTATAGACCAGCCAAAAGAGGAGTCCCCCAATAGCCAAGAACATCAGGAATTTTAAGAACTTTAAAAATATCTCTTTCAAAATAAACTAGTTTATTAATGAAAATGAGCTAATTTTAGTTTGGTTTAAGCACCACTTTCAGTTTTTTCTAATGTACTTTTTTAAATTTGCACGCCCGATGAGGGAATAGCAGCAGACAAAAATAAAGATTTTTTTAAACCTCAAGATTTTTTAACAACATATTAACGAATCTCCGGGACAAATCAGAATAATATAAATGACAAAAGTTAGGGCAAAAAAGAATTTAGGCCAACATTTTCTAAAAGATGAAAACATTGCAAGAAAAATTGTTGACAGCCTACGTGCAGAGTCAATTTCCGAAGTCCTTGAAATTGGTCCTGGATGGGA
>CAXXKK010000030.1:0-130864 GCA_963676845.2 Prolixibacteraceae bacterium | reverse complement strand
TTGACTATCATCTAAAATATGCAGATCGCACAATCCTGAATGAACTTTTTGCTCAAAAAGAAAATGCCGATGAAGTAATCATTATAAAAAACGGACTCGTTACCGACTGCTCCATTGCCAACCTGATATTCTGGAACGGCGAAAAATGGATTACACCAAACAGTCCTTTACTTCTAGGCACACAACGGCAATATTTATTGAGTAAAGGACTCATTCATGAACAACAAATCAGAGAAAATGATATCAGTAATTATTCCATGTTCGGCCTGATAAATGCCTTCTTCAATCTGCAAAACATGCCTGTTATTTCTACAAAATCCATACTCAGATAAAAATAATCAGACGATAACAAACACTGTAACAAAACATTAAACTTCAAAATCCATTAAAAGTCATTTTTTTTAGGACGAATGCTATTAAACCTATTTTTTTATTGCTGCATTTCGTAATTTCCCTCCGAAAAAGGAGATCAATATAAATATGAAAACTAAAATAAGGTCAATTTATTAGGAGATTGAAATCATGCCAGTTAGTAATAAACCAAGAGTTATTAAGGATTACGAGAAGCTCGATAATACCATAAAAGAACAAATCAAGCTTGTATATCCTTTCGGGTTTAGTCAGAACCTGATAACATTTACAAACAAAGACGGTCTGCTTGTTAGTGCATTACCTTTTGAAACAGATGAGAAATACTATCTGGTTCGAATGACAACAGAAGAGGCAATAGACATTATTAGTGAGGATGATGATTATGATGACGATGGGAGTCTGAAAAGTGAAAGCCGTGTAGAATATGAAGACAAATATTCTGAGTTGGAATACATGCCAGATCCCTCTGATGATGAAGATGAAAATGACGACGATTAATACCACAAGAAAGCCGGTTCAAAAAATTGAACCGGCTTCATTTTGCCAAAAATTAGATAACTATGATTATCTGTTAGTTTGATAATTCGTTAATCAGTTCTTCCGGGCTAAGCATTTTTTGATCACCCGTTTTCATATTTTTCAAATTTACTTTTCCTGCTTCAATTTCCTGATCCCCGGCAAGCACCACATAAGCAATTTCCTTACGGTTGGCCCATGTCATTTGCTTTTTCATTTTAGCAGCCTCAGGGAATATCTCCGCATTAACACCGGCTTTTCTCAATTTACCAAGGATTGGCAGGCAAAAAGCTTCTTCTTTTGCTCCAAAATTCACAAACATGACTTTTGTGGATGCTACAGCTTCTTCCGGGAAAAGTTCCAGTTGGGTCATCACATCATAAATGCGATCGGCTCCAAATGAAATTCCAACACCTGAAACATCCGGCATTCCAAAAATTCCTGTTAAATCATCATAGCGTCCACCACCACAAATACTTCCAATCTGAACATCCTTTGCTTTTACTTCAAAAATAGCCCCGGTATAATAATTTAATCCTCTGGCCAGAGTAAGGTCTAGTTCAACCTCGGTGTTAAGCTCTACCGTATTTAAATAAGAGAATAGTGTAGTTACCTCTTCAATTCCTTTTTTACCAATCGCTGAATTTCCTATAGCTGCATCAAGTTGCTGTAGCTTTTCTTCTGTATTTCCGCTCAATTTTAAGATCGGTTGTAACTTATCCACTGCTTCCTGAGATATCCCTTTCTCAAGCATTTCTGCGTTTACTTTCTCCAAGCCTATTTTATCAAGCTTGTCAATGGCTACTGTAATGTCCACCATTCGGTCAAGCTCACCAATCGTTTCAGCAATACCTGCAAGAATTTTACGGTTATTAATTTTTACAACCGTGTTTACTGCGAGTTTGGTAAACACATCATCAATAATTTGCACCAATTCAAATTCATTCAATAATGAATTACTGCCAATCATGTCTACATCGCACTGGTAAAATTCGCGGGTAACGTCCTTTCTGTGGACGATCAGCACGCCAAACTGGCTGAATCTGGTATCTTTTAAACGGAAATGAAATATCGTTACGGTATTGAACAACGTAACGAGCAAAAGGAACAGTCAGATCATAACGCAAACCCTTCTCCGAAATTTTGTTGGTAAGCTGAATGCTGTTCTTTTGCATCAACTCATCGTCTTTCACTTTTGAAAGAAAATCACCCGAATTCAACACTTTGAACAACAATTTATCCCCTTCTTCTCCATATTTACCCATTAAGGTTGAAAGGTTCTCCATTGCAGGTGTTTCAATAGGTTGAAAACCATAAAGTTGAAAAACAGATTTTACAGTGTCGAAAATATAATTTCTGCGAGCCATCTCTGTTGGAGAGAAGTCGCGCGTTCCTTTTGGAATTGAAGGTTTTTGAGCCATGATCTTAGTATTCTTCTTTCTTTGAAGCTGCAAAAATAAGCAAAATCAGCACTACTTCAAGAATGATGAAAAAGAATCCTTCAAAGGAGCACTTATTTTATGAAACGGATGCAAAGCGGATAACGGTAAAAAACTCCTTCATTAGCCTTTAATGCGCCAATAATAGTAAATACCAATGAAAAAATTCCAACAGCTGCCAAAAATAAAATTCCAATCAAAATGGCAGTAAGAATAGCAGAAACAAACAGGAATAAAGTCATGGTTATCTGGAAGTTCATAACCTCTTTCCCCTGGTCTTCAACTAAGGCATATTCATCTTTCTTGATCAAGTATATAATTAATGGACCAATTATATTTCCAAGTGGGATAAAATAAGCGAACGAAGCCAGGTGGCAAAACATGCCCCACATTCGTTCATCCCTGTCATCAACAATTCTTTCCATAATTTCAAATTTTCATACAAGTTATTGAAGATGGCTGCAAAATCAAACCATAAATCCGGCAACTATACTAAACTTATCGGTAAATCAAGTAAAACAGTAATGAAACCAAAAGTCCTGAAACAATTAAAATTAAAAAGTGAAACAGTAATGATTTACGAGAATCCTTACTACATAAGGTAATAGCATAAACCATTTTCATCAGATTATTGCTATTTGTTGCATTAATAATGGCCATGGCAATTGTAAAATTCACAATCTCAATATGCTGTTGCAACAGGTACAAAAAAAACGGATCCACATCAAAAATCCCGATAAAAAAGGCTAAACCTGCTACTCCACTACTCCCATAATGATTCATAACGGCTTGGGTAATAAGACCAAATCCAACAAACAAAATTCCAAAAATGGTTGCCGTTCTTAATTCCAGTGGATTGCGACTACTCAATTTATCAGGCTTACCTTTTAGAGCCTTCAACCTACTTTTTGTTTTTTGTAAGTTCCATTTTGACAAGATAAAAGCAATTCCAAACATCACTAAAAACGGAATAGCTAGCAATAAACTCACAGAACGATCAAAAACAAAAACCAGAACCAATACCCGAATGTACATCATCCCATTAGCAAGCATTATTGCTGATACAGAATGAGCTCCTGTTTTTTCTTCTTTTTCCCTTCTTGAAAGAATAACAGTTGTTGCCGTACTACTGTAAATACCGCCCAAAATACCGGTTAATAATATCCCGGAATCAGGGAAAATAAATTTCTTCAGTAAATAACTTGCATAAGAAACCCCTGAAACAACAACAATTGCAAGCCATAACTCATAAGGTGAAACGGGAATAAATGTTGAAATATCATTAGAAGGTAGCAGGGGTAAAATTATTCCGGCAAAAGCAATAAACTTGGCCAGTGTTGTAAATTCTTCATGAGATGCTTTTTGTGAAATCATCTGTAATCTGCCTTTCATCTCGGTTAAAATGAGGATAGACACAACAAAAGACAGAACTAACCAATTGGGTTGGGTGAAAACTAAAACGGCCAAACAATAAGTCAGAAGAGCTAAAATAACAGATGTTAAACCAAAATCTGCCTGAATTTTTATTTTTTGATAATAATGAATCCCAAGCATAAGCCCCACAACAATAAAACCAGCTAAAAAAGGGATTAAACTTTCGGTGTTTGAAATATAAAGTACATATCCTAGTAATCCAATGAAAGTAAAAGTGCGGTCTGTTCCAAATAAAAATGAATCTCCTTCATCCATATGGTGATGCCGTTGCCCCAGGCCTATTAATAAGGAGAAAATAAGAACCAGGAAGAAATTGATAATCTCAATGGGTATGTAATTCTGTAAATCCATCTGCTTATTTCTGTTATACTTGTAGTAGGTACGTGAAACAAAAAAACAAGCTACAATAATCATAAATAAATTCCAACATAAAATAAAAAAGGCAGGAGATAAATCCCCTGCCTCTCAATTTTACCTTTGGTTCCGTTTGAAATTCCCTGCTATGAAAAAATTTTTTCCTGCTTAGGAAATTTACGACACTACTTCACAAGCTTTTTATATTTGATTCGTTTTGGACCTTCATCACCCAAACGTTTCTTTTTATTTTCTTCATATTCAGAATAGCTACCTTCAAAATAATAAACTCTTGATTCTCCCTCGAATGCTAAAATATGAGTGGCAATACGATCCAGGAACCAACGATCGTGAGATATTACAACAGCACATCCGGCAAAATTCTCAAGACCTTCCTCCAAAGCACGTAATGTATTTACATCAATGTCATTGGTGGGCTCATCAAGCAACAACACATTCCCTTCTTCTTTCAGTGCTAAAGCCAGGTGCAAACGGTTACGCTCACCACCTGATAACACACCACATTTTTTCTCCTGATCAGAACCCGAAAAATTGAAGCGGGAAACATATGCCCTTGCATTTACTTGCCGACCTCCAAGGGACATTAAATCATTGCCATCAGAAATTACCTGAAAAACTGTCTTTTCAGGATCAATAGAAGCATGAGATTGATCGACATAAGCTATTTTCACGGTTTCCCCAACATCAAATGTTCCTTTATCTGCCTCCAATTGCTTCATTATTAATTTGAAGAGAGTAGTTTTTCCTGCACCGTTAGGACCAATAACCCCAACAATACCATTGGGAGGAAGAACAAAGTCCAAATTCTCAAACAGCAAGCGGTCTCCAAATCCCTTTGAAACGTCATGTGCTTCAATTACTTTTTCACCTAAACGGGGACCATTCGGAATATAGATTTCAAGCTTTTCTTCTTTTTGTTTGACATCTTCATTCATCAACTGATCGTATGCATTCAAACGAGCTTTTGCCTTTGCATGACGAGCTTTCGGAGCCATCCTGATCCATTCCAGCTCATGCTCCAGAGTCTTACGCCTTTTCGACTGTTGTTTCTCCTCCAGTGCAAGTCTATTTGATTTTTGCTCAAGCCAAGAAGAATAATTTCCTTTCCATGGAATACCTTCCCCCCTATCCAATTCAAGAATCCATCCCGCAGCATTATCTAAGAAATAACGGTCGTGAGTAATACAAATCACAGTTCCTTTATATTGCTGCAAATGCATCTCTAACCACTGCACTGACTCGGCATCAAGGTGGTTGGTTGGCTCATCTAACAAGAGAACATCTGGTTCTTTTAACAAAAGACGACATAAAGCAACCCTACGCTGTTCACCACCCGATAACTCTTTTACTGATTGTTCCCCGGGAGGGCAACGCAGCGCATCCATGGCACGTTCCAGTTTGCTATCCAGATTCCAGGCATCGTATTGGTCTATTTTTTCCTGAAGCTTTGCCTGTTCATCCATTAAAGCTTCCATCTTCGATGGGTCTTCCAATACATCTGGCTCTCCAAATTTTAGATTTACTTCTTCATAGGCCTTCAATACATCAACGACTTCCTGAACTCCCTCTTCAACAATTTCTTTAACTGTTTTTGTTTCATCCAACTGAGGTTCCTGTTCCAAATAACCAACTGTATATCCTGGTGAAAACACAACTTCACCCTGATATGACTTTTCAATTCCGGCAATAATCTTTAATAAAGTTGATTTACCTGAACCATTTAGTCCGATAATCCCAATTTTTGCTCCTAAAAAGAATGAAAGGGAAATATCTTTTATGACTTGTTTTTGAGGTGAGAAAGATTTACTCACCTTATACATTGAAAAAATTATTTTTTTATCGTCTGCCATATTATCAAAATATATTATTCTTATTAATCAAATACAAACTATCCAACGTCTATTTCGACTTATCAAAATTAAATTAATTATTTAGAGATTAAAGTACCTTTACATTACATAAAAGAATTGTTTTGAAGATACTTGTTGCTGATGATAACCCTCTAAACTTAAGGTTCGTTGAGCGAGTCTTAAGTAAATTATATGATGTAGAGACTGCTAACGATGGGTTAGAAGCTTTAAATAAAGTCTACTCATCCAACTATGATCTAATTATTTTAGATTTATGGATGCCACCAGGTTTAGATGGAGCAGAAGTGACTTATCAAATTCGTCAATATGAGAACAAGCTTGGAGACAATACCCCTATCCTAATTTACTCGACAAGTCAAATAGAAAACGACAAGAAACGATGTCTGGCAAAAGGTGCAGATCAATTTCTCATTAAACCTGTTGATTCCAGCAACTTTATCAAAATAGTTAAATCTTTCGAGAAAGGTAAAACTATAAATACTCCTTCTGCTGTTTAAAGCTAAAAAAAGCTGACCCTTTCAGGCCAGCTTCCTATCTTTAGAACTTTTTCGTTATTCTGCTTTTGGTTCTTCACCTTCAGCTTTAGGCTCTTCTTTAACTTCTGTTTTAGGAGCTTCTGCTTTTGGTTCCTCAGCAACAACTTCTTCCTTAACAGGAGCTTCAGGAGCAGCTGCTTCAGTTTTTTTAGCACCACCACGACGAGAACGACGAGATTTAGATTTTTTAGGTTCTTTTGCAGATAGCATATTTTCATTGAAATCAACTAATTCAATAATACACATTTCAGCATTATCTCCTAAACGTGATCCTGTTTTTAGGATACGAGTATATCCTCCCGGACGTTCACCGACTTTATCTGCTACTTCTCTGAATAATTCAGAAACAGCAGTTTTGCTTTTCAAATAACTAAAAACGGTACGACGTGAGTGTGTTGTATCATCCTTTGCTTTTGTAATAAGCGGCTCAACATACATCTTTAGTGCTTTTGCCTTGGCTGTAGTTGTTGTAATTCTTTTATGAAGGATCAAAGAATTCGCCATGTTGGCAAGCATCGCTTTACGATGAGCACTTGTTCTTCCCAGATGGTTGAATTTTTTATTATGTCTCATTTCTGCCTATTCCTTGTCTAGTTTATACTTACTAATATCCATTCCGAATGTAAGATTCATTGCATTTAGCAAGTCGTCCAATTCTGTCAGCGATTTTTTACCAAAGTTTCTGAATTTCAAAAGGTCATTGCGGTTATATGTAACCAACTCACCTAATGTTTCAACATCGGCAGCTTTCAGACAGTTTAATGCACGCACTGATAAATCCATGTCAACCAATTTCGTTTTCAGAAGCTGGCGCATGTGCAATACTTCTTCATCAAACTCTTCGTTTGCAAATTTCTCATCTGAATCCAATGTAATTTTTTCATCAGAGAATAGCATGAAGTGATAAATAAGAATTTTAGCAGCTTCTTTTAAAGCGTCTTTTGGATGAATTGATCCATCAGTATTGATTTCAAGAATTAATTTTTCGTAGTCAGTTTTTTGCTCAACACGATAATTCTCTACAGCATACTTTACATTAGTAATTGGAGTATAAATTGAATCAATCGGAATTAACCCAAACTCAGCATCTACCGGCTTATTTTCAGCTCCAGGTACATAACCGCGACCTTTATTGATGGTGATTTCCACCTGCAATTTCACGTCAGCTTCCATGCGGCATATAACCAATTCAGGATTTAACACCCGGAATCCAGTCATAAAATTATTAATGTCACCAGCCGTAAAATTTTCCTGTCCGGTTATTGTAATCGAAACTTTTTCACTGTCAACATCTTCGACTTCTTTCTTAAAACGAATTTGTTTCAGGTTAAGGATGATTTCAGTTACATCTTCCATTACACCTTTAATTGTTGCAAACTCGTGATCTACGCCTTCGATTTTAACAGTAGTGATTGCATAGCCCTCCAAAGATGATAATAGGATTCGGCGCAAGGCATTACCAATTGTAATACCATATCCGGGTTCTAACGGACGAAATTCGAATTTTCCGAATTTGTCGGTTGATTCAACCATTATAACTTTGTCAGGTTTTTGGAACGCTAATATTGCCATAATAATACTGAGTAATTTATTATTTAGAATACAACTCTACGATTAGTTGCTCTTTTATATTTTCAGGTATTTCTTCACGTTCTGGACGATTTAAGAATTTACCTGTCATTTGTGAGCCATCCCACTCTAACCATGCATAATTGTTATAGCGATGAGAGGTTAATGACTCAGTGATAACTTCAAGAGATTTTGATTTCTCGCGAACCCCAATAATATCACCTGGACGAAGCTGGTAAGATGGGATATTAACAATCTCACCATTTACCAAAATATGTTTGTGAGTAACCAACTGACGAGCAGCAGCTCTTGTGCGGGCTAATCCTAAACGGTAAACTACATTGTCCAATCTTGATTCTAACAATTGTAAAAGAATCTCACCAGTAATACCCTTTTTCGATGTTGCTTTTTTAAACAAGTTTGAGAATTGTTTTTCAAGCACACCATAAGTGTATTTTGCTTTTTGTTTCTCTTTTAATTGCAAACCGAATTCAGACTTTTTACGTCTGCGGCTAGCCATCCCGTGAAACCCTGGTGGGTAATTTTTCTTTTCAAGTACTTTATCGGGTCCGAAAATTGGTTCACCAAATTTTCTTGCAATTTTTGATTTTGGTCCTCTATATCTTGCCATTATACTATCAGTTTTGTAAGATTAAACACGTCTTCTTTTTGATGGACGACATCCATTGTGTGGTAGTGGAGTTACGTCTACAATTTCATTAACCTGTATTCCAACGCTGTTAATAGCTCTAATAGCAGATTCACGTCCGTTACCAGGACCTTTTACGTAAACTTTTACTTTTCTTAAACCAAGGTCGTATGCAGTTTTACCACATTCCTCGGCAGCCACCTGTGCAGCATAAGGAGTATTCTTCTTAGATCCACGGAATCCTTTTTTACCAGCTGAAGACCAAGAAATAACTTCTCCGTTATTGTTAGTCAATGAGATGATAATGTTATTGAATGAAGAATGTATATGCGCTTGACCAGTAGCTTCTACGTTTACAACTCTTTTTCTAGAAGTTCCAGATTTTTTTGCCATAACTTAATTATCAATTATTTAGTGGCTTTTTTCTTATTAGCTACAGTTTTCTTCTTTCCTTTACGTGTACGTGCATTGTTTTTTGTGCTTTGTCCACGAACAGGAAGACCAATACGGTGACGGATACCACGGTAGCAACCAATGTCCATCAATCGTTTAATGCTCAACTGGTATTCAGAGCGAAGTTCACCTTCTACTTTAAAATTATCGCTGATTACTCGACGAACAGCAGCAAACTGGTCATCATTCCAGTCTTGAACTTTCATTTCACAATCAACACCAGCTTCATCTAGGATGTGACGTGCACGACTACGGCCAATGCCATATACATAAGTCAATGCAACTTCACCTCTTTTATTATCAGGAATATCAACTCCAACTATACGAGCCATAAAAAAAATATTTACAAAGTTAATTAATTATCCTTGACGCTGTTTGAACTTAGGATTCTTTTTATTGATCACGTACAAACGGCCTTTTCTGCGAACGATTTTGCAGTCGGCACTGCGTTTTTTAATGGATACTCTTACTTTCATTATTATGTGCTTTAATTTTTATATCTAAAAGTAATCCTTCCTTTAGTTAAGTCATAAGGAGACATTTCTACTTTGACTTTATCTCCCGGAAGAATTTTGATATAATGCATACGCATTTTACCAGAGATATGTGCCGTTATCACATGACCATTTTCAAGTTCTACCCTGAACATAGCATTTGATAAAGCTTCAATTATTGTTCCGTCTTGTTCTATAGAAGGCTGTTTTGCCATATCTTTTTATTCTTTTAAATAGTTAATCTGATGAACAGATATTTTATTTTAAAGTTTAATACATTGCCCCTCCGGCGCGTCCTTTAACACGACCAGATTTCATTAATCCGTCATAATGACGCATTAACAAGTGACTCTCAATTTGTTGTAAGGTGTCTAAAACAACACCAACAAGAATCAATAAAGAAGTTCCACCAAAGAAATAGGCAAACTGAGTATTGATTCCTACCATCATTGCAAAAGCTGGTAATATCGTTACAATACCTAAGAATATTGATCCAGGTAAAGTAATTCGGGACATTACTGTATCAAGAAACTCGACAGTCTTTTTCCCTGGCTTAACACCTGGAATAAAACCACCATTTTTCTTCATATCTTCTGCCATTTGCACCGGATTAACTGTAATTGCAGTATAAAAATACGTAAACAATACAACTAATACGAACTGAGAGAAATTATACCAAAAACCTGTAATGTTTGACATTGCAGAAGCAAAGCCTGTTAAACTTTCAGAATTGGCAAAATTCGCAAGGGCACTAGGAACAAACATGATAGCCTGAGCAAAAATTATAGGCATTACCCCGGCAGCATTAACCTTTAGTGGAATATATTGACGTACACCTCCATATTGTTTGTTTCCAACAATTCTTTTAGCATACTGTACTGGGATTTTACGAGTACCTTGAACTAACAATATACTTCCCATAAATACCACGTAAAGGATAACAAACTCAATCAGGAAGAATACCAAACCTCCGCCTTCCTCAATACGAGAAATAAACTCTGCTGAAACAGCATAAGGAAGTCTGGCAATAATTCCAATCATGATAATAATTGAAATACCGTTACCTATACCTTTATCGGTTATACGTTCACCTAACCACATAATAAACATGGAGCCCGCAGTTAATATGATTGTTGATGTCACATTAAACTTCCAGCCGCTAACTGCAAAGGCTGCATCTGGTAATTGCAAATGCAGGTTAGATAGATACGCAGGTGCCTGGAAAAGTAGAATGATTACAGTCAAATAACGAGTTATCTGATTGATCTTTCTTCTTCCCGATTCCCCTTCTTTTTGTAAACGTTGAAAATAAGGGACGGCTATTCCCATCAACTGAATAACAATAGAAGCAGAAATGTAAGGCATAATCCCTAAAGCAAAGATAGATGCGTTTGAGAATGCTCCTCCCGAAAACATGTCTAATAGCCCCAGCAACCCTTCTGAGGTTTGACTTTCTAACTGTCCCAGTTGTGCTGGGTCAATTCCCGGTAGTGCAACAAACGATCCTAATCTATAAATTAAAAGAAGAAATAAAGTTACCGCTAAGCGAGATCTCAAGTCTTCAATCTTATAAATATTCTTTAGGGTTTCGATAAATTTTTTCATTAGGTTTAGAGTGTTTCAGTGGTTCCTTCTAATTTTTCGATGGCTTCTTTGGCGCTTTTAGAAAATGCATGAGCTTTTACATCCAATTTTAGAGAAAGTTCTCCATTTCCCAAAATTTTCACCCGGTCTTTTTTTGAAACCAAACCGGCATCAACAAACATGTTAAAGTCAATAACTGAAACTTTCTTTTCTTCAGCTAATGCTTGAACAGTACTTAAATTGATGGCTTTATATTCTACCCTGTTTATATTTTTGAATCCAAATTTAGGTACAACGCGTTGTAGAGGCATTTGTCCACCTTCGAATCCACGAGTACGACTATATCCTGATCTGGATTTAGCACCTTTGTGTCCTCTTGTTGATGTACCTCCTCGTCCTGATCCTTGTCCACGACCAATGCGTTTATCTTTTTTAATGGATCCTGCTGCAGGTTTAAGATTATTTAATTCCATAATTTGAAATCTTAACTGATTTAAATTTCTTCAACTTTTACCAAGTGTTTTACTTTTTCTACCATACCAGCAATTTGAGGTGTGTTTTCAAGCTCTACACTGTGGTTCATTTTCTTGATTCCTAAAGCTTCAATAGTAGCTTTTTGCTTTTTACTGGAACCAATCTGACTTTTAATTTGTGTAATTTTTACTTTAGACATAGTTCCTTATCCTTTATAAACTTTTTCTAATGAAACACCTCTTTGCTGAGCAACAGTGTAAGCATCCCTCATCTCAAGTAATGCATTAAAAGTAGCTTTCACAAGGTTGTGTGGGTTTGATGATCCTTTAGATTTTGCAAGGATATCATGCACTCCTACACTTTCCAATACAGCACGCATCGCACCCCCAGCTTTTACACCGGTACCGTGAGAAGCAGGTTTCAAGAAAACATCTGCTCCACCGAATCTTGCTGTTTGCTCGTGAGGAATAGTTCCTTTATTAATAGGGATTTTAACTAAATTCTTTTTAGCAGCATCAACTCCCTTAGCAATGGCTGCAGTAACTTCACTTGCTTTACCAAGTCCCCATCCTACAATGCCATCTTCATTACCTACAACAACAATTGCTGAAAAACTGAATGTCCTACCCCCTTTGGTTACTTTAGTAACACGGTTAATAGCAACTAACCTGTCCTTAAGTTCTAGATCTGTTGTTTTGACTTTCTTTATAGTTCCTGCCATAATGATTAAAATTTAAGGCCACCTTCGCGGGCAGCATCAGCTAATTGTTTTACTCTACCGTGATACAAATAACCGTTACGGTCGAAAGAAACAGTTGTAACACCTGCAGCTAGAGCCTTTTCTGCCAGTTTTTTCCCAACAGTTGCAGCAACTACAGATTTATTTCCTTCAACTGCACTGATTTCTTTATCTAATGAAGAAACTGACAACAAAGTTTTTCCGTCAAGATCATTGATCACTTGAGCGTAAATTTGTTTGTTGCTTCTAAAAACACACAAACGTGGTCTTTCTGCAGTCCCGGATACGATCTTACGAATCCGTTTTTTAATTCTATATCTTCTTTCTTGTTTTGTTAAAGCCATGGTTCTAAATTTTAACTATTAGCTACTAGCTGCTGTTTTACCGGCTTTGCGACGTATTACTTCACCTTCGAACTTCACACCTTTTCCTTTGTATGGTTCAGGTTTTCTTAGTGAACGGATTTTTGCCGCTACCTGTCCAATAAGTTGTTTATCACAACTTTTCAAAGTTACTGTTGGATTACTTCTCTTATCAGTCACAGCTTCAACTTTAACTTCTTGTGGAAGCTCAAGATAAGTGTGGTGAGAATAACCTAAAACAAGATCTAATAATTGTCCTTGGTTTTCTGCACGATAACCAACACCATTAAGCTCTAGTTTTATTTCATAACCTTCAGAAACACCAACTACCATGTTGTTGATCAAAGAACGATAAAGTCCGTGCATAGCACGATGCTTTTTCTGATCTGTTGGTCTTTTAACTGTAATATTATTGTCCTCTACTACAACTTCGATTTCAGGAGCTACTTGTTGTGTCAATTCACCTAATTTCCCTTTAACAGTAACCAGGTTTTCTTTTGAAACGTCTATTGTTACTCCGGCTGGAATCGCAATTGGTAATATACCTATTCTTGACATTGATATTCCTCCTTAATTAATAAACGTAACACAATACTTCACCACCAACACCTAGCTCTTTAGCTTCTTTGTCAGTAATAACTCCCTTTGAAGTAGATAAGATAGCTACTCCAAGTCCATTCAATACGCGAGGAATGTTCTCGCTATCGCAGTACTGCCTCAAACCCGGTTTACTAACCCTTTTCATTGATTTGATGGCTGGAACTTTTGTTTCAGGATGATACTTCAACGCAATTTTAATATTACCTTGATAATTTACATCATCCTCGAATTTAAAATTCAGAATATAACCTTTATCTTTTAAGATTTTGGTCATTTCCTTTTTTATGTTTGATGCAGGAATATCAACTACACGATGTTTTGCACTTTGTGCATTTCTTATGCGTGTTAGATAATCTGCTATTGGATCTGTAATTTTACTCATTACTTTTATCAATTAATTGATTACCAACTAGCTTTTTTAACCCCTGGAATTAAACCGTTAGAAGCCATTTCGCGGAAGTTAATCCTGCTAATACCGAATTGGCGCATATATCCTTTTGGACGTCCGGTTAATTTACAACGATTGTGTAAGCGTACCTTAGATGAATTTTTAGGAAGCTTTTGCAAGCCAACATAGTCACCTTCTGCTTTAAGCCTTGCCCTTTTTTCTTCGTATTTTTCAACAAGTGCAGCCCTTTTTACCTCACGGGCTTTCATGGATTCTTTTGCCATAACTTAGTTCTTTTTTACGTTTTTAAAAGGTAAACCTAATTCTTTTAACAAGGCGTATCCTTCTTCATCTGTGCTAGCGGAAGTTACAAAAGTAATGTTCATACCGTTAATACGGTTAACCTTGTCAATGTTTATTTCAGGATAAATGATTTGCTCGGGAATACCTAGTGTATAATTACCTTGTCCGTCCATTTTACTCTCAATTCCTTTAAAGTCACGCGTACGTGGCAAAGAAATATTGATTAAACGATCAAGGAATTCATACATCCTCTCGTGTCTTAAAGTTACACGAACACCGATAGGCATCTTTTTCCTTAATTTAAAGTTAGAAATGTCCTTTTTTGATTTGGTTTGGACTGCCTTTTGACCGGCTATCATTGTCATTTCTTCAGTAGCAACTTCAATGATTTTTTTGTCGGCAATTGCAGCTCCAACTCCCTGATTAAGAACGATTTTCTGCAATTTCGGAACCTGCATAACAGTTGTATAATCGAATTCCTTCATTAAAGCAGGAATGATTTGTTCCGAATATTTCTTCTTAAGTGTTGGAATATAAGCCATTACTTAATCTCCTCTCCAGATTTTTTTGAATAACGTACTAATTTACCGTTGTCGTCGAGTTTCCTTCCGATACGTGTTTTTTCTCCTGTTTTAGGATCAACAAGCATTAGGTTAGAAATATGGACTGGCGCTTCCTGTTCTACGATACCACCTTGGGGATTAGCCGCATTAGGTTTCGTATGTTTTTTCATCATATTAACGCCCTCCACAATTGCTCTTTGTTTTTCGCGGAAAACTTCTAGTACTTTTCCTTGACTGCCTTTGTCATTACCAGCAGTTACGACAACTGTGTCTCCTTTTTTAATATGTAATTTCTTCTGCATTTCGTTTTATATTATGCATTAAAGTACTTCTGGTGCAAGTGAAATAATTTTCATGTTTTTATCACGAAGTTCCCTTGCAATAGGGCCAAAAATACGGGTTCCGCGCATTTCACCAGTATTGTTCAACAAAACTACAGCGTTATCATCGAAGCGGATGTAAGATCCGTCCTGACGACGTACTTCTTTTTTTGTACGAACAACAATGGCTCTTGACACAGTTCCTTTTTTCATGTCACTACTCGGGATAGCACTCTTAACAGTAACTACCACGATGTCGCCCAGTGATGCATAGCGTTTTCTTGTACCGCCTAAAACACGAATACACAACACTTCTTTTGCACCGCTATTATCGGCTACTGCACATCTTGATTCTTGTTGTATCATGATTACTTAGCTCTTTCAATAATTTCAACTAATCTCCAACGTTTGTTTTTACTTAAAGGTCTTGTTTCCATGATCTTTACAGTATCACCAACGTTACCAGTATTTTGCTCATCATGAGCGTAAAGCTTGGTTGTCTTGTTAACAAACTTCCCGTAAATAGGGTGTTTTTCTTTCATCTTAACAGCAACAACAATGCTTTTTTCCATTTTGTCGCTCACAATTACCCCGATACGCTCTTTTCTCAGATTTCTTGCTTCCATCGACTACAAATTAATTCTGATTTTGATTTACTTGCCTTTGACTTAACACAGTTTTCAGGCGTGCAATGTTTCTTCTTGTTTCCTTAATTTTCATAGGGTTATCAAGAGGAGAAACTGCATGATTCATATTCAGACGTACCAAGGTTTCTGTTTCTAACTGGATTCTTTCCAGTAATTCCTTGTCAGTTAATTCTTTAATTTCAGATGTTTTCATCATTAGTCTTCATTTTCAGATTCAACATAATCACGTCTGACAACAAACTTTGTAGTAACCGGTAGCTTTTGAGCTGCTAAACGAAGGGCTTCTTTAGCCAATTCGAATGGTACACCATCAGCTTCAATAATAATTCTACCAGGGCTTACCGGAGCTACAAATGCTTCAGGAGCACCTTTACCTTTACCCATACGTACTTCCGCAGGTTTTTTGGTAATTGGTTTATCGGGGAAAATACGGATCCAAATTTGACCCTGACGTTGCATATGACGGGTAACCGCAACCCTCGCCGCTTCAATTTGGCGACCGGTAATCCAGCATTCTTCCAACGTCTTTATTCCGAAAGATCCGAATGCAAGTTGGTTCCCGCGTTGGGCGTTTCCTTTCATTCGGCCTTTTTGGACTCTTCTAAATTTTGTTCTTTTCGGCTGTAACATCCTTTTTCAATTAAAAGGTTTTCGAATTATTTTCTTTTCTTTTTGTAACCGCCTCTGTTTCCACGACCACCAGGTCCGTTAGATTTTTGTCCGACGTTTGGAGAGAGGTCACGTTTACCGTATACTTCACCTTTACAGATCCATACTTTAACGCCAAGCAACCCTGTTTTTGTTAAAGCTTCAGCAAGAGCATAATCAATATCAGCTCTTAAAGTGTGTAATGGTGTACGACCATCTTTGTACATCTCTGAGCGAGCCATTTCAGCTCCGTTTAAACGACCAGAAACCAATACTTTGATTCCTTGTGCTCCCATTCTCATGGTTGATGCGATAGCCATTTTCACAGCACGACGATAGGCAATTTTACCCTCGATTTGACGTGCAATATTATTTGCAACGATACGAGCATCAAGTTCAGGTCTTTTAATCTCGAAGATATTAATCTGAACTTCTTTGCTAGTGATCTTTTTAAGCTCTTCTTTAAGCTTGTCAACTTCCTGACCACCTTTACCAATAATAATACCGGGTCTTGAGGTGTGAACAGTAATAGTGATAAGCTTAAGAGTTCTTTCAATGATAATCCTTGAAATACTTGCTTTCGCCAAACGGGCATTCAGGTACTCGCGGATTTTTGTATCCTCAACCAGCTTGTCACCATAGTCGTTTCCACCGAACCAGTTGGAATCCCATCCTCGGATGATTCCTAAACGATTAGCGATTGGATTAACTTTTTGTCCCATGTATTATTATTTATTCGTTATCGGTTTGAATATTTTTACTATCAATACAAAGTGTAACATGGTTAGAACGCTTGCGAATTCTGTGCGCACGACCTTGAGGAGCCGGACGAAGACGTTTTAAAATACGTCCTGAATCAACTGCGATACTTTTCACGTACAAATTGCTTTCTTCCAAACGAGTTCCCTCGTTTTTAGCCTGCCAGTTAGCAATAGCTGACATTAACAGTTTTTCTACCTTACGGGAAGCTTCTTTTGAAGAAAATTTCAATACATCCAAAGCTTGGTTAACTTCCATACCACGAACCATATCAGCTACAAGCCTCATTTTTCGTGGTGATGTTGGACAGTCTTTCAAAACTGCGAAGTATTGTGATTTCTTGGCTTCCCTAAGCTCATTTGCTTTATTTCTTTTTCTAGCACCCATCGTAAATTCTTTTAAGTGTTTGCGAGTAACACACGATTATTACTTGTTACCTCCGTGTCCCCTGAATGTCCTTGTAGGTGCGAATTCGCCAAGTTTATGGCCAACCATGTTTTCTGTCACATAAACAGGAATAAATTTATTTCCGTTGTGAACAGCAATGGTATGCCCTACAAAGTCAGGAGAGATTACTGATGCTCTGGCCCAAGTCTTAATTACAGACTTTTTTCCTGATTCATTCATCGCCAATACTTTCTTTTCAAGATGGTAAGCGATAAAAGGGCCTTTTTTTAATGAACGACTCATATTCTACTCCTTTAATTATTTCTTGCGTCTTTCTACTATGTACTTATTGGAGGCTTTCTTTTTAGCACGGGTTTTGTAACCTTTTGCTAATAAGCCATTACGAGAACGTGGATGTCCACCGGACTGACGACCTTCACCACCACCCATTGGGTGATCAACTGGGTTCATAACAACTCCGCGTACGCGAGGTCTTCTTCCCAACCAGCGAGAACGACCTGCTTTACCAGATCTTTCAAGGTTGTGTTCAGTGTTTCCAACAGTACCAACGGTAGCTCTACAAGAAACGAGTACCATTCGGGATTCGCCAGAAGGTAATTTTACGATAGCGTATTTTCCTTCTCTAGAGGTCAATTGTGCATAAGTTCCTGCACTACGTGCCATCACGCCCCCTTGTCCAGGGTGAAGCTCAATGTTGTGAATTAAGGTACCTAGAGGAATTTCTCTAAGAGGTAGTGAGTTGCCAACTTCAGGTGCAATACCTTCACCGCTTAATACAGTTTGGCCTACTTCCAAGCCATTTGGAGCAAGCATGTAGCGTTTTTCACCATCTTCATAAATTAATAGTGCAATACGCGCTGTGCGGTTTGGATCATACTGAATTGACTCTACAACAGCAGGCATACCATCTTTTTCACGTTTGAAATCGATTATACGGTATCTCCTTTTGTGCCCACCACCTATATACCTCATCGTCATCCGTCCCTGGTTGTTCCGGCCACCAGACTTGCGGATGGGCTTCAACAATGATTTTTCAGGCGTTGATGCAGTAATCGTATCAAAAGCGCCAATAATTTTGTGCCTTTGACCCGGTGTAACTGGTTTTAATTTTCTTACTGCCATTTCTATTTATTATATATTACTATAAAAATCAATTGTGTCTCCTTCTGCCAGTGTAATAATGGCTTTCTTAAAAGAATTTGTTTTTCCTTTAATCATACCACCTTTGGTGTAACGGCTTTTGTTCTTACCACCATACACCATTGTATTTACTGAAGCTACACTGACATTATACATACTTTCAACAGCACTTTTAATCTGTTCTTTGTCTGCATCTCTACGAACAATAAATCCATAACGGTTCAAAGATTCACCTTGATCCGTCATTTTTTCTGTTACTATGGGTTTTATTAAAATATTCATTTTTTATCCCCCTATGCTTTAAATTGTTCTTCTACTTTGTTTACCGAACTCTCAAGAAGAACAATCTTCTTTGCATTCATTATCTGGTAAGTACTTAACTGAGAAGCTGTTACAACAGATACCCCCTGCAAATTTCTGGAGGACAAATATATGTTTTTATTTTCGTCTGGTAAAACGAAAAGTGACTTTTTATCAATAATATTCAAATTATTGCCAATTGTCACCAACTCCTTTGTTTTTGGCACTTCCAGTGAAAAATCTTCAAGCACTAAGATATCACTTGACTGTGCTTTATAAGTTAAGGCTGACTTACGAGCCAAAGCTTTAACTTTTTTGTTCAATTTGAAACCATAGTTCCTTGGGCGAGGACCAAAAACACGACCACCACCACGGAAAATAGGAGACTTGATGCTACCTGCACGTGCTCCACCAGTACCTTTTTGTCTTTTAATCTTTTTGGTACTTCCTACAATTTCGCCTCTTTCTTTCGCTGAATGAGTCCCTTGACGTTGATTTGCCAAATACTGTTTTACATCCAGGTAAATAGCATGGTCATTAGGCTCAATACCGTAGATCTGCTCATTAAGAGCAACTGATCTTCCGGTTTCTTTTCCGGCTGTATTTAATACTTGTACTTCCATTACTGATTAATAATTAAGGTTGATCCTTTAGCTCCCGGAACTGATCCTTTAACAATTAAAAGGTTCGATTCTGGAATTACTTTCATTACCTTCAGGTTCTCGATGGTCTTTTTAGCACCACCAGTACGACCTGCCATACGCATTCCTTTAAATACTCTCGAAGGATACGAAGAAGCACCTAACGATCCTGGAGCTCTTAAACGGTTGTGCTGACCGTGAGTTGCATCACCAACGCCACGGAAGTTATAACGTTTAACAACGCCCTGGAATCCTTTACCTTTGGTTACCCCGGTAATATCAACCCAGCCTTCTTCATCGATTACATCTACAGTAATGGTGTCACCAAGTTTGTAATCATTTTCGAACTCTTGAAACTCAACGATATGACGTTTTGGATCAACTCCTGCTTTTTGGAAGTGTCCAAATTCAGCTTTTGTGGTGTTTTTTTCTTTCTTTTCACCAAAGCCTAATTGTACTGCGTCATAACCATCGGTTTCTGCTGTTTTCACTTGTGTAATAACACAAGGACCAGCTTCAATCACAGTGCATGGAATATTTTTCCCTTCAACACTGAATACGGAAGTCATTCCGATTTTTTTACCGATTAATCCTGCCATTTTGTTTTTACTTTACAGGTTATCAAACTTTAATTTCTACTTCAACGCCACTTGGTAATTCAAGCTTCATTAAGGCGTCAATTGTCTTAGCTGTTGTGCTGTAAATGTCAATCAAACGTTTGTATGACGACAACTGAAATTGCTCACGTGATTTTTTATTCACGAAAGTTGATCTCAAAACAGTAAAAACACGACGATGAGTTGGAAGTGGTATAGGACCACTTACAACTGCACCTGTAGTTTTTACAGTCTTTACAATCTTTTCAGCCGATTTGTCAACCAAATTGTGATCGTACGATTTCAGCTTAATTCTGATTTTTTGACTCATAATGAGATGTATAAAAAATTATTCTACAATAATTCTACTTTTCCTTTAATTTCTTCAAGAACAGTGATTGCCATCTGACGAGGCACTTCTTCGTAGTGTGAGAACTCCATTGAAGAAGTTGCACGTCCAGAAGACAATGTTCTTAATACAGTAACATATCCGAAGATTTCAGAAAGTGGCACATTTACTTTAAGTACACGTGCTCCTGATTTTTCTTCCATGCTCAATACGTTACCACGACGACGGTTTAAGTCACCAATGATATCACCCATGTACTCTTCAGGAGTAACAATTTCTGACTTCATGATTGGCTCCAACAATTTTGGACCCGCTTTTGAAGCTGCGTTTTTAAATGCCTGGCGAGCACAAATTTCGAAAGACAACTGATCCGAGTCAACTGCGTGGAATGAACCATCAAGAAGCTCAACTTTTAAGCTATCAAGCTGGTATCCTGCAAGAGGACCATTGATCATTGCTGTTTGGAAACCTTTCTCAACAGAAGGAATATATTCTCTTGGGATTCTACCACCAGTTACACTGTTGATGAAAGTCAAGCCTTCTTTTCCTTCATCAGCTGGACCAACTTTAACGATGATATCAGCAAATTTACCACGACCACCAGTTTGTTTTTTATACGTTTCACGCAATTGTACTTCCTGGCTGATTGCTTCTTTATAAGCTACCTGAGGTTTACCTTGGTTACATTCAACTTTAAACTCACGTTTCAAACGGTCAATAATGATTTCAAGGTGAAGCTCACCCATACCACGAATAACTGTTTGACCTGAATCTTCGTCAGTTTGAACCTTAAATGTTGGGTCTTCTTCAGCTAATTTAGCTAATCCCATACCCAATTTATCTAAGTCTTTTTGAGTTTTAGGCTCAACTGCAATACCAATTACCGGTTCTGGGAATTCCATACTTTCAAGGGCAATTGGGTGTTTTGCATCAGATAATGTATCACCAGTGCGGATATCTTTAAATCCAACACAAGCACAAATATCACCAGCTTCTACAACTTCTATTGCATTTTGCTTGTTTGAGTGCATTTGATACAAGCGTGAGATACGCTCTTTTTTCCCGGTACGGGCATTATAAACACTACCTCCCGCTTCAAGTTTACCTGAGTAAACACGAACGAAACACAGACGACCAACATAAGGGTCAGTAGCAATTTTGAAAGCTAATGCTGCAAGAGGTTCTTCAACGTCAGCATTTCTTTTTTCTTCTTCGCCTGTTTGAGGATCTGTTCCAGTAATATTACCATTATCAAGTGGGCTAGGCAAATATTCACAAACAGCATCCAATAAGCGTTGAACACCTTTGTTTTTGAATGCAGAACCACACATCATTGGAACGATATCTCCAGAGATCGTTGCCTTACGAATAACAGCATGCATTTCGTCAGCAGTAATTGAATCTGGATCTTCAAAAAATCTTTCCATCAATTCATCATCTTGTTCTGCTACTGCTTCAACAAGTTGTTCTCTGTATTCGTTAGCTTTATCTGCCAAATCAGCAGGGATGTCTTCCAACTGATATGTTGTACCCAATGTTGCATCATCATACCAACGTACAGCTTTCATTTCGATAAGGTCAATTACACCTTCGAAAGTTTCTTCTGCACCAATTGGAATTTGGATAGGCACTGGGTTTGCTTTTAATTTATCTTTAACCTGTGCAACTACATCGTAGAAGTCTGCACCTGAACGGTCCATTTTATTTACAAAACCAATACGAGGCACGCCATATTTTTCAGCCTGACGCCACACTGTTTCTGATTGTGCTTCTACACCACCTACGGCACAGAAAAGTGCAACAGAACCATCTAATACACGAAGAGAACGTTCTACTTCAACAGTGAAGTCAACGTGTCCCGGAGTATCAATGATATTTACCTGGTGTTGCATATCTCTATGTTTCCAGAAAGTAGTAGTTGCAGCAGACGTAATAGTAATACCACGTTCCTGCTCTTGCTCCATCCAGTCCATTGTTGCAGCACCGTCGTGCACTTCACCGATACGGTGTGTGATACCTGTATAAAACAGAATCCTTTCCGTTGTTGTTGTTTTACCGGCATCAATGTGAGCCATGATACCGATATTTCTTACGTTTTTGAGATCTCTAGCCATTTTTTACCAATATTTTCTAATCCTGATATACCAATTCTAATTAAAACCTGAAATGTGCAAAAGCACGGTTCGCTTCTGCCATACGGTGTGTTTCTTCTTTTTTCTTGAAGGCGCCACCTTCTTCGTTGTATGCAGCTTGAATTTCAGCAGCTAACTTATCGGCCATTGATTTGCCAGAACGTTTACGGGCAAATAAAATCAAGTTTTTTATAGAGATTGAAAGTTTTCTTTCGGGACGGATTTCCATTGGAACCTGGAAATTGGCACCACCAACACGGCGGCTTTTTACCTCAACGGCAGGAGTAACATTTTCCAATGCTTTCTTCCAAATATCAAGAGGAGATAATTCTTCATCTTTCATACGATTTTGAAGAATATCCATAGCATCGTAGAAAATTGCATATGCTGTGGTTTTTTTACCATCAAGCATTAAGTCATTTACAAATCTTGTTACAAGAACGTCGTTAAATTTTGGATCAGGTAAAATGATCCTCTTCTTTGGTTTTGATTTTCTCATCTTCTTTAATCTTAGTGTTATTTGAATTGGCTGTGACTAATTGAGCTTCAGTTCTCCCCAACTTTTCCGGGATCATTTACTCAACCAAACCACTAAAAATTCAATAAATTACTTCTTCGGTCTTTTTGTACCGTACTTTGAACGTCTTTGAGTACGTCCTTCTACTCCCGCGGTATCCAAAGCACCACGAATTAAGTGATAACGCACACCTGGTAAGTCTTTTACCCTACCACCGCGCACTAATACAATAGAGTGTTCCTGTAGGTTATGACCTTCTCCAGGAATGTAAGCGTTCACTTCTTTACCGTTTGTCAACCTTACCCTTGCAACTTTACGCATTGCTGAGTTTGGTTTTTTAGGAGTAGTTGTATAAACACGTACACAAACACCTCTCCTTTGCGGGCAAGAATCTAATGCAGGAGACTTACTTTTTTCGATATTACTTTGTCTCCCCTTTCTAACTAACTGCTGAATTGTTGGCATACAACTATTTTTATTACTAATTATTTAAAAAAATCTATTCAATTTTCAGGTTTGCAAAAGCATTGATTTATCAGTCAATACACATACATTACCTCTCCGTTTTCGACAGAATTCTCCAAAAACGGCAGGCAAAAGTACTAATTTTCAGTTAAGAACAATAGCTTTTCTTGTTATTTTTTGAAGTTTTACTTGATTTTAAAGAATCTAAATACAACGAAGTAGAAATTCGGGAAACTTAAAGTGATTTTTCAAATGGAAAGAGGAATTTATTTATCAAGTACCTTTTCTTTCAGAAGAGACCTTACCGGATTAAAAATACGCTGGAGCAATCTCAAATCTTCTGTAATAACTTCGGCATCACCTTTCATCTCCTGAGTAAAAGGAAGAGATACATTATAATTAGTTACCAGATTTTGAGGAAACTCTATTTCCGCAATGTAAAATTCATCAGCTGGCACAAGTGAGATTGAGCTAATTTTTCCTTTTACTGTACCGTATTCCATGTATGGATAATTATCGAAACGGATATTCACCTGTTGACCTGCTTTTATTTTTCCAGCCCCTTGCAATGGAAGATTTACTCGCCCAACAATACGATTCTCATCTTCGGGAACAATAGTAAAAACTTCATCACCTAATTGAACTTGTTGGTTTTTACTCCAATACTTTGTAAACGTAATTTTTCCTGAAATTGAAGATTCAAGTGCATATGTGTTTTCCCAATACTCAATCCGACTTCTCAATACATTATAAGACTCTGTAAGCTCTGCCTGCATTTGTTGTTTTTGCTCCTCAAATTCCTTTTCCGTACTAACCACTTCCTGCTCTAACTCGATAATTTCTTTTTGAGTTTGAGCCAAATTTGTTCTTGCCTCATTAAAAGAGTATTTCTTTTGTAACATGGCTGTCTCTGATTTTTTTAGATCAACCACAGAAAGCACCTCTTCTGCAAACAATGTAGAATCTCTTCTATATTGCTCCAGCTCAATTTTATAATCCTCCTCTAAAATCTGGCGTTGACTCCACAGACGATCATAATAAATACGCTGCATGTGAACCTGCTCATTCAGAGAATTAATTTTCTGCGGATAATAATCCAATCGGAGAAAACTCATATAATTATTATATAAGCGCAAAAAAGATGAATATTCGGTTTGAACCTCCCCTAACTGATAGCCTGCCCTTAAATCAACAAGATAAGCCTCATCAAAATCATTAAAGAACACATTCAAGTCCTTCACTTTGTCTTTTAAATCAAAAACATCTTCATAGCTGGCCGTATTCTCAAGCACACCGATAAGATCTCCATCCTCAATAAGATCTCCATCCTCAACAAATAAATAATCAATTCGTCCAGTTGTACGGGCAACAATGTCTGCAGGTGGATTTTCAGAAAAAACCTCAACACGGGCAGTCACAATATCGGGATAGCGAAACAACCAGCTACCGATAAACAACAAAACAATAAAACACAACAAAATGGTTAATCCACTTCGCAACAACCACGAAGGAGTTTTACCAATGATATCCTGCACTTCATCACTTCTTATTTCTATGTTCAACCTATCTGGCATTTTCTAAAATTTATGACAACCAATTAATTTCCCAATTCCAACTGGTTTTTCACCAAATTATAATAAGCACCTTTTTTAGCAGTCAGTTCTTCATGATTGCCCAACTCAACAATTTCTCCTTTATCTAACACAACAATCTGATCGGCATTTTTAACTGTACTTAACCTATGAGCAACGACCACAACTGTTTTACCCTCATATACATGATTCAGGTTTTCCATGATTACCTTTTCATTGTTTGCATCCAAAGCATTAGTCGCCTCATCAAAGAACAAATATTCGGGATCTTTATAAATAACCCTGGCGATCAAAATCCGCTGTTTTTGCCCCTGGCTCAATCCATGACCATCTTGTCCAATTTTGGTATTATACCCCAAAGGAAGTCCCTCAACAAGCTCCTGTATATTTGCCTTCTGAACAGCATAAACAAGCTTCTCCTTATCAATTCGTTCATCTCCAACTACAATATTATTAGCAATCGTATCCGAAAATATAAAGCCATCCTGCATAACAGCACCGACCTTTGTTCGCCACCACTGCTGAGAGAAATTTTGCAAACTGACGTCCCCAACACGAACACTTCCTGAAACCGGAGGATAAAAGCCCAAAAGCAACTTCACAAGGGTAGTTTTTCCACTTCCACTAGCACCAACAACAGCTGTCACTTTCTTCTCGGGAATCACAAGGTCAATTTTATTTAAAACTTTTGGAGAATGAGGCCCTTCGTACTGAAAAACCAGTTCCTGAACATTTAATGACTTATCGGAAGGCAACACATTTAACAAAGGCTTTCCTTTCAATTCCTCATCATCCTTTTCATGAATCTCTCCCAAACGTTCCAAACTAATTTTAGCATCCTGAGCCAAATGCATAAAACTAATCATCTCTGTAAGCGGTCCATTCAGCTGACCAATGATATATTGTACGGCCAACATCATACCAAGTGTCATATCTCCTTTCAAAACAGACATGGCTGCAATCACTGTGATGATAATATTTTTAGTCTGGTTAAAAAACACAGATCCAGCTTGTTGATATTGATCGATGGACAAATTTTCAACCCTCACCCGAAACAACCGAGCTTGTATTCGTTCCCACTCCCAGCGTTTTTGTTTCTCATAATTGTTCAGCTTTATTTCCTGCATTCCGTTAATCAACTGAATCAACATGCTCTGATTGTCGGATAATTGCACAAATTTCTTATAGTCAACCTGACGCCTCCTCTTCATGAAAGCAAACACCCAAACCATGTAAGCTACAGAACCGACAAGAAACACCAATAATATTTTCCAGCTATACAACGCCAATACAATGCCAAATACCAAAAGATTCACAACAGAAAACAAGATATTTAAAGTCTGGGTGGTAAGAAAATTTTCTATGCGCCTGTGATCCTGGATACGCTGCATTAAATCGCCAATCATTTTAGTGTCAAAAAAACCAATTGGTAACTTCATCAACTTTATAAGAAAGTCTGAAATGATGGAAATATTTATCCGGGTTGAAATATGGAGAAGTATCCATGAACGAATAAAATCAATAGCTGTCTGCCCAACAAACAACATCAATTGTGCAATCAACACCAAGTAAATAAAATCGATATCTTGATTGCTTATACCAACATCAACCAGACTTTGAGTAAGAAACGGGAATATTAATTGGATGATACTTGCTGCAATAAACCCCAACAAAAGCTGGGAAACCAGCCTTCGGTGTGGCTTTACATATTTCCACAAAAAACCAAAACCCGTCCTTTTAGCCTGCTCATCTTCCTGTTCAAAAAAGACAGGAGTCGTTTGTATCATCAGGCAAACCCCTTTCTCTTCACCTTTAGAGACTGTTGCCAACCAATGCTTTTTAAAATCGGGTGCATTGTATTTTACCAACCCAAAAGCAGGATCGGCTACATACAGTTTTCCCTTTTTCACCTGATATAAAACAACGAAGTGATTTTGATCCCAATGAACAACACACGGCTTAGGGACATCCTTTACGAGTTGATCAAAAGTGACTTTGGTTCCCAAACTGCGCATCCCGATTGCTTCAGCGGCATCACTAATCCCCAGCAAAGAAACACCTTCTCTTGAAATGTGCGCCTGTCCGCGTAAATAATCCAAGCTTATGTTTTTCCCATAAAACTTAGCAATCATTCGCAGGCAAGTAGGCCCGCAATCCATAGCATCTGGTTGTTTAAAAAAGGGGAAGCGCAGCATATTCCAAAATTATATTTTAAAAATACGAGGAATACCTCCGGAATAAGCTTTAAAAACCGATTAGTTATTCACAATGACACGTTAATAGAAAAAGGCTAAAACTACCATCGTTTATACAACAATTATTTTAACCTGCAATAACAATAATTTTCAAAACCATTTTTATAACATATTTATCCATTTACAGCTTCATTGTTTGTTAATTTAATATTACTAATTTTGACATCTTCTGTTAAAAAAACCTAGCTACAGACCAATTTTTTATAACCAATAATAACTACGAAATGAAAGTATATAATACCGATGAAATCCGGAACATTGCCCTAATTGGTAATGCCGGCAGTGGGAAAACCACCCTCGCGGAAGCCATGCTGTTTGAGGGTGGAGTGATAAAAAGAAGAGGCGAGGTAAATGCTAAAAACACTGTATCAGATTACAGCCTCATTGAGCAAGAATATGGCAACTCAGTATTTTCTTCCGTACTTCACACAGAATACAACAACAAAAAAGTTAACATCATTGACACTCCGGGAATGGACGACTTCCGAGGTGCAATTATTTCCTCCCTTCATGTTTGCGGAAGCGCATTACTTACCATAAATACTCCCAATGGCATTGAAGCCGGTTCTGAATCAGCATCCAGATATGCTGAAAATTCAAACAAGCCTTTGATCTTTGTTTTCAACCATCTGGATCACGAAAATCCAAATTTTGAACAAACATTAGAACAAGCTAGATCTATCTACGGCAATAAAGTCACTTTGGTACAATATCCTGTAAATGCAGGCCCCGACTTTGATTCTATTGTTGATGTTCTAAAAATGAAACTATACAAATACCCAGCTGACGGTGGAACTCCTGAAATATTGGACATCCCCGCTGATGAAAAAGACAAAGCCGACGAACTTCATAACGAATTGGTTGAAATGGCTGCCGAAAATGATGAAGGACTAATGGAACTTTATTTCGACAAAGGGTCTTTATCTGAAGATGAAATGCGTCAGGGTATTAAATTGGGAATGATGGACAGAAGTTTATTCCCTGTTTTCTGTACTTCAGCAAAACACAACAAAGGCGTTGGACGTCTACTTGAGTTCATCACCAACATTACACCTTCACCTGCGGAGGCTGTTGAAGTTCCTGAATTACATGACAAAGAAGTTCATGTTGATGCCAGTAAACCTACATCTCTTTTCGTTTTCAAAACTTCAATTGAACAACATGTTGGAGAAATCACTTATTTCAAAGTGATGAGTGGAACGGTAAAAGAAGGACAAGACCTTACCAATTCAAAATCAGGAAATAAAGAACGCATTTCTCAAATTTTCTCTCCAGCTGGAAAAAACCGTGAGAAAGTATCAGAAATGATAGCCGGAGATATTGGTGCCACTGTAAAATTGAAAGAAACAAAGGTTAATCACACATTAAGTGAAAAAGAAGCTGGATACGAATTCAAACCTATCGATTTTCCATCAGCACGCCACAGCATTGCAGTAAATGCAGTAAATGAATCTGATGAGGAGAAAGTTGGAGAAATGTTCCAAAAACTTCACGATGAAGATCCAACTTACGTTGTTGAATACTCCAAGGAACTAAAACAAATGATTGTTCACTGCCAGGGAGAATATCACATAAACGCTTTAAATTGGTTCTACAAAAACATTTATAAAATTGACATTGAGTTTAAAGCTCCAAAAATTCCTTATCGTGAAACAATTACCAAATCAGCTCAGGCAGATTACCGTCACAAAAAACAATCGGGAGGTGCCGGACAGTTTGGTGAAGTTCATATGATAATCGAACCCTACGTAGAAGGAGTTGATGCAAAAACTTCATTCAGTATAAATGGGAAAGACTTAAAAATGTCTCTTCGAGATACACAGGAATATCCATTGCAATGGGGTGGTAAATTAATTTTCCACAACTGTATTGTTGGTGGATCGATTGATGCTCGTTTCATGCCTGCCATTCTTAAAGGTATCATGGAAAAAATGGACGAAGGGCCACTTACCGGATCTTATGCCCGTGACATTCGAGTATACGTTTATGATGGTAAAATGCACCCTGTAGATTCCAATGAAATCTCATTTAAACTTGCAGGTAGAAATGCGTTCTCTACTGCTTTTAAAAATGCCGGCCCTAAAATCCTGGAACCTGTTTACAACTTAGAAGTTATGGTTCAAAGTGAAAAAATGGGTGATGTTATGAGCGACCTTCAAGGACGCCGTGCTCTGATTATGGGTATGGGCAGTGAAAAAGGTTATGAAAAAATCAGCGCCAAAGTGCCATTAAAAGAAATGTTCAAGTATATCACCTCACTGAGCTCCTTAACTCAGGGACGTGGTCTCTTCAACATGGAATATGATGGTTACGAAAAAGTACCTCAAGAAGTACAGGACGAACTGCTTGCAGCATACGCAGCTGAGCAGGAAGAAGAATAGACCAATTCTAATCCTTTATAATTAATCGATTAAACGATTATGAAAGAACCCCGGACAGCCATCCGGGGTTTCTTTTTATATAAATCAAATATTATCAAGATACTATTAAGTAATCATCGTCCCCGGAGCAAATGGACAAACCCATGCGCATTTCGCCGTTCATCATCCCGACCAATGGCTTCAATCACATAATAATAAACACCAGGACTCGCATATTTCCCTCCAATTTTACCATCCCAAACGGATTCACTCACTGTCTCCTCATATCCCTGCACATTCCCATCTTCCCATTGAAAAACACGTCTTCCCCAACGGTTAAAGATTTCAACTTTAATTTCTTTCAACGACCAATAACTAATAACAAACTCATCATTAGCCCCATCACCATTCGGCGTAAAAACATTAGGAACTTCAACAAACGAAGTATCAACAAGAATGTAATCTTCAATAAAAACAGTATCAGAACAAAAACCATCATCAAAATACTTGGTTGTTACCAGTTTCACATTATAAGTTCCCGAATGATCATAAATAAAAATCGGATTTTGATCAACAGCCTTATCCAAAATACTATCCGAAATATCCCCGGCATCCATATCCATTAACTCATAAATATCTTTAAAAAAGAACCACTCAGATTCATCTGCATTTAAAGATTCATTGTTAAAAGTAACTTCCAAGGGAGCTTCTCCATTTGTAGGTGTTGCAGTAAATGAAGCAACAGTAACAATAGAATTATAATATACATCAACTTGCACCTCACAACCAAAATCATCAGAAACAGTCAAGGTATAATTCGTATCCTCTGCGGGAGGATTAAAAATTTGAGGGCTTAAGAAAGATGAAATCTGCTCTCCATTAGCTTCCCACTTTACACTCACCCCTTTATTAACCTGCAACTGCTGACCAGATCCATTTAAATCATAATAAACCATTTCATTTCCTTCAAATGAAGCATTAAGCTGAAAATAATCACAAGTTGACTCTGTAATCTCTGCAGTAGCTGTATACCAACTATTGAAAACCCAGGCAGTATACGTCCTCGTTGTTCCTCCGGAAGTAACCTGCACACGATAAGCTCCATCTGCCAGATTTGTTATTTCCGAAGAATTTTCCCCTATAGAAACAAAGCTTCCGGTTGAAGGATTGTAATTCGACCATTCATAACTAGCCGTCCCACTAGCTTGAGCAGTTAAGGAAGCCGCGCTTTCTCCCGGAGCAGTACAAAAGATATATATATTGTCTTGTGAACCTGAACTGTAATGTGTAGTAGTAACACCATCTGAATCAACTGAAGAAATCTGCGCACTTGTAAAAGTCGAGAAAAACAAGACTATAAATAATGTATTAACGAAGTTTTTCAAATTAAAAAACATACAAAATGAATGAGTTGTGATTATATAACTACAATATTAACGCATAAAATTGATTATTCTTTTACAAGCTTCCTAATTTTTATAAACGAAGGAAAATCAATCATCAATTTAAGTTCTGAAAGTTAAGGTCTAATTCGATTCCTTTTTGTTGAAAAGAATAAAATACATGTTCCGGTATTCTAAAAAATAGGTCTTACTTTTGAGGACTCAAAAATACTCGTTTCATAAACTCAGAAAATAGAAACTGAGGGCTTTAAATTATTAAGGCCCCATCTTGGGATTATTATTATGGATTATTTAAGCGGACTCAATAAAGCACAACATAAAGCGGTAATTAATACTGAAGGGCCATCACTGGTTATTGCCGGAGCAGGATCGGGAAAAACCCGTGTCCTCACCTACCGTATTGCCCATTTGCTTCAACAAGGAGTTCGCCCGGGAAGAATCCTGTCTTTAACCTTTACCAACAAAGCGGCACGTGAAATGAAAGACCGTATTGCGTCCATTGCTGGCCCCAACATTGCCCGGTATTTGTGGATGGGAACTTTTCACTCCATTTTTGCACGCATACTAAGAACCGAAGCTGAGACAATTGGTTTTCCTTCATCATTTACGATTTACGATTCTGCCGATTCCAAAAGTCTGATAAAAACAATCATTAAAGACTTTCAACTGGACAATAAGATATATAAACCCAATGTTGTAGCCAGCCGGATTTCCAATGCAAAAAACAATCTGGTTACCCCATCGGCCTATCGAAATAACAGTCAGCTCATGGAATACGACATGAGTACCCGAATGCCTCGCCTGGCAGAAATCTATAAAGAATACGACAAGCGCTGTACATTAGCCGGAGCCATGGATTTCGATGATTTATTGCTGCGTACCAATATTTTATTCCGTGATCATAAAGAAGTCTTAGCCAAATACCAAAATCAGTTTGATTACATTTTGGTTGATGAGTACCAGGATACCAACTTTTCACAATATCTGATTGTAAAAAATCTGGCCGAAAAACATCACAATTTATGCGTTGTGGGAGACGATGCACAAAGTATATATTCGTTCCGTGGAGCCCGGATTGAGAATATCCTGAATTTCCAAAAAGATTATCCCAAACACCAGGTTTTTAAATTAGAACAAAATTACCGTTCAACGCAAAATATTGTAAATGCTGCCAACAGCATTATTTCAAAAAACAAAAGGCAAATTCCTAAAGTTGTTTTTTCTGAAAAAGCGGAAGGAAATCTCATAAAAGTTTTTTCAGCTTTGACCGATAACGAAGAAGGTTATCTGGTTGCCAATGAGATTAGCGAAACTCGCATGCGAAAGCACTACAATTATGCCGATTATGCCATTTTGTACCGAACCAATGCCCAATCACGTATCTTTGAGGAAGCCCTGAGAAAGAGAAATATCCCTTACAAAATATATGGTGGGTTGTCTTTTTATCAACGAAAAGAAATAAAAGATTTGCTAGCCTATTTTAGGTTAGTCATTAACCCTAAAGACAACGAAGCTTTAAAACGAATCATAAATTATCCGGCCAGAGGAATTGGAGCAACCACACTTGCCAAACTCGAACAAGCTGCATTACTTGAAGATCTCAGCATTTTTGAAACCATTCAAAAAGGAAGACAAAGCAATCCTGCAGGATTGAATAATGGAACGTTAAACAAACTGGATCAGTTTACCAGTATCATTCAGCAATTTTCGGAGACTGCCGAGACTGCCGATGCCTACGAACTTTCAAGTGCTATTGCAACTCAAACAGGCATCATGAAAGACCTTTATAAAGATCAGACACCGGAAGGTTTGAGCCGCTTTGAAAACATCCAGGAACTTTTGAATGGTATTCAAGAATTTACCATTAATGCCCGAGAAGAAGGATCTCCTAATCAGCTAACCAATTACCTGGAAGATGTCGCATTGTTAACGGATCAGGATAATGAAAAGGATGAAGATATGGATAAAGTTACCCTTATGACTGTCCACTCATCCAAAGGGCTTGAATTTAAAAATGTGTTCATTGTAGGCATGGAAGAAAATCTATTTCCATCGCAACCAATGGGCCAAAGTGCAAGTATGGAATCTTTTGAAGAGGAACGTCGCCTGTTTTATGTGGCACTTACCCGGGCAGAAGAAAATGCGTACCTCAGCTTTGCAAAGCAGCGATACCGCTGGGGAAAACTGGATTTCTGCAATCCAAGTCGTTTCATTGCCGACATTGATCCTCAATATATAGAAATGCCCGAAGATGATAGCAACATGGCATTTAGTAATCATCCCCGATCAACTAATTTGGATCAACCAAAACAAACACAAAGACCATTTAGCGGAAATACCCAGGCAATAAACCAAAAACTGGTAAAACTAAGAGAAGCCAAAAAGCAAACACAAGGTTTTGACAGTGATGATCCGCGTGACATACAACCGGGAATGAAAGTAGTTCACCAGCGTTTTGGAGAAGGTAAGGTACAATCTATCGAAGGTAGTTTTCCCAACTTAAAGGCCATCGTGTTTTTTCAAAATGCAGGACAAAAACAGTTGTTGCTCAAATTTGCTAAATTGAAAATCGTAAAATAGAAATTCTGTACTGAATTCGGAATAATCAAGTTTTTGGATAAAAAAGATTTGACAGCTTGTTTTTTTACGTTAGATTTGCATTTAAGTAATTACTCCGCTGTTCTTTACAGATATTATTACCTTATTTATTAATTACTTTTAGCTTTAGAAAATTTATACATTACACATATTTCTAATGGATTATAATTCGAATCGAAAGAAACTTCCACTTCCTGAGTATGGTAGAAACCTTCAAAATATGGTTGACCATGTAATGACAATTGAAGACAGAGAAGAAAGAAACCGTGCAGCACAAACAGTCATTGATATCATGGGAAACATGTACCCATATCTTAGGGACATCCATGAATTTAAACATAAATTGTGGGATCATTTGGCTATCATGTCCGACTTTCAACTTGATATCGACTATCCTTTTGATCCTCCCCAAAAAGAAACTTTCCAGGAAAAACCCAAGCGAGTTGAATATCAATCAACTTCAATGAAGTTGAGATATTACGGACAGATTACTGAATCCATGATAAAAAAAGCAGCTGAATTTGAAAGTGGAGAAGAAAAAGAAGTTTTAATAAAACTTCTGGCTAACCACATGAAAAAAAGCTACTTAACATGGAACAAAGATGCAGTTGACGATGAAAAAATATACAGTGATTTGGAATTCCTATCTCAGGGGAAAATAAAACGTACAGATCTGGATCTTACTGAAACAAAGGATATTCTTTATAGAAACAGAAAAAGAACTAATCCTAAAAATACACAAAAGAAAAAATATCGTAAACACGACTAATCTTATCTTCCGGAATGGCAACATTTCAAATTGAAGGGGGCAAAAGACTTAATGGCACCATAGAACCCCAAGGTGCAAAAAATGAAGCACTTGAAGTTATATGTGCAGTTTTGCTAACTGATAAGCAAGTTATTATTTCAAATGTTCCTGAAATTCGGGATGTCCTTAAGCTCATCGAAATCCTTTCGGAACTGGGAGTAAAAACAGAGAGGCTTTCAAAAGGAAATTATACATTTCAAGCTGACGAAGTAAACCTTCAATATTTACAGACAAAACAATTTGCCAAGCAAGCCGCCAGCCTTCGTGGATCCATTATGATTGTTGGGCCCCTGGTTGCCCGTTTTGGCGAAGCTTACATTCCCCAACCCGGAGGAGACAAGATCGGAAGACGTCGATTAGATACTCACTTTGTCGGACTTCAAAAGCTCGGAGCAAAATTCAAATACGACGCAGATAAGCACTTTTACAGTGTAACAGCTGAAAAACTTTCTGGAGAATATATGCTTCTGGATGAAGCATCGGTTACAGGAACAGCCAATATTCTTATGGCTGCTGTTCTTGCCAAAGGAAAAACAACTATTTATAATGCTGCCTGCGAACCTTACCTGCAACAACTTTCACGTATGCTGGTATGCATGGGGGCAAAAATAAGTGGAATAGGCTCAAATCTTCTTACAATTGAAGGGGTTGACAAATTAAATGGCTGCGACCATCGCATCCTTCCCGACATGATTGAAGTAGGTAGTTTTATTGGCCTTGCAGCAATGACCGGCTCTGAAATAACGATCAGAAATGCAGGCATTGAACACCTGGGAATTATTCCGGATTCATTTAAACGACTGGGAATTAAAATTGAAAAACAAGGCGATAATATTTTCATCCCGGCACAAAATGAATATGAAATAGAAACGTTTATTGATGGTTCTATCATGACCATTGCCGATGCTCCATGGCCTGGACTTACCCCTGACCTGCTAAGTATATTTTTAGTGGTTGCTACTCAGGCAAAAGGAAGCGTTTTGATTCACCAAAAGATGTTTGAAAGCCGACTATTCTTCGTCGATAAATTGATCGACATGGGCGCACAGATTATTCTTTGTGATCCTCACCGGGCAACAGTTATTGGACTGAACAAAAAACACCAGCTTCGTGGAACAACCATGTCTTCTCCTGATATCCGTGCCGGTGTTGCCTTGTTAATTGCAGCTTTATCTGCAAAAGGTAAAAGCAAAATCTTCAATATCGACCAGATAGACCGCGGATACGAACAAATTGATGAGCGTTTAAATGCATTAGGAGCATCGATAACCCGTGTAGAATAGGCACTTCAATTTTTGTTAATATTTATAAAATCTTCAACATATATAATCCTTTAGATTGTTTTATTGTTATACTTGTTAATAAATATTGTATACAATAATACAAACTTAGAGATATGAAAAGAGGATTATCAATTGCACTGATTTTATTATTAGGCATTTACACAAATATCATAGGAAGTAATGAACCTAAGGTTGGCACCAGTATTGGAGATAAAGCTCCTGAAATTTCTGAACAATCTGTTAACGGAGAAACTTTAAACCTTTCAGATCTGGAAGGCAAAGTGGTTCTAATTGATTTTTGGGCAGCCTGGTGTGGCCCATGCCGTAATGAAAACCCGAATGTTGTTGAGGTTTACCAAAATTACAAAAATGCCGAGTTTGAAAACGGAGATGGTTTTACTGTTTTTAGCGTTTCCCTGGACAGATCGAAAGATGATTGGGAGAAAGCTATTGAAGATGATAATCTATCCTGGGAATATCATGTAAGCGATTTAAATTACTGGTCATCAAAATATGCAAGTGTTTATGGAGTTCGAAGCATCCCTTCAAATTTTTTAGTTGACGGAGATGGAGTAATTATAGCGAAAAACCTTCGTGGTCCCAACCTTGAAGCTGCACTAAAAGAAATCGTAAAATAATACAACAGACAAAAAGGACTCCACAATGGGAGGCCTTTTTTATGCTCGAAACTTTACACGGTTTCTTCAGCCATTTTTTCTTTCAATAATTTTGGAATTTCTGATGGTTCCTTTGCAACAGGAACACCTGCTTTGGCAAAGGCTTTAATTTTTTCTTCTGCCGTTCCTGCTCCGCTGGAAATAATTGCACCGGCATGTCCCATTCGTTTTCCCGGAGGAGCAGTCTGTCCTGCAATAAATGAAACGACAGGTTTTGTTACATGTTGTGCAATGTATTCGGCAGCCTGTTCTTCTGCATCGCCACCAATTTCACCAATTAGTACGATTGCTTCCGTTTCAGTATCATTTTGATACATTTCCAATAACTCACGGTAATACAATCCGGCAACAGGGTCACCACCAATACCAACAACGGTACTTTGTCCCATTCCATTTTGAGTAAGCATGTTCACTACTTCATAAGTCAGCGTACCCGACCGGGACATCAACCCAATATTTCCTTTTTTGAAAATCATTCCCGGTAAAATACCAATAAGTGCCTCATCCGGAGTAATCAAACCAGGACAGTTAGGCCCTATCAATTTTGTGCCGTTTTGCTTCAGAATAGGAGTCACTTTAATCATATCTAAAATTGGAACTCCTTCACTAATGGCAATTACCAATTCGATTCCCGCATAAGAAGCCTCTAAAATTGCATCAGCAGCAAATGGTGCCGGCACAAAAATGATTGAAGCGTTTGCTCCTGTTGCATTAACAGCCTCCTCAACAGAGTTGAAAACAGGAATTCCATCAACTGTTGTTCCACCCTTACCTGGTGATGTCCCACCAACAATATTGGTTCCGTATTCTTTCATCCTTCCGGCATGAAACTGACCATCACGACCAGTAATTCCCTGCACTATTAGTTTTGTATCTTTATTTACAAGAATGCTCATAATGTTGATTTTAGTTTTTTTGTTGACTTAATTCAATGGCTTTTTGAGCCGCTTCACTCATTGTTCCGACTGTTGGTAAACCCGTCTCTTTTATAAGTGCTAAACCTTCTTTGGCATTTGTTCCGGAAAGACGCACAACAATAGGAATGTCAGTCTTAATGATTTTTAATGCCTCAATTAAGCCACGGGCAACATCATCGCAACGGGTAATACCTCCAAAAATATTGATCATCACCGCCTCAACATTCTTATCTGAAAGCAAAATATTCATGGCATCGACCACCTTCTGCGGATTAGAGCTACCTCCAATATCCAGGAAGTTTGCAGGATTACCACCATACAATTTAATCATATCCATCGTTGCCATAGCCAGTCCAGCTCCATTCACCATACAACCGATGTTGCCATCCAGTTTTATGTAGGATAAGCCTTTTTCTTTGGCATCAATTTCTTTCAGTTCTTCTTCATCAGCCTCGCGCAAAGCCAGAATTTCGGGCTGGCGATAAAGTGCATTCTCATCAAAATTCATTTTCCCGTCAATGGCCAGTATTTCCTTATCCGGGGTCAAAACCATAGGGTTTATTTCTGCTAAAGTTGAATCAGTGCCGATAAACACATTATAAAGTTTTTGGAAAACATCAGCTGCTTTACGAGCTAACTTCGCATCTTCAAAAAGTTTCATTGCAATATTACGAGCCTGAAAATCCAACAAGCCTGTTTGCGGGTTTATTGAGAATTTATGAATCAACTCCGGATTAGTTTTTGCCACTTCTTCAATCTCCACCCCTCCTTCGGCACTAACCATCAATGTTACCGACTTGGAATTACGATCGTTAATTAAACCCACGTAATATTCCTTTTCAATATCAACAGCATCGGCCACAATAACTTTCTCAACCGTGTACCCTTTGATGTCCATGCCAAAAATCTGCTTCGCAGCTTCAACTGCTTTTTCTTTTGTTGAAGCCAGTTTTACACCACCAGCTTTTCCCCGACCACCAGCTAAAACCTGCGCTTTAACAACCACCAGGTGATCGATATTTGCCATTGCTTTTTCTACTTCCTCAACCGAGTGGCAAAGAATGTGATTCGGTACAGGAAGGCCATATTCCTTGAAAATCTCCCTGGCTTGATATTCATGTATTTTCATACTTTTTAAAAAAAATTTAGAGAGGTTTGTATTCTAAGTTTATTTCAAAAATAACTAAGCAAATAAGTGAAGAATTTACATTGAATTTGATTCTTCAGTTTTTAATCATAGTAACATCACACAAAGAATATTGTTCTCTATTTTTTACACATATGACCATTTTTTCAAGGAGTTAACGGAAGTAATAATCTGCGATTAATAAAGTTTTATACTTTCATGAAATCCCAAAAATTCGAGTAATTTTGCAGATGTTCATAAAAAACAGATTATGCTTGAAGAAGTACAGAAACTAATACAGCAAGAGGCTGAAGCAATTTCCAATATCCCGGTAAACAATGAGTACAAAAAAGCTATTGCTTTGATTGAAAAGCATGTACATCAGCTTAAAGGTAAGATTGTTGCCAGCGGAATGGGAAAAGCCGGACAGATTGCACTAAACATTGCAACAACTTTCAGTTCAACAGGTACACCTGCTGTGTTTTTGCATCCCAGCGATGCTCAACATGGAGATTTGGGGGTTGTGCAACCCAATGATGTCATGCTACTTATATCAAACTCAGGGAAAACCCGGGAGATTTTAGAGTTGGTTGATTTAGCGGACAACTTATATAACGACATTCCTTTTATTGTAATCACCGGGAATACTGAAAGTGAGCTGGCCAAAGCTGCAAGCGTTACACTTTCAACTGGCAACCCAAAAGAAGTTTGCTCATTAGGACTTTCACCAACAACATCAACAACCGTTATGACTGTTATTGGTGATGCACTTGTTGTTTCCATGATGAAGAAAATTGGATTCACCAATGCAGAATATGCGAAACGACATCACGGTGGCTACCTTGGGGATAAATCAAGGAAACAAGCGAAAAAAAGCTAGATACTTTTGACTTTTAAATAAATACTTACTTATGCGCATTACAAAAGAAAACACTGTAGGATTGATCATTGACATACAGGAACGTCTGCTTCCTGCAATGGAGGAGAACGAGACTTTATTAAAAAACTGCAAAGTTTTAATTGAGGGGTTACAGGAATTAAACGTGCCGCTTCTTGTTACGCAACAATATACGAAAGGATTGGGTGAAACCGTTGAGCCAATTCGTTCAATTATTAAGGATTTTAACCCAATAGAAAAGAAAGACTTTAGCTGCTGCGACGAACAAACAGTTGCCAGTCAGCTGAAAGAAAAAGAAGCTAAAAACGTTATTATCTGCGGTATTGAAAGTCACGTTTGTGTGCTTCAAACTGCTATTGATTTAAAAGCAGAAGGCTACAATCCGGTTGTGATTATGGATTGTGTTTCATCACGTTCATTCGATAATGTTGATTTAGCTGCAGAACGTTTTCGTTACGAAGGGATTATGATGACCTCTTATGAATCTATTCTTTTCGAGTTAACACGCTCCGCTGCAGCGACAGAGTTTAAGGCTATTTCAAAACTAGTTAAGTAAAAACACCTTTGATATCATATCAAAAGCTACTTTTTCAAGTAGCTTTTTTCATTTTAATGAGTCTATCCAATTATGCAAACTCGTTAATATTAAATAATTATTCTCCATAAACTGATTACAGCTGTCATCCAACTTTTTACTTTAAAAATCAATTAAAATTTTTCATCTTTGCGGCTCAATAACAAACAGTTTAAAGTAATTTTTACAACATGAAAGTCTTAAAATTTGGTGGAACATCTGTAGGTAGCGTTGAAAATATGAACGCAGTTATGAACCTGATAACAGATGGGGATAAAAAGCTTGTTGTACTTTCAGCTATGTCAGGAACAACAAACTCTCTGGTTGAAATATCTGACTACTTATACAAAAAGAATAAAGATGCAGCTCGCACACACATAAATAACCTGGAAAAGAAATACAAGGAAGTTGTAAAAACATTATTTAAAAACCAGGATAACAAAGAAAAAGGAGAAGAAGTTATTCAGGCTGCTCTGAAAGCGATTAAATCCTTTGTCCCTGGAAATTTTGACGAGACTGGAGAAAACACAATCCTTGCTCAAGGAGAATTGATGTCAACTGGCTTATTCACTATTCTAATGAATGAAAACGGTTATAATACTAAACTTCTTCCAGCTTTAGATTTTATGCGTATTGATTCGGATAAATCAGCCGATTTAGATGCTATTAAAAAGAATATAAAACAGGTATTAAAAGAAATTGGGGATGCTGATTATTATATTACCCAGGGATTTATTTGCCGTAATGCAGAAGGTCAAATTGACAATCTGCAACGTGGAGGTTCCGATTATACAGCGTCCTTAATTGGTGCAGCTATCAAGTCTGATGAAATTCAAATTTGGACAGACATTGACGGTTTCCACAACAACGACCCTCGTTTTGTAGATAACACTCAAAAAATTGATCAGTTGTCATTTAACGAGGCTGCAGAGCTAGCATACTTTGGGGCGAAAATCCTTCACCCTCAAACTGTATTGCCAGCCAGACAGGAAAACATTCCTGTACGCTTAAAAAATACGATGAACCCTTCTGACAGTGGAACATTAATCACATCAGAGTCCAGCGGTTCCGGAATTAAAGCAGTTGCTGCAAAAGATGGAATTACTGCGATTAAAGTACGATCATACCGTATGCTGATGGCTTACGGATTTTTGAAAAACATTTTTGAAATTTTTGAGTTTTTCAAAACTCCAATCGACATGATTTCGACTTCGGAAGTTGCTGTTTCCCTTACAATCGACAACACCAACAAGCTTACTGCGATTAAAAAAGAATTGAAAGAATATGGTGAAGTTGAGGTTGACAAAGACCAAACAATTATTTGTATTGTTGGTGATATAATTGCCGAAGAACGCGGATTTGCAGCTAAAGTATTTACTGCCCTTGAAGGAATTCCAATTCGTATGATTTCGTATGGTGGAAGTCGTTATAATATTTCACTTCTGGTTTCAACCAAAAACAAAAAGAAAACACTTCAAGCAATTAGCGACAAATTATTAAACGCTTAAAACATATCCAATATATACAGAAACTCCATCTATCATAGGTGGAGTTTTTTATTGCCAATAGTTTTCTTTTTTACTTATTTTTATAAAAATTTCATGTCATGGCAGCATCAAAAAAAGATTTGTTCGAAGAAGAATTAATTGAAAGTGCATTATATTTCAAAGCTTTAGCTCATCCGGTAAGGATACAAATCTTATTGCACCTGGCACAAACAAGAACATGTTTGCAAGGTGACATTTCTGATATTTTTCCACTATCAAGAACAACATTAAATCAACACATGCAAGAACTTAAAAATGCAGGTTTAATTATTGGCCATGATGTAGATGGGAAAGTTGTTCATTGTCTTAACTTAAAACTACTTAAAAAGTTACGAAACACCTTGTCTGCTATTTCTAAAGAACTAACACTTCCTGATGACTTCTGTTGCGAATACAAATCAAAAAAAATGGGGCAACTCGAAGAAAACGAATATCAATAAATCGTATAATTCTAACTGTATTAACCAATATTAACATCTTGACATTTGTTCCTTCGTTTTGTTTTGACGTATTTTTACGTCAAAACAAACAGCCAGAATGCTAAGAATAAAATTACACATCAAAGCACTCCCTCTACTATTTGTATTTTGGTTTATCGGAATATCTAACTCTTTCGGGCAAGTAATAATGATGAGCTCAAATCCTTTAAACAAGGAAGAAGTATTATTATACAACTCATACCAATACTATACAAACTCCGTAGAATACGATTGGAAAACTGAAGAATGGAACGATATTGAAAAGAACTTGCAACAACCCTATCACAAGACACTTCCTATGATTGGATATGGAGTAACTGACCAACTTGCCATGTATGCCCAATTCCCGGTTAGCTACTTTATTCACCCCGAAGAAAACTCATTCTATATAGATGATATCCTCCTTATGTCACGCTATGCTATCATCCCTTCATCAGGGGCAAAGAGTGGACTTAGCCTCGTTGGAGCTGTTCGTTTTCCTACAGCTAAAACAGGAGACAACAAAAACTTTTCAGATGGTAGTCTTGACTTTTTTATAGGTGAAATTTATTCAACCAAATGGTATTCCAACTGGCGAACACATATCAAATCAAACTACATTATTAACACAAAAAATGAAAAGGAAGAAAAGAAGGGAGACGAAATAAACTTTTGCATTAAACAGGATTATCGGTGGAATAAATTCAAGATTGCTTTTATAAATCAGTACTACCTTCAATTTAATAAACTTGACAGAGACAAAAATAAAGTTGATGACTCACAAAAAACAAGAATCACTCACCAGATTCTGATCGAATATAAATTAAACAATGGACTAATAATTAAACCAAAATTTCAAATGCCAAGCTATGCTGTTGGCGGAAACTTATATAAACACAAAATAATCCTCGAATTAATCTATCGATTTTCATGATAAAGAAAAACAAAAAAATCATATTCACTCTGCTATCTCTTCTAATAGTACTGACGCTCTGGCAAGTAATTGCCTGGATCGTATTACTGGTTAAAGACGTAAATTTCCCAACACCACTAGCAACTTTCTCTCAACTTATAAATCATAGTTTTGGAGAAAAGATCTACGATTACACAATTTGGCAACATACCTTTCATAGTATTTTTCGATGGTTAACAGCTTATGCAATTGCAGCTATACTCGGAATATTAACAGGCTTTTTAATTGGTACAAATACTACAGTTCACCGGCTTATTATGCCTTCTATAAATATACTGCAACTTATACCCGGACTAGCATGGATACCTATTGCCTTATTATTGTTTGGTTTGGGAAACACATCAACCATATTTATGATTTTTGTGATTGCCTATACCCCCATTGTTATTACAACATCAACCGGAATAAAAAACACGCCTTCTGATTTTATACATGCTGCCCAGATTATGGGTGCGACTAAGAAAAAACTCTTTATTCATGTGCTGTTTCCAGCTGCCCTTTTTCATATTATTGACGGGATGCGCATCGGATTAGCCAGCTCATGGAGGGTTTTAATTGCTGCAGAAATGATTGTTGGCAGCGGAGTTGGTCTAGGATACATCATCATCCAATCCAGATGGACACTTAATTACACTTCTGCCTTTGTTTCCATTGTTGTTATTGTATTTATTGGACTAATTGTTGAAAAACTCATTTTCAATAATATTGAAAACAAACTTCGTGAGAAATATGGAAGAGAACTAACAACCGAAAATATTACATACGAATAATCATCATACAGCATGTATTTGCAGATTAAAAATATCGCCCAAAAGTGGAACTCAAAAAAAGGAGAAACCACAACCCTTAAAAATATTTCTTTAAACATTGAGAAAAACGAATTCGTTTGCATTGTGGGGCCAAGTGGATGTGGAAAATCTACGCTTCTACAAATTGTTTCAGGAATTATTCACCCAACAAATGGAGAAATCCTTTTTAATGGAAAAACGATAAGTAAAACATGTTCCTGTCGGTCAATGGTATTCCAGAAACCTACTTTATATCCATGGAAAACCGTAAAGGAAAACATTGCTTTCGGACTAGAACTGAACAAGAAACCCAAAGATTTTATTGAAAAAATAGTTAATGAAAAGATTGAGCTGATCAACTTAAAAGGTTATGAGGATTATTATCCTTATCAGCTTTCAGAAGGAATGAAACAACGCACACAAATAGCACGGGTACTGGCATTAAACCCAGAAATAATCCTTATGGATGAGCCTTTTGCTGCTTTAGACGAACAGTTGAAAACCAAATTTGATAATGATATCCTGGACATCTGGGAAAAAGAAAAGAAGACTATTCTATTTGTCACTCATTCCATCGAGGAAGCTTTATTACTGGCTGATCGAATTATCATCATGAGATCAAATCCGGGTGAAATTCATATAGAAAAGAAGATTGAAATACCTCGTCCACGAAATATATTCTCTTCAGAAATTGTGAACATTAGAAAGGAATTACTTTATGAACTATCAAAACTTTACAACTAAATCTATCTGTTTTCTACTTAGCCTGATTCTAATTTCTTCCTGTACTAACAAACAGGAGAACCTTCGGTTGGTTTATCCGAACAAAGTAAACTACGAATCATTTATACTGGCAAATGACAACAACTTATTTAATGCTGCACAAAATAAAATCGAGATTCAAACCGTAAACAGCGGAATTCAGGCAGCCGAAGCATTCAATACCGGAAATACCGACATTATTGCGACCGGGAATGGCCCTGCTGCAATCATCTTATCCAATAACCCCGAAGCTGTAATTATTGCCAGATATGCAACTGGAGAACGGATGCACCGCATGATAGCAGACACCAGCATCCATTCTATTAATGATTTAAAAGGAAAGCGGATTGGTGTTCAACAAGGATCGAGCACTCACGCAACATTGTTGAATTGGTTTCAAAACAATGGGTTATCTAAAGACGCAATTACACTTGTACCCATGCAACCATCAAATATGCCCGAAGCCATGAAAAATAAACAACTGGATGCTATTGCTGGCAGCGAGCCCTGGGCTTTAAATGTTGAAAAACTTTGTAACGAAAGTGTTTATGAATTCTCAAATCTTTACGATGAAAACAACACTCAAGCTCACGTTCTTATAACCAAAAGATCAATCTACGGAAATTTTCAAAATCAGATCAATGAAATAGTAAACGGACTCTCTGGCGCAAATCAACTACTTAATTCCCAACCAGAAGAAAGTGCACAAATAATTTCAAATTATATCGGATTAACAATTGAGGAACAAATGATCTGCACATCCCGCTTAAATTGGGAATTAGGTTGGAATCAGTCAGATACTCAAAGTCTTGAACAAACAGCGAAAATTCTATTTGAACTAAAGGAAATTCGCACCATGCCTAATATTGAAGAACATTTAATTAATGAATAATCATTCAGTATTCATTCGAAAATTTGGACAGTCCCTAAATCAACATAGGATAAAACAATAGTCTTTAGATAACATTTTGAATCTTAATTATATCTGCAAAATTGCTATTTTTTAAGAAGTTACCGTAATTTAATTTTTTCAGAACCAAAATAAAACTACATTTGTCGCTCACACTATTTTATTTTTAATTATGAATATTTTTATTGGAAACCTCAATTATGTAATCACGGAAGATGACGTGAGAGGTATTTTTGAGGAGTACGGTGAATTGGATTCTGTAAAATTGATTACAGACAAATTTACCGGAAAAAGTAAAGGCTTTGCATTCGTAGAAATGGCTGATGCAGATGAAGCAAAAAAAGCCATTGAAGAATTAAACGGAGCTGAACTTGAAGGCCGCAACATGGTGGTTAATGAGTCTATCGAGAAAAAGAGAGACAATAACCGCAGAGGTGGAGGTTTCCGTGGTGGTAATCAAGGTGGCTACGGCCGCAGAGACAACAATTACAGGTCAAACTATTAAAAATCAAGATCATGAAAGGTACTGTAAAATGGTATGATGAAACCAAAGGTTTTGGTTTTATCTTAACAGAAGAAGACAAAGACATTTTTGTACACCGCTCAGGTTTAGCGGATTCTTTTGCTGGTCTTGAACCAGATGACGCTGTAGAGTTTGAAATTGGTGAAGGTAAAAAAGGACCAATTGCAACGAACGTAACAAAAGTAGATTAATTCAAAGATTGAGCAGGGATCACTGGATCAGCTCTTCAATTTAAGATATTTATCAACTATTGTGATTATTAAAAGCCCGAATACGGGCTTTTTTTATGCGCTTACTTTTTATTTCAGGGTTCTAAACTGTAAAGTACCTAATCCCGTATAAAAAACGGGAGGATAAAATCATGAAACAAAGTACAGTTATTGGACTCAAAAGAACACTCCGTATTATATCAATTATTTTTATTGTATTCTGCTTATTCATGTTTATTGGCTATCAGCTTGAACCTGAAAATCCTGAACATGCTATAACGACCTACGAGATAATACAACTTTCATTATTTGGAATAGGGTTATTGGGGCTTGTTGTTGCTTTAAAGTGGGAATTTGTTGGTGGAATTATTGCAACAGGCTCTTATGTTATATTAGCAATCGTTAACCCTGTAGTACTTATTCCAACCTTACTTTACATCTGGCCGGGAATATCAATCCTGTTTATTTTCATTGCATTGGATGAGCGAAAAAGAAAATAAAAAGACAATTATTCAACTCTCATTCGATTTATACTGAAAAAATATCAGTTGCGGCATGCCGGGAAGTAAGTTCAACCTTATACTTTTCCTGAATGGATTCAAAAACCGAAAAAGCTTTTTCAGGAGTATTGTTTTCACCGGAGATATGGCTTAAAAAGATGGTTTCGAGATTCTCTCCGGCATGTTCTTCTACAAGCTCCAATGCCTGAATATTCGATAAATGCCCCCGTTCGGAAGCTACTCGTTCCTTTAAATAATAAGGATAAGGTCCCGTACGAAGCATTTCTTCATCGTAATTGCTTTCCAGAAAAACAACATTACACAATGACAAGTTTGTTTTTACCAAATCACAAGCAATACCAATATCCGTCATCACTCCCACATTTTTTCCGGCATAACCAATGCGAAAAGAACAAGCTTGCGCTGCATCGTGCTTTTTAGAAAAGGGGACTATTTCAAATTGTCCCAGCAAAAAGGACTGGTTCGGTTCAAACCACTGAACGTATTCCGGTTGAACCTGTTTTCTCATAGCCAGGTAAGTTTTCTTGGTTAGGTAAACCGGAATTTGCAAACGCTTGCTTAATACTCGGGCTCCACGACAATGATCACTATGTTCGTGGGTAATTAGGATGGCTTTTATTTTCCTGGAATCGATTCTTTTTTCAGCAATCCTAAGTTGCAATTGACGGGCAGACAACCCGGCATCAACAAGTACTGCCTCATTATCATTCCCCACATAATAGCAATTTCCATTGCTTCCCGATGCCAAAGCACAAACTTCCAACTTACCCATTGCCTTCTTTAATATTTGTTAGAATGTCTTTTGCTGTAATATCTGCGCCAGTCATTATATACTTGGCCTTTTCATAAAAAGGGCGCCTCTTGTCCATCATCTCATTGATAAAATCGACAAGCTCTTCCGGGGATTTTCCTTTAATCAACGGACGCTCAATTTTAGCTTGTTTCAATCGGTTTGCCAATTCTTCAGACGGAACATCCAGAAATACACAATACCCGGTTTGGTTCATCACATCCATATTATCGAAAAAGCAAGGTGCTCCGCCACCGGTTGCAATAATCACATCTTCAAACTCGGAGACTTCTTTAAGGCAATGCTGCTCTTTTTTTCGAAATTCGGCTTCACCTTCCTCTTCAAAAATCTTTGGTATCGATTTAAAATACTTTTCTTCCAGATATTTATCCAAGTCGATAAACGACTCATTTAAACTCGCTGCCAACTCTCGTCCCAACGTAGTTTTTCCACTTCCCATGTATCCAATCAAATAAATTCTCATCTAGAATAATGACATTTGGTTTGTATCTTCTTCATCTTCATCAGGACGTTTTACCTCAAAAGGAATATCATCTTCAACATCAGTTTTTTCATCCTGATCTTCTTCCGGCTTATCATCTTCATCCTTTACAACAGGTTCAATTTCCGTAATATTCTCAACTTCGTAATTGGTCAACCTTTTACCCCGGGCTTTATACGATTTCACACCAATAAACTCGGAAACTTCAATAATTTCATTTTCACGCTGAACATTCTTGCCGCCAAATTCAATCTCTAATCGAGGATAGCGAACCCAGGTAATGCTCACTAATTTATTATCCGAATTATCTCCAATAAAGTTTATTCGTTTGCCCTGTACTTCATCAATCTCGAAACGCTTCACATAGTAAAACTCCTGATCTGCATCATAATAAACAACAGAAAGAACTTTGCGTGAATCGAACTTTTCGATGGCAAGAATATCCTGATCAAAGTGGTTAGAAAGATCGAAATTGTACAACTGGTACTCCCCATTTTTATAGAGAACAAGAATCTTATCTTCACCCATAAATTCTCCAAGGAATTTTCCACGTCCTTCCGAATTAAGACGAAGGACATCTTTATCGAACCAGATTTTTCGTCCGCCTAAAGTGGATACGCCTTTTTCTTTTAGTGTTATTTTATGCACATCATGCTTGGTAAGAATATTTCCCATAGCTCCCCTCCCTTTGATGGCCAATTCACTAAAGTCAACTTCAAATTGAAGTTTTTTCAAGCGTGATCTTGGTTTTAGTGTTACTTTCAACACTTCGGCCTCACCGTTAGGATTTGCACTAAAATACCAGATTTTAGAACCTGTAGTGCCTTTAGTCAGGTCATATTCCTTATCACGGGTTACTCCTGTTACTGCAAAACGCTTCATATAGAAAGAGCCCTGTCTTCCATCGTGATAAACCACATTATAGATAGTACGCTTATCATTCTTTTTGAAAACAGCCAGGTGTTGAATATTCTTTCCGATAAATGCTTTTTCAGAAACTTTAGTAATGAAATAAGTTCCATCTTTTCTGAACACGATAATATCATCAATGTCTGAGCAGTCGCAAACGTATTCTGCCTTTTTCAAGCCAATACCCATAAAACCCTCAATACGATCGATATACAATTTCTCGTTGGCCACAACTACTTTAGATGCGACAATATTTTCAAAACTACGTATTTCTGCTTTCCGTTCTTTTCCCTTCCCATACTTGCTTTTTATGCGTTCAAAATAAGCAATAGTAAAAGGAATAATATGTTTGATGTCGTTATTAATCGACTTTATTTCATCTTTAATAGACTGAATGTGACTGTTGGCTTTGTCTGAATTGAATTTCAGGATGCGCGCCATTTTGATTTCCATCAAACGAAGGATATCCTCACGGGTAACTTCACGAATAAAATTAGGTTTGAAAGGCTCTAAACGTTTATCGATATGCGCTACTGCAACATCCATATTTTCGGCCTGTTCAAACTCTTTGTCCTTATAAATTCGTTCTTCAATAAATATTTTCTCCAGAGAAGCAAAATGAAGAGCTTCCTGCAATTCACCTTTCCGGATTTCCAATTCCAACTTTAAAAGAGAAACAGTCTGATCTGTATTTTTTCTCAGGATTTCACTAACGCCTATAAAGTGAGGTTTATCATTCTCAATAATACAGGCATTCGGCGAAATTGAAACTTCACAATCGGTAAAAGCATACAAGGCATCAATGGTTTTGTCAGATGACACACCATTAGCCAAATGAACCAATATCTCAACCTTATCGGATGTGTTATCATCAATCCGTTTGATTTTGATTTTATTCTTGTCATTAGCTTTCAGTATGGAATCAATCAGCGTTGTGGTTGTTTTTTCCATATGGAATCTCATTAATAACAAGGGTTTTTATTGTCCTGCTTTTCAATTTTTCGCTCGCACCTTAACAGCGCCACCTCGTAATCCATCATTGTATTTTGAAACATCAATAGAAACCTCCAGTCGGGAAATCCGGATTAAAGTTCAAACTCTTCTCCGTTTAGGTATGAAATTGAAGCATCAATCAATTCAATAAAAATTATGAGGAAGGATTTTAGAAGCCAATCCCACTGCGATCCCTTCAACACCCTGCGCCAAGAGCAAAGGGAATTTTACAGGTAGTGTCACCGGTTCTTTGTTTCGTCCATCATAAGAAAGCTGCCATTGTGTAGTTTTTTGGATTGAAAACCACATCAAGCGCAAATTTCGACAAACGTGCTTCGATATAACGCGGAGCAGCCGAAACCATCACCAGTAAGAATGTTCCCCCAGTTTCCCTGTGTATCTACCAGCAGATCTTTCTGCCCTAACTGAACCAATGCGTCGCCAATAGATGCATCACCATGTGGGTGATACTGCATAGTCTGTCCAATGATGTTAGCCACCTTATTATAACGCCCATCATCCATTTCACGCATGGCATGTAAAAATACGGCGCTGTACAGGTTTTAAACCATCATTCACATAAGGTACTGCACGCTCAAGAATAACATAGGAAGCATAATCGAGAAACCAATTCTGATACATCCCTGATAAATAGGTAATATCGTTTGATGGCTCTTCTTGTCCTGGATTGTTTATTTTGTTTTCTTCACTCACAATATCTCGGTTATATCAATTGCACTTAAATTTCATCTTTCTCTACATACAGGTTTTTCAATAATGAATTCCTGACGGTCGGGAGTATTTTTTCCCCATATAAAAACTCCAGCATCTGCGAAACTGATTCATGCTTTTTCATCACGACAGGTTCCAATCGAATATCAGGTCCAATAAAGTTTTTGAATTCGTCAGGAGAGATTTCTCCAAGACCTTTAAATCGTGTAATCTCTGCCGTTTTTCCACATTCATTAATCGCAGACAGACGCTCTTCCTCAGAATAGCAGTAAAACGTTTTTTTCTTGTTCCTCACCCTAAACAAAGGAGTTTGTAAAATATAGAGATGTCCTTTTTTTACCAGATCAGGGAAAAACTGAAGAAAGAATGTGATCAACAGCAGGCGAATGTGCATTCCGTCCACATCGGCATCTGTCGCAATAATTACCTTGTTGTACCGAAGGTCGTCCATACTTTCCTCAATATCCAAAGCGGCCTGTAACAGGTTAAATTCTTCATTCTCATAAACAACCTTACGCGTAAGTCCATACGTATTTAACGGTTTACCTCGGAGACTAAAAACTGCCTGGGTATTCACATTCCTTGATTTTGTTATAGAACCACTCGCAGAGTCTCCCTCTGTAATAAATATGCTTGATTCAGCTTTATCATCTTTATTACTATTATAATGAACCCGGCAGTCGCGCAATTTTTTGTTATGCAAACTCGCCTTTTTGGCACGCTGCTTTGCCAACTTTTTAATTCCGGATATCGCTTTTCTTTCACGCTCCGATTCCTGTATGCGACGTAATAAAACATCAGCTACTTCCTGGTTTTTATGCAGATAATTATCTAGTTCTTTTTGAATGAAGTTCACCACATGGTTACGAACACTTGGTCCTTCCGGACCAATATCTCTCGACCCAAGCTTGGTCTTCGTTTGTGATTCAAAAACAGGTTCTTCAACTTTAATACTGATAGCAGCAATAATCGATGCCCTGATATCTGAAGGGTCAAAATCTTTCTTGTAAAATTCACGAACCGTTTTTACAATGGCCTCACGAAAGGCAAGCAAGTGGGTTCCTCCCTGAGTTGTATGCTGACCGTTTACAAATGAATAATAATTTTCACCATATTGATTTCCGTGTGTCAAGGCAGCCTCAATATCTTCTCCTTTCAGATGAATTACCGGGTAAAGCGGATCTGCATCCAGATTTTCCTCCAGAAGATCTTTCAATCCATTCTTTGACTGGAATTTTTCACCGTTGCAATAAATTGCCAAACCCGCATTCAGAAACGAATAATTCTTCATCATATTCTCGATGTAGTCGTTTCTGTACTTAAAGTTTCGGAAAATATCACTATCAGGAACAAAGCTTACTTCTGTTCCATTAGGTTGATCAGATGCAACAATATCTTTCTCTTCAACTACATTTCCCTGGGAAAAAATAATCTCCTTAACCTGCCCTTCCCTGTATGCTTTAATATTAAAATTAATAGAAAGCGCATTTACAGCTTTTATACCAACACCATTTAAACCTACTGATTTCTTAAAAACAGCAGAGTCATACTTGGCTCCCGTATTCATTTTTGAGGCTGCGTCAATAAGTTTCCCTAAAGGAATTCCTCTTCCAAAATCTCGGATGCGAACAAGTTCATTGGAAACATCAACTTCGATTTTTTTCCCAAATCCCATCATAAACTCGTCAATCGAGTTATCCACAACTTCCTTTAACAACACATAAATACCATCATCACTGGCAGAACCGTCGCCCAGCTTACCAATATACATTCCCGGACGCCTCCGAATATGCTCTTGCATTCAAGTGTTTTAATCGAACTTTCGTCGTAATTTGCAGTCATACTTCTCCTGAAATTTGGTCACAAATATAAAGAAAACAAAAGTGCCTTAAAATTTCGCTATACTGTCAATAACTAACTACCAAGAGTTGAAAACTTACTTAAAACTTACATCACATTTTTAATATTCCAGCGTTCAATAATACGTATATGACTATTTTAATAACTATAATCTTTATTAAAGATTTTTAAGTGTTAATATTCCAGACAGGTAGGACTTTTGACTATATTTGCGGCGACATGTTTCAGAAACTAACAATTACCATATGGATTCTATTGCTGGGAGTTAATTTTTGTTTTGCCCAAAACAGAATTGATCTTTCTGGTGTTCCTGATGAATATGCCTCGATGGTAGAAAGCGAAGCTCTTCACTCCCATGAAGAATCTGAGAACAGGATTGAATCAATCATCGAAACTTGGAATCTTTCAAGGTTTGGAGCAAAAATTGAAAAGACGGAGCTAGACACAGCTCTTGGTTTTTTCCATATTTTTAATCCAATTCGTCAACGTAGCATAAGCAACACACAAACAGGAAATCTTGGAGGAGCATATCTATCTAATGATTTCTTTAGCAGAAAACCAAAATCTGACTTTTATTTCTACCGATCATTTGATGCGTATACATTAACTCCAAACTCATTAAAATATTACAACACAACGACTCCGTACACTTTATTGGATTACAGCCAGAGTGAGAGAAGAAATACACGAAATGAAACACGTTTTAATGTTACTCACGCACAAAACATTACCCCTAAATTCGGATTTATTTTCAAATACGACCAAGCGAAAGCTGCCGGGCATTATACAAACCAAGAAGCTAAATTTCACAACATAGCCCTGGGAACCAGTTATGTGTCCGACAAATTCAATTCTCATTTCAACATCATATTTAATAAGCATCAAAATCAGGAGAATGGCGGTTTGGAAAGCGGCCAGGATTTAAATGCTTATTCAGAAACAGAAAGCTACCTGGTTCGATTTCTGGAAGCATCATCGGAGCTAAACAATACAACTTTTTCACTAACCAATGAATATAAAATTGGGAAAAACGAACAAAAAGAAGATGAAGAAGGCGATACATACGAAGAATTCAGACCAATAACTGGATTGATTCATCAAATTGAGTATTCAGGAAATAAAAGAATTTATTTGGACAACGATTTGGATGTTTCGATGTACCCAAACACTTTCTTAAATGATTCAATAACCCAGGACACAACAGTATATAATCGTTTGTCAAATATTTTTCAACTTAAGTTTTATGAAAATCCCGACCGAAAATACACATTCAGCAAAAGAGCTTATTTAGGGACTGATTTCATAACTATAAAAATGCCGGGCTATACTAGTGGTCAGGAAAAAGAAAAATACAATAACACATACGTTGGTGGAGGTTTTTCCAGAGAAGAAGGTGATTTCTGGAAATGGAACGTTGAAGGAAAACTTTACATCACAGGCTACCGTTCCGGGCAAACAGAATTAAGTGGTTACATAGACAAACCATTACTAATTGGGAACGATACAACAACCCTTTTTGTTGAAGGAGAGTTGAATACACTGGTTCCTGATTATTTCATTCACAGTTTTTCATCGAACCATTACATTTGGAATAACAACTTCTCGAACGTACAGGAGATGAATGTTCGTTCGAAAATTGAATCTCAAAAATTAAATTTATCAGTAGGAGTAAATTATGCAATCATAAACAATTACATTTTCAATAATCAGGAAGCCTTACCTCAACAAGCAGGTAAAAAGCTGTTAGTCCTTTCTGCATATGCGAATAAGGACTTCGAGTCGAGGCACTGGTTAATCCGAACACAAGTGATATGGCAGCAAAGCAGTCAGTCGGATTATTTACACTTGCCCGACTTTACCGGATTCATTAGTGTAAACTACCGAACGCTCTGGGAAAAAGTTATGCACACCCAGCTAGGCTTTGATATAAGATACAATACCGAGTTTTTTGCCGATGCATATGATTCTTCAACAGGTCGTTTTTATTGGCAAGATCAACAAAAAATTGGTAACTTCCCTTTTATAGACCTACATGCTAATTTGAAATTAAAACGTACACGCTTTTTCTTTCAATGGTTAAATGCAGCAGCAGGTCTGTTAGACGGAAATTTCTGGACAGCTCCAGATTATCCGCTTCACCGTAGAACATTCAGACTTGGAGTAGCCTGGTCGTTCTATGATTAGTAACTCTAAATTGAGTAGATGAGAAAAATTAAAAAATACAGTTTATTATTTTTCCCCATTCTCTTTTCTCTTTCCCTTATTTCATGCACCAATAGCTCAAACAATCAAACAACAACTTCTTCTGAAGAAACAGAATCAGAATTGGTTCGAATTATGCAATCGGGGAAATTGCGTGTCGTCGTTGACTACAACTCAACGAATTACTTCATATATCGGGGAAAGCCACTAGGTTTTCAATATGAACTATTACAACAACTTGCAAAAGATATGGGTGTTGAACTTGAAATTGTTGTAAGCAATAACCTGGAAGAAACTTTTGAGGGCTTAAATGACAAACGTTACGATTTAATTGCCAAGAACCTGACAGTAACAAAAACACGTAGCGAATTTATAGAGTTTACAGCCCCGCTAATACAAACCCGGCAAGTACTTGTACAGAGAAAACCTGACAACTGGCAGGAAATGCCATCCTATATTCTCGAAGACTCCTTGTTGCGAAACCAAATTGATTTAGGAAAGAAACAGGTACATGTCCAAAAAAACACTAGCTTTTACAGACGGCTGGTAAATCTATCGGATGAGATTGGAGAAGAAATTGAAATCGTACAGGACAGCATTTATGGAGTAGAACAACTCATTGCCATGGTTGCGAATGGTGATATCGACTATACTATTTGTGATGAAATTGTTGGACATGTAAATGAATCCTATTATTCAAATCTGGACGTTGAAACTCCTATTAGTTTTCCCCAAAACATTGCGTGGGCAGTACGTCACCATTCACCAGAGTGGCTTGCCTATATCAATAACTGGATTATCAATTTTAAGGAAACAGATCAATTTAAATCATTATACAGTAAATACTTCGAAAATCAACGCTCCAGCACAATGATGAGTAGTGATTACCATTCGATAACCGGAGGTAAAATTTCAGAATATGATGATATAGTAACAAAAATCAGTGAAAAAGTCGGGCTTGATTGGCTACTTGTCTCTGCTGTGATGTACCAGGAATCCCGTTTTAACCCGGAAGCCGAATCTTGGGCAGGAGCATACGGTTTAATGCAAATCATGCCTGAATCTGCGGACATGTTTGGTATCTATGATTACCATGAACCGGCAAACAATATTGAAGTTGGAGCTCGTTTTTTAAAATGGCTTGATGACAACTTTAGCGAAGATATTCCCGATCCAAACGAACGTTTAAAATTTGTACTTGCCTCTTACAATGTAGGTCTGGGACATGTGAAAGACGCACAACGACTGGCAGAAAAATACGATAAAATACCAATTGTATGGACTGATAATGTTGATTATTTCATTTTGCACAAATCATCCACTCAATTCTATAAAGACCCGGTAGTTCGCTGGGGATATTGCCGTGGAGAGGAACCTTTCAACTATGTTTTAAGCGTAATGGATATTTATCATCATTACCAAAATATCATGGACAATGATCTTGCCAGCATTTACTAAACACGAGAAAAAAACAAGTCTATCAAAACTACACTAAAGGTTAAGATGAATAGTAGTTATTCTTCAAATTGTCAAATTCCATTTTTCATTCTACTTTTGTCGCACAATTTCCATAAAAATGAAAAAAGTAGTTATCGGTTTATCGGGAGGAGTTGATTCTAGTGTAGCAGCATATCTGCTTAAAGAGCAGGGCTATGATGTAACTGCACTTTTCATGATTAACTGGCATGACAGAACAGGGACTCTTACCGGGCAATGCACTTGGGAAGATGATGCCATGATTGCTGAAATGGTTGCCAAAAAACTAGATATGCCCTTTCACATTGTAGACCTAAGTGATCACTATAGAAAACGTGTAGTCGATTACATGTTCAATGAATACAGCAAAGGCCGCACCCCCAATCCAGACGTCCTTTGCAACAGGGAAATCAAGTTTGACATTTTTATGGATGAATGCCTGAAGTATGGTGCCGATTATGTCGCAACCGGACATTATTGTCAGAAAACAGAATTTGAAAAAGATGGCAAAACCATTTTCCAACTTTTAGCTGGTGCCGACAACAATAAGGATCAAAGCTATTTCCTGTGTCAGTTAAACCAGGAGCAACTTTCAAAATCATTATTTCCAATTGGTCATTTAGATAAACCTGAAGTCCGTAAAATTGCTGCGGAACAACAGCTTCCAACAGCAACACGAAAAGATTCTCAGGGAATTTGTTTTGTTGGCAAGGTTGATCTTCCAACCTTCCTGCAGCAACAACTGGAACCCCAAATTGGAAATGTAATTAAAGTTCCGGCCAAATTCATGGAAAAGAAAAAGCAGGTTGAAAAAACACAGGAGAACTTCCGTAAACTTTGCTTTGCATTTCCCTACAAACCTTGGAACGGAGAGGTAATTGGAGAGCACCGGGGAGCCCATTACTATACTGTTGGGCAGCGCAAAGGCTTAAACATTGGCGGATTTGCTGATCCTCTTTTTGTTATTGGCACTGATGTACAACGAAATATCATTTACGTGGGAGAAGGAAGTGAACACCCCGGGTTATATAGACCTGGGCTCTTTATAAAAAATGAAGAAATACACTGGATACGAACAGACATCAAGATGAAACCCGAAGAAATCAGGGAATACGACGTTCGAATTCGCTATCGTCAACCTCTTGAAAAAGCCACTTTATATCAAAAAGAAGAAGGTATATACATTCTTTTTGAGAACGAGCAGCGAGGCATCACATCCGGACAGTTTGCGGCCTGGTATGATGGTGACGAACTTATTGGATCTGGTGTTATCTCATAAACCCATTTATGTTTAAGAACCGCCAACCGATACATTCAACGGAAAATTTTAACTTTGCGAACAAATAATACGAAGCACATGATCAAATCGATGACCGGCTATGGAAAAGCCGAATTTGAAACCGGAAATAAAAAAGTAACAGTAGAGTTAAAAACGCTGAATAGCAAACAACTGGACATTAACACCCGGATACCTATTCTTTATCGCGAAAAAGAAATTGCGGTACGTAAAGAAATACTTGAAAAACTTGTGCGTGGCAAAGTTGACTTTTCAATCTATATTGAAAATCTGGGGACAGAAAGTAATTCTACCATTAATGAAGATATTGTAACCAGTTATTTCAAGCAAATAAAAACAATACAGGAAAAGCTGAATTTGCCGGTTACAGAAAAAGCCATTCAGACGATCATGCGCCTCCCTGATTCTGTAAAGACTGTATATGAAGAATTAAATGAAGAAGAATGGGACATCATTTTTAAGAAGATTCAGGAAGTTCTTGCATCTGTAAATGAATTCCGTATTCAGGAAGGTGTTGCTCTTGAAAAAGATATCCGATCAAATATTGCAGACATTCAGCAACTATTAACACAAATTCAACCATTTGAACAACAACGGATTGAAAATGTAAAAAACTAGAATTCAAGATAACCTGAATGAAATCACAACAAACGGGAACATTGACCAAAACCGTTTTGAACAGGAAATGATATATTATCTTGAAAAGCTGGATATCAATGAAGAAAAAGTCCGTTTGACAAATCACTGCCAATATTTCCTTGAGACTCTGGAAAACCCCAAAGATGTTGGTAAAAAACTTGGGTTCATTGCACAAGAAATCGGAAGAGAAATCAATACCATTGGCAGTAAAGCAAACGAAAGCAATATTCAACGCATTGTGGTTCAAATGAAAGATGCTTTGGAACGCATCAAAGAACAGATGTTGAACGTACTTTAAGGACTAGTCGTGAGTTACGAGTTGCGAGAAAGAAAGGACAATATCATTTTATTTTTTTGACTTAGCATCATACATGAAAAAAGGTAAACTCATCATATTTTCAGCGCCATCCGGGGCAGGCAAAACAACAATCGTAAAGCATTTGCTCAAGCAGGATTTTGATCTTGAATTTTCTATTTCGGCTACAAGTCGGGCTCCAAGACATACGGAAACCCATGCAGTAGATTATTATTTTCTTAGCCCGGAAGAATTCAGTCAGAAAATTAAAAATGATGACTTTCTGGAATGGGAAGAAGTATATGCCGGAACCAGTTACGGGACATTAAAATCTGAAGTGGAACGAATCCGCAACCTGGGCAAACATGTAATATTTGATGTAGATGTTGTGGGTGGCCTCAACATTAAAAAATATTACGGCGATGAAGCTCTGGCAATCTTTGTAAAACCTCCTTCAATTGAAGAACTCAGGAACCGATTAGTGGGTAGATCTACCGATACGAAAGAAGTTATTGACAAGCGTGTTGCCAAAGCTGAATATGAACTTACCTTCGCCCCTAAATTTGATACAATCTTAGTGAGTGAAGAATTGGAAGTCACATTGTCAAATGCAGAAAAACTTGTACTCGATTTTATAGAATCATAGAAAATCATGAAAATAGGCCTTTATTTCGGAACATATAATCCCATACATATTGGGCACATGGCCATTGCTAATTTCATGGTCGAATACACGGATATAGAGCAACTTTGGTTTGTTGTCAGTCCACATAATCCGTTCAAAAACAAAAAACATTTACTGGACGATTATCAGCGTCTTGAGCTGGTAAACAGAGCTATTGACGATGATAAACGATTTAAAGCATCATCTGCAGAATTTAAGCTTCCCCACCCTTCTTACACAATTGACACATTGACTTACTTAAAGGAAGACTACCCCAATCATGATTTTGCATTGATAATGGGCTCAGACAACCTTGAACATTTCCGCAAATGGAAGAATTACGAGATGATTTTGCAGGATTATCAGTTAATAGTTTATCCTCGTCCGGGATTTAATCCTGAAAATACAATTAACCATCCTCACATACAACTTGTAGAAGCACCATTAATGGAGATTTCTGCATCCTTCATCCGCCAGGCAATTGCCGAGGAAAAAGACATCCGTCATTTTATCCCTAATAAGGCCTGGAACTACCTGGAAGAAATGAACTTCTACAAATAAGTTTCAAGTTGCACCACAAGTAAGGTTCTATTTTTCATTTTTTTATTTCTATTGCCTGATTATTTGAGCGTTACCCATCCCATAACATTACTAAAACGACCACTGACGACTCTATTTAATGTCGTAAAACAGATGCTCGGAAGCAAATAATCTTCACTACACCACATAAACAAATCGAGATATTTATATATTTGTAGGAATATTGCTCCGAGTTCAATTTTGCTACGTGAAAATTCATATGCATCTTGAACCGATGGGTTTGAATGGAAACAAACAAGCCTCCCGATTTCAGCAAATGCTGAATGACTTTGGAAAGGAGAAAAGGATAGGCTCAATTAGAATTAAAATAGATTGCTGAATTCCCCTTTTCATTATTAATGAATTGGGGAATTTTTTTACATGAAAAAACCATGGGAGAACATATTGATGATCGCCGGATCAGGACGCAATGTAGGCAAGACTACATTTATCTGTCAGTTAATTGAAGAGATAAAAAATCTTCGTCCAATAGCTGTTAAAATTTCTCCTCACATTCATGATATTGAAAAGGGCATGAAAGTTATCATTGAAGAAAAAGGTTATCAGGTTTATGAAGAAATTAATGCAGACTCAACAAAGGATAGCTCACGCTATTTGCAAAGTGGAGCATACAGGTCATTCTATATTCAAACCAATGATACGAATTTGAAAGAAGCATTCATTGCTCTATACCCATATTTTGCTGATGAAAATCCAATCTTAATTGAGTCTGGAGCTTTGCATAAGCACATAAATGGAGGTAATTTTCTGTTCATTCACAAAACAGGTGGTATTGAAAAACCTTCAACTCAAACGAACTTAAAAATTGCTGACTTTGTTGTTAAAACAGATGGAAATTCATTCAGTATAAAACCGAATCAACTCAAATTTGAAAATGGATGGAAAATAAATCAGCCATAAGCTTAGAACAAGCTATTGACATCGCTTTTTCCAAAGCAGAAAAACTCGATACCGAAAAGATAGATTACATTAAAAGTGTCGGAAGAATTCTGGCAAAACCTGTTTACTCTGATGTTAATATGCCTCCATTCAACAAATCTGCGATGGATGGTTACGCTTGCACAAAAGAAGATTTGGGTAAATGGCTTGATGTTCTAGAAGTTATTCCCGCGGGGAACGTCCCCTTCACATAAAGTAACAAGTGGGAAATGTTCGAAAATAATGACAGGAGCACCAGTTCCTGATGGGGCTGACATCGTTTTCATCGTTGAACAAAGTGAAATAGATAAGAAGGGGAAAGTAAAATTTACAGGAAGTAAAACCAGTAGTAACATTTGCCTTGTTGGTGAAGATATAAAAAATGGCGATGTCGTTTTACCTGAAGGAACGATGCTAAAATCCCAACACATAGCCATCCTTGCGTCTGCAGGTTGCACTAATCCTGAGGTTTTTTGCATGCCCAAAGTGGGAATTATCTCAACAGGTTCTGAGTTGGTTGATTCTCAAACGAAACCACAGATATCACAAATCAGAAATTCTAATGGTCCGCAACTTTTGGTACAAACGCAACAAAACAGTTGCATAGCAAACTACTACGGAATTGTAAAAGATGATGAGAAAAAGACTCTTGAAATTCTAAGAAAGTCAACCGAAGAAAATGATGTAACCTTGATTTCCGGAGGTGTTTCAGTTGGTGATTTTGATTATGTCCCAGCAACAATCGAAGAACTTGGATTTGAAATTCTATTTTCAAAACTAACGGTAAAACCCGGCAAACATACCACTTTTGCAACAAAAGGAGATAAATACATTATTGGACTTCCTGGAAATCCCGTTTCTTCATTCATCCAATTCGAAATATTCGTGAAACCGTTTCTGTACAAGTTAATGGACTATGAAGAAAAAAACTTTTACCTGTCAATTCCGTTGTCAGTTGACTTTAAACGTAAAAGATCAGATCGGGATGAATTTATTCCTGTAAATATTAATAATATGAACGAAGCCCTTCCTGTCTCGTATAATGGATCGGCACATATCCATGCCTATTATGATGCTTTTGGATTTATGAAAATAGCCAAAGGAACAGATAAAATAAGTAAAGGAGAAATTGTTGATGTTAGACCATTATAACAGAAATATCAACTATTTAAGAATCTCGGTTACTGATCGGTGTAACCTTAGATGTACTTATTGCATGCCTGAAGATGGTATTCAACTAATGAAGCACAATGACATACTCAGCTTTGAAGAAATTGAATCTTTCGTGAGGTATACAGTTTCAACTGGTATTTCCAAAGTTAGAATAACAGGCGGCGAGCCTCTGGTTCGAAAAAACATTGTTGGACTAATCAAAAGACTTTCTCAAATAGAAGGTTTAAAAGATTTATCAATGACGACCAACGGGATTCTACTTCACAAATTTGCAAAACAACTAAAAGAAGCTGGGTTAAAACGTGTAAACATTAGCCTGGATACAATTGATCCGGATCGCTACCAGGAAATCACCCGAATTGGAAATATAAAACAGGTATTTAAAAGTATTAAGGCTGCCCAAAAAGTGGGACTAACCCCAATAAAAATTAATGCAGTTCTGATGGGAGAACCTGACAAGAATATTATTGAACTTCAGGATTTTTGTAAGAAAAATAACCTTCAGCTACGTTTTATCCACCAAATGAACTTACAAAATGGTGAATTTTCAAAAGTTGAAGGTGGTGAAGGTGGAAACTGCAAAATATGCAATCGTATTCGTCTATTAGCAAATGGAGATGTTAAACCATGCTTATTCAGTGATCTTGCATACAATATTAGGGAACTTGGGAACGAGAAAGCTTTTGAACTTGCATTAAACAACAAACCGAAATCCGGGACTTTTAACTTTTCCGGAGAGTTTTACAATATTGGAGGATAACATTACCCTTTTGAAAAAATCAAAAACAATAATGACTAAAAGTTTATCACACACGAACGAAGAAGGTAAAGCCAACATGGTAGATATTAGCAAAAAGCCTATGCAAAAAAGAATTGCTACAGCCGAGGGTTTTATCCATCTTAACCATGAAACAGTAAGATTGGTTCGGGAAAACCATGTAAAAAAAGGAGATGTCATTACTATTGCTGAAGTTGCCGGAATTCAGGCAGCAAAAAAAACAAGCGAGTTAATACCTCTATGTCATCCTATTCAACTTACAAAGGTTGATGTTCACTGTTCATTAACTGACTTTGGGGTTTCAGCAAACTGCACAGCTGAATGCATCGGTCAAACAGGAGTAGAAATGGAAGCTTTAACTGGAGTACAAATAGCATTGCTTACTGTTTACGACATGTGCAAAGCCGTTGATAAAGAAATGCACATTGATGAAGTAAAGTTAGTCAACAAAACAAAAGTGGATTTATAGTATGGGGACAACAATTAATATTCTCTCAGTAAATATTTCAGAAAAAAAAGGCACAATAAAAAAACCTGTCCAATCAATTTCTCTTTCAAATATTGGAGTTGCTGGAGATGCTCATTCAGGAAAATGGCATCGTCAAATTAGCTTACTCGCCAAAGAAAGCATTGATAAATTTTCAGATGAAGCCGGAAGGGAAATAAAATTCGGGGAATTTGCAGAAAACATTACAACCGAAGGACTTTTATTATACACTGCAAAACCTCTTGACCGTTTCGTTGGAAAAAATATTGAACTGGAAGTAACTCAGATTGGGAAAAAATGCCATGGCGACAATTGTAATATTTTTAGGGAAGTTGGCAACTGTGTTATGCCCAAGGAAGGAATTTTTGCACGTGTCATTAAAGATGGTAAGTTAAAGGCAGGAGATCAACTGAAATACCAGGCTAAAATTATAAAAATCGTCATCATTACTTTAAGCGATCGCGCCAGCCAAGGGGAATATTCCGATAAAAGTGGACCACAAATAAAAAACCTATCCCTCAAGTTCTTCAAAGAGAACAACCGGGAAGTTTCATTTGATCAGGTTCTAATTCCAGATGATGAAGGTCAACTTAAAGCAAATATTGAAAAAGCAGTTAATAATGATGCTGATATAATTTTCACTACAGGCGGTACAGGCATTGGCCCTCGTGATATTACTCCCGACATAATCAAGCCATTACTTGACAAAGAAATTCCGGGCATTATGGAGCTTATCCGGGTAAAATATGGTTCAGAAAAACCTGCTGCTTTACTCAGTCGTAGCATTGCAGGAGTAAAAAATAAATCATTAATATATGCAATGCCAGGTAGTGTAAAAGCGGTTACTGAATATTGCAAAGAAATTCTGCCAACGATTGAACACTCTCTTTATATGCTACATGGAATAAACCAACATTAGTTTCATTTTAACAACCTTATCTTAATGAATCTCGTATAATTTAAGTTAAAACGAAGAAATTATTTGACCTAAATTGTACGGCATATGAAACTCTTAAAACAAAAACCAATAAAATTTTTTGCACTTATTTCAGGTGTTTTCCTATTTTTTTCAATGATTGGCATTGTTGTTTATCGTGATTCCGTTTTCGGTAATACAAGCATATTTGAAATGCCTGTTTTATTCTTTTCCATTAGTATTACTCTTATCATACTCTTCGATGTCTATTCTGTCTTTTGGATGATAAAAAAGCTTTTAAATTCCAAAAAAATAAAATATTATGCTCTCCCTTTAGCAGGTTTATGTATCATCCTTCTTTTTGCTGAAAAAGTAATGCTTGATGAAATTGGCAAAGAATATGGAACCAACATAGAAGCGTTAAGTGAATGGATTATGCTTTATGTTTTTTGGGGAATCCAACTTCTATATAATTTGATTATTTTTAATATGTCAGAAATGAAAGATAAAGAAATAGAAGAAGAAAGCTTATCATATATTGAAGCTAATCAAGAATGAAATTTTTAATCTATATATCCGGAATTTTAGGTGGTACTTTTCTTATTTTAGGTGTGTTAGCACCCTTTGAAGAACAATTCAGAAATAACTTACTACTGATATCAGGATTAGTTTTACTCCTATTAATCTATGCTCCGCTCTACATTTCAGACAGGGTAAGAGAGCGCAGAAAAATAAATAAGATTATTAATTCATACAAAGGAAAGAATAAAGATCAGTCAAAGGTCAACATGACAAGAGGACATACTACATCGGGAGGTATTGATGAATATCCTTTTCACTCCCAAAAGTCTGGACTAACCTGGGGCGGAGGAAATATTCACGGAGCAAATGCTTTTCGGGGAATTAAAAAGAAGTTTTTGAAGAGGTAATCTACTTATTCTTAACAAGAAAAGTTCTCATTATCCGTTCGCCGGCATCTGCCAATAATTCTGAAGCATTCTGAATACTTTCTTCCAGCGTGATTGGGCCATTGGGCAAAGCAAAAATCGAGCTAAAACCTTCATCATACAAATCCCTATAACCTTCACCTAGAAAACCGGCAACAGCAAAAAGTGGTTTATTATATTTTTTAGCAATCAGAGCAACTCCCCAAGGAGTCTTACCTTGTTTAGTTTGGGCATCCATTTTACCTTCTCCGGTAAAAACAATATCTGCATCCTTTATGGCTTCATCCAATCCTGTTTGATCCTTTACAATGTCAAATCCGGCCTGCAATTTACCACCACAAAAAGCGACTAAACCAGCCCCCAAACCACCGGCAGCACCGCCTCCCGGCAGATCCAGCACATCAACACCCAAATCATTTTTTACAATTTGAGCAAAATGCTCCAGGTTTTTATCCAGTTGCTTAATCATCTCCGGGCTTGCTCCTTTTTGTGCCCCATAAACAACTGAAGCACCACGTTCCCCGACCAATGGATTGGTTACATCGCATGCAACTAATACCTGAGTTTCATTGACAAGTTCGAAGACACCTGATTTATCAATGCTGCACAATTGATTTAAAGCACCTCCTCCTTCCGGCAATTCTATCCCATTTTCATCCAGAAATTTATAGCCCAAAGCTTTTGCCATTCCGGTTCCACCATCGTTGGTTGCACTTCCTCCAATTCCAATAATAATCTTACGACAACCTTTCTCCATCGCATCTTTCATCAGCTCTCCTGTTCCAAATGTTGATGTAAGCAAAGCATTCCGCTCTTCCGGTTTTAAATGCTCAATACCAGATGCTGAAGCCATTTCGATGACAGCTGTTTTGCCATCTTCAAGAATTCCATAAAAAGCTTTCACTTTCTTATATAAAGGCCCTTGAACCGTAAGTTCTATTCGATTCCCACCTAATGCAGAAAGCATGGTTTGCACAAAACCTTCTCCCCCATCGGCAACAGGAATTTTTTCAACATCGACATCTTTTACAACTCGTTTTATTCCTTTTTCTAAATAGGTTGCAACATCGACAGCCTCCAGGCAATCTTTAAATGAATCAGGAGCAATTACAATTTTCATAGATTGAATTTAGATGATAAAACGAGTAATTAACCACATACTTTGATAGGGTTTAAATTCCACTTTTTCAGGATTGTGCAAAACCCGGGTTAATAGATCCCGTGTAAATTCCATAAGACCAGCTGGCAGCATTAACTCCTGAGGCTGATCGGTTAAATTGAAGATACAAACAACCGATTTTTCCATTTGATCGGTTTTTCTTAAAATCCCAAAGAAATTATTTCCCAGGTTAAGAACAATCTGTTGAGTTTCCGGGGAAAATGCAGGAATATTTCTTCGTATTCCAACTCTTCGTACCAGATCTTTAAATATCGTTTTATGAATAGGCTCGTTTTCCAAAAGAGATTCAAACTCATCAATATTAAACTTCCTTCTGTTTATAGTGCGGTTAATTCCTGTTTCCTCAAATCCTTCATCGTAATTTGGAATACCAAATAAGTTGGCAAAGTAAAATGCAGGAACTCCCTGAAGTGAAAGCATTATAGTTTGTGACTGAAGGAAACGCTCATTCTGATATTTATCAATGCCATTTTTTGTTCCTTTTAATGCATCATAATAGGTGACATTAATCTCATATGGAACATGCTTGTCTCCAAGTTGTCTGGTTGTAACTTTTGCACCATAGCCCTTTAATTTTTCGATCATTGTCATTTTCTCATCATCAGGGATCAACCCTTCAATGGGACGAACACCAATACCATCATGTGATGAGGTAAAGTTCAGGTATGTTGTTCCCCTCCCGGGATCGTTCAATTCTTTTGCCCACTGCGAAAGGAATTTTCCATTTCCAGTATGCAGGGCATGTAAAATTAAAGGAGGAAGAGCAAACTGATAAACCAGATGAGCTTCATCGCCTAGACCAAAGTAGGTGATATTTTCATTATGTGGAACATTGGTTTCTGTCAGCAACAAGGCACCCGGATAACAATAATCCATAATGTCACGGAACAAGCAAACAATTTCGTGGGTTTCCTGCTCGTGCATACAATCGGTTCCCGAAGCCTTCCACAGGAAAGCAATGGCATCGAGCCGTACTACTCGAATTCCTTTTGACATGTAGAAAAGACAAACATTGATCATCTCCGTTAACACCTCAGGATTGGAATAATCCAAATCTACCTGATCAGCACTAAAAGTTGTCCATACTTTTTTGAGTCCCTCGCTTGTTTCATACTCCGACAATAAAGGAGTACTTCGCGGACGAATTACCGAAGATGTATCAAAGCCTTCTTCCGGCACAAAAAAGTAATCTTTACCGGGAGCTTCATTTTTTAGAAATTGCTTAAACCAAACTCCTTTACTACTGGCATGATTGGCAACCAAATCTGCCATCAGGAAGAAGTTTTCTTCCAACTCTTCAATATTATCCCAATCTCCCAACTCAGGATTAACCTGATAGAAGTCCATGACAGAAAAACCATCATCGCTACTGTAAGGGAAAAATGGTAGAATATGAATGGTAGAAACCACACCCTTCAAATATTCATTTGAAAAGTTGGTTAAGGTCTTTAAAGGCGTCTCTCCTTCTTTCGACAAAACATCCCCATAGGTAATTAGAAAAACCTTTTTCTCATTCATTACAGGTTTTGATCGGGGTTGTTTATTTCTTCGATCTTCTACAAATTGAAGAAAACCTTCCAGCCATTCATCACTTAAATTCTTATTGTAAATTCGGTTTAACCGATTAATAATCTTCGTCCTCAATCTAATATCCATACAACACTAACTATAACTACATTGCGTTATCCTTTTCTACAATATCATTAAATTCATCAAGTACATCTGGAATGGCATCCATTACCCGTTTCCACGATGGAATAAAAGGCCTTAAGTCCGGATTTTCCAGATATTGCACACCTGATCTGTATATATTTTGAGCAAAAACATCAACAGTTTGCTCTTCTTTATGCCTGTCCATCGCTAACCCATTAATTGTTGCGTCAGCAGCATATTGCTCTACCATATCCAAGGCTAACCTCAAATAAGTTGCCTTAACCGTGCGGAAAATTCCTTTACTAAAGACATAGCCTTGTGTAGCAAGTTTTGCATAAATGTTACGAGCAATATCGAAACTCATTTTTGAAAGGCCTGCCTCAGGATTATCGTATGATTCTTCCTGATGTTTATGATCGTAACCGTCTGCTATTTCAACCTGACAAATACGGCTGATTGCGTTGTTCCTGCGAACTTCTGAAAGAATACCTACTTCAAGCCCCCAATCTGATGGGATACGTACCGTTTTCATAATATCAGCACGCATTGAGAATTCACCAGCCAAAATATATCTGAATGAATCAAGAAAATCAAGATACTCATTAGCAGGGAAAATTTTCATCAACGAACGAATTAATGGAGTTACCATCAAACGAGTAACACGACCATTAAGCTTAGTTCCATCAGAACGGAAATAATAACCTTTACAAAACTTATAATTAAAAGTAGGGTCAGCAACAGGATAAAATAGACGAGCCAACATATCGCGACTGTAAGTAATAACATCAGCATCGTGTAAGGCAATTGCTTCAGAACGACCAGAAGCAATCATATATCCAAAACAAAACCACACATTACGACCTTTTCCAGGTTCACCTGTATAGATTTTATTCTCTTCAAATTTCTTCTTTAATGCCATCATCCGGGGACCTTCATTCCAAATAACCCTACACCTTGTGTGTTCATTATTCAAAATTGAGAAGTATTCCTTTGCATGTGCATATTGCTCCTCTGTTGCCCTGTCGAGCCCAATCGTAATTTCATTGATATATGGAACATCTTTCAAAATATCTACAATATTCTTCAATGCAGGCTTTTCCAACTCCGAGTATAAAGCTGGAATTATTAATCCCATTTTTCTGCGTTTTGAGAATTTTAATAACTTCTTCTCCAGGTATTCAATTGTTGAATAATTTAGGTTATGCAGTGTAGTTATACTACCATTCTGATGAAAATCTCCCATGTCAATTGTTTTTATTTGTTATTAGCCTACAATATTTGATTTAATTGATTGAGTTCTGTAATTGTATAATCCGGGTTAGCTTTCGATGCTTCCGGATGATCTTCACGCAAACGATAAGCCCTCATATCTCCTGCATAAAAACAAGTTTTAAATCCAACTTGTGACGCAGCATAAATATCTTTCAGCATATCGTTTCCTACATACAGAACATTCTCAGGTTTTAAACCTCTTTTCTTAAGCGGATCAATTAAGACCTCATATACAGATGTATCGGGTTTCCCTTTTAGCATTTTATAACTGAAAATTGAAAGATCTTTTTCAAAACCATCCAGAAATTCATCTCCTTTAATCTCATCATACAAAAAGTAATTCATGATTACGGGAGTATAAAACTGAGCATTGGAAACAATCCCCATGGGATAACCTTTTGATTTTATTCCGGCAAGAGCCTCTTTTAGTCCCGGCATTGGCCATACCTGATTGCTATTCAATTCAAATATGAAAGTAAACAACCTATAATCAACATCTCCCGCCTTTTTTATTATTCCCTGTTTTTCTGCTTTATCAAGTGTTCTTTTCCAAACCTCAACGATATTTAATTCAGGAAAAGGAACACCTTCTTTACGTGAGTTCTCTTTACCGTCAATGACTTCTTTTTCAAAAATGGGATGAATATCTATCAACTTTTCGACATCAACATTAATAGCAAAACCCGATTTTTCCAAAGCATCTTTAAACATAGATGCATCATATGAAGACTGCATAATATCCCCAGAAGCAGAAATAATCAGAGTACCGTAAATATCAAAAATTACTGCTTTAATATCCTTGTCCCTTTTAAAAGAAGGAACTGCTTTTGTTGGTATAATCTCAATGGGCTGGATCTTTTCCAGAAATGGAGGTAGCTTTTCCAGATATATATTCTCCATATTTTTGATTTTTTCTTTTTGTTACCTTCCCAAGATAGGTGCATTCGTCTGTTTATACAACATTTTTGACTAATACTGGTTCATAAGTTTACAAATGGATAAAATATCTCTGAAAAGATATCAAAATAGTAAAAAAAAGATGAACCATTATTTAATGATCCATCTTCATAAAACTGAAATCTAGGTTAATATCCCCGTATTATTTACTAATCGTCATCTTGTTCTCGAAATTCGCGAATCATATTAAATCGGAAATCATTTTCTAACTTTCCAATTAAAACTACTTTCCTCGCAGGTAATACCTCCAGAAACTTTTGATTATACTCTTTCATTAAAGTAGCTTCCTGCACGTATAAATCGATTATACTATCATTCATCTTTTTAAATTCAGCATCACTATAGGCATCATAATTTTCAATGATTTTTACCTCCTCATCCCTACGTGTCATCTGAATTTCGGTTCGTTTTCTATCATATTCATTAAAAACAGGCCAAAACCCTTGAGCTTCAGCAGGGGTTAACTCCATTTTTTCGGTCATAAATGATATTCTCAAAGACCGGTACCTTTCGTAACCATCATTCTCATCATTCCCACTTTGAGCGTAGCCAAATGAAACAACAAAAAACGATACAATAATTATTATTAATCTTTTCATCCGTGTTAATAAGTTAATCCTGCATAAATCACATAATCATCAATCTCTGATACAACAATAGAAATAATTTCGTCAGATTCAAAATCATTTTCTACAGTTTCTTCTCCAGCTAAAGCTTCCCAAAAAAAACTTTCATCAAAAAACATAGGATCAGCAAGAATATCCTTATAAACATCAAGCATATAATCTTCTCCAGCTTCAATCGTTTCTTCTGTTGATTGAATTGCCACTTGATAAGATTTTGTTTTATGCAATGGATAGGATACAAGTAAATATACCAGAACGAAACTAGCAGCCAGACCCAACATTGGTTTCAACATGCGTATCACCTTTGATTTTTGAGAATCGTTGCTTTCCTCCATAGCGATAAATGCATCAACGCGATCTTCCATATTCTCAAAATAACCATCCGGCACACGGAATGGGTTATCTTTTGGATATCTTGAAGGATTTTTCATTCTTTAATATTTAATTTCCTTTTTGACTATTATCTTATAAGAAAGTTTAACTCAAATTTTAATTTTATCAGTAATCGCCTGATCTTAAATGTTCTTCAATTTTCTTCACTGCATGATGATAGGACGCTTTTAATGCTCCCTCAGAGGTTTCCAATATTTTTTCCATATCCTGATATTTAATATCATCAAAATACCTCATATTAAAAACAATCCTTTGCTTTTCCGGCAAAGTCGTTATTGCTTCCTGCAATTTTTGCTGAATATCATCGCCATCAAAGTAGGGATCTGTTTGAAGATTTTCAAGCAAATATTCATTGATTTCTTCATCAGTACCCCAAAATGTTTTCTTTTTCTTTTGTTGAAGGAAAGTTAGTGATTCGTTGGTAGCAATGCGGTATAACCAGGTATACAACCCGGAATCTGCCCGGAAAGAGTCTATATTTCTCCAAACTTTTAAAAATGTATTTTGCAAAATATCATCTGCATCGTCATGATTCATGACAATTTTTCTCACATGCCAATAAAGCCTTTCCTTATATTTTTTCACAAGAGAACGAAAAGCATCTTGCCTTTTAGCTTCTTCACTAAGGTTTTCGATTATTTCCTGATCGCTGAGCATTATTCAACTATTGGCTTTATTACTTCAAAGAAAAGAAATTTGGATGAAAACTTTTGAGTTGTGATGAATTTTAACGTCACTTTAAGACTTGTATTTACAACTCTTAACAAATAAGTGAAAAACTCAAACAGAACTATCAGTAAGAACACATCGACAGTAAGTTAATTTAAAACGATCATAATTCATTTTCACTTAATAATTTGGAAAAACGTTTAACTTTGCAGCTCAAATTTTAGAAATAGATATAATGGCTTTGAAATGTGGTATTGTAGGGCTTCCCAATGTAGGTAAATCTACACTATTTAATTGTCTGTCAAATGCAAAAGCACAGTCTGCAAATTTCCCTTTTTGCACGATTGAGCCCAACGTTGGTGTAATAACCGTTCCTGACGAACGATTGAATAAACTTTCAGATTTGGTTCATCCCGAAAGAATAGTTCCTACGACTGTTGAGATTGTAGACATTGCAGGTTTAGTTCGAGGAGCAAGTAAAGGTGAAGGATTGGGGAATAAATTCCTTGGAAATATACGTGAAACAGATGCAATCATTCATGTTTTGCGTTGTTTCGAAAATGAAAATATAACTCATGTTGACACAACTATTGATCCTGTCAGAGACAAAGAAACCATAGACATTGAACTTCAATTAAAAGATCTTGAGACAGTTGAGGCACGCCTCTCAAAAGTTGAGAAACAAGCAAGAACAGGAAATGATCCTGAAGCTAAAAAGCATGTAAAAATACTATCAGCCTATAAAGAAGCTCTTCTCTCCGGGAAATCGGCAAGAACTGTTGAGATTGATGATGCTGATCAAAAAATTGCAAAGGATTTTCAGTTGCTAACAAACAAACCCATATTATATGTGTGTAATGTTGATGAAGCATCAGTTATTACCGGCAATAAATTTGTAGATCAACTGAAAGAAGCAATAAAAGATGAAAATGCAGAAATGCTAATTATAGCTGCTGCAACTGAAGCTGACATTGCAGAACTTGAAACTTTTGAAGAACGTCAGCTTTTTCTGGATGATCTTGGTTTAGAAGAATCCGGAGTAAACAAACTCATTAAAACAGCCTATAAACTTCTTAAGCTTGAAACTTATTTTACAGCTGGAGTTAAAGAAGTTCGTGCATGGACATATAAACAAGGATTTAAAGCTCCGCAAGCAGCTGGTGTTATCCACTCCGATTTTGAGAAGGGATTTATTCGTGCAGAAGTAATTAAATACAATGACTTTATATCACTGGGGTCTGAAAATGCATGTAAAGAAGCTGGAAAAATGTCAATCGAAGGCAAAGAATATGTTGTTCAGGATGGAGACATTATGCATTTCAGGTTTAATGTGTAAAAAATATATTCAAAATAGATGAAAAAACAGGCTGAAATCAGTCTGTTTTTTTATTTACCCACCTCTACCCTTCTCCTCAAAAAAACACATATTTTAAAAACAATACCCACACACACAGGGGGCACTCCACAGAATCAAGTACATTTTTCAAAACACACATATGAAAAAATAGGGGATATTGAATATTTTTCATATTCCAAATTGAAACACAAACTGACAATTTTTAATTTTTTTGTTAACATTCATATACCCGCACAAGAAAAATGTCAGCACAAGCTTTGATTATAATACAAAAGGATTATTTTTGAAGTCTCTAAGATTATTTAGATTTTTTTGAAACACAATTAAATTTTTGGCAATATGTGTGGAATTGTAGGCGTTTTTGATTTAAAAATCAGTTCACAAGAATTAAGACCTCAAGTTTTAAACCAATCGAAACGAATCAGGCATCGTGGACCAGACTGGTCTGGAATATATTGCGGTGAAAAAGCAATTATTGCTCACGAACGACTTTCAATTGTTGATCCTGAATCCGGAGGTCAACCTCTGTACAGTAAAGATAAAAAACTCATTTTGGGTGTAAACGGAGAAATTTACAACCATCGCGAAATAAGAGAGGCAACAAAAGACAAATATGAATACCAAACAGGATCTGACTGTGAAGTAATTTTGGCTCTATACCAGGAAAAAGGAATTGATTTCCTTGACGATCTAAATGGAATTTTTGCTTTTGCACTTTATGATGTTGAAAATGATGCATACCTGATTGGACGTGACCACATCGGAATTATTCCATTATACATGGGATGGGATGGTCATGGAAACTTTTATGTAGCTTCAGAATTAAAAGCACTGGAAGGTTTTTGTACTAAAATACAGGAATTCCCTCCTGCCAGTTATTTATACAGTAAAGACGGCGAAATTAAACGTTGGTGGAATCGAGACTGGATGGACTATGAAAACGTAAAAGACAATGAAACCAGCATTGATGAGCTGAAAAAAGCAATGGAAAACGCCGTTCGTCGTCAATTAATGTCGGACGTACCATACGGAGTATTACTTTCTGGTGGTCTTGACTCATCAATCACATCAGCTTTAGCTAAAAAATTCTCTGGGACACGCATTGAAGAAGGAGACGAACATGCAGCATGGTGGCCACAATTACACTCTTTTGTAATTGGTCTTGAAGGTTCTCCCGACCTTGCTGCAGCAAAAAAAGTAGCAGATGCTATCGGAACAGTTCATCACGAAATTCATTATACAATACAAGAAGGACTTGATGCCATTCGCGACGTAATCTACCACATTGAAACTTACGACGTAACAACAATACGTGCATCTACTCCAATGTATATGCTTGCTCGTGTTATCAAGTCAATGGGAATAAAAATGGTACTTACAGGTGAAGGAGCAGATGAAATTTTTGGAGGTTACCTATACTTCCACAAAGCACCTAATGCTGAAGAATTCCATAAAGAAACACTACGAAAAATTAGTAAGCTTAATTTATACGACTGTCTTCGCGCGAACAAATCACTTGCGGCATGGGGTGTTGAAGGACGTGTGCCTTTCCTTGACAAAGAGTTTATGGATGTTGCCATGCGCTTAAATCCAAAAGACAAAATGGCTGGAAACGGACGCATTGAAAAATGGGTAGTTCGCAAAGCTTTTGAAGATAGCCTACCTGAATCTATTGTATGGAGACAAAAAGAACAATTCTCTGACGGTGTAGGTTATGGATGGATTGACACATTAAAAGCAATTGCATCTGAACAAATTAGCGACGAAATGATGGCAAATGCCAAATATCGTTTCCCAGTTAACACACCAATGTCGAAAGAAGAATACCTTTACCGTTCAATCTTTGCAGAACATTTCCCTTCAGATCAAGCAGCTGCTTGCGTACCTTCAGTTCCATCAATTGCATGTAGTACAGCAGAAGCTTTAGCTTGGGATGAATCATTCAAGAATAACACAGATGCTTCCGGACGTTCAGTAATAGGCGTTCATGAGAAAGCAACAATGTTCGATAAAAAATAAGTATAACATCTTAGTATTTTTTACTAAGCATTTTGCCAAAAATGAGAATAAAGCCAGTGTCCAACACTGGCTTTTTCTATTTCAAAGCTTACTGAAATCTTCTAAGATCCTTTTGAAATTCAGAAATATCTCATGATTCACAAATTCAGGGTGAAACTGAAAAGTATAATGAGGTTTGTCAGGATGTTTCATTACCTGATTAAAACAAACTTCAGATTTTGCCAGATGAATAAAATTTTCCGGAAGAGTTATTGAATCATTGTGCATCTGATTTGCTTTTAATTTAGTTGGTAATCCGTTAAAAATTGGATCAGATCTAAGAATTTCTATCTCAACGATGCCAGATTCAGGCTCAACACTTCTCAAATATTCTGAACCATACATGTACCCTAAAACATGATGACCTGCACAAATTCCCAGAACAGGTTTTTTATATGATTTTAGCCATTGAAACCAAGGTTGATGATGTTCTACTATATCATCACCCTGAGGAGAACCGGAAATTACCACACCATCATAATCATTAAACGAAACATGTAAACACGATTTGTACTCTACAATATCCGAATCAACATCAATTTTCCTAAAAATTTTCTGAATTGGATACGTAAATTCGGATATTCCTTCTTCTGCACTATTTACAATTAAAATTTTCACATTAACTAAGATAAAATAACAAACTCAGCAGATCAAGAAAAACAGTAATACCTATTTACTTTATCATTATCCTGCAATTAATTTACGATAAGCTGGACTATAAATGATTACTTTTGTTGATATTATTCCCTGAGAACAAAATACCTAAAAAACTCAAGAATGGCTCATTTAGGTGAAACGTCTGCTTTATTAACGGCAGTTTTCTGGACAGTTACAAGTATGGCCTTTGAATCAGCCGGCAAAAAAGTTGGAGCTTTATCGGTTAACTTAATCCGCTTGGTTATTGCATTTTTCATCTACTGTATTTTCACTCAAATTACACGTGGCATGTGGTTTCCTTTTGATGCTGGAGCCGAACGCTGGATTTGGCTGTCAATGTCAGGTATAATTGGGTTTGTTCTAGGAGATCTCTTTTTATTTCAGGCGTTCGTGGTTGTTGGAGCCCGGGTTTCAATGCTAATCATGGCGTTATCTCCTGTCTTCACTGCTTTCATTTCCTATTTTGTACTAGACGAAAGTCTCACCTTATTGAACTTGGTTGGCATGATGATTACAATAACCGGTATCATCATGGTCATTCTAAAACGTGAAAACAAAGCTATTTCTTCAGACAGACCTATAAGAAGTAGGTTTACTTCAGCCTATTCTATCAATGGAATACTTTTAGCACTTGGCGGAGCAATAGGTCAGGCTATTGGTTTAGTCTTAAGCAAAAAAGGAATGGGAGATTACAATGCTTTTGCCGCATCTCAGATTAGGGTTCTAACAGGAATTATTGCTCTTGCGGTACTCCTTTTATTCCTTAAACGATACAATCGGGTTTGGAATGCACTAAAGAACAAGCCAGCAATGAAGAGTATTTCATTAGGTTCATTCTTTGGTCCATTTTTAGGAGTTGCATTTTCATTACTTGCCGTTCAAAATACCAAAGCAGGAATCGCATCAACATTAATGGCCATTACTCCGGTTTTAATCATTCCCCCTGCCATACTATTCTTTAAAGAAAAAGTAAACTGGAAAGAAATAATCGGTGCTATTATCACTGTTTTTGGTGTGACAATATTCTTTTTGTAATTTGGGTGCGTTTTATAAATAGAAAGTCCTACTAATTATATCATTTAAAATATCAGAATGAATTCGCAATTAAAATCAGTCGTTGCCCATCTAACATTACTCGGTTGGATAATTTCACTCATGCTAAACAGTACACAAAAAGATGAAATGGCTTCATTTTATATTCGTCAAACTTTAGGCATTTACCTGTTTGGCATTGTAGGAATCTATGTTATAGGAAGAATTCTTCCCAGTATCAGCATGATTATAGCGCTTATAACACTTGCACTGTGGGTTGTGAGCTTGGTTGGAGCAATTAGAAATGAGAAGATGGAAGTACCAGCTATTGGCAAACTTTTTCAAAAATGGTTTCGCAGTATTGGGTAAAAACCGTTATCAAATCTTTACTTTGATTTCCCAGTTAAATATATCTCATCAATAATCTGTCGATACCTTTTTTTTATGTAATTTCTTTTCAACTTAAGAGTTGGGGATAATTCTCCCGTTTGAGCTGACCATTCTTCACATACAAGCCTGAATCGTTTTATCTCTTCATGTTGCCCCAGTGTTTTATTAATAACTGCAACTTCTTTTAAAAACTGATCTAAAACTTCTTTCTTCTCTATCAATTCTGTATTATCACGAAAGTGAATTTTACGATGAGAACACCAATCATGCAAATACTCAAAGTTTGGGGCAACTAATGCACTGGCAAACTTCTCATTTTCTCCAATTACCATTGCCTGTTCAATGAAGAAAGATTCTTTCAGTTTATTTTCAATCATCTGAGGAGCAATGTATTTGCCACCAGACATCTTAAACATTTCTTTCTTCCGGTCTGTGATTTTTAAGTATTTTCCTTCGTCTAAAAAGCCAATATCTCCTGTATGAAACCAACCTTCATCGTCAATTACTTCTGCCGTTAATTTATCTTCCTTATAATACCCCTTCATAACTGAGGGTCCTTTGCACAGGATTTCACCGTCATCGGCAATTTTCACCTTAACACTATCTAAAACAGCCCCAACAGTTCCAATCTTCATACCATCAATTAAAGGACTATTTACTGCAATCACCGGAGAAGTCTCTGTAAGACCATACCCTTCAAGCACACACATTCCAGCAATACCCAACACCCTGGCAATCCGGGGTTGCAGCGCAGCTCCTCCAGATACGATATAGACAATATTTCCACCTAAAGCTTCTCTCCATTTTGAATACACAAGCTTATCTGCCAGATTTATTTGTGTTTTTACAAACCAATTGTATTTTTTATTGTACTCAAAATGGCGAGACAATCTTAGAGACCAGAAATAAATCATTTTTTTAATTCCTGTAAGCTCTTCTCCTTTTGAGACAAATCCATCATAAATTCGCTCCAGCAAACGTGGAACAGAATTAAAGATATGTGGTTTAACTTCACGAATTGCACCTAATATCTGCCCAAGGTTTCGAACATAATAAATTCCCATTCCCTTATATTGAAAATGATAATTTACACTTCTCTCGTAAACATGACATAATGGAAGGAAACTAATAACCCGGTGTTCTTTTCCAAGCTCATGAATATTAACATGAGACTTAAAATTAGACACTAAATTATTATGAGTCAACATTACTCCTTTGGGAGTTCCTGTTGTTCCAGAAGTATATATTAAAGTAGCTAAATCATCAGGAGTTATAGACTTTTTCACTTCTTCAAGAATGGGTTTCTGCTTCTCTTTATACTGCTCACCCAGATTCAAAATTTCATCAAAAGAATTGCAACCTTCAAGATCATCGAAAGAATAAATCTTCTCTATGTGGCTGATTTCGTCAGAAACAGGCTTCAACTTCTCATATAGCTTTTTGTCTCCAACAATTAGGAATTTTACTTCCGCATGATTTAGAATATAACGATATTCTTCTTCTCCAATGGTCGGATAGATTGGCACATGTACCATTCCCGCCATGGCAAGTCCCATATCTACAAAATTCCATTCAGGACGGTTATTGGTAACTGTAGCAACTTTATCTCCTTTTGACAGCCCAAGCTCAAGAACCCCCATTGCAAATTGATGGGATTTTTCCACATATTCTTCCGTTGAATACGTATACCATTCACCTTTATCTTTACCTGCTAATGCATCTTTTCGTGGGAATTCGGATAAACACCTATCCAAAATATCAAAAGTCCTTTTTACTTCTACAGCCATTTTTTGTCTATTTGAAATCACAAAGCTGCAAATATAACATCTAAAACCATTTATCTAAAGACAAATAGTCCTCCCATAAATTATTATTCAACAAATCAGAAGCAGATGTTAATCAAAGTCACCCGTATCTTCTGCTAATTCAAACTTTTTATACTTTGAATTGGAGTATAAAATCAAAGCAATTACAGCCAAAACGACAACGTAAACCCCCCAAGGCACACTGTCAATGCTTCCGCTTCCATATGAATGCAGTCCACTCAAAAAATAATTAACTCCGAAATAAGTCATTATAACAGATGTAAACCCGATAACTGTAGCCAGGTTATATGAAAATTTGTCTTTTAAGGATGGTATCATGCGCATATGAGCTATAAAAGCATAAACAACAACCGTAACCAAAGCCCAGGTCTCTTTTGGATCCCATCCCCAATAGCGCCCCCAACTTTCATTAGCCCATATTCCTCCAAGAAAGGTTCCGACAGTTAGCATATACAAACCAAGAATTACCGACATTTCGCTTATAGTTGTTAGCTGATCAACAAAGTGATTGATCATTTTTCGGTTGTGTTCCTTCATCATCGCATAAAGAATCATGACCAGCAGGCCGAGAACTGCACTTAATCCAATAAAACCGTAACTGGCTGTTATAATTGCAACATGCAACAACAACCAATAAGATTTAAGAACCGGAACAAGGTTTGTAATTTCAGGATTTACCCAGTTAAGATGAGCAACAAATAAAGTTAAGCCGGATAAAAATGCTGCAGTTCCCAAAACCATCGGATATTTACGGCCAAAAATAATTCCGGAAAGCATAGCTGCCCAGGCCACATAAACCATCGATTCATATCCGTTACTCCATGGAGCATGACCAGATACATACCAGCGCAAAATCAAACCACCAGTATGAAACAAAAATGTTGCAGTTATTAAAATTGAAAAGACTCTTTTTAGAGAGCTTCTCATCTGTTTTAACCTGAAAATATTCACAAACAGAATAACAAGCAAAATGAAGCCCAGCCCAAGATATACAGGGAAGATCAACTTAAAAGGTTTGATCTTATTATAGATAATCTCGAATGATTTTTTCGATTCTCCGGGAAGAACTTCAGCTCCGTATTTTTGCTGAAATACCGATATTGCAGAAATAATTTCGAGAGGCTGTAGTTGAGCATCCTGCCCCATTGATTGTTTCAATAAATCCAGGCTGCTATTCACAAACAAAGAGTCTTCTGCCAAATACCCTTCGGGAGTACTTCCCGTTGCATACCAGGCACCACCTTCACTCGATGGTGGGAAGACCGTAAAATAGCTTCCCTCATAAACCATAAAGCAAATATTCAGTCGTTCGTCAGCAGTCAGGTAATCTTTTTCAAGCTGAGTTCGCAAAGCAGGTGTTTTACTGTAAGCCGCCTGAACTTCGGTCTGAATTTTATATTGTCCTTCTCCATCGAAAAAATCAAGTACAGAAGCAAAATTCGCATCTACTCCAATCTGCTCAGCTATATGGTCATCAAGTTTTACCATAGGAACAGACTGCCACAAGCGAGAATATAAACTCATACTTAACACCACCTCATCAGGCGACAAACCTTCAAATGAAGATTTCCGGCTTACCTTACGCAAAATTTCACTCGATAAAGTTGACATTGGCTCAACCCGGCCATCACGTCCATGCACCCACAACTCTGAAAATTCCGTCACCAATTGTTTATCTAAAGCAGGAATTCCAGCCTGTGAAACCTCATTTGCCGATACCGTGCCACTAATCCCTAGCAAAAGGAATAAAATAGTTGCAACTTTCACCCGGGTTTGTTTTTTTAAACGTCGAATCAACTTTTGGAAATAGGATTCACGGGTCAACAATGCCAAGATCATCCCCAAGGTCATCAGGAAATAACCAATATAAGTAATCAATGTTCCCCAGTAATCTTTATTTACAGACAAAACTGTACCCATTTCATCCTGATCATACGACGACTGGTAAAAACGATATCCTCTATATTTTAATGTATTATTCATAAAAACACGCACATCACGGCTAACCCTTTTTTCATCATCAACAAGCGTAAGCTCACTGGCATATGATGAAGGGCTATTAGACCCCAAATATCGCTCAAGCTGAAAATCATTTAGATGAAGCTGAAAAGGAAGCTCAATAATATTTGAACCGTATGAAAATTGTATTTCAGAATCTCCCAACTGAAAGTTTGTAGGCCTTCCGACAACACCACCCGAACCAAACACATTCACGGTACTTGTTTTTTGTCCATCAGAGACCTGAAGGATTACCGCATCTTCAGAAGAAGCACCGGAAGTATCTTTCGACACCCGAATTAATGCATGTGGATAAAACTGCCGAACGAGAAAGAAATTATCACCAAAACCATACAAAGTCATCTCTTCTGCTTTATACCTTATTCCTGCTTCCTTTAACTCTGTCGTTTCACCTCCCATCGTACGTATTTCCAATTCAATATCAGATTGCACATACAAACTATCACCTTCCTGTGTAAGTTGAATATCAGAACCTTCACCAAAGCCAAGAATTATATCATCCAGATAAATTGCATCTCCCTCACTAAAAGTTACAGACTGCATCCCTCCATCGGTTGAAACAACTAAATCAATCATCGGGTTACCACTCTCATGTTCTACGGGAGTACGTACTGCATTTGTAATGTATCCAACTGATTTTATACGAACCGACTGTCCATTTACGGAAATTGTTTCGTCAAATTTTTTCGACACAACTTCAGAAAAAAGTACTTTTTTGCTGACCTCAGAATCATCGGTTTTTACTGTCAGATATGTATCAGAAGAAATAATTGCATTTGTACTTTGCTCCTCACGAATATGAACTACCCCCTCAAATCCAAAGTACCGCGTAATAGCAGCTCCTGCCACAATGAAAATAAAAGCGAAGTGAAACAGTCCAATATAAAGTTTTCCTTTCTTAAAAAGACGAAAACGAAACAAGTTTATCACCATGCTCACAGCCAAAACTAGAAACAATAGTTCAAACCAATGTGCATTATAAATCAAAACTTTAGCAGCGTTGATTCCCCAGGCCGTCTCAATAAAAGTTGCAATCCCCATTGAAAATGCCAGTATTATTAACAAAAACCCAACAACTGACATCGAACTTAAAAACTTATATGTATTTTTCATGTGTTGTAAAATCAAAAATAGGGGATGAAAGTACAGCTTTTATCATCAACAAAAAAACCAACCGAAGAGCAGATCTCATTCATTAACACTTTTTTGAATTTATTACTATTGACAAGCATTTTCACTCTTTCAAGCACCACAAAAAAATCAAAATAGTTGATTTTAAGCAGATCCTAGTTTATATAAAAAATTGTAGTATTTTTACATTAGGACCTAAAAAGATTGCACAACCGTTCTAACCTTCAATACATAAAAACAGACACCTGAATTAAGATGAATGAAAGTATATTGACTTCGTTTTAACAATTTGTGCAAACAGAAATTGTTTCATGAAAAACAATTCATTTAAACCATAAACTGAACTATATGAAAAAGATATTAGTTGCTGAAGATAATAAGCTCATTCTCGAAACAATAAACCATAAGCTTATAAAAGATGGTTATAATGTGACTCTAGCAAGCAACGGTAAAGAATGCCTTGAATACCTGAAGGATAACTCTTTTGATTTATTAATCACTGACTTATATATGCCCTACGTAAATGGACATGAAGTAATAAGCACTTTAAGAGGTAACAGGGGAGATAAAACTACTCCAATCCTTGTACTTTCAGCCGATGGAGCGGAGGATACCGTATTAAAAGCTTTTGATCTTGGAGCTGACGACTATGTTGTTAAGCCATTCAGTTTAAGTGAGCTTGCTGTGCGGGTAAAATTACTTCTGAAATAGATTTGTAGTACTTCAATATTCTACAATTGCAAAAAATAACCAATTGAAAATCTGAAAAAAGAGCTTTCCTTATATTCTAAATTCTTATCCATTGTTTGCGGGAAATTATGAGTCCAGGCAAGCTCTACATCAAAATTCTTATATATAATGTTCAATGGAATTTCCAATTGAATATTCATTAACCCAAATTCATCTTTGTAAAAAGTTGAATATTCTTCATTTGTAAAAGGATCAATCAAAATCTCACTCAAATCGTATTCAACAGCCTCAGAACCAAAAAAGAAAGATAGTTCTGGTTCAATATTTATTCGATCATACGAACCAAGTTTTATCAGGGTTAATTTACCATACAAATCAGAGGACAATTGCGTCCCAACTTCTTTTCCCAGTAAAAATGAAGCATCAAAACGTGCACCAACACTTTTACTTTTTAAAGTAATGCCTGCATTTAAACCACTGGAATATACCGGATCGTAGTCAATTTTTGCTGTATTGTAAAGGTAATAGTCATACGATAGTCTATACCTGAAGTAGTTTGCTTTTTTCAAGGCTTTACTGTAACCTAAACTCAAAACCGTTGATCGATATTCAGGGTCAAGTTGGCTATACCATACACCCGACACACCGGCAAAAAGACCATTTGAATTTAGATAGTACAACTGACCTCCTATATTATACTGGTCAACTCCGATTTCCCTTCCCGCATAAAAAGTATTGGATGAATAATTTGCCCTTAAGTAAAAAAGCTGGTAGCTCAAATCAATTTCATCACTCGTGAAAAAGTAATCATCACCAAAAAACAAATCATTAAACAAAGAATCGATACGCATCTGCCGATCCTTATCAATCACATCAGTAATATCATTTTGAGCAAAACCCCACAAATATATTCCACAAATCAGAATTATTAATAAAGAAAGCTTTTTCACTTTTTTTCAATTTAATGTTTAACAATCGTTATTGAAATGAAAAAAGTTCACAGATCTGCAAACCTGCGAACTTTCCTAGCTATCATTTTTTAATTATTCCCACCTTTTCTGTAGCCATTACTGTATGCGTCTCCGGCATGTTGTTGTATTTGCTCCTGAATTTCACCATCAGCTGCATTTCCTCCCATATTCTTTCTCATTTGTTGTTTTACCTGAGCTGCCTCTTCTGCGGCGCTACCTTCACTTTGCATTTTTGCACGAGTTCTCACTTGGTTCATTTCTCCTTCACCCAATCCCATTCCATTTTGATTCATGTTCTCTGAACGGAATTGCTGTTGTGTTTCCAACAAAGCAAGTTGTTCTTCAGTAAATGTAGCATGTAATGCCTCTTGTCTTTCCTCACGGGTCATTTCTGTATTCTGAAGAATTTCCATTTGTTCTTCTGAAAATGTTGACATTAAAGCTGTGCGGAACTCATTGTCAACACCTGCCTGCACTCCAAGTCCGGAACCATCTCTCAATTGCTGCTGTGTCTGAATAGGTTCATCAACTGTTTGTGCATTTGTTGAAACAGAAATACCAACTAATACTGCTACTACGAATAATGTTTTAATTAAATTTTTCATGACATTTTAATTTATGATGTTTTCATATCTTTTACACCTGCTAACCGAATACAAAAGGAAACACCCTACCTTAAACATGAAAAAATAAAAAAGCAGAAGAATATCCATACTAAACACTGATCAACAAAAACTTACAAGGGAAAATTCTTTCTTAAAAAGAAATATTCAAGTACATAGCAGGAGTAAAAGGAACAGCCTCAGCATGAAAACTAAGGGTAGAATTATCATCATCGGGAACATGAATAAAGTTATCGTACTTGATATTCTCATAGTTCAGAACATTAAGTATTGATATCCCAGCCTCAAGATCCATTTTCCTCATATTAAACCGATAAACAGCTGATATATCCAAACGATGATAATCTCTTTCAAAATCATTTTCATCATCGATGAATGGATCAGGAAATCCCGAACCAAACACATAATTGGCCGAAAAATAAAACGGATTAAACTGAAACAAAGCAGCCAGCTTTAACTCGTGACGCTGGTCATGTAAAGCCCGCTGGTATTCATCAGTATCAAAATACGAGAAATGCTCAAGTGTTTGACTTAAAGTATATGCCACCCAAAATGAATGCGCCCGAAAATCCTGTTTAACGAAAATGTCGATTCCCCTGGATTTACTTTTTCCCTCGAAGGAATTTGAAGAGTTCTGAACTTCTACAGTACGGGTTAAACCATCTGTTTTTTTATCAAAAAACTCGGCACTAACGGATGTATTTCCTTTATTGAAAGTAATTCCTCCTACCACATGTCTGGATGATAAAACCGGAGCTCCTTCATCATCAGAAACCATCCATGCATAACGATAATTTCCCAGTTTATCAACCGTTGTGCTGTGAGCAATATATTGATTATAAAGTCCCAGGCTCCATTCAATTTAAAATTGTCATTCAAATTAATTGTTCCGGAAAACCGGGGTTGAAGGTATGTTTTTTCTACATTCACAGGATAATCAGTCCGAAGGCCAGCAACCAGTTCCAATTGTTCAACAGGAGAAAAATGGTCTTCAACATAGGCTCCAACTCTGCCTGCATGAGATTGATTATCGAACAATTGAATATCGAAAGTATCCGCCCTTAATAATGTTTGATTATAGATATAGCTAAAACCAAATCCCAGTTTATGAGAATCAGAAACAGACAAATGATTTTGTAGATTCAACTTGACTTCGGCAATCGTGTTTCTTTTAAACTCATTTATATCTGGCTGAGTTGAGCCACCGGAATCCCCCGATCCCGAGCCTTGTCCATTCCCTGAAGAAGTTCTGCCCCCATAAAGATTAATCCTGCTTGTTTCGTTTTGCAAGTCGGAATAAGCCAGGGTAAACTCGGAACGCCCGCCATTTTTCCAACCTTTGTTATAACGTGCCGAGAATCCGTTTTGGTTGTTATTCTCCTTTTCCTCGAAAAGCCGATTTGCTTGTTGAGATCCATATTCCAGTGAATAAGAAAAACTGTCACTTCCCGTTAAAAAGCAAATACTGTATGAATCGCCCTGCTTCGATTCACCGGAATACCTCAAATTTAAATCCCTAAAATTGTAATCCGGGAATAAATTTCGATCAACCATATTCCCTGCTCTTCCTTTTGTATTAACGGCAATTTGCTCCGGATCATAAAGCTCATAGTAAGTTTGACGAAGTGCCAGCAAGACAGCAGACTTATCCGTTACGGGAATGCTTACCAAACCATTCATAGTCATGTTGTTGATATTCATTTTCACATGCACATCCTCTGGGCTTCCATCAATACTGGTTATATTGACAACTCCCCCTACCCGTTCACCATATTCAGCTCGATACCCGCCCTTCATCACCTGAATGTCTTTAGCCAAGAAAGGATTTACAGCACTAATGTTATCATTAAAATTCTTCATTCCGAAAAGCGTAAAACCATCAAAAAGAACCTGGCTTTGTCCTTCGTAGCTTCCCCAAATCATCAAGTCGTTGGATTGTTCCCCTGCAGCTAAAATACCGGGCTGCAAGCGTAATAAATTGAATACAGAATTATCTCCATTCCCCGGCAGATAACCTGCAATTTTATGGTTTAAACGAAGTTCTCCGGCTGTACTTCCTACCTGTAAATTTTTCACTAATTCCTTTCCGGAAACCTCAACCTCCTGAATTTTAAATAAAGAAGGAAATAGGTGAAATTCCTGATTTACTCCAGAATTCACCAAAGTGTCGAGCATGTAGTACCCCAAATAGGAAACCTGAACATGAAACAACGAATCGGAATTTGACACATACGAAAAGTTCCCTTTTTGATCACTTATCTGTCCATGACCGTTGATAAGAACCTTCGCATAAGGCAAACTTTCCTGCGTTTCCGCATCAGATATTTGCCCGGACAGGCGATATGATTTTAGGACAATGGGCTCAGGTTTTTCTTCTTCAATCCGGGGAAATATCACAAAAACATCTCCACTTTTTCGATACGAATACGGAATACCCGTCAATAAGAAATCAAAAACATCTTCCATGGATGAAAAATGTTGATTAACGGTTATCGAATATTGCGACAGCCCTCTGTCATCAAATGCCAACTGCACATCATACTGATCCCGAAGCTCTATCAAAACCTCATTTAATGGTCGTTCAACATAAACGAGTTCAAGCTCCTGGGAAAAACTCCAAAAGCTTGATATCAAAAAAACCAGTATGAAAATATATCTTCTCAAACGTTGCTATTTATTGCTCTGTAATGTAAAACACGCCTGTGCTTTCTTCCGTAAATTTAAGACTAAATGAGGAACAAACTCTATCCAAAACATCTTCCAATGAGTCTTCACGGGAAAAGCCGCCCCCAAATTCTTTGTCTAACGATTCGTCAGACTTAATCACTACCCCATATTGTCTTTCTATTTCATCAAACACTTCCCGAATTGGAGTGCTGCTAAAAACAAATTTATTATTTATCCAGGCTATTTCATTATCAGTATTTATTTCAGACTTAAGAAGCTGACCATCTTTTAATTCTGCTTTTTCATTAGGAGTTAAAAATACCTCGTTAGCTCCTTCGGCGTCTTCAACTTTTACTTTTCCGGCAACGCATGCTACACGATAGTCTTCATCTCGGGCAAAAATATTAAAGCTGGTTCCCATTACGGTTGTCGTTCCATTAGATGAAGAAACCGAAAAGTTGCTGCCTTTTTCAACTTCAAAAAATCCTTCGCCTTCAAATTCGAGTGAGCGTGAAAAACTCCACCAATAAGGATGAAAAACAACTGATGATTCTGCATTTAAAGTTACCGAAGAACCATCAGGTAAGCTTACAACCAAATGTTCTCCATGTCGTGTTTCGTAAGTTGAAGAATAAAAACGGGCAATTGCTCCAACAGCGACAAATAAGACCAAAACTGCTGCTACGGCGTAACGAAAAACCGGCTGTTGCCAGAAATGTATCGTTTTAACCTCTGCTTTTGGTGTCTCCTTTTTTTGAGCCATTTTTGCCCAAATATCCTCTTTTGACTCATCCCATGAAATTTCCAGCTTACTGTTCAGTTTCTCAAAATCTGACCAGTTATTCTGTATGTCTCTATTTTTGTCTTCCTTTTTCATGATACTTTTAGGCTCGTTTTTAATGCCGCAAGTGCATATTTCATTCTCTTTTCCACTGCTTTCACACTTATCTCCAGTCTTTCTGCAATCTCCTGGTATTTCAACCCTTCAATTCTACTCATTAAGAAAACCACTCGTTGTTTTTCCGAAAGATCGGCTAAAGCTTTTTCGTATGTTTCTTTTAATTCATTATACTGAACCTGTTCTTCAGGTGAGTCAACCTCCCAATCAAATGCTAACCCTTTTCTGTAATTCAATTCAACCATCTGTTTTCGGTAACGGGAAACAAAAAGATCGGAAGCCATCTTGTACAACAATCCAACATTTTCTTTGGGATTAAAATCAAACTGCTTTTCCCAAAAACGCATAAACACATCCTGAGCTATATCGGTCGCCAACTCCCGATCGCCCGACCGGTAATAGATGTAGCTCCTGAGTGAGTCAAAGTAGCGATCAAACAATTGTTTAAATTCCTGCGCTGTCAATTTTAAAACGTTTTATTTCTTTTCAATTCCTGCTTATTGCAACTTTCAAAACATCAAAAAGTTAAGGAATTCTATTTTGTTTTTCATGCACTAACCGCATAAATCTCCCATTCCCCTACCTTCAAACAAAAATATTTGTAATTTCAGCAAATAATTTCATCTCAAACACTTGAAAAAACAATACGAATGAGATTTCTAAAAAATATATTTTCTGCAATTTTTCTGCTTACTTTTTTAAGTTTTTCATGTACAAGCCAGAATAATACCGAACGAAAAATCCTATCAACACAGGAAGATTCTTTAATTTTTGAGCGCATTATCAATCAATTTGAATCTCAAAAAAAATTACCGACAGCAGTCCTTGTTGTGAAAATTGGGGAAAGCATGATTGGAACTCCGTATGTTGCCTCAACTCTCGAAAACGGGGAAAAAGAAGATCTGGTTATCAATTTAAAAGGACAAGATTGTACCACTTTTGCGGAATATTGCCTGGCAATGGCCAAAACCATAAAATCAGGAAAAACAAACTTTGAGGATTTTGCAAACGAAATGGAAAAGATACGTTATAGAAACGGCATAAGAAATGGCTACACTTCCCGCCTTCATTATTTTAGCGACTGGATTTACGATAACTGCCAAAAAGGTTTGGCTGAGAACCCTGCATCAGCCTTTGGTTCACTTTATGAAAAAGAAATTAATTTCATGTCAACACACCCAGATAGTTATCCTGTCTTAAGAGAAAACCCGGATCTTGTTTCACTGATTGCTCAACAAGAAGATGATCTTTCAAATCGGGGAATGTTCTATTTAAAAAAGGAAGATGTTGAGGCCAATGAAACTGACCTCCGTGAAGGTGATATTGTTGGAATAACAACATCAATTGCAGGATTAGACATTGCCCATGTTGGGATTCTTGTAAAAAAAGACGGTCGGATTCATCTACTTAACGCGTCGACACTGGTTGATGAAATAACCATATCAGATGTCCCTCTTGTTGACTTTCTAATGAACAAGAATTCATACACCGGGATTATGATTGCCCGTCCGTTATAGATTCTTGTAGTCTGGAAAATTGAAAGAATCAGATTAATTCATCTGCTCTTTAAGCCACTGGGGACGATTAGTCGTAATTCCGCTCACTCCTAAATTTGCGACACGTTTTGCTTCTTCGGGATCATCAACTGTCCAAACCAACACATCAAGGCCTTTTGATTTTGCCATTTCCATAATTTCAGCATCCACCGATGTGGAATAAAGATTAATTCCATCCAGATTTGCCATTTCAGGCAGATCAATTTTAGCTTTCAATTCATTTTTAGTAGATGCCAGCCAATAGCATGCATTATCAGGAAACATCTGTTTTGTATCCAATATAGTTTGCCATCCAAAACCAATAAAAACGATTTGACTGATTTTTCCACTTTGATCAATTGCGTCTTTCAAGGCAGGCAACACCTCACTGCCACATTTTACTTCCACAACAAGTGTTTTTTCATTGGGCACAGTCTCAATTATTTCTTCAACAAACGGAAGTTTTTCCCCTGCATATTTACTGTCTTTCCAGCTTCCATTATCTAAATGGCGTAACACATCGGAGTTTGTTTCGCTAATAATATGAGATTCACCTGTAGTTCGAATCGTATTCTCATCATGAGTTACAATAACACGGTTATCTTTTGACAAATAAATATCTATTTCAACAGCATCAGCTCCTTTTTCCCATGCAAGTTCTGCAGATGCAACTGTATTTTCCGGAGCATCAAAAGAAGCCCCTCTATGAGCAATAAAATGAACCTGGGCTGAAGCCGTAAAACTTATCAGTAACAACAAAATAACTAATCGGGATTTCATATGAATAAATTTAATTGACCTAAAAATGATCTACAAGATTATGTTTTAATGCAATTTAAAAGTTACCCTCTTCTTAAAAAATTCTAAATTTGTTGCCAACAAAATCAAGCTATGTCCAGAATACTAAAACAATTTACCGTTTCATTATTAAAAGGCTTTTCACACTTACCTTTTTGGATTATATACGGAATTTCGGACTTCTTCTATATCGTAATTTTTTACTTTATTGGTTATCGAAAGAAGGTAGTTTATTCAAATTTAAGGAACTCATTCCCAGAAAAAAGCGAAAAAGAAGTTGACCGAATTGCAAAGAGATTCTATCATCATTTTTGCGACCTAATGCTGGAGTCAGTGAAACTTCATAGCATAAGCGAGAAGCAACTAGACAAAAGACTCACTTTTAAAGGTCTGGACAAGATGAACGAATATGCAGAAAAGGGTGAAAGTATTATCCTTTGGGGAATGCACTACAACAATTGGGAATGGAGCTCCAGTGTTGAACGATATGCCAAACACAAGCTTATCATGATTTACAATCCAGTTCGGAATAACATTGAAATGGAACGTTTTATTTTGAATATGCGAGAACGTTTTGGAGGTCAATCGGTTCCTGTTAACTTATCGGCTCGAACAGCTCTTCAGTTTGATAAAAATGAATACCCATCACTTTTATGGCTAGCTGCAGATCAAGCTGCTTTTCAAACGTCACACTTCTGGACGATCTTTTTAAACCAGGAAACTTCATTCTTTTCAGGTCCTGCAAAGATTGCCCGAAAAACGAACCACCCTATCTTCTTCCATCACACCCGAAAATTGAAAAGAGGTTATTACGAGGTAACGTTAAGTGAATTGATTCCGGAGCCTTCAAAATTATCTGACAACGAAATACTGTTAAAATACACTGATGTTGTTGAAAAAGCAATTCTGGAAGCACCCGAATACTGGTTATGGTCTCATCGTCGCTGGAAACATAAACGTCCGGCAAATGCAGAACTAACACCCAGAAATTAAATTCGAATAATGAAGAAAGTTTTTACCCATATTGGCACTTCAATCATGACTGCAATATCATGGTTGCCAACATGGATTGTCTATCTTAAATCTGACTTTCTTTATTACTTGATTTACTACATAATTGGATATCGTAAAGACGTCGTTTATGACAATCTATCTCATGCTTTTCCTGAAAAGAGTAAAGCGGAAATCTCATCAATTGCAAAAAAATATTTTCGACATTTATGTGATCTTACTGTTGAAGGAATTATGCTGAAATCAATTTCTTCAAACAAATTGCAGGAAAGAATGCATGTTACCAATCCGGAACTTGTAAACAGCTATTTTGAAAAAGGTGAAAGTATTATTGTTTTGACGATGCATTACAACAACTGGGAATGGAATTCAATTCTGCCAACCGACTTCAATCACAAAATATTATTGGTATATAACCCCGCCAGAAATCTCACTTTTGATTCATATATGAACAAAAACAGAAGCCGATTTGGAGGAGAGTTGGTTTCAACTAAAAAGATTTTACGAACTATACTTAACTATCAAAAACAAAATACTCCAACTTTTACCTGGCTTTGTGCTGATCAGCGCCCCAAATCGAATACTCGTTTCTGGACAACATTTCTGAACCGTGATGCCGGATTTTTCCCAGGGCCTGAAAGCCTTGCGAAACACACAAACCAAACAATTTTATACCAACACACACGAAAAGTGAAACGTGGATATTATGAAACTACATTCTCTCTTTTAGCTGAAAATCCAAAAAATTTGCCACAAGATGAAGTTTTAAAAAGATATATTGCTAAAATTGAAGAGGATATCCGGGAACAACCCGAATTTTACTTGTGGTCTCATAAACGTTGGAAGCATAAAAAACCAGTTTCCGCATAATTGTATAAATTGAAAAATTTTGCATCTATGAAAAAGAAACTCTTATCCTTACTTATTCTTTTGTTACCCATATTTAGCCTGGCTGAAGGCAATAATTCAGATCAACTTCAGAACGCACTTGAATGGGTCGAAAAAGTTGAAGAATTATCTTTAGATTTTGAAACCGTCTTCACGTTCTCTATTGACACAGAAAATATTGAAGAACTTAAGCAAACTTGTTTTCATAAGCTGGATCAATTACATACGATTTACGAAGCAACCCAGAAAACCGAAAAAAAACTGAAAGATGCAGTTTCCTCATCTAATCAAGCAGACAAAGATCATATCATAAAAGCCCGGGAAAAACTAAGTTCTGCCCAAAGCAGAATTAATGACACACTCTATAACATAGAATCCATTTTTGCTCAAAAATTCCCCGAAAACATCTCCATGTTTATGGATGAAGCCCAAGCCTATTTTGCAACAGCCAGGCAATTATTAAATCATGCAAAAAGCGAAATAGAAGTGGCGTTAAACAACTAAAATTAAAACTATTACGCATTAACTCCATGATATAACATTGCTTCGTCTCAAATTATGCTGGCTTATTTATTCCTAAAAAGTTAAACTATTCCGCCTTAAACAAGGTATAACAATTTAGTTTGAAGAAGAATTTCACTCTCAAAAATTACTGTTATGCCACGAGTTCGAAAAAGCAATCATTTCATTAATCTTAACCTGAATGTAAGAGGCTTATCGCAATCAGCAACACTTCTTATAAATGAACGAAGTAATGAACTAATAAAACAAGGTAAAACAGTTTACAAGTTAGGGCTGGGACAATCGCCGTTTCCTGTGCCAGAGATTGTTACCGAAGCCTTACGTCAAAACGCACATCAAAAAGCATATCTTCCAGTTCGAGGGTTACCAGAACTTAGACAAGCAATTGCTGAGTTTAATTATAGAAGGCAAGGCATAAAATGTACAGCTGACGATATCATTATTGGACCGGGATCAAAAGAATTGATTTTCATCCTTCAGCTTGTGTATTATGGGGAATTAATTATTCCAACGCCAAGCTGGGTTTCCTATTCACCACAAGCCAGAATTGCAGGTCGACATGTAACATGGGTATCCACAAAAGAAGAAAACGACTGGAGGTTAACTCCTGAAAAACTGGATCTTATTTGTCGTAGTGACCCTGACCGACCACGGGTTGTTATACTCAACTATCCGTCAAATCCAACAGGTTCAACCTACCCAAAAACAAGACTTAAAAAGCTTGCTGACGTCGCCAGAAAATACAACATCATTTTAATTTCAGATGAAATTTATGGATTAACAGAATTCTCAGGAGAACATGTTTCAATTGCTCAATATTATCCTGAAGGAACGATTGTAAGCAGTGGATTAAGTAAATGGGCAGGTGCCGGAGGCTGGCGACTGGGAACCTTTACTTTTCCTAAAGAATTAAGATGGTTACAAGATGCCATGGCCATTGTTGCCAGCGAAACATTCACATCAACAAGTGCGCCTATTCAGTATGCCTCTATTACTGCTTTTAAAGATCATCCGGAAATTGATTTGTACCTAAAACACACACGACGCATATTAAAAGCACTGGGCACATATGTATATTCGAAATTGAGAGCAAAACATGTAACATTACCTGCTCCTCAAGGTGGTTTTTATTTATTCCCAAATTTTGAATTTTATCGCGAAAAACTTGCAAAAAACGGTGTACTTACATCATTCGAACTATGTGAAAATCTTCTAAAAGAAACAGGAGTCGCTATACTTCCCGGAACTGAATTTGGCCGTCCGGTTGATGAACTAACCAGCAGATTAGCCTTTGTTGATTTTGACGGGGATTCTGTATTAAAATTTGCGATGGAAGAAGATAGTGATAAGCCTATAGATGAAGTATTTTTAAAAGAGCATTGCAGCAAAATGGTAAAAGCAACCAATTTAATGATTGAATGGCTTGAAAAACTTTAAAAAGAAAACTACCCTTTCAAAACAAATATCTTTCTTATTTTTCCACTTCTAAAATGAAAGAGGATAAATTGAAATGTAAAGTCATTTGAAATGACATGAATAGTCCTTGATTGTTTTGAACAAAATATTTATTTTTGATATAAATAATTATTTTTACCTGGCAACTCATGAAATACTCCAGTAACTCTCAATTACAACTTGCGTTCGATTTTGTTCAATTTACAAACAATAATATATTTCTGACCGGGAAAGCTGGCACTGGAAAAACGACATTCCTCCACAACCTGAAACAAACATCAAATAAACGAATGGTAGTTGTTGCTCCCACCGGTGTAGCAGCAATTAATGCAGGAGGAGTAACCATTCACTCTTTCTTTCAGATTTCATTTGGGCCACAGGTTCCTCAACAAAATCCATCTCTCACAATCAGTAATGCATCTGGCTTAAATGCGCCGACTTCCATAAAGCGATTCAGTAAGGAAAAGATAAATATTATTCGAAGTCTCGATTTATTGGTAATAGATGAAATAAGTATGGTTCGTGCAGATTTACTCGATGCTATTGATGAAGTACTTCGACGTTTTCGCGACCGCAGAAAGCCTTTTGGTGGTGTTCAGCTTTTAATGATTGGAGACTTGCAACAACTTGCCCCTATCGTTAAAAATGACGAATGGGAATTACTAAAGCCATATTACAACAACTGCTATTTTTTTAGTAGCAGAGCATTAAAACAATCTGGATTTACAGGCATCGAATTAAAGCAAATTTTCAGACAACAAGATGAAAACTTTATTGGTATACTAAACCAAATTCGGGAAAATAAACTGGATTGTCAATCATTGGAAAAACTCAACAAACGTTATATTCCTAACTTTAATCCACCAGATGAAGACGGTTATATTACCCTGACAACGCACAATGCACAAGCCCAGGAAATAAATCATTCCAAACTAAATGAACTGAAGACCCAATCTTCTTTTTACGAAGCCAATGTACATGGTGATTTTCCCGAATACATGTACCCTACCGAATTGGAGCTTTGCCTAAAAGTTGGTGCACAGGTAATGTTTGTGAAAAATGACAGCTCACCAGAAAAACGATACTATAATGGAAAGATCGGCAAAGTAATTTCTATCGACGAGGATAATATCGAAGTAAAATGCAAGGATGACTCATACTCTATTGTTGTAGAACGCACAGAATGGCAAAATGCAAAATATGCGCTTAATAAATCATCTCAGGAGATTGAAGAAGAAGTGATCGGAACTTTCGAGCAATTCCCGTTAAAACTAGCCTGGGCAATTACAATCCATAAAAGCCAGGGGTTAACTTTTGAAAAAGCAATCATTAACGCCCGGCAATCGTTCGCTCACGGACAGGTTTATGTAGCATTAAGCCGATGCAAATCACTCGAAGGCCTGGTACTTAGTACTCCAATTGAAAATCAAAGTATAAAAAATGATGGTACAGTAAATTCATTTACGTCTGAGGTTCAGGAAAACCAGCCAGGTGAAAAGGAATTGCAACAATCGAAAAAAGCTTACCAACAACAACTTTTAAATGATTTATTTGATTTTAATCCTGTATCGTGGCAAATTAACTACCTGCTAAAACTATGTGATGAGCATGGCGCGTTACTGTTAGGAAACCTAAAACCTCAATTACAACAAATGCAAGCACCTCTAAAATCAGAAATGATTAACGTGGCTTATAAATTTCAGGGACAAATAAATCAACTTATTCAGTTGAGCGATAATTTGGAGAAGAATGACAAACTACAGGAACGTATAAAAAAAGCAGCAAACTATTTCTCTGACAAGCTAAAAACAATTCTTATTGATCCCCTTGTAAACACAAATTTTTCAACGGACAACAGCTCCATCAGAAAAAGTTTTCAAGAAGCCTTTTCCAAACTAAATCATGAAGTAAAAATGAAAGATACTATTCTAAGAAATTGCCTTAATGGATTTGAATTGGAAAATTATTTAAAAGTGCGTGCCCGGGCTGCCATCGACTTGAAAGGGAAAAACGCAGCTACAGTAACAAGCGGAGCATCAAATTCAAAATACCCAGACTTATTCAAAAAAATGTTTGAATGGCGGTCGTCAAAAGCAATTGCATTGAATCTTCCTATTGCCCGAATTATTAGTCAAAAAACTTTGTCTGAAATTGTAGAAAATCTGCCAGCAACAGTTGCCGAGTTAAAAGCAATTAAAGGTATGGGAGGTAAAAAACTACAACAATTCGGGAAAGAAATACTGGAATTCACCATCGCTTACAGAAAAGAAAAAGGGATGGAACTTCCACTGGAAGCAGATAAAGAACCCATCATGGCCTCTTTAGATTCCAAACATATGAGTCTGGCTTTATTCAAAACAGGAAAGACTATTCAAAAAATTGCAAAGAAACGAGAAATGGCAATCACAACAATAGAAGGTCACCTCGCACATTTTGTAGGATCAGGGGATTTATCCATCGAAAAACTTGTTGAACCTAAAAAATTGGACGTACTTGTAAATTACATCAAACAGAATAAGCCAGAGTCTATGAACAATACAAAGTCTGCCCTTGGCAATGAGTATAGTTTTTCAGACATTCGTTTTGCAATGAAATATTTGGAATCGAAGAATAAATAGTAATTCCGTCCCTGCATTCATCCATCAAAAGAAAAAAGGATGCTATTCTTTTCGAATACCATCCTTTCATACAAAGATCAAGCTAAAAATTATTATTCGTTGACTTCTTCTTTTATTTTAGTTTCATATTTCTTCACGACTATCTTCACCACATAATATGATACTACAATCAATACCGGCCATGTTAAAAATGATATTATTGAACTCCAATACATAGTCTGATTTTTTTTAGATTAATAAGTATGAGACTCTTCACTTAATTCTTTTTCGTCAATTTTCTTGTTGTTCATTGCTCTCCAGAACCACCAGATATAGGCAATTACAAATGGCACAAACAAAGAAACATAGCTCATCGCTGTTAATGTAAAATGACTGGATGAAGCATTTTCAATAGTTAATGATGATTGTATATCGTAGCTTGAAGGATAAAATGCAGTACCATTAAATCCGGCTATCAAAAATAACATCCAAACCACTAATACAGTACCACCTCCGGCAAACCATACTCCCTGGGATGATGATTTAAAAATAGAGATGCCAATTCCCCATAATACAGCAACAACACCTATTAATAAAGCGATTAATACAAGAGGCATCTGCAGAAGATTATTTAGGTACTTATATTCTTCCATAGAAACGATTCCTGTTGCAGAATCATAAGCATATCCATCTTTCAGGATTAAAGCAATTAAGAAGTAAAGGAAAAATACTAAAAATGGTATGGCATTGTAAAGCACTTGTTTTTTTGAACGAGCCAGAATATTTTCATCGTCAACTGAATTCATGAAGTACAAGGCACCTAAAATCCGGGCTAAGAAAAATACTGCAAGTCCTAATGCTACATTGTGAAAAGTCAAAACTGCTTCTAAACCGCGAAATGGAGTTTGCCAAAGCACATTGTTCATTTCATTAAGGCTAAACATAGCTCCATTGAAAAAAGTTCCCACTGCCGTTCCGACCAGAATAGTACCAAATGCACCGTTCAAAATCAAGAAGATTTCATAGGTTTTGGAACCAAGTAGGTTATTGGGTTTTTTACGATACTCATACGAAACAGCCTGAATAACAAAGAAAATAAGAATCGCCATCCAAACCCAGTATGCACCCCCAAATGAAGTTGCATAAAACAAGGGGAATGATGCAAAAAATGCTCCGCCAAAAGTTACTAAGGTGGTAAAGGTGAATTCCCATTTTCTACCTAAAGTATTTACTAATAAAGACCGTTCTGTTTCATTTTTTCCGATGGTATAAATCAAGGTTTGTCCTCCCTGAACAAAGGTCAGGAAAACAAACAATGCTCCCAGCAGGGACACAATTACCCACCAATATTGTTGTAGCGCGAGATATGATAAACTTTCAAACATTACTTGTGCCCTCCTTCTTCATTAATTTTAGGTCCAATTTTAATTTGTCGCAGCATGATTTTTATTTCAGCAATCAATAAGACTGTGAAAACGAGTGCAAAAAGCCAGAAAGTAACTTGCACCGCACTTGTACTAATTTGGGTTACTGCTGAATATGTAGGCATTAAATCCTGTATTACCCAAGGTTGGCGACCAACCTCTGCAACTATCCAGCCTGCCTGAGAAGCGATATAAGCCAACGGGATTGTCCAGACTGCCAGCCAGAGAAAACCTTTTTTATTTTGGATGGAACCTTTCCAAACAAAGAAAAGAGACAATATAAAGAACAGGACAAAATAAAATCCCAGACCAACCATGATGTGAAAACTATAGAAGGTTAGCGGAATACTCGGTATCAATAACATGGGATCAGTGATATATCCATATCCAAAATATTGGAAATAATTTTCCTGAAAACTTTCATCCATAAAATCAGCTTTCAATGATTCAGCCAATGTCTCATTTCCTGCGCTCTTAGCATCCTTAAAATCTTTAAGTTTCTGAATAGCTACGCTTCCCCGTTCTATTTTTTCTTCAGCAGACAAAATTCCCTGCTCTTCATTTCCTTCAATTAAATCATTAATACCCGGCACAAATCCATTCCAGTCACCAGTTGCCATATAAGAAAGGATATTAGGAATTTCAACCTTTACAATAAAATTATCTTCATCTTCAGGATTGGAAGACAAAGCTCCTACCGCAACTAAACCTGCTCCTTCCTTACCATCATACAGACCTTCCATTGCAGCAAGTTTCATAGGTTGAGCTTCGGCAACAACCCGAGCGGAACTATCTCCTGTGCTAATTAAATAGACTGAAGACAACAATCCAAATATTGCAGCAACAAGCACACTTTTTCTGGCAAAATCAACTTCCCTTTTCTTTAAAAGAAACCAGGCAGAAACTCCAATTACAAAAATGGCTGCCAAAACAAATCCAGACGAAGTTGTGTGAAGGAATTTCTGTACTGCCATAGGAGAAAATAACACATCCCAGAAACTAATCATTTCATTCCGGGCTGTTTCGGGGTTAAACTGCATTCCTACCGGACTTTGCATCCACCCATTGGCCACGAGTATCCACAGAGCGGATAAGTTTGCACCAATTGCCGTTAACCAGGTTGATGCCAGGTGAACTTTTTTACTCACCTTATTCCATCCAAAAAACATGATGGCAATAAAAGTAGACTCCATGAAAAAGGCAAAGATTCCTTCAATAGCAAGAGGGGCGCCAAAAATATCTCCTACGAACCAGGAATAATTTGACCAGTTTGTTCCAAACTCAAATTCGAGAATAATTCCCGTTGCCACCCCAATGGCAAAATTAATTCCAAACAAGGTCATCCAAAACTTGGTAATTTTCTTCCACTGAACATCACCTGTTCTCACATAAAGTGTTTCCATAATAGCAATTATTATGGTAATACCCAGTGTTAAAGGAACAAATAGCCAGTGATACATCGCTGTCAGGGCAAATTGAGCCCGGGACCAGTTAACTAGTGAAAAGTCGATTGCTTCAAGCATTTGATTCTATTTTATGTTTGTTAAGTTCTCCAGAACGTGCTCACTTCTTTGATCATCTGTCTCAAAATTGGAATTTAGATAATTAGGAAAGAAAAACAATTTCAACACAAAAAACATGATAAAAAGTTTTACTATGATGATTATCCATACTTGACGTCCCCATTTATTCATCCCCCGAAAACCTTCGAAATAAAAACGCCAAATTCGAGAAAATACATTTTGTCTCATACGCTTAATTCATTTTATCAAAAATCCAAACAACAATCGTTTGGAAATGTTGAACCTCTTGAATATAGGGACTTTTTCATCTTTTAATCCAAATTGTTTAACTTACTGAATTGAAATCTCTTATAGACCAAAACAAAAAGAAAATATTTTTCGATTTTTTTACTTAGAAATTCAACACTCACCGCTTCTTCTCTTCCTAAAAATATGGAATCATTAATTTACATCAAAACAATTTATGTAGCAATCAATTCATCTCCCCTATCTCCCCAGTAAAATATCCAAGCTATTCTGTATTCACCCTCATCAAAGTCCCATTCTTCATCATTCAAAAAACAATAACAGCAAGTTTCTTTTTACCTAATAATTATTTAACATGAAAAAGAGAACCATTTAGCATCACAAACAGTTATAAAGTATAAGAAAACAACAGAAGCCATGAAAACAAAAATTATATTCTTATACTTACTAATATTCCCTGCAATTTTATCCATTGGAGGAAATATTCCTTCATTAACTATTCGAGGAAAAATAATTGACAGTGATACTTTAAAACCACTATCAGAGGTAAATGTTAGCATACTATCTGAGACTAATTCCATTGGTACTTTGACAAACCATAACGGTGAACTTTATCTTTGGAACTTGCCAAATGGCAGCACGGAGCTCTATATTACATTAGATGGATATCACCCTAAAACAATCAGCATTGATGAAATTCGTAGTGATACAGATGAAACCGTAATAATAAAACTGGATTCCAACAAGAAAAAGCACAAACAGATGAAATTACAAGCGCAACAAAAAGACCAATAACTGACTTGTTATTCCAGGTTTTGAGTAATTTTTTTCACAATCTTAAAATTATCCAAAAACTCTTTTGCAAAGACACGAAGTATTGTATACGCAGGAATGGCAAGAATCATTCCGAGTATTCCACCAATACTACCTGCCGCCATAATCACTATAAAAATTTCCATAGGATGAGCCTTCACACTACTTGAATAAATCATAGGTTGAAAGAGTGTATTATCGATGATTTGAACAGTAGCGAAAACGATGAGCATAAAACCAAGAATAGGCAAGGTATGACTCATAAAATCATTATGAATATTTATGGCGATTGCGATAAGCAAACCAACAAAAGCTCCCATCCATGGTCCCAAATACGGAATAATATTAAATAAGCCACAAAACAAACCAATAACTACAGCATGTTCAAAAGCAATACCTATAATTAAAAGGCCTATGGTTACCAATAATCCAACCATAAACAATTCAGCCATCAAGCCAATCAGATATCTTTTAAGCAAAAAGTTTATTGACTTCATGATCTTTCTAAACTTCTCTTCGAATTCCGTAGGTATAAATAGCATGATTCCGTCTTTGAACAAACTTTCATCTTTTAAAAAGAAAAAAGTAACAAACGATACAGAAAAGAAGGCAATGATAAATTCTCCCAAAGCACCAACCAAAAATCCAAACACACTGGTTAGCTGATCAAAACCAACTTTATCTCCTAATTGCACCTTAATTACATCCAGAAATGTTTGATTATTCTCTAATGATGATTCACTCCCAATAACTCGTAAGAACTGCTCTACAGGCCCCTGTATCTCATCAATTATTGCTTCGAGATTTATCGTTGATAATTGCTCAAATTCATTGACAAGTAATGGGATTAAGAATGAAAAAGAACCAATTATTACAATCCATATCACAATTAGTGTAATTAAAGCAGCCAAACTTTGTGATACCAAAAATTTCTTGATTCTAATCTGTGCCAGCATACGAACCAATGGTCTACCCATCAAAGATAAAACTGCTGAAATAAGAATATAAGTTACAATTGAACTAAAATACCACAGTAAGAACAGTAACAATACTGCCCCCACTGCTAAAAGTATATTTCGGGTTTTCCCTTGTACTTTGACCATTTTTTTGAGCTTATTTCTACAAATATAAATTTTAAATCGAATAAAGCTGTTTTTCAAAAAATGATTTATAATTGTTTATAAATTTTAAATAAACATTAAACAAACATGACTTTAATCATAATTTGATTACTTCAAACTTTGAGATTATGATAATTTTAATAATTTTACCGAGAAGCTAATAGGCAATGAAAAAGAGCAAATTAAGGGCGCTTATTGTTGATGATGAAGTGGAAGCAAGGGAACTTCTCCATTTTTATTTAATGAAAAATCCTGGCATATCAGAAATAGAGGAAGCTGTTTCTGCCGAAGACGCACTTTTCAAATATTTCGATTTTATGCCTGATATTATCTTTCTGGATATTGTAATGCCTGAGAGGAATGGGATGAAACTCGTTGAACTTTTCAAAAAAAGAGAATTAAACAGCATTATCGTGATTGTAAGTGGGCTTAAAGAAGCCGCAATAAAAGCGATTAAGAACAACGTTTATGACTTCATCTTAAAACCAATAAAAGAAGAAGAGCTTAATCGCATAATTGACAAATACAGACTCAATAAATCAACCAACCTAGATAAAAAGCTAAATAAAATCCTAAATAACGTTGATGAACACAAACGCATCAAGATTTCATCAACTTTTAATCATACAATTGTATCTCCCAAGGAAATATTATACTGTGAAGCTGACGGCTCATATACAAACATTTACCTTGACGATGGAAGAATGGAAGTTGCGAATAACTACCTCGGGCAACTGGAAAAAATGCTAAGCAATCAACATTTTTTCAGAATTAGAAGGTCGCTACTCATTAATTTGAATAAACTCAAATACATAAACACAAGTGAGAACTCATGCACCTTGACAATAAACAGAAAAGATATTAAATTGTATGGTTCAAAGAAACGGGTAAGGGAACTCTGCGAAATGGATTTTTAATAGTAGGATGATAGAGAAAAAAATTACTGCAATAATCATTGAGGATGATGAAGATGCTATTTCGCTTTTAGAAATTTATCTTCAGGCTTTTCATGAAATTGAAATAATAGGAAAAGCAACCAGTTCCAGGAACGGGGTAAAACTCCTTAAAAGAAAAATACCTGATATCGTTTTTCTGGATATTGACATGCCCGAACTTTCAGGCTTAGAAGTTGCACGTCAGATAAAAGAACAAAGGCTAAAAACTGAAATTATCTTTACAACAGCATATAATGAATATGCATATAATGCGTTGGAAGTAGAACCTTTAGATTATTTATTAAAACCGTTTGGTCCGGAGGAAATTATCGCCGTAATAAATCATTTTAAATCGAAAACAAAAAGGAACTTGTTTGAGCACAAGATGAATTTGTTGATGAAAAGCAACAATGCTGATTTAAAGGTAAAACTCCCCACTCGTACAGGAATCGTCTTATTAGTTCCCGAAGATGTTATGTTACTCCGTTCTGAGACCAACTATTGCCGGGTCTATCAAAAAAATGGAGAAATTGATTTAGTTACACTAAATATCTACAAAGTAGCTTCTCTTCTCAACTTAAAAGAAATAATCAAAGCAAACCGCTCAGCTTATATCAATTTTCAATACCTTAAAAAGATTGAAAAGAAATCAAAAATATGCTACCTAAGTCACAATGATATAACATACGAAGAACAAATTAACAAATCGAGTATGGCATTTTTCGAAGAGTTAAATTGTTTTACGATCGTCTAAGAAAATCTAAACTATTTTTTCAGTAAAGCATATTCCAACACTTCTCCGATATTCTTCACGAACTTAAACTTAAGCCCTTTTAAGTATTTATCTTTAATTTCTGACAAATCCTTCTGATTATCCGCGGACATGATGACTTCTTTAATACCTGCTCGTTTTGCTGCCAGTATTTTTTCTTTGATTCCACCTACGGGCAAAACTTTCCCTCTTAAAGTAATCTCACCAGTCATCGCAATATTCTTGCGGACTTTTCTTTTCGTTATAGTTGAAGCCAAAGAAGTTATCATCGTAATTCCAGCAGAAGGACCATCTTTCGGAATAGCACCTTCAGGAACATGAATATGCCAATTGTTATTTTCGAATATTTCAGATTCCAATCCCAGCTCACTTGTATGCGATTTCAGATACTCCAAAGCCAACATCGCAGATTCTTTCATTACATCCCCAAGGTTTCCTGTAAGAGTAAGCCCTCCTTTACCTTTGCTTTGACTAGATTCTATCATCAAAATTTCACCACCATGAGCTGTCCAGGCCAAGCCTGTAACCACTCCATAAAATTCATTTCCTTGGTAGTCTTCTTTTGAAAATTGAGCTACTCCCAGATAATCATGAACATCATCAATGGTAAGTTTCTTGTTAAAAGGCTCATCAAAAGCGATACGTTTAGCAATTCTACGAATCACTTTTGCCAGCTTTTTATTTAGATCGCGAACACCTGATTCTCTCGTATATTTCTCAATAATATACTCCAACACATCTTTTGTGAAAGTCACTTGATTTGACTTAACACCATGCTCTTCAAGTTGTTTTGGGATTAAATGTCTCTTCGCTATTTCAACCTTTTCTTCAATGATATAACCATTCACATCAATAAGCTCTAAACGATCTCTTAATGGAGGAGCAATAGTGTTTAATGTGTTTGCTGTTGCTATAAACATCACCTTTGAAAGGTCATAATCCACCTCGATGTAATTATCATGAAACTCTGAATTTTGCTCAGGGTCAAGCACCTCAAGCAATGCAGAAGCAGGATCTCCATGAAAATCACTGGAGACTTTATCAATTTCATCTAAAATAAATACAGGATTAGATGATTTTACCTTCTTAATATTTTGAAGGATTCGCCCAGGCATTGCTCCAATATAGGTTTTTCGGTGTCCACGGATTTCCGATTCATCATGCAGACCACCCAAACTCATACGCACATACTTCCGATTTAAAGCACGGGCAATTGATTTTCCCAACGATGTTTTACCAACTCCAGGAGGACCATACAAACAAAGAATAGGAGATTTTAAATCACTCTTCAGTTTCAAAACAGCTAAATGTTCCAAAATCCTTTCTTTCACTTTTTCCAACCCATAATGATCTTCATCCAATACCTGTTCGGCATGTTTCAAATCAAAATTATCCTGAGTATACTCATTCCATGGTAATTCCAGTAAGGCCTGACAATATGAGTATTGAACAGAATACTCACCGGCAGCTGGATTCAATCGTTGTAATTTATTAACTTCTTTTTCAAAATGCTCAGCAACGTCCTTACTCCAAATTTTCGCTTTCCCCTGCTCTTTAAGATCATTTATCTCCTGCTCAATTGGGTTTCCTCCTAGCTCATTCTGAATGGTCTTAATTTGCTGATTCAACAAGTACTCACGCTGTTGCTGATCTAAATCAAGCTTCACTTTCGACTGAATATCTTTTTTCAATTCAAGCATTTGCACTTCTTTCACCAAGTATGAAATAGCCTGAACCCCTCTCTCCCGAAGGTCTGATATTTCCAGTAAATTTTGTTTTTCTTCAACTTTTAAGTCTGTATTCGAGCAGATAAAGTTGATCAGGAAAGTTGAATTTTCAATATTTTTTACGGCAAATGTTGCCTCGGGAGTAACGTTCATAGAATACTTGGCAATCTTCATCGACAAGTCTTTCATAGAACCAACAATTGCACTAAACTCAGTCGATTCTTCAGGAATAATATCATCCAAAAGAGTGATCTTTGCCTTCATGTAAGGAAGCTCCTGAGTAAACTCCTGAACTTCATACCGACGTTTCCCCTGGATAATCACGGAAGTTGAACCATCAGGCATCTCAAGAATTTTCATGATTTGAGCAACAGTGCCTACTTTGTACAATTCACCTGGTTCAGGATCGTCAACACTTCCATCCTTTTGAGTTACTGTCCCAAGTAATTTGTCAGCATTAAAAACTTCTCGAATAAGTTTTAATGATTTTTGTCTACCAAGCAGTTATTGGAATAACAACTCCCGGGAATAAAACCGTATTCCTCAACGGTAAAATTGGCAGTTCTTCAGGAGCAGTAAACTTACTTAATTCCTCATCATCCCCATCAGCAATAATTGGAATTAACTCACTATCATCATCAGAAACACCTGTGAATATCATCGACTTATGTAATTGTTCTTTTTTATCTCCCATGTTTTTCTCTCATTATTCTATCTGACAAGCTGACATCGCTCATCTACTAATAAAAGTTGATCTTTATTAGATCAATAGCCATGCCAAAAATCAACTTAAAACTTACGATAACGGGCAGTCTGTTCAAATACCGAAGTTAATATCTGCTGGTCAGTAAGACTTAGTTCTATTTTTCGTCTTGCCATTGCTTGTGACGCTGTCTTAAAAACACTTTTCATATTATTAAGTGTAAAGCCCTGTGCTCCACCCATCGAAAAAGAAGGTACAAAGTTTCGTGGAAATCCGGCACCATATACATTTGAACATATCCCAACTACAGTTCCCGTATTAAACATGGTATTAATCCCCACTTTTGAGTGATCTCCCATGATTAAACCACAAAACTGTAATCCTGTTTTTGCAAATCTGTTATCAGCATAGCTCCAAACTCTAACTTTATCGTAAGTGTTCTTCAGGTTGGAAACATTTGTTCCAGCTCCCAGGTTACACCATTCTCCTAAGATGGAATGCCCCAGAAAGCCATCGTGTCCTTTATTTGAATAACTGGTTAAAATAGACTGGGTAACTTCACCTCCTACTTTTGACCAGGGACCAATAGTTGTGCCTCCATAAATCTTGCTCCCCATATTCACAGTGGCATGCTCACAAAGAGCAAAAGGTCCGCGAATAAAAGAGCCTTCCATAACTTCAGCATCCTTCCCTATATAAACAGAACCACCACTCGCATTAATCGTAGCATATTCAAGTTTTGCCCCCTCTTCAACAAAAATATTCTCAGCAGAAATTAAATTATTGGTTGAGCTAATCTCGGCAGACTTTCTTCCTTGAGTCAGTAATTCAAAATCAAGTTTAATCTGCCTCCCATTCATTTCAATTAAATCCCAGGGATACTCAACAATATCAAGTTCGCCATCAAACTCAAGCCAATCTATACTTGAAACACAAGATGAAAAATCGGCCGAATCACTTTCGGTACGAATAGCAATTGGCTTTTCTCTATAGCAAAGTCCCTGCTCTTTTCCTAGGACCTCAACCTGACTTACAAGCATTGAAGTCGGACATAAGTGAGAAGACAGGAAAATATTCTCTTTCTCAAGTGCCAGCGGAAACTTTCCTGACAAGTAATCTTGTGTTTTTAAAAGAATATTCTGCAGATAAACGTTTCTCCCATTTTTCTTTGATCGTTAAAATACCAACCCGCAATAATGCTACCGGACGGGTAAAAACAAGAGGAAGTAATTTGTCACGTTCTGCAGTATCTGTTAAAACAATATTCATTTCTCTATTCTTATGATTAAGAGGCAATATTATATAAAAAAAAAGCTCCGCAAAAGCGAAGCCTATTTTATATCAATGTAGTTTTTTTACTTTTTACGGTTGTCCATGTGTTTTTTATAACGGCTCATGAACTTATCAACACGTCCTGCTGTATCTACAAGTTTCATTTTACCTGTATAAAATGGATGTGAACTACTTGAGATTTCCATTTTTGCGACAGGATATTCAACACCGTCAACAACTTCTGTTTCTTTAGTGTTAATAGTAGACTTAGTTAAAAAGATTGTACCGTCTGACATATCTTTAAAAGCTACTGTGCGATAATTATCTGGATGTATTCCTTTTTTCATTGCTGATCTCCTTTTCAACATTATTACAATCGGGCTGCAAATATAAACATAGTTGTAAAAAACACAAAGCTTTTTAAATTTTTATTCTTTTTTTTCTTCACCAATTATCGGAGCACGGGAAAATGGTTTATTTCTATCAAACAAATAACGCATAGTATAGTGTGTTTTTGCTTTTTTCCCTCCCACTGATTCATATACAGAAATAATCTTAGGATTAAAATCGCCTGCCCACGACAACTCAACTTCAGTATATTGAGGCTTCTTCTTCATTAATTTATCCTGATGCCAAAAAATAGCAGACTCAATTCCTGAGCGTTGATATTTGGGAACAACTCCCATAATCAGAATTCTTGTACGAGTTATAGTCTTTCTTTTCTTGTAGTACAGGAATTTCATCATATTGATGGCATTCATCTTACCATTCAGTTTTATCAATATTTGATTGATGTCGGGAATCATCACAAACAATGCGATAGGTTTCCCTTCGTGATAAGCAAACCAAATCATTTCCGGATCAAGAACATCTTTGGAATCAGCCAAAAAATCTCTCAAATCTTGTGGATCAATAGGTTTAAAATGCTCATGAAAACGCCATGCTTCATCATAAATATGGCAAAAATCAGCAACGTATTTTTCCGTGTTATTCGGATCATAGTGCTCGAAACTATAGCCTGGTTTTTTGAGCTACCCAGCCTGCAATCTTCCAAAAACGTTCAGGAAAAGGGACTGAATAATCCAGATGATAGCTAAACTGCTTAAAGTACATCTGAAAACCATAATTTTCAAACAACTTTTGGTAATACTGAGGATTATAAGGCATCCCATACCCCTGTTGCATAAAACCGTCAACCAGCAAACCCCAGTTCATATAGTTCTCTCCAAAATTTACAGGTCCGTCCATAGCCTCCATGCCACGTTCCTTTAACCAATCACGAGCCACATCAAAGAGCATATTCGCAGCTTTCTGGTCATCGATACATTCGAAAGAACCACAGCCTCCCGTTGGTTGCTCGTAAGTTTTTGCTTTGCCATAGCTTACAAACGCAGCAATACGACCGATTAATTTCCCATCATCTGAAGTTAAAACCCAACGCTGAGCCTCTCCATCACTAAAAGATGGATTTTTATCCGGGTTGAATGAATTTTCAACCATAATCTCCAAAGGTGGTACCCAGTTTTTATCATTTTTATAGATAATATGAGGAACACGATGGAATTGTTTCTTTGTTTCTGTTGAAGCAACACTATTTAATTGCATATAGTTGAATGAATTAATGTCAAAATTAAGTACCTAAACAACACTGACAAACTATCAGTCTTCAATAATTGGGGAACGCTTAAATTCTTTATTTCTATCAAACAAATAACGCAAAGTTAGATGTGTTTTAGCATGCTGCCCCCCAACAGCTTTAAAAAGCGAAATCATTTTCGGATTGAAGTCTCCAACCCAACTTAACTCCATTTCCTGGTACCAGTCTTTCTTAAGAAGTTCCTGTCTCAGGTGATGGAAGATGGCAGATTCAATACCTGACTTTTGGAATTTTGGCACTACCCCCATAACCAAAACCCTACAACGATTTATTACTTTTTTTCGTTTTAAATAGAGAAGTTTTAGCATCCTTAGAAGGCTCATCTTTCCATCATAAAAATGCTTAAGCAGTTGATTCAAATCCGGAACCATCATAAAAAAGGCAATTGGTTCATCATTTTTATAAACAAACCAAATAAAGTCTTCGTCCAACATTAGCTTGGATTCCTTAATCATTGACCTGATTTCATCCGGATCAATCTTTTTATAATTATCATGCTTTCTCCAGGCCAATTCATGTATATGAATAAAATCAGCAATGTACTTTTCCCTATTCGCATACCTGAATTTATTCATAGGTATAGCCCGGCTTCTTAGCTGTCCAGGCTGCAATCTTCCAAAAACGTTCCGGCAAATCCGGACTTGTAATATCTAAATGATAACTAAATTGCTTATAGTAAGTCTCAAAACCATAATTTTCAAACAGAACTCTGTAATATGGCGGATTATACTGCATACCAAACCCTTGTGGCATAAATCCGTCAACTAATAAACCCCAGTTAAAAAAGTTTTCACCAATATTAATTGGACCATCCATAGCTTCCATACCATGCTCTTTCAACCAATCACGGGAAGTATCAAACAACAAATTGGCAACTTTCTGGTCATCTACACATTCAAAAAAGCCAATTCCTCCTGTTAGCTGATCAAATCCCTGAGAATAATTCTTCACAACGAAAGCTGAGATTCGCCCCAAAATCTTTCCATTTTCAGACACCAACCACCGTTTTACATCACCCCCACTTAAAGCACTGTTTCTTCCCGAGTCAAAAGTCGACTCTACCATCATTCGCAAAGGAGGTGTCCAGTTTGGATCATTTTTATAAATGGAATAAGGGAATTTGTGAAAGTCGTTAATCGATTTCTTATCATTTACACTAATAACCTGCATAGGAAAGTCACTTGGTTCGTGAAGCCGAAAATACAACTAATCGGTAAATAATGAAAGTATATTCAGATTTTCGGGAAACTGGATTACCAGACTACTGAATTCTCAGATTTTCAAAAATAAAAAAGACACAACCGAAATCTCAGTCATGTCTTTATAAATTTATTAATCTATTTCTTAATCTCTGCGAGCTGCGAATTTTGCCAATAAACGAAGAATTTCCATATACAGCCAGATTAGTGTTACCATAAGGCCAAAAGCTCCATACCATTCCATGTATTTAGGTGCTCCGGCAGCAGAGCCACGTTCAATAAAGTCGAAATCCAGAATAAGGTTTAAAGCTGCTATTCCAACAACCAATAAGCTAAAGCCAATACTAATATTGCTGCTTCCGTACATAAATCCCAGGTTTGCACCAAACAAACTTGCAATAAAGCTTATAAAGTAAACCAAAGCAATGCCACCTGTTGCTGCCATAATTCCCATTCTAAATTTTCCTGTAGCACGTATCTTCCCAGACCGATACAACATGAGCAGAATAAAGAATACACCAAACGTTAATGCAACCGCCCTAACAACTAAGCCCGGATACATGCTTTCGAATAATGCTGAAATACCTCCCAGAAAGAGTCCTTCAAAAACAGCATAGATCGGAGCGGTAACTCCTGCTCGTTGTGGACTAAACACAGTAATAATGGCAGTAATAAAACCACCAATCCCCCCAACAAGCAACCAGGTTGATACTGCAGACATTGCATTTTCTGTTCCCGTATAATCGTAAGCAGAGAAAAATTTCTGCCATGTAAATGTCGCAGCAAAAGCCAAAATTAAAAGCATCAGGCCGGTCTTATTCATCGTTCCTTCAATGGTCATTAAACCTTGTTGCTCACCTGTCTGTACACGATTATAAACAGACTTTCCGAAAACCGGATTTGATGATTTTGTTAAATTCATTTTATTACTATTTAAAATTTGATAGTTATTCCATAAAAATGATGCCAGAAGCCTTCTGACAGCCTAAATGTCATATTAAAAATTGTTAAAGGGCTTCAAAAGATATTCAGATTGCTGGATTTTCAGATATTCAGATCACTGTTTACCAAATACTGATCACTCGTCAGCGATTTCCTGAAGAAGTACTTTTGCCAAATTCCGGGGATGTTCTTCTTCCATTTGCTGAACTGATTCCAAAAACTCTTTACACATTTGTTTTACTCCCTCGCTCCTGTTTGCCAGATGAACCATAGTCCTGTAAAAAATTGTTTTCAAGGCAGGATCTTTTGCCAAAGGAGTTAATGTTTTAAAAAAAGGTTCAAACATTTCATCAATGGCACTTTTATCAACCATGGCAAGTCTGCCAATTAACAGCAATCCCGTTTGATGAACAATCGGTTTCTTTCCACAGCAATATTCATAAGCCTTTACAAAAGCAAACTTTGAATGCACATACAAATTGGCAACAGCCTGCTCTGCCATTTCCAGAGTTTCAAAACTTTTTGTCCAAAAGTCCATTTGTTCCTCGGTAAGCTTATCCGGCTCCTCCAATAAGGTAGCCAGGATTTTTGTTTCGCGCCATTGCTTGTTCCAGAGTTTTAAAGCCAGCAAATGATTCTTATCGTATTCTTTAGCCAGATTGCGTAATGAGATAATTGAGGCTCCCCAATTGACCTTATAGTTCATGCCCATAGCCTTCATTTGGTCAACCGTTTCGCCATTCATTCTCAGGGAAACTTTTTTCACAATTTCCTGATAAGTTTTTTCAATCCGAGGATCATCCAATAGTATATCCATATCAATAAATTACAAACTCAATTCCATAAAAAACGATGAGCAAAAGTACAGAATAGAAAATGTGAAGTGAAATATTTAGGTTTTAAATTACAGAACTAACTAACATTGGGGACAATGTCTTGCTTTTTTGTTTTGTAAAAAGTGATGAATAAATAAGCAGAGGAACTGACATACGAAGCTGATGTCACAATACAAGCACCAGTAAGTCCCCACAATGGAATTAGAATAACTGAAAGCAAAATTGTAACAACCAAACCAATCGATGATTTTATAACCAAAAACTTCATTTTATTCAAGGCTGCAAAAAAGTGTCCGTAAACATTTGACAAAGCTATAGCCAAAATCCCGGGCATCAGTAACAACAGTAATTCTTTAACCATGGTAAAATCCCGACCAAAGATCATCCCAAAAATAGAGGAAGGAATAAACGCCAATACGACAAGCAAGAACAACGTAGCATAAAGACTTATTTTTAATGATTTATGAGTTAAAGCCACAGCTGCATCATAATTATCCAAATTTACAATTTTGGAATATTGTACCGTTGTTATGCTTTTTGCAATCAGCCAGACTGATTCTGACACTGATACTGCCACGGAAAAAAGACCAACCGAATCCAGATCCAGGTAGAACAATATTAGAAAGTATGACAATCGGTAATTTAAAAACTGAAGAAAATAACTCAACTCATTTTTCCATCCATAATTAAATGTTGAAACCAGAAGTTTTTTTGAAATTCCAATTTTGCTTTTCTCCAGGTAAGGTTTCATAAAAAAGAAGCTAAAGCCAAAAACAAGAAGTTGAGAAAGGAAATAAGCTAAAAAATAAGTGTTTACCGTCCATGTTTTTACCAGATATATGAAAATAAGATTGAAAACCAGAAACAGTACCGGAGGTAAAAAACTAAAAACATTAAAAAGGTGAATATTCTCGTTTCCAACAAAAGCACGCTGATTTAAAGCCAAGAAGGAAGTTATAAATGTGAGGAAAAAGAGAATAATCTGACTTTCGGCAGCATTAAAGATTGAAAAAACAAAGGATGCAATCCCTGTTGAGATAATGATCCATATGTATGCCGGCAATAGCAACTTTGAAAAACCAACCTTGGGAATATGATATACAACCGTACTTCCTCCAAGTATATTATTAAAAATAACAATGATAGCCAGATCTGCCATCATGATTGAAATAATACCCCGACCTTCTGTCCCTAAATAGTTTGTTGTAAGGATAAGGACTGCAAAATTGGCTAACAACACCAAAACTTTTGCAACAAAGGTCTTTAGTATATTTTTAAGAAACATATATAACTAAGCTTGAAGCATATTTATAAAATCAAGGAAACGTGGCTCAATAATTCCCCAGTTGTAATTTGTTTCGGCCAACCTCCTGGCTTCACGACTATGCTGAATGTATAAACCAGGATCAGTAATATATTTCACAATGTAATCTGCCATAATATTATAATCGGTTGGCTTTACAAAATAACCAAAATTACTGACATCAATTTCCCGCTTTATCGCTTTCAAATCGGAATAAATAACGGGCTTACCACACGCCGCATAATAAAAAACCTTAATTGCCAGGCAATGATTGTTTTCAAGGTCGATTTTCCTCAAATCAAAAAGTATATCTATATCCGAAAGCATTTTTGGGAACTCTTCAAAGCTTTGTTTACCATGCCATTCTATTTCTAAATCCTTTGCATCATGGCACAATTGCTCAAAAACCGTTTTCTCATGTTCATTCAAATACCATCCAATAATCTTCAACTTAATATTCAGTTCCGGCTTATTGTTTTTTAAAGTTTCTGCTACTTTAAAAAAGTTCTTTATCCCTTTTTCCACACTAATCTTCCCGGTATAGCCCAAACAAATACGATCTGGCTTAAAGATTGGTTCCAGATAAGGCACATAAGACAAGTCGGGGAAATAATTAACCAAGGTCCATTTTTTGAAAGGGAATAAAATCCGAAATGGCAATCCTTTGTAATATTCACCGAAAATAAATCCATGGCATAACACTCCCGCAAAGAGATTAAATACAAGCAATTTTAAAAAGGCTACTATGCTTTGCAAAAATGAAAGTCCTTCCAGGTTTTTCTTCGACGGATACCATTCTGTAATATCATAAATGATTTTCACATGTCCCTGAGACATCTTTTTGAACTTTGAAGCAGCATAGACCGACAAAGGTTCAGAACAAATGATTATCTGAGGATTGAATAACTTTAATGATTCAACAAAATATTCAATTTTCTTTTTCTTACATTCGGAATACATGTCAGAACCAGAGACCGTAATATTTCCATCAACCTTTTCCACATTTTCGGTAGAAGCTATAATTACAACCTTATTCTTTTTAGCCAACGATCTGGCTTGATGAAAATAAATACGATCATCAAAAGGAGAATGGGAAGTTGTTAAAAAAGCAATGGTACCTGATTCCATTTTACGATATTTCAACGCGAACTGTCAACCAATTTCTGAAGTATGCTCTATCTTAGAAAACAGTTCTTTTCATACTTTTTAAGTAATTATTCACAATATTAACGCTAATAATTGATTTATCATTTGCAGGATCAAATTTTATATGTCGCAAAAATTCCATTAATCAGGCATTCTACTCTTTTCTATCCAGTTCCTTTCCTACACCTTGAAGCATCTTCCCGGATAAAAGGAATTGGGAAAATCATAAAGTAAAAATAGTGAGTGCATTATAGCAATTGCAAAACATATTTTTCGTATAATAAAAGAGATAAAAAAGCGTTTCAATCAATAGTAATTTTCAAAACTTATACTCATGAAAAAATTCGCACAATATCTGAAACAATTCCCGGAGTACTACCTTGCAATCTTAGTCCTGTATCTGGGTTTTATCCGTCCTTATTCAATTCATATTTTTTCAATTGTACTTGCCCTGATTTTGGTTTTACAGATTATTTATAAAAAAAGAACACCAGGGATGGTACTTTCAATATTCATGGGCTTAGCCAGTGTTTATTTCCTTCTTGCGTTAATGTCTGAGTACCGGGAATTTGAAAGTGTTCCTGCCAGCGGAGACCAAATGGTAGCTGTTGGGATTCCTATTATTGCGTTAAACTTTATTGCAGCAGGCATCATGTTTTATAAGTATGCATACAAAAAGGACATAAATAGCAGCAAAGCCTAAAAAAGTTCTGGGAAAGTAAAAATACAAGGCAACTAATTATTCAAAAAAGGCATTAATCTTTATGGACAGCATTTTAAGCTTGCTTAATAATGCTGTCCAACTTTTAATTAAGCTAATATATTTTCCAGAACATTACAAAATGAAAGGATTAACTCCCCTAATCTACATTAACAATAAGCATTTCACCTTTGATACAGGCGCAGACCAATCCATGCTATATCAAATGTTTTATACAGAAAACCAAAAGGAAATAGATGAAAATTATCAACTTGAAAAGATAAGTTTCGCTGGTGCTGCCGGAGAAAAGGAATTTGACGGATACACAATTGATTACACCCTAAATATTAACGACAAACAAGTTAAACTTGATGGCATAAGTTTGTTTAAAAAGAAAATAGAAGAAAGTGAAACTGTGTACGGAAACCTGGGACAAGACTTAATCCAAAAGTTTGACACCATGATTATCAATTTTGATAAGATATTTATCCGGTTTGAATAGAAAGATATCCCATGTAGCTTTTGAGAATCATGATAATTCCATGCAGAATAATCATTCAGCCCTCTGGAATCATCACTATTCCTTATAGAATCATTACTATTCCAAAGAGAATTATCCTTCAGCAACGTGGAATTGCTTTGCAGCACTATGGAATTATCCCCCGGCACTGTAGAATCATAGATATTCCAAAAGGAATGGCCTTAATTCCATAGAGAATATCTATTATTCCAAAGGGAATAATCCTTCGGCAACATGGAATAATCCTTATTCCATCACTTAAAAAGCTTCAAAAAACAGGGATATTGGTAATGCCTTTATATCTCATTTCACCATCACTATATCCAGAGACAGAATCCTTATGACCTTAGATATAGTCATTCTATCTAAGGATATGGCTTCCATATCCCTGGACAGGATCATCATATCCCAAATTGAAATAACTATGATTTAAACAAATATTGAAAATTACTAGCTAACAAAAAGATAATTCCGTAGTGATTTTTAGTAAATTGTGAAGCTCAAAATAGAGTACAAAAGTTACATATAAAACATAGAATACAAATTATATAGGGTGACTATAGTGGAGATACAATCAAGTTCTCTGCCTGTACATAAAAAACAACTTAAATTAATAAAAGATTAAAGATGAAAGAACTATCCCAGGCAAGAAAACTTATTAATGAATGTCTGAAAAACCAGACTACCTTTTTAGATTTGGGAAACTGTGGCATTACTAATTTAGGTGATTTGCCGGAATTGTTTGAGTGTACTCACCTTAAAACGCTCATACTTTCTAATAAATGGTACGACAAAACCCAAAAGAAAGACGTCAACAGCAAAAACAATGGGAGTCTAAACAATATAGAGTATATCACACAAGACATTGCCAAGTTAAAAAATCTACAAAACTTCAAGATTGGAGGTGCATTTCATTTTTTCACATATGGATATTTAAATAATAAATGGCATATAAAAGATATTAGCTTCCTGAAAAATTTGACTGCATTAAATTCGTTAGACCTTAGCTCGAATCAAATCTCGGATATTAGCTTCCTGAAAAACTTGACTGCATTAAATTCGTTATCACTTAGCTCGAATCAAATCTCGGATATTAGCTTCCTGAAAAACTTGACTGCATTAAATTCGTTAGACCTTAGCTATAATCAAATCTCGGATATTAGCTTCCTGAAAAATTTGACTGCATTAAATTCGTTATCACTCAGCTCGAATCAAATCTCGGATATTAGCTTCCTGAAAAATTTGACTGCATTAAATTCGTTAGACCTTAGCGATAATCAAATCTCGGATTATAGCTTCCTGAAAAACTTGACTGCATTAAATTCGTTAGACCTTCGCTCGAATAAAATCTCGGATTATAGCTTCCTGAAAAATTTGACTGCATTAAATTCGTTAGACCTTAGCGATAATCAAATCTCGGATTATAGCTTCCTGAAAAACTTGACTGCATTAAATTCGTTAGACCTTAGCGATAATCAAATCTCAGATATTAGCTTCCTGAAAAATTTGACTGCATTAAATTCGTTAGACCTTAGCTATAATCAAATCTCGGATATTAGCTTCCTGAAAAATTTGACTGCATTAAATTCGTTAGACCTTAGCTCAAATAAAATTTCGGATTATAGCTTCCTGAAAAATTTGACTGCATTAAATTCGTTATCACTTAGCTATAATCAAATCTCGGATATTAGCTTCCTGAAAAATTTGACTGCATTAAATTCGTTAGACCTTAGCGATAATCAAATCTCGGATATTAGCTTCCTGAAAAATTTGACTGCATTAAATTCGTTATCACTTAGCTATAATCAAATCTCGGATATTAGCTTTCTGAAAAACTTGACTGCATTAAATTCGTTATCACTTAGCTATAATCAAATCTCGGATTATAGCTTCCTGAAAAATTTGACTGCATTAAATTCGTTATCACTTAGCTCGAATCAAATCTCGGATATTAGCTTCCTGAAAAATTTGACTGCATTAAATTCGTTAGACCTTAGCAATAATCAAATCTTGGATATTAGCTTTCTGAAAAACTTGACTGCATTAAATTCGTTATCACTTCGCAATAATCAAATCTCGGATTATAGCTTCCTGAAAAATTTGACTGCATTAAAGTCGTTAGACCTTAGCAATAATCAAATCTCGGATTATAGCTTCCTGAAAAATTTGACTGCATTAAATTCGTTATCACTTCGCAATAATCAAATCTCGGATATTAGCTCCCTGAAAAATTTAACTGCATTAGATTCTTTAGACCTTCGCTCAAATCAAATTTCAGAATTACCAATTTGGATTACTGATTTCAAAATAGAGATAACATTGGAAGAATATAGTGAAGGTATCCAATTGTATAAAAATCCACTGCAAAAACCACCCGCAGAAATTGTTAATCAGGGGAAAGATGCAGTGAAGCGGTATTTTAAAGAATTAGAGCGGGAAGATGTAAAAGAAATACAGTTATTTGAAGCCAAAGTATTATTACTGGGCGAAGGAAAAACAGGCAAAACATCACTTCGCATCAAACTGGAAGATGAAACCAAGCCTCTGCCTAATGATGATGAAAGAACCAGAGGTATCAATATTTACAAATATAAATTTCCAATAAACGATGATACGTTTATCAGCCATATATGGGATTTCGGGGGACAGGATATATTGTACCAGGTACATCGTTTCTTTTTGAGTGATGATGCACTCTATATCCTCCTTACAGACTCAAGGGCAGATCAGGGAAATAAATACGAAGAATGGCTGCAAACCATAGAGATATTTACCAGCAAAAATAACAACCAAATCATATTATTACAAAACCTGAAATACGGAGATACACCAGCAAGCATTGATATTGCGGAATATAAAAAACATTACTCTATTGTGAATGGGAAGGTGTATGAGATTGATTTGAGTTTTTCAGAAAATAAACACCTTCAGGAATTCCGACAATTTCGACAAATCATAGAGCACCGCTTATTTGAACTTCCTCACGTTCAAAAACCCATTTTAAGTCACTGGTTAGCTGTTCGAAAAGAATTAGAAACAAAACTAGTGAATAACATAAATCTCATAAAACTCAGTGAATACACCCAAATATGCAGAGAGAATAAATTAGATAACACAGAAAGTCAGAAAGATTTATTGAGATATTTACATCGTTTAGGTGTTGTTCTTTGGTATGAGGATTACCCCGCAGTTAAGCAAAAAGTCATCTTAAATCCTGAATGGGTAACAACTGCCCTTTACCGAATTATAGATAGTACAGACATTCGCAATAAAAACGGGAAGCTGGATCAGTGTAATATTGAAAATCTATGGGACGAGGCTATTTATGAAGATTATCATAGCGAATTGCTTGAAATATTAAAGATTTTTCGTTTAGCTTATAAAAGAAAACAGGAACATGCATATATAGTTCCCTCTCTGATGAATAACGCAGTTCCCCAAAAATATGAGAGATGGAATCCAGAAAATAAATGGATCATAAAGTATCGCTATCCACGTTTAATGCCCCGGGGCATTGTCAATCAACTAGCCGCAGAACTTTGCAGACATATAGAATCGGATTTCGACGATGTGTGGGCGTTTGGTGTTGTATTTACTACAGAAAATGCAAAAGCAAAAGTACAGGAAAACAGGAACAGAAAGCAGATTGAAGTAGAAGCATACGGAGATGAAAGGTTAAGCTTAATGCAAAATATTGTAAAAGCATTGGAAGATATTCACAATACATACAAAGGTCTTGAATATGAAATTGAAATACCTTGCATTTGTGAAAAATGTAATGAAAGCACCGATTCCAGAAAAACCTACTTTGATTACTACAGAGATATAATGCTTGAAATAAACGATAATAGAGAAGATATTTATTGCAGAAATTTAAGACAAACCATTAAGATCGCACCTATTTTGGAGCGTTCAGGCTTTGCTTTGCCATATAAGCTCACAGAATTACTCAAAGGTCGAGAAAGGGCATATAAAAAGAGAGAAGATGGAATTGAAAGAAGCTTGAGCAGCATTGAAAATACAACAAAAAAAACACTCGGAAATACAGAGGAGATTGTCTCAACTTTAAATAACTATTTTGACAATTTGCTGCAATTGAGTAAAAATTCAAAGCTTCAAAAAACAGAGATTATTGCTGCTGTACAGGAAATATCCGACAAGCAAAAAGAAGATGTATTTAATGATATGATTGAAATATTGACAGCACATCATGAAGATATGGATGAAAACCTGAAAGAAATTTATAATCGAGTAAAAAAATCGGGCGACAATTTAGAAATGAAGATTAAAGCATTTATCCCCATATTAAACATATTAGGAGTAGATATAGGAATTGAAGGTAAATTCGATATAAGGAAATGGAGTAAAAAAATGTACGAAAAATATGAATTGCAATTATTTAAACTATTTGGGTATGTTTCGAACAAAGAAACCGATAAAGAACATTTTGGATAAGTAATAACTAGAGATGTTCTAAATTTCAAGTTTTATAGCTCGTTCAAACTACATAGAGAATTAAAAGAAGTGAGCAATATGCCTCAACCTCATATAAGTTTTCATTCTTAAACATTCAAAATATGACAAGACAAAAAATACGCTCATTATTATTCATGCTCTTCTGTTTTGGAATAAGCTATGCTTCAGGGCAACAGATGACATATAAATCACAGATTCCGGAAGGGTTATATAAAACAAAGGAAGATTTTCTTCGACAGATACCATCTGACAATTTTCAACTTATCATTGATAAAATAAAATTAGTTGATGATTCAGATTCTTTAGCACGCAGGTGTTTCTTTATTGAAAAAGACAGCAATAAGCGGGTAAAGAAAGTTTTTGCGATTTGTCATAACGGTTACATTTATTTTAGCAACAAGGCTATTCTGGACAATAAAAACAAAAATGACAAATCTGTTTCCCCTGTTGAATCTAAAAATTCTTTCATCCGTGTATTAATTGGAGGAGAAAATTTTCTTTATGCTGAAGGTGCGTTCTTCAATCCTTGGCAATCAGGTATTAGTTCAGGAGTAGCAGGTGGTGTTGGTGGAATCGTTGGAAGTGAACTGGGAGAGGCTATAGAAAAATCATATCCCCAAACTACATTTGGAGGAACGGGAATTGTATGGGATGTTAAAAATGAAGAATTTAATATTTTCCGTAATTGTTCAGACTTTAATGATTTTATAGATAGCTATTCTATTGAAAAAATTGATTGTGAAATGCAGGAATTTGAACTCACTCAAATCCGAGAGATTATAAACAGAATAAAATAAAAAGCATTGAAATCAATCGACATAAGGCGCCGGATTAATCTCAGTTTTACAAAATCTGACTATATACTTTTTTAGCAACCACCAGCTGCTACCTCAGTTTTTTGACGTCGTGTAATTTCGATGGTTGGTTTTTCTGTTGTGGTTAGTACAGCACCATCTTTAGGTGCCGCTTTTTCTGCAAAATTATACTTGGCAACCCCACGAGTCCAGATTGAATCGTTTTCGGCACTGGCAAGTTCATTTTGGTACTCTTTGTAATACGCATAGCCCCCAGCCAGTACTTTCACATTATCGAAACCAACCTGGCGGAACAACATCACAGGGCCGTTGGCCTCTAGTTGGTCTTCACCATACAAAACGACTGTTTTATTTTGCGCTTTTAAATCTTCCAGACGCTCAATGCTTTCTTCGCTTGCCAAATCATGAGCCGACAAGTTTTCAGCTCCGGGAATGTGTCCTTGTCCGAATACAAAATTATCGCGGATATCAAAAAGAACGACATCTCCACTGTTACTGGCAAGCACTGCTTGTAAATCTGACGGAGTAAAAATTTGCTCCGAAGAGCTTAATTCCTTCACACTTTGGTTTAATCCAAGCTCATATGACATCAATGGCCTTTTCATGGTTACAAAACCAACAATAAGAATCACCACAAAAACAGCAACAGCAATGATTGTCTTCCGGGGATTTAATTCGTGTATATGCATGATTTCATTTTTTCAAATTACAATTTCAAGATTAGCAACCACCCGATGCCACTTCCGTTTTTTTGCGTCGTTGAACATCAATGGTTACTTTTGATGTTTCGGTTTCTACATTTCCGGAACCGGTAAAATATTGCTGAGCTCCTTTCCGAAATGAATACAATTCCTGAGCAGCATTTCCATCTACATCTCTCGGTTCCTGAGGATCGATAATGGTTTCCATCCAGGCATTCAATCCACCTTTCATTACATAAGTACTTTCAAAACCCAATCGTTTCATTAAAACCCATGCCTGATCTGCAGCAATATCATCATTGGAAACAAAGACATAATCAATTCCGGGAATTCCGAAATAACTGATATTGGCTTCCTCTACGATTGTTTCCAGCGGTATATTCAACGATCCGGGCAAAGCAAATTCCTGGTATTCCAGTTCCGGGCGAACATCCACCAACATCAGGTTTGGATCACCATGAATAATTAGCTCGGCAACTTCATCGGTAGAAATATATCGGGTTGGCTGAACCATTTCCTGCAAAAGCTCCTCCGGCTCAATTTGCTCTGGTTCATTTTCATTCGTAAAAATGATGGTCCCGGCTGCCAGAAGCAACATCAAAACAGTAAGGTATATGTAGTTCCTGTTCATAGTTTAGAATTTATATTCAGTTCTATTTTTGCGAATTTTCTTTTCAATAATTGAAGTTCCCCAGAAAGCAGCCAATGCAATTACGGTGAACGCCATAGCAATGTATTGAGCAGGAATTCCAGTCACATCTGTAATGGTCACATTTCCTAAATATCCACTTTCAAAGAAGTCGCCAAATACCGGATAACCAACCGAAAAAACTAGAATTCCCAGGTATAAACCAATGGTAAAGACAATGGCATCGAGTTTACCAATGGCAATTGCCGTAAAACTTGTTCCCGGACAGAAGCCACCCATGATAAATCCAACTCCCATGATGACACCTCCCACGATCATCGGTGTAAGGTAAGTGGGCAGAATGAATATTTTTGAAAGGTCGAGCCATCCGAAATAATCGAAGTACAGTAAACCTACCATGGCTACGATAAGAGCTGTGAAAAAGACACGAAGCACTACGAAGTTGTATCCGTAGAAAACACCAACAATATTTCGGGCAGAAGAGAAACCGGATGATTCCAGAATAAAGCCAAAAGCTATTCCCAGAATGATGGCGATCACAAAATCCCAACCGCTATTTATTATTCCATTTGTAATTAAAGGTCCCATATTTTTGATTTTTTATTGATGATTGATGAATGACGATTGCTTAAAAAGCGGGATCATCCGATCACAAATCATTAATTATCATTCCAAAATTTTAAATCCAGAGTTTGCGGAAAAAGTAAGCCACAGCATAGCCTGTTCCGAAAATGGCAAACATCACGATCACCCCTCCCAGAGCAAAGGTTGCTGTTCCACTTAAGGCTGCACCACTGGTACACCCGCGTCCAAACTGGCTACCAATTCCAAATAAAGCACCGCCAATAAGAGCAAATACCAAGCGTCTGTTGCGTGTAATATTTGGACTATGATCTGTCCTTAATTTTTTCACCCTTCCAAACAAAAGGCCTGATAATAAACCTCCCAGTAAAACTCCGATTGATTCGAAAACCAACCAGGTATACATCGGAGAATGATCATCACTAATAAACTGGCTCATGTAAGCATTGGCTTCAGTTGCTGATGGAGAGATCGCTTCTGCAGTAGTAACCACGGAGCTTTTAATCGCACCACTGGCTCCTAAACCACGCCCGGTAATAAACACAGTTATCAAAACCAGTAGTCCCAGCAACACTCCTCCCAGATAGGGATTGATGTATTTCGGTTCGTTATTATTTGATTGTTGCATATCTATTTTAGTTTTTTCAGATTAATACAGATAACGTGTTATTTGTCCTGCCTCAACCATAATGAAACGGAACATTAAGCCACCAAACAAGATCATAACAGGAGGTAACCATTTAGGAACATGCATTCCTCGCAGCTCCATGATTTCCAATACTGCAGGAAATAGAAGTCCAAGTAAGACTACAAATACCCAGAAGCTCACGGTAAACTCACCACCTAAGAACAAGTTTGCTGCTTCAATGGCAGTTTGTGATCCGGCAAGCATTCCCATAAACAAGTGCACAATCAGGAATATTTCAACAATGATAAAAATCAAGTCGATACGGCTAAGCGTTTTTCGCTCCAAATGATCCTTACTGATCAGGATGATTGTTGCAAGGCCCGTTGAGAAACCGGAAACCAGGAATAAAGGTCCTAAAATGGAAGTATTCCAAAGTGGTCTGGCATTAAAAGCCGACAATAAAATTCCCGTGTAAACCCCCAGAATAATGGCATAAACCATCATCACCCAGGCAAAGCCAACACGGTTCTTTATTACCCAGGCTTCAAACTTATTGATGATAGGAAATTTCCAGTCCCATGCAGGGAAAATTTCTTTCATATAACTGGCCACCCAAACAAAAGATAACGGTGTAATAACCATCAATGTCCAGGCTCCCCAGCTCATTGGTGATTCCAGTCGAACAGTTGTGTAAAGTTGCCAGAAATAAAGCTGGTGTTTCAAATCCAGAAACAAGGCAAAAAGTCCAAGCACCAAAGCAATTGGAGCAATAATTGGAGCCCATTTTACAGTCCGCCTGCATTTTATCGGCTTTTCCTGTAACGGTATAATATCCGGCAAAGAATAAGATTCCTGCAGCTAATCCACCCAGAAACAGATACAAAGGAATTTGCCAGTGCCAAATATGTAGGTACGGATCTATGTTGGGAATATTTCGTCCGCTTGCAAATAATTCTTCTCTCATTTTTACTAAGTTTTTAGGATTAGGTTAGAAAATATAGTTGAGGGTCTGTTCCTGCTTCAGGAGCAAGCACCTTAAATTTACGATCTTTCAATGCCAGAGACACATCACTGTTTGGATCATCCAGATCACCAAAGTACAAGCAGTGAGTTGGACATACATCCACACAGGCCGGGTTTTGGCCTTTTTCAACACGGTGATGGCAGAAGGTACACTTATCAACGTAACCTTCAGGATGCGAGTAACGTGCATCGTAAGGACACGATTGAATACAGGCACCACAACCAATACATTTGCTGTGCGTAACCATTACGATTCCACCATCAACTATATGACTGGCACCCGTTGGGCAGCAACGCACACAAGGTGCATTATCACAGTGATTACAACGTTCTGAGCGAAACTCCAGATCCACCTTTGGATAGGTTCCGTCAACACGCTCAACAATCCAGTCACGGCAATACCCGTGGGGTACATTATTCTCTGTTTGACAGGCCACTACACAGTCGCCACATCCGACACACTTTTTAGTGTCGATAGCCATTGCATATCTCATGCTTTATCCTCCATATTTTCAGTACCAGGATTTTCTTTCAAAAATGTTATAAAGTTTCCACGCATACCAGCTCCACCCATCACCGGGTCAACAGCAATATTGGTAATCATTTCACTGTCGCTGGCTCCACGTCCGAAAGCTCGGGTTAATTTTTTATTTGAATGTCCAAAGCCATGCACCATGTAAACCGAATCCCAGCGGATTCTTTCAGTCACCCTCACCTTAACAGGGAAAGTTGTGATCGCTCCGTCCTGATTTTCGAGCCACACTTCCTGACCATTTTCAAGTTCCCATAGATCGGCAACCTTAGGATTCACCCAAACGTTATTTTCATTCATTAAATCTGAAAGGTTCGGGTTATTCGATGTACGGCTGAAGGTATGCATTGGAGCACGACCGTAAATCAAACGATAAAAGTTTGCAGGTGGCTGAACATGTTCAGTATAAACAGGAATGGCATCAAAGCCATGATCAGCAAAATCAACAGAATACAATTCAATTTTACCTGTATTTGTGTTGAACTCAAACTCTTCCCCATCGGCTAAATAAAGAGGGCCACTTTCTCTATCATATTGTTTTACACCCACTTTTTTCATCTCCTCAAGTGAGGTTCCCAATTGCTGCAACTGCCATTCAATTACTTCTTCAAAATCATCATAATTGAAATAATCATGTAAGCCTAGTCTTTCACCTATTTGCTTGGTAATCCACCACCCCGGTTTTGAGTCATACATAGGCTCAGCAGCAGGAACGCGAATTGCAATATTTGGAATCCGGTTTTGTGATGAACGAATAAAATCGTAGCGCTCCAGATAGGTAGCTTCCGGTAGCACAACATCGGCATAACCGGTAACATCCATTGGCATGGTGTCCATCACAGCAATAAACTCGACAGAATCTGCGGCTTCTTTAAACAACTTTTTATCCGGCATAGATTGTGGAAGGTTCGTTCCTGCAACAAACCAGGCTTTCACCTGATGCTCATACTCATATCTTGGAATAGAAGCCTTTCAACAATTCAGTAGTTATTCCCATGGTTGCCAACGGGAATTTGCCCTCATGTAAATCTTCCCAACTCCATTTAGGATGTGGATATGCTGGCTGAGGGAATTTCGGTACACTTTTAGCCTCTGGCAAGTATAATCCACCTTGTTTTCCCCAAGAGCCCAGTAAAGCTGAAAGGATTGCCATGGCACGCCCACGCTGTGTATCATCACCATACCCAAACGACGTGTCGTCCCGGGTGAATAACCACTGCAGGAGCAGCTCCAGCCATCGCTTTTGCTGTTTCGCGGATTACATCAGGCTTGATATCTGTAATTCCATATGCCCACTCAGGAGTCATATTTTTTTACATGATCTTTCAGCAGATCCAATCCGAAAGTATATTGTTCTACATAGTCTTTATCGTAAAGTTCTTCATAAACCAAAACATGAATCCAGGCCATCAACAATGCAATGTCAGTTGCTGGTTTAATTGGGAGCCAATATTTGGAATGCGCTGCAGCCGTTGATAATCGTGGATCAACAGTAATAATTGTCGCTCCTTTATCAATAGCTTCAGACATTTCCTGAACCTGTGAGTTATGCATGTTTTCTCCCAGGTGAGAACCAATCAACACCAGGCACTCGGTATCACGTATGTCCGTACATTCAGGAGATCCGATGTATGCTCCAAAAGTGGAAAAATAAGCAGCAGAACGAGGGCCGCGACAATTCGCAAAAGCAGGCTCAGCATTGGTCTCAGAAACCATAAGCTTTCATCAGGTGATCCAGGTGTGTTCCCGGGTTACCATGATTAAACAGCCCAAAAGCTTCGGGGCCATATTTCTCTTTTACTTCAGTCATTTTGCTGGCAACCAAATCCAAAGCTTCTTCCCAGGAAGCTTCACGGAATGACTGCGAGCCATCATCATTTTGAACCCGGATTAATGGCGTTTTCAAACGATCTTCATCGTAATACATTCCTACACCTCCTGTTCCACGGGGACATAAGCGCCCGTTGCAGTGAGGATCGTTTTGATTACCTACAATCTTTCTGATTTTACCTTCTTTATCGGTATATGCCCATCCGGCACACTTCCAGAAACAAACCTCACAATAAGTGGCATGTGGAGTTAAATCTTCATCGCTTACCGGACCTTCAACTTTGGGTTTAAAAAAGTTAAATTTGCTTGCTCCATAAGCACTTGCTCCAAGCAATGTTGCTCCGGCAGTTCCGGCAGTTGAAATTTTAATAAAATCCCGTCTTGTCTTCATACGTGATTATTCTTTTCAAACGGATTAATATCTTCAATACTAAGACACTTTTACTACATAACAATATCCACAAATAACAATATCGAAATATTTACATTTCTAGATACTATCGCAAATATATAAGTTAAAACATACCAAACGATATCCCATTTCTAATTTGAAAGCGTTCAAAATAAGTGATTTAAACATTTGTTCACTAACGTGATACTATTCAATATAAACCCTTTACGTGAATGTATCCTAGTATTGTTTTATGTTAGAGAATATACTTATTCAATATTCTAGAGTTTTACATGTTTGATTGTTTATATTTGCAGAAAAAGCTATTCCTTATGAGTAAATTGGGACGACGGTTATTTGTACAATTAGGACTGGCAGGTTTTATTGCATTGATTTTATTGCAATGGAATAAACTAGTCAGGAACAAAATTGAAACGAATAATAAAAAGTCCCTTTCTATCCCTTTCAACAAAAACAAGGCTATTGATTTTATTGATGACTACATAATCATCAATAAAAAAGAAAATATTACTGTTTTTTCGGCACACTGTACACACCTGGGCTGCAAAATAAATGAAACCATTGATGGGAAAATCGTATGTCCTTGCCATGGGTCGGAGTACGATCTGAATGGCAATGCAATAAAAGGACCAGCTTATAAAAGCCTGGAGAAAATTTCAGCAACCATTTCTGATGATGGAAGTCAACTTCTAATAAATGGCTAAGATGGCAGGGAAAAAAGACAAAATAACTTTCGGCACACTGGCTTTAAGCATGTTTTGGCTTGTGATTATCTCAGGAGTGCTACTTGCTATACCTTTTAATGTTGATGATCCCTACCTAAGTGTAAGCACCATTATGGTTACTGATGCCTGGTCATCCTTCATTCGAAATCAACATTACTGGAGTTCCCAATTCTTTTTAATTTTTAGCCTGATTCACATCTATGACCATTTTCATTATAAAAGCAGAATTGGATTAAAAAAGGGGATTGCCTGGCGCTTAAGTCTCGGTGTCCTTATCATTTTTCTGGCTATGCTCACCGGGTTTCTGCTTAAAGGTGATGCCGACAGCTTACAGGCCAGACAAATACTGGAAACCCTAGCTTCACGCATCCCAATTATTGGAGAAACACTTGCCTATTCGTTATTGGGGGAAGCAAATAGCTTTCAAATTATTTATGTTCATCATATTGCGACATTCACCATTTTTATAACCATAATCATGGTTGAACACAGCCGAAGGTTTTGGCCTAAAGCTCTTGAATTTTTACTTTCATTCATCGGCATTCTGTTAATTAGCTATTTTTTCAGTGCCCCCTTGCACGATAACCTAAATCCAACTTTAAAAGGTCCCCTGGTACTTTGTTGGCTTTCAGGAAATACTTCATTGGTTTAGCAATCCGGAATGGACATTACTGTTCTTTTTAATCGTGATTGTACTTGTTTATATAGCCAATACTGAAAAAGGTAAAGCCATGCTCATCAGCAAAAGGAGCTTGCTCATTTTTGCTGGATTTTACTTTATTCTTACCCTAAATTGGCTTATTTTTTAGAGGAGAACGCTGGGAATGGACCAACTCCATTTAATTCCAATTACAATTATAATGTACTCTATAACTTTAAATCGCCAAGCGTTGAATTTACTACTGAATTCTTAACAGAAGGACGCCATCAACTCGCCCACAATTAAGGGAAGAAAGGAAAGTTGTTTAGCATGTCATGTAGAAACACATGGATTTACCGATTCACATAATCCTGAAGCGGTTGGCTGTGCATCTTGCCACGGTGGAGATCCGTTTGCGACCGATAAAGAACAATCGCATAGAAATGTGATTTTCATTCCTGGAAATCTCGAAACTGCCGCTCAGACATGTGGTACAGCTGAATGTCATCCTGAAATCACAGAACGAATTAACACTAGTTTGATGACCACACTCAGTGGAATGATTAGTGTTGACCGATTCGTTTTTAATGAGCAGGATAATCCGGATATTCTTACCAATGTGCACGAGCTTGGAAACTCAGCAGCCGATGAGCATTTAAGAAATTTGTGCGTCCGTTGTCAATCTTGGAAACCCTAAAACAGAATTTGGAACAACAACAGAATCCAGCCGTGGGGGTGGTTGTCTTGCTTGTCACCTAAACTATGATGAAAGTGCCTTAAATGATCTAGCCATTTTAATGGAAAACCCGGATACAATTATCAACGCTCATCCATCCATAAGCCTGCAGGTAACAAACAACAGTTGCTTTGGCTGCCATAGTCGCTCGGGACGCATTTCTACCAATTATGAGGGCTGGCACGAAACAACTCTTTTGGCTGAAGAAATGCCAGACAGCAGCAACTACCGACTCATTGAAAACAGCCGTGTTTTCGTTCAGGAACCTGCAGATGTTCACCATGAACTTGGATTGGAATGTATTGATTGCCACAATTCCTATGAATTAATGGGAGATGGAAACTTGTATGCTCATCAGGAAGACCAACAGGATGTCCAGTGTAGTGATTGCCACATCATGGGAGAAGCTCAAACAGTCACTTTGGATGAACTGGATAATGAATCTGCACTAATTGCATCGTTGCGATTTGAAAACATCAACGACAGAAAATTCCTAACGACTGAAAAAATACAATCGCCCATTAATCAACACTTCCGTTGAAGAAGATTCCATCTATATGTATTTCAAAAATAGTGGAGAAAAAATGGGCATGAAAGCACCGGCCAGTGTTTGTAGTCGTGATAATGTTCACCTCCAGCCTGGCTTGCAACAGTTGTCATGCCGAATGGGCTCCCAGCTGTATCGGTTGTCACAATGAATATGATCCACAAGAACCCGGCTACAACATGGTTACGAATGAAGAAAAATGGGGAAGTTGGGTAGAATATATTGGCACATACGAAGCCAAAGAAACAACTCTTGGAATCCGAACATCAGAAAATGGGGAAACAGAAGTAATCCCTGTAACTCCGGGAATGATTCTAACCATTGACAAGGCATCGTATTCGAATGATGAAAATGATGAAACAATCTTTCACCGGGTATTTGCACCAGTAGCTCCTCATACAACTTCAAAAGAAGGAAGAGATTGTCTAAGCTGTCACAACAACCCGGTTGCACTAGGTTATGGCGAAGGTGAGTTAAGTTATTCAATAGAGAGTGGTTCCGGCAGATGGAAATTTGAATCAACCTATGCCAATAATTCAAATGATGGGCTTCCCGGAGATTCATGGATTGGATTTATGCAAAATCGCACGGGAACGGTTTCCACACGAACAGATGTAAGTCCATTCACAATTGAGCAGCAACAAAAAATACTTACTGTAGGAGCTTGCTTAACTTGTCATGACCAAGACTCAGAAATTATGACAGAGTTACAGTTTAAAGTTAACAAACTTTGAAGATCAACTGGAACGATTAGGGTCTGAATGTATTCTACCGGAATGGAAATAAGATAATGTTGGAGGTCAATCAATCGATTCATTTTTTAGAATCTTGTAATAAAAATATTCCAATTC
>CAXXKK010000029.1:0-50330 GCA_963676845.2 Prolixibacteraceae bacterium | reverse complement strand
TGAACTTCTGAGTGAAGCTATGGAGTATATAGGTCTTACTGATATTCAGAAAGATCAAATAAAAACGGAACTAGCCGATGTAAACGTTTACGGGGAGATATGTATGAGTCTGTTTTGCTTTATTCACAGGTGATTGAGCGAATAAAACGAATGAATTGGGAGATGAGGTGAAACTCAGGAAAGCAAAGCTTGGTTATTACATGGGTGACTTAAACTGGGCGAAGGCACAGCTTGATGCAATTAAAGCCAGTACTTCAAAGCTTGTGGCAAACGATGCCATGCAACTATCTATTTTTATAAGTACAAATACCAGTTCGGATACTACACAGGTTCCCGTTCAGCTTTTTGCTGAGGCTGATTTGTTGAGCTTTAGGAATCAGGGAGATGAGTCGTGGGCTATACTTGATTCAATTGAAGCCAACTATCCATACAATTCGCTTATTGATGATATCTATTATCGTAAGGCTAATTTGTTAGTTGCTGCCGGAGATTTTGATGAAGCAGCTGTATATCTTGAAAAAATTATTGCTGGTTATTCATATGACTTGTTAGGAGATGATGCCATGTTTATGTTGGCAGAAATTTATCAAGATCATCTAAATCGAAAAGATGAAGCAGAAGAGCTATACAAAAACCTATTACTTCAGTTTCCGGGAAGTGTTTATGCCAGTGAAGCAAGGAATGAATATAGAGGAATGGAAGCTGAAGGACAGAATGCAGATATGAATCACGAAGTCGAATTTATTGATGGTGATATTTAGCCTTTAAAAGATATTACATGCAAAAACTTGAAGGAAAACGAATATTAGGGATCGACCCCGGAACAATTGTAATGGGCTATGGATTAATTGAAATTCGGGATGGAAAGCCTATTGTCCTTCAGGTTGGAGTGGTAAAGACTTCTGCCTATAAAGATCATTATCTCCGGCTAAAACACATTTTTAATCGTACCCAGGCTTTAATTGAAGAATTTTTACCGGATGAATTGGCTATTGAGTCTCCTTTTTATGGAAAAGACATTCAGGCAATGTTAAAACTTGGACGGGCTCAGGGAATAATCATGGGATTAGCTTTGAGTCGGGATATTCCTGTTTTTGAATATGCACCTTTAAAAGTGAAGCAGGCTATTACCGGAATGGGAAGGGCCGCCAAGGAACAGGTGGCCTATTTTCTGAAAAACATGCTCGAAATGAAAGAACTCCCCAAAGAACTGGATGCTACAGATGCTATGGCTGTGGCTATATGCCATTACCTGCAAATGAAAAACCCGATTGCCAAGGCTGACTATAAAAACTGGTCTGATTTTGTGAAAAAAAATCCGGGAAGGATAAAGTAAGTTGTATAAACAAAAAAACCACCGGATTATCCGATGGTTTCGATATTAGATTTCAATTTCTTTTGCAATTTTTTCTGAGATCTCTGTAAACTCCTCAGGTGTGAATTTCTTTTTGTCGGAGAAGTTTAGCAAATCTGCTTCTGTTTGCATGGGCACTAAATGAATATGTGCGTGAGGAACTTCAAGTCCTAAAACCATAACCCCCACTTTTTCACAAGGAATAGCTTTCTTTATTCCAAGAGCCACTTTTTTAGCAAACTGCTGCAAACCTGCATAAGTTTCATCATCCAAATCGAAGATGTAATCAACTTCTTTTTTAGGAATAACAAGTGTATGCCCCTTTGCTACCGGAAAAATATCAAGAAAAGCAAAGTAATTTTCATCCTCTGCAACTTTATATGCAGGGATTTCTCCATTAATGATTTTTGTGAAAATACTTGCCATGATGTTTTACAATGAAATGTCAACAATTTCGAATGGAATAATTCCCGATGGAACCTGAATCTCTACTACATCCCCCACTTTTTTGCCCATTAATCCTTTGGCAATAGGTGTCTCTATCGATATTTTACCTGACTTCAGATCTGCCTCATGCTCAGACACAATAGTGTACTGCATGGTTGCATTATTTTTCTTGTTTTTAATTGTTACCTTATTCAGAATTTGGACTGAAGAAGTATCTATTTTTGATTGATCAATAATGCGTGCGTTGGCAATTTTTCCACGTAGAACAGCAATTTTAGCTTCAAGCATTCCCTGGGCATCTTTTGCAGCATCATACTCTGCATTTTCCGAGATATCTCCCTTCTCAATTGCTTCGCCAATTTGCTTTGAAATCTTTGGCCGTTCAACATTCATTAATTGATCTAGTTCTTTCTTTAATTTGTCTAACCCTTCCTGGGTTACATAGCTTACTTTTCCCATATGTAAATTGCCTTTTAATTTAAATGGTGTGTCTACATAAAATAAAAAGAATTCCGACCTTGCGGAACTCTTTACTTGTACAAATCTATATAAAATATTTGACTATAACTATATTGATCTCTGAAAAAATAGTATAATGTGCTGCTAATTAAATTGTTCTAATACTTTCGGTTTAAAATTTCGTTGTAAATAACAGCCTTTTTAAGTGAGAAATCAGAGCGGATCGAATTTCTTATTTTTGTTGATCGCTCCATCGGTTGCATCATTGGTTCGCGTTTTTCTGTTTCCCGGAGGGGAGTTTTGAAACTGATTCTTTTTTCAAAAACTGGTTTCTCCTTAGGAGGAGGTGTTATGGGCTCAATTACTTGAGGAACGGGTTGTTCAGCTTCTTCACTTTGAAAAAAAGGATCATCAAGCAACTCTTCTAATACCGATCTGGATTTAGGAGGAGTTTCTTGTTCTTCTTCCAATGCTTGCTGCTGTGCTTTCTTCTTTTTGTTATTTATGGCTCCAAAAATTGAAAGTACGATTGCAATGATGATGTATATATAGTCTTCCATTTTTGCTAATTTTGACAATTCATATACTAAACTAACTGTCTGTTGGTTTAAGTATGATAAAGGTATAAAAAATGAATGTCATTAAAAGGGTTTCGCTGCGTTTAACTGTTATTGTTCTGCTGTTTTCATTATCAGCGGTTTCCTGTAAAGATGAGTTTAATTCGTCAGTGCCTTATCGTCATGTTGACTTTATGGTGAACTTAGGTGTTTATAATGAACTAACTATTCCTGGGAATAGTATGGTTAATCCAGCAGCTGGAGTAGGAGGGGTGATTATATTTCATAGTTATGATGAAATTTATTATGCATTGGATGCTGCTTGTCCTTGTGAGATTGCGGATTCTGTTGTTTCTGTTGAAGTTGATGGCTCAGGAATTGCAACATGTCCTGTTTGTGGAACAACTTATGAATTATGGGGAGGAGGAGGCGTATTGTCGGCTGGATGTCCTGACGCGGAACCTTTAAAAGGTTATAATGCTACTAAGTCTGGAACAACTTTATATATAACAAATTGATTAGTGCTTTATAACGTTTCTTGTTGGCGATTTTTAGGAGAAATATGTTGTCAAGCTGACTTGTAAAGTTGATGTTTTGAAGTTTGTTATCCAGTTCGAACCAAGCAGGAGAACAGCTATGCGCGTTAACTAAAAATAAAAAAAGCAGCTCAAAATGCTGCTTTTTCTGTATGCTTAATAACGATAGTGTTCCGGTTTGTATGGTCCCTCCATTGGAACTCCAAGATAATCGGCTTGCTCTTTGCTTAGCTTTGTAAGCTTAACCCCGAGTTGTGCCAGGTGTAAGCGAGCCACTTCTTCATCGAGATGTTTAGGTAGCCTGTAAACATCAGTTTCATAATTATTTTTCCAAAGCTCAATTTGAGCAAGTGTTTGGTTTGTGAATGAATTACTCATTACAAATGATGGGTGCCCGGTCGCACAACCCAGATTTACCAAACGCCCTTCAGCCAGTAGAAAAATTGAATGGCCATCTTTGTAAGTATATTTGTCAACCTGTGGTTTGATGTTTACCTTTTGGATTCCTGGCCAACGTTCCAGTTTTGCAACCTGAATTTCATTGTCGAAGTGACCGATGTTACATACGATAGCCTGATCTTTCATGGCAGCCATGTGTTCTCCGGTGATTACATCTTTATTCCCTGTTGTGGTGACAAAAATATTTCCTTCATCAAGAGCTTCTTCCATTGTTTTTACTTCGAAACCTTCCATTGAAGCTTGTAATGCGCAAATCGGGTCAATTTCAGTAACAATTACACGTGCTCCATATCCACGCATGGAACGTGCACAGCCTTTGCCAACATCACCATAACCGGCTACAACAACAACTTTCCCGGCAATCATTACATCAGTAGCTCTTTTAATACCATCAGCCAAAGATTCGCGACATCCATAAAGGTTGTCAAATTTCGACTTAGTGACAGAATCATTTACATTGATAGCAGGGAAAAGTAAACTTCCGTCTTCCATCATCTGGTAAAGGCGGTGAACACCTGTTGTAGTTTCTTCGCTTACTCCTTTAATTACAGAAGATGTTTTATGCCAGCGCTCAGGACTCTCTTTTAGGATTCGTTTCAGCGTATTGAAAAGTTCCTTTTCGTCCTGGGCTTCAGTTTCGATATCAAGAATTGAAGGATCCTTCTCTGCTTCATATCCTACGTGAACCATCATAGTTGCATCACCTCCATCATCAACGATCAGGTTTGGACCAAGACCGTTTCCAAAATCCAGTGCACGTTCAGTACACCACCAATATTCCGACAGGGTTTCACCTTTCCATGCAAAAACAGGGACTCCGGCAGCAGCAATAGCTGCTGCTGCGTGATCCTGGGTACTAAAGATATTACAACTTGCCCAGCGAACATCTGCACCCAGCTCTACTAAGGTCTCAATGAGTACAGCTGTTTGTATGGTCATGTGAAGAGAACCCATGATTCGAGCTCCTTTTAGGGGCTTTTCTTTTGAATATTTTCTTCGGATTGACATTAATCCGGCATTTCTTTTTCTGCAATTTCTATTTCTTTCCGACCAAAATCAGCCAAAGAAATATCCGCAATTTTATAATCTGTTTTCATGTCTGTCATTGTCATCATTTCGCTCATAATTTTGTGCAGTAAAGATAATTAAATCAAATAATTTAAAAGGATAAGTATACAAGTTCATGAATAAAAAAATAAGAGAGCTATAGGAGTTCAAAAATTGAATATCATATCTAAAAATAGTCCTCAAAATTCATACTGTTTTTCTTTTGGAAATTTTTTCCAATTAAAGCATTTTTGATACTTCTTCTTTATCTAAAGCAAGTTGGGTTTTTAATTCATCAATAGACGCAAACTTTTTTTCGTCCCTGATCTTTTTTATAAAATCGATTTCAACTTCTTTTTTGTAGATGTTCCCTTCAAAGCCTATGATATGAACTTCAATACTTCTTTGATCTGCATTATTGTTAATTGTAGGACGCGTCCCAATATTCAACATGCCCTTGTATTTTTTATTTTCTACATAGACATAAACTGCGTAAACTCCATGTCCGGGAATAATTTTATTCGGATCAGAAGCCTCAATATTTGCTGTGGGGTAATCAATTTTGCGTCCCAGTTTTTGTCCTTCAACAACATGCCCGTGTAATGAAAATGAGTAGCCCAAATATTTATTTGCTTGTCTGACATCTCCTTCCTGCAGGGCTTTTCTAATTTTTGTTGAGCTGATATTTATATCATCCATCAAAAGAACATCCAGCTTTTCAAGATCGAATTTATAAACAGTGGAAAGTGTTTGGAGCATTTCAAAGCTACCCTCACGATTTTTCCCAAATTTGTGATCGTAACCAACAACCAGCTTGCTAATGTTTAGCTTTTTAACTAAAATCTGACGAACAAAATCGGTGTAGCTTAAACTGGCAAATTCTTTTGTGAAGGGGAATACAATTAAGTGTTGTATGCCAATTTGCTCAAAGAGTTTTATTTTTTCTTCAAGGGTTGTTAGCAGCCTGAGGTTGTGCTCTTCGGGATAAAGCACAAGCCTTGGGTGTGGGTAAAAGGTAAATACAACAGATTCACCGTTATGATCACGGGCAATTTCATTTAGCCGATTAAGAATTTTATGATGCCCCAAGTGTACACCATCAAATGATCCAATTGTTACAACAGGGTTCTCAACATGAAAATTGTTGATATCACGGTAAATCTTCATTAAAAGATATTTTATATAGAAGCCTCAAAAATACATTTTTTGCTTTTTATGTGCCAAAATAGCAGGTTAAAACAAAAGCATGTTTTTAAAAGATTTCATCTTTGGTATACCATTGAACTGTATTTTGTTATTTTTACATTTCGATTTTCAAAAAAAAACAGAATTGTGAAAAAACTTACTTTGATCTTAATGACTGTGGCACTGGTTTTTAGTAGTTGTTCTGACAATACACAGTATAAAATTAGTGGTTCTTTAAGTAATGCAGAGGACAGATATTTGTATTTGAATAAATTAAATGTTGATTCACAGGAGCAAATAGATTCAGTTCTTTTAAAGAAGAATGGAGAGTTTGAGTTTACAGGGAATGTTTCATTGCCTACATTCTTTTTGCTTAAGTTGAGTGATCAGAATTTTGTGACCCTTCTGGTTGATTCTGCAGAACAGGTACAGGTATATGGTGATGCGGCTAATTTCTCAACCGACTATAAGGTTGATGGATCGGAAGGTTCATCATTTGTTCAGGAATTAAGCAGTAAGTTAGTTGAAACAAAGCACAAGTTGGATTCATTGGAAACATTGAGAAATGCTTATGAGAATGATATGCTTTTGGCATCAAGATTAAATGAAATTGAAACCGAATATGAAGAAATTAAGCAGGAGCAAATAGATTTTTCTACAAGTTTTGTGCAGGAACATCCGTTTTCAATGGCAAATGTTTTGGCTTTATATCAAAAATTCGATGCAGACAATTATGTGATTCAGGATTTGCAGTCATTAAAAGTAGCAGCATCGGCTTTAAGGTCTTTCTACCCGGAATCGGAACACGTAAAAGCATTGTATGCAAATACAACTATGCTCATGCAGGAAGAACAGAGTGCATCTTTGAGGGAACTCGTTGAGCAATATGGCGAAAATAGCCCGGATATTGTATTGCCTGATGTTGATGGCAATGAAGTTGCTTTGTCTTCATTGCGCGGGAAGTATGTTTTGGTTCAGTTTTGGTCAGCTGCAGACAGGGCATCAAGGTATCAGAATGAAGCTTTAGTGGAAATCTACCAAAAGTATAATTCCAAAGGATTTGAAATCTATCAGGTAAGCATCGATACGGATCGTTATGATTGGGTTGATGCGATTGATCAAGACAATTTGAGTTGGATAAATGTGGGTGATATGGAAGGAAGTACAACGGCACTGGTCTTTTATAATGTGCAATCAATACCATTTAACTACTTGTTAGATCCTGAAGGTAATATAATTGGAAGGAATTTGGCTGGGGCGACACTTACAAATAAGCTTGAAGAAATTTTTTAATATACTATTGTTTCTCTTTGCAACAAAAGTTGAATAAAGAATACAATATAATGATAACTTTGTCAGCGTTTTGTAAGTCAATTTTTCGTTTTGACAAATCAGAAAAGTAAAATATACTTCATCTCCGATGTTCACTTGGGAGCACCGGCATTAAACAACAACCGGGAACGGGAACGATTGTTTGTAAAATGGCTGGACGAGATTAAACAAGATGCATCCATGATTTTTCTAATGGGTGATATTTTTGATTACTGGTACGAGTATAAAAAGGTTGTTCCTCGTGGATTTACACGTTCTTTAGGTAAAATTGCAGAAATTGCTGATTCTGGAATTCCCGTTCATTTCTTTACGGGTAACCATGATATTTGGATTTTTGATTATTTGCCAGAAGAGTTAGGAGTTCATGTTCACAAAGACATTCTTAGAACAGACTTGTTGGGAAAGAAATTCTTTTTAGCTCACGGAGATGGTTTGGATCCTTTTGATAAGGGATATCATTTTCTGAAAAAAATATTTACAAATCGTTTTTTTCAATGGGCTTTTGCCCGCCTTCATCCAAACCTTGGAATTGCCATTGCTCATGCATGGTCTAAAAAAAGTAGGTTAAGTAAGGGGGAGAGAATTCCGTTCAAAGGAGAAGAAAAAGAAGGGTTGTACCTTTATGCAAAATCGGTTTCTAAGATAGAAGAAGTTGATTATTTTATTTTTGGACATCGACATTTGTTATTAGATTTGCAGCTTGAAGAAAACACCCATTATGTCAATCTTGGAGATTGGATTTCTTACTTTTCCTACGGAGTATTTGATGGTGTAAAATTTGAATTGAAAACATATAAAGATTCAGGCGAAAGCCTCTAATTGATATCATGGCTAGAAAGTTATACACAAAAATTATCGGAACGGGTAGTTGCATCCCTGAACAGGTAATTCAGAATGAGTATTTCTCAGATTATTCATTTTATGATCCGGCTACAAAAAAGCCTTTTGATAAGCCGAATGAAGAAATTATTCAAAAGTTTCACGAGATCACAAATATTGAGGAGCGCCGTTGGATTCGTGAGGATCAGGTGGCTTCTGATATTGCTGCTGAGGCAGTTGCAGAAGCATGTAAGGTTGCGAATGTTGAGTTGGACGAATTAGAGTTTCTAATTGTTTCTCACAATTTTGGTGATGTAACTTTTGGAAAAACACATACTGATGTGCTTCCTTCGATGGCGAACAAAGTGAAAGGCAAGTTAAACCTGATAAATCCGGCATGTATTTGTCATGATGTAATCTCTGGTTGTCCGGGATGGACGCAGGGAATGGTTGTAGCGAATGCCTATATTCGAAGCGAAACCTTTAATAAAGGAGTGGTTGTTGGAGTAGATGCACTTTCCCGTATATCAGAACCTCATGATCGTGATACTATGATTTTCTCTGATGGAGCAGGTGCTTCTGTCGTTGAAGGAGTTTGGTCTGATGAGCCAATCGGAATGCTGTCTCAGTCTGCCCGTTCAGATTCTATCCCGTATGCAAGTTTGCTTACAATGGGAGGTTCTTTGAATCCTGATTATGAGAAAGATGATTTGTTTCTGAAGATGGCTGGACATAAATTGTATGTTTATGCGTTGAAGTTTGTGCCGGGAGTTGTAAAAGATAGCATTGAAAAAGCAGGCCTCCAATTGAGTGATATCAAAAAAGTGTTGATTCACCAGGCAAATGAAAAGATGGATGAAGCAATTCTTAAAGGTGTTTTCAAACTGTATAAAGAAAAGAACATACCGGAAGGGATTATGCCAATGAGCATTAATAAGTTAGGTAATTCGTCAACAGCGACTGTGCCTACTCTGCTTGATTTGATATTAAAAGGCAAACTTGAGGGACAGGAAATTAACGAGGGCGATTATATTGTACTTTGTTCTGTTGGAGCAGGGATGAATATTAATTCCATCGTTTATAAATGGTAAATCATCAAAAAAATAGATAAAAAAGAGCTGTTCTGAAAAGAACAGCTCTTTTTTATCTATAATCAAATTGTTGATTAAATACTATTTAACAAAGAGTAATTCTCGATATTTAGGAAGAGGCCAAAGTTCATTGTCAACTGTTAGCTCAAGCTTGTCAATATGATAACGAATTTCATCCAGGAATGGATAAACTGTATCTTCATAAGCTTTTGCTTTTTCTGCAGCATGTTCAATCTTGTTTGCTACTTTACGGGCTTCAACCATTTCTTTTACTTTCAATTTTATAGTTGAAATATGGCCTCCAACTTCTCTAATCAGAGCGATACGTCCTTCTGCCAGAGCTTCAAACTCTTCCGCAGGGAAAACTTCTTTTATATCCTTTACATTATTTAGTAAGGTTGTTTGGTATTGGACAGCCGTAGGAACAATGTGGTTGATTGCTAAATCACCAAGGACACGAGCTTCAATTTGGATTTTCATGGTATACTTCTCGTATTCCACTTCAGCTCTGCTTTCTAATTCAATACCAGAGAAGACATCCTGACTTTTAAATAATTCTTTTACACTGTCTCTTGTGAATGCTGAGATTGCTTCAGGAACACTTTTTACATTTGTAAGTCCTCTTCGGGCAGCTTCTTCAATCCATTCTGGACTATAACCATTACCATCAAAACGAATAGGTTTAGTTTCAATGATTAATTTTTTTAGTACCTGGAAGATGGCTTCATCTTTTTTGATCCCTGTATCAATTACTTTGTCAACATCAACTTTGAATTTGCATAATTGTTCAGCTAAGGCTGTGTTTAAAGCAATCATTGCAGTAGCACAGTTTGCAGCAGATCCAACAGCTCTGTACTCAAACCGATTTCCTGTAAATGCAAATGGAGATGTTCTGTTGCGATCTGTTGTGTCCAGGATGATTTCAGGGATACGTCCAATATTTAATTTTAGTGCTGTTTTTTCATCAGGGGTCATTTTCCTGTCAACAACCGCTTCTTCCATAAGGTCGAGCATGTGGCTTACTTCAGAGCCCAGAAAAACAGAAAGAATAGATGGAGGTGCTTCATTGGCTCCCAGACGGTGTGCATTCCCGGCAGAAATGATACTTGCACGGAAAAGATCCTGATTGTCGTAAACTGCTTTCAATGTATTAACAACAAAGGTTAGAAACTGAAGATTTGTTTTTGGATTTTTTCCTGGAGATAAAAGGTTAATCCCTGTATCAGTTGTTAAAGACCAGTTGTTGTGTTTCCCTGATCCGTTAATAGCTGCAAAAGGCTTTTCGTGGAACAATACCTGGAATTTATGCCTGCGGGCAATTTTTTTCATGATGTCCATCAGCAACTGGTTGTGGTCATTCGCCAGATTTGCTTCTTCAAAAATTGGTGCAACTTCAAATTGATTAGGTGCAACTTCATTGTGACGGGTTTTTACGGGGATGCCTAATTTATATGCTTCATTCTCCAGATCTTCCATGTAGCGATAAACACGAGTTGGAATGGAGCTGAAATAGTGATCATCCAGTTGCTGGTCTTTTGACGATGCATGTCCCATTAGAGTTCTTCCTGTGAGTACCAGATCCGGACGAGCCATATACAGGGCTTCATCAATCAAGAAGTATTCTTGTTCCCATCCCAGGTTTGCCTGTACCTTGGTTACATTTTTGTCAAAGTATTGGCAAATATCAGTTGCAGCCTTATCAATGGCATTAAGAGCACGCAGGAATGGAGCCTTGTAATCAAGAGCTTCACCTGTGTATGAGATAAAAACAGTAGGAATACATAGAGTGCCATCAACGATGAATGCAGGAGAGGAAGCATCCCATGCTGTATATCCTCTTGCTTCAAACGTTTGGCGAATACCTCCGCTTGGGAACGATGAAGCATCAGGTTCTTGTTGAGAAAGAAGTTTCCCTGAGAAAGCTTCAACAACACCAGTATCTTCTCCGTGTACTATAAAAGCGTCGTGTTTTTCTGCTGTTCCGTCAGTAAGAGGATGAAACCAGTGAGTGTAGTGTGTCGCACCATTTTCTGTAGCCCAGGCTTTCATGCCTTGAGCTACCTGATCCGCCATTTTGCGGTCCACAGGAACGCTATTGTCAATGGCATCAGATACTGCTTTGTATGCTTCTTTGGAAAGATATTTTTTCATTTTTGGACGATCAAAAACATTCATTCCAAAGTAATCAGAAATAAGAATATGTTCCCTTTGTATATGAACCGGTTCCCGGTTTAGCACAGATTGGAGTGCTTTAAATCTAAATTCAGCCATTTTGATTTAATTAAGTTTATTATAATATGTTCTTCTAATGTCAGGAAAGAAAATTACATCAAAAATATACTATTTCAAATTGCCCCATATCTTTTTTGAGGTATTTCTGTTGAAAAGAAGTTGATTTATTTCAAAGAGCTCTTAATTTTTAAGCTTTCATTTCTGAAAAATTACTTTTTTATAAGATTAGCTTATTCTGGATGTTAAATACAAATAGTGTTGATTATTCTGAATATGAGATAGTTTCAGGGATTTTTTTTTACTATATATCCTATATATTTTATTTGTTTGATGCTATAAAACTATCTTATATCGTATTATTATTTTGGGAATACATTATTAAAAATCAAGCAATATCCTTATTTTGGTACTTAATGTAAGAATTGAAGAAAAGGGGAAACGATGAAAAAAGAAGAGTTAATAAAAAAAATAGAAACCTCCGGCCATCAAAAAATTAAATACGCAGTTTGTGATGTGGATGGGATTCTTCGTTCTAAAACTATTCACCTAAATAAGTTTCTTGAAATAATAGGAGGTACTGTTGGTTTTTGTGATGTGATTTTGGGTTGGGATTCATCTGATCATTGCTATGATAATTCGAAACTTACGGGGTGGCATACTGGTTATCCAGACAAGAAAGTTTCGTTGGATTTGTCAACTTTCCGATCTGTTCCCTGGGATAACAAAATCCCATATTTATTGGCTGACTTTGAGAATGATAATAAAGCTGCTTATGCTTGCCCTCGTACTCTTTTGAAATCTGTTCGTAAGCAGTGTTCTGAAATGGGATACAAGGCTGTTTTTGCTCAGGAATTTGAGTGGTTCAACTTTATTGGATCTCCGAATGAACTTTCAGAACAAGGTTTTTCTAATTTAAAAACCCTTTCTCCTGGGATGTTTGGCTATTCTCAGCTTCGTCCTGCATTATATGCTGATTATTATAATGATTTGTTTGACTTGCTTAATGAATTTGATGTTCCAATTGAGGCATTACATACAGAAACAGGTCCGGGAGTTTATGAAGTTGCTATTCGTTATGATGAAATTCTGAATGCTGCAGATAAAGCAGTACTATTCAAAACAGCAGTAAAAGAAATTGCCTATAAACATGGTATTGTGGCTAGTTTTATGGCTAAATGGAATGAAGATTTGCCCGGATGTAGTGGACATATCCATCAAAGTTTGTGGAATAAAGTGGGCGACAAAAATATTTTCTTCTCTGGTGATCATCAAAAACCGATGAGTGAAGAAATGGAATCATACCTGGCCGGACAGCTTTATTGTCTTCCTGAGATTCTTCCTATGTATGCCCCAACTATTAATAGTTATAAGCGGTTGAGGGATGGAGCTTGGGCTCCAACAACAGTTACATGGGGAATGGATAACAGGACAACTGCGGTTCGTGTAATCAATGGAAGTGAAAAATCCTTAAGGCTTGAAATGAGAGTTCCCGGTTCAGATTCAAATCCATATTTGGCTATGGCGGCATCATTGGCTTCCGGTCTCTATGGAATAAGAAATAAGCTTAAGCTTGAAACTCCTGAAGTTATTGGGAATGCTTATGGGGACAAAAATGCAGTTAAACTTCCTTCAACATTAATAGATGCAACACGTAGAATGAGCCAGTCAAAAGTGGCGAACGAGATTTTTTCGGAAGATTTTGTGGAGCATTTTACAAAAACCAGGGAATGGGAATGGCAAGAATATTCAAAGGCTGTTACTGATTGGGAGTTGAAAAGATATTTTGAAATAATATAGGAAAGACTACAGGCTAAAAAGGAAAGAGTATGAGTAATTTGGATTATGATTACATAATCAGGCAGGCATGGAATGAATTTGATGGAAAACATGAAGTTAGTGCTGTTCTCGATATGAGTGCACAGGTCTCAACGAATTATGTTTATAAAGTTTTCTTTGAAGAAAGAGAACCCGTTTTTGCTAAACTTTCGGAGTATGGAAAGTTCGAAGATTTCAGGGAAGATCATATCATAATCAACAATCTGGCGAACAATCTGGAGGCTCCTTATGGGGGCTTTTTGGCAAAATCATTAATAAAAAGGAATGATCTTTTTATTTATAGGTATTTTGAGCGTGATCGATCTGCCTGGGTTATTTTTTACAATCCCATAAAATTGAAGCAAAAGCTACCACGCCGACTGGATGATAAGCACATAAAAAAAATGGGGCGTGAACTGGCTCGGTTTCATAAGGCATGTGCAAATGTGAGTACGCAATTGCCAATTGCTTCAAAAACCTTGGTTACAGATATTCATGCATTGATGAAAACCATGAGAACCGGAAAGTTTTGTGCAAAAAAGGAACATCAGAATCTCATCACGGAGCAATGCCGGATATTTTTGGATAATGCAGATACTCTGAATTATATAACTGATATTGATACGATACCTGTCTTTGTGGATTGGAATATTGGGAACTTTTCTGTGACTGCCGATGGAAAATTTTATTCGCGTTGGGATTACGACTGGTTCCGGGAGTCGACGCGTGTGCTTGACTTTTATTTTTTTAGTAGGGTGGTGTCAGACATAGGAGATCGAACTGTATTTAGCTATGTTATTGATACACTTATGGAAGATCGTTTCATTATGTTTCTGAAAGAATATCATCGAATATATCCATTGACAGAACCTGAGGTGAGAATGATAAAAGAAGCTTATCGTTTCTTTATTTTGAATTATGTGATCAAAGATGGCCCTTATTTTTTCAGGGAATCTTATGCGAGGAAGTTGCAAAAAGAAGCCTATGAAGTATATTTCCCCACTATTGATACAAATTACGATGTTGAAAAACTATTGAAAGCTTTAAAATTGTAGCATGAGAACAAAAGAATTTAAGACAGTAGTTAAAAAATACAAAACCGTATTTTTTGATGCATTTGGTGTGTTGAAAAACCACAAAGGTATAATTCCCGGAATTGATAAAACATTCGATTACCTGGATGAGTTGGGGATAAATTATTATGTATTAACCAATGATGCTTCCCGTGGCCCTGCGGGGTTGGCAGAGGTATATCAACGCAATGGGATTACCTCAATCACACCTGATAAAATTATATCATCGGGCATGCTGGCACGTGACTGGCTGGCACTAAAAATTAAAGAAGGTCCGGTAGCTTATCTCGGAACAGAACAGTCAGCTCATTATATTGAAGATGCAGGATTGGAAACTCTTCCAATTAGTGAGGTTGATTTAAACGATATTGATAAAATTAAGTGTCTGGTTTTTCTGGATGATGAAGGATTTGACTGGAATCTTGACATTAATAAGGTGATAAACTTATTGAGAAAGAAGGTTATGCCTGTTGTTGTTGCCAATACCGACATTAATTATCCGGTTAATAAAAATGACGTTGCAGTAGCAGTTGGTGGTCTGTCTGATATGGTCGAAGAGATACTTGGCAAGAATTTTATTCGCTTTGGAAAACCAGATGCTCAGATGTTTATGTTCGGTTATGAAAAGGCCAGTGAGGTTATGCCATTAAAACGTAATGAGATTTTAATGGTTGGAGATACATTGTACACTGACATTATTGGAGGTAATAAGTTTGGAATGGATACAGCCTTGGTTCTTTCTGGTAATACATTACCCGATATGGCCAAGGTAAGAATTAGAAGCTCTGGAATAATTCCAAACCATGTTTGCGATTCTGTATTGATAAATGGAGACTACTAAAAGAAGTAAAACTAGTTTTAATCTTACTTGGTCAAATTTTCTTTGTTAAAAACCTGAATTCTAAAAACTCTTTTTTACATCGATAGTTCTCTTAAGGCATCAATTAGTTTTTGGTCTTTCTCTTTTCCCTGAGAAGCGATGCGGATGTGGTATTCGTCAAGGCCAATCTTGTTGGAACAGTCACGGACATATAATCCATAATCTTCAAGAAGACGAATCTGAAGATTTCTGGCCGTTTGTCCATTCAATATTTTTATCAAGATGAAGTTGCTTCCAGTTGGATAAACTTTATAACCAGAGACTTCTTTTAAATTCTGATATAAAAGCTTTATGTCAGAAACAATCTGTTTTACTGAGTCTTGGTATAATGAATCTGTTTCATTCAGCATTCCCAAAAAATATTCTGCAATTGTATTGATATTCCAGATTGGTAGGAGATGCTTTATTTTTTGAAAGTATTTTTCATTCGATGAACAGCAATAACCTAATCGTAACCCAGGAACGCCACAGTGTTTACTCATGCTGCGAACAATCATCAAATTGGGATATTTGTCAAGATAAGGCATGAGGCTGGGATTGTCTATTCCTGAAAAATCAATAAATGATTCATCAACTAGAACCATCTTTAGGTGAGTCATCTTATTGAGAAAATCAAGCATTTCTTGTACCGGCATAAACTGTCCGGTAGGATTTCCCGGATTAATAATAAGCGCAGAAGAAATTTTTTGTTCGTCAATCCATTGTGCAAATTCTTGAAGGTTTAATTGATAATCGTTGTTTTCTTTTAACTGATAAAGAACCGCATCATTGAGATTGTTGAGTTTTTCAAGGTACTCGCTAAAAGTGGGAATGGGAATGGCCATTTCTTCAACTAATTCTTGTTGAATGAGTGTTATTAGTTCTGTAGCACCATTCCCTATTATTAGATGGTCGGGGTTAATATTAAGAACCTTTGCCAACTCGATCTGGGCAACCTTGGGGTTACTGGAAGGATAAGCTTTTATGAGAGATACAAACTGATTTTTCAGCTTGGTGATCATTTCATCAGTTGGATAATAGGGGTTTGCGATAAAGCAAAAATCAATTACCTGATCGGTATTTTCTTTACCAACAATATCAGTCAGTGCCGGAGAGTGAGATGTTTCTTGAAAAAGGTTGTGATTGATTATTAATTTTTTCATGGAGGTATTTTTACAGTCCATGCAAAAATAAAAAAAGCTGCCTCAGGAGACAGCTTTTTTTATATATATGATAATCTTTTAGATTACAATTTAGCAACTGCTTTGTGTGTTGTTTTGATAATAACAGCAGCAATTTTGTATGGGTCACCGTTTGAAGCAGGACGACGGTCTTCCAAACGACCTTTCCAACCATCTTCAACAGTTCCAACAGGAATACGAATAGAAGAACCACGGTCAGAAACACCATAAGAGAAATCAGTAATTGCAGCAGTTTCGTGTTTTCCAGTTAAACGTTGGTCATTACCAGCTCCGTAAACAGAAATGTGCTCTTCAATATTTTTACCGAATTCTTCGCAAATTGCATCAAATACTTTTTTGTCACCGCAAGATCTCATTAAACCGTTAGAGAAGTTAGCGTGCATACCAGAACCGTTCCAGTCTAAATCTTTTCCTAGTGGTTTTGGATGCCATTCAACGTATACACCATATTTTTCACAAACTTTTTCTAAGAAGTAACGAGATACCCAGATTTGGTCACCTGCATCATGAGCACCTTTAGCGAAAATTTGATATTCCCACTGTCCTAAAGCTACCTCAGCGTTGATCCCTTCAACATTAAGACCAGCTTCTAAGCAAACATCGAAATGTTCTTCAACGATATCACGACCGAAAACGGCATTAGCACCTACACCACAGTAGTAAGGTCCTTGAGGTCCTGGGTAACCACCAATAGGGAAACCAACAGGCATTTTAGTATCAACATCCATCAAGAAATATTCTTGCTCGAAACCGAACCAGAAATCTTCGTCTTCGTCAGTGATTGTTGCACGTCCGTTAGAAACATGTGGAGTACCATCAGCGTTCAATACTTCAGTCATTACAACGTAAGCATTTTTACGAGTTGGGTCAGGGTAAATAGCAACAGGTTTTAATAAGCAGTCAGAATCACCACCTTCTGCTTGTTCTGTTGAAGAACCGTCAAATGACCACATTGGGCAGTCTTCTAATTTTCCACTGAAGTTTTCAGCTATTCTTGTTTTAGCCCTTAATGTTTGGGTTGGCTTGTAACCATCAAGCCAGATGTACTCCAATTTTGTTTTCATCTTGTTACAATTTATAAGTTAATGTTATATTTTTTCAATAGTTTGTTGGCAAACTTAGAACTGATTGACAAAATTATAAATAATAGTGAGTCAATTTGTAAAAAATTAATAAAAAATTCACATAAATGTCTGTTGTTCTGAACTAAGCCTACAATTCAATGGGGTCTGATTTTTCAAAATAGAAATTTTTTTGAGTAATCTATAATCAGGGATATAATAGAGTAAAATTTAATGTGTTTTTTGAGGGGTACCCCCTTCTTTTTGCGCCCTTCTTTGCTTTGTTGTGTGCGGAAATATTAAATGAAGAATACAACGAATGTAAGTTCTGTTTTATTTGCAGAATGTTATTTTATGTGAATTGTTGTAATTTTAATCTTTATGAACATACATATTTACCAGAACAACTTAAACAATAATTTGATGAGTTTTAACAGACGAGATTTTTGTAAAACGGGAGGAGCTGCTATTGCTGGTAGTTTACTATTCCCAACGCTCATTCAATCATGTCAGGGAGAGGCGATCTCAGCGGATTTTCAGGAATACCTTAATCATTTTGAGGTAAGTCGGGAGACGCTGGATAAGGTAATCTCAATGGCGATGAGCAAAGGTGGCACTTATGCCGATTTGTTTTTTGAACACAAAAATACAAATAGCCTGGTACTTCAGGATGGCATTGTAAACAGGGCATCTTCGAATGTTGATTTTGGAGTGGGTATTCGTGTATTGCAAGGTGATCAGACCGGTTTTGCTTATTCTGAAACTGTCACAGAAGATGCGATGTTAAAAGCTGCAAATACTGCGGCAACGATTGCTAATGGTACAAAAAATGTAGCTGCTGCTGAAATTAAGGAAGCCATTTCTCCGAATTATTATGCTGTAAGCCGTTCGTGGGAAACAGTAAATGTGCCGGACAAAATCCCATTCCTTGAAAAACTAAATGAGAAAGTCTTTGCACTTGATGAACGTGTGTCGAAGGTTAATGCATCTTTGTCAGACGAAACAACATACATGCTATTTTATAATTCCGAAGGATTGATTGCAAGTGATTACCGTCCAATGGTAAGTCTTGCAGCAACCTGTATTATGGAGCAAGATGGGCAGATTGAGAACGCATATTCTGCTCGTTCATATAGAATGGGCTATGAATTTCTTACAGATGAGTTGGTTGATACCATTGCTAATGAAGCTGTGAAAAAGACCTCAATCTTATTTGAAGCAACAAAACCAAAAGCAGGAGAAATGCCTGTGGTTATGGGTGCCGGTGGCTCAGGAATTTTACTCCACGAGGCAATAGGTCATACTTTTGAGGCTGATTTTAACCGTAAAGGAACTTCAATTTTTTCAGATAAACTTGGAAAGAAAGTTGCAGAGAACTTTGTAAATATTATTGATGATGGTACTCTTCCATCTAACCGGGGGGCAATTAACCTGGATGATGAAGGTATTGTTTCTGAAAAAACTTATCTGGTAAAAGATGGAGTGTTGAATAGCTATATCCACGATCGTATTAGTGCCAATTTTTACGGTGTTGATCCGACCGGAAATGGTCGCAGACAATCCTTCCGTCATGTTCCGCTACCAAGGATGCGTGCAACCTATATGGAAAATGGACCACATACCACAGAGGAAATTATTGCCAGTGTTAAGAATGGTGTTTATGTCGATAGTTTCACAAATGGTGAGGTGAAAATTGGTGCCGGTGATTTTACATTTTTTGCTAAATCGGGTTATTTGATTGAAGATGGAAAACTTACTCAACCTATAAAAGATGTGAACCTTATCGGTAACGGTCCTCAGGCATTGGCTGATATGACTATGTGTTCAAATGATTTTAAGATCGATGATTCAACCTGGACTTGTGGAAAATCAGGACAGTCAGTTCCTGTAACTTGCGGTTTGCCAACTGTTTTGGTGAAAAAACTAACAGTAGGTGGTGTTAATTCTTAATTTGCAAAACAGAAAAAAATGACAAAAGAAGAAAAATACGAATTAGCCCGTTGGGTTGTACATTATGCACTTGCTCAGGGTGCAGATCAGGCAAGTGTCTCTATATCCGAAAGTAAAAGTAGCACGATTGACGTACGTGAGCAGAATATTGATACGCTAAAAGAAGCTATCCAAAGCTCGATGAGTATTAGCCTTTATGTGGATCACAAGTATTCAACACACAGTACTAACCGATTGGATAAAACTGAACTTTCACATTTGATAGATCAGGCAATCGCAGGAACAAAATATTTAACGGCTGATGAATTCCGTGAGCTTCCGGATGCTTCTTTATATTATAAAGGTGAAGGGGGAGATCTTGGTTTGATTGACCCTGCGTATGATAGTATTATGCCAGAGACAAAAGTTGATTTGGCCTTTCAGGTTGAAAAAGAAGCCTTAAATAAGGATGAACGAATAATTTCTGTTACATCTAGCTACGGAGATTATACCGGAAGTCGTGTGATGGTTACCAGTAATGGTTTTGAAGGCGATACTGAGTCAAGCAGTTTTCAGTTGTATGCTTCTGTATCTGTTGATGGCGGCGAAGCTAAACCAAGTGCGGGATGGTCTGAATCTTCAATTAAGTTTGATGACTTGAAAAAAACGGAGATTGGAAAAGTGGCAATGGATAGAGCTCTGAGAAAAATAGGTCAGGCTAAAATGAAATCGGGCAAATATGATATGGTTCTTGAAAATCAGGTGGTATCTCGTTTGCTTGATCCATTTTTAACGGCACTTCAGGGAAGCAGTATTCAGCAAAAGAGTTCATTCCTAATTGATAAGTTGGGTGAAAAAGTAGCTTCTGAAAAATTGACGCTAATTGACGATCCATTTATCCCCGGAGGTTTTGGATCCAAATATTTTGATGGTGAAGGTTTGGCAACTAAAAAACGAACTGTTTTTGATAAAGGTGTTCTGAACACTTATTTCATCAATACATATTATGCAAAAAAACTGGGAACTGAGCCAACAACAGGAGGTACTTCAAACCTGGTTTTTGAAACTGGATCTCATGATTTGGATGGATTGATAAAAACAATGGGAACTGGTGTTTTTGTGACTGGTTTTACCGGTGGAAATACCAACGCATCGACTGGAGACTTTTCTTATGGAGTTGATGGTTTCTGGGTTGAAAACGGGGAACTTGTTAAACCAATTTCAGAAATGAATGTCAGCGGTAATATGAAGGAATTATGGATGCAACTTGCAGAAGTTGGTAGTGATGCATATTTGCAGTCAAGCTGGCGGACTCCTTCTCTATTATTTAAAGGAATTGATTTTAGCGGATTATAAGATATAGCTTATAAGGTTTAAAAAGGATGTCATCTTTTTAGTAGATGACATCCTTTTTTATGTAGTCATCCTGAATTCCTGTCGGCAGACAGGAATTCAGGATGATTTTTTGTATACATTACTATCGTTGCTTATATTCCTGCAATCTCTTTTATCTCACCCATAATTTTTGCTGCCAGAGCATCTGCTTTCTTCAAGCTATCTGATTCAGCATAAATACGGATAATTGGCTCTGTGTTTGATTTCCGTAGATGAACCCACTCATTGGCAAAGTCAATCTTCACACCGTCAATGGTATTTACCTGTTCATTTTTGTAGTTTTCTTCCATTTGCTTTAAAATGGCATCCACATCAATTTCAGGAGTTAGCTGGATTTTATTTTTCGAGATAAAATAATCCGGATACGTTTTTCTTAATTCTGAGCATTTCATTTCTGCTTTTGCAAGTTGGGTTAAAAAGAAGGCGATTCCCACTAATGCGTCTCTTCCGTAATGAAGTTCAGGATAAATTACTCCTCCGTTTCCTTCACCGCCAATTACTGCATTAGTTTCTTTCATGGCAGTAACCACATTCACTTCACCAACTGCAGAAGCAGTATGTTTGCCACCATACTTTTCTGTAACCACTCGTAATGCTCTGGATGAAGACATGTTTGAAACGGTATTTCCCGGAGTATTTGACAAGATATAATCAGATACAGCGACCAAGGTATATTCCTCGTTAAACATGCTGCCGTCTTCACTGATGATAGACAGACGGTCAACATCGGGATCAACCACAAAGCAAACATCTACTTTTTGTTCTTTTACAATGGCGCAAGTCTCGACCAGGTTTTCAGGAAGTGGTTCCGGAATGTGAGCGAACTCACCTGTTGGTTCTTCATTGATTGGAATAATTGTGTTTACACCAAGCGCTTTCAATAAAGCTGGAATAGCAACTCCACCTACAGAGTTAACTGCATCAAAAGCAACGGAAAAGTTTGCTTGCTTGATTGCATCAACATCAACCAAATTTAAATTGAGAATATGTTGAATATGCTTTTCGGTGTAGTTTTTTTCAGTAATCTCCCCCAAATCATCAACTTCTGCAAATGAATAGTTTGCTTCATCTGCATATTTCAGAATCTTTTCGCCATCAGCTGCTGAAAGGAATTCTCCTTTTGCGTTCAATAATTTAAGTGCGTTCCATTGCTTCGGGTTGTGACTGGCAGTTAAAATAATCCCTCCATCTGCCTGTTCGTCAGTTACAGCCATTTCAACAGTTGGCGTAGTTGCCAACCCTACATTTATTACATTGCAGCCCATGCCTGAAAGTGTGGCACAAACCAGTGCATTTACCATTTCACCAGAGATACGGGCATCGCGGCCTACAATCACTTTGTATTTTTTAGTTGAAGAAGCTTCTTTTAACCATTGAGCATAGGATGCTGCATATTTTACCACATCAAGTGGCGAAAGGCCATCTCCTGGTTTTCCACCGATGGTTCCCCTAATTCCTGAGATTGATTTTATTAGAGTCATGAGTATGTGTTTTTAACTGTTTCCTGAAATTTATAAAATGGCTTACTTTTGCCGAATCAAAAATAAGTAAGAGGGGGAGAATATGAAAGGTTTTTCGGATTTCCTACTGATCGGATGACTTTTAGTCATCCGATCAGTAAAAAATATTCTCATTCTACACTGCCAATATGCAAGTAAACAATATATGTTGACAAACATGTAGGGTGAGGTAATATATTATATGTAAATGGAATAAATTAGTGTTATCAATTAGCTCTGTTAAAATATCCATCCGAAAAAATACGAATTTATTCTTGTCCATTTTTAACTTATTGATAATTGCATTGATCTTAATTCTCTCTGCTAGGCAAACTGAATTGGCCTATCCCATTTTGCTGTAAGGCTATTTGAATATTCAAAAAAAACAGAAAAATGAAACCTAAAAAATTAAAACCATTATTAATCCTGTTGTTCTTATTTCCCTTAAGCATAACTATTTTGGGAACAGGATGCGAAAAAGATGATGATTGGATTACCATTCATCCGATAGATGGAATTGATCAATTTCTTCAGGATCATTTAGATTATGTTTTCCCCGAATTTGCATGGACTTCAACAGGGGGTGATTGCCGGCTTGGTTTTGATGCCGACACGGTTTTATATGTGATTTCCACCCAGGAAGAATACGATGAAATAGATTTATGCCCCTCTGATTCTAAAATAGATTTTGAGCAATATACATTATTGGTTGGGAAAATTCATACTTCTATGATAGAGGATAGCCTTGAATCAGTTAAACTAATTTGTAATGATTCAGACTCTAAATATAGAGTAGATGCTGAAATCAAAAAAACAAAATATGGATATACTGCAGAAGGAGATATTTTCTTTTGGGAACTATTCCAGAAACTTAATAACAATTATTCAATTGAACTGAAAGTAATAGAAAAATGAAGGTTATGAAATATTTATTTATTGTGTTATTTATCATTCTAGTTAATCCAAAAATTTTTGGACAGAATGAATCTGATAATGTAGAACTTAATAAGATAAATGGAAAATATCAGGTTATATACAAAGGTGAATCATATGGTGTGGATGATAATATTATAATTGTAAAACCTCATAAAGGAGTAGAATTGAGCAGTTATGACTTTAAAATTATCAATAAAAATAAAAGGGGGTACTATGATATAGAAATCCCATCTGGGAATGATTTGGATGAATATTTTCAGAAATTGAAAGATATGGGAATTTTCCAATCGGTTGAATTTTCAACAATCGGTAAATTTACGACTTGTACACCTAACGATGATTATTTTGATGATCAATGGTACTTATCATATATTAATATTCAGGAGATTTGGGATTTAAATGTAACAGGTGATCCATCTGTAGTAATAGGAGTAATTGACTCTAGTTTAGATTGGGAACATGAAGATATTGGCCTGGGTACAGATTCATATCAAAACATATATTTAAACCCGGGAGAAGATGCATGGTCAGACCCCAATGATCCCACTACTGGAAATGGTATAGATGATGATAATAATGGGAAAATTGATGATTGGAAAGGGTGGCATTTTAAATTGAATAATAACGATGTAAGAACTACCTATGATCATGGCACAACTGTTTCAGGTATAATATCTGCAAAAACAAATAACGATACAGGAATTTCAGGTGTCGGTGGAGGATTTGGGAATAGTGGGTTAAAAATACTTTTTTGTGGTGTACAGAATACAAGTACTGGAGGTGTATATTCCCTTGGAGTTGATGATGCAATAGATTATGCTGTAGAAATGGGTGTTAAAGTTATTCAAATGAGTTTTAGTATTCCATATGCAGGATATATTGATGAAGCTATTGAGGATGCATTAGATGCAGGTGTTTTTGTTGTATGTGCCTCTGGGAATGATGGTTCCAGTGTCGGATTTCCAGCATATCTGTCAGGTGTGCTTTCTGTTGGTAATTTGGATTCAAATTATGAAAGATACTATGATTCAAATTATGGAAATAACCTTGATGTTGTTGCTCCTGGTGTTGGTATTAAAACCACAACTTTAAATGATGGATATACAACAAGTGGAGGAACATCAATTGCAGCACCACAAGTTTCTGCTATTGCAGGTTTGTTATATTCATTAAATCCAAATTTAACAATTGAGGAGGTTGAATATGCTATTGAAAGTACTGCACAAAAAGTAGGAAACTATTCATACTCATTTTCATCTGAACATCCTAATGGTACTTGGAATAGATATGTGGGCCATGGTTTAGTTGATGCAAGTGCTGCCGTTGAATCTATAATATCAATAGATGGTTCAGACTATTTATGTTCTTCTACTAGTGATGAATATCAATTAATGAATATTCCAGACGGTTGTACTATAGAATGGAATTGTAGCTCAAATATTAGTCGTACATCTACCCAAGGATCAAATCCATGTGTCTTTAGTAACAATACAACATATCCTGCTGAAGGATGGATTGAAGCAACAATTTCGACAACTTGCGGTAGTTTAATTGTTCATAGAGATATTTATTTAAACCCACCTCTTTATCAGGATACAGAATTAGTAATGTACTTGGGAACTAACATTGTGGAACCTTATGGCTCAGGTGTTTGGGGGTTGGAACCCAATTCTAATTATAATTTGAGGTTGAATTATACACCTTCTGTTGGTTGTTCTATAACTGATATTGATTTTAACCTTCCCAGTAATTTTTATGTGTATTCAAATCCATTGTATTATGTCAGTTTTAGAACGCCTGCAACTGAAGGTATATATTCTTATTCAGTTGATGTAACGGGGTGTTGTGGAACTAAATTAGGATACTTGAATGGATTTATACAGGTTGGAAATATGTATTCAATGACTTTCAGTCCCAACCCATCATCAGAAGAAACGATTGTAACCATAGAAGCGGAGGATAATAAATTGGATGAAAATCAGGAGTGGGAACTGGAAGTGTATGATTTAAACCAATCGTTAAAATCAAAAAAAGAGAAGATTAAAGGCAAAGAACAAAAGATTAGTGTCTCTGGTTGGGAAAAAGGAATCTATTTGGTTCGTGCCAGAATAAAGGATCAGGTGGTTTACGGGAAATTAGTAGTAAAATAATTAGCAAAAAAAATAATTAGGATTTAGAGAAAAATGAAACTTAAAAACTTAAAACCATTATTAATCCTGTTGTTCGTTCTCCTTTTTAATATAACTATTTTGGGGACAGGATGCGAAAAAGAAGACGAACTTCCTCCAAAACATGCCAAAGGGGAGATTATTGCTATATCTGCTGAATGCTATGGTGAAATTGTAATTATTGAAGTAGATAAGCCACAAAGAATCGGAGTCTCTGGGTCTTTTGATATAGTTGGTGTTAGTTATAATAATGCTATAGGCATACCCTATTTTTCAAAAATAGGCATATCTGATTCAATTCCACAAACAGTAGGCACTCATTTATATTTTAAATATCGAGAACTTACTGAAGAAGAAAGGTTAGAATCAAGCCTTTTTACTTCAACTCCTCCGCCAGAATGTAATGGGTTAATAGCTCCTCCGTCATTAAATTATTTAATTATTACAGAAATAATCAGCTACAAATAAAAAATATGAAAAGAACATTATTGACTATAGCTACAATTTGTATTGTTACTTTTACTTATGGACAAAATGAATATTATTGGTCTGCTGGCAAAAAACATTATTTAAAAAAGGAAGTAGGCTCTTTTATTGTAAAACTTGATAATGAACTAAGCTAAGCCTGATCAAAAATAAACATGTAGAAGGGAATTAAAAAAGTTTTTTTTAGGTCATCCCGAAGTGGGGAAGTGAGGCAAAAAAATCGTGAAGCCACAATTAACAACTTTGTGCGTTCACGATTTTATATTTGATATTGATCGGATGACTTTAAGTCATCCGATCAATAAAAATAAGTCTATTTCAATTTTGCAATCTGCTCTTCCAGAACTTTAATTTTTGCTTCGGCATCGGCTTGTTTGGCACGTTCAATAGCTACTACTTTCTCGGGAGCATTGTTCACAAAGCGCTCGTTGCTTAATTTGCCCATTACTGATTTTAAGAATCCCTGGGTATATTTCAGTTCTGCTTCCAGTTTTTTCAATTCTTCTTCAACATCAACCAAATCGCCAAGTGGGACAAAGAAAGTTGTTGATTTTACCAGGAATGATCCTGATCCACTAACTTCTTCAGAAACAGGATTCAATGCAGAAAGATTTCCAAGTTTTACTAAAATACTATCTAGGACAGCAGAATATCCTTTATCACCTTTCATAACAGAAAGTTCAAGCTGATCTTTGTTAGGAATATTATTTTTTGTGCGAATTGTACGGATTCCGGCAACAGCTTCTTTGGCGTCTTCAAATTGTTGCAGGAAGTTTGTATCGTAATTGCCAACTTTTGGCCATTCTTTAATCATGATACTTTCGCCATCCTTGCGTTCTTTTAGTAATTGCCAGATTTCTTCACTTACGAAAGGCATAAAAGGATGCATGAAACGAAGTACTTCATCAAAGATGTCGATCAACTCAGTATATGTTTTTCCATCAATTGGTTTTTGGTAAGCTGGCTTAACCAACTCCAGCAACCAACCGGAGAACTCGTCACGAACAGCCGTGTATACATTCATTAAAGCATCCGAAATACGGAATTTGTCGAAGTGGTCGTTTGTTTGCTCAACAATCTGACTAAACTTCTGGCGGAACCAGTCGATAGCCACTTTTGAATGCTCAGGTTGAGGAATTGTTTCATCTACGTCCCATCCTTTTACAAGGCGGAATGAGTTCCAGATTTTTGTAACAAAACCAGCTCCTTGCTGAGGCAAACTTTCATCAAAAAGAAGGTCACCTCCGGCAGGAGAACAAAGCAACATTCCCACACGAACCCCATCAGCTCCATAAGTCGCAATAAGGTCAAGCGGATCAGGTGAGTTCCCTAATGATTTAGACATTTTACGACGTTGCTTGTCACGCACCATTCCGGTGAAATATACATTCTTGAATGGGAACTGATCACGGTATTCGTAACCGGTTATAATCATACGTGCTACCCAGAAGAAAATGATGTCTGGTGCAGTTACCAAATCATTGGTAGGGTAGTAGTAGTTTACTTCTTCGTTGTCTGGTGTGCGGACCCCGTCGAAAACGGAAATTGGCCATAACCAGCTTGAGAACCAGGTGTCAAGAACGTCTTCATCTTGATTTAGGTTGTCAATAGTTAAAGCTGCATTTCCTGATTTTTCACGAGCCAGCTCAACGGCTTTCTCATCGGTTTCGGCTACCACATACGAACCATCTTCCAGGTAATAAACCGGAATACGGTGTCCCCACCACAACTGACGACTAATACACCAGTCTTTGATATTTTCCATCCAGTGGCGGTAAATATTTTTGAATTTCGCAGGGTGGAACTGAATGGTATCATCCATCACGTTAGAAAGCGCTGGTTTTACCAGATTTTCCATTTTTAAGAACCACTGAGCCGATAGTTTTGGTTCAATGGCTACATGGGTACGTTCTGAGTATCCAACTTTGTTTGTGTAATCTTCAACTTTGAAAACATTGCCTGTTTTTTCAAGTTCAGGCATGATTTTCTCACGCACATCAAAACGATCTTCGCCAACAAAAAGTCCGGCGTTTTCGCTTAAAGTTCCATCATCATTGAAAATATCGATGCTTGGAAGGTTAAAACGCAAACCAATTTCGTAGTCATTAATATCGTGTGCTGGAGTAATTTTTAAGCAACCAGTACCAAATTCCATATCCACATATTCATCCTCAATAATTGGGATTGAACGATTAATAAGCGGAACTAGAACTTTTTTGCCCCTCAGATGAGAATAACGTTCGTCATTTGGATTGATACAAACGGCAGTGTCACCTAGAATGGTTTCGGGACGGGTAGTTGCGATGGTTACAAACTCATCTTCGCTACCTTCAATCTTGTATTTTAAATAGTAAAGTTTGGATTGAACTTCCTTATAAATAACTTCCTCGTCAGAAAGAGCCGTTTTTGCCGCAGGGTCCCAGTTGACCATACGAACGCCACGATAGATTAAATTTTTATTGAACAGGTCAACAAAGGTTTTGATGACCGATTCGCTTCGAGGCTCATCCATGGTAAAAGCAGTGCGATCCCAGTCGCAGGAAGCACCTAGCTTTTTTAATTGTTCAAGAATAATTCCACCATGTTTGTGAGTCCATTCCCAGGCATGTTCCAGAAATTCATCCCGGCTTAGGTCATATTTTGAAATTCCCTGGTCTTTCAATTTTCCCACAACTTTTGCTTCGGTAGCAATGGAAGCGTGGTCGGTTCCGGGAACCCAACATGCATTTTTCCCCAACATGCGGGCACGGCGGGTAAGAATATCCTGAATGGTATTGTTTAGCATGTGTCCCATGTGCAATACACCTGTTACGTTTGGTGGTGGAATTACAATGGTGTAGGGCTCACGTTCGTCTGGTTCAGAATGAAAAAAACCTTTTTCCATCCAGTATTGATACCATTTATCTTCAATTTCAGCGGGATTAAACTTGCTGGGAATTTCCATCTTTCTATTTAATTGTGTATTTGACAGTCATTTATTACAGGCTGCAAAAATAACAAAAGTTTACAGAAGAGTGGAATGTTGGAATAGTTGAATGATGGGGGAGATTAAATATTTAAACAATGAAAGATATGGTTCTGATCCCATTACGGCAAATAATTAATACAGGGAGGAGGATTTGGGTATGAAGGTTCAATATTATCGGTATTGCTTTCAATTCTGGCTACTATTGTAATATCTAAATGTTATTCAGATATAAGGGATGGAGTGGTGCAAAATGAGTAGATACAACTATATTTTATATGTAAATAAGCAATCTAATCTGCTCAAAATTGGATTGCTTATTGTTTAAAGAGTTTTATAAGGATTTAATAGGATGTTCATCCTAATTTCCGGATAACTTTTTATTGTAGTTTTTTATCATAAATATTAGAACTGTAGTAACAAGTATCATGAAAATAGACCTAATTATATAATCTACCTGCAATAGTTGCCATAAGCCTTCACAGCTTGTCCATGCAGGTAAATTTTCAACATTTCCAATGATACCATTTGAGATTATATATGTGCCAATATAATCATGATAAATATCAGTTGATGCAAAGAAATGGAGGATCATAAATACAATCGAAATTAAACTTAACGTCAGTGTTAAAATCAATACTTTTTTCATCTTTTTCTTTTTAGTGGGTTAATATTGAGCTATTTGGAATGTGATTCTCAATTTGTAAACGTGACTTTTTAACACTGTATTGTATAGAAATATAAATTGTATATTATGTATGACCTTCCGCGTGAATAACTTCTTTATTATTATGGTTAGTTACTGGTGTTGCTATTATGGTATTGATATTCAGTGATTAATGAACTTGTTGGGTTTTGTGAGGTCTGTTGTCGTATTTGGAATAATATGTTTATATATCTTGCTTTCGTCAATATAATTATAATGTAAACTAAATACTAAAAAATAAAATCTGTTATTTTTATAACAGATTTTATTTTTTAGTAGGATTTTCTACTTTCTAATATAGTATTGGCATAATTTTAGGCTCACTAAGTAGCATTCCTGGTTTTTCTTTCCGAATTTCTTCGATTGCTTTTTCAATTTGTTCCAGAGTGCAGGGAGTCGTTGCCAGTGAGAAAATTGCTTTTTCTCCAGTATGGCGGTTGTGGCTTACTGTTTCAATGTTAATTTCCTGTTTGCCAATGGCTGTTGCAATAAATCCGGTCGTGCCAGGAATATCTCCGGTATAAAATGTAATCAGATAAGGGAAAACAAATTGATTTGCATCGGCAAATTTTCGTTTTTTAGCAGCAGGGATATTTGTTATTTTTTCATTATAACGTGCAATGAAAACAATGTCTGAAACAATAGACATTGCTGTTTCGCTTGATCCTGCACCTTCTCCAACTAAAAGATGAATTCCAGAATACTTGTTGTTAACGCGCACAGCATTGGTGGCGCCTTCAACCTTTGCAAGGAAATTGCTGTTTTTAACCAGCATCGGTCTAACGGTTGCATAGATGTCACCATTCATTTTTTTTGCATAACAAATCAGTTTGATTTTTGCATCAATCTCGTTGGCAAAGTCAATATTTTCTTTGGTTATATTTTCGATACCCATCGAAGACAGTTCATCCATTGTGATGTCGATGCCATAAGCTAATTTGATTAGCAATATTAATTTATGAGAAGCATCACCCCCATTGATGTCAAGTGTAGGATCTGCTTCAGCGTAACCTTTATCCTGAGCTAATTTTAGTGCCTCACCAAAATCCAGCTGTTCGTTTTGCATTTGGGTAAGGATGTAGTTACTTGTTCCGTTCATTATACCGGAAATTGATTGGATTTTATCTCCTGTAAAACTTTCCTTAATGGTTTTAATAATAGGAATAGCACCGCAAACGGCAGCCTCAAAACCTATTTTTACATTATTTGCTTCAGCTGCTTCAAAAATTGCTTTTCCTCTTTCGGCCAATAAAGCTTTGTTCGCAGTTACAAGGTGTTTGCCGGAGTTTAGAATGTCCAGACAAAGATTATAAACAAAGTCACTTGTGCCACCTATTGTTTCTACTACTAGGTCAATGTCTTTTGATGCAAGGATTTCTTTTATATGATTATTTGCGTCTTCCGGACTTAGGTTTTTTCCTTCACCACAGAATAAATCAATTGGTAATTGAAACCGTTTAGCTGCGGCTGTGGGGCAAAGCTCAACGATCTTTTTTAACTCAATTTTTTTATTTGCTTTGGTTGACAGTTCTTCGTTCATCTCAGTAATAATCTGGGCAACACCACCACCAACAGTTCCACAGCCTAAAAGGGCTACATTTAAAGTATTCATGTTTACAATTTTTCAAAAATCGCCCTAAGATAACAAAATTTAGAACGACTGCCTTTTGTAAGGACAAGGACTGTTGTCTTTCATTTTGAAAATTTTGCATTAAAGCTAAGCTAGATCAGTTTTATCGCAGGTCTGAAAATAAACAAAAAGCCCCGCAAAAAGATGCAGGGCTTGAATCGTATAAATGGAATAATTCTATTCTTCAGGTAAGCCATATTTGTCTACCACAAAATCAATATCCTTATCACCACGTCCACTTAAGTTAACCAGAATTGACGATTGAGGATTTTCTTTTGCAAGTTTTAAAGCGTAAGCAACGGCATGAGCACTTTCTAATGCAGGAATAATGCCTTCCATACGGCTTAATTCGTAGAATGCATCAATTGCTTCTTTGTCTGAGATTACATCGTAGTTTACTTTATTCAAATCTTTAAGCATACTGTGTTCCGGTCCAACACCAGGATAATCAAGGCCACTGGCTACTGAATATACAGCTCCTGGTTCTCCTTTTTCATTTTTCAACATGTAACATTTGAACCCATGAATAATGCCTGGAGTTCCTTTTACCATTGTTGCAGCATGTTCACCATACTCTAATGAGCGTCCGCCTGGCTCAACTCCATATAATTCACAATCTTCATCTTCAAGGAAGGCTGTAAAAATACCCATCGCATTACTTCCTCCTCCAACGCAGGCAACAACTTTATCTGGAAGTTCACCGGTCATATCAAAGAATTGATCTTTCGCTTCAATACCAACAACACGTTGGAAATCGCGAACCATCATAGGGAATGGGTGTGGCCCAACAACAGAACCGATACAGTAGATAGTGTTAACAGGATCTTTCAGGTAAGCTTCAAAAGCTGAGTCAACAGCTTCTTTTAATGTTTTCAATCCATGAGTTACAGGAACAACTTTTGCTCCAAGGATTTCCATACGAACAACATTCGGGTGCTCTTTGGCAATGTCAACTTCACCCATGTGAATTTCACATTCCAATCCGAAATAAGCAGCAGCAGTTGCCAGTGCAACACCATGTTGTCCCGCGCCTGTCTCTGCGATTAATTTTTTCTTGCCTAAATGTTTTGCTAGTAGAGCTTCCCCATACAGTGGTTTAACTTATGCGCTCCTGAGTGGTTCAAATCTTCACGTTTCAAGTAGATTCGTCCACCATATTTTTCAGATAATCGGTTACAATAGTAAACAGGAGTTGGACGTCCCTGGTAATGTTTACGGATGCTTCTTAATTCTGAAATAAAACTGTGTGATTTACTGATAGCATAGTATGCTTCAGTGATTTTCTTCATCTCCACCTCAAGAACAGGTGGAATGAATGCTCCTCCGTACTCGTTGAAGAATCCTTCTTCGTTAGGGTAATTTTTAAAATAATTAGTCATTGTTATTTATTTGATTGTTAGAATTTGTAAGTTTCCCAACATGTAAAATTAGATTAATTGATAAAAATCAGGCACTAAACTTTGCAAAAAAGTATTTAGAATGATTATTAATTGACAATAAGTAATGTGTTGTTGCTTCTTCTAAACTAGTTGATACTTCGTTCTTTTTTTTGAATATTTCAAATTAAGAATATCTAAGGATGAATTAAATTCCATCTTTTAAAAAAAGAAAGGATCCAATCAGTTTTAATGATCAGATCCTTAAAAATCAAGATGCTATTTAATTTAAGTCTATTTTGTTAAGACTTCCTTTATGTTGGTATAGTTAAGTCCCAAGGCATCAGCAACGCCTTTATAGACGACTTTGCCATTTACAATATTGAGTCCTTTCTGTAAGGCTTCATCTTCTTTGCATGCTTTTTCCCATCCATTATTCGCCAGTTTAATTGCGTAGGGCAAGGTTGCGTTTGTAAGAGCCAGTGTTGATGTTCTTGGAACAGCTCCAGGCATGTTGCTTACACAGTAATGGAGAATTCCGTCAACAACAAATGTTGGGTGATCGTGTGAAGTTGGGTGTGAAGTTTCAAAGCAACCTCCCTGGTCAATTGCAACATCAACTAAGACTGTTCCTGGACGCATAGTAGGAAGCATGTCCTTTGTTACCAGTTGAGGTGTTTTTGCTCCAGGTATTAGTACCGAACCAATGATGACATCGTGACTTTTTACCATTTCGTAAATGTTGTATCCATTGCTCATCAAGGTGTTTACGTTTAGAGGCATGATGTCGTCAAGGTAACGAAGACGTTTCAGATTCACGTCCATGATTGTTACATCTGCACCTAGACCACTGGCCATTTTTGCAGCTTCTGTACCCACTATTCCACCACCAAGAATCAATACTTTTGCAGGAGGAACTCCCGGAACACCTCCGAATAAAACACCATAGCCACCATAGGTTTTCTCAAGGTATTTTGCTCCTTCCTGAACAGACATTCTTCCAGCTACTTCAGACATGGGGATTAGTAACGGGAGAGATCCATCTGCTAATTCAACTGTTTCGTATGCCAGACAAATTGCTCCGGAGTCAATCATTGCTTTGGTTAATTCTTCGGACGATGCAAAGTGGAAATAGGTGTATAGAATCTGTCCTTTTTGGATCAGTTTATACTCAGATTCTATCGGTTCTTTTACTTTGATGATCATTTCTGCAATGGCATATACGTCTTTTATGCCCGGTAATATTTTTGCTCCGGCATGCAGGTAATCTTCATCAAAAAAGCCACTTCCTTCGCCAGCTGTTGACTGTACAAAAACTTCATGGCCGCGTTTTGTAAGCTCCGAAGTTCCTGCCGGAGTGAGTGATACGCGGTTTTCATTGTTCTTAATTTCTTTTGGAATTCCAATTTTCATATTCTCTAATCTTCAAGGTGAATCTAACTCAAATCTAGGGAATGCATTATTCCCAAAATATGATATTAGAACAGGTTATGGGGCTTATAGGTTTATTTTTGAAGATTTTATGACATTAAAGAATAGAGACTGATTCTGATTTCTAATACTTAGTTGTATATTTGCCGACTTAGAAAACATTTACACACAAGACATGCCAACAACATCAATACGAGGAAATAAAATGCCTGATTCACCAATCAGGAAACTCGTTCCTTTGGCTAATAAAGCTAAAGAGATGGGCCGTAAGGTGTACCATTTAAATATTGGTCAACCCGACCTGCCAACTCCACAAAAAGCCCTGGATGCTATTCGGAGTATCGATAGAAAAATTCTGGAATATAGTCCAAGTGAAGGTATTTTGTCGTTCCGTCAGAAACTGGCGAAATATTATCACAAGTTCAATATCAATGTTGATGAAGATGACATCATCATTACGGCGGGTGGAAGTGAAGCGGTAACTTTTGCATTTATGTCTTGTCTTGATCCGGGAGATGAAATCATCGTTCCGGAGCCAGCATATGCCAACTATGAAGCTTTTGCTATTGTTGCAGGAGCTGTTATTAAATCAATTCCTGCGAAAATTGAGGAAGGTTTTGCATTGCCTCCTATTGAGGAGTTTGAGAAACTTATTACCCCAAAAACTAAGGGGATTATGATTTGTAATCCAAACAATCCGACAGGCTATCTCTATACGCAGGCAGAAATGAATGCAATCCGTGATTTGGTGAAAAAGTATGATTTGTACCTTTTTTCGGATGAAGTTTACCGTGAATTTTGTTATACGGGAGCTCCTTATATATCAGCTTTTCATTTGGAAGGGATTGAACAGAATGTAATCTTGATTGACTCCGTTTCAAAACGATATAGTGAGTGTGGTATACGTATAGGTGCACTTATTAGTAAAAATGAAGCGGTAAGGAAAAATGTGATGAAATTTTGTCAGGCAAGGTTGAGTCCTCCATTAATCGGTCAGATTGCAGCAGAGGCTTCTCTTGAGGAAACAGATGGATACTTGATGGATTCGTACAATGAGTATGTCGACAGGCGTAAATTTTTGATTGATGGCTTGAATCGCATTGATGGCGTTTATTCTCCAATTCCGATGGGCGCTTTTTATACAGTTGCACGTTTGCCGGTTGACGATTCTGATAAATTCTGTGCTTGGTTGTTGTCTGACTTTGAATATGAAAATGAAACTATTTTCATGGCACCTGCATCCGGCTTTTATACTACTTCTGGATATGGTAAAGACGAAGTGCGTATTGCTTATGTGATAAAAAAGCAGGGGCTTAAAAAGGCTTTAAAAATCCTTGAAGAAGCTTTGAAAGTTTATCCTGGAAGAACAACGAAATAAGAATTAATTCTTACATAAAGTAGAAGGGCTGATTATTTAATGATCAGCCCTTCTACTTTTCCGAGAATTTTACGAACCACCTGTTGTGCAATTGTTTGTATACACTTGTTTATGTGTTATTCCTAGTGCTTTATTCTTGGCATAAGTTTACAATAGAATATAGCATATTTAATATTTAAATAATTTTAACTATAATTAAATATAATAAATTATTTGTTGTTATATATTTGCATTGTCAATTTGAAAATCATTGTTCGTTGATGCAGATTTTTTGAGTAAGAGTTTGTCCCACAAGGATAAATGACAAACTAAGAATAAAAGGACAAAAGTAATTCTGTCCGTGCTATGAAAAAACTAGAGACTATGAAAACATTACCGATTATTATCCTACTGAGTTTTATTTCAATGTTTAGCTTTTCTCAACAAAAAACAGAATTGGGAATAAGTGCCGAAGGTTCATGGTTTATGCCATACCGAACAGGTAGTCGTGAATGGTCAACCAAAAATGGATTTGGAACAGGACTAGGTATTTATGCTTCTCATAATCTTTTCTGGAGGGTTTCTGCGGATGTAGGTTTGGCATATAGGTACAAACAGATGCAGCAGCATTATGTGATTTATTCTGAAAATTTGGAAATTGATCCTTATACCGGATATTTGAGTCAGCCAGAAGAAGGCTGGGATAAACTTCCGATGCATTATGTTGTCGTTCCCATTCATTTGCAAGTGCTTTTGAGCAAGAGCTTTTTTATTAGGGGAGGTATTGAATCAACCTGGCTGATAAATTACGATGTTGTAAATGAAAAGCCTGAGTTTAACTGGTCTGTTGGATTTGGAAGTCAAAAGAATAAATTAAAATGGTCGGTTAATTACATCAAAGGGTTTAGGGAACAAGGGTTTGGTGATTATTCTTCAGGGACAGAAGATCACTACATAGGTTCAATTAATAGAAACAACATGCTTCAACTACAGCTTTCATTTCCAATCGGGGAATTAAAGTATTGAGGTCTGAGCTTTAGTATGCCCCAATGATTAGAGAGTTAGGCGAAGTAGTAGGTCAATGTAGTATTGATTGAAAGATAAAGGGAAAACCTTCTGGCAAAATAAGTTCAAGGGTTTCCTTTTATCTTTCAAATTTATTAATTCCCCATTTCAGATATAAATTTAATCCGCATAAGGCGAATATCTTCTTCAGAATATTCATCTTCACCTAATTCTTCAAGTGCGGCTTCAATCGTATCGTCTTCTGCTTCACGGAAATAATCAAAAACTTCTTCTTGGTGGTCTTCATCCAGTACTTCATTAATATAGTAATCAATATTAATTCGTGTTCCGGAATATACAATTGCTTCGAGTTCTGTGAGCAGCTCGCTCATTTCTATACTTTTAGAATCAGCGATATCTTCCAATGAAAGTTTTCTGTCTATGCTTTGGATGATAGATACTTTCATCATGGACTTGTTGGCTACAGATTTTACAACCAGATCCTGGGCTCTTTCTATGTTGTTATCTTCAACATAGGTTTTTATGAGTGCTACAAAATCTTTCCCATATCTTTTGGCTTTTCCTTCTCCAACACCCTGGATATGTTTTAATTCATCGACACTAATTGGGTATTGAATTGACATGTCAGTTAAAGAAGGATCCTGAAAAATTACGAATGGAGGAAGATTGTGTTTTTTCGATATTTTTTTGCGAAGATCTTTTAGCATGCTAAATAATTCCGGGTCTCCTGCAGATCCTCCCGTTGGAGAATTAATTGTATTGTATTCTTCTTCCAGTTCGGTGTAATTGTGGTTGCGGACCAATAAAAATGACTCTGGTTTTTCAATGAATGCTTTTCCTTTTTCTGTAAGTTTAAGTAATCCGTAATTTTCAATGTCTTTCAGTATTAAACCTGCAATCATGCTTTGCCTGAATACAGCGTTCCAGTAAGGAGCACTATGATCATTTCCTTTGCCAAAGGCTTTTATCTTGTCATGTTTGAATGATTTTACTGCGGCGGACTTCTTTCCAATAAGAATGTCAGTGATATGTTCTGCTTTATATTTTTCTTTTACTTCCTGAATAGCTGTTAATGCTCGTTGTACTTCGTCTTTTGCTTCTACCTGCTCTTTGGGGTTTAGACAATTGTCGCAGTTTCCACAAGGTTCTTCAAGGGTTTCACCAAAATAATTTAATAGAATGATGCGGCGGCAAATTGCTGATTCGGCATACGAAGCGGTGTCTAATAATAGTTGTCTTCCAATTTCCTGTTCCGCAACAGGTTTGCCTTGCATGAATTTTTCAAGCTTTTGTATGTCTTTGTAAGAATAGTAGGCAATACATTGACCTTCTCCTCCATCACGTCCGGCGCGTCCTGTTTCCTGGTAATAACCTTCCAGACTTTTGGGGATGTCATAATGGATTACAAATCGTACGTCAGGTTTGTCTATTCCCATTCCAAAAGCAATGGTGGCAACAATTACATCAACTTCTTCCATTAGGAATTTATCTTGGTTTCCTGCGCGTGTTGCTGCATCCATTCCTGCGTGATAGGGTAGTGCTTTTATGTCGTTAACAACAAGTAATTCTGCGAGTTCTTCAACTCTTTTTCGACTTAAACAGTAAATGATCCCAGATTTTCCTTCATTTTCTTTAATGAAGCGAATGATTTGTGTTTCAGGCTTAACCTTTGGCTTTAATGCATAATATAAGTTGGGGCGGTTAAATGACGCTTTAAAAACTCTTGCTTCAAGCATGCCCAGATTTTTCTGTATATCATGTTGTACTTTTGCGGTAGCAGTTGCAGTTAATGCAATTAGTGGAGCCGATCCAATTTCCTGGATGATGGGTCTGATTCGTCGGTACTCCGGACGAAAATCATGCCCCCATTCTGAGATACAGTGAGCTTCATCAATGGCATAAAAAGAAATTTTCACTGATTTGAGGAAGTCAATGTTTTCCTGTTTTGTTAATGACTCAGGGGCAACATACAATAATTTTGTTTTTCCGGATGATACATCATCCTTAACTTTCGTTATTGCTTGTTTGGAAAGTGAAGAGTTTAGAAAGTGTGCTATCTTATCATCAGAGCTAAAACTGCGAATGGCGTCAACCTGGTTCTTCATTAATGCAATTAATGGTGAAATTACAATAGCAGTACCTTCTATGATTAATGCAGGAAGTTGGTAGCAAAGTGATTTACCACCTCCTGTTGGCATTAAAACAAAAGAATCATTTCCATCTAATACACTTTTAATTACTTCTTCTTGTTGTCCCTTAAATGTATTAAATCCAAAATGTTTTTGTAGCTGATCTGTCAATGTCAACCCGTTCTTCATAAAGCCAAGTTATTGTTTATCATCTAAATTATGAATTCTAAAAGCAAAATCTAAGATAGCAAAATATAATTTGAAGAACATATAAGTTGTTTAATAGTTTTCAAATTTGGGTATAACTTAAAAAATAGATAAGCATTAAAATGCGTAATTGTAAATAGTAACTATATTTGTCTCAATTTTGGAAAATTACCTTTTGAAAAATAACCTAAGAACCAATTTTTAAAGATGGCAGAAGAACGAAGCACAAAAAAAGAGATAGAGGAAGAGCCTCACGAAGGAGAAATGTCTTTTCTGGAACATCTCGAGGAGTTGAGGTGGCATATAGTTCGCTCTGTATTGGCTATAGTCATTTTTGCAATTGTTGCATTTATTTTTAAATCAATAATTGTTGATACAATTATAATGAGTCCAAAGCTACCTGACTTTTGGACAAACAGAATGTTTGCCAGGTTGGCAGACTTAACGAGTGTAGAGGATTTGCGTATTAATACAAAAGAACTTAGCTTGATTAGTATTAGCATGTCTGCACAGTTTATGACTCATGTGTGGGTATCTATCATTGCCGGGTTTATTATTGCATCTCCTTATGTAATTTATCAGTTTTGGAGTTTTGTTAAACCTGCACTTTACGAGAATGAGAAGAAGCACACTGGTGGCGCTGTTTTTTATATGTCTTTCTTGTTAGTGCTGGGAGCATTGTTTGGATATTTCTTAATTGCTCCATTATCTATTCATTTCCTGGGATCGTATAACTTAAGTGATGAGGTGACTAATCAGATTTCGGTAACCTCTTATATTAGTGTAGTTGCATCGATTACGCTGGCCACAGGAGTTATTTTTGAACTTCCTGTTTTTGTTTACTTTTTGAGTAAAATTGGGATTCTTAGTCCAGATGGAATGAGAAAGTATCGTAAACACTCGTATGTTGCGTTATTGGCACTTTCAGCTATTATTACACCTCCTGATGTATTTAGTCAGATCTTGGTGTGTTTGCCATTGGTAATGCTTTATGAGATAGGTATCATTATTTCAAGAAGGGTTGAGAAGCAGCAGGAATTATTAGACGAGGAATAAAAAATATTTCAAATTAATAATTGGATTGAATGAAGTTACGCGCAGAAGAAATTGTAAAAAAGTATAAAAAGAGAACTGTTGTAAAAGGTGTTTCATTTGAAGTAAACCAAGGAGAAATAGTTGGCTTGCTTGGTCCAAATGGCGCAGGAAAAACAACTTCTTTTTATATGATTGTGGGACTTGTTCATCCATTGTCTGGAAAAGTTTTTCTGGATTCAGAAGATATTACCAAGCTCCCGGTTTATAAAAGGGCACAACGGGGAATTGGCTATCTGGCGCAGGAGGCATCTGTTTTCCGGAAGTTAAGTATTGAGGATAACCTGAGGGCAGTTTTGGAGATGACAGATTATTCCAAGGAATATCAAAAAGAGAAGTTGGAGTCTCTAATTAAAGAGTTTAGCTTGCAGCATATTCGTAAGAGTAAAGGCTACCAGCTTTCGGGTGGAGAGCGCAGACGTACGGAAATTGCCCGTGCGCTTGCTATTGATCCAAAATTTATTTTGCTGGATGAACCTTTTGCTGGTGTTGACCCTATTGCCGTTGAAGATATTCAGGAAATCGTATTGAAATTGAAAGAAAAAAATATCGGTGTATTAATCACCGATCACAATGTGCACGAAACCTTGTCTATTACGGATCGGTCATACCTTCTTTTTGAAGGATCGATTCTAAAAGCCGGTACAGCAGAAGACTTAGCAAACGATGAAGATGTGCGTAGAGTATATCTGGGACAGAACTTTACTTTGCGCTAAAAATGAAGCGTATAAAATAAAGATGTAAACTTTTAAAATTTTCCATTTGCAGATATAAAAAATTGCTTTATATTTGCGCCTCGATTAGCGGACGTGGCGGAATTGGTAGACGCGCTAGACTTAGGATCTAGTGTCTTACGGCGTGGGGGTTCGAGTCCCTTCGTCCGCACAAATTGCTCAACCGCTATGCTTGAATTTTTTCAAGCAAGCGGTTTTTATTGATTTATAGCGTTAATACTTGATTAGCGAATTTTTGATAACCGACTGGTTATCTGTACTTTTTCCAAAAAAAATATTAAGTTGAATCTTTATGAACATTACTAGAGAGAACATCAACGAGCTAAATGCGACAATTACCGTAACAATTGAGAAAAGTGATTATGAAGCAGAAGTAAAAAACATTCTGACTGATTATCGTAAAAAGGCTAACATGCCAGGTTTCCGTCCGGGAAAAGTTCCTGCAGGACTTGTAAAAAAGATGTATGGAAAAGCTGTGCTTGCTGATGAAGTTAATAAACTACTGGGAAAAAGTCTTTCTGACTACATTGTAAAAGAAGAGTTGGAAGTATTGGGTGATCCAATGCCAAATGATGAAAAACAAAAAACAATTGACTTTGATACTGACGAAAATTTTGAATTCGTTTTTGATATCGGTATCGCTCCTGCTCTTGATGTGAAGTTGGATAAACGCAAAAAAATAAACTACTACAATATTTCTGTTTCGGAAGAAATGATTGATGAACAGATTGGTTCATACACAAAACATTTCGGAACAAATGAACCTGCTGATGTTTCTGAAGAAAAAGATACTTTAAGAGGTGACTTTACTCAGTTGGATGCTGAAGGTAACCCTCTTGAAGAAGGAATCACTACAGAAGCTACTGTTATTGCCATTGATGTTGTTAAAGATGAAGCCATTCAAAAAGAGATGATTGGCAAAAAAGCAGGTGATATAATTGTTTTCGATCCTGTAAAAGCTTACGACAACAAACACGAAGTTGGTCATATGTTGAATGTTTCTCACGAAGAAGCTGAAAACATTGAAGGTAACTTCAGCTTTACAATTACCGAAGTGCTTCGTTTTCAAGAAGCAGAGGTAAATGAGGAAATGTTCAAGAAAGCTTTTGGCGAGGATACTGAAATTAAAACAGTAGAAGACTTCCGTGAAAAAATTAAAGGTCAAATTGAAGAAAGCCTTGTTCATTCAAGTAACTATAAATTCAATGTAGATTGTCGTGAGTACATGCTTGATAAAATAAAAATGGACTTACCGGAAGAATTCCTAAAACGTTGGTTGAAATACAGCAACAAAGAATTGACTGACGAGCAACTTGAAAATGAGTTTGATCCATTCTTGAATGATTTGCGCTGGCAGCTAATTAAAGGACGTATTGCTAAAGACAATGAAGTTAAAGTTGATGAGGCTGATATGTTGGATTACGCCAAGAAAATGGCAGCTTCTCAATTTGCTCAATACGGAATGAATAACATGCCAGAAGAACAACTGGAAAACTATGCCGGTTATATTCTGAAAGAAGAAAAAGAAAGAGCAAATATTGTTAATGCAGTGCAGGAAGAAAAAGTGGTTGACGTTATCAAAGAAAAAGTTTCTGTTGAAGAAAAAGAGATAACACATGAAGAATTTACCAAAATGTTGGAAAATTAGCAGTTAGCCAAATAGGCACACGCATATTTTTATAACTTTGTAAAAACCGGAAAGCCCTGAAATTGTTAATTCAATTTGATTCAGGAATATTTCCGAATTTTACAAAGTTTTTTTTTAATGGAGGATACGATTATGAATGATTATAAAGAATTTCAAAAGTATGCTACAGGCCATTTAGGTATAAGTAGCTTAAACATGCATCGTTACGATTCAGTTATTCAAAATAGTTTAACACCGTATATCATTGAGGAACGCCAGTTGAATGTAGCTTCAATGGACGTATTCTCGCGTTTAATGATGGATCGTATTATTTTTCTGGGAACCCCAATCGATGATTATATTGCGAACATCATTCAGGCCCAGCTTTTATTCCTGGAATCAACAGACCCAACAAAAGATATTCAAATTTATTTCAATACTCCTGGAGGATCTGTTCATGCAGGATTGGGTATTTACGATACCATGCAGTACATTTCTCCAGACATTGCAACAATCTGTACAGGTATGGCTGCATCAATGGGAGCTGTGTTGTTAACTGCCGGGACAAAAGGGAAACGCTCGGCGCTAAAACACTCAAGAGTGATGATTCATCAGCCAATGGGTGGAGCACAAGGACAAGCTTCAGATATTGAAATCACAGCTCGTGAAATATTAAAATTGAAAAAGGAACTCTACGATATTATTGCTCATCATGCTGGTAAAACTTATGAAGAAGTTGAAAAAGATGCAGACCGTGATTACTGGATGACATCTGAAGAAGCGAAAGAGTATGGTATGATTGACGAACTTTTGGTAAGAAACTCAAAGTAAAAGAAGGTATAGATTATGGATAAATGTTCTTTTTGTGGAAGAGAAAAGAAAGATGTAAACCTGCTTATTGCCGGGATGGAAGGTCATATTTGTGACCGTTGTATTGAGCAGGCTTATGCAATTGTTGAGGAAGAATTCAAAAAGGATACTGAGTTTGACCTGAGTGGTTTAAATCTATTAAAGCCAAAGGAAATTAAAGAATTTTTGGATCAATATGTAATCGGTCAGGATCAGGCAAAAAGAATTTTATCTGTAGCTGTTTACAATCATTATAAGCGTTTACAGCAACGCCCCAGCTCTGATGAAGATGAGACTGAAATTGAAAAGTCGAACATCATCTTGGTGGGACAAACTGGTACCGGAAAAACTTTATTGGCACGAACCATTGCTAAAATGTTGCATGTGCCATTTACCATTGTTGATGCTACCGTCTTAACCGAAGCTGGTTACGTGGGTGAAGATGTGGAAAGTTTGCTTACCCGTCTTCTTCAGGCTGCCGATTATAATGTGGAAGCAGCCGAGAGAGGCATCGTATTCATTGATGAAATTGACAAGATTGCCCGTAAAGGAGATAATCCATCTATAACACGAGACGTTTCCGGCGAAGGAGTTCAGCAAGGTTTGTTGAAATTACTGGAAGGTTCGATTGTGAATGTTCCGCCTCAGGGAGGAAGAAAACATCCGGAGCAGAAAATGATTCCTGTAAATACCAAGAACATTCTGTTTGTTTGTGGTGGTGCTTTCGATGGAATAGAGAAGAAAATCGCCAATCGTTTAAATACGAAAGTCGTTGGTTATGGGGCACAAAAAAATATTGATAAGCTGGACAGACAGAATATGTTGCAGTACATTTCTCCACAAGACTTAAAAAGTTTTGGGTTGATACCAGAAATTATTGGTCGTTTGCCTGTGCTTGCATACCTGAAACCTTTGGACAGGGATGCTTTAAGGAATATTCTTACAGAGCCTAAAAATTCAATCATCAAACAATACATCAAGCTTTTTAAATTGGATGATATTGAGTTAAGTTTTGAAGAAGATGCCCTGGAGTTCATCGTGGATAAAGCTGTCGAGTTCAAACTGGGTGCTCGTGGATTGCGTTCAATCTGCGAAAATATCATGCTTGATGCCATGTTCGACAGTCCGACAGATGGAATAAAAGACCTGAAGATTTCAAAAGAGTATGCAGCATCGAAGATTGAACCCGGAGATGCCCAGCGTTTAAAAGCAAGTTAATTTAACCAGATAACGCCGGATCTATGTCCGGCTTTTTTGTTTTCAAACTATACTTATTCTTCATGATTCGATTTAAAAACGTATCCCTGGAGTTGGGGAATAAGCAGCTGCTAAAAGATTTTAACCTAAAAGTCCACCGAGGTGAGAAAATTGTTTTTTCAGCACCTTCCGGAAGTGGAAAATCTACCTTGTTAAAGTTGATCCTGGGGTTTATCGATCCCGATGACGGTAAGATCATCGTTAAAGAAAAGGAAGTAAAGCCAGGGAATTTAAAATCGATTCGAAGCCATATTGGTTATCTGAGCCAGGGGATTGATCTTCCAAATGGGAAAGTGAGGGATGTTTTTCAGGAGATTTTTAGCTATTCAGCCAATAAATCAGTTCAGTTTTCCGATAATAAGCTGATTGAAAAACTGAAAGAACTCAGCCTGGAGAAAAATATTCTACAAAAAAACACCAGTGAAATTTCAGGAGGAGAACGCCAGCGTTTAGGCTGGGCATTGGTCATGTTGTTGGATCGGGGAATTCTGTTGTTGGATGAGCCTACTTCTGCATTGGATGAAAAAACAAAAAAGTTTTTCATCAATTATACACTTAACTCAAAGAAAACAGTGATTTGTGTTAGTCATGATCCGGAGTGGAGAGTTTCCGGGGCTAAAGTAATCTCAAGTTTAATTTAATGGATGCAATTGATATTTCGGTAAGTGGAGTTGTTTTTGGCTTGTTGTTGGTTGTGCCGTCCATGTTGCTTGTTTGGAAGTTTCGTTTGGGCTTTAACAAAAGGCTTATAATCTCTGTAGCTCGCATGTTGGTTCAACTGGGGTTTGTTGCAGTTTACCTGAAATATATTTTCTTGTTTGATAATGCCTTTGTAAACATCGCTTACGTATGTATGATGGTGTTTTTCGCAGCTTTCTCGGGAATAAAGAATTCTGGCTTGAGGTTAAAAAAGTTACTTTTTCAGACGGTTGTTTCCATGTTAATTCCAACCATGTTTACCTTGTTGTATTTCAATTTTGCAGTGGTGCAGCTCGATAATATTTTCAAAGCTGATATGTTGATTCCAATCGGTGGATTGATGTTGGGCAATATTTTGAAATCAAATATTGTAGCATTGAAAACCTTTTTTAATTCAGCGAGAAAAGAAGAAAATACCTATTTCTATTTGCTGGCAGCCGGAGCAACAAAAACGGAAGCTGCTCATCCTTTTCTAAAAGAGGCAATTCGTATGGCAATGGCTCCCAATATTGCATCAATGGCAACCGTTGGGTTGGTTTCTCTCCCCGGGGTAATGACCGGACAAATACTGGGAGGTGCAGATCCGGTTCTTTCTGTGAAATATCAGGTAATGGTGATGATTGTAATTTTTGCAACTGCACTTTTTAGTAATTTAATTCAATTGCTTTTCGCCGTTCGTTATGGATTTGATGAACATGATAAATTGAAGAAGGAATTATTGTCTAAGTAATTTACTCTTCCAAATACTTTTGTGGAAGTTCTTTGCTCGCTTTTGCTCCCAATTCACGAAGTTTTTCAGCTGAACGCACCAGGTTCCCTCGTCCGTCATTTAATTTATTCATAGCTAAATCGTAGTTTTTACGGGTTGTTTCCAGGTTATTTCCAACTTTTTCCAGATCAGCAATAAAGTTTACAAATTTATCGTACAATGCTCCTCCTTGTCGGGCAATTTCAATCGCATTGCGCGTTTGGTTTTCCTGTTGCCAGATGGATGCAATGGTGCGTAAAGTTGCCAGTAATGTGGAAGGACTAACAATTACAACCTTATTGTCCCAGGCAAATGAAAATAATTCCTGATCCGCTTCAATGGCAACACTAAAGGATGATTCGATAGGAACAAAAAGCAAAACAAAGTCGGGGCTGTTTACGCCTTGTGCATTTTGGTAATGTTTCTCGCTAAGTCCTTTAATGTGAGTTTTAATACTAAGCAAGTGGTCTTTTATGTGCTTTTGACGTTCATCATCATCCGTTGCATTCACGAAACGTTCGTAAGCAATTAATGATACTTTGGAATCGACAATTATATGCTTTTGATCCGGAAGGTTAATGACAACATCCGGCTGGATACGCGATCCGTTTTCCCCAATTGTACTAAACTGTTTTTCATATTCCCGACCTTCAGTAAGCCCCGAACGTTCAAGAATTCGTTCCAGAATTACTTCACCCCAGTTGCCTTGTTTTTTTACATCACCTTTCAATGCTTTCGTAAGATTGTTGGCTTCATCACTGATTTTCATATTTAGCTCATGAAGTTTTTTGAGCTCTGCTTTTAAATCCGTTTGATCTTTCAGCCCTTTCTCATATGTGTCTTCAACTTTTTTCTCAAAAAGCTGAATCTTTTCCTTTAAAGGGGTTAGTATTTCACTGATGTTTTTTTGGTTAGTCTGGGTAAATTCCTGTGAATTTTGCTTCAGTATTTTATGGGCAATGTTTTCAAATTCGGTGGTAAATTTCTTTTGAAGTTCCTCCATTTCCTGCTTTTGACTGGCTAATTTTTCACGGAGATTGGCAAATTCCACTTCAGCTTTGGCTAGCCGCTCTGCCTGTTTTTCATTTTCAGATTCGGCATCTTTTAATTCAGTGCTCAGTTTCCCATTGTCGTTTTGCAAATAAGATATGCGTTCTTCCAGCTGAATCTTCGTTTTTTCAAATTCAGTTTTTGCAGAAAGCATTTCATTTTCCGATGTTTTTGATTTCAATTTTGAAATTAAGGAGGCAACTAAAAAGCCAACAGCCAGTCCGGCAAGTAAATAGATAATTTCCATTTCAGCGTTTGTTAATTGCCTAAAAGTACAAAGATCTGGGTAGATGAGAAAGAGGGAAGATAATAAGATGTGATTTGGAATTTGGTTTTTGAGATATGAATATTACATTCGCTTATCAATAAAAATCAACCCCAAATGGACGTTAAGATTGAAAATGGCTGGAAAGCACTTTTAGCTAATGAATTTGAAAAAGATTATTTCAAGGAACTTGTCAGTTTTGTGCATGAAGAATACCGTACAAAGAAAATTTATCCTCCAGCAAAGTTGATTTTTAATGCTTTTGATCAATGTCCATTAGATAAACTAAAGGTTGTTATACTTGGACAAGACCCTTATCATGGCCCTGGGCAAGCACACGGACTTTGTTTCTCGGTTCAGGATGGTGTGGATTTCCCTCCAAGTTTGAAAAACATTTTTAAGGAGTTGAATAATGATATTGGGAAAGAAATTCCAACAAGTGGGGATCTCACAGAATGGGCAAAACAAGGCGTTTTGTTATTAAATGCAACCTTAACGGTTCGTGCTACCCAGGCGGGCTCTCACCAGCGAAAAGGCTGGGAAGATTTTACCGATGCTGTTATTCATAAAATCAACGAACAAAAGGAGCATGTTGTTTTTATCCTTTGGGGAAATTATGCCATCCGGAAAGGGGAGTTTATTGACCGAGATAAGCACCTGGTTTTAACTTCGGTTCATCCCTCACCCTTATCTGCCAGCCGGGGTTTCTTTGGCAATAATCATTTTAGTAAAACAAACGAATACTTGGCTAAAAATGGGGTAGAACCTGTCGAATGGTAATTAATTTCACAGGTAAATACTTTTTCTAATCTCTTTTCGTTTTCCCATAACAAACAAATTTGGTTACTTTTACGGGCATAATTGGCAATTATTCATGAACCGGATCTATATTGCGCTATTTAGTATTTCACTTCTTTTACTGGGAGCTTGCTCTTCGGTAAAATATTATGATGGAGGTAAAACTTCCTATGAGATAGGTGAATATTATAAGGCCACAGAAAGTTTCAGAAAAGCATATCGAAAAGACAAAGACCCGGTACACCGACTGGAAATCGCTTTTTTATCAGGTGAAGCTTATCGTAATATTGGAGATTACGACAGGGCAGCAATATGGTACAGGAGTGCAATAAGTCGTGGATATCCCAAAGCAGATGTATTGCTTTACTATGCTGATTGTCTGCGGGCAGATCAGGAATATGAAGATGCTATCCTTATCTATGAGCAATATTTGGATTCTGTTCCGAACGATCCGAGGGCATTGAATGGCCTTGAAGCATGCCGGGTAACGCCGGAATGGGAAGAGAATCCAACCCGTTATATTGTAAATCCTGTGCGTGAGTTAAATTCCCGTCAAGCTGATTACTCTCCGGTTTTTGTAGGAGGAAAGGAAAATCAAGTGATTCTTACATCAACACGAGATGGTGTGGTGAGTGGAAAAAAAGAAAGCATGATCACCGGAGAAAATTTTTCCGATTTGTTTAAGGTTGATTTTGAACTTCAGAAACAGAAGTGGGGAACACCTCAATTGTTAGATGAATCGGGAATAATTAATACTCCAGATGAGGAAGGTGCAGTTACAACCTCCTCCTCCGGTGATATGATGATATTTACCCGTGCACGATATGACCGAACAGTTAATTTGGGAACGGAATTGTATTCAACGAACATGTCTAGAGGTTCGTGGGGGCAACCTACATTGATTGACTTGTTGGAAGATAGTCTTGTCGTTGCTCAGCCAGCTCTAAGTCCTGATGAGCAGACCTTGTATTTTGTGTCGGACAGACCTGGAGGTTTTGGTGGAATGGATATATGGAAAGCCACAAAGGAAGGGAATACATATTCAAAGATTATAAATTTGGGAGACCAGATAAATACTCCTGGTGATGAGGTTTTCCCGACAGTTGACTGGGAAGGAAACCTATATTTTTCATCGGATTACCACATGGGTATGGGTGGACTTGATATTTTCAAGGCCAGCCTGGATGAAGATGGTGTTTGGCATATTGAGAACCTTGAGTCGCCGGTAAACTCGACGGGAGATGATTTCGGTATGAGTTTCATTAATTCTGAAGAAATCAGGGGATTATTTACCTCGAACCGAAAAGGTTCCCGGTCTGATGATATCTATTCATTTTATTTGCCACCAAAAGTTTTTCGGGTATCCGGGGAAATTTACGATAAAGAGACAGGTCAGCGTTTGGAAAATGCAAGTATTCGTATTATTGGGACAGATGGTACTAACCTGAAGATGAGAGCAGATGATGGTCGTTTCCAAATGAATCTGAATGAGGAAACCGAATATGTTTTTGCAGCCTATAAAGATGGGTACTTAAATGATAAAGGTGGAGCTCTTACTATTGGTTTGGAAAACAGCAAAGATTTCCGCGTCGATTTATACTTAACACCTACGGATGCTCCAATTAATGTCGAAAATATTAACTATGAATCGGGTTCCTGGGAATTGCTTGAGGGATCGAAGGTATCTCTGGATAGTTTAGTTGATGTATTGGAACTAAACCCAACCATTACCATTGAACTGATGTCTCATACTGACCATGTTGGCACGGATGTGTTCAACTCTGATTTGTCACAAAAACGTGCTCAGTCGGTAGTAGATTACCTGGTTGAGAAAGGTATTAATCCGGATAGGCTTGTTGCCAAAGGTTATGGCGAAACATGGCCTAAAACTGTTACCCGGGAGATGGCTCGCGAATATGACTTCTTATCTCGTGATGATGAACTTACCGAAGAATTTATAAGTACACTTACTCCTGAACAACAGGAAATTGCAAAAGCAATAAACCGTCGTACCGAGTTCCGTGTTTTATCTTCAGATTTCCATGAAACTTTTGAGCCTGAGCTTGGAGAGTAAGCGTTTGTGAGAATGAGAGTGTGTGATTGAATTCAGATCTTCAGACTTCTGTTTCTTGAGTTTTTTATCAGAAAAATACATTTAGAAAAATGAGTGCTGTGTAAATAAAATTTCCTGCTTAGGAAAATAATTTTTCACAGCACGAAATTTCCCAAAGATGCGCATGTTTTTTAATTTGGGATTTCAATAGATTTTAATTGAACTTATATCTATTTTTCTATGTTTACTTTGTTCTGGCACAGAGTGTCCTATTTCAAGTTGATTTTAACACATGAAATTTATGAAGAAACAAATAATACGAATACTCCGGATAGTAATGCCACTTGTTTCCATTGGTTGCCTAATCATATTTGTTCCGTGGATACTTTT
>CAXXKK010000028.1:0-74792 GCA_963676845.2 Prolixibacteraceae bacterium | reverse complement strand
GTTTCAATTGTTGTCGTTTGTAGATAATGGTCGTTCAAAATAACTTATTCAAACATATAAAACTATGAAGTATAGAAAATTAGGAAAGACAGATCTTGAGATTTCAGTCGTAACATTTGGTGCTTGGGCTGCTGGAGGCTGGATGTGGGGTGGTACAGAACGTAAAGATGCAGTTAAAGCTATTCAGGCATCTTATGATTTGGGTGTGACCTCAATTGATACAGCTCCAATTTACGGTCAAGGACTTAGTGAAGAAATTGTAGCCGAGGCTATTAAAGAAATTCCACGAGATAAAGTACAGATTCTTACCAAATTTGGTATGCGCTGGGATTTGGCAAAAGGAGATTTGGGTTTCAAGAGCAAGGATAACAATGGAAATGATATTGACATTTATAAATATGCTGGAAAGGAAAGTATCATAAAAGAATGCGAAGACAGTTTAAAACGCCTGGGAACCGATTATATTGACCTTTATCAAATTCATTGGCCTGACAGTACAACACCGATACAGGAGACAATGGAAGCTGTAGCTAAGTTAATTGAACAAGGGAAAGTACGTTATTCAGGTGTGTGCAATTACAACTCAGAACAAATGGCTGAAGCTGAAAAGTATATTTCATTGGCATCTAACCAGGTTCCGTATAGTATGGTAAAAAGGGATATTGAAGAAGATGTTGTTCCGTACTGTCTGGAAAACAATAAAGGTATCTTAGCCTACAGTCCGCTGGAAAGAGGTTTATTAACAGGAAAAATGAAGCCAGGTTATAAATTTTCTGAAGGAGATCACCGCGCGAATATTCATTTTTATAGAGATGAGAATCTGATTCGCACGAATGCGTTTCTTGAAAAAGTTAAGCCAATTGCAGCTTCTAAAGGAATTACTTCTGGTCAGTTGGTGATTTTATGGACTCTTGAACAACCTGGAATTACAATAACTTTGGTTGGTGCAAGAAATACAGAACAAGCAATACAAAACGCAAAAGCAATTGATGCTGAATTAACAACCGAAGAAATTGAGGTAATTAGTGATCATTTAAAAGATTTGGTAATCGTTAGTTAGTTCATAAAAATTACATTATAAAAAAGCCAGGGAGAGTATTTGCTTCCTGGCTTTTTTTGTCTACATGGATATCAGTACGAAATCGTATGATGATTATATCTTTTTTATGGAGGTGTTATTAGGTATTACTAGTTGGTCTGTTTTTTATGGAAGATGATTTTATGGGTGAGTTTGATTTTGCAATAAGTATGTAGTGGTATATCTTATTGAAAAATTAATATTTATGTAATGTTTTGATATGAAGTGTTTTATGTCTTGTGTTGATGGTTGGTGTAATTTCTGGTATCTTTTGTCGTGTTATTGATTCGAAATATTTTTTTAGAAGTATGTTTTCCTTGCATAATCAAGTGTGTCGTTTTTAGAGAAGAACACTTAACTCTTAAATTTTTGATTTAAATATTAGATATGTAGTTCTTTTGTGCTTAACTTAAAATAGTTGCATGTTGATAACTATAGCTTTTTCTCTTATGTTTCGTTTTATTTTGTATTTTTGCGTTTTATTCTGAGTTCTATGGTGAAAAATAAGTGTTATAAGGATATAGAAGAAGCGATAGAGGCTGTTGGGGCGGGTGAAGTAGTGATCGTTGCAGATGATGAAAATCGTGAAAATGAAGGAGATTTCATTGTGGCTGCGGAACTAATAACTCCTGAAATTGTTAATTTTATGGCAATTGAGGGAAGGGGGCTTATTTGTGTCGCTCTTACAGAAGGTCGATGTAAAGAACTAAGGCTTGAGCCAATGGTTAAATCAAACAATGCTGTGAATAGAACAAATTTTACAGTTTCGGTTGACTTAATTGGTGAAGGTTGCACAACGGGAATCTCTGCTAGTGATAGAGCAAAAACAATTAGAGCATTAGTTAATAAGAAAACAAAACCTGAGGAGTTGGGAAAACCTGGGCATATATTCCCGATAATTGCAGATCCGGAAGGAGTTAGAAAACGGCCAGGACATACAGAAGCTGCAGTAGACCTGGCATCATTAGCCGGTTTGTCTCCTGCGGGAGTTTTAGTAGAGGTGATGAATGATGATGGAACAATGGCACGTTATCCTGATCTTCAAAATATTGCAGCAAAATTCGATCTAAAATTAATAACCGTAAAAAGGTTGATTGAGTTTTTAGAAAGTAAGATTTAGTAAAGGAAAATAATATTCATAAGATATGTTACCAAATCAAAGAAGAGAAAAGATTCTTGAATTAATCAAAGAAGATGGGCATGCAAAAGTAATGCAGCTAAGCAAAATCTTTAAAGTAACAGAGGTTACTATTCGGCAAGATCTGGAAAAGCTTGAAAAAGATGGTGTTATAAAGAGAGAGCACGGAGGGGCATATCTGAAAGATATTGGTCAAACAGTTACAAATCTGGAGTTACAGAATAGAGGGAATTTAGAAGAGAAAGCCTTGATTGCACAGAAGGCTGTGGAGCTTATAGAACCAGGTGATACAATTATTTTAGATTCAGGATCAACAACGACAGAGATAGCTAAACTTCTGATTGGGTTTAAAAATTTGACAGTCATAACAAATGCGTTAAATATAGCCTTAATGTTGGGAAGTGAGCCAGAGATTAATCTGGTAGTGACCGGAGGGGAATTTAAAGCTCCAACTCTATCTTTAACAGGAGAGAAAGCTGCTGATTTTTTTGACGGATTACATGTGGATAAGTTGTTTTTGGCAACTGCAGGTATTAACATGAAAGCAGGACTAACTTATCCAAGTATTAGCGACCTTGTTGTAAAAAAAGCAATGATTGAATCATCTGATCTTGTTTATTTGGTGGCTGACTCAACTAAAATTGGAAAAAATTCATTTGCCAGCCTTGGTGCAATTGCCTTGATTGATTATCTCATTACGGATTCGTCTATAAAAAAGGAAGATATTACCATTTTTAAAAGACATGATGTGAAAATGATTATTGCCTAGATTATTTCGTTTTTATTTCTTTTATCTTTTCTTTTTGATCTTTTGTGTGAATTAGTAATTTCATTTAGAATATTTGTTTGCTAGTTTGCTGTATGTTGATAAACAGATACTTTAAGAATGAGTGTCTGTTTTTTTTGTGTTATATATTTTGCTTGTTTTTTTGTTGTTGATTTTCGAAAAATTTCTTTTATATTTGAAAACGAAAAAAAAAGAAAGTGTTTGGTCTTTCATTTGGTAAGTAAAAGACTGGATATTTATAAGTTATTCAAAATATAAACGGAATGGAAAATTCAAAAAAATACATTCTTGCAATTGATCAAAGTACATCTGCTACAAAAACAATTCTTTTTAATAAGGTAGGAACTCTTGACGCAAGGGTTACTATCCCTCACCAACAATATTATCCACAAGCAAGTTTTGTAGAGCACGATCCTGTTGAAATATTCAATAATACATTACAGGGAATATGTGATGTAATGGCTGAAAAGAATGCAACTGCTGAAGATCTCGCAAGTATTGCAATTACCAATCAACGCGAAACAGCAATGATTTGGGATAAGAATACTGGTGAGCCTGTTGCAAATGCAGCCGTTTGGCAATGTCTAAGAGGAGCTGATTACTGTGCAAAGCTGAAGGAAGCTAATAAAGAATCTATGATTAGGGAAAAAACAGGTTTATTGATTGATCCTTATTTTTCTGCAAGCAAGCTTCATTGGATTATGAACAATGTTGCCGGGTTAAAAGACAGAGCAAAGAATGGCGATCTTCTGTTAGGTACAATGGATTCATGGTTGCTTTGGAAACTAACAGGAGGAAAAGTTCATGCTACAGATTATTCAAATGCATGTCGTACACTATTATTTAATATACATACTCTGGAATGGGACCAGGAATTAATAGACTTGTTTGATTTGGATTCAAGCATGTTTCCTGAAGTTCATTATAGCGATGAAGTATTTGGATATACTGATACTGAAATATTATTTGATACACCTGTAGCTATTGCTGGCTTATTAGGTGATTCACATGCTGCTTTGTTTGGCCAGAATTGTTTTAAGCCCGGCATGGGGAAGGCTACTTATGGAACAGGTTCATCAGTGATGATGAATATTGGTACTCAGTCAATGAATCCACCAGAAGGTCTTGTTACTTCAATTGGATATGGAATAGATAAAAAGATATTCTATGTTTTTGAGGGAAATATTCACTGCACTGGAGATACAATCAATTGGATGAAGCTGGATGCCGGGTTAATTAATGATGCATCAGAAACGGAAGCCCTCGCAACAAGTGTCGATGATAATAACGGAGTATATTTTGTGCCAGCTTTCGTTGGTCTTGGCGCTCCTTATTGGGATAATGAAGCAAGAGCATGTTTGTCCGGAATGTCAAGAAGCACCAAAAAGGCACATATTGTTCGTGCCGGATTGGAAAGTATAGCTTATCAAATTAAAGACTTAATTGGATTAATGATTGAAGACGGAAGTGTTCAATTAAAAGAACTTCGGGTTGATGGAGGCCCAACACGCAACAAATTTCTGATGCAGTTTCAGGCAGATATGTTGAATAATAATGTAGCGCGCTCTGAAATTGAGGAAGTATCTGCTTTAGGAACAACATTTATGGCTGGCCTGGCAACGGGTTTCTGGAAAAATACGGAAGAGATTGAATCTTTACGTCAATCTGCTCATTTGTTCGAACCTCAAATGGAATTGGAAAAAATCGAAGAATTATACAACGGCTGGAAAAAAGCTGTTGAACGTGCTCGATTGAAATAATATTATAATAAATCTATCAAAAACTAAAAACGAAATGAATAACGCAAAACAAACATTTGGAGTAATTATCGCCACTCGTAATATTTTTAATTACAAATTGGCTGTTGATGCAAGAAAAAAAGTAACAGAAAAGCTCGATAAAATGGGCTTTGGTTATGTTATTCTTCCTGAGAGTGAAACTCCAACAGGGAATATTGAAGGTTATGCAGATGCCGTAAAGTGTGGTGAATTATTCAAAAAGAATGCAGACATTATTGAAGGTGTAATTGTCGTTCTTCCAAACTTTGGAGATGAATTGGGTGTAGTTAACACCATCAAAATTTCTGGATTGAATGTGCCAATTTTAGTACAGGCTTGTGATGACGATAATGATAAGGTGGATGTGAAGAGTCGTCGTGATGCTTTCTGTGGTAAGCTTTCGGTTTGTAACAACTTCTATCATTACGGTATCAAGTTTACAGATACAATGTATCATACATACAGTCTTGAAAGTGAAGAATTCACAAAAGACTTGGTGAAATTTGCAAGTGTCTGTCGTGTAGTAAACGGTTTAAGTAACTTAAGAGTTGGTGCAATTGGTACTCGTCCAATAGGCTTCCAGACTATGCGTTTTAGTGAAAAAATCTTACAAAAATATGGCATTACAATCGTCCCTGTTGATATGTCAGAGATATTGGCTGCAGCGGAAAAGATTGATGAAAATGATCCTGCAGTAATAGAGAAAGTTGCAGCTATTCAGGAATACGGAACTTGTTCTGTGCTAGGAAAAGGAAAATTAGCAAAACAAGCTCGTTTTGGTTTAGCTGTTGAAAATTGGATTGCAGAGAATGATTGTAATATTTCTGCATTGCAATGTTGGGAATCTATCGAGAAAAATTACGGATGTGCAGCTTGTGTTACCATGAGTATGATGGGCGAGAAGTTAATGCCATCTGCTTGTGAGGTTGATGTTGCAGGTGCAATTGCTATGTATGCATTGACGTTGGCAGCAGAAATTCCTTCGGCACTTTTAGATTGGAACAACAACTTTGCAGAAGATCGTGATAAGTGTGTATTGACTCACTGTAGTAACTATCCAAAATCATTCTTCCAAAATGATATTGAAATCGGTAGTCTTGATGTTTTGGGAACAGTGTTAGGTAGCGAAGATACTTTCGGTGCTGTAAAAGGTAAAGTTGCAGCTGGAGATATGACTTATTTCCGTGTGTCGACTGATGATAATAAAGGAATTGTAAAAACATATTTAGGAGAAGGAACGATTACTGATGATCCATACGGAATGGATGGAGGTATTGCTGTTTGTGAAATTCCAAATCTACAGAATCTTATGAAGTACATGTGCAAGAATGGTTTTGAGCACCACGTTGCAATGGTACGTACACATGTAGCTGATGTAATTGAAGAGGCAGTTGGGAACTATATGGGCTGGGAATTATATAAGCACCAATAATCACGAATTAGTAATCACTTTTTAAAAGAAATAAACTATGGTACTGGTACATAATTATGGCTTAGCCTTATTCTTTTTCTTCATAACAATGGTTTGTTGGGGGTCTTGGGCAAATACACTAAAACTGGCAGATAAAAAGTGGCGTTTTGAGCTATTTTATTGGGATTTAACCATTGGTTTAATGATAACTGCTGCTTTATATGCACTTACCCTGGGGAGTTTTGGTGCTGAAGGTCGTCCTTTTCTTGAGGATATAGCTCAGGCCAATGGCTCCAGTATTTTTAATGCAATGGCAGGAGGTGTTGTATGGAACCTAGGGAATATTCTTCTTACTGCTGCGATTGCAGTAGCAGGTATGTCTGTTGGGTTTCCAATTGGTGGAGGTTTAGCCTGGATACTGGGAATTATTTTCAACTTTTTGCTGGTAGTGCTGGCTAAAGGAACCCCCGAAGGCAATGTTCCCTTGCTGTTTGTTGGAGTTGCTGTAATTATTGTTGCAATATATCTTAGTATGTTGTCATACAAGAAATTAGCTCAGGAACAGAAAAAGCCATCGGCTAAGGGGATTTTGCTTTCTGTAGGTGCAGGTTTGCTCATTGCGTTTTTTTACGGACTAGTTGTAAAATCAATCGATGGCAATTTTGTGTCTGGTGGTACCGGTAACCTAACTCCATATACAGGTGTATTCTTTTTCGCTTTTGGAGTTTTAGTTAGTACTCCAATTTTCAACCCATTTTTCATGAAATATCCTGTTGAAGGAGAACCTGTGAAAATGAAAGAATACTTTCAAGGTAACTTCAAAACTCACATTACTGGTATTGCCGGTGGTTTTATTTGGATGACAGGTATGGTTGTGAGTTTCATCTCAGCTGGAAGTGCCAATCCTGCAATTTCTTATGCATTAAGTAATGCCGCTCCGGTTGTTGCCATTTTGTGGGGAATATTTATCTGGAAAGAGTTTAAAGGAGCACCAAAAGGAACAAATAAGTTATTGGTTATCATGTTCATCTTGTTCTTGATTGGGCTGGTATTGATATCCATGTCAAATAATTAATATCTATGAATAAAATAAGTGTGTTAGAGGAAGAAGCGATTGAAATAAGAAAGCGGACACTCGAAATTATTTACAGTGCCTCAGGAGGGCACACCGGCGGATCTTTGTCTTCTGTCGATATTATGACGGCTTTGTATTATGCTGTTTTGAAAATTGATCCTCAGAATACGAATGATCCTGATCGTGACCGGTTCATTTTGAGCAAGGGGCATTCTGTAGAGAGCTTGTATGCTGTTTTATCCAGAAGAGGTTTTATTGAAGATTCTGTTTTGGATACATATGGCAAATTTAATTCGATTTTGGCTGGTCACCCAACCCGTAAAGTGAATGGTATTGAAGTTAACTCAGGTGCTCTTGGGCATGGCCTTTCAGTAGGTGTAGGAATGGCTTTAGCAGCTAAGCGTCAGGGGAAAAGTTACCGAACTTTTGTATTGATGGGAGATGGTGAACATGGCGAAGGTTCAATTATGGAGGCTGCAGCTTCTGCTGGTCACTATAAACTGGACAACCTTACTGCTATTGTTGACAGGAACATGTTGCAGATTAGTGGCAATACTGAAGATGTCATGACAATAGAGGATTTGGGTAAAAAATATGAGGCTTGTGGTTGGAATGTAGTTGAAATTGATGGACACGATATGGGTGTACTGGTTGATACTTTTAACTCAGCCCCAACAGTGAAAGGTAAACCAACTTTTGTAATTGCTAAGACTATTAAAGGTAAAGGTGTTTCGTTTATGGAGAATGTTGCCAAATGGCATCATGGAGTACCTAGCGATGAACAATTAGCTGAAGCATTAGAGGAGTTGAATAAACAAGGAGGGAAAAAGTAATGGCAGATAAGGTTATCCCATGTCGTAAGGCATTTACAAATACAATTCTGGAGGAAGCAAAAGCGGACAAGAGTATTTTTGTCGTTACTTCAGATGCAAGGGGAAGTGTTACCCTTGGTGATTTTGCAGATGAATTACCGGAACAGTTTGTTGAAGTAGGAATTGCAGAGCAAAATGCAATAGGTGTAGGAGCAGGTTTAGCATTGTGTGGCAATAATGTTTTTGTTTGTGGCCCTGCTTGTTTTTATTCAGCAAGAAGTTTGGAACAAGTCAAAGTTGATGTAGCTTATTCTCACTCAAATGTGAAAGTTATAGGTGTGAGTGGAGGAGTTAGTTATGGAGCTCTTGGAGCTACTCATCATAGCTTGCATGACCTTGCAGTGATGAGAACTTTCCCTGAAATGGAAGTTTATCTTCCTGCAGATCGTCACCAGGCAAAAAAATTAACTCAATACCTGGCAAAATCGTCAGAACCTGCTTATGTGAGAATGGGTAGAAATGCAGTTCCTGATGTGTACTCTGAAAATGAAGAGTTTACACCTGGAAAAGCGAAAGTTCTTACAGAAGGAAATGACTTGGCGATTATTGCGTCGGGAGAAACAGTATATCATGCACTGGAAGCTTCTAAATTGCTTGAAAAAGAAGGCGTTAAGGCTAAGGTAATTGATATGTTTACAATTAAACCTATTGATAAAGAAACAATCCTTGCTGCAAGCGAGACTGGTCATATTCTTACCGTTGAAGAGCATTCCATATATGGTGGTTTAGGTTCGGCTGTTGCTGAAATCGTTTCTCAGGTAAATCCGGTGAAAATGAAAATTATTGGAATACCTGAAGAAAATGCAATTAATGCGAAGCCACTGGAAATATTCGAATATTACGGAATTACAGCGGAAAATATTGCAAAAGAGGCTAAAAAGCTGATTGATTAAGCTATCGTGTATTTATAATTTAACTAAAAAGAAACCATAAATAAAACATAAACATGGAGGGAATTTTATGATATGAAACCCAAACTAGTAAACCAAAAAATAGGAAGATGGTTGCAACATCTCCCTATTCGATTTCATTGTGCCTATAAAACCAATGACAAGGCACAAATTAATTTGAAATATTTATCAAACTAATTACAAACTTATGAAAAAAGAATCTTTTAATTGTGCATATAATTTATGCATGAAATCAACAACATGGAAGATAGTACCTCTTTTTGCTATTTGCATGTTCTTAAGTATTTTTCAGGTTGAAGCTGCGGGTGGTATAAAGCAAGAATCTAGTGCAGTATTTCAGCAGGATTTAACAGTGACTGGAAAAGTGGTTGATGCTAATGGAGAACCTCTTCCAGGTGTAACTGTAATGGTAAAAGGTACAACAAACGGTACTATTACAGATTTTGATGGTAATTATTCATTGGGGAATGTGCCATCTGATGCGACATTGTCATTTACTTTTATTGGTATGAAAAGCCAGGAGATTGTTCTTTCTGGACAGGCAGTTGTAAATGCAACAATGGAAGAAGATAGAATTGGCCTAGAGGAAGTGTTGGTTACTGGATATTCAACAGAGCGTAAAAAAGATATTATTGGTTCTGTTGCCGTAGTTGATACTGAAGAAATGCAGTCAACAAATACAGCTACAGTAGGTGGTCAGTTGCAAGGTAGAGCTGCTGGTGTTATTGTGTCTTCTTCGGGAGATCCTGATGCAACTTCTAAAATCAGAATTAGAGGGTTCGGATCATTTGGTAATTCAACGCCATTATATGTTATTGATGGTGTATCTGCTTCTGAGGATGCTTTTAATGCATTGAATCCAAATGATGTTGAATCAATTCAGGTGTTGAAAGATGCTGCTTCTGCGTCTGTTTATGGTGCACGTGGAGCAAATGGTGTAATCATTGTTTCAACTAAAAAGGGTAAAGTTGGTGGAGCAAAAGTTTCAGTTAGTGCTTATACTGGTGTTAATTATGTAAGTAGTAATGATTTTCCGGAATTACTAAATGCTGAGGAGTATGGCCAATATTGGTGGAAAGCATACGAAGGTGCTGATTTAGATCCTACTCATGCTATTTATGGTTCGGGAGCAAGCCCTGTAATTCCCGAATATATAAAAGCAGGTCCTTATACCGGAGCACAATTACAGGCATTAAGTGTATCTGATCCTGCGGCTTATGCGGCAGCAGTTGATCCTGAGAATTATGATTTTGAAAACTATCAGATCGTGAAATCTGCTGATACTGATTGGTTTAATGAATTATTCAACCCTGCACAAATTACAAGCTTACAGGTTGGTTTAAGTGGTGGTTCGGATGCTGGTTTGTATTCAATTAGCTTGAACTACTATGATCAGGATGATACTTCAAATGAGTGGAGTAGTTATAAACGTTATACAACCAGAGCAAACTCTTCTTTTAATATTACAGATAATATTACTGTTGGAGAAAACCTTCAGGTTTCATATATCGATAGAACAGGCAGTGGAAGTGGTGCAGGAACAGCATGGACTATGAACCCAATTGTGCCAGTATGGGATATTATGGGTAACCCAGCTGGTGGATCTATCCCCGGAATTGGTAACCAACGTAACCCTGTGTCTACTCGTTGGAGAGATCGTTTTGATAGGAACGCATCGTTTGGAGCATTTGGTAATGTTTATTTGGATGTTAATTTCCTAAAAGATTTAACTTTTCATACATCATTTGGTATGAACTATAATTCTTCTAATAACTGGAATCTTACACAGCAGACATTTGAACATTCAGAAAATACAACTATGAGTTCTTTGAATCGTTCAAGTAGATGGGCAACGGCATGGACATGGACAAATACGTTGACTTACGATAAAACGATTGGTGATCATACATTTAAGCTGATGGCAGGTACTGAGGCTATAAGGGATTATAGTGATAATATTTCTGCAACACGTGAAGAATATGATATAAATGATGATGAAAATTTTGTTGTATTAGATACAGGTCTTGGAACTCAATCAAATAGTGGTGCATTATCACGAACTTCATTGGCATCATTATTCGCAAGGGTAGATTATACTTATGCCGATAAATATCTTTTCAATGCAACAATCAGACGTGATGGTTCTTCAAAATTTGGTAAGAATAATCGTTATGGTATTTTCCCTGCAGTTGCTTTAGGATGGAGGATTTCATCTGAAGATTTTATGCAGGATTATAGCTGGTTGGATGACTTGAAAATAAGAGCTAGTTATGGTGTAATTGGTAACCAAAACGGGTTGAATGCAGAGAATCAATATTCAATGTATTCTAAATTAGTGGGTTATGGTTATGCGATAGAGGGAGGAAACAATGTTCTTCCAGGTTATACAGCAGAAACAATTGGTAATCCAGATGCTAAATGGGAGAAAACAATTACCTCTAATGTTGGTTTTGATGCTACGATTTTTGATGGTGCATTTGATATTAATTTCGAATATTACATTAAAGAGACAGAAGATTTATTAGTACAAAATCAAGCTGCACAAACAGGTTCTGATGCTACTCAGCCAAGTGTAAACGTTGGTAATATGCGTAACAGAGGTGTTGATTTTACAATTTCAAACCGTGGTGAAATCGCAAGAGATCTGACTTATGATGCATCTCTTAATTTTAGTGCATATAAAAATGAAGTTACTCAAATTTTAGATAGTCCTGATTCATATTTGACTGGAGCAAGTGATGCCGGAATGGGGGTTTTAACCCGTACGATTGCAGGTATGCCAATTTCTTATATCTGGGGTTATCAGGTTGATGGTTATTTTAATACAGAAGCAGAAGCAGAAGCTTACGCTGACGAATATACTTCATACATTACTCCTGAAGTTGGTCGATGGAGGATTAAAGACCTAAATGATGATAAAGTTATTGATGAGAATGACCGGACTATGTTAGGTTCTCCACACCCTGATTTTCAGGTTGGTTTAAATCTTTCATTGCAATATAAAAACTTCGACTTGAGTACTTTTATCTTCTGGAATCAGGGAGGACAAGTTTATAACTTAAGTCGTCGTAATACAGATATGGTACGTTGGAATCTTAATCGTAGTAAGCGCATGTTGTATCAATCATGGGGTGAAACAGATAATCCATTATTACCTAAACTGGATATTAATGATAGTGAAACACCAAGTGCAGCAATAGATTACTGTGTTGAAGATGTAACTTATATTCGTATGAAAACCTTCCAACTTGGTTATACAATTCCTAGTTCAACCAAGTTTATGCAGGATTTGAATATCGACAGGTTGCGTATTTATGTACAAGGTCAAAACTTATTTACCTGGGTTGGTGGTAAAAAACCATTCACAGGTTTAGATCCTGATGCGTCATTGTCTCCAAGTGCTGACGATATCGGTATGGGGGCTGTTGAAAGCCAAAACCCAACTCCTAAACAGTTTGTAATAGGTTTGAACCTTGATTTTTAATTGTATTGTTTAACCTGTAAAAATTTATAACTATGAAAATTAAGAATCATAAATTAATATATATTGTATTGTCTGCATTTGTATTGTTAAGTGTGACGATATCGTGTTCAGATGATTTTCTGGAACAGTCTGCAATTGGTGCTTATGATAATAGTGTACTTGCGAGTGCAGATGAGTTAGATGCTTTGTTGTTAAGTGTATATGGCCAAACAACCGGAACTAATAGTGGTTTTAGCGGATTACTAGGTGGTCCGCAGTCGGCTATGTTAGGAGGTGTTAGAGGTGGTGAAGCTTTGATTGGAACTGATGCCGGAGATGGTGCCAGCTGGGAGTTTTTCCCTTCATGGAAGATTGGTCCAACAACGAACTTTGTACCTAACGTGTTTACTTTTTACTATAATGCTGTAAACATGGCCAATCAGGTTCTTTCTATTTTGCCAAATGTTGATGATATGACCGATTCTGAAAAAGAAGTAATGGAGGCAGAAACAAGATTTTTGCGCGGACATTTCTATTTCATGTTAAAACGTCTTTGGGGAAATGTGCCATGGGTTGATGAGTCAAATGGTATTAACGTGAAAGTTCCTAATACGGATGAGAGTGGCAATTATGTAGATATTTGGCCAAATATCGAAGCTGATATGCAATATGCAATAGATCACCTTCCTGAAACACAAGCAGAGATAGGACGTGCTAATGTTTGGGCCGCAAAAGCTTATATGGTTAAAATCCTTATGGAGCAACGAAAGTATGACCAGACTACATACAATCTTTGTATGGATGTAGTTAACAATGGTGTTACTTCTTCTGGTGAAGCTTATGGATTAATGCCTTATTATCACGATAATTTTGATACATCAAAGGAAAATAATAAAGAAGGTGTATTCCAATGTCAGGTTTCTGTAAGTAGCAATATTACTTCTCCAGGTTTTGGCGGTATTACTTCTACAAATTATGAAGATCAATGGATTTATACACCTTCAGCTACTGGTCCTGGGAATGGTACAGGTTGGGGGTACTACCAACCAAGTCAATGGTATGTTGATCACTTTCGTGTAGATGAAGATGGTCTTCCTTATTTGGATTATTATGAAACTAATTCGGAATCAGTTAAAAATGATTATGGTTTAGTTGATGATGATGAATTTACTCCTGAGACAAAACCTCTTGATCCTCGTTTAGACTGGATAGTAGGTAGGAGAGGTATTCCATTTCTTGATTGGGGAGTAATGCCTGGACCAAGTTGGTGTCGTGATGTAACTGGTTTGTATGGTGGTCCATATTTGCAGAAAAAGTGGTATCATATGAAAGCTAATGATGGTATCGATAACTATGCTGGTAGACCACATAATGCTATTAATATTCCTATTATTCGTTTCGCTGATGTATTGCTTTGGGCTGCAGAACTGGAGGTACGGGTAAATAATGACCTGGTAGCTTCTGCCGGATATGTTGATCAAGTTCGTGCAAGGATGCAGAATTCCCAAGGTTGGGTAATGAAAGAAGATGGTACTGATTTTGCTGCGAACTATGATGTTGGGCTTTATGGATCATTTGATTCAGTAGATCAAGCGTTGACTGCAATTTTGCATGAGCGTACTTTAGAGCTTGGTCTTGAAGGAAGCCGTTTTTATGATATTAATCGTTTTGGAGGTGAATTTGTTCAAAAAGAACTTCAGGGTTATGCTGAATTCCAAAGCCAGTATACTCCATACATGGTAGGGGCACAATTTGAAGTTGGTGTTGATGAGATACTTCCATTTAGCCAGACAACTATCATAAACAGTCAGGTTGGTGGTGTTCCAACAATTACACAAAATCCTGGATATTCAAACTAATGGGTATTATCTTTATAAGCTGTCTCTCTATGGGGGCAGCTTATTTTAAGTTAAACAATATATTATGAGAAAAACGGTTGGATTTATTTTTTTTATTTCTCTATACTTGGTTAGTTGTACCAGTTCGGTTCAAGAACCTGAATCGGTAGCAGCAAGTCAGGTAGAGAAAAATAACACACAAAAGCCACGCACCATTGTAACTACCGATGGGGAAGTTGATGATCAGGATACATTCATTAGAATGTTGTTGTATTTAAATGAGTTTAATGTTGAAGGACTGATATACAGCAGCTCACAATGGCACTGGAAAGGTGATGGAAACGGTACCTTGTATACTTCTGAAACCAGGCCTCAGCAAGGTGAAATGACAGATCTACGCTGGCCAGGTGTAACATGGATGCAGGAAATGATTGATAAGTATGCACAAGTGTACAACAATCTGAAATTACATGACGAAAGTTATCCAACACCAGAATACTTAAAAAGTATTATTCGTGTGGGAAATATTGATTTTGAAGGAGGTATGGCTGAAGCTACTGAAGGTTCAGATTACATCAAAGATATTCTTCTGGATGATAAAGAAGGACCTGTTTATGTCCAAATATGGGGTGGAACAAATACCCTTGCCAGAGCCTTGAAATCTATTCAGGAAGAATATGAGGGAACTCCGGAATGGGATTCTATTTATAAAAAAGTTTCTGATAAGACATTTATCTATACTGTATTGGATCAGGATATTACCTACACAAAATATGTAGCTCCTAATTGGCCTGATATCAGAGTGATTTATAATTCTGCTCAGTTTTGGAGTTTTGCCTACATGTGGACAAGAGTTGTTCCTGAAAGCCTGAAACCTTATATGCAAGGGCCTTGGTTTGAAGAAAACATCTTATCTAATCATGGGCCATTAATGGAAGCTTATTATACATGGGGAGATGGACGTCAGATTGAAGGTGATCCTGATCATGATCATGGAATAACAGGTTTGGAAGACCTGGAAAGAAGGGGCATGAACCAATATGATTTTATTTCTGAAGGTGATTCACCAGCTTATTTCTTCCTAATGGATTATGGTTTAAGAAGTATTGAAGATCCAACCTACGGAGGTCTGGGGGGAAGATTTGTTCTGTCAGAGACAAATCCCAAAAGATGGGAAGATGGGCAAAGTGTAAAAGATCTGAATCCGGAAACTGGAGAAGCTGACACATCTTATCCTCAGGTACGCTGGATTGATGTATTGCAAAAATGATTTTGCTGCCCGTGCTGATTGGTGTGTGATGAGTCCGGAAGAAGCAAACCATGCTCCTGAAGTGAGCGTAGATGGTTCACTAGATATTTCAGCTAAAGCAGGGGAGACTGTTCAACTAAATGGAGAGGCTATTGATCCTGATGGAGATGCATTAAGTTATAAGTGGTGGCAATATCAGGAAGCAGGAACATATGATAATGTTGTTTCTATTGAAAAAGCTAATACCTCAGATGCTGAAATTACGATTCCAGAAGATGTACAGCCAGGACAAACTATTCATTTGATTCTTGAGGTTACTGATAATGGATCTCCAGAGCTTAAGAAGTTTGCAAGGGTTATTGTTACGATAGCTTAGCAGTAAGCTATTGTAATTTTACTATAGGTATCTCTCCTTTTAGCTTTAATGTTTGCGTGTCTATTAATTTGAGAGGAATTAATGAAATTAAGAAAAATAAATGGAAGTTTTGAATAGTTAATAACTATTTAGGTCTTGTTAGGTGGTTTCAGTATTATTCTGTGACCACCTTTTTTTAAAACTCGAATTGTCATTTCCCCTCTTTATATGTGCTTGTATTCGAGAATAATAAGATTAAAGAAAAAATTGTTTAGTTAGTTAATTTTACTCAAAATAGATTTGATTTTGAGGAGAGTTGCTAAGATTAAGGCTATCCAGAGGGATAGCCTTTTTCTTTTGGTTTGTATAGTTTCTTCATTTTTAGGAGGATTTGAAATTTTCCTCTTTTGGTGGATATACAGGAAGCATAGTTAAAAGATTAGTAAGTAAGGGGAATAATTTGGGTATCCCTTTTTTATTATTCTCTAAATTATTTGCTTATTTGTCACTACATTTGCAGAACAGAACAGGACAATTACTATTATGAGTAAGTTTTCATTTCAAATAAATACATCTTCTACACAGTTAAAATTTCAACAACTTGTTGATGCGGTTATTGATGCCGTAAATAGAAATTTATTAGAGATAGGAGATCCCCTTCCTTCAGTTAATCATGTGGTTAATGAAAGTAAGCTGTCAAGAGATACGGTTTTTAAGGCATATGCTGAGTTGAAAAAAAGAGGCGTAATTGAGTCTGTTCCGAATAAAGGGTATTTCATAGCACAGGAAACTACAAAGGTTTTTTTATTCTTAGATACTTTCAAAGCATATAAAGAAGTTTTATATGGTTCGTTTCGGGAAGCTCTTCCTGATAATATTAATGTTGATTTACATTTTCACCACTATAATATTGAGTTGTTTGAAAAAATAATAACTGAGAATATAGGGAGATATTCAAAATATATTGTGATGAATTTTGATCATGAAAAGGTATCGTCTATCATTAAAAAAATTCCACAGGATAAACTCTTAATTATAGACTGGGCTATTCATGCCGATGATAAAATGTCATATATATATCAGGATTTTGGTCAGGAACTTTACAATTCACTGGAAAAAAATATTGAATTGATAAAGAAATATGATCGTTTTATTTATTTGTATCCTCCTAATTATACATACCATCCCCAAAAGTCGATAATATATTTTGAAAAATTTGCGAAGCATTATAACCTCTCTTTTGATGTGCAAAAAAACATTAAAATGTTTGATGTTAAGAAAGACGAGCTTTACTTGTTGGTCAGTGATAGAACATTGGCAATGTTTCTTGATCAGTGCGAATCAAAAAAACTGATACCGGGAATAGATACGGGGGTAATTTCATACAATGAAACACCAATGAAGAAGTATGTAAAAGAAGGTATTACAGTTATCTCAACCGATTTTGAATTGATGGGGCAAAAAGCTGCAGAATTTGTCATTACCGGAAAACCAATGAAGATTCAAATTCCCACTACTCTAAAAGTACGAAGTTCATTATAAAACTGCTTTATAACATTTTTCTTATTGTTTAAAATAGAAAAATCAAATTATATCTTTGCATGGCAGAACGGAACAGAATAGATCGATTAAATCGAATAGAATAATGACTTTAATAGGACTCGATATAGGAAGCTCTTCAGTGAAAGCATCACTGGTTAATGGAGAAACAGGAGAATGTATTGCTTCAGCTTTTTATCCGAAACAGGAAATGAAAATTATGGCTCAGCAAGCAGGTTGGGCAGAGCAAAATCCGGAAAATTGGTGGAAAAATCTGAAGCTGGCACTTGGCGAAGTAATGCAGAAATCAGCAATTCAACCTGCTGATATTGATTCAATTGGCATTTCCTATCAAATGCATGGCTTAGTAATGGTTGATAAGGAACAGGAGGTTATTCGCCCATCCATTATTTGGTGCGATAGCCGTGCTGCTTCAATAGGTGACTTGGCTTTGAAAGAAATAGGTGAAGAAAAATGTCTGCAAAGCTTGCTTAATTCTCCCGGTAACTTTACTGCTTCAAAGCTAAAATGGGTAAAGGATAATGAACCAGAGCTATATTCCAGGATCGACAAGATCATGCTTCCAGGAGATTATATCGCTATGAAGTTGTCCGGAAAAATCCAGACAACTGCAAGTGGCCTCTCGGAGGGGATTATGTGGAACTTTCAAAATAATGATCTTGCTGGGTTTCTTCTGGATTATTACGGTTTCGATAAAAGCTTTATCCCTGAGATTGTACCAACATTTTCAGTGCAATCAGAATTAAGTAAGAAAGCAGCTGATGAATTGGGATTAGTTCCGGGAATAAAGATTAGCTATAGGGCAGGGGATCAACCGAATAATGCACTTTCATTAAATGTTCTGAATCCCGGTGAAATTGCAACGACTGCCGGAACCTCAGGTGTAGTTTATGGGATTAGCGAGGAGGTTAAATACGATCCAAAATCCCGTGTAAATACCTTTGCTCATGTTAATCATACAAACGAAATCAATCGATTGGGGGTACTCCTATGTATTAATGGTACAGGAATCCTGAATTCATGGCTAAATAAGCAAGTTGGTGGAGGTAATGTGTCGTATGAAGAAATGAATGATTTAGCTGCAAAAGTGCCGATTGGCAGTGATGGCTTAAGCATTCTTCCTTTTGGTAATGGGGCAGAACGCGTGCTTGAAAATAAGAATCCGGGTGCAACGATTGCCGGGTTAAATTTTAATATTCATAATAACTCTCATTTGTTTAGGGCTGCTCAGGAAGGGATTGTATTCTCTTTCAAATATGGAATGGACATTATGCAAGGCATCGGTATTGATGCAAAAGTGATCCGTGCCGGGAAAGCCAATATGTTCCTAAGTCCAATATTCCGTGAAACTTTGGCTGGAATTACCGGTGCAACGATTGAGCTTTATAATACAGATGGTGCGGTTGGGGCTGCACGTGGAGCTGGTATTGGCTCAGGATACTATAAATCAGCAAAAGAAGCATTTGCAAACCTAAAAAAGCTGGAAACCATTGAGCCAGATTTTGAGAATAAATCAGCTTATCAGGCAGCTTACGAAAGATGGAAAAACGAATTAGAAAAAGTAATCAGATAATTAACTACAAATATTGATAGATAATGACAGTTTTTAAAGGAAATAAAGAGTACTTCCCAGGAATTGAGAAGATTAAGTTTGAAGGTGCGGATTCAAAAAATCCGTTAGCATTTAAATGGTATGATGAAAACCGCGTAGTTGGTGGAAAAACTATGAAAGAATACCTGCGTTTTGCTGTAGCATACTGGCATACGTTCTGTGGTGATGGACTCGATCCTTTTGGATCAGGTACAAAGGTTTTTCCATGGGATGGAGCGAGCGATCCCATTGATGCTGCAAAAGAAAAAATGGATGCAGCTTTTGAGTTCGTAACTAAGCTTGGAGCTCCTTACTATTGTTTTCACGATGTTGATGTAGTAGGAGATGGAACTGTTTTCGAGATTGAACAGCGACTGGCAATAATGATTGATGAAGCAAAAGCTCGTCAGGAAGCGACAGGTGTTAAATTATTGTGGGGAACAGCCAATGTTTTCGGTAATTTACGCTATATGAACGGTGCTTCTACTAATCCTGATTTCAATGTATTGGCAAATGCTGCTGTTCAGGTTAAGAATGCCATTGATGCTACAATTGAGCTGGGTGGTACCGGATACGTTTTCTGGGGAGGCCGTGAAGGTTATATGAGCTTGTTAAATACAGATACTAAAAGGGAATTGGATCACCTTGGACAATTTTTAACCATGGCTAAAGATTATGGACGCAAACAAGGTTTTACAGGTACTTTCCTGATTGAACCAAAACCTATGGAGCCAACAAAACATCAGTATGACTTTGATACACAGACAGTATTGGGTTTTCTTGCCAAAAATAATTTGTCTGACGACTTCAAAATGAATATTGAAGTAAACCATGCGACTCTGGCTGGTCACACATTTGCCCATGAATTAAGAATGGCTGCTGATGCAGGTATGCTTGGTTCGATAGATGCTAATAAAGGTGATTACCAAAATGGCTGGGATACAGATGAGTTTCCAACAAATATTTATGAGAATGCAGAAGCAATGCTGGAAATTATCAGTGCTGGTGGATTTACTGATGGAGGTATCAATTTTGATGCAAAAACTCGTCGTAATTCAACGGACTTAGATGATATTTTCATTGCCCATATATCTGGTATGGACACATTTGCCCGGGCACTTGTAATTGCAGATGACATTTTGAAAAACTCAAATTATCTGGAACTTAGAAAGAATAGGTATGCATCCTATGATTTTGGGAAAGGTGCTGATTTTGAGTCAGGGAAAATGACTCTTGAAGATTTGTATGCTGCGGCTAAAGAAGGTGGTGAGCCAAAACAAATTAGTGGCAAACAGGAAATGTTTGAACAACTTATAAATAGCTATATCTAGCGATAAGAGAAATGTAGTATAAGTACGTTTTAAAACCTTAAACTAATAACTAAATCAATGAAAGAAAGAAACTCACTATATATAGTTGCCATCACTTTGGTGGCAACTTTAGGAGGTTTATTATTTGGATATGACACTGCTGTCATTTCCGGTGCAGAAAAATCAGTACAGGCTTTTTTAATTGAAGGTCTTGGACTAAGTTCATGGATTCATGGTGCAACTATATCGAGTGCTTTGATCGGATGTATCATAGGAGGTGGGCTTTCAGGTCTTTTAGCTAAAAATATGGGGCGGAAAAGATCATTAATGCTGGCGGCTTTCCTTTTCTTTCTTTCTGCACTGGGATCAGGTAATCCGGAGTTTCTATTCTTTACAAAAGGGGAACCTACTATGGGGCTCTTGTATGTGTTTAATTTCTACCGCATTATAGGTGGTATTGGTGTGGGATTGGCTTCAGCTGTTTGTCCAATGTATATCGGAGAGATCGCACCTGCAGATATTCGCGGAAGATTAGTTTCCATCAACCAGTTTGCAATTATATTTGGGATGTTGGTTGTTTATTTTGTGAACTGGGGAATTGCTAATGGTCAAAGTCTTGAGTGGATTAATTCTGTAGGTTGGAGAAGGATGTTTACTTCTGAAGCTATACCTGCCGGAATATTTGGGGTATTGCTATTTTTTGTCCCTGAGACGCCACGTTATCTTGCTTTAAATAACCAAGATCAAAAAGCCTTATCTATTCTTGAAAGGATAAATGGAAAAGAATTAGCAAAAAGCATTTTGAATGACATTAAAGGATCAATTGAATCTCATTCTTCGGCTAAGCTATTCTCCTACGGTAAAATCGTAATTGTTATTGGAATTCTTCTTTCTGTTTTTCAGCAGTTTGTAGGTATCAATGTTGCACTGTATTATGCTCCTAGAATATTCGAAAGCATGGGAGCGGCAAAAGATGCTTCGATGATGCAGACAGTTGTAATGGGATTAGTGAATGTAATTTTCACCGTAGTTGCTATTGTTACTGTAGATAAGATTGGGCGTAAACCATTACTTATGATCGGGTCTATTGGCATGGCTGTTGGTATGTTTGCTATTGGTACACTTGCCTTTATGGAAATTATCGGAATCAGTACTTTGATCTTTATCATCATTTATACAGCTTCTTTTATGATGTCGTGGGGCCCTATCTGTTGGGTATTGATTTCAGAAATTTTCCCAAATCAAATACGTGGGAAAGGAGTTGCTATTGCTGTTGCAGCTCAGTGGGCTGCTAACTATTTTATCTCATCTACTTATCCTGCAATGATGGAATTTAGCGGGGGAATGACTTACTCTTTTTATGGAATAATGAGTCTTCTGTCTTTCTTCTTTGTTTGGAAAATGGTTCCTGAAACCAAAGGAAAAACACTGGAGGAGATGGAGAAAATATGGAATAAATAAAGGAAAAACTAAAAAATCACAAACTAACTATGAAAGAAAGACCAAACTAAACAAAAGAGGGAAAAGTGTTGGATCTTTTCCCTCTCTAAAAAAATTATTAAATGTTTCTGGTCAGAGAAACACTAATAGATTATGTAATAAAACATTAAATCAAAAATCAAAACTATGGAAAAAATTCATTCTCCCCTAATCAGGGGAACTATCTTGATGTTATTATTAACATTAAGCATGAATTTGTTTGCAGAAAACAGAGGCATGCAAAATTATAAACCAGACCATTTTCCGGAAAAAACAAATTTAGATCAACAACAAAAGACAGTTACTGGTAAGGTTACAAGTGAATCTGGAGATTCTCTTCCAGGTGTAACTGTTGCCGTAAAAGGTACTACTCAGGGAACGATTACTGATTTTGATGGGAACTATTCAATTTCTAATGTTCCATCGGATGGTATTTTATCATTTTCATTTGTAGGGATGGTTGCACAAGAAATAAGTGTTCAAAATCAAACCACAATTAATATTGTATTAGAAGAAGAAACAATTGGACTTGATGAGGTTGTTGCTATTGGATATGGTGTTCAAAAGAAAAGCTTAGCGACAGGTGCTATCTCAAGTGTTAAATCAGAAAATATAGAGAGTGTTTCAATAACAAATGCAGAACAGGCACTTCAGGGAAGGACTGCTGGTGTGACTGTTATGCAAACCTCTGGTTCTCCAGGTTCATCGATGGCAATTAGAATCAGGGGAGTAAGTTCAAACGGTGATGCATCTCCATTATATATTGTAGATGGAACAAAAATGTCTGATATTTCTTCTATTGCCCCACAGGATATCGAGAGCATGGAAGTTTTAAAAGATGCTGCGTCGACTGCAATTTATGGAGCAGAAGGGGGTAATGGTGTTGTTATCATTACTACAAAATCAGGTAAAGTTGGAACAAGTACTTTGTCTTATGATATGCAGTATACAATTGAACAGGTAGGAGATATTCCTGATCTACTTAATGCAGAAGAATATATTCAGTATAATGCAGAAGCAGGTAGAACTGTTGATCCAACTGGATTTGATACAAACTGGGCTGATGCAATTTTTGAAACAGGCCAATATCAAAATCATCACATTTCGTATAGTACCGGAACTGAAAAAGCAAAAACAATGCTTTCTGGTTCTTATCTTACAAATGATGGTATTGTTTCTGGAGACAAAGACACTTACGAAAGATTAACTCTTCGTGTTAATGGTGATTATAAGATTAATAACTGGTTGAAGATAGGAAATAATGTTTCGTTTACTCATTCAAAAAAATCAGGGATTGCAGAAAATGATGTGTTTGGAGGAGTGTTGTCTGGAGCATTAATGCTGGATCCTGTTACTCCAATAGTTTATACTGATAATTCACAAATACCTTCGTCAATACAAGCAATTGTGGACGAACATGAAGATGAAGTAGTTCGTGATGAAGCTGGGAATATTTATGGTATTTCACAGTATGTAACAGGTAAATCAATTAACCCGTTTGTTGTGCTTGCAAATACAAAAGGAAAAACAATTGGGGATAATGTTGTTGGTTCATTTTTCGCAGATATTACCCCAATTGAAGATTTGACAATTACTTCAAGGGTTGGATTCAATATTAATTACAGTAATAATCACTCATGGAATCCGGTATATTATCATAGTTCCGAATCGTTTAATACTGTTCCTACAGTTGAGGAAAATTATAATAGCAGTTATTTCTGGCAGTGGGAGAATTTTGCAACTTACAATAAAACAATTGGGGAGCATAGTCTAAATGTTGTTGCTGGTATTGCTGCACAGCAACGTACTTCAAGAACTACTGATGTTTATGGTGGACCAATGAATGTAGTCAATGATGAAAATTATGCTGATTTTGATTATATCGCTTCTGATGATCTGGATCAAATAGGGGGACACACAACTGATGATACTCAGTATTCTTATTTTGGACGTTTTACATATAATTACAAGGATAAGTATGTTTTGCAGGGAACTATAAGACGTGATGGCGCCAGCCTTTCATATCTGCCAAAACAAGGAAGATGGGGTACTTTCCCTTCATTCTCACTAGGATGGATATTATCTGAAGAAGATTTCTTTAGTTCTTCAACCTTTGATTTTTTAAGACTTAGAGGAAGTTGGGGGGAAAACGGTAGTTTATCCAACTTAGGAAACTATTCTTATTATGGATTTATTACATCATCTGGTAATAGATACTATGTTGATGCAAATGGTAATTTGTTGAATTATTCAGAGCCGTCAAGGTTAAATAATCCAAGTCTTACATGGGAAACCAGTGTTCAGACAAATATTGGATTTGACGTGAGAGCATTTGATAGTAAATTCAGTATATCTGCAGATTATTATCATAAAAAAACTACAGATCTGTTAACATCCAATACTCCTCCTTATGAAGCAGGAAACAGTGCTGCATCAATTAATGCAGGAGATGTTGTAAATAAAGGGATTGAAGTTGAACTAGGCTATTCTGATAACATCGGAGATCTTGACTATGATTTGAGCTTTAACATATCTAAAAATAAAAATGAAGTGACTTATCTTGATCCTACTGTAACGCGGTTAAGAGGTGCTAGTGCAAGTGGAAATAGCTGGACTGCCACATATGTTGAGGTAGGTTATCCTATTTGGTATTTCAGAGGATATAAAACTGATGGAATTAATCCGGAAACAGGAGATCCAAATATTATTGATGTAAATAAGGATGGATCTATAAATTCATCAGATTATACAATGATTGGTAATCCTAACCCTGATGTGACGTTTGGTGGAAATATTAATTTGAAATATAAAGACTTCGACTTAGCCATTTTCATGCAGGGAAGCATCGGTAACGATGTTTTGGTTGGATTCATGAGGAATGACAGAGCAGGGGTAAACAGACCAAAATTTATTTATGACGACAGATGGACAGAAACGAATACGAATGCATCAATGCCGTCAGCAGCAACAGATGCTAATAATTTTAATAGCGATTTGCTAGTATTCGATGGATCTTACTTAAGAGTAAAACAAATACAATTGGGTTACAACTTACCAAAGGAAATCTGCTCGAAAATAAAAGCTCAAAAAATTAGGGCATACGTTTCGGGAGAAAACCTCTTCACATTCACAAAATACCCAGGTATGGATCCTGAATTAGGTAGTACTGGTTCTGGAATAGGTATCGATAGAGGATTTTATCCTGCAGCCAAAAAATTTGTATTTGGTGCATCAATTTCTTTTTAACCTAAAAATTGAGAACTCATGAAAAGAATAAATATTATAACAGGATTTTTATCCCTTATTATTATAGCAATCAGTACATCATGTTCTGAAAGTTTCCTGGACACAGAAGCTAAAGGTGTTCAGACAACTGATAATTTTTATAAAACAGACAACGAAGCACGTCAGGGAGTATTGGCTGCCTATGCAAGGCTTGCATCTATGAATGGAGCTTTTCAAAGTATGTGGGCACTTAAAACTTTACCGGGAGATGAAGTTGCTGCTGGTGGAGGTACCAGGGGGGATCAGTCTTACCTGGAAGAAGTTAATGAGTTTAACTATGATGGAAGTAGTACTCATGTGAATAGTGTATTCAATAATTTGTATCAGGGAGTAAATAGATGCAATATAGTAACAGAGAATGTTGAGCCGGATACAGAGGCTAAAACTGTAGTTATTGCTGAAAGCAAATTCTTAAGGGCTTTGTTTTATTTTGATCTGGTTACCATGTGGGGAGAAGTTCCTTTGGTTACAACAGAGCTTGAGCCTTCAGAATATCAGCAGACACCAGCAGCTACCGAGGCTATATGGACACAAATTGAAACCGATTTAACTGATGCAATTTCTGTTCTTCCTGTTAGATCTGAACTATCATCAGAAGAACAGTACAGGGCAACAAAAGGAGCAGCACAGGCTTTGCTTGGCAAATCTTATTTGTATCAGCAAAAATATGATTTGGCAGCTGATGCTTTTGATGATGTTATCAGCTCTGGGGAATATACTTTAGTGTCTGACTATTCAAGGGTATTGCGTGTTGAGAATGAATTTAGCTCGGAATCATTATTTGAGGTAACCTATGATAATGAAGGAGGTATTGCCAATTGGGGAGGAACTCCCTGGAAGAATAATATTATGTGGCAGTTTTGTAGTCCACGTGATGGCTATTTCTCAAATCTTGAAAATATAGGCATGTTTACCGGTTGGGGAGGTGCTTATCCAATAACCCCTATGTGGGATGCTTACGAAGCTGAAGGCGATGAGATCAGACGTAAAAGCTCTATGATATCTGAGACTGAATTTGTTGAAGAAGGAGTAACTGTTCATGATGATCCGTATGCATATGATGGCTATATCAGGTTAAAATACACAAATTTGATTGAGGAGTCAGGTGAACCAAACTTAACATTAAATAATGGAACAAACCTGAGGTTAATTCGCTATGCAGATGTTTTATTAATGGCAGCTGAAGCGAATATTTTAAAGACGTCTCCTGATTTTGATATTGCTCGTGGATACATAGATGAGGTAAGGAATAGGGTAGAGCTAGAAGATGCACTTGAGTCTGATGCTGATTTGATGGATAGAGTAATTACAGAGAGAAGACTGGAACTTTCATTTGAAGGATGTCGTTTCCCTGATTTGATCAGATGGAATAATGCAGGAATAATCTCAGATTCAGAATTAGCTGAAATCTTAGATGCACCAATGGATGATATTGAGTATCGAAAACCATTCGATAGTCATTTCAAATTGTATCCAGTTCCAGATCAGGAAATTTTGACTAATCCAAATATGAGTCAAAATGATGGTTATTAATAATAAATAGTATACATCATAACAAAAGGAGAGAAAAGAAACCTTTCTCTCCTTTTATGTTGATTAATGTAATTGTCAATAAATAAGTAGACTATTTTTCTTTTTTACAGAATTTGATATTAGAACTATAAATCAATTTAAACTATTAGGAAATGAAAAAAGGTATTATTTTATTTTTCTCAGTTTTTTTAATATCTGGTATTATTTTAAAAACTAGTGCACAAGAGGTTAAGATTACTGAATGGGTGAGTACAACTAACAGTAACCCTTGGGTTGAAAAAGATATTTCATCTCAATCGGCGGCTAATTCATCAGCATTAAATATTAATCTTAGCAATACAAAACAAACAATAGAAGGATTTGGAGCTTGTTTTAATGAACTTGGATGGGAAGCTTTAAATCTGGTAACATATGCAGAGAAACAGGATATTCTACAAAGTTTCTTTAATCAAATTTCAGGTGCCAAATTCAATATTATGCGTATGCCTTTAGGTGCAAATGATTATTCAGTTGATTGGTATAGCTTTAACGAAACTCCTGGCGATTATGAAATGAAAAACTTTTCTATTTCAAGAGATCGTCTTCGTTTAATTCCTTATATCAAAGAGGCATTAAGAATTAATCCTGAAATCGAAATCTGGGCTTCTCCATGGGGACCTCCAAGCTGGATGAAAACAAATAACTATTATGCAGGAAGAAAGCCTGGAGAAGAAAGACCAAGACCTTCAATGGATGATTTGTCAGAAGAAGAAAGGGAAGCTTTAAGAGCTCAGTTTGGTGGTGGAGGCGGTCCTCAGCCAAACACAGATACTAATTTATTTATAATGGATGATAAAACGCTATCTGCCTATGGGATATATTTTTCAAAATTCATTGAAGAGTATGAAAAAGAAGGTATTGATATTTTCGCAGTACACGTACAAAATGAGCCCAACTCAGCTCAAAATTTCCCATCATGTACATGGACTCCTGAAGCATTAGGTACATTGGTAAAATATGTTGGAAAACAACTGGAACAAGATCATCCTGATGTTGAGGTATATCTTGGTACTATTGAAAGGGGATTGGAATCAAGTGTTGATCCTATCCTTTCAGATCCGGAAGCTGCTAAATATCTAACTGGTGTTGGGTTTCAATGGGCAGGTAAAGGTGTTGTTGGCTATGTAAATGAAACGTATCCACAATTTAAGCTAATACAAACAGAGTCAGAATGTGGTAATGGTTCAAATGATTGGGATGCAATGAAATACACATTTTCTTTAATGAAGCATTATTTTGCAAATGGTGTTGTTGTTTATGAATACTGGAACCCAATTCTTACAAATGGTGAAAGTACCTGGGGATGGTTGCAAAATTCATTGGTTACAGTGAATGATGAACTTGAGGTAGTTTATAATCCTGAATTCTACTTAATGAAACACTTTAGCTACTTTGTTGAGCCGGGTGCAAAATATTTGGATCTTGATACAGAGGAAAATTGTGTAGCATTCTTAAATCCTGATAACCAGGCAATAATTATATATCTGAATGAGGAAGCTGAAACAGTAAATAAAACCTTCGATATTGATGGATCAAAAGTAAGTGTTGAGATTCCTGCAAATTCATTAAATACATTTTCTGTGAATCTATAAATTTAAAAAAAGACTTATTACTTTTTCTTTTCATAAATTGGAGTAGGCAAATAACAAGCCGGCAGTGCTGGCTTGTTTTCATTATAAGAAGTGGATATGGTAATTTATAAAGATCGATTTGGAGAACTTAAGAGTGGAGAAAAGGTTTCTCTTTTTACTTTAAAAAATAAAACTTGTTGTGTAAAAATAACGAACTATGGCGGCATAATAACTTCAATAGAAGTTCCGGACAAGGAGGGGAATATTGAAAATATTGCTTTAGGATTTAATTCATTGTCGGACTATACTAATGATTTTTATAAGGATAATATCCCGTATTTCGGTTGTTTGGTAGGTCGGTATGGAAATCGAATAGCAAAGGGTAAGTTCAAGCTGGAAGGAATAGAATATTCTTTGGAAACGAATAATGGAGAAAACCATTTGCATGGTGGTCCTTCAGGTTTTTACACGAAAGTTTGGAATGCAAGAACAGAGGAAAGGGACAATGAGGTCGAATTGAAACTTTCTTATTTAAGTAAGGATATGGAAGAAGGTTATCCGGGAAATTTAAATGTAACTGTTAAATATATCCTAACTAATAAAAATGAATTGGTAATAAAATATTTTGCAGAAACAGATAAGCCTACAGTTTTAAATTTAACCAATCATACATATTTCAACCTAAAAGGGAATAAGGGAGATATACTGAATCATCAACTTATTTTGAACGCTGAGAAATATACGGAGTCAAATGATTTAATTCCTACGGGTAAGCTTGTTTCAGTGGGAAATACCCCTTTTGATTTTAGAGAATTAAAGGATATCGGGAAAGATATTCACCTTTTAAATGATGGCTATGATCTGAATTTTATATTGAATAAAGCAGAAGACGATTTTTCAAAGGCAGCAGAGTTGATCGAACCTGAAGGAGGTCGAAAAGTTGAAGTTTTTACTACTCAACCAGGAATTCAGTTATATACAGGTTTCTATATTCCGGAGTTTGATATTGATGGAGAAAAGATCTATGGCAAATATTCTGGTGTCGCATTGGAAACACAGCATTTCCCTGATTCTCCTAATCACCTGGATTTTCCAACAACATTGCTTTCTCCGGGTGAAAAATACGAGCATAAAACGGTTTATAAATTTGGAACAATATCTTAGTTTTCCCAATTCCCCAACTTTCCGAAATAAAACGAAAAGGAGGGGAATTTTGAATTTTATTCCCAGTATTGGTGAAAGTGATGAACGGGTCCATGTCCTTTCCCAATTTCATATTTAGCACCTTCCAGAATCGCTTTATTAATGTAATTCTTAGCATTACGAATCGCATCATTTAAATCATGTCCTTTTGCCAAAAATGAAGCAATAGCAGAAGAAAGCGTACAACCTGTACCATGTGTGTTTTTAGTTTCCAAGCGTTGTGACCGGAGTTCCAAGGTTTCACCGGTTTCGGCATTGTAGAAAATATCGATAAGTTCATTATCTGTGAGATGACCTGCTTTTAGTAAGACGGATACTTTTTCATTCATCGATAATTCTTTGGCAATCCGGGGCAAATCAGATTGACTTTTAATATTCTTTCCTGCTAAGATTTCTGCTTCCGGAATGTTGGGTGTGATAACCCGTGCATGAGGAATTAATTCATTCTTTAATGTTGAAATGGCTTCTTCCTGAAGCAAGGGATCACCTGATGTTGCCACCATGACCGGATCAATAACAATATTACGAACGGAGTATTGCGTAATTACTTCCAATACATTTTTTATAAGTTCTGATGAGTGAAGCATTCCTATCTTTATAGCATCCGTTCCAATGTCATCCAATACCGATTTAATTTGTCCTTTCACAAAGTCGATAGGTACAGGATGAACACCGTAAACACCAACTGTATTTTCGTCAACAATGGCTGTAATCGCACTGGTGGCAAAGCATTCGCATGCCGAAATTGTTTTTATGTCGGCTTGTATTCCTGCACCACCGCTGGGATCACTCCCTGCGATTGTTAATACACGTTTATATTGCATAATTAGATTTTAAAGTTTGATTTAAACAGGCCATTCTTCCATATCCCAGGCACTTTGCCAGAACATCCATTCCATTTTAAAGGCATATTTAAATGCACTTGTCATTTGATTCTGAATTTCCGGAGTTGAGTTACTGGCGATTTCATCACAAATTGAAATTGCCAGCTTTACGGCTTCAGCAAATTCAACACCACCGTAAGTGTCAATCCATGATTGATAGCGGTTTTCACCTTTTGTCTGATTGGCTAATATATAATCGCCAACCACTTTATAAACCCAAAAGCAGGGCAAGATTGAGGATATTGTTTCTTGAATGGATGCACTTGCTAACTGTTTGTACATATGTCCTGTATACAACATGCAGGTTGGCGTTGGTTGGCTTGTCCTTTTATTATTATTTAAATAGATCTGATGCAAAGCTTGTTCAACCTGTACTGTATCGGAAGAAAAATGAAGGAAAGCTTCTCTCCATTCTTTTTTATCCAGTTTCCCGGCAATACTTGCCAGTATCTTGCCATATTCTGCCAAATACAAGGCATCTTGGTTTAAATAGAATAAGAATTTTTCTTCAGGCAAACTGCCATTCATTAATTCACGAACGAATGGTAATTCTATTATTGAATGATAAACATCTTCGCATTCATTCCACGCTTGTTTACTCCATGTCATAATTTTCGTGTTTTTTGAATTTCATTTTTTAATAAATTGGCTGCTTCTCGTGGGTTTTCTGCTGATGAGATGGCAGAAACTACAGCAATACCATCAGCTCCATTAGCAATAATTTGAGATGTATTTCTCATATCTATCCCTCCAATAGCAACTTTGGGGTGCTTGCTGATTTCACTTACCTTTTTTAGCCCATCGAGTCCAAAAGGTTGGAATGTATCGGTCTTTGTTGGTGTTGCAAAAACAGGAGAAATACCGATGTAGTCAATGTCCAGATTATTGGCTTCGTGTGCTTGTTCAAGGGTTTCAACAGAGAGTCCCAAAATTTTGTCTTTTCCCATATGGGTTCGGGCAACCTGCCAGGGAAGATCACTTTGTCCGATATGCAAACCGTCAGCATCAACAGCTAATGCAATATCAAGCCTGTCGTTAATAATCAAAGGAATATTTAGGGGAGAAAGAACATCTTTCAGTTTTAATGCCAGCTGATAGAATTCTCTTGAGCTGCACTCTTTTTCCCGAAGCTGAACCATTGTAACTCCTCCTTTTACGGCCTGTTCGACAATGTAATCGATGGAGCGTCCCTGGGAAAGATTTCGGTCTGTAACCAGGTATAAACTTAAGTCAAAGGGAATCATGATTTATGCTTTGAATATTTTTTCGATATCATTTTCAGAAAGGGTGAAGAGTGCATCCAGAAAGTTCATTTGCAAACTTCCAGGGCCTGAAGATTTTGCAACCGACATCTCACCAGCAATACTCATTACGGCCATCGCATGGGAGGCAGCCATCAGGCTGTTTGAATTCACAGCTGCAAATGCTCCGGTTACTGCTGATGCCGTACACCCCATACCTGTAACTTTAGCCATCATCGTTGAGCCATTTTTTATGCTTATAACTTCATTACCATCGGTAATAAAATCTTCCTGACCACTGATTGCTACTACAGTGTTGAATTCCTGAGCCAATTGTTTGGCTGCATCAACTGCTGAATGACTTGATGCCGAGCTGTCAACTCCTTTGGTCGTGATATTGGTATTTGCCAATGCCATAATTTCGGAAGCATTACCACGGATGATAGCAGGGGAACATTCTTTTAGAATTTTTGCAGCAACTTCATTTCTATAGGGTGTTGCACCTACACCTACAGGATCAAAAACTACAGGTACATTGCTTGTGTTGGCTGTCTTGCCGGCTTTTATCATTGCTTCTACCCATTGAGGACTCAATGTTCCCATGTTAATAACAAGTGCAGATGCAATTTTTACCATATCTGCAACTTCTTCGAGAGCATGAGCCATTACGGGTGATGCCCCAAGTGATAATAGGGCATTGGCCGTGTTATTCATTACCACATAGTTTGTGATATTATGCACTAAAGGAGATTTGTCCCTGACAAGTTTTAAATCGGCACTAATTGTTTTTGGATTGATTGTCATTTCAAATTTTTAAATTGATTAAATTTTGAAATGATCATGAAGCAGAGAAAAAAATAACCGATTCTAATAAATGAAGCGGTTTGCTGAATTGTTAATTTGAATAGAATTCCAATATCCGTTTCCCTACGCTGTTATGATACATTTCAGGTTTAAGGGTATAATCTCAGCCCATTTATCGGACACCCCTAACGAGATGATGTAAAAGTATTTCTTTTTACCTGAATATTGAAATAAAAATGAATTTCTGCTTATGCCATTTAATGATTAAAAAATAAAGGAGAGTAGGGGAATGGTAAGAGTTTATTATTTCTTTACTTTCTTGCTTTATATAGAATTTACGTAAATTCTTACTTGAATGATGAACCTGGAATAGGTTATATGAGATTATTAAAAACTATAACTGCAATTGAAAAACAAACTTTTCAGGTTTTCATCATAACCCAGCTGATTAATTAGTTCTCCGGGAGTAAAGAAGGAAGCTTGGGCATCCAGGCTTATATGTTTGTTTAATTTAAAGGCTGCTTCAACCTCAAAACCTTTATAATAGTCTTTACTATCTGCTCTGGTCTCTGAGGTGCCATTTATAAGGATTTTGGACATATTGGTTGTATAAATAACATCCTTGTTTGAATACTTCCAAACCCTGTAATAACGAGCAAACAAGGTAAGTTTCTTTGTTGGGGTGAAATTAAATTCAGGGATCAGAATTATTGTATTGGAATTTCCAAAGTTATATTGATTACTGGCAGATGGCATTGATGAAATTGTACGGAATGTATTGATTTTTCCATCATTTTCATTTTTATCACCTGAGTAGATAAATTCTTTCAACTGGAAAAGAGGCTGCCATTTAGAGTTCTTAAACTGATAACCAACTTTTGTAAATTGTTCAAAAGCACTTATGTTGCTGTCTCCAAACTTCCCAAATTGATAAGTGATTTCTGTATTATGGAAGAATGGTTTATTGCTTTGACTAATACGAAAACCTACTGATTGGCGGGATTCTTTATGCGTGTTATCATCGTTAATGTATGTGGCAGACTTTCTTTCCGTTCCTAAATAATACAGATCAAAAACAGTTGAAACCTGGTTAGTATAAGTCAGGTATGTTCCATAGCTGTATTCTCCTTTATTGGCTTTATTGTCAAATACTCCGAATTTGTTAATAACTGGTCTGAAAGCAAGAAAATCAGCAGTAAAACCGTTTTTTTGCAATGTTATTCTTATTCCGTCATGACCTTGCCTGTTGTTGGGGCCACCCCTAAAATGAAGCATTTGGGCTGTTCCGTATGTAAATTCCTGTCTTCCCAGGCGTATATTTAAGTTGGCGCCAATATTTAATTTTATATCTGCAAATACTTGCATTACATCAAGTTTATCTTTTTCAATTTCCGGAATAATGTATTCGCGTCCGGTAGTGTGTGTACTTCCAAACTGAGTGAAAACCCTTAATGTGTTGGATAAATTAAGATCTGCATGTAATAAATATCGTTGCCAGAACCAATGTTCACTTTCAGCTCCCATGCCAAAATTACAATTTGAATTTTGATAGAATTGTAGGCGTACATCACCTCCAACAGACAATGTTGATTGACCATCTGGTCCCAATTCAATTTCTTTAATGATTCTGTGGAATCCCCAATCGCTTTCATCTGCTTTTATGGAAGCATTGTTATCGTTGAATCGTAGTATTGAGATGTCTTTTGTAGACTGAGCAAAAGTAAAGGTGCTGGTTAGCACCAGAAACATTAAGGTTAAGAATTTAAGTTTCATCAGAGTTAGTTGGTGTTTAGGTTGATAGGGTTCAAAGAAACCCAGTATAAAACTAACAATATAATCATTGTTAGTTTATTGTTTGCACGAAAGTTCATTAATAATAGCATTAGCAACTATCCAATGGATAAGGCGAAAGAATTTATTGTGATTTTTTGTGTCGTTGCGCTCATCTCTTTGCCTGAATTTTTATACTTAGTCCTTTCTGTGTCGACCACCCTTCTTTGTCAACCAAGCTGATAAAAAAATGGTAATCCCCTTCATCAAATTCACCCTTACTATTGCCATCCGGGATGATAATTTCCAGTGAAGTCTCGTAGGTATCCATTCCTTCCGGAATATCATATTCTTCAATTGAAAGATAAGGGTTTACCGGGGTTTTTATATCATCCAGATTGCACTCTGTAACCTCTGTGGTATGCGAATGGTGGTCGAAATTATTATGAATATCAATACTAAAAGAGCCTAGTTCCACATTGTCGGTAAATAAAACTTTTAATGTAAATGGTTCGCCAAAATAGAGCGTATCACAATTCACCGGAAAGGCATTGGGGATGGATAAATCAATTTTCGGATCTTCGTCATCTATCTCGCTTTCACTGCAGGTTACAAACAAAAAAAGAGAAAATATCAATATTGAAAATAATTTAAAAGTCTTCATGATAACTGGTTTTAAACAGGGTGGAACTTCGTGAACAATTTCCACCCTGTTTGAATTAAAAATTAGAGATTTATTACTATCGGATAGTGGTTTGAATATGCCCAGTTTCCTTTGGCATCTTTACATTTTACAAGAATGTAATAGTTCCCCGACTGCCAGGCATTATCACCTTGAATAGGGGCGGGTGTCATGTTGTTGTCGTTTGCAGCACCAACCTCAATAGAGGCAGAAAACTCATATTCATCAGGATCTTCAAAATCGTGTGTATGAAGCATAACAATAACTGATGTATTGGCTCCCGTAACATCGGCATCGTTAATATTATCTGATTCGTAAACCAACGCAATAAACATACCTGCGAGAGAAAGATTGTCTGTAATATTGCCGGAGATGCTGATTGCTTCACCACTTGCAAAAGTCTGTCCGTTTTCCGGAGCCGATGAAATATTTATTTCCGGAGCTTCTTCATCAGTCAGTTCTTTAATCTCAATTTCATCTTCAACGGTGGTTTGGTATCCTAACATATCAGTTACTGTAATGTGAACATGGTAAGTTCCAACAGGTGTTTCTGTCGGAATATCTACATGTTTATGGAATATGGGATCTATTACCCCTGCATAATTGTCATAAGTAGCCTTTATTTCATCGCTGCTGCCTTGCTCCTGGTGTATTTCCACGGTAATTACATCAACTTTCCCCTCGGCATAAATATTTGCCTGTAAGTGCAAATCAGCACCTACATATGCAACATGGCTGTCTCCTAATCCTACTTCCAGATTGTTTATTACTGGTTTTAGTACGTCGTCATCATCATCCTCACAAGCGGTAAAAAAAAGCATACTTGATGTTATAAATAGTAAAATGATTGTTTTAATTGTTGTTTTCATGGTATTAATATTTAAAGGATTTTTATTCATTCATATTTTTTATTTGAATGGAATGTTAATGGTTAAAATAAAACTACGACCAGCTTCTGGTACATTTATCAGGCGGTAGTAGCTGGTATGGTTAAAATATTTCTGGTTAAATACATTTTGAACCTGAAAAGCTGTGGTAATATTTTTCTCTCCAAAATTCAGGTTTCCCCCCAGCGATAAATTTATAAGTGTATAGCCGTTGGTTTTTTCTTCGGGTGGGACAATGCGACTTTGCCGTGCAACCAATTTATAATCAATAGATAAATATGGATTTTTTATCCATCCCATATTCTCTGGAGTGTATTTTACATTAAACAGCAACGATGCAGGCGGAGCAAATGGAAGTGTAAATCCTTTCTTTTCTCCCGACAATTGTTCCGAATAGACATACTCGCCAATAATCCCCACTGTTATAGGCTGTATTACCTGGTAATGCGAATGAATTTCGCTGCCAAAACGCAAAACTTTACTCTGCCGATAGTAAAATACCTGGTTCCCGTTTCCATACAGGCGGTCGTGTTCCGAGCTCGGATTCAGGTAAATGTAATTCGGAAAGTAGTTGAGAAATGGGGTAATCCCGATTGCCCAAGCGGTTGAATTATATTCTGCTCCCAAATCTAACTGATATGAAACTTCAGGTGACAAATCCGGGTCGCCCACTTCGTAACTAAAACGGTGGTAATTAACTCCATTGGCAGCCAGCTCTTTGGCAATAGGCATTCGGAAACTTTTTCCAATATTGGCTTTTAAGCTTAGCTTCTCCCAATTTTGGTTAATACCAAGTGACCACGATACATTTTTAAAAGTTCTTGTAATCTCCGGTGCCCGTTGTAAATAATTCCAGGTAGTATCTCCGTTAGTTGTTACCGGGCTTGGAAACCAGTCGTGATATTTCTTAATATCTATTTTTCCGTAATCCAAACGCAAGCCTGCCTGCAAAATAGTGTTGGGCGATAAATAATATTTCCCAAACAAAAATACCCCTGCAGTAAACTGTGTAAATTCAGGAATAATAAAACCACGTCCGTCAATGTTATTTTTCTGGAACTCGGTGTTTACCCCCGCTGTTACTGAAAAAACGGCATCTGGCTTATAGGTAAATTTCAGGTTTCCTGAATACACATTTTTATCAAATTGCCGTTCCAAATCAGCAGGAAAAGACAAAGAGTCGGGAGATACCGATGGCATATAGCCGTGGCTTACATACTGGCTCTTTTCTTCTCTGAAATTATTCTGAAACCCAAGTTCCAGCTCTGCATTGATATTGTTTCCGTGCCATTCGCTTTGGTTTGTAACTTTTATGTGGTTTACTTCCTGGTACGGATACTGTATATCGCGGTTGGAATGATCATGAAGCCCGGTATCTACATTTCGTGGTTCAAGACCGTGTGCATTGGCAAAAAAGCCACTTTTTGTATGCAAATCGCTGAGAAAAAAGCGGGTTGAAAACCGTTCCCCGACAGCGCCAAACGAAAAATGAAAGTTTTGTTCGTTCCCAGCTGTATTTCTCAGATGATTCTTGTACAATTCCGCTTTATACGAATAAATATCGACAGTATTGGTTGGAACACGATAATCGCCAAAATCGAGTAAAGTAAAACGTCCTGTAAAAAACAAGGCCTTTTTGCGTGCAAATACATTAGCTGATGTGCCGAGCAAATGGTTATTGCTTTTCCCTGTTAAATCAACTGAACCTCCAAACGAATTTTTGGATGGAATTCCCAGTTGTTTTATGTCGATTACTCCTCCAATGGCGTCCGATCCGTACATTAACGATGCAGGACCTTTTATCACTTCCACACGGTCAACAGCATACTGATCAATTTCCAATCCATGGTCCTCGCCCCACTGTTGACCTTCGTGTTTTATACCGTTTTCGGCAACTACGATACGGTTAAAACTCAATCCCCGGATTACAGGTTTTGATTGACCCGAACCAATATCAATGGTGCTTACTCCCGGAAGCCGTTCCAGCGATTTCATCAAACTGCCCGAAAGGTTCATCTTAATAAAGCTATCGTTAACAATTTCGACATTTCGTGAATCTTCCCTGCTTCTTAACTGTGCGTAATTATCTGCAACTATAACTTCATGTAATGTCATTACAGAAGGGTCCATTTTTACCCGAACTGTTTCAGATACCTGAATTTCAATGGTATCAGTAAAGGTTTTATATCCAATAAAAGAAACATTGAGGACATAAATGCCTGTTTTTAACCCTGAGAAATGAAAGTTCCCATTGTCATCAGTAGTTGTTCCTGTCTTACCCGGAATAAGTATAACTGAAGCTCCAGGCAAAATCTGATCACTTTCATCGGAAACACTTCCCGAAAGGGTGTATGATTCCTGAGAATTTACTGCCGTAATTGTGAAAATAATGGCAATAAAAGCTACACAAAGTTTTCTCATAAAACCTGTAATTTTATATTTCTTAACTAAAAAGGAGAATAAAAAAGGCTATGAAAGAAATGGAGGTGCACGAGGAGAAGTGTGAATAATTATCTCCCCCAAAAACATGACCTGCATTTTGTCTGGCTTTAATTCATAAAAACAACTTTCAATAAAAGGAGTATTGAATTCTTCAGGCAGGCCATTTATTGTAAATTCGTAATCGCAAATAAAACAGTGTTCATCATTTTGAAAAACAAGGTGCCCTGGTTCTGTCACTTTACAAAAGCCAGAAGAACAATTGTGTTTGTGCGAATGATGTCCAATGATATGAATCGGCTGGTAAACGATTAGTGAAAAAAATACCAGCAATAAAGAAAAGGCTATATGTTTTTTCCCTTTATACAACTTTTACTTTGAACTTTTGCAAATATTACATACACCCTTAATAATCACTTCTGTTTCATAAGCTTCAAAGCCCTGAGGAATTTCAGGTTCATCAATCGGAATATCATCCAAACAAATCACACTATTACACCTTTTGCAATAAAAATGAGCATGTTCGTTTTTATGTGTAACCGAATTATCAAGAGCATATTTCACTACCTGGTTATCCACTACAATTTTGTGGATAATCTTTTTTTCAAGAAGAGTTTTAAATGAACGGTAAAATGTTGTTCTATCATAATTCCCGTTCAATTCATCCTTTATTTCATTTTCAGAAAGTGCATGTCCTGAATTAAGCATTACTTCTAAAATTCCCTCCCGACAAGCAGTTCTTTTTAATTTATGCTCTTGTAAAATATCTAGTGTTTCCATATATGACAAATAGATGCAACAATGTTGCAAATATAGTAAACAGATTTTTTAAAATGCAACATTGTTGCATTAAATATTAAAACAAAAAAATAAATTACGATGCTTCTCTATAAAATGTATTTTATTAGGGATACCTAATACGATAATCTTTCTGTTGAATAAGAAAGATAAGTAATACAAAAAAACTTGAGTTATATAATTACAGGAATAATAATATTACGGCAAAAGTAACACCAATAAAAGCTATAAAAACTCTCCTTCGAAACATTCTTGTTTGGGGTTTGTACATCCAAAAAGAAGATATTGCCAAAAACATCAATAATATTCCAAAAATTAAAGAAGCCCAATGTACCAATTCTATACTGGAAGACATATGTAGTTTATTAAACTTGCTAAGAAAAGCAGGCAGTTCTTTCGACGAGTATTTTATATCACCAGTCACTTTATTATAGGTTCCATCCTGAAAATAGACCATTTCTTCTTCTTCTTTTAAAACTTTAAAGTTTCTTAAGTATAAAACTTTCCCCAGTTCTGATGCTTCCAAATTCGGATCTAAGGTTTTTTCTACAAATTTTTCTTTTTTCAGAAATTCAGTATTTCTATATATAAGAACTATCCCGTTTATACTAAAAATAATTATAAGTCCTACAACAAAGAAACCGATATTACGATGCAACGAACGCATATCGCGATTTAATGTTTTTCTTTTTGTTTTATGTTTCATTATTATTTCTTCTATTTTTCGTGAGCACTCTATTCGTTTTCAATAATGTTTACCCAAAATTTGTCGTTATCTGTTTTTCGAAACAAACCTTTTTTTATTAGCTCGTACTGACCTTGTTTGCGGTAAAGAACGAATTAAACCCAACGGGTTCCACTCTTTTAGGAAAGGAAAGCGCTTCATGACAAAATAATATGATATTGTGCCAATTACCAGGTTTAGCATACCTAATGATGTTTCTGAAGGTTTACTGATAAATGCAAATACGATAATCCATACAGATAAAAGGATATATAATATCTGAAAGAAAGGATAGGCCGGACTCCGAAAATAAACAGATGATGTTTCCTGCATTTTTTGCCTAAGCTTGAAAACCCCGGCACATAAAAAAGTTAGTGTTAATACACCTATAATCAAAGGAAAATGCAACAATCTTACCCTACTTTTAGGAGGCTACTTCTACATAAAACCCCTCTTATTAGGGATTGTCCTTTCTTTTTTGTTTGTTTTATTTTGGGTGATGAATAAAATGAAAGATAAACCACACATTATCCATGGGGAAAACTGACAAGTCATTTTTTTCACATTGTATGAATATTATGGGATAGAGTACGGACAAGATGGTCTGTATTATCATTTAAAAAATTTGTTGAGAGAAATGGATTTGAAGCAACAAAGCAAAAACTCATAAAAGACCCTATACCTATGATCTGCCTGATTATAAAGCCACACATCCAATAACATGAAAAATAAAATGAGACAAAGACACGAAGTATGTTTTGACGAAAAGAACAAATCCCTTTCCTGTCTGCTCTCCGGAGAATCAGCTATTATTACTAAAGTTCATGGGCATGGTGCTTTTCGGAAACGTATTACTGAAATGGGTTTTATAAAAGGGAAAAAAGTTACTGTAATTAAAAATGCACCGTTAAAAGATCCCATAGAATACGAAGTAATGGGCTACAACCTTTCGTTAAGAAAAAGCGAAGCCAGGATGGTGGAGATTGTATCCGGAACTGATGTGAAGGATATTCCCGAAACGGGATTTAACGGCACAACTGTAAATGAAAAACTAAAAATTTCTGCCCGGGAAAAAGGAGAAATTATAGATATTGCTCTGATAGGAAACCCCAATAGCGGGAAAACAACATTGTTTAACTATGCTTCTGGTTCGCGTGAACGGGTAGGAAATTACGGAGGTGTTACAGTTGATGCAAAAGAAGCTGTCATGAAAAAATACGGATATCGATTTAACATTGTCGATTTGCCGGGCACCTATTCCATAACTGAATACTCTCCGGAAGAATTATATGTTCGTAACCACATTGCCGAAAAAATGCCGGACATTGTGGTAAACGTAGTTGATGCTTCTAACCTCGAACGCAATTTATACCTCACCACTCAGCTAATCGATATGGATATAAAAGTGGTGATAGCCCTGAACATGTACGACGAACTGGAGAAAAAAGGAATTAAGTTCGATTACGAGAAGCTGGGTAAAATGCTAGGAATTCCCATTATTCCAACAGTAGCATCCAAAGGAAAAGGCATTAACGAATTATTGAAAAAACTAATTGATGTTTATGAAGATCGTGATCCTGATGTGAGATACATACACATTAATTATGGCAAAATGATTGAAAACGGGATTAAACTGATAGAGGAAGAACTTTATGAAAATGTCGGGCTAGCAGATAAATACCCACTAAGATATATTGCTATAAAGCTTATAGAAACAGACCAAACGACTCAAGAACAACTTAAGATTCTGCCAAATTTTGAAAAAATAAATTCCTCTGCAAATAATGTGGTAAAAGAACTGGAACAGGAATATGCAGAAAACTCAGAAACTATTATTACCGATGCAAAATATGGGTTTATTACCGGAGCACTAAAGGAAACATACAGGGAACCGAAGCGGCTTCATGGAAAAGTCCGTAATCTTGATGATCTGTTTACTCATAAAATATTAGGATTTCCTATTTTCTTATTTTTTATGTGGCTGATGTTTCAGGCTACTTTTACAATAGGCAGTTATCCAATGGATTGGATAGATGCAGGTGTGGCCGCTTTAGGTGATTGGGTAAGCAATATAATGCCCGAAGGTATTTTTAAAGATTTACTGGTAACCGGTATTATAGGTGGTGTTGGTAGTGTTATCATCTTTCTTCCCAATATATTGATATTGTTTTTCTTTATTTCTTTGATGGAAGATACCGGCTACATGGCCCGTGCTGCTTTTATTATGGACAAATTAATGCATAAAATAGGGCTGCATGGCAAATCGTTTATACCATTAATTATGGGATTTGGATGCAATGTTCCGGCAATAATGGCAACACGTACCCTGGAAAACAGAAACGACAGGCTTCTTACTATGCTCATTACCCCATTTATGTCGTGTAGTGCGCGCTTACCCGTTTATATATTGCTAATCTCTGCATTTTTCCCAAAAAACCAGGGATTGATGTTATTTTCTATTTATGTAATAGGAATAGTAATAGCGGTTATTGTTGCTTTAATATTGAAAAAAGTTGCTTTTTCGAAAAAAGAAGTTCCTTTTGTAATGGAGCTCCCTCCTTATCGTATCCCTACCTTTAAAAATACCTCTTTACACATGTGGTACAAAGGACGGGAATATCTAAAAAAAATAGGTACAACAATCATGGTTGCTTCTGTATTAATATGGGCTTTGGGTTATTTCCCGAAAAATATTTCATACAGTCAGGATTACAACGAACAAATTGCTAAAATTAATAACGCCACGCTTGATGAAGAAACGCAAGAAGAACAGATTCAACAACTAAAAATTTTACAGGCATCTGAAAGACAAGATCAATCTTATATAGGTAGACTAGGACATGCTATTGAGCCGATAATCGCACCACTCGGTTACGACTGGAAAATGGGCGTAAGCATAATTACCGGGTTGGCAGCCAAAGAAATAGTGGTGAGCACGATGGGTGTTTTATACAATGCAGACATGGAGGCCGATGAAACATCGGGAGCACTGATCTCTAACCTGCAAAATCAAACCCATCAATCAGGAAAGTTAAAAGGACAAAAGGTATTTACCCCTTTGATGGCATTCAGCTTCATGCTATTTATTTTGATCTATTTCCCGTGCATTGCTGTAATTGCAGCCATAAAAAAGGAGTCAAACTGGGGATGGGCAATATTCACAATGGCTTATACCACAGGGATGGCATGGATTGTGGCTTTTGTGGTATACCAGACAGGAAACCTTCTATTATAATTTAACAGATTAACATGTAACTTTTATCTTAATCGTAGCATATTCAATATACAGAATTATCAGGTTACATCGGAAAATGATTCATATGACGAACGCCTGAGAAATATTACGAAACATTCTGCCACATTTTTAAGAGAATATAATTTTCGATTGGAAAGAGGCGATTAAAAAAATAAAAAATCATATAACATGAATGTACCAATACTCAAAACACCGTATAGTAAAATAAACAATATTCTATACATCAGCTATTTGCCCAAAGTTATCAATGCAGCAATCAACATCAAATTGTTTGAGATTCTTTCCGGGACAACTCTTACTCTTACTGAAATTGCAGATAGGCTTCAGACGCAAAAGGACGTTACCGAAGCTCTTCTAAAAGTATTGGATACAATTGGATTAGTATCAAGAAAGGACAACAGTTACTGTTTGGCAACCTTATCTAAAGAATATCTGATTCAGAAATCTGAAGTCAATCAGCTACATGAAGTAAAACGATTCGCAGGAAGTTCAGGTCCCTTCGATTATTTAGAAACTGTATTAAAAGGAGAAAAGCCCGATTTTGACGGGAAAATGTGGAGTTCGAAAGAAACTACATTAAACATGGAACAGGGAGCAAAGGCTGGTTCAATACAAAACGTAGTTTCGTTCATAAAAACCATTCCTGAGTTTAATTCCTGTACCAATATGTGTGATTTTGCAGGAAGTATTGGATACTATTCGTATGCTCTTTTGCGGGAAAACCCAAATCTTCAAGCCCATGTGTATGACTTGCCGACAGTTTGTCAAATAGCCAAAGAAGTTAAACAAAACGAAAAGGATTTTACCCGCATAACCTATCACGATTTCGACATCAAAAAAGACGAATCGTTTGGTAAGGGCTACGACTTGTTTTTTAGCTCCCATTTCTTGTATGAATTAGCCAGCAATAATGACTCTCTTGTTGCATTTCTGAAAAAAGTAAACCACTCGATGAAACCAGGTGGGATTCTCATCTCAAACCACATTTGTGATAAAGCAATAGACAAAGAAAATGAATTGACCCTTGCCCTTGTAGAGCTACAAACCCGCATTATGGGGTATCCAACACACCAACTCCCGGAAGAAACACTAAAAAAAGCATTGACAGAAGCTGGTTTTAGTGATTTTCGGGTAAAACATCCCGATGGGAGCTATGCCTTTCCTACACTTGTTTTGTCGGCTAAAAAAATACGTGAAACAAATTAAAACCAATAAACACAACTAACAATGAAAACAAAAAATTGATGTTTTATAGTGATTGTTTTTTCTTCGGGATAACACAATTGCTTATCGGATATGAAATTGTGTAGAAAGCCAAAAACTGCCGAGGGAAGGGGGCAACTATGTCGATTGAAGCCGAAAAATTACCAATGGACAGCTCTCTATTGCCAGTTGGAGCAGAAAAGTTGGCAAGGGGAGGGGTAGACTTGCTGGGGGACTAATAAAATCAAAGGATTTGAATTTCTTCGTTATTTCTTTGACCAATACATCGTTTCTTGAATACCCTCCTTTAAACTTATAATCCCTGGATAAAATATGCTATTCCAATTCCCAGGTAATTACCGAAAGCGTATCCGAGAATTCCAATTGTCAATCCGGAAACAATTACTTCTTTATTCTTTAAAGTGCCTGCTACAACCGGAACAAAAGGTGTTGAGTAAGTAAGTGCAGTTATGGTTATTATAGTGGTGTCTGTATCAACTTTAAAAACCCACGAAAGAAAGACATGTACCAGCATTGATCCAACTACAGCGACTAATACAAATAAAAAGAGGAATAAATATTCGATGTTGATGATTTGATTTAAATCACTCATACTGGCAATTACAAGTGAAAATACGGTTATAAAGTACATTCCCAGCTGAAAACTTTTTTCAATTTTATTGACGGATTTAAATAAACTGGCAATAATCCCCAGTGTAGTAACGGTTAATACGATAATGACCATTTGAGTAGTTTCTCTGTCTGTCAGGAAACTAAGTCCAAATGCAATTCCCAATATCAAAATTGATAACATTAATGTTTTTACAGAGTGAATAATCCCTTCTTTAGTTAACATCCCATTAAAATCCTCATAGTCAGGATCAGTTTCTCTTTTTACTAAATCAGATTTATGGTTTGAATATTTGAACTTAGGAAGAAAGAGTTTGAATATTTTTTGAGCGTATGTTAATATAAATAAGAGTATTACTGCTCCAATAATAATGTCGTAAGTATTTACTAAAATGAAAATATTGGGCTCGACATCTAAGGCTGTACTAATAGCAGAAAGGTTAGGAGTTCCACCTGTATAAATTCCCGCCAGCATTCCTGTTATTTTCCAGGATTCACTAATATCATTATTGAAAATCTGATAACCTATAAAAATGACTATAAGCAAAGATATTATGCCTAAGAATAAGGAGAACAATGCTTTTCTGGCTTGTTTCAACCAGCGTTTTATATCCAGTGAAAATAAGATCATTGGTATTGCCAGCATTATTGAGATACTCATCAATGTATCTTGCAGAATTAGTATTTGGTTCGTTAGCAAATCAGAGGTATTAATAATTCCTTTTTCAAGAAAGGGAAACAAAATATCTTCAGAAACACCATTTTGACCTGCAAGAATCTGAGTGAGCTCCGTTGATGATCGAGGAAGAATTCCAATGTTCCCGAATATCAGCCCAACAATGTAAGTAATAACGACTGCTCCAACTTTTTTTGCCCTTGCAGACTTTGATGTCAGATAAATTATAAACATGGGAACTCCCATGTAGAAAAGCAAAAGTAAAATTGAATATAGTATCATAATCTTCAGGTCGCCAAATTTAGAAAATATTTTATTGACGTTTGATCAGACATTGTTATGTGGTTTTATCCAGTGGATTAAAATAATCACGAAAATGACTATTTTTGGGGCTTCATGACTTAAATTTTGTACTATGAGTGAGCAATTGGCTGAAAAGTTAAATATTGAATTTAAAGAAAAGGATACAGTAGAATCCCTAAAGGCTTTGGCTGAAAAATATCCGGGAAAGCTTGTTTTTTCAACAAGTTTTGGAATTGAAGATCAAGTGATAACAGATATAATCTTTAAAAATGATATTCCGGTTAAAGTAATAACACTGGATACAGGAAGATTATTTGAGGAAACTTATAAAGTTTATGCACGCACACTAGAGAAATACAATAAACCGATACAGCCTTATTATCCAAATAATGAAAAGTTAGAGGCATTTATTGCTGAAAACGGACCAAACAGTTTTTATTCGTCTGTGGAAAACCGTAAAATGTGCTGTCACATTCGTAAGGTTGAACCCTTGGGAAGATCTTTAGAAGGTATGGAATGCTGGATTACCGGACTTCGGGCTTCGCAATCACAAAACAGGGAAGGACTGGAATTTTTCAACTGGGATGCAGGCTTTTCATTAGTTAAGTATAATCCGCTTTTACATTGGAGTCTGGATGATTGCCGCAACTACGTAAAAGAAAACCATGTTCCATATAATGTTTTGCATGATAAAGGTTATGTTAGTATTGGTTGTTCGCCTTGTACCCGAGCAATTCAACCGGGAGAAGATTTTCGCGCTGGAAGATGGTGGTGGGAGAATAACTCTAAGAAAGAATGCGGTTTGCATTCCCACTAACACAATATGATTTTTTTCTTTATGTGTTGATTCTGAATATGAATCTAAAATACTTTATTTTTAGATAGATATCATTTTTTTAAACTCATTCATTTGTAGTGAAATAAATATCTTTATTTTTGTTTAAGCAGCATGATGACTGAATTCAATAAATTTAGTATATTAATGCTGACTTGTATGAGAACTATTAACATATTAATAATAAGTATATTATGAAAAAAATTCTACTTCTCTCTTTGGTGCTTTTTTCTGTATTTTCAGTACAAGCTCAAACAGCTGAAAACAAATGGGGTATAGGTGTCGGTGCCGGAATATATCATGGGAATACATATGACCGTAATGGTTTCATGCCTGAGATTTATATCGGCAGGTATTTAAGTCCTTCTTTCGATTTAAGTTTGAATCAAAATTTAGGATTATATAATTCAGAAGTTGACATTACTGGTACTTACCTAAATTTAAAATATAAATTAAGTAACGGAAAAATTTTGAGCGAAACCAGTAAATTCCGTCCGTATCTATATGCAGGACCTGGTTATATCTTTGATAACACGACTGATAATCTAACTTTTGATGCAGGTATTGGAACAAAAGTTGGACTTAGTGATGCAGTTGCTCTTTTTGTTGAAGGTGGATATATTGATGGAATCGGATCAGATAAAGCTGATGAAGTTGGAGTTAAAACAGAAAGTTTCTTAAAACTAACTGCAGGACTTGAATTCAGTTTTAACTGTAAAAAGAAAGATTCTGATGGTGATGGTGTTGCTGACAGAAAAGATTTATGCCCTAATACACCATTTGGTGTTGCTGTAGATGAAGATGGTTGTCCTATCGATAGTGATGGTGACGGCGTTGCTGATTACCTTGATGATTGTCCGGATGAAGCAGGTGTAGCTGCATTAAACGGTTGTCCTGATTCTGATGGTGACGGTGTCGCTGACAAAGATGATGAATGTCCAGATGTAGCAGGTTTAGCAGCATTAAACGGTTGTCCTGACTCTGACGGTGACGGTGTAGCTGATAAAGATGATCAATGTCCAGATACTCCTCGTGGTTACAAAGTTGATGATAAAGGTTGTCCTTTCGATACTGATGGAGATGGCATCGTTGATGAAGAAGATGATTGTCCAACTGAAGCTGGTCCTGCTGAGAATAATGGTTGTCCTGTAGTTGAAATGGAATTGAAATCAATTTACTTCGATTTTGATAAGAGTAGTTTGAAATCTGCTGCAACTTCTGAACTTGATGCAATTATCAAGTATTTGAAAGAAAATCCAAAAGTTGCCATTGACCTAACCGGACACGCTGATGCAACAGGTACTGAAGCTTATAATATGGGACTTTCAGAAAGAAGAGCAAATGAAGCTAGAGCTTACCTAATTGACAATGGTATTGCTCCTCAAAGAATTATAAAAGTAATTCCTCTGGGTGAATCTCAGCCAGCTGCTCCAAACAATACAAGTGAAGGTCGTTCATTGAACAGAAGAGTTGAAATAGATTCTGAATAAGAAGAAAGTTTTTTACTATATTATTAGAAAAGTGGGTTCTTTTTGAACCCACTTTTTTTATTCCATCGAATTAGGGAATAACTTAAAGTTTGGAGGACTGTAGGCGGAGTGATTATTCATCCTAAAAAAAACTTATTACTTTTGTGCTGTTAATTTTTCCGTATGACTGAAGAAAATTTGAATCCAATTGTATACTCAAAAAATACCATTGAGTTTGTAACTGTAGCGAATGAGTTCTGCTCATTTATTGAGAACGCAGGGAGTGAGGATGCCAGAACATTTTTAAGTAAATCTCAAAAGATTTTACCTCTTTTATACTTGAAAGCTAGTGTTTTACCTGAATTTGGTAGTACCGAAGAATTGATGCTTGAGAAGTTTGTTTCTGAGGTTGATTATAATTTTTTATTACAAAGAATTATGAATCTAATGGGGGAACATGATGATTTTCAAGAAGTTTTTATGGAAGAAATGCAATTGAGTGATGGTCCCATGACTTCAAGTATTTCAGAAAACCTGGCTGATATCTATCAGGATCTGAAGGATTTTATCCTTTCTTACCGGATTGGAGATGATGAGATTATGCAGGAAGCTCTATGGGAGTGCATTGAAAATTTCAAGAACTATTGGGGGCAAAAATTGGTAAATAGCCTTCGTGCAATTCATGCTTTGGTTTATAGCAATATTGACTTTGATCAAAAACTTGAAATTAAGTCGGAAGAAGATGAAACCATTTCTGGAAATAAACCAGATTGGTTGAATGATATGTTTGAAAATAAGATAGATTAGCAGAGATGTTTCAGGAAAATATTACAAAAGAAGAACTTGATACATTACCATTAAAAGCATTTGATGGTAAAATATCAGTGATTGATGACGAAAAATCATATAAACAGGCAATTGAAGAGCTTAAAAATGAATCGATTATAGGTTTTGACACAGAAACCAAGCCCTCTTTTAAGCGAGGTCAAATAAATAAGGTAGCCTTGTTGCAATTATCTACTGACCGCAAAGCTTATCTTTTTAGAATAAATAAGATCGGCTTACCAAATGAAATTAAAAATATTTTAGCTGATCCCGATGTCTTTAAAATCGGGGTTGCAATTCGTGATGATATAAAAACCCTACAACGTGTCAATCAATTTGCTCCAGCTGGTTTTGTGGAACTTCAGGAAGAAGTGAAAGAATACGGCATTCACGATTTCAGTTTGAAAAAAATTGCAGGAATTGTATTAGGAGTACGTATTTCTAAATCTCAGCGTTTATCAAACTGGGAAAATGTTGAGCTCTCAGAAGCTCAACAAAGCTATGCAGCAACTGATGCATGGATTCCATTTCTTGTTTTTCGTTCTTTAGCTGAAGCATAATCATGACAAACATACAAGCGACTGTTGTTCTTAAACCTAAAAAAGAACAGTCATTAAAGCGTTTTCACCCCTGGGTTTTTTCGGGTGCTATTAAAAAAATTAAAGGAGAGGTGCTGGAAGGTGATCTTGTTAGAGTTGTTTCCAGTAGCAATGAATTTTTGGGAATAGGTCATTTTCAAATAGGTTCGATTGCAGTTAGAATTCTGACTTTTGATGATGAATCAATTGACTCCAACTTTTGGAAGGATAAACTTGAAAAAGCGGTAAATATTCGGCGTGCTTTAGGCTTTCTGGACAGTACAGAAACAACAGTCTTTCGTTTATTACATGGTGAAGGAGATGGACTTCCCGGTTTAGTCATTGATTTTTATAATGGTACGGCTGTGTTTCAGGCTCATTCTATAGGTTTATACTTAATTCGTTATGAACTAGCAGAAATACTAAAAGAAATACTTGGAGATAAGCTGCAGGCTGTTTATGATAAAAGTGAGAAGACTCTTCCATATAAAGCTGATATTGAGCCGGAAAATGAATATTTGTTGGGAGATTCTGAAGGATCAGCTATTGTACAGGAATATGGAAATTCCTTTGCAGTTGATTGGATCGGAGGACAAAAAACAGGGTTCTTCATTGATCAGCGTGAAAACAGGTATCTGGTACAAAAATATGCTCAAGGTCGTGATGTTCTTAATATGTTTTGTTACAGTGGTGGTTTTTCTTTTTATGCAATGCGTGGCGGAGCAAACATTGTTCACTCTGTTGATTCATCTGTAAAAGCCATTGAACTGACAAATCGAAATGTTTCACTCAATTTCCAAGATGATAAACGTCATGAAGCATTTGCTACTGATGCTTTTGAGTTTATGGCGAATATTAAAGATAAGTACGATTTGATTATTCTTGACCCTCCAGCTTTCGCAAAACATAAAAATGCGTTAAGACAAGCTCTTCAGGCATATAAGCGTCTTAATTTAAAGGCTTTTGAACAAATACGATCTGGTGGAATTGTCTTCACTTTTAGTTGTTCACAAGTAGTTACAAAAGAGAAATTTAGAGAAGCTGTTTTTTCTGCTGCTGCTATTTCTGGAAGAAATGTTAGAATTTTACATCAATTAATTCAACCTGCAGATCATCCGGTAAGCATCTATCATCCCGAAGGAGAGTACCTTAAGGGGCTGGTTTTGTATGTTGAATAACTACTTATGAGGTTTTATTGCTCTTTTTTTCAATATTATTCTTAAAAAAACATTCAATTAATTTGCGGAATCAAAACAATACTTATTTTTGTATTGAACTATTACGTAAATAATTGTAGATGTTAATGTTAAAATAGCTCTACACATTTACGGTCGTTATTTAATTTTTTTTATTTGTTTTTGGGGTTTGCCTTAGCTTTTAGGTTGCAGTGATTCATTCGTTTGAAAGAAAGATTCCCGGTTCTAAATTCAATGGCAATGCCTGTGAGCATTATTTATTTTAATTTTTTATTTTTTTATTATGAACATTTACGTAGGGAATTTAAACTACAACCTGGAAGAAGCAGAACTTCAAGATTTATTTGGCCAATTTGGCGAAGTTGTTTCTGTTAAAATTATCAAAGATCGCGATACTGGTCGTGCAAAAGGATTTGGTTTCGTTGAAATGGCTGATGATCAAGAAGGTTCTGAAGCTATTGAAAGACTTGATGGTTTTGAAGTACAAGGTCGTAACATGAAGGTTAATGAAGCAAAACCTCGTGAAGAAAGACCTCGTCGCAATGACCGTTTTCAAAGAAGAGACCGTTACTAGGAAGAACAGTACTTATTTGGAAATATATGGTTCGTCTGGATATCCAGACGAACCTTTTTTTTGAGTTTTGGTTAATTTTGGGAGACAAAAAATGCCGAAACTCGAAAGTAACGGCATTTATTCTATAGTATAATTTATACTACTCTTCTGTTTTTTCTTCAGCTTCACTTTCTTCTTCTTCTTCAAAATTTAGCATTTCTTTTTGAAGAAGTAGATTGTACCATTGCACAACTTTCTTCATATCAGAAGTATACACACGATCACGATCGTATTCCGGTAATACTGTAGCAAAGTAACCTTTTAAATCTTTAAGTGCTTCTTTGCTCACTTCAGATCCCGATTCATTATCGTAAATTTTCTGGAAAACTTCTTTTAAAGGAGCTTCGGCAGTTTCTGTAAAAATGGCAATATCTTCAAGAGTACTCACTTTAGAATGAGAGTAAACGGGCATTCTTTTACCATTTAAAAGAGACTCTACAATAATACTGTTCTTTGCTTCTGCAATTAATTTGAATAATCCGGGTTGACCGGAAATTGCTAAAATATCTTTCAACATACTTGTTTCACTTTTTATTCGGGTGCGAAGATAATATTTTCAGGAATTTCATGAATCCCAGTCGGTATTTTTTATCCAGTCTGCCACAAATTTGGCATTTTCATAAGGGATATCCGGCAAAAAACCATGTCCTAGGTTGAAAATCCATTTTTCATTCTTTTTGAAAAAGGGCTTGAATTTTTCCAATTCAGCAGCAATTTCATCCTGTGAAGCATAAAGCTTTCGAGGATCCAAATTGCCTTGAAGCCCAATTTCGGGATGAACAAGCTCCCTGGCATGCTCGATAGGCATTTGCCAGTCAATACTTACAAAGTCAGCCATTTCCGGCGTTATATAGCCCAAACCTGTCCCTAATCCTTTTGGGAAAAAGATGAACGGAGTTCCGGTTTCTCTAACAGCCTTACTGATTTTTTGAATGGCCGGCATAAACATTTCCATATACATTTCAGATGGAATCAGATTGGCATGGGTTTCAAACAATTGAAACGCATCAACTCCATGCTCAATTTGCATCTGCGTATAGTGCACTGAAAGATCAGCTACGGCATCAATTAATTGTAGTGCTTCTTGTTTGTGTTGAAATAAAAACTTAACCGCATCAGGAAAATTAGGGTTCTTGCTAATTCCCTGAATCATATAGCAAAGTGTGGTTAATGGAGCACCACAAAATCCGATAAGAGGAATATTATCAGGACGTTGCTTGATGATTTCATCAATATTCCTGTATATATATTCTAGTTTCTCAGGTGCGGGTTTTAAATGCTCAACCGGATTGGAAAGTCCTTTCAGCGGTTTATTAAAAACCGGCCCATGATCGGTAAATTCCAGTTCCATACCCATGGCATTCGGAATCACCAGAATATCAGAGAAAAGGATGGCTGCATCAACACCTAAATCCTGAATGGGCATAAGCGTTACTTTCGCTGCCAGTTGTGGATCTTCCATCAACTCATGAAAAGTGTACTTTTCCTTCAACTTGTTGTAATTGGGCAATACACGGCCAGCCTGACGCATAAACCAAACAGGAGGTCGCTCAGTCTTTTCTCCTCTTAACGTTTTTAGGAAGATAGAATCCTTCATTTTAAAATTGATTAATCCGTTTTATAAACTTTTTAGAGCTTTTCGATTTGCTTCAATAATCTGATCAATATCGGCATCAGAATGTGCATCAGAAACAAACAGACACTCAAACTGCGATGGAGCAATATAAATACCGCTATCCAACGATTTTTTAAAATAGGCTGCGTATTTTGATGTGTCAGACTGCATTGACTCTTGAAATGAATTTACTTTTTCAACTTCAGTGAAGAACAAAGTCATCATAGAACCGATTCGATTGATAACCCCGGGAACTCCGGTTTCTAAAAGATTATTCCTTAATCCAGCTTCCAGTTTGGCAGCTTTGCGTTCAAGCTCAGTATAAATTGAAGGATTTTCGTTTAATGTTTTTAGCATTGCTGTCCCTGCAGCCATCGCCAAAGGATTACCAGACAAAGTTCCGGCCTGATAAATAGGGCCTTCAGGCGCCAGTTTGTTCATGATTTCCTCTCGGCCTCCATAAGCACCAACAGGAAGTCCGCCACCAATAATTTTACCCAATGTGGTAATATCCGGACTTACATTAAATATCTTTTGGGCACCACCTGTAGAAACACGAAATCCGCTGATCACTTCATCAAAAATCAATAACGAACCATATTTAGTGGTGATGTCTCTTACTCCCTGAAGAAATCCTTCTTCCGGTAAAACAACACCCATGTTTCCGGGAATAGGCTCAAGAATTACAGCAGCAATATCTTCTCCATGTTCCTTGAATAGTTTTTCAACCGATTCTAAATCGTTGTATTCGGCAATCAAGGTATCTTTCGCAGTTGCCTTTGTAACTCCCGGACTGTCTGGCAATCCAAGCGTAATAGCCCCAGAGCCGGCTTTAATCAGGAAGCTGTCTGCATGACCATGAAAGCAGCCTGCAAATTTCACAACCAAGTCACGGCCAGTATAGCCTCTCGCTAAACGAAGAGCACTCATCGTGGCTTCTGTACCTGAATTAACCATACGGACTTTATCAACCGATGGAACCATTGAGGTGATTAGCTCGGCCATTTCATTTTCAATCAGGGTAGGGGCACCGTAGCTTGTTCCCAGCTCAGCTGCATCTTTAATTGCACTTACAATTTCGTCACGGGCATGACCTAAAATAAGTGGTCCCCAGGATGAAACAAAATCGATGTATTCATTTCCGTCAATATCCCAGATTTTTGATCCCTTTGCTTTTTGAATAAAAACAGGATCTGCATCTACACTTTTAAAGGCACGAACCGGAGAATTTACCCCACCAGGTATTAGTTGTTGTGCTTTTTCGAAGGCTTTTATGCTATTGTTGTATGTCATTGTTAACTATTTTTCTGTTGGTTTATACTCGGTTTCCTTTTTTCAATTCGTTTAATACAAATTCTTTGGAATGATAGCTGATAATGATATCAGCGCCTGCACGTTTTAGCGAAGTTAAAATCTCTTTGATTAATCGTTCTTCATCAATCCATCCTTTTTCTCCGGCAGCTTTCACCATGGAAAATTCTCCACTTACATTGTAAGCAACTAAGGGTAGGTTGAAGGTTGATTTGATTCTGCTTATCACATCCATATAACTCAACGCAGGCTTCACCATAACCATGTCTGCTCCTTCAATAATGTCTTGTTCTACCTCACGAAGGGCTTCATCTGAATTTGCCGGATCCATCTGGTAGGTATTGCGGTCTCCAAATTGAGGAGCACTGTCTGCAGCCTCACGGAATGGCCCGTAAAAGCCGGAAGCATATTTAGCAGAATAAGCCATTATAGGCGTATTTTGGAATCCATTATCATCGAGTGCTTTTCGGATTGCACCCACACGGCCATCCATCATATCACTGGGGGCAATAATATCTGCACCAGCTTTAGCTAGTGTTATCGATTGGGCAGACAAAGTATGTAAGGTGCTGTCATTATCAACATCACCGTCTATGATTGTACCGCAATGCCCATGAGTTGTATACTCACAATTGCAAACGTCAGCAACAATTAGTACTTCAGAGATTGCTTCTTTTAGCGCGCGAATAGCCCGTGGCACAATGGCATCATGAGAACATGCGACATGCCCATGTTCGTCCTTTTCCTCAGGAATTCCAAACAGTAATATTTTGTCTATTCCTGTTTGAGTAAACAAATCTTTCACTTCTTCAACCAAAAGGTCAATTGAAAAATTATAATTTCCGGGCATGGAAGAGATTGGTTTTTTGACCTTTTCTCCGGGGCAAACAAAGTAGGGCATAATCAAATCATCCCTGTTTACTTCTGTTTCCCGCACCATATTGCGTATTGTGGCCGACTTTCTTAGCCTTCTTAGTCTTGTGACAGGATAGCTCATCGTCTTGTATTTTGGTTCTTTAAATATTCAATTGTTATATCTGCCAATCCCTGGTAACTTGATTCCTTGGCTTCAGCAAGGGGTTCAATTCCCAATTTCCGGATTGCTGCAGAAGTTGTTTTTCCAATGCTTATTAAACGCAGTTCTTTAACTCCGTTCTTTAAAGCAGAGCTCAAGTTAATAATTGCTGAAGGACTGCTCACGATAATCAAATCGTAATCATCTTTTTCAATTCGCTGAAGATGTTCTGATTGAATGGAATCAGGCATTTCAGTATTATATACATCGATACGATCAACGCTATTTTTAGAGGATAATTTTTGCTGAATGGTATTTGGTGCAAGCTGTCCCAAAACGAGAAGAATTGATTCTCCTTCAGGAACAAGCTGAACTAACTCTTCTGCAAAGTCTTCACCTGATTTGCCACTTCCAATAAAGCTGGCCTGATATTCATGTTTTGAAAGCTCATCTGCTGTTCCTTTTCCAATTACAGCGATCTTATTCTGATTTGAAAGCTGAATCTTTTTAAAGAAAGGAGGGATAGCATTTTTGCTTGTAAAAACAATCCAGTTATACTGTTCTATATTCTTTTCAAGACTAAAAGGAATAGGGGAGATTTGAATCATTGGCAGGCTTAAAACCTTTGCGCCAAGTGATTCCAATGAATCAGCCAGTACGTCGGGTATTTTCTTCGGATAAGTACTGATGATTGTTTTGCCCTTTAGGAATATATGATCTCCTTCAGACTGCATTTAATCTGTTTTTCTAATTTGATCGAGTATTTCTTTACCACCATCATCCAGAATAGACTGAGCAAGCTCGATGGCTTTTTCAGATGCTTCTTCCGTTGGGCATTCAACTGATTTTTTAATCATTGTCTTTCCATCAACACCAGCAACAATTCCGGTTATCTTGATGGATTGATCACCCATTTCGGTATAGCAGCCAACCGGTACCTGGCAACCACCTTCTAAGGTGCGAAGAAGCCAGCGTTCGGCCATTGTAGCCTGCCATGTTGTTTCATCCGATATGGCATCAATGATGTTTTGTACCGCTTCGTCATCTTCACGAATCTCAATGGCAACAGCACCCTGGCTTACTGCAGGAAGGATATTTTCAGGATCAAGAAATTCGGTAATTAGATTATCATAGCCTAAGCGAATAATTCCTGCTCCAGCCATAATCAGCGCATCACAATGTCCTTCCTGCATCTTTTTGATGCGTGAATCAACATTTCCACGAATATCAACAATCGTTAAATCGGGATTAAAGTTTAAAAGCTGTGCTTTTCTACGTAAACTGGATGTTGCGATGCGATCTTTTGAGGTCATTTCAGCCAATGTCTTTCCTTCTTTGGAAAGAAGAACATCCCGAACTTCTCCTCTTGGAAGCATGCCTCCTAGAATAAGTTTTTCAGGTAGTTCTGTTGGTAAATCTTTCAAACTGTGAACTGCTAAATCCACATCACCATTAAGCAATGCCGTTTCTATTTCTTTGGTGAAAAGCCCTTTATCCCCAATTTTGGAAAGCGATACATCCAAAATCTTATCACCCTTTGTTTTGATGATATTTATTTCAACCTGAAGTTCAGGAAAAGCTTTTTCTAGTGCTGCTTTTACTTGCGTGGCTTGCCATAGGGCAAGTTTGCTGCCCCTTGTGCCTATTTTAATCGTATTATTCTTCATGGATAGGAGTAAAAAGGTCATTAATGACTTTTACGTATTCAGTTTCGCGGCCATTGTCGCTAATTTCTTTCAGGTTCTTAATAATTGTATTGATTAGCTTCTCCGAAACATGTTTGCCGTATTTTTCCATTTGTTTGAATTCATCATCCGTATGGAATTTTTTAAATACAGCCAGTTCGTTGTCGTTTACCTGATTGACAATTTTAATTACATTTTGAATGGCCGGAGATAAATTCTGCGTGCTTAACCAGTTGGTGAAATCAGTAACCTTTTCTGCAATAATCTTTTCAGCAACAGAAACATAAGCTTGTTTCTTATCCAGGTTATTTTGCACAACTTCTTTTAGATCATCAATATTAATTAATGAAACACCTGTGAGAGAAGCTATATCATTATCAATATTTCGCGGAACACCAAGGTCAATCATTACTTTTTGTGATTGCTCAATTATTGCAGGAGCAATAAGTTCTGCATTAAGAATAGGCTTTTTACTGGAAACCGAACTTACAATTATTTCTGCCTCCCGAATGCCTGTAACTACATCAGAGTAGGGAAGTGCTTTGCCCTTATAATGCCTGGCCAGTTCTTCTGCTTTTTTTATGGTTCGGTTTGTAACAGTTATGTTTGAGCAACCCTTTTTATAAAAGTTTTTCACCACAAGTTCACCTGTTTCACCAGCACCAATGAGCAATATTTTTTTATTTTGAATATCTCCAAACAGCTCATTGCATTTTTCAACTGCAGCGTAACTCACAGAAAATGCACCTGTGCTCATCTCGGTATTGGTGCGCACAGTTTTCCCTGTCTCTAAAGCCTTATTAAAAAGTCTTTTAAGAACTTTACCTACAGTTCTGTTTTTTGTAGAATTACTAAAAGCTTCCTTGATCTGTGAAACAATTTGATATTCTCCGAGAACCATTGATTCCAGGCTTGAAACAACACGAAACAAATGCAGGATAGCATCATCAAATTGATGGGTGTAAAAATGCTTCTCAGCCTCTTCTCCGACCTTGGCATGTTTCCTTAATTCCTTTGAAATTGTATTAAAAGCATTTTCAGGACAACATTTATTGGCTTTGAAATAAACTTCAGTTCGATTACAGGTAGAAAGAATAACAACTTCTTCAATATGCTCTTTCAATATTAGTGATTTTGAAATCTGTTTGCATTCTTCCTGATCCAGTGCAAATTTTTCTCGAATATGTAGTGATGCAGATTTATGGCTTAAACCAAGTATTCCAATCATGATGGATTTTTATAATAAAACTTCGGATAATTGTTAATTAATCAACCATTTGTGGTGGCGAAAGTCCGAAAAATTTCACATGATAATCTGATGAATATAAACTTGACGAAAAATAAGGAATTACAATTGGCTTAGGATGCTTAATGCCGAAAAAATAATGGTAAAAAGGAATGGTAATCTTTTCAGCCCACACAACACTGAATTTTTCAAATCTGAAACAATCATCCTTTTTTGTTAATACGTCAATATTCTGAACGATAACATTGTTTTCTGCAAGACATAAATCTTTATATTCCATAACTCCACTTTTTGCTTCAAAAGCAAAAATCAGAATGATTCCTATTAAAAGGAGAAATGGGAAGAAAAAACTAAAATATCCTAAGAAAAACATAAAAGAATAATTTTAGGCAAAGTTAATATTCCATAACGATTAAAAGAATTCTACTATTCAAAATATCCCTTTATCCACAAGGAAAACGGTAAATTAATATTTGGATTAAACATCCTTCTTTTTCGTTTAAATTAATTTTTAATGACAGAACGTATTAAATATCGAATAGTTTAGTCGGATATGCTATATTTTGAAGACGAATAAGTATTATTGCCACTGTAATTGGGCAGAAGAAAATTATGAGTGTTTTATTCGCAGGCTTAACCACATTGGATATTCATTATTTCATTGATGAGTTTCCTCAGCCAAATGTCAAAGTTAAATCAGAAGATCCATCTATATATACTGGTGGTCCGGCAACAAATGCAGCTGTTGCTTACGCGTTTTTATCGGGAAAAGAAAATACATCGCTTATTACAGCAATTGGCAAAAATGTATTTAAACCTGGAATGTTAAACGATTTAAAAGAGCATGGTGTTTCAATTATAGATATTGGAGACGATCAGGATATTAATCCAATATTAGCTTCAGTAATAACAACGAAGAGCAATGGTGACAGAACTATTTTCACACATCATCCGATTGATATAAAAACAGACCTAAATGTTAAAAATATCTTCTCAATTCAAAAGCCGGAACTCTTAATGATCGATGGGTTTTATCCCCGAATGTCAAAGAAGATGTGCGAAGAGGCTAAGAACCGAGGAATCCCAGTCGTATTCGATGGTGGTAGCTGGAAAGAACATTTGCCGGATTTATTACCCTATGTTGATATTGCTATCTGTTCCGCAAATTTTCATCCGCCAAATTGCAATACAGACAATGAAATTATTGAATTTTTAAAATCCTATGGAATTAACAAAATAGCAATCAGTAAAGGCAGTAATCCTATTGTTGTTTGGGAAAATGAGAAGCAAAGTTTTATAAAAATAGTTCCTTCCAAGATTAAGGATTCACTGGGAGCAGGAGATTTTCTTCATGGGGCATTTTGTTATTATTGGCTTAAGGAAAATGATTTCATTAAAAGCTTGGAATTAGCATCAAGACTAGCCAGCGAAACGTGTATGCATGAAGGAACAAGAGATTGGTTAAAGAAGATTAACAAAAATAGTTTCCTATAAGAACCATATTTTTCATAACTTGTATATCTCCTTGAAGATAAGGCCTAATGAACAAAAAAAGTATTGCATTTCAACTAGGTATTTATGTACTGACAATTGTTATGATTGTTATGCTGGTTGTCGTTGTTTTAAATTACACATTCAGCAGAAATATTATAACTCAGAATGTTCAAGTTTCTGCGAAACAACAGGGAACATTAATAACAAATGAGGTAACACAAAGTATACTTACGGCTCAGTATGTGTCTAACAATGTTGCTAAGCAAACTGAATTTTATAATTCGCATGGTAACCTCGACCTTTTCTATAAGCAGGTTATAAGAACAAACCCTACAATCAAAGCTTTATACCTTGAATCATATGGTGAAAACGTAGAATTATTTTCGATTATCAGAGTTAGCGAAAATGAATTCGATGTGACAACAAACGGTTTTGACGGAGAATTGAATGACGAACTGATTAATTTAAAGAAAAATGTTACTGAAACAGGAGTTGCATCGTGGTCTGACCCTTTCTTTTGTGTTTATGATTCTGTTGAAATGGTTAGTGTCTATGCTCAACCAATTTTGTCATCAAATGGAGACTTAGAAAAAATATTGTATGCACAGATTAGTCTGAACTTTTTGAAAGAAATTATACTGGATATTGAAAACAATTCTGACTGGAAAGTTTTCATTATTAATGATGATGGTACTTTTATAACTCATCCGGAATCTACTTATACGTTAAATGAAACGGTTTATTCTCAGGGAGAGGATCTTGTTCCAGAAGAGCTGGATTTATCAACTCTTCTGAACAATACACGAGAATCCTATTCTGGTTCGATTTTCCCTAAGATAAACAATAATAAAAAAAGCTGGGTTTATTATAGTCCAATTAATAATACAAACTGGTATGCTGTGATATTAGCCCCAACAAAAAGCCTTTACAGGGATTTAAACATCATTTTATATAGGAGTATCCTTTTCGCTATGTTTGGGATGCTTGTTGTCTTACTTGTTATAATACTTCTTTTTCGCAAAATGTTCCATCCTCTGTCTTCTGTTGTTAATTCTATACAAAACTTTAGTTTTGAAGGCAGAAAGACCAGAAAAAATAAAAATGAAGTTGATTTACTGAATGATAGCCTAAAAGAACTTCAACTGAAATATAAAATTGTTGTTGAAGAACAGGAACAGACAAAAAAGGAAAGAAAGAAATATGAAAAAGACCTGAGGTCTGCTAAAGAAATTCAAACAGCAATTATTCCAAGTACCTATCCGGCTTTCCCTGATCGACCTGATATTGAATTATATGCATCTTTAATGCCTGCAGAAAGCATTGGCGGAGATTTATATGATTATTTTTTCATTGATTCCAATCATATATTATTCACTATGGGAGATGTGTCGGGAAAAGGAATTCCGGCAGCTCTGTTTATGGCTGTTGCACATACCCTAATTAAGAGTAAAGCTACCTTCTTATCTCCCAAGCACATAATGGAACAGGTAAATAATGAATTGAGTTTTCAGAACTACGGTCAGAATTTTCTAACGCTCTTTTTGGGTATTTTGGATACAGAAACAGGAGTATTGAGCTATTGTAATGCTGCACATAATTACCCATACCTCATTCGAAAAAATGCTGATATAATTATTACGATGGATACCTCTCACGGGCTTCCTCTGGGGTTATATCCCAACAAATCGTATAACGCAGATTCAATTGTTTTAGGGAAAGGTGATAAAATAGTGCTTTATACAGATGGTGTTACCGATAACAAAAATGCATCAGCTGAATTTTATGGAATGGAAAAATTATCAAGAGACATCGAAAAACTAAAAAATAAATCGGCTCAAAGTATTGTCGATCATTTATTGGATGCACTTGATGCCCATAGAGGAAATGCTCCCCAGGCTGATGATATTAGTATTCTTGTATTAGAATATAAAGGGAAAAGGTCATAACGATTGGCTTAATGTAGAATCTTACTTCGTTTAAACGATATAATACTTTTCCTTTTACCAATGAAGGCTTTAAAAAGTGTATCTCTTTTGTATATTCGTGAAAAAATATTGAAATGATTCCAAAAATAAATTTTCCAGGTAAGAATTTTATTTTGCTTGCCGGCCCTTGTGTTATTGAAGGTGAAGAAATGGCTTTTGAAATAGCTGAAAAGATTAACGAAATATCTTATAAGCTTGAAATACCTTTTGTTTTTAAAGGTTCTTACCGAAAAGCAAATCGTTCGAGAATTGATTCCTTTACAGGAATTGGAGATGAAAAAGCGCTTAAAATACTAAAAGCTGTTGGTGAGAAATTTGATATTCCAACTGTAACTGATATTCATTCAGCACAGGAAGCTGCTATGGCAGCAGAATATGTTGATGTACTTCAAATACCAGCATTTCTTTGTCGGCAAACCGACATTTTAGTTGCTGCTGCAGAAACAGGAAAAGTCGTAAATATTAAGAAAGGACAATTTCTATCTGCCGATGCAATGCAATTTGCTGTTACAAAATTGAGAGACAGTGGAAACGATAATGTCATGTTAACCGAGCGTGGAACAACATTTGGGTATCAGGATTTAGTTGTTGATTATCGGGGAATTCCAGAAATGAAAAAGAATAATTGTCCGGTAATACTTGATATTACACATTCATTGCAACAACCCAACCAAACATCGGGTGTTACTGGTGGAAAACCTGAATTAATTGAAACAGTTGCCAAAGCAGGTATTGCTGTTGGTGCAGATGGACTGTTTATTGAAACTCATTCGGATCCTTCTATTGCAAAATCAGATGGAGCAAATATGCTAAGGCTTGATTTATTGGAAGATCTTCTTACCAAAATGGTTAAGTTAAAAGCAACAGTGGATAGCCTATAACAATTTGACGAGCTAGCTGCTATCCTTAACTTATTTCAGAACCTTTATCTAATTGCAAAAGATCCTGAAACAAGTTCAGGATGACATACATATAAGTTTTTTCGTAATAACTAACCCAATAAACCTAACACATGAAAAATATCAATTTACTTACTCTCGTATTTTTACTGTTTATAACGCAGTCTTTTGCTCAATCCGGGCCAGATAAAACCGTTTATGAAGGATCTCTAAACTATGGAAAAACAGTTGCTGTTTTTGGAGGATCTGTTTCTGTGATTCCACCTAGTAATGGGGCGAAAGATATGTGGCGCGAATACCTGGGAATGACAATTACTGATTTTGGCGTGCCTGGTGCAGGTTTTTCTTCTCTACAGGGAAAATCCTTACAACAACAAATTGACGAAGCCGGAGTATTTGATATTTACGTTCTTTGGGCATCAACCAATGATTATACCAATGGGAGAGAAGTTGGTATGTACACCGACTATACTGAATTTGATGGCTACAATGAATCCAAGCTGGTTACTCAGGCTGGTGGAATCAATTATTGCATCAAAAAGATATATGAGAAAAACCCGGAAGCAACCATTTACTTTTTCACGTCAAGCAAAGCTTTTAATGATAGAGGCGCTTACGATCCATTTATAGCTGAAAGTATGGTAGAATACGTTGACATGCAAAAGCAAATATGCGAACTTCACGGAATACCTTACCTGGATCAGTTTTCATTAGGTGGCTATAATATTTACAATAAAGACACTTATTACCGTGATCCTATTCATATGAATGAATTAGGTTATAAGAAGTTGGGAGAGATACAACTGCCATTTTTAGCTTTCCCTAATTAATGACTTCAAAATAAAAAAATATGTCTTCACACAATATCAAACTAAAATCCCAGGCACTATTCGTCGGATTGGCAATAATGCTTCTGATGTCTGGTTGTGCAAATCAAACAAATACATCGGATGTTGAGGAAGTGAAACCACGCATTGTGATTACCTGTGACCCCGAGCTGGATGATAATAATTCTTTGATACGTTTTTTACTTTACAGCACCGATTTTGATATTGAAGGCCTGGTATATGCCAGTAGTCAATATCACTGGAAAGGTGATGGGCAAGGGACTAAATGGTTTGTTGACGGCCGTGAATATACCCGTTATGGTTTAGATTATGGGCCAATGGAATCCTGGAGATGGAGAGACGGAGAGCGTTTTATTGATGATGCTGTTGAGGCTTACGAAGAGGTATATCCAAACCTGAAAATTCATGATCCGGACTATCCTACACCTGAATATTTGAAATCAAAAATCAAATGGGGAAATGTTGAATTTGATGGTGATTTTTCTAAGGATACAGAAGGTTCTGAGCTTATTAAATCACTAATGCTTGATGATGAGCCAGGACCGTTATTTGTAACTGCATGGGGTGGTGCCAGTACAATTTCACGAGCTTTAAAATCAATTGAAGATACATATAAAGGGACACCAGAATGGGAGAGTATCTACAAGAAAATATCTGATAAAGTAGTTTTAAGCCTATCCGGAGATCAGGATGATACTTATGCGAACTATATTCAACCTAACTGGCCAGAGATTGAGACTCTGGAAACAAGAGGAGGAAATGTAAGTCTTGGCTACAATGCTCAGGCTAGCCTTAAACCCGAATATGCTTTTTATCATGAGCCTGAATGGGTTCAGGAAAATATTCGTAGCAAAGGTCCTTTGGGTGAATTATACCGTGTTTGGGGCGATGGCAAACAGTTTGTAAAAGGTGATATTTTTGATTTCTTCGGTTTCTCGGAATATACTGAAGATGAGCTTCGTGATATGGGATATATCGTATGGACATCTATTTTGCCTAAAGGTTCATTTTTAGGTGAAGGAGATACGCCTACCTATTTGAATTTTATTGGTAATGGACTAAGAGCATGGGAAGATCAAAGCTACGGTGGCTGGTCTGGACGAAGAATCGAAAATACACAAGAGCAACAAGGACCGATCGATTTAAATTCATTACTGGATAATCCAGATGCAATGGCTGCTTACATGGGGCGCAATTCAAACCCTGATTTCCCTGATTTCTTTCCGGCAGCACAAAATGGATTAGCTGCCCGTTTTCAATGGTCAGTAACTCCAAATTATGAGGATGCAAACCATGATCCTGAGATATCTGCTCCTTTGAATATTTCTGCAAAACCGGGAGAAACCGTTCAGCTTGATGCAAAAGTTTCTGATCCTGACGGAGATGATGTTTTTACTACCTGGATGCAATTCATGGTAAATAGCTATAAAGGAGAGGTTTTTGCTGCTGATCCAGCATCCGCATCAACAACTGTTATTGTTCCTGAAGATGCCCAGCCCGGAGAAACTATTCACATGGTACTTGAAGCCGTTGATAACGGCTCGCCAGCCTTAACTCATTATCACAGAGTAATTATTACTGTAATTTAAGTTGAAGAAAAATAATAAAAAAGGTTATCTCAAACAGATAACCTTTTTTGTTCATGATAATCTGTCCCATTTGAGTTGCAGACCAATTTTGGGAGTTTTTATGCCGCTCAAAAGTGATTTATCCATCCAGCTAAGTTCCCATTTTTTAGATAAATACCACATCAACAGCACGCTAATAACTCCAATTACAGAACCGGCAACAACATCAACTAAAAAATGTTGTGACAAATAGATTCGGGAATACCCTATGAGCAATGCTAATACAAAACATAGAAACTTCAGAGTATTGTTCCGAACAACAAAGGCAAGCATAATAAACAGAGTAAATGCAGTAGTTGCATGACCAGAAGGGAAACTGTCTAAGGTGTGTAATTTAACTCCTTCAACCAGATGCAACTTGTAATTCCCGTAAATTTCAAAATATAGAGTAGGACGTAGTGCTTCTTTAAAAAGAATTTGTTTGCCTATAAAAACCATAAGGTTGCTAATTGCAACTGAAGCAACAAAAGCAATAGACCACCGATAGCTATATAATAACAGAACGATCAGTAATAGTAAATAAAAGATCCCATTACCAAGCAGAGTAACCCGTTTAAAGAATTGATCTAAGAATGGAGAATTAAGTTTGTTTAGCTCAATATGGATTTGGGCTTTACTTACAAATATTATTGTTACAATACTAATTAAAAGGAATACCAGATAAGGAACAACAAAATACCTGTTGACATTTAAAATCCGTTTCATTTTCAGATAACATTAGATTCAACAGGTTTAAAAGTCTGCACAAAATTTTATTCTTTAATCACTAAGCGTTTTATGAGTGTTTTATGAATATGTAAGATCATTATTATCTCAAATTATAATTTGTTAATTATAGTTTGAATTAAAGTTAAGATGTAAATGTACTCTTAATTAATAACGATTTATGTCTCTGGTATACTGTGTTTTAATTGATAATTCCTAATATGTGTCATAAGGTTCCACACTTAACAAACAAATTGTTCTTTGTGGAAACAGAAAGGTTAATTTCATTCTTGTTCGCATCAGAAAAGATATTGAAGACATTTTAATTGTAATGAATTTGTAATGTTTTTAATCCTTTGAGATTTGCTAAAATGTTTAGATTCATCACAATTTTCTATAATCAGTTTGTATGATAGATAATATTATTCAGAAAAAATATTTACCTCTCATTATTTTTCTGGTAGCTACAGGATTGTATTTATTTAATAGTTGGGATGTAAGTATTTACATTCTTGATGAAGCAAAAAATGCAACTTGCGCCCGTGAAATGTTTACTAATGAAAACTTTCTGGTGCCTACTTTTAATGGTGTGCTCAGGACTGACAAACCACCTTTGCATTACTTTTTCATGATGTTGTCGTATTCTGTTTTTGGTGTAAATCCTTTTGGAGCCCGCTTCTTCTCGGCAATATTCGGAGCACTCACTATTCTTATAACATTTCTATACACGCGAAAATTTACTGATGCAAAGATGGCAATCTGGACCGTAATTATTCTTCTGGCTTCTGTTCATCTTTCGGTTCAGTTTCACCTGGCTGTTCCCGATCCTTACCTTATATTTTTTATGGTATGGAGCCATTTTGCATTCTTCTCGGCATTAAACGATGGAAGCAAAAACGAGGTTTATTATATGTATTTTGCATTGGCTATGGGAACACTGTCCAAAGGTCCTGTTTCTATTCTTTTGCCGGGACTTATTTTTCTATTATACCTTATATTCTCACGTAATTTGAAGTGGAAAACTATCTTGAAATTAAAGCCATTTGCCGGGATCTTAATTGTGTTAGCATTGGTTTTGCCCTGGTATACCTTGAATGGTATTGAAACAGAGTGGGAGTGGACCAAAGGCTTTTTTCTAAAACACAATATCGACCGATTCTCAGGTTCCATGGAAGGTCATGGTGGAAGTTTTCTGCTTACTTTGTTATTTGTGTTTATCGGACTGTTTCCATTTTCGGTATACCTGCCTCAATCAATCGTTTTTGCCTTCAAAAACAAGAAAGAACAATTTCTGCTTTTCAATATAGTGGCAGGAATTACTATTGTTGCTTTCTTTTCTGTTTCGCAAACCAAGCTTATAAATTATACAGTTCCTGCTTACCCTTTTCTTGCAATATTGATGGCATCATTTTTTAGTCGGAAAGCATATTCATTTAAACATTTAAAAATCGGATATTTCGCATTATTTGGCCTAAGTATTATTCTTCCTATTGCAGGCTTTATTGCTATAAAATATGATACTTCGTTTGCGTCAATAAGTAATATTGCATTATGGTTGGTCATCTTACCTTTTATAAATCTACTGGCATGGATTTACAGAAAAAATGCGGATAAATTCCTGATTATTCAGGCTTTGTCAGGGATATTTACATCGATTGTATTTTTTGTCTTTATTTATCCGGCTATCGATCATATGAACCCGGTTATGAATAGTAAAGAATTGGTACAAAACAGGGAATTGGCTTATTTTGAAAAGTTTAATCCTTCCTATGCTTTCTATCAGAAAAAGGAAATCAGGAAGATTGAAGCAAATGATTTTGATTCCTTTTTTCAGAATTACCCCAAAGGATTAATTATTTCAACACAGGATAAAATTGAGGGGATACAGTTTGACTCAACATACAAGATCATATTCTCTGCTAAAGATATTTTTAATTCATCAACAACTGTGCTAATAGAAAAAACACAGCCTTAAATACTGTGCTTTTTAAGCTAAATAGTCTGTTTAAACTCTATCTCAAATTTAAATTAAGTTACTCTTAAATGAGCTATATCATATCAAACTCTAACCTTAACTAATTAATAAAACGCCAGGCTTTTTAATCTTTTCATAAACATGAAGTAACCATTATCAAACCTTGATAATCAGTCATTAAAGTAATTTTCTCATCTAAATTAAACACTAAATACTTTAGATGATGAAAAGTCTGGGAACTAGTATATTTGCAATAATATTTACAATTATTCTTCTTATAACAGCCTATTATTTAGGATTATTTATAGACTTAACAGGTGATGCCGGAAAATATGGAGCAATTTCACGGCACATTATAGAAAGTGGTGATTGGATCAATCTAAAGATACATGGAGAAGCTTATGATCAAAAACCACCTTTGCTTTTTTGGCTGGCTTCTTTGGGATTCAAGCTGGGCGGATTGCATAATTGGTCATTTAAAATATTTCCCATCCTTTACAGTTTTGGCGGATTTTGGTTTACCTACAAACTGGGCGAAACCTTATACGATAAAAAAACAGGAATACTTGCAGCTTTAATGCTGGCCACTTCATGGGTGTTTTTCATGTTTACCATGGATGTCCACACCGATCTTATTCTTCAGGCAAACGTAACGCTTGCTATTTGGCAATTGGCAGCTTATGAGAAGTACAAGAAAAATACCCACTTTGTTTTTGCCTTTATTGGTGTAGGGCTTGCTGTCATGACAAAAGGCCCTATTGGGGCAGTTATTCCAGCCTTTGCATTAGGTTCTCATTTGCTGTTGAAACGTGATTTTAAAGAATTATTCCACCCTAAATGGTTGCTCGGAATTGCAATTACATTTGTTGTTAGCATTCCTGCTTTTTTAGGCCTCTATAATCAGTTTGGTGTTGAAGGACTTAAATTTTTCTTTTTTACGAATAATGTTGGTCGAATTACTGGCTCGTATGTTGGAAATAATAACGATTACTTCTTCTATTTACATACTTTGCTTTACCTTATTCTTCCATGGACAATCCTCTTACTTTTTGCATTCTTTCATGAAATAAAAAGTTACTTTAAAACACCATATTCACAGCGCGAATACTTCACCGTTGGCGGTATTTGGGTGTTTTTTATTATTGCCAGCATTGCAAAAGGAAAAGCACCACATTACATTTTTTCGCTAATTCCCATGTTTTTGGTAATAACTGCTCATTGGACTAACCGCTATCTGGATCCCATTCATAAAAAAACAATGAACCGTCTGTTATGGGGGCAATCTGTCATCGCTTGTTTACTGATTGGATTTACAGTGTTGGTTATGACTTATATGTTTCCATCCATGAAGGCCATTTACTGGATTTTAATGGGCATAACAATAGCAACATTTGTATGGAGTCAAATATACCTGAAATCAACTCGATTAAAACTGGTTCTGCCATCTGTGATAACCATGTCGATGCTAATGATATTTTTAAATGGATCTGCTCTTCCAACAGCATTTAATTATCAGGCATCCACCAAAGCCAGCCGTATATACAATAAAAATGCAACAAGTGATGCTTCACTTTACAACTACCTCTATAAACAATACGAGGTGTTCTTTTATGGGAATACCAATGCCAAACGCCTGTATTCCATTGATGAATTTCAGCCAGGTTCAAAAGAATCGTGGATATTTACGACAGAGGCAGGAAAAGACACCATTAGCATGCGCTACCCGGAAAACATTGCCAAAATTTATCCTTTTACTCACCGGGGAATGTCCAATCTAAGCCCTCAGTTTATGAATCCGGCAACCCGCCAGCAATCATTGGAACCCATGTATTTAATTCAGTTAAAAGCTACGAATCAGCTGTATTTGAGTGAGTCTAATTAATAATCGATATCAAAGATTATAATATTCAATCAAATAATTTTAAGGATACAACTTTTAGAGTCTTTATAGGATATTATTTCGTTAATCAACTATTCATTATTAATGAATAAATAGCTTTAAAATATTTCATTTTAACGTTCATAAGTGCTGAATGGTATTTGATACAAAGAATTATACCTTCCATGAATTACTTCTTGTTTTATATTCTTAAAATATAATTATATAGTATTTTGTTTGAATTATTAACTGTGAAAATTCATTTTCATGAGTAAGTCCCTTCGGCATGCTGAAATTAAAAAGCCCCCTTTCGCAAAAGCGCCAGAGGGCAGGAGTGGAGATGCCGGGAATCGAACCCGGGTCCAAACGAGGAAGCAATACGCTTTCTACATGCTTAGCCCCGACTTAATTTTCGTGTAGTAGCTGGATCAAGGCCACCGACCACTACCTTAGCTTCTAAAGTTTTGCAGGTTAAGCGAAGCAATCAACCCACTAACCTTGATTTACTTGCACCGCAGGTTCGGATAGCTTCAAGGCATGGCATCCGGGCGGTGTCTTGTCCTGGCACCTTGTGCCGGGATTAAGCATTAACCTACTGTGATTCGGTTACGCAGCAAGAGCGTAGTTATTTTCGCCAATTAAAAAGTTTGATCATTGATATTAACGAGCCAACAAACAATGCTCGGCATGCTTACATACCTCTTCTACCCGCTGTCAAAACCAGTCATCCCCGGTAGTTGAGGAACACAAAAGTACAATAATTTTAGAAACTAAAATCATGCCAAAGAAAGTATTCTGGTACAGTAATTGGTGCTTCTCGCTACATTGTAGCCCATAGCAATTAGAAGCTCAGGCGTAAACTGATATTAGGAGTTAGTCCCAAGGCATTTTGTGTTATTTGTTCTATCTCACCATCATTTTGATGATAGTAAGTGTTTATATCGTTTTTTCTGTCTAGGATATTCCAAACAGAAAGTCCAAATTTTCCATTAATAGTTGAGATATTGAATTCATATTCAGCAGAAATATCAATTCTCAAATAGTCTTTTAAGCGAGAGCTATTGGGCTCTTCGTAAATAATACTGCCGTCTTGAATACTATTGCCGGAAATGGGTTTCGTTTCTGGCCTACCAGTTCTATAGTTCATTCCGGCCGACAGTTCAAACTGGTTTATGGTATATATTCCTCCCAGGGATATTGTATGCTTCACATCAAAATTATTCGGGAAAACAGAAGGAGTAAAGTCTTTAAAATAGTAGTCGTTTTCAGCATAAGTATAATTTGCCCAGATATTGGAATGACTCAAACGCTTATTGATTAGTAATTCCACTCCATGGGTTTTATATTCGCCAATAGAATATGCCGATTGGAATTGATTTTGAAAACCCTGACTGGGTGAAATAATACCGGAAACATTTTTTCGGTATGTCTCAAGCGATATCAGCAAGTTATTTTGATCATGTTGAAGACCTAGTGAAAATTGCTGACTTTTAATTAGAGGTATACTCGTATTATTTGACAAAACCCATCTTCGTTTTTCTACTCCCAGAAAATCTGTTTGATAATCGATGAGCTGTGTCGTATGTTGACTGTTCTTTTCAGCTATTGCTTCAACCGAAAAGTTATTGCTAATCTGATAATTAATGATGACTGACGGTTCCAATAAGAACTTGTGGAATTTAGGAAAGTAATTGGTTCTTAAACCCGTTCTCAAATATATTTTTTCAAAAAGTTCTTTGACTTCTGTCTCTGCATAAAGGGCGTGAATTCTTAGTACATCTTTCACATCCCGAAAATACCCCGGATTACGAATATTATCCAGATTTCTGATACCTACTTCTTTAAACTGATATCCCACAGATAAGGAATGCTTTGAGCTAATCTTGTTTGCCAATCCTAGTTTCATTCCCCAATCATTAACTTCATTTTTTTGTAAATGAAGCTCATCGTCTAAAGAGGAGAGGTTTGTGCCATCCAGACTATAGCCGGAATAATATGCTGACATTTCTATAAGCTGGTTTTCATTCCATGCATGCGTGAAACTTAAATTAGTCAACATGCTGGACTGACTTAAAGAACTTGTCCTGCTTTGCAATATGTCATTTTGAATGTCGCTTTCTTCATACTCAAGGCTATTGTCGATATTCAAAAAGCTCAAACGTATCTTATCTTTTTCTGTTAGGTTATATAGAAGTTTAAAGCTCAAATCATAAAACGAAAATGCATCATTCTTATTTATCGGTGTTTCTCCATTTTCATTATTGAGAAAGACTGAGGTATTCTCAAAAGCCCTGTTGAAATAGCTGTTGTAAGTTGGGGTTTTAACCCATTCATTTATAGAATGTCTTCCTCCAAGAATAAGAGATAACTTAGGGGTTACAGGAATTTTCATTACAATATCTCCACTCATCATATTGATACCTGTGCTAACTTCAAAATCACTTATAAGAAAATCCTGTTGTTGCATATCTATTATTCCGGACACACCCTCATCATAAGTAGCATTTGCACCATTTTTTATTATTCTGGTTTCATGAATTAAATGGGAATCAAATGCTGAAATCAATCCAAAAAAATGTCCTGGCTGATATAATTTTACTCCATCCCACAAAATCAAACTTTGGTCGTTTGTCCCTCCCCGGGTATTAATATTGGCAACCGATTCGTTTAAGCTTTGAATTCCCGGTAAAACTTGCACGGTTTGTAAAACATCGGGTTCTGATAATCCTGGTAAAACCTCTATGTTTTGAAGGTTTAAACGAAAAGATCCGTCAGACAGCTTATCGATACCTTTGGCTATATAATTGATTACAATTTCTTCCAAAACCTGATTTTTAGGAATAAGCTTATAGATAGCAGGATCATTCTCCAAGAACTTTTTCTCCAATTCTAATGGAGAATAGCTGGTATGCCTGATAAGCAAAGGTGATTTTTCTTCTCTGTTTAGTGTAATCTGAAAGAACCCGGCATCATCACTTAGTACATAGTTCTTCCCCGAATAAATTATGGCTCCAACAATTGCTTCATTAGTATTTGCATCAATAATAATTCCTGAAACAGTTAAGTAATCTGATTTTTTCTGTATTGTAATATATCTTGAATCAATTATGCTGAAATCCAGATCGGTTTGTTTTTCTATTTCCTGAAGATATTCTTCAAGCGTATTAAAGGTACTGGGGGTTACAATATTTACTCCCTGAATATTTTTATCGGCATATGAAAATACAACCTGAAATGTATCTTCAAGTTTAAGCAGAAAAGATTTGAGTGGCTCAGATTCCTTTTGTGCAAAGGATTGAACACTAATGCTTGTAAAAAAAAATAAGGTGAAAAACAGGAACTTATTTGCTTTCAAGGGTAACTACGTTTTTATTTTCTTCAATTACGTAATCTAAATTTACAGGATTTGTAATTGACTCCAACGCAATTTCAAGATTTTGATTGGAGAAAGTAACTGAAACATATTGATTTAGGTCAATATCATTGGTTTTAACGGTGATGTTGTATTGCCTTTCGAGTTCTTCAATTACATAATGAAAAGGTACACTTCTAAAGCTGCTTTCTCCATTAATCCATTCTGGTTCTATTTTATTCGAGACTAAATAATTTTCTTTTTTGTTATTTACGATCCGAAAAGCCGATTTAGGTTCCAGTGTCACCGATTCGTCCTGAGTTACAACTTGAACCAAACCCGAATAACAAATTACTTCATAGTATTCATTTCTGTCTTTTACACTAAACTCTGTCCCCAGAACAGTAACAGTTCCAAGGTTTGTATTCACATTGAAGCGAGAGCCTTTTTTTACCTTAAAAAATGCTTCTCCCTCTAACTCAACTTCACGTTCTTCATCCCAATTATCACTAGTAAATCTAATCTGCGAATCAGCATTCAAAGCAACCCAGGATGAATCAGGAAGATAAACATCTGTTTGAGAAACAATCCAATTTGAATTGTCAGGGGTGCTGGTATTTGTTTGATTATAAATCAGGTAACTTATAGAAAAGACAACAATAACTACTGCTGCAATTTTAAATGCCGGACTTATTTTTTGATACAATGAGGCTTTCTTTTTCGAAGCATGAAGTTTATTTTTTAATTTAAGGTATTCTTCATCTACCTTGAAGTCAGAAGCTTTGTAAGCCTGAACAGCTTCTGATAAGCGTTTGGTTTTGGCAAATTCATCTGTACCTATGGATTCTTCTAATTCCAAATCAGAAAGTTCACCATTCAACCACTTCAATATGTATTCTTCATTTTTTCATTGTTTCAATTATTTAACAGATGAGTTAAAAAACTTCCTACCACAAACTTCATTTTATCTTTATAATTTCTACTTTTTCTTGCAAAATCCTTAAAGCTGTATATATGCGTTTTCTCTACAGTTTTTCTCGAAATGCCCAGCATTTCTGCTATTTCCTGGTGTTTTTTCCCTTCAACCCGATTTAAAAGGAAAGTCACCCGCTGTTCTTCTGGTTAATTCTTCCAGTGCTTTTTTCAACCGGGGCATGATATTCTTTCTCTTCCAGTAAAAATTCAGGAGATTCGTGGGTGTAGTTTTTTATATTTTGCTTATTGTAATTAAGAACTGTTTTGTTTCTGGAAATGGAATTGAGCATTTCATTATTAGCTACCGTAAAAAGGAAGGATTTTGCTTTTTCAGGATTCACATTATTGCAATTTTTCCAGAGTTTCTCAAAAGCTACCTGAACAATGTCCTGAGGATTATTGGTTTCGCCAAACTTATAATATAGAAAATCATGTAAATCTTTAGCATAAGATTTAAAAATCTGATTAAACGTTTCTTCTTTGCACACATTACCAGTATCTTTTTTATTGTTCATTTTCAGCCAATTACATTTAAGCGCAGATTGTTTCTATGCAAGAATAGAAAAAAAAAATGAAGTTTGTGGTAGGAGATTTTAAAAACCATCTGTTTTATTCTCGAATGTTAGATTTACATTCTTGGTAATCGAAACAAAAACCCCGGGGAATTAAACTGGTTAAAAAGTGGCTTGGTGCTAAAAGTGTGTTTGTTCTAGTTTTAGAACAACTTAAGAGTGAAATGTTTAAAATACAAATGTATGAAAGAGATTAAATTTAAAACACTACTTATTGCATTTTCATTGATTGTCGGTATTTCATTTATGGGCTGTCAGGAAGAATATGT
>CAXXKK010000027.1:0-237291 GCA_963676845.2 Prolixibacteraceae bacterium | reverse complement strand
AGAAAATTTTTGCTTAAGACTGAATGTTTATTATTCTCTAAAGTTGTATAAGGCTTTTCTATTAAGGATACTTAATCCAGTATTTTTACAAGAATAAACGGAAGAAATAGCAGATACGATTTTAATATACTTTTATTCCTTCAATAAAGTACAACTTACCGGATAATGATCTGAGAAATCTACTTCGTCGACTTTAAAGTTATATCCTTTAAAGTGGTCAGAAAAGAAAATATAATCAATTCTAAATGAAGGTAATTTGCCAATATATGTATTTCCTATTCCTGATCCAGATTCAACAAATGCATCATTTAAATTTCCCCGAACTGTTTGATAGGTATAAGAAACTGGTGTGTCATTGAAGTCTCCACAGACAATTACCGGGTACGGTGATTTATTAATGTGTTCATTAAGTTTGTCTGCTTGCTCTGATCGTTTTATAAAGGCTTGCTTTAATTTATAACTTACGACTTTTATTCCTTCTATATTTTTATCACTATTTTCAAATGATAATGAATCAATTGAATTTATATCATTGGGAGTGAATCGGTAACTTTGAAGATGGCAATTGTATACACGAATAGTGTCTCCGTCAACATTTATATCAGAATAAATAATCATATTGCCAGATGATTCAAACCGGATTTCACCTAAATAGACAATTGGAAATTTTGAGAGGGTCAATGGTCCTCCATCTCTACTTGTGTGGGCATATTGCATGGATTCTATGTCTTGAAGAGAAGATTTTATTCTAGATGGCTCAAATCCAACTTCTTTTGAAAAGTTAACTTCCTGTAGACAAATAATATCTGGATCTTCTTCCTGAAGAAAAGAAAAGATATCAGTAGCATTTTCAGAGCTATTGTAATATCCCTTTTCTGCAAACCGCTTAAGGTTATAGCTGTAAATTTTTAATCCTTCTTCTTCTGTGGTATTTGAACTAAACTGGATATAGTTTTGTAGGTGTGAATATCCTATGATGATTGATACAATTGATAATAGTACATATTTACTGGTGTTGATTAGCCAATAAAGTATAAGAAGGATATTTGCAAGCAATATGTAGGGATATGCAAGCCCAATAATCGAAAGAATCCATAAATCTTTAGGACTGATGTGAGTTGATAAATAGGATGCTATTAAAAGTATTGCAGCAGCAATATTTACTAGTAAAACTATATTTTTAATCAGCTTTTTCAAGTTTTTGTTGGTTTGTAAAAACGGTTGTATACAAATATATGTAACCGTATTGACACATTACCTCATGAACGGTTTAAATATCGACAGATACATGTTAATATATGAAGGAACTTACCCTTTTCTTGACATTTAATTTTATTTGTCAGAAAGTTGAGCTGATACCATACGGTCTTTACCATTGATATCTTTCTTTAACTGAACGCCTATAAACCCTTTTTCTTGTAAGAGATCGATACATTCTGATCCATAACTTTCATTAATCTCCCAGAATAGTTGACCTTCATTTTTCAAATGAGCTTTCCCAAAATCAGCTAGAGCTTTATAAAAGAGGAGAGGATCATTGTCAGGCACAAACAGGGCAGAGTGAGGTTCATGTTTCAATACATTGTCATGCATTAGCTTCATTTCTTTTTCCGTAACGTAAGGAGGATTGCTTACAATGATGTCAACCTTTGAAATGTCGTTTAGTTCGGGATTTAAAATATCAAGTTGAAAAAAATCAACAGAGACTTGATTTAGTTCGGCATTGTATTTTGCTGTCTTTAATGCTTTTTCCGAAATGTCGCAGCCTTTAACCTGAGCTTCAGGTAAATATTTTTTTAGGCTAATAGGAATACATCCGCTTCCTGTACCAATATCCAGGATTGAAGGATTAGTACTTGTTGTTTGTTGAAGTATCCAGTCCACCAATTCTTCAGTTTCCTGTCGTGGAATTAGCACATCAGCATTGACCTGAAAAGTAAGTCCAAAAAAATCTGCTTCCCCCAATATATATTGAATAGGTTCATATGTTTTTAATCGATTTACTATTTCAGTAATTTGAAAGCGGTCATCATCATTCAGATTTTCATCTTTCCTAATAATTAAATCTGTTGTGTTATAGCTTTTAAGCACCGAAAATATAATACGGATAAAACCATCAATTTCTGTTTTCGGGTAGTAGCTTTTTAATTCTTTGTGTATATATGCAATGCTTGCCTGCATAATTTGTATTTTTGGCAAAGTTAATTTTTTCAAGTGAAGATAGCTGAAAAATACATGCATCGTTGTATTGAACTTGCCCAATTGGGTGTAGGAGATGTCGCACCCAACCCAATGGTTGGTTCAGTAATTGTGCATAAGGGGAAAATTATAGGTGAAGGTTTTCACCGTAAATGTGGAGAGCCTCATGCCGAGGTGAATGCAATCAACTCAGTTCGAAACAAGGAACTGCTGAAAGAATCAACAATTTACGTGAGCCTTGAGCCTTGTTCCCATTATGGAAAAACTCCTCCCTGTTCCGATTTAATTATTTCCCATCAAATACCTCATGTTGTTGTTGGGACAGTAGATCCTTTTGCTGAAGTTGCAGGGAGAGGTATTGAGAAAATGCAAAGAGCGGGAATTAAAGTTGATGTTGGAATTCTTGAAAAAGAGTGTCGATATTTAAATCGGAGATTTTTTACGTTTCATCAACAAAAACGGCCGTATATCATTCTGAAATGGGCACAAACATTGGATGGCTTTGTAGATATTGATCGTTCGCATCCTGAATATGGACAACCCACCTGGATTAGTAATGAGCTTTCAAGAAGAGCAGTGCATCGTCAGCGCACAGAGGAAGGTGCTATTCTGATTGGAACAAATACTGCGTGGAAAGATAATCCAGCTTTAACGGTTAGGGAATGGTCGGGAAATCAACCACTGAGAATGGTAATTGACCGAAAAAATAAATTGCCGGATGATCTCAATCTTAAAGATGGTTTAGTTCCGACAATTATTTTTACAGAGAAGCCCGGAGAGGGAACGCAAAATATCGAATATGTTCAGCTTGATTTTCAAAAAAATATAATTCCTCAAGTCCTCCGTTTTTTATATGAAAGAGACATACAATCTGTTATTGTTGAAGGTGGATGTCAAATGCTTGAATCATTTATTGAGTATGGATATTGGGATGAAGCACATGTATATATTGGAAACGCATGGTTTGGAAATGGAGTCAATGCCCCCAAGCTAAAAGCGAAAGTGACTTATGAAGAATCACTTCATGATACCATGCTTAAGGTATTTGTAAATCAGGATTAATGATTGCAATAAACTCAACTCTGTCTTTTCCGTTTTAATTCTTAAAGGTGTTGCTATTCAATATTTTTTTATAGATTTTTAATGAAAAGAATGGCTATGGGCACTTTTTTTATGGACATATGGCAGCATTTACCCGGAGGTGTAACATTACTTTACATTATTACGGTGATTGTTATCGCTATTCTTATTGTTTTGGAGAACAGAAATCCTTTAAAAACAATAAGTTGGGTGCTAGTGCTTGTTCTTCTTCCCGTAGCAGGGATTGTTTTTTACCTTTTCTTTGGTCAGGAGTATCGCAGGGCTAAAATGTTTTCACGAAAAGGATTAAAAGATTTAGAGAAACTTAGGAAGCTAACTAAGAGTCAGTTAGAACAATTACCTCAGAATTATCAAAATTTTAGCAAAGCTGTTTTAGGGAAGAAACAATTGATAAACCTAATGCTTTCAAATTCGGATGCTTTGCTTACGAGTGATAATGAAATTAGGGTGTTGAAAGACGGAGAAGAAACTTTCCCTGCAATTTTTGATGCCCTGGAAAAAGCACAAGAACACATTCACATTGAATTTTATATTGTTGAAGATGATGATATTGGAAATTATCTGCGTGAGATATTAATTCGCAAGGCAAAGGAAGGGCTTGAAGTACGCTTTATTTATGATGATGTTGGTAGTTGGCAGCTTTCAAAACAGTATGTACAGTCTTTGAAAGATGCAGGGGTTAAGATAGATTGTTTTATGAAAGTACGTTTCCCTCAGTTTACATCACGCGTAAACTATCGTAATCATCGGAAAATAGTAGTAATTGATGGGAAAGTTGGTTTTGTTGGTGGTTTAAATATTGCTAATCGTTATAAAGATGGAACAAAGAAACTGGGTACATGGAGGGATACTCATTTAATGTTAAAAGGAGGAGCAGTTGCAGGTCTTCAAATTGTCTTTATGGCTGATTGGTATTTTGTCTCAAAAGAAGTTTTACAAGGATCAAAATATTTTAAGAATCCAGAACAGGGAGGAGGAAAATTGACCCAGATTGTTTCCAGTGGACCCGATTCAGACTGGGAAAGCATTAGTCAGGCTTATTTTATGGCAATTGCATCGGCACAGGAACGGGTTTATATTGCAACACCTTACTTAATTCCTACCAGTGAAATATTAAATGCCATGAAAGTAGCGGCATTAGGCGGAATTGATATTCGCATTTTGTTGCCTCAAAAGACAGATGCAATAACTGCGAAATGGAGTTCTGGCTCATACATTTTAGAATTGCTTGAAGCTGGAGTAAAAATTTATTATTATAAACCCGGATTTACACATAGTAAGTTAATTGTTGTTGATGGTGTGTTTTCTTCAGTAGGAACTGCAAATTTTGATTTTAGAAGTTTGGAAACCAATTTTGAAGTAAACGCAATGATTTATGATGAAGAAGTTGCATCAATACTTGAGGTTCATTTTGAGGAAGATCTTGAAAATAGCCATGAGATATTTCTGGATGAATGGAAAAACAGGCACTGGACAGAGAAAGCCAAACAGTCGTTTGCCAGAATTCTCAGTCCAGTGTTGTAGTGTGTTCTATGTTAATTCCGATCTTTTTTAATAAATTTCCTGTTCTTCAACAAATCCTTCAGAAATAACAGTCATACGGATATTATCTTTATTAACAACCTGTCCTTGCAATAAGACTGAAGGAATAAGTCTGTGCCCATTATTTACTGTACAGGTCATATTTCCTGACAAATCTTTTCCTTTAGCCATATCCATGGCAGCAGTTGCAGCACTAAAAGCTAATGATTCAATTGGTTTATAAACAGTAATTGTTTGTTTGCCAAGAATGATGTTTTGAATGGCTGCAATATCCGCATCTTGACCGGCAACCAAGACATTGCTTGTCATGTTGTGTTCATCTAAAGCTTTTATGGCTCCTCCGGCCAGAGCATCGTTGCCAGCTAAGACTGCATTAATTTCAGCTCCGCCTTCTAAAATCTTATTCATCATTTCATAAGCCTTATCTGCACTCCAGCTGTCTAAAAAAAGATCTCCTAAAAGCTTAATATCCCCTTTCTCAATTAAAGGTTGTAAAATGTTTTTCCACCCCAAAAGAAGTTGGTATGAGTTATAGTCGGAAGTTGGTCCTCCTATAAGTACGTAGTTTCCTGTCGGTTGTGCTTTGGTTAGGAAATCTGCTTGTTGTTCTCCTATATAAATGTTATCTGTTGAAACATAGAAGTCAATCTCACTATTCCGAATAAGCCGATCATAAGAAATCACGGGGATATCTTGTCTTTTGGCCATCTTAACAATTCCCTCAGAGACAACCATGTCTACCGGAATAATTACAAGCGCATCAACCCCTCTATTTATCATTTCCAATGCTTGTTGAAATTGTACATCAGCATCAGAATCTGCTACTTTTACAGTAACAGTTCCTCCAAGTTCTTCTACCTTTTGGACAAAAAAGTCCCGGTCTTTTACCCAACGTTCAAGCTCAACAGTGTCCATCAATAAACCAATCTCTGGTGTCTCATTGCAACCACTGATAACTCCTAGGGTAATGAAAATTAGAAATAGTTTAATTAATCTCTTCATATCGGTAAGTTTTTATTCATATTTATGAATACGTGTACAACCGATAATTAGTTAAGTCTTCAATAACATTCAACTACATGTAACCCTATTGATATAGTAAATGAAACTGTGATTTAGTTATTTGAAATAAACCTCTGATTGTATTTGATTTTAACTAACAAAAGATGTTTTTGGATAGATCAAATTTATATTATGAATTGAAGAATTATGGTTGGGGGAAAGATCGTTTGAGTATGATAAAAGTTGAAGAATATTTTATTCGTCTGATTTTTCTCTCCTGTTTATTTCGTCTCTGATCTTTGAAGCTCTTTCGTAGTTTTCATTATTAATCGCTTCGTCCATCATGCCCGTGAGCTCATTGGTTGTATAATGGTCAAATTCAGATTCACCTGCTTTCGGTCTTGATTTTTCTGTTTCTGAAGTGCTTCCTTCAAATTCGGAGCTTACAGAACTTTCCGGATCCAAAACAATTCCAGCTTTATCCAAAATGTCCTCAGTCGTATAAATCGGACATTTAAAGCGTAGAGCTAAGGCAACAGCATCTGATGTTCTGGAGTCTATTCGTGTTTCAAGAGAACCCGTTTCGCAAACCAATTCAGAATAGAAAATACCTTCTTCTAATTTGTATATAACAACTTCAGAAATGTTGATATCAAAGGAAAGAGCAAGGTTTTTAAATAAATCATGGGTAAGTGGTCTGGGAGGTTTCAAGCCTTCCAGTTGAATCGCAATAGCCTGAGCTTCAACCGGACCTATAATGATAGGAATCCTGCGGTCTCCATTTTCCTCTGCTAAAACCAATGCGTAGGCTCCAGACTGTGTCTGACTCACTGAAAGTCCCAAAATGTTTAACCGAATTTTTCGCATACGTTACAGGCCTGTATCTTTCGTCAATAACAAATATAACAATCATTTTCGGTAATTACAGAAATAAAAAAGTTGTTTTATCAAGGTGTTTATTTTATTTCCTGTTACAACCAACTCGTACTTTTTGGTTATTAGAATAATAGCTATAGAGTTTTGTCATTTTTATTTATTTCGCGGTTTGTGGTCTTAATGAATATCTTCGGTTGATTTTTATAAGGATTTGACGTGCATAAGTTTGGTGAAAAACTAAAAATAACTACTTTTGCAGTCCAATGTTTTCGAGTAGGCTCAAAAAGTGGATGACGTAATGATTCCCGCCTGCCGGATGGAATAAATAACAACTTGATATGTACGCTATTGTAGAAATTGCAGGTCAGCAATTTAAAGTTGAAAAAGACGCAAAATTATTTGTTCACCGTCTTGAAACAGCAGAAGGTGAAAACGTAGAGTTCGAAAAAGTTCTTTTAGTTGAAAACGAAGGTGCAGTACAGGTAGGAACTCCTGTCGTTGAAGGTGCTAAAGTAACAGCTAAGGTTCTTGAACACATGAAAGGTGATAAAGTAATTGTTTTCAAAAAGAAAAGAAGAAAAGGTTACAAAAAGAAAAACGGTCACCGTCAGTATTTATCACAAATTCAGATTGAAGAAATTATTGGATAACCCTAAAAACATTAATAACCATGGCTCATAAGAAAGGTGTCGGTAGTTCGAAAAACGGACGCGAATCGGAAAGTAAACGACTTGGTGTAAAAATTTACGGAGGTCAGGTTTGCAAGGCTGGTAATATTTTAGTGCGCCAGCGTGGTACATCTCACAATCCAGGTACTAATGTAGGTATGGGAAAAGATCATACTTTATTTGCCTTGATTGATGGTACTGTTGTTTTCAAAAAGAAAAGAGACAACAAATCGTATGTTTCAGTTGAACCTGTTGTTCCTGCAAACTAAGACGATTTAACGATATGCTAATGAGAATCTCCTGTCTTAAATAAGGCGGGAGATTTTTTATTTTATAAATTTGCCCGGTAAAAATTTTTAAACCCGTTCAGAAATGCTGAATCTAAGATTTATCCAGGATAACCCAGAGTTGGTTATTGAAAAGCTTAAGAAAAAGAATTTTGATGCTACCGAAATAGTTAGCCAAATAAGTGACCTTTATAAAAAGAAAAACGAGATACAATCCCAGGCTGATCAATTCAAGTCTGAGATGAATAAGTTATCGAAGGAAATTGGTCAGTTATTTCGTGAAGGAAAACAGGAAGAAGCGAACAACGCAAAAGCCAGAACTTCAGAACTAAAGGAAAACATTAAAAAGCTGGATGACGATTTTGCAAAAATTGATGAACAGGTTTTTGATTTACAGGTTCAACTACCTAATATTCCGGCAGAAATCGTTCCTGCAGGAAAAACTCCGGAGGATAACTTAAACATTAAACAAGAAGGTGAAATTCCTGAATTGGGAGAGAATAAACTTCCTCACTGGGAACTTGCAGCAAAATACGATTTAATCGATTTTGAGTTGGGAGTAAAGCTTACCGGAGCCGGTTTTCCCGTTTACAAAGGAAAAGGTTCTCGCTTGCAGCGTGCCTTGATCAACTTCTTTTTAAATGAAGCTGAAAAGGCAGGATACCTGGAAATTCAACCGCCATTAATGGTAAACGAGGACAGTGGTTTTGGAACTGGTCAGTTGCCGGATAAAGAAGGGCAGATGTACCATGTAACTGAGGATAACCTGTATCTGATCCCAACTGCGGAAGTTCCTGTAACCAATTTATACCGTGATGTAATTGTTGATGCAAAAGACCTTCCAATTAAAAATACAGCTTACAGTGCTTGTTTCCGTCGTGAAGCAGGTTCGTATGGTAAAGATGTACGTGGATTAAACCGTTTGCACCAGTTTGATAAAGTGGAAGTGGTGCAGGTTGTAAAACCAGAAACCAGTTATGAGGTGTTGGATGAGATGGTTGCCCATGTTGAAGGATTGGTGCAAAAACTAGGCTTGCCATATCGCATTTTAAGGCTTTGTGGTGGCGATATGAGTTTCACCTCAGCTCTTACTTATGACTTTGAGGTTTACTCGGCAGCACAGGAAAAATGGCTGGAGGTTAGCTCTGTTTCAAATTTTGAGTCATTTCAGGCAAACCGCTTAAAATTGCGTTATCGTGACGAGCAAACCAAGAAACCTGCAATTGCTCATACATTAAATGGAAGTGCATTGGCATTGCCACGTATTTTAGCTGCATTGCTGGAAAATAACCAAACAGCAGAAGGAATTAAAATCCCTGAAGTATTAGTTCCATTCTGCGGATTTGATGTGATCAAATAGAAAGAAATCCGATATAAAATAGAAAAGCCCGTTCTCTAAATTGAGTTCGGGCTTTTTAATATTGTGAATGCTTGTTTATCCAAGTTTGCTAATACGCTCCAGCTTGTTCAAATCCAATATTTTAATTTTTCTACCATCAATGGCAATTACTTTTTCGCCTGCAAAAGTTGAAAGAGTTCGAATTGCATTGGAAGTAGTCATGTTAGAAAGGTTGGCAATGTCTTCGCGTGAAAGATATGCTTTAAGTGAAACTCCATCGTGTTCAAACCCATACTTTTCTTTTAAGAGTAGTAGAGATTCAGCTAAACGACCACGAATGTGTTTCTGGGTTAAAGTAACGGTTCTTCCGTTAGAGAATCCCAGTTCCTGTGCCAACTTTCGAAGGATGCGACCAGAGAAATCCGGATTTCTAAGTAAGTTGTTAAAGAAATAATCAGGGGAAACACTGCATACTAGTGATTCTTCAAGAGTAACTGCTGATGCGTTGTGTATTTCATCGGCCAATAAAGCACGATAACCAACATAGCCTAAAGGTTTTGTCATGCGGATGATTTGTTCTCGTCCACCAACTCCTTCTTTGAATATTTTTACTTTCCCATCGACCAAAAAGAGGAATGATGAAGGTTTGTCACCTTCTTTATAAACGTATTCATTCTTTTTGTAGGTCGTTAAAATAATCTGTGGAATAGCGTCTTCTTTTTCCTCTGGGCTTAGCAGGCTGAAAACAGACTTTGGGTTTTCAAAAATTTCTTTAATCCCGGTTTCTTGGTTCAGCATAAGTTTATTAGTTATATGTTCTATAGCATCAAAGTTAACTAATTTTAACAAATAAGAAATTTTTTTGGACTGTATTTTCTGTCAAAAGAACATGTGTTTTTTCCTAGAGTAAAAAATGATTTTACATATTCTTAATATTTCGCGACGAGTGGCATTTTCCTTCCAAAACCAAAAGCTTTGGAGCTTACCCTTAAAATAGGTGGAGTCTGAAATCTTTTGTATTCATTTTGATTGACCATGCGTACTGTTTTATGAACGGTTTCGGCATCGTATCCCTGGTTGATGATTTCTTGTGGGGATTCGTTCAATTCAATATATCGAAATAAAATTCCATCCAGAATATCATAGTCAGGGAGTGAGTCTGTATCTTTTTGGTCTGGTCTCAACTCTGCAGATGGTGGCTTGATGATACTATTTTCGGGGATAATTTCTTTATTTCTGTTTATGTAACGAGATAGTTTGAATACATCGGTTTTATAAACATCTCCCAGAACAGATAACCCACCGTTCATGTCACCATATAGTGTGCCATAGCCAACAGCACATTCACTTTTATTGGTTGTGTTTAGAAGAATGTTGCCAAACTTGTTAGAAACGGCCATAACAAGTATTCCACGAGAACGAGCTTGTACGTTTTCTTCTGCAACACCAGGAGGAAGTCCTTCGAAGATTGGGCTAAGTTCATTCTCAAATTCATTAACCATGTTTTGAATGCTTATAATATCATAACGGATATTCAAATTCTCGGCTAGTTGAACAGCATCGGCAACACTGTGATCAGAGGAATAACGTGATGGCATTAAGATGCCCCTTACGTGTTTGTTCCCGAGAGCTTCTACGGCAAGGGCGCAGACCAATGCAGAGTCAATTCCTCCGGAGAGCCCAAGTACAACATCGGTAAAATGCATTTTACTGAAATAGTCGCGGATACCCAAAATTAGGGCTTGGTGTATTTTGGCAATATAGTCTTTCTGCTCTTGTTTGCATTCTTGTATATTATCGGTGTCAATTACCTTGAAGTCTTCTTCAAAATATTTAAGCTCAACCGGGATTTCTCCATCTTTATTGATATAACATGAACCGCCATCAAAAATGAGCTCCGTTTGAGCCCCAATTTGATTTACATACAAAATAGGCAGATTGTATTTTTTAGCATTTTGTACCAGTATGTTTTTTCTCCAGTTTTCCTGATTGTACGAAAAAGGAGAGGCAGACAGATTAATTACCAAATCAGGATCTTGTTTGCTTAATTCTTTTAATGGTGAAGTCTGATATAGTTTGTCTTTGCCAAATTCATTTTGTGTAGGCTGTTCGTCCCAAAGATCTTCACAAATGGTAACGGCTAGTTTCTTTCCTTTAAATTCAATTACATTAAAATCCTGGTTAGGCTCAAAATGTCGGTATTCATCAAATATGTCGTATGTTGGCAAAAGCGATTTGTTCCGAATTGCTTCAACTTTCCCGTTGTTTAGGAAAAAAGCTGAGTTGTAAAGTTTCTTCCCTCGACTGCCAGTGTTGATACTTGGAGCTCCAACCAACGCAGCTATCCCATTACAGGCTTTTGCAATTTCCTGAATAGTATTTTCCGCTTTCGCTATAAATTCTTTCCTTTCCAGTAAATCATGAGGATAATAACCGGTAACCGATAATTCGGAGAAAACGACTAATTCAGCTCCTTGCTTTTTAGCCTTGTTTATTGATTCGATAATTTTTTGTGAATTATCTTCGAAATTGGCAATATGATAGTTTAACTGAGCCAGTGCAATTTTCATACGATTCAAGAATTTGTATTCAAAAATTAAGATGTCAGGCATTGTATTGAATTCCCGACGGCAACAAAATTAAGTGAAATCGAAGAAAAAAAAGGCTAATTGCTAGAAAACCAAGCCTAGTTTAAGTGTAAGTGAATTTAGCGTTGTTTTTTCGTCCTCAATAAATTCATTTGTTGTGATATCAGTAAAACCATTTTTATAAATCAGCCCAATTTCAAGGGAGTTGTTTCCTCCCAGGTCGTAGTTTGTTCCCACTCCGATGTTCATTCCAAGATTAAATAGGCCAACTTCTTCGTTAATGTTTGATTTATCAAGAACGTGGTCGCTGCTACTGCCTTTAGCTTTGATATTTATGTAGCTGTTAAAACCAAATTGAGCCCAATATGAAGAGCGTCTTCGTTGTGATGTATTTAATTTTAAAGCCAAGGGTACTTCAAGGTACTGCAAGTGATATTGAATGCTTGTTCCCGAAGGAAATATAGCTCCTGCAAATAATGTGTTAATGTAGTTGAAGTCCAGTTCTCCTCCAGTGTTGTTGACGAGCAACCCTGTTGTAATGGCATATCTGTTGTCATTGTCAAAATAAAAATCAGCATTGACTCCAAAATCGAAGCCTGCAACTGTTTTCCCTCTCGAAATTTGTGCAGCATCAGAGCTCATCCAGTTTAGGGAAGGGCTTGCCGTAAAAGATAAAACCATTGATTTTTGGGCAGATGCAACTAAAATAGAGGACAATAGAATGATTGTAAATGCTATTTTTTTCATTGTTTAAAGTATTTCTGTTTGATGAACGTTTGTTTCCTTTAGTTTTGTATTTTGAATTAATCCCGAAAAATACAATAAAAATAATATTGTAACGTAATTCTGAAAATCCTATTAAGATGAAGAAGGTATTTTTTTTTCTGTATGTATTTTTTTTGTTGATATCCTGCCAACAGAACTCTTCCAATGTAGAATTGACGGCTGTCGATTCTAATTTTCAGTTTGAAAGTTTTGATGATGATTTGTTCTCTGATTCTTTAAAATTTGATGATAAATTGACATTTCTGGAGAAGAAATATCCTGATTTTCTTCCAATTTTTACCTATGAGATGATTCAGATTGGGGGAGCTGAAAGTGATGATTATAAGGAATTAATGGAATCATTTATTTCAGACACGCTGATTCTCAATGTAAAGAAGAAAGCAGATGGAATTATTTCCAAAGATCAACTTAAGAATGATTTGGAGCAGGCTTTTAAATACTATCAACATTATTTCCCAGAAATGGTGATTCCCAAAATTTACACCTGTATAAGCGGGTTTAATCAGTCCATTGTAATGGCAGACAGTCTGGTGGGCATAAGTTTAGATAAATATCTTGGTGCAGATTGTGAGTATTATCCACAGCTTGGAATTGCTAATTATAAAACGAAGAATATGCATCCGCAAAAAATTGTGCCGGATGTGATTTATGCCTGGGCTTTAACTGAATTTCCGATTGATGAAAGTGCATCTCATTTACTGGATCACATGGTATATCAAGGTAAATTATTATACCTAATGGACAAAGTGTTGCCGGAAATGTCAGATACTTTGAAAATGGGTTACTCAAAAGATCAAATGGATTTTTGTTACCAAAAAGAAGAAGCTATGTGGACTTATCTTGCAGAATACAATTTGCTATTCTCTACCGAGCGTATGGATGTAAAACGATATGTTGATGCCGCGCCCTATACATCCAGTTTTACAGTTGATTCTCCGGGGCGAACAGGAGCCTGGCTGGGGTGGCAGATTGTGCGTGCCTATATGGAGAAAAATAAAGATGTGAGTTTACGACAACTTATGCTTGACAATGATTATCAGCAAATATTGAATAACTCCGGTTATCAACCGGGAAATTAAGAAGTCAAAAGTTGAATGAAGAGATTTTATTCTTCAATGTATAGAATAAATCCGCTTCCGTGAATGTTTTTGATCTCAATTTTAGGATCTTCCGACAAATACTTCCGAAGTTTTGTGATAAAAACATCCATGCTTCGGGCCGTAAAATATCCATCATCTCCCCATATTTTATTAAGGGCTGTTTCTCTGGGTAAAAGCTCATTTTTGTATATGCAAAGGAGTTCAAGCAGTGCAGTCTCTTTGGAGATAACTTTTGATCTTTGCCGTTTATAGTGACATTCCTTTTTTGAACGTGAAATGAATAATTACCGATCTTGTATTCATTTGTGTTTTTAGGAGATTGGTCTCTATTTCCCCTGTTTAGAATGGCTTTTATTTTGTAGATTAACACTTCAGTGTCGAAAGGTTTTGTAATATAATCATCAGCACCAATGTCGAACCCTTTTATAACATCATCTTTCATTGCTTTTGCTGTAAGGAAAATAAAAGGGATGTTGTTGTTCAGTTTTCTAATCTCTGTGCCAATAGTGAATCCATCAACATTAGGCAGCATTACATCTAAAATGCAAATGTCGAAAGAGCCGTTTTTAAAACGCTCAATAGCATATTTGCCATCATCAACCCAGGTCACATCAAAATCATTGATTTCAAGGTATGATCTAAGGACAGCTCCAAAGCTAAGATCATCTTCAACTAAAAAGATATTTTTATTTTGAGTCATGCAATAAATTTAGTTAAACCTTTGGGAAAATAAATTAATTTTCTCGTGTAAATGGTAAGAAAACATCGAATCTGCTTCCTTTTCCAGGTTCACTTTGTACAGAAATTGATCCTTTATTTGCTTCAATTACTGCTTTGGTATAGCTAAGACCAAGACCAAAACCTTTAACATTATGAATGTTGCCACTTGTTTGTCGGTAGAAACGTTCAAAGATTTTTGATTGGACAGATTTGCTCATTCCAATTCCATTATCTTCAATGGAAATTATTATCCCATTATTTGTATTTCGCGTTTTTACTTTTAATTGTGGATTTTCAGGCGTGTATTTATTAGCATTGTCTAATAGGTTGTATATTAAGTTGGCGCAATGGTTTTTGTCTGTGACAATAGTCGGATTTGATGCTTTTAAATCGGCGTTTATGGTTCCTCCTTTGCTTTCCACCTGAAGAATAATGCTCTCAACAACATCTTCTATGGTATCATGAATGTTTACCGGTTCCCACTTGAATTCAAATTCTTTTTTATCCAAACGGGCTATCGCTAAAATATCTTCAACCTGACGGTTCATTCGTGTATTTTCCTTTTTAATCATTTCAAGGAAATAACTAATCTTTTCAGGTTGGTTTATAACCTTACTATTTCCAATTGTATCTGCCGCAACTGAAATGGTGGCTATTGGTGTTTTGAATTCATGCGTCATGTTGTTGATAAAATCAGATTTCATTTCTGAAATTTTTTTTTGTTTCAACATAAAGTAGATGCTTAGTCCAAAAGTTAATAGCACAATTAAAGAAAATAGTAAAGATGCAAATAGCAGCCAAAAAACAGAGTTGTATACATAGTCACTTTGTTCAGGTAAGTGAATTGCAATGGATTGGTCTCGTTCGAAAAAGTTTCGGGAAAATAAATGTCTTCTGAATCTCGATTCTTTTAGATTTAGACTATCGGCATTTGCTGTTAGGGCAATGATCGAATCCCGGCTAAATACGGCGAGGTCAAAGTCCAGTTCAATATCTTTGTCTGCAAGTTCATTCTGAACAATGGAATGCATTTCATCGACAGTGACCAAATTGTTATTGATCGAATTATATTCCGAAATAATCTGGTTCGTTACATCTTCCAGTTTTTCACGTTGATAATCAAATTGATCCTGAATTTCAGGAGTCATAATCCTTAAAGAATTTGCAAGTTTTGTTAAGGAATCGATACGAGCCATGCCTGAACGAAACATGTTTTGGGTTCTCATTATGAGCGAATCCTGCTCAGATGTAAATTCATTATTGGTTACTGTGTCTTCGTCTTCCCTTTCTTCTTCCTGTCTGTTTTGTCCCCTATTGTTACTACGGTTGCTCCTTTGTTCAAACCGATTCATCTCGGGGAAAAAATTAAACATGGTACCATCTCTTCTAGGTGAGTTAAAATCTTCCCATGAAAAATCATTTGTGCTGGCAAAATTCACAAATATTCTTCGACTTCTTAAATCTTCAATATCCTGCGCAGATTCTGAAAGGGCATCAACAATACTTTTTTCAACGAGCTCATTTTTGACATTGATCGCGTTGTTAATCCAAACCATCTGGATGATGATTATTCCAATAATGGACAACCCCATCAATCCCATTATGAATGTTAGTACTTGTTTATTCATGTTGGCAAATATATGTTATAACGTGTATATGTTACAGGAGATTAACTTTTCTTTAACAGTAATTAACCGGGTGTTAACTGAGAATGGGAGTGCTCATGATATACCTTTGTTGTGCATGTCGAAAATTATGAAGGACAGAAGGTTCTTTAATAATTTTTGTTTATGTTTATGATAGTTCTTTTCTTTCTTTTATTATCTGAGATTTGAAGTCTTTAGCAAGACTTTAAATCATTCTCATTCTCCTGCTGTATGTGCTTTTCTGAATTTGATAATTATAAAAGTCGATGGTTCTCAGTAGTTGTAACAAGAAGTAGAAAAAACTTAATTCTTGTTAATATTGAGAAAGAGAAGAACTTTAAATTAAACATTGATAGTAAAAATAAGTCTACGGACTAAATCAGAAATCTTTTAAACGTGAAAATAACTATAGAAGGTCTGATCAAGGAATATTCAAATGGGTATCGTGCCCTTAATGAAGTTAACCTTGAAATAAATGACGGAATGTTTGGGTTACTTGGACCGAATGGTGCAGGTAAATCTACTTTCATGCGAATCCTTGTTACTTTAATGAAGCCTAGCTCTGGGAAAGTAACAATAGGAGGCATGGATTTAGAAAAAAACAGAAAAGAAATCCGAAAGATGATGGGGTATCTTCCTCAGGATTTTGCATTTTTCTCTAAACTGAAGACCTATGAATTCTTGGATTATGCTGCCAGGTTATCCGGTATTAAAAACCGTAGAGAAAGAGCTGAAACTGTTGATCGAATGCTTGAGGAAGTTGGTCTTTACGAGGCTCGTGACAGGATGGCGAACCGATTGTCTGGAGGTATGAAACGACGTTTGGGTATTGCTCAGGCTTTACTGAATGATCCTAAAGTGATTATCGTAGATGAGCCAACTACTGGTTTAGATCCAGAGGAACGTATTCGTTTCAGGAATTTACTTTCCGCTATTTCAACAAAAGATGTGATCATCATTCTCTCCACTCACATTGTGGGTGATATTTCAAGTACATGTAACAGTATGGCTTTGCTGAATAAAGGACAATTAGCATATAAGGGGTCACCTGATGATTTGATTGATCAAAGTAGGGGTAAGGTATGGCGTATTAACGCAACGGAAGATGAATATCTTGATATTAATGAAAAATATCCTGTGATTGCCAATGTACCTACTCATAACGGTTGGGAAGTCCAAGTTGTGTCAGATGAAATTAATGGATACAATGGAGTAAACATGGAGCCAAACCTGGAACACGCATATGTGTATTTCATGGAGAAGAAATTAGATTTATGGTCGTCTATATAAAAAGTATTAAATATGTTATCCATTCATAATATAAAATCAATTGCGGTTTATGAAACCAAGACATTAATGCGTAGTTGGTTTTTTAGAATTTTTGCTATTCTGTCGATATTGGTTATTGCAGGGTTCAACTTTACATACCTAATTCAGATCAATGGAGGAGCTGGCCTGTGGGAAATGAAAGGGCTTCCTTCAATTATTCCATATGTAAGTCTTTTATTGTTGAATGTTGTACAGGCTGTTATTGCAATCTTTTTGGCTTCCGACTTCCTGAAAAGGGACAAGAAACTGGATACAACGGACGTAATTTATGTGCGCCCAATGACAAATGCAGAGTATGTTGTGGGAAAAACATTGGGAAATTTGCTCGTCTTTTTAGAGCTAAATTTAATTGTTCTTGCAGTTGCTTTATTGTTTAACCTGTTAACTCCCAATGTTTCGGTTAACTGGATTTCATACCTCTACTACTTTGTATTGATTAGTATTCCAACTCTGGTTTTTATTATGGGATTTTCATTTTTCTTGATGTCAGTTATTAAAAATCAGGCTGTTACGTTTGTTGTTCTTTTGGGTTATGTCGCCATTTCTCTATTCTATTTAGAAGACAAGTATTATTACTTGTTTGATTACATGGCCTATAATATTCCTATAACTCTTTCTGATTTTGTCGGGTTTGGTGATCTGGGTAAAATATTAGTTCACCGGGGAATGTATTTTTTCCTGGGAGTTGGTTTTATTCATTATACATTTATATTGTTGAAACGTTTATCACAGTCAAAAGCAGTTACTTATGGCGCTTTGATTGTGGCAAATGTGTTTTTGATTTTAGGATTCTATCTGGGATATGTTCACGTATCAACCTATAATGAAAATCAGAATCTACGTGAAAATATGGTTGCATTGAATGACCAGTATGCAGAAAATGACCTTATAACTGTTACCGATTACGATATAAAACTTGAGCATCTGGGGGAATCTATTTCCTGCGATGTAACTGTTGATGTCATCAATAAGAATTCATCAACAATGAAGGATGTAATTTTTAGTTTGAATCCGGGACTGGAATTGAGTGCTGTTAAGGTTAACGGGAATGATTTTCCGTTTGAAAGGAAGCTTGGGGTTATCAAGTTGAAAGATATGAATCTCGGGGCATGGCAAAGTGCAAAAGTTACCTTTACGTATTCCGGAGGAATTAATGAAGCTGCATGTTACCTGGATATTGATGATGAAACACTTATATCTGCATATTCTGGTTCACTGGGCTTATATCAGATGGATAAAAGGTATGCATTCATTACCGATGATTATGTGTTGTTAACCCGAGAAACAAACTGGTATCCTATTCCGGGAGCTGGTATTGGAGTTGACAACAGTCAGTGGTTTGTGAAACAATTTAGTAACTATAAATTGGATGTAACAACCAGTCCTGATTTGGTTGCTGTATCTCAGGGAGCAGTTAGTGGAAGCGATGGACACTATACTTTTGAGTCTTCACATACCCAGGCTCAGATTTCTGTGAGTATTGCTGAATATGAAAAAATACAAGGAGATGTTGATGGTTTGGAGTTCAATGTTTATACGCTTGAAGGACATGACTATTTCTCTTCTTTTTTTGAAGAAATTCAAGATACAATTCCTGCAATTTTAGCTGAAGCACTAACGGATTATGAACGTGAGCTGGATTTATATTATCCATTTGAACGTTTTTCATTAGTTGAAGTGCCCATTCAATTCTATTCCTATGAACGGGTACTGAGTGGAGCCAGGGAACAATTGCAACCAGAAATGATTTTGTTGGCAGAAAAAGGTTTATTGCTTGATGATGCTGACTTTTATGGCCAGATGCAGCGACGAAGTACTGCTTTTGGGGGAATGCCCGGAGGCGGACCTGGAGGATTTGGTGGCGGAGGTAGTGGTGAAATGACTCCACGTGAAATAAAGATACAGGTATTAAATAACTTCCTTTCATCATTTACCGAAGCTGAAAACAGAAGTGGTTTTATGCCAGGAGCTGGAGTTTCATTTATGAGTGAGAGTACAAATACCTATTATGCATTCCCATTATTTTATAATTACGCATATTATTTAAGATCAGATAAATGGCCTGTGACTGACCGTGTGTTCGAGAGCTTTAAAAAGAATACTGATGATTTTGGAGGTGGCGGTTTTTTTAGAATGATGGGAGGAGGAACGGGTGTTTCTGAAGATGAAGAAGCAAACCTTGCTCTACTTGAGAAGAGTTTTGAAGAATTACTGAAAGATCCTGATTATTTAGGTATTATTTCTGATGTGATACAGCTTAAGAGTGATGCTTTATTTTCAATTATACAGACACAAGCTGGCGAAACAGAATTTGCAGACTTTATTTATACCTATTTGTGGAATCACAGGTTTGGAGAGTCAACTATAGAAGAGTTTGCACAAGAGGTAAATAATCGATTTGGTATTGACTTAATCCCATATATGGATGGATGGTTTAACACAACTGAATTACCTGCATTCTTAATTGGAGATGTTACCGCGGTAACTGTGCTTGATGACGAGCAGGAAAAGACCATGGTTAAATTTAAAGTGTCTAATACCGAAGATGCTGATGGTATTATAAAGGTTACATTTCGTGCCGGTGGAGGAGGCATGGGAGGAGGCCGATTTGGAGGTATGGGCGGTGAATCCGAAGATATTGAATACCTTGTTTATTTTGAAGGGAACCAAACGAAAGATTTAAGCTTCCTTGTAAATGGGACTCCTCGCGGAGGATCAATAAATACGCTTACTTCTAGAAATATTCCTTCAGAAATAAATATCATGTTTGATGGTGAAATTGAAGAAAATTCCAGAGCAGTTCCTTTCGAGGGAGAAACAATTGTTGATAAACCGGTATCAATTGCCGGAGGAAATGAAGTTATTGTGGATAATGAAGATCCTGGTTTTCATGTGGCAGAAATTGAAGAAACAAGTTTGCTTCGGGAACTCATATTTAAGGAAGATACAACTGGAAGTAAGTACAAATCTTTTAATCAGTTCAGGGCTCCTTCTTCCTGGACTTTAACAACGAATTCTGACTTTTTTGGAGCGAATATTCGTTCTGCTTATTATACTGCAGGAAGCAATGGAGAACAAAAAGCTCAATGGACTGCAAAAACTTTAGGAGAAGGCTCATATGATGTGTATGTATATGTTTATGTGAACAGGATGAGAGGCCGGAATAGATGGGGTGGAGGCAATAGTGGAAGACAGGAATACCATTATTTGGTGCATACTCAGGATGGAGTGAAAGAAGTAGTTATTGATCTTGATGAGGCAGAGGAAGGTTGGAATCATATTGGAACCTACTATTTCTCTTCAGATACTGCTGTAATCGAAATGACTAATGAATCCAATTCATCTGTAGTAGTTGCAGATGCCATCAAATTGATAAAAAATTAAATTAAAGAATAATATGAAATCCATGTTACACAAAATCAAACTATTAATCGTACTGTGCTTATTGCCAGGTAGTTTTCTTTTTTCACAACAAATTCTTGACTTGCAGAAAACTTTAGACATTGCCGCGCAAAATAGCCCGGATATCCGTTCATCGCTTCTTTCATTGGAAAGAGCACAAGAAAACCTAAATGCTCGTAGAGCTTCTTTGAAAACGAGATTTGGATTAACCGTTGATCCTTTTTCTTTTAGTAGAAATAGGTCATTGGATACTTTTGAATCGCAGTGGTTTACTAGTGAGCAGTATGGTTCTTCTGGAACTTTTACAGCATCTCAACCCATTTTATGGACAGATGGTACTATCTCATTGGTAAATAACTTTGGGTGGCAGTACAGTAAGAGTACCCGGGGGGAAATGGAAACGGAAAGTCGCTCTTTTTCAAATAATCTGTTCTTGAGTTATTCCCAACCATTGTTTACGTATAACGCAACAAAAATGGACCTTGAAAGTTTAGAATTACAATTGGAAAATACAAACCTGCAGTATGCTATGCAGAAACTAAATCTGGAAACTCAGGTAACACAGTATTTTTATAATGTATATATGGCTCAAATGAGTTTGTCGGTAGCACAGGACGAGTTGGAAAATACAAAAGAGAATTATGATCTTATTGTGAATAAGGTTGACGCAGGTTTGTCAGCACAAGAAGAACTTTACCAGGCGGAGTTGGACTATGCTTCATCAGAGTCAAGTGTTCAAGATGCTCAAGTTAATCTTGAGAATGTAAAAGACCAATTGAAGCAATATATTGGCATGGATATTTATGAAGAGATATCAGTAATTGCAGATCCACAAGTGCAAGAAGTTGATGTTGACTTGGATATGGCAATTGATTATGCGCTAAAAACACGAATGGAACTTCGTCAGCGTGAAATTGAGATTGTAAATGCAGAGAATAGCCTTACTCAAACAAAAAGTAATAATAAATTTTCAGGAGATTTAAACCTTTCTGTAGGTATTATTGGTAATGATGAGGAGTTATCTGCAATATATGATAACCCAACCACCAACCCAAGTGTTTCTCTTTCTTTCAATGTGCCTATTTGGGACTGGGGTGCTCGTAAGTCTGAAATCAGGGCATCAGAGTTATCAATTGAATCGGCTGAACTTAATTTAGAAAATCAGGAAATCAGCATTCTTGTTGAGCTTAGATCAACATTTAGAAGTTTGCAAAACCAATTAAATCAAATTGCAATTGCTGAAAAAACTCAACGAAATGCTCAGTTGACTTATGATTTGAACCAGGAGCGTTATTCTAATGGTGATTTGACAGGTATGGATTTAAAACAATATCAACAACAGTTAACACAAGCAAATAATTCATATACACAAGCTTTAATTAATTATAAAATGGAGCTCCTAACATTGAAAGTTCAAAGTCTTTATGATTTTGAGAAAAATGAACCAGTAGCTCTTGATTTGGTCACAGAATAAATAAAAATTAACCAACCATGATAAATTTGAATAACATGAAGATAAAAGTATACTATTCGCTGGCTATTGGGGCGTTGCTAGGTTTGGCAGCATGTACCTCTACATCGTCAGATATATCAACTGATGTTGCATCTAATGTTTCTGTTGAGAATGTTGAATTAAAATCAATTGAGGATATTATCAGTACCACCGGAACTGTTTCTGCAACAAAAGAAGTTACTCTTTCTACAGAGATGGCAGGAACTTATACAATTGCAACTAACCCTCAAACTGGGCAGCCTTATACAATCGGAGATCAGGTGAAAAAAGGTAATGCAATTATTGTTCTTGAAGATGAAGAATATGAAAATAGTGTAGGTATTGAAGCTTCAAAATTAAACCTTGAAATAGCAGAACAAGATTATACCAAACAAAGTTCGTTATACGAAAAAGGAGGTGTTACTGAAAGTGAGTTGAGTAGTGCCCAGGTTTCTTTAGTCCAAGCAGAGAGTAACTATCGACAAGCTCAGATAGATTTGGAAAAAATGAAGGTTGTTGCTCCTTTTGATGGTATTATTACGTCAATGCCTTATTACACTGTTGAAACAAAAGTTGCCAGTGGGTCAGAAGCTGTTACTATCATGAGCTATGAAAAGATTTTATTAGAAGTAAACCTTGCTGAAAAATATATCAACAGTATTCAAAAAGGAATGGATGTTCGTATCATGAACTATACTCTTCCTGAAGATACTTTATCTGGTACTGTTTCTCAGATATCCCCAGCGATCAGTTCTACAACCCGTACTTTCGGAACAACCTTACTTATCGATAATGATGATCTTAAGCTACGCCCTGGAATGTTTGTACAGGCTGAAATCATTATTGATAAAAAAGAAGGTGTAATAGTAATTCCAAAAGATGTAGTTATTTCAAATCAAAGAGGAGAATCAGTATTTGTTGTGCAAGATGGAACAGCTATTCAACGACAAGTTGTTTTTGGCTATGGAAATGCTGATGATGTCGAAATTATTGAAGGACTTAGTGTTGGAGACCAGTTAGTTGTTGAAGGTTACGAAACCTTGAGAAATCGTGCTAAAGTAAAAATCATTCAATAGAAAGGATATACCGTGAAGAAGATTAGTGAATTTTCGGTCAAATTTCCGGTAACCGTTTTAATGATTGTACTCGCAGTCGTTCTGCTAGGGTACATATCATACGATAGGTTGGGAGTTGACTTATTTCCGGACTTAAATAATCCTAAATTATTTATAGAACTGCAATCCGGAGAGCGACCACCTGAAGAAATTGAAGAACAGTTCGTGGAAGAATTGGAAGCTTTAGCAATTCGTCAGACTGATGTGGTTGAGGTTTCTTCTGTTTCGAAAACAGGAAGTGCGCAGATTACGATCGAGTATGCCTGGAATACAGATATGGACGATGCCTTTCTGGAACTTCAGAAAGCAACAAATTCATACTCGCAAAGTGGAGATATTGATGAGTTTACAATTACTCAGCATGATCCAAATACATCACCAATTATGTTGATCGGATTAAGCAATCCGGCAATTACTGAGATGAGTGACTTGCGAAAAGTTGCTGAGAACTATATCCGAAATGAATTGGTCCGTTTGCAGGGAGTCGCAGAAGTTGAGATAGCAGGTTCCGAAGAAGTTGAGATTCTTATCGAAACAAATGACTATATGCTGGATGCTTTTGGCTTATCTCTTGATGATATTAGTGGACGCATTCAGAACTATAACCAAAGTGTTTCTGGTGGAAGTATAGAGGAATTAGGGACTCAATATGTCGTAAAAGGAGTTGGACTTTTAGAAAACGTTGAGGATTTTGAAAATGTAATTGTTGGATATCAGCAGGTTGATTCGGAAAATGAAGAATCATCATTTGCTCCAGTATATCTTCGTGAAGTTGCAACAGTTAGAATAAATACAAAAGATCCCGAAACAATTGTACGACTTAATGGTGAGCGTTGCTTAGGTTTATCAATTTATAAAGACAATAACGTAAATACAGTAAATGCTATTGATGAGATTGATGCCGCTATCCAAAATCTGGAAAAAGCTCTTCCCGGATATGAAATGACAGTTGTTACCAATCAGGGCAGTTTTATTGATGATGCTATTAGTGAAGTTGAAGAATCTGCATTGCTGGGTATCTTGCTGGCTGTATTTATCATCTTTATTTTCTTACGCCGAATCGGTAGTACAATTATTATCAGTATTGCGATACCTATCTCAATTATTGCAACTTTTAATTTAATGTATTTCAATGATCTTACATTGAATATTATGACTTTGGGAGGTCTGGCTCTCGGTGCCGGATTGCTGGTGGACAATGCCATTGTGGTTCTGGAAAGTATTTTCAGGACACATGAAAAAGGAATGTCTATAAGAGAAGCTGCTGTTGAGGGAACAGCTCAGGTTAGTGGTGCTATTACTGCATCAACAATTACAACCATCGTGGTATTCCTTCCAATTATATATTTACATGGAGCTTCTGGTGAACTGTTTAAAGATCAGGCATGGACTGTTGCCTTCTCACTGGTTTCTTCATTATTTGTAGCTGTTCTGGTTATTCCAATGTTGGTAAATGTTTTTTATAAGAATAAAAAAACTTCTAAGAAAGAATCAGTTCAGGTTAAAGGTTACGGAAACTTCCTGTTGAAGATTTTAAAGATGAAATGGTTGGTGGTTCTAGTTGCCGTTGTTTTATTGGGTGTTGCTGCTTTGATGGTTACAGGTATTGGTATGGAATTTATGCCTAAAACTGAAACCAAAGAATTTGACATCGAAGTTGCAATGACGGAGGGAACCAAGTTGGAACGTACTTCTTCTGCTCTGGCAAATCTGGAACAAATTGTGAATGACATGCTGGGTGATGACCTTAAGGTGATGTACACGCATGTTGGACCAACATCTGAGTCTAGTTCTGAAAGTGCAATTTTTGAAGGAACAAATACCGGAGAAATAAAAATTATTCTATCGGATGAAACCGATGTTACTTCAACTGCTGCAATTCAGGCGTTAAGTGAGGCTTTTGGTGACATTCCTGGAATGGAAATTACTTTCAAACAAAATGAAACTGCGTTAAAGAGTATTCTTGGAACAGATGAGTCTCCTCTTGTAATCGAGGTAAAAGGTGAAGATCTTGATGTTATTGACGGGTTGGTCGCAGATGTAATGACTCACGTTGAAGGCATCGAGGGAATTTATAATATTGAATCATCCATGGAAGATGGAGCTCCTGAAGTTGAAATTTTTGTTGATCGCATGAAGGCTGGTATTTACAATGTAGGTGTTAGCAACATTGTATCTCAAATTCAAACACAGCTTGAAGGAACTTCTGTTGGAGAGATTGAGCGTGAGGGAGAAATGCAGGATATTACGCTTAAGTTACCTGAGAAATCATTGTCTGATCTTGAAGATATGGTAATCACAAGTGGTGATCAGGAATATATGATTAATGAACTTGCAACGATTTCAATTGGTCAGTCGCCAAAACAAATTAATCGTCGTAATCAGGTTCGTATTGGTAAAATCACTGCTGAATTAAGAGATGATCTACCACTTGATCAAGCCGCTCAAAAAATTGAGGAAGCATTGGCTTCAATGAGTTTCCCGGTTGATTATAATGTAAACATAACCGGACAGGAAGAGAAAAGGGCAGAGTCCATGCAAAATCTTGGGTTTGCGCTGTTGTTATCAATTGTTTTGGTTTATATGGTAATGGCTTCTCAGTTTGAATCATTACTGCATCCGTTTACAATTCTGCTTACAATTCCATTAGCTGTAGTTGGAACAGTATTTACATTCTTTATAATGGGCTTAACCTTCAATATAATGGCATTTATTGGACTGATAATGTTGGTGGGTATTGCTGTAAACAACTCCATCCTGTTAGTTGATAGAACTATGCAGCTTCGGAAGGACGGCCTTACACGGGCAGAAGCACTTGTGCAGGCAGGTCAACAACGTATCAGACCAATCTTTATGACCAGTTTGACTACTATTTTGGCCTTATTGCCTTTAACTATTGGAATAGGAGAAAGTGCTTCACTACGATCTCCAATGGCTATAGCAGTAATTGGTGGACTTGTTACCTCAACATTATTGACTTTGGTAGTAATACCTTGTGTTTATGAAATATTTGAAGGTATAAAAGACCGTTTGAAAGGGGTGAAGGAGTAGTTCCTTCTATCCGAAAAGCTTTTCTGTTGGTGTCTTTTTTACCATACAAAGTGAAGCTTAGGGAATGAATCAAGGCGATAATTTTTAAAATAAGAAGCGTGAAATTCATAATAAATAGAAAAACTCTAATTAGCATGTTGTTTATAGGACTAACCCTGCTGGGCTATGTCTCATATAATCAACTCTCATTAGAGTTATTGCCCAATGTGGAGCAACCTTACTTGTATGTTCAGGCTCGGGTCTCTCAGGAGACGGATCCTGAATATATCGAGAATGAGGTTATTATTCCACTTGAAGGAGCTATAGGTTCACTTGAGGGTATTGAGTCGTTAGAATCATCAATTACTTCAAGTTCAGGGCAGGTTACTGTATACTACATGAGTGATGTAGATGCAAACCTTGCCTATTTAAAACTTCAGGAAAAAATTAATGAAGTTGAAGGAAGTCTTCCTGATGGCGTAACGGTTTCCGTGAATAGGGTCAATTCCAACCAGATGAGTAGTCAGTTTATGACTCTTCAGGCTCGTGGTAGTGAAGGAACAGATCGTATTCGTAATGTGATAGAAGAAGAGGTTGTTAATGACCTTGAAAATATCGATGGTATTGCAGGAGTAACCGTTTATGGTGGTCAGGAAAAAGCAGTGGAGATAATTTTGGATGAAGCAGCTTGTGAAGCATATAACATAACTACTTCAACCATTCGATCTTTACTTTCTAGTAATGCAGTTTCAAGGAGTTATGTAGGGAATCTACATGAGTCAGATAAACTATATTTTGTTCATGTTACAGCAGAATATAGTAGTGTTAGTGAAATTGAAAATATTGTTGTCGCTGATGGACCAATATTACTAAAAGATATTGCTAAAATCCGCTTTGGAGTTCAGGATGTAACAAGTTACAGTCGTGTAAATGGACTGGAAAGTGTTTCTATCCAACTTGTAAACGATTCGCAGGCTAATCAAATTGATCTTTCGCATAAAGTGGCGGAGGTTATTGGAACTCTGAATGAGAAATTAAGATCACAGGATGTTGAGTTATTTATTCAGGAGAACTCAGCCGAGTCAATGGAGGAAAATATCAATCAGATTATAAATCTTGCATTGGTTGGTGGCGCAATGGCAGTTTTTGTTTTATGGGTGTTTCTTAAAAATATCCGTATTGTTGCCTTCATTGCACTGGGAATCCCAATTTCAGTTTTTATCGCGTTCAATTTCTTTTATGCCTACGATATAACACTTAACAGTTTAACGCTGGTGGGAATGGCTCTGGCCATAGGTATGCTGTTGGATAACAGTGTCGTTGTGCTGGAAAATATATATCGTCTGGCAGGTGAAGGTGTTGATCCTGATACTTCTGTTACTCAGGGAACAAGTGAGGTTTGGCGATCGATTGTTGCTGCTACATTAACAACAGTTACAGTATTTCTTCCTTTTCTATTCTCTTCAGATTATTTGATTGAGATGCTGGGAGTCAATGTTGGTGTTTCCATTATTTCAACATTGATTGTTTCTTTATTTGTGGCCTTGTTATTTGTTCCAATGACAATTCACTTCCTGTTAAAACGTAAAAAGGGGAGTGGTATAGCTTTCCAAAAAGTTTCAACAGAAAACCGAATGGTACAGGTTTATTTGGTGCTGCTAAAAACATGTATGCGTAATCCTGTTGTTACAATTATGGGAGCGGTTGTTGTATTTTTCCTTACCGTGGTGATTGCTCTTGCGATAAGTACAAGCTCTCTTACTGAAGTTGAGTCAGATCAGATCAATATTCGTGTTGAAATGCCTACTGGAACAAGTTTGGAAAAAACAGATGAGTTAGTTCGAAGCCTTGAAGCACAGTTGGAAAATGTAGCCGAAAAAGAAGACGTTACAGCTAATGTTCAGGAAGGACAGGCAACACTTACAGTATCTTTAGTTGAAGATTTTGAAGATGTAAATGATCGTTCATTTGCTGAAATAAAATCGTCTATATCAGAGATGACAAATGGTTTTAGGCGTAGTGCTGATTTTGATGTTTCATCTTCTGCGACAACCTCAGGTTCTGCTGCTGGTGGACTTGGTGGTGGCATGAGTGGCAACTTTATGGCACTCCTTGGAATTGGAAGTGAGTCAGAAACTATTGAGATCAAAGGTGAAGATTTTGATGTGATGAGATCTGTAGCTGAAGATCTGGAATATTATATTGAAGATTTAGATTTTATTGAATCTGTTCGTACTTCTGTATCCAGTAATCAACCTGAAGTTCATATGATTTTCGATCAACTTTTGATGACCGAGAATGATATTGACATTTCAAATGTGTCGACAGAGATGAATTCATTCTCAAGCGAGGTTTCATCGGGAGTTATGTTTCAGGATGGATTGGATGAGTATGAAATCATGATATCTATGGAAGGGGCAGATGATGCAGAGGACGAGGAGGATGAAGCCCGCACAATGGATGATTTGAAAGTTGTTCAGGTTAGTGATGCTGAAGGTGGATTACACGATCTTCAGGATTTTACTCAACTTGTATATACCGAAGGAACTTCAAGTATCGACAGGGTTAACCAGGAAAAAATTGTTGAAATTACATATACTCTTGATTCAGATGCTCAGGAATCAAATGATTTATTGGAACAATATCGAATGGAAATTGATGAACTTGTTGAAAGTTACGCTTTCCCATCTGGTATTGCTGTTGAAGTGATTCATGAAACTGATGACTTAAATGAGTTTTACTTCTTGATTGTAGCAGCAATCATCCTGATCTTTATGATCATGGCTTCAGTTTTCGAATCTGTGGCAACTCCTTTCGTGTTGTTGTTCTCAATTCCTTTGGCTGCTATTGGTTCATTGATTGCACTGATTATTACAGGAAACAGCTTATTGAGTGCAAATACCTTGATCGGATTCTTGATTTTGCTGGGAATTGTTGTAAACAATGGTATTATTCTTATTGATTATACGAACATTCTTCGAGGTCGTGGATACCGTCGAACAAGAGCTTTAATGACTGCCGGATTGTCTCGGGTACGCCCAATCTTAATTACGGCGATGACTACAATTGTGGCAATGATACCTCTGGGTATGGGTGATGCTGAATATGTTAGTGTTATCGGAGCTCCTTTTGCTATTGTAGTGATTGGTGGTTTGGCTTTAAGTACACTGCTAACATTGATCTTTATTCCGACATTCTACTCAGGACTTGAGAGTTCTATTGAATGGTTCAACAGCCTTAGCTGGAAACTACGAATTTTCCAGATGGCATTAATCGTATTCTTCTTATTCTACATTTACACAAATGTGGCTGATTTAGTATGGCAAATGGCAGATACAGTTCTTGCTGTTGTCTTAGTTCCGGGTGCAACCTGGTTTGTACTAAATAGTTTGAAGAAAGCAGGAACAAAACTGATTGGTGAAGATGAAACAGTTCATATCTCAGTGCAGAATTTGGTTAAAATTTATGACCGTCCATCTCGCTTCTCCAGAGAATGGAATAGCGGAATAAATATTCAAAAGCGTCTGGGAATGGCGAAGGAATTCCATTCTTTAAAAGAATTTGATCAGTTGATATGGCAGCTTCCATTATGGTTCTTCCTTATTTACTTCACATTCTTCTATCTTGATCAATCATTGTGGATTTCAATAATGATGATGGTGGTATACTTATATACCCGATTCATTTGGAAACCAATTACACTCTACTGGGATCATCTGGCTGAAACTAAGCAGAAGAAGTTCTATAGTTTTCTATCTAAGAAAAGTAACGCATTCTTATTTTGGTTCTTACCTCTTATCGAATTGGTATTGCTGTTCATGATAACAAATTATACTGGATTGGTAATCTTCTATGCAGTTGTTTGGTACTTAGGAATTCAGGTTTCAGTGACTTCAAAACGACTTTACGAAGAAAATGTGAATATCAACCGAATTAGTGGACGTTTTGGTGGATTGAAAAGAGGGATTTATCGTTTGGTAAAACAAATTCCTATTATCGGAAAACGTCGCGTTCCATTTAGGGCGAATGATGGTGTTTCATTTGAAATTGGTACAGGTATGTTTGGTTTATTAGGTCCAAACGGAGCTGGTAAATCTACAATGATGCGTACCATCTGCGGTATTTTGGAGCAGAGTTATGGTAAGATTTACATCAATGGAATTGATACACAGGAAAAACGAGAAGAGCTTCAAGGTTTGATTGGTTATCTTCCTCAGGCATTCGGTATGTATGAAAACATGTCTGCCTACGATTACCTGGATTATCAGGGAATATTGAAAGGGCTAACAGATAAAGAGGTTCGTGAAGAGCGTATCGAGAAAGTCTTGAGATCTGTTCATATGTGGGATCGTAAAGATGATAAGATTGGTTCATTCTCCGGCGGTATGAAACAACGTATCGGTATTGGACAGATATTGTTACATCTTCCACGTATCCTTGTTGTGGATGAGCCTACTGCAGGACTTGACCCTCGTGAGCGTATCCGGTTCCGTAACTTATTGGTTGAATTGAGCCGTGACCGTATTGTAATCTTCTCTACGCATATTATTGAGGATATTGCAAGCTCATGTAACCAGGTAGGTGTAATTATTCGTGGTCGTGTGAAGTATCATGGTAATCCTATTGATATGGTTGATATTGCAGAAAACCTTGTTTGGCAATATGATGTTCCTAAAAATGAATTTGAGGAAATGCCTAATAAACAAATGGTTACTCATCATATGAATGTTGGAGATAAGATTCGGGTTCGTATTCTTTCAAAAGACAAACCTGCTCCGGATGCTGAAAAAGTGAAGCCATTGTTGGAAGATGCATATTTGTGTTTGATTAAAGACCTGAAATAGTAACTATGGAAAATAATAAGAAGAAATACAAAAATACCTTGAACCTGATTGGTAAGATGATTGACTATAACTTCCGTGTTATATTTGCCGGTCGCTTTATCTGGTTCTTTTTGGCTGCTTTAGCATTTTATATTTTCATTGCGGTTAACTCGGTATATAACGGACAAATACCTGACATTGAATTTGTGTATAGTACTACTATGTTTCCTGCGATATTATTGATCTTTTACCCAACGACTTTTGGAATACAAAATGATGCTGATGCTGGAATCCTGGAAATCTTATTTGGTATCCCCGATTACCGTTATAAGGTGTGGGTGGTACGTTTAATAATGGTTTTCATTATCGTATTCTTGCTGTTACTGGTTTTTGCTGAAATAAGTGACATCTTATTGGCTGACACAAACTTGTTTGAAATGGCAGGACAGATAATGTATCCTGTGTTTTTTATTGGTTGTATTGCATTTATGTTTTCAACAATTATAAAAAACGGTAACGGAACAGCTGTTGTTATGGTAATTCTTGGAGTTCTTGCTTTTATCCTATCTGAAGCTCTTGACGAAACAATGTGGGATATTTTTCTGAATCCGTTTAATACTCCGGATGACATGAACGAAATGATTTGGCAGTCAATTATTACAAATAACAGGATATTTCTGGTTGCTGGTGGTATTATTGCCAGTTTGTTTGGCCTTTTTAATATGCAGAAACGTGAGAAGTTTATATAGTTTTTGACAGTTATAAAGTGTTTGAAACACTACATTTTTAGTGTTTTTTGCGAGAGTAAAAAAGCCTGTTCTTTTTGTAAGAGCAGGTTTTTTTGTAAAAGAGGGAAATCTAAAACAAGCGTTTTCTTTTTAAAAGAAAATTCATTAGTACCTGTGAAAAGTCTTTGTTAATATCAGCTTCAGCCAGATCAATCTGATATTGCCCACATTTTACTTTAAGGTTTTCAAAATATTTGCTGACAGCTTCCTGGTAATGCTCTTTTAGTTCTTGTGGCGAGAAACGAAGGTGTTGCCCTGTTTCCAAATCAACAAAGCGATAAGGACGGTTTGCAAAATTTAGCTCTCGCTCCTGTTCATGGTCGGTAACATGGAATAAGATAACTTCGTGTTTATTGTAACGCAAGTGCTGCAAAGCAGAGAACAATTCTTCATCCTTTCCTTCATCCATCATATCACTAAAAATGATTATTAATGATCGCTTGTGAACTTGTTCTGCAATTTGATGAAGAGCATCGATGGTATTTGTTGTTTTATTTAGATCGTTTTTGTCAACAGTAAGCAAGTTTGCAAGTTTCCCATATAACATTTCAGAATGAACTGATGATGTTCGGTTTTCAGAATGAAATTCAACGTGGTCAGAAAAGAGAGTAAGTCCGACAGCATCTCGTTGTTTTCTCATGAGATAGATTAACGAGGCAGCGGAATAAACTGAGAAAGCCAGCTTGTTGAAACGTTTCTTCTTTCCTTTATCAAAAGGGAAAAGCATGGAAGAGGAAGTGTCGATTACCAATTGGCATCTTAGGTTAGTTTCTTCTTCATATTGCTTTACATACAGCCTGTCTGATCGGGCAAACAATTTCCAGTCAATATGCTTGGTCGATTCACCTTGGTTGTACTGTCGGTGTTCTGCAAATTCAACAGAGAATCCATGAAAAGGACTTCGGTGCAGTCCTGTGATAAAACCTTCAACCACTTCTCTCGCGATAAGTTCCAGGTTGTCAAATTGCTGAAACTGCTGTATGTCGAATAAATTCTTCATTCCTTACAAAAATAGGTAAAGTGGGGGCATAGACAATACGAATTCAATTTCATTTAATAAAAAAGGGTACGGTTCAAACCATACCCTTCGAATTTCGTTATTGTACTTTTAACTAAAGTATTGCATCAATTTTTTCTGCTAATGAAGCTTTTGGGGCAGCTCCTACATGCTTGTCAACTACTTCACCACCCTTAATGAAAAGGATTGTTGGGATGTTACGAATGCCAAATTTTACGGCAGTATCCGGATTACTGTCAACATCAACTTTTGTTACTAAAATTTTGCCCTCATATTCTTGGGAAAGCTCTTCAACAACAGGTGCAACCATGCGGCAAGGACCACACCATTCAGCCAGAAATCAACTAATACGGGTTTGTCTGATTGAAGAACTACTTCTTCGAAATTTGCATCATTTACTTCAATAGCCATAATTCAATATTTTTTGTGAATTTCAAATTGTATATTTCTAATTTATTCTGAATGTCAAATCCTCATTTTCCCTCAAGAAGGTTTCAAATTCCAGATTCATTTCTATTCGTGTGTTTCTTGAAAACATATTTACAACCGTTTTTGTTTCCGTATCCCAAAGATTAAATTTTAGCAAAGCAGAACCTCTGTTACGTTTGCTGATTTCATCCATATCCTGAATCAGCTTTTCAGTGACAGATTGAACAGCCATCTCTACCGTTACACTTTTGACCAGGTTTTTACGAACTTCTTCAAGCATTTCAATGTGCTTGATTTTGTATTCCAACTGTCCGGGGCGAAAACTTTCCTGAACCACTCCTTTTACCAAAAGAAATAAACTGGGTTTGCAATACTTGGAAAACTCAATGTAATCTTTTCCAAAAAACGGAATTTGATACGAATCGGTATAATCCGTTAATGTCATTTTACAATACGGTTTTCCGTTTTTTGTGAAAGCTTCAAAAGCTTCGGTAACCATGCCTGCAAAAGTAATTTCTTTTCCTTTAAGAGCATCAATATTGCTGTTCAAATCTCGAAGGGCAAATTCTTTACTGGTAAAGTTTTCAATCTCAAGTCTATAATCATCTAATGGATGGGCCGATAAGTAGATGCCGATAAGTGCTTTTTCTTTCTCGAGCAGCACAACTTTTGCCCATTCCGGCATATCGGCAACATCAGGTGTTTTTATAACATCGGCAGCCATGGCTTCACCAAACAACGATTGCTGAGCAGTATTTTTACTGGCCTGGATTTGATGTCCATAACGAATAAGGCGCTCGATAAATGGAGCCTCATTGGAGTCTGTAGTCTCAAAAAACTGACTTCTTTTAAGGGTTCCGAAGCTATCAAAAGCTCCTGCCATGGCAAGTCCTTCAATGTTTTTCTTATTTACAGATTGAAGGTTGACACGTTCAACAAAATCAAACACATCTTTATAGGGACCATCTTTTCTGGATTCAATGATGTTGGTTACAGCTCCGGCACCAACCCCCTTAATGGCAGCCATTCCAAAACGAACATCGCCTTGTTTGTTTACCGTGAATTTTAGGAAGCTTTCATTTACGTCAGGACCAAAAACGTTGATTCCCATGCGTTGTTTCGATTCTTCCATGAGCTTCGTGATTTCGACGATGTTGTTTAGGTTTCGGCTCATGTTGGCAGCCATAAACTCTGCTGGGAAATGGGCTTTTAGATATCCGGTCTGGTAAGCAATGTAGGCATAACAAACCGAGTGAGATTTGTTAAAAGCATAACTGGCAAAAGCTTCCCAGTCTTTCCAGATTTTTTCGATTAGAGGTTCTGGTTCTTTTTTTACCTCTTCACAACCTTTTATAAAATCAGGGTTTGCTTTACAGCCCTCAACAAACTTAACCTTAAGTTTGTCCATCATGGCTTTGATCTTCTTACCCATTGCCTTACGCAAGGAGTCAGAATCACCACGGGTAAAACCTCCCAAGTGGCGTGACAAAAGCATCACCTGTTCCTGAAAGACTGTAATCCCATAGGTGTCGTCCAGGTATTTTTCCATCATAGGATGGTCATATTCAACTTTCTTGCGTCCGTGTTTCCTTTCAATATAATCAGGAATATATTCCATTGGACCTGGTCGATACAAGGCATTCATCGCAACTAAATCTTCAAAACGGTTGGGTTTCAAGTTGCGCAGGTGCTTTTTCATCCCCGGAGATTCAAACTGGAAGATGGCTGTTGTATCACCATGACTAAACAGTTCGAAAGTTTTTTCATCATCCATCGGAATCTTATCAATATCAACTTCAATTCCTTTGGATAGGCGGATGTTTTCCAGAGTTTCTTTGATGATGGATAGAGTTTTTAAACCCAGAAAGTCCATTTTTAAAAGGCCAATGGCTTCAACAAACCGACCATCATATTGAGTGGTATATAGGTTTTCTTCCTTGGTTGGCATAATGGGAATATGCTCAACCAACGGATCGCGACTGATGAGTATCCCACATGCATGAACTCCTGTCTGGCGCACAGATCCTTCAAGGGTTTCTGCGAATTTTAATGTTTGGGCAATCAGTGGAATATCGGATTTTTTTTCATTTAAAAGCTCAGGACTTTCCTTATAAGCCTTCTTGAAACTCATCTTCGGAGCTTCAGGAACCAACTTGGCAAGCCTGTCTGCTTCCGGAAGAGGTAACTTCAATACACGAGCAACATCCCGGATGGCTAGTTTCGTTGCCATTGTTCCGAAAGTACAAATGTGGGCAACTTTATCTGCCCCATATTTTTCGGTTACCCAGTCGAGCACCAACTGACGTCCGTCATCATCAAAATCGATATCCACATCGGGCATGGAGATACGATCTGGGTTTAGGAATCGCTCAAAAAGCAAGTCATATTTTATGGGGTCGATGTTCGTGATTCCCACGCAATATGAAACTGCAGCTCCGGCAGCTGATCCACGTCCGGGACCAACAAGAACCCCCATGTCTTTGGCGGAATTGATAAAGTCTTGAGTAATAAGGAAATATCCCGGGAACCCCATCGTTTTAATTGTGTCTAACTCGAAGTCGATACGTTCCAAGACAGAATCAGGAATAGGATCTCCATAGCGTTCTTTTGCTCCGGCATAGGTTAGATGTTGCAGAAAGTCAGCTTCCAGCTTGATACGAATAACTTTGTCATATCCTCCCAGGCGTTCAAATGCTTTCTCTCCAAATTCTTCTTTTAATTGGGATTCGCTATATTTTTCGAGATATTCTTTCTCCGTTCCAAATTCTTCAGGAATAGGGAACGGGGGCATAATTGGAGCAGAGTTTAACTCAAACTCTTCAATCTTATCTGCTATTTCTTGTGTGTTTGCAAGCGATTCCGGAATGTCAGCAAAAAGCTTGTTCATCTCAGCAGTGGTCTTAAACCATTCCTGCTTGGTGTAACGCATTCTGTTTGGATCATCAAAATCTTTCCCTGTGTTCAGGCAAATCAGCAGGTCGTGTGCATCTGCATCTTCTGCATTTGTAAAGTGTACATCGTTTGTTGCAATTACTTTTACCTGGTGTTTTGCCGCAAGTTCAAGGATCACCTTATTTACGGTGACTTGGTTGTCGTAAACATTTTCGTTTAGCTCAAGAATCTCAGATTTGTGAAGTTGAAGTTCCAGGTAGTAATCATCTCCAAACACAGATTTATACCAGGAAATAGCTTCTTCTGCAGCCGGAATGTTCGATTTCATTATTAACTGGGAATTTCTCCTCCCAGACAAGCAGAGGAAACGATTAGTCCTTCACTGTGTTCTTTAAGTAAATCTTTATCGATACGAGGTTTGTAATAGAATCCGTCGGTATTTGCTCTCGAAATTAATTTGATCAGGTTTATATAGCCTGTTTTATTTTTTGCCAGAAGAATTAAGTGATCACCCGAACGGTCAATTTTTTCCTTTTTATCATGAATAGTGCGGGCAGCAACGTAGGTTTCACAGCCCAGTATTGGTTTTATGCCTTCTTTTGTACAGATATCCCAAAACTCCTTAACTCCAAACATGCTTCCGTGATCCGTTATGGCCACAGCAGTCATTCCATCATTCTTCGCTTTTTCAACAATGTCTTTTATTCCGGCGGCACCATCTAAAATGGAATATTGAGTTGTGGACGTGTAAATGGGTAAATGGAATCATTTTCAATTAGTTTTGAGAAAAAAAGGAAGTGCGAAACAGGCACTTTAATGATTTATAAAATTACATTTTTCCTTTCACGAAGGAAATGAATGTTGATAAAACGTGAAAAATAGGGATGGGGAGACTAAGCGTTTGTGATGTCGTTAATTACAGAATAAATTAACTCCGGTTCGAATCCTCTGCCTTGGGCAAATCGGAAAAGTTTTGCTTTGCGATCGTAGTGGTTTGCAGATTTTATTTTTTTGTCTTTCTCTGAAATTATCTTTTCCAATATATCTTTATAGTCTGTTTCATCAATCTCTTCAAGAGCCATTTCAATAACCTGAGAATTAATTTTTTCAGCCTTTAACTGATAGCTAATTTTTATTTTTCCCCATTTGTTGAACCGGAATTTATCGCGAACATAACTTCGTGCATAACGTTCATCATCAATAAATTTCTCAGAAATGAGCCTTTCAATAACGGGGAAGGATTCGATTTCTTCTAGTCCCCAGTCGGTTAGTTTCCGGAAAATACTTTCACTGCTTTTTTCGGCTCTGCTGCATAAGACTGCTGCCCGGGAATATGCTTCTTTTTGCTTGTCAGTAAATGATTCCATTCTCGATTTAAGTTCGGCTATATCATAAAATCGACAATTTAAATGAAAATATTGCTTAATCCAATCAAGCTGGATGAACAATTGGTGGTAGTTTGTTATTTTAGAGGTGACTCAAAAAAGAAATACAATGCAGGAAATTGAAAATATAGAATTATCCTTTTTAACGCTTGATGATTACGAGGGGATGAAAGAAGCCATGATTGAATCTTATCCGGACATGCCGGAAGATTACTGGCGCAAATCACAGATAAAATCACTAATTAAACGTTTCCCGGAAGGGCAGGTTGTGATAAAAGCAAATGGCATAGTAGCAGGTTGTGCCCTGTCGCTCATTCTTGATTATTCCAAATTTGAAGGGAATCATACCTACAAGCAAATTACAGGAAATTATACCTTCAATACACATACTGATGATGGCGATGTATTGTATGGCATTGAAATTTTTATTAAGCCTGAATTCCGTGGCTTGAGGTTGGGGCGCAGACTTTACGATTACAGAAAAGAACTTTGTGAGAGGCTTAATTTGAAAGGGGTGGTTTTTGGTGGAAGGATACCGAATTATCACAAATATGCTGATGAAATGTCTCCTAAAGAATATATTGAAAAAGTAAGGAGAAGAGAAATTGATGATCCGGTTTTGAATTTTCAGACTTCGAATGACTTTTATCCTTCGAAGATTTTGAAGAATTACCTGGTTGGGGATGAGGACTCGAATGAGTATGCAGTTCTTTTGAAGTGGGATAATATCTACTATGAGAAGGAGATGAAGCAACCGGTTGCTCAGAAAAAAATTGTGAGACTAGGTTTAATTCAATGGCAGATGAGGCCATACAAAACATTGGATGATGTGATGAATCAGGCTGAATATTTCATCGATGCGGTTTCCGGCTATCGATCAGATTTTGCATTATTCCCTGAATTTTTTAATGCTCCACTGATGGCGGAGAATAACCATCTCTCGGAGCCGGAGGCTATTCGTAAATTAGCAGAATATACGAGCGAGGTTGTTTCTCGTTTTTCTGAGTTAGCTATTACTTACAATATCAATATCATTACCGGAAGTATGCCGGAAATTGAGAATGACAGACTGTATAATGTGGGCTACGTATGTAAAAGAGATGGTTCTGTAGATCGCTTTGAAAAATTGCATGTTACTCCCGATGAAGAAAAAGTATGGGGAATGGTTGGTGGATCAAAATTGCAATCTATCGAGACCGATTGTGGTAAAATTGGTGTGCTGATTTGTTATGATGTTGAGTTCCCTGAATTAAGTCGTTTATTGGCAGATGAAGGTGTGGATATCTTGTTCGTTCCTTTCCTGACTGATACACAAAATGGTTATTCCAGGGTCCGTAACTGTGCAATGGCCCGTGCTATTGAGAATGAATGTTATGTGGCAATTGCCGGTTGTGTTGGTAATTTGCCCAAGGTACATAATATGGATATTCAGTTTGCACAGTCGATGGTCTTAACACCTTGCGATTTTTCATTTCCAATTAATGGAGTGAAGGCTGAAGCAACTCCAAATACAGAAATGATCCTGATAGCTGATGTGGATATTGATTTGCTTCGGGAGCTTAATCAATTTGGAAGTGTTCGAAACCTGAAAGATCGCAGGAAAGATATTTATCAACTTAAAAGATTGTAATTATTTCTCCGATTTTTTATAAAACAGATAACCGGTTGAAAGGAGACCTATAAATACAAACGCTGCAAACACAAAGCTACTGATTGCCATTTGCATTCCTCCGGAAATCACATGACCGCTGGTACATCCGCCAGCCATTCGTGCCCCGAAAATCATAATAAACCCACCAACGAAAGCCCATAAAATTCGTTTGGATGGAGTTGATCCTTTGTATTTACTCCATGAAGTGTGAATAAGAGTAAAGCTAAAATCACCACGGATTAATGAAATAACGATGCCTGCCAGAAATGCTCCTCCCAGAAAAATTAATTCCCAACTACCTGATTTCTGAATATTGTTGAAATAGTCATTGTTTGTAAATCCACTTAATAAATCAGCTAAATAGGGAAATGATGTTGAGGCTCCAATAGGTCGGTTTGCCCCTAATGTTGAGAAGACGAATGTGTTTAAGATGGCTAAGGAAATTCCTGCATACAACCATTTCCAGCTTTTTGATCTCTCAATTTTGTTAAGCCAAACAGAGATGCCAATAAAAACGATGCCAATGATTGCTACTGTTATAAAAAAAGATGATGAAAAGCCACCCATTATTGATTGGAGAGAAATATTTCCTAAATCAGGTCCCAAAGCCGGTTGGATTATTGGTAAAACCAAGGTGTAGAATAAACCGCCTAATAAGCCGCCTATCAGTCCGACCCATGCATCTAGCGATCCTTCTCCCATTGAAACGGCCATAGTGCCGGGACAGTAACCCAGAATCGCCATGCCAATTCCAAAGATCAGTCCACCTGCAATAATTCCAACAGCAATAAATGGTTTTACATGGTAGGATGCATACCCCAGGTTTATTGCAACATTTAATAGTATTGCTCCAACTCCTATTGCAGTGGCAATTGCTTTAGCAACCGTGTAGTCGTCCAGTGTTGACATCCCGCTTATTGTGTTGTATTTGTTCAGTCGGGCATATTGAAGAATTGCCCCCAAAAGGAATCCTAAAATTAAAGTGATCATAGCTTGCACAAGTTTTTTGTGTTTTTTAGAAGTAGAAAGTTAATAAATATTGCAAACAACAATCTGTATGAATTGTTTTTTATTGAATGAATTTGTTCCTGTTTTTATTTACAGCTTTCTATGTATGACTTGTGACTTTTTGCGTAGGAGATTTGTTTTCTCGAATTAGTTTGGTTTCAAATTTGTACCTTAAGCTGATATGAAACAATTTGCTTTGTTTATGATGATAAACTTGCTTGTGCAGGGGATTCAAGCTCAATACATGGGATTTGAAGATTCAGGTTTTTGATCAGGTCGGAAAATGTGTGCTTGATTCTGAAAAATTTAATCAAATTGATTTATCCGGGTTGAAAAAAGGGGTGTACTTTATTCAAATTCAAACCATGAAAAATAATGAGGTTTTATTTGGCTTTAAGGTAAGGAAAGATTAATCTAGCTTTATGCAAACTTATTGATTAACTCGGATTTAAAATTTTATCTTTGTATCTCTCCCGTTAACAAAAATTAAATATTTACGGAGCTTCAATTTTTCTAAAAGTTAGAAAATGAATTTGCGTTTTTATATCTTTTTAGGCTCATTCAATATCCGAAATAATTATTTGAAAAATAAATCCTAAAAATCAATTCAACTTATGAAATCTTTTATCGTATTATTTGTGTTAGTCACGATTGGTATTCAGATGACGAGTGCCCAGATCAGTGAGTTTCGTGAAGAAAATAGAACTGGTGTTTCTGCAGAAACCGGATTGCTAAAATCATGGCCTGCAGATGGGCCAAAATTATTATGGGAAAACCTGGAGTTAACCAAGGGAAATTCATCTACATCCTTTGGGCAAAATACTATTTTTATTACCGGAACAGAAGATAAGAATGACGTTTTGTATGCGCTTGATATGGATGGCAATATGAAATGGAAGAAAGTGATGGGGTGTGCCTGGAATAAATCATTCCCCGAAAGTAGATCAACCCCAACTGTTGAGGGAAACCGTGTTTATACCTGTAGCGGAATTGGTGACCTGGCTTGCTTTGATGCAACATCTGGCGATATGATTTGGTCATACAAAGCCAGCGAGGAAAATAAAGGAACTTATGGTAGCTGGGGAATTGCAGAATCACTAATTGTTGATGGAGATAAGCTTTACTTTTCACCTGGTGGTCCTGAAACTACAACTATTGCTCTTAATAAAAACACCGGAGATATTGTCTGGAAATCGGAAAGTTTAAATGAAATGCCAAGATATGTGTCTCCCATTCTTGTTGACTATGCGGGTAAAAGTATGTTGATAAATGTTTCTTACAATCATACTTATGGTGTTGATGTTTCCAATGGCGATATTTTATGGACGGTCGAGCATCCAAATATTAGAGATAGGGGCGAACAAATCATGTGTAATACACCTTTATTTAAAGATGGTAAGGTTTATGTGACTGGTGGTTACGATATTGGTAGTTACCAGTTTCAAATTGCAGAAGATGGCATGAGTGCTGAAGTGCTTTGGGAAAACTACGACTTGGATGTGCATCATGGTAATGCTGTTCTTGTGGATGGCTACATTTATGGATCAAACTGGTTAAATAATAGCAACGGCGACTGGTGCTGTGTAAATTGGGAAACTGGTGAAACAGAATGGATGCAGAGTTGGAACTGCAAAGGTTCAATTATCTCAGCAGAAGGAAAACTTTACATCTATGAGGAAAAAGATGGTAATGTTGGTCTGTTGAATGTGGATCCTGAAAAATTTGACTTGGTAAGTAGTTTTCAGGTTACACAGGGTAAATCTTCTGATCCTTTTTGGGCGCATCCTGTAATTAAAGATGGAATCCTATATATTCGTCATTCTAATGCATTGATGGCATATGATATAAAAGCAGATTAGGTCTTATTAACAATTTATATTTTAAAGACAGGGGTATATTGTGTAATTATGCCCCTGTTTTTATTTGATGACACAGACATCGTGGAATTATAAATGACATAGTCTGTTTTCCTGTCTAATTATGTGATCCCAAAAATTCATTATTTAGAGATTGGGTATTTATTTTTCTAGGGATTTGAGTGTTTTTAATCCTTGGTGGATAATTATTGCTAGAATCAGAATTGTATCATAAAATATATTTTGTACTTATTAAAATGAAAAAAACAGAAAAAAAACTTAGTTGCAGAATAATGAATTCTGCTTCCGGAAAATTGTCAACATCCTTTTTACAAGTTACTTTAATTGTGTTTCTATTATTTCAGGGGGTTATTTATACTGCATCAGCACAAGTTAATGATCCGGATACAATCAACTTCTCCGGATCATTGAGTGTAACCAATAAAGGTATTTCTGTAATTCCTGTGTTTACGTTAGGGAAACCTGCTCTTATCAACAGTTTTTCCTTGAGTAAAGGGAGATTTAGTTTCGATCCTACCCTGCGTTTTAATCTTGAGGGATTTAAGCCTTGGGCATTTATTTTTTGGTTTCGCTACAAGGTGGTGGATTCTGCCCGGTTTTCATTTAAAATTGGAGTGAATCCTTCATTTTCGTTTAAGGATGTAGATTTATCAGCAAGTAATTATTCAGATAAGTCAATTATGCTTAGGCGCTACCTGGCGGGCGAATTGTCTCCAAACTTTATGATTTCAAAAAAAATAAGTATTAATCCATTTTATTTGGTAGGGCATGGAATCGGGGGGAATGTAAATAATTATAATAACTATGTCGCACTTCGGACAAGTATTTCAAATGTTGGGTTAGGGGGAGATTATAGCTTTAGTCTTTCTCCGCAGGTCTATTATTTAAATCTGGATCATAAGGAAGGCTTTTATGTCGCTTCAGGTATTTCATTCAAAAAAGCAAATTTCCCTTTTTCAATTTCTGCAATGTTTAATCGAACCATTGATGCTGAAATAGATAGTGACGATTTTATCTGGAACGTCACTTTAAGTTATTCATTTAGCCAGAAATATATCAGGCAATAATCCATTTCGGCAAATCCGGGGAATAGCTATACTAGGTATTGATATTTAGGATCTTTAAATAGCGGGGTTTGCCACATATAATGAAACCCAATAGGAGTAAACAAATAATCACAACAGATTGTTGACTAAGTGGTTGCTGTTGAATGGGTCAAATACCGACAAAATCTATTCAAACTCCGATATTTTTATTAAGTCTGAATAGTACAAGTATTTTTGTAACTGAATTGGAAAAAGGAAAAGAAAAACGAAGGAAAGAAATGAAGATTTTTAATTTGAGATTTTTTCATAAAGAATTGATCTCTTCTTTTTTAATCTTGCTTTTTACATTGAATGTAAATGCGCAGAATGAGAAAAGAAGCATTACTGTAAGATATACCGATGCAGAGATCATTATTGATGGCGTTTTGGATGAGCCGGTTTGGGATTCTGCTGATGTTACTGAAGATTTCTGGCAGTTTTTCCCGTCAGATACAATTCTGGCTCACGACCAAACCTCAGCAAAGATGCTTTACTCCGATGATATGCTTTATGTCGGAATTCATGCTGATGTAAATGACGGTAAATATGTAGTAGAATCCTTACGCAGGGATTTTGGTGGTGCCAGCAATGATAATGTTACCATGATGTTTGATACATTCAATGATGGGAGCAATGCTTTTATGTTTGGAACAACTCCTTATGGTGTAAAAAGAGACGCACTTGTTTCTGGAGGGGGAGCAACTTTGAATACTTCGTGGGATGTTAAGTGGTATGCCGAAAGTTCGATGAATGATGAGTTTTATACTGTTGAAATTGGAATTCCTCTAAGTTCAGTAAAATATAGAGAAGGAGAAACAAAATGGAATGCTCAGGTGTATCGCTGGGACATTGGCAATAACGAGCAAAGTGCATGGGCTAATGTCCCTCAAAATCAACAACTGTCAAGTTTGGCTTTTTCAGGGGAATTGGATTTTGAAAATCCACTAGGGAAATCACATACACCAATCTCAATTATACCTTACATCAATGCGATTTCAGAGAAAAGTTTTGATCTGAATGAGAATAACAACTCGTTCAAATATGGCGGTGATGCAAAAGTCGCTATTGGTAATAGTCTGAACCTGGACATTACAGTAAATCCGGATTTCTCAAATGTTGAGGTGGATAATCTGGTGACCAACCTAACCCGCTTTGAAGTCTTCTTACCGGAAAAACGTCAGTTTTTTATGGATAACAGCGACTTGTTTTCCAACTTCGGAAGTTTACGTTCCGATGCCCGGCCATTTTTCTCTCGTAGGATTGGTTTAACAAGTGATATTATTGGTGGTGTTCGGTTAAGTGGTAAAATAGGGGACGATTGGCGAATTGGATTCCTGAATATGCAAACTTCGGAAGACATCGATAACAGCATTGCCTCAAACAATAACATGATGTTTGCTTTGCAGAAGAAGGTTTTCTCACGATCGAATATTGGTGTTTTCTTCATCAACAGGGAAACATTTAGCGACTATGATTTCCTAAGTGATAACGATAAATACAACCGGGTTTTTGGTATTGATTACAACCTGGCGTCGATGGATAATAAGTGGAGTGGAAAATTTTATCTGCATAAATCTATAGAACCTGATGATAAGAAGGGAAATTTTTCTTCACAGGCAATACTTACGTTGAATACCAGATATCTGGAGGTTACATCCGATTGGGTATATGTTGACCGGGATTTTAGAGCAGACATGGGGTTTGTTCCCCGTGTAGGTTATGTGAAATCAGGGAATAGCGCAGGTCTTAACTTTTATCCGGAGTCCGGAAGTATCAACACGCATAGTCTTACTGCTTCAACTTTGTTTTACTGGAATCCATACAAGGATTTTCAGGAAACAGATCATACATTGAGTTTAAGATGGAGGGCTTCATTTAAAGATCAATCTACCTTGACTTTTTCGCTGGATAATAATTTCACATACCTTCCATCCGATTTTGATCCAACTCGTACGGTTGGAGGAACACCGCTTCCTGCGGGAGAAGATTTTTCTTACAATCAGGCAACAGCATCTTATGCTTCAAGCAGGGCGAAAACATTTTCATTCGATGCAAGCTCAACGGTGGGGGAATTCTACAATGGAAATATATTCTCGGCTTCAGGTGGAGTGTCAATGCGTTTTCAGCCCTGGGTATTGTTAACGCTGGATGTGAATTACGATGGCATTCGTTTGCCAGAACCCTATTCAGATGCCAACTTCTGGCTCATAAGCCCAAAAGTTGATGTTACATTCAGCAAATCAATATTCTGGTCAACACTGGTGCAGTACAGCAACCAGCGCGAGAACCTCGGGATAAACTCGCGCCTGCAGTGGCGCTATGCTCCTCTGTCCGATTTGTACTTAGTGTATAATGACAATTACTCAACCGATGGCTTAACGCCCAAATTTAGATCCATCAATCTCAAACTTACATATTGGTTAAATATTTAATTTGAATGAAATCTTTGTTCTCAGATTAAAAATATAACGAAAAGGGAGGTGCATGCATCTTCCTTTTTTGTTTGAATGTCGTAAGTAATTGTTTGATTTCAATTATCTCTTGCAGTTGCTATATTTGATATTTGTATCCGTAAATAGTTAACTCTTCATGATCTTTTGGTAGGAAGAACCAATAGAAACATGAAAACGCCTTAGATTTGCACAGAATTTACCTGAAGCGAAATGCTGCTATTTCAGGTTGAAGTATTCAGTTTATGAGTAAAAATGTACTTGCAAAAGAATCGAATAATTCATCATTGGGGATAATCATTGGGGTTGTTTTGGGTGGATTTATGGCTTTTGCATCCTTATCTACGGATGTTTATCTGCCGGCAATGCCACAAATGCAAATTGATTTGCAGGGAGATGTGGAACTTACCGTTACCGGCTTTTTGATTGGTTTTTCCATCGCTCAATTGATTTGGGGACCCATCAGTGATCGCTTTGGGAGAAAGCTGCCGCTTTTTCTGGGATTGATACTTTTTATTATTGGTTCTGCTGCTTGTGCCATGTCCAATACGATTACTGAAATTGTTTTTGCAAGGATAATTCAGGCTTTGGGAGCCTGTGTTGGTCCTATGTTGTCTCGTGCAATGGTGAGGGATATGTTTGGACGAATAAAGGCAGCTGAAATGTTGTCAACCCTTATGATCCTAATGGCAATTGCTCCCATTGTGGGGCCTTTGGTTGGTGGGCAGCTTTTAGTGGTGAGTACCTGGCACAGCATCTTCTGGATGTTGGCAGTAATTGGTATAATCATGCTTTTGCTTTTGTTCAAATTGCCGGAAACATTACCGAAAGAAAAACGCAATAATGCTTCGTTGTGGAATGCTTTTGAAAAATATGGGATTTTGCTTCGTAATAAGGAATTTATGGCTTATGCCTTATGTCTTTCGTTTTTTTATGTTGGCGTATATGCATTTGTTACCGGTTCTCCAGCGGTGTATATTTCCCATTTTGGGGTATTGTCCCAGAATTACGGATGGCTGTTTGCACTGAATATTTTTGGGATTGTTTCCTTAAGTTTCTCTAACCGTTTTCTGGTGAAGAAATATAGCTTGGACAGCTTGCTTAAAGTATCTACAACAATAGCTATGCTGGCAGGTATCGTGTTAATCGCTTTGGTTAAGTTGAATATTGGAGGAATCTATGGTGTAATCGTTCCCGTATTTTTCTTCTTTTCCATGAATGGAATTATTGCAGCAACGACTACTGCAGCTGCTTTGGATAAGGTTCCCGGGATGGTTGGCGCCGCTTCAGCATTAATTGGTTCCTTGCAATATGGAAGTGGAATTTTATCCTCCTTGCTTTTAACCTGGTTTGGAAATGGGGATGGTAACCCCTCAATTATGAGTTGGATAATGGTTTTGTTTGCGATTGCTGCAGCTGTAACTATTTTAAGAAAGAGACAAACCGCCTAAAATTTAGTTTGTTTTATGTAGATATAAAGAATAAATGAGCCCGGCTAATCGATTTAGTCGGGCTCATTTGTTCATCAGATGTTGCATTGTGAAAATCTGAGATTTTTTTATTTGATTTTATAAGCCATTAATGCTTCACCATGTCTGATATAAAGAACTCCGTTGGCAACAACAGGATGCGCAAAGTGCTCTTTACTTCCCATGGTTACTTTAAATGAACCGGTTTCGGTGAGCGTACCATTTTCATAATTGAAAAGACTTACAGCTCCGTTTGTTCCGTAGCAGATAAACTTATTGTCAGCATAAATAAGTCCGCCAAATGGAGATCTTACACGTTCAATTAAACTTCCATCTTCGGTGTTAAGCATATTCAGGTACTTGTTTTCTGTGGTAACAAATAACTTGTTGTCAAGCAGAATTAGTCCTCCCATATCATTTTTAATATCCTCGTTGGTCCAAACTTCTTTGACACTGCTACCATCGGCAGAAAGTTCCAGTTTTAAGGTTCCCACGCCATCATCATCGTTGGTGGAATTATAAATGTAAGGTGCATCGTAGATAGGTGTATTGGCATGGTCTCCATCATGGTTAATCGCAATATCGTATTTCCACAACAGTTCTCCATTGCTGCAATCAACGCCAAACATCGAGTGACGGGCTGTGGATACATAAATTTTGCGTGATGGAAGTTCAACAAGTATGGGTGATACAAAATGGGTTGTGTCTCCGGTTGCTTCAGATGTCCAGATTGTTTCTCCCGTTAGACGATTTAGTTTAGCCATGTTAATTTCTTTTCCACCTGGAAAACAGTACAAATCGTCTCCGTCAATCACAACAGATTCAGCATAGCTAAATTCATTCATAAAGCCATTTAGGTCGGTTACCATGTCAACGGCCCAAAGTTCCTCTCCGGAGTTTAAGTTAAAGCAAGCAATTCTTCCTGTGCCTGATGTGGCATAAACTTTATCGCCAACAACGGTCGGAGTAGAGCGTGATCCCGGAAAATTTGAAGCATATCCTTCACCAACAAAAGATTTGCCATTGGGAGATTTCCAAAGTAAGTTTCCGTTTAAATCGTAAGCGAAAAGCATGCTTTGTTCATTTTCAACTCCAATGATGAGCAGCTTGTCTGAAGTGATTACAGGAGCAGCATATCCGTCTCCCAAATTTTCAACCGACCAGATCATTTCAGGACCTTCCTCGGGCCACTGATCCAACAGACCGGATTCGTCGTATTTCCCATCACGATTCGGTCCGTTCCACTGATAGACTGTTTGTGCAAATGAGGATTGAAGTAAAATGAGACTTAAAATTAACAGGGTGTTGATTTTTTTCATTTTTTAGTTTTTTATGTTTCTTTCTGAATGTTACAGATACTTAAATTGTATCCTATGGTTTTTATAGCATAAAATTAAGAAATAAGTCAGTAAGAAATTGAATAAAATATTGAAGGCAGCCCCGGGGTTAACAAACATTAAGTAATTTAAGCATGGGAGAAGTTTCTTGTTTAGAAAGCTTACAAACTAGCTGGTAAAAGTTTAGCAAAATTGATTAAACCATGCTCATACTTTCGACTCTAAGTATTCATAAGATTTTATACGAAATGATTATTGATGATCAATTTTGAATGAAAAATAGATACCTAAATAAATTATAAAATGAAAAAAAATGTATTAAGCACCTTAGCCCTACTGGCAACAACTGTGTTGGTATGTGGTGCAACTCCAAAGTCTAAAGAACCTTTAATGTTGAACGCTGAGAAAATGGTGGCCGTTAAGGCAGTCGAAGAACCAGTTTACGAAGCTGTTCCAGAATCTTTTAAGGAAGAAATTGATCATGCCGGAACCTTGGAGGAGCTTTTCTATTCAACCGATGTGAGTGGTGAAAGTATTGAGAAAAATGCTTTCGTGTATTTGCCTTATGGATATGACAGCAGTAAAAAGTATGATATTCTCTATCTAATGCACGGTGCAGGAGGAAACAGCTCTGCATTTTTAGGAGATACAAATACACCAACTGATTTAAAATATGTGATCGACAATATGATTGATCAAAAGCTGATTGACCCAGTCATTGTGGTTGCTCCAACAAACAGTAATTATGAAATTGACCAATTGGGAACGTTTGCTCAGGAAGAAATCAGAAGCGATCTCCTTCCAGCTGTTGAAGGGAAATACTCAACTTACGCAGAGAGTACCAGCGCTGAGGATTTAATTAAATCAAGGAAACACCGTGCATTTGGTGGATTTTCTTTAGGTGCAACAACAACCTGGTATGTGTTGCAGGAAAACCTGGCTTACTTTCACGACATTATTCCGTTGAGTGGGGATAGTTGGATTGTTCAAACTATGGGAGGACAAGAATACGCACAGGAAACAGCCGAGCTTGTTGCAGGAAAAATTAAGGATCAGGGCTATTCAACTGAAGACTATTTCATTTTTGCAGCAACCGGAACTGAAGATATAGCCTACAGAGGCCTAAGTAATCAGGTTGAAGAGATGAAAAAGTTGGAGAATGACTTCATTTTTGATTACGATGAAGCGAAAGGAAATTTCTATTTCATCTTATCTGAGGGAGGTCAGCACAGTTATGAGTTCATTACGGATTATTTGTATGACATTCTACCTTTCTTTTATGGGAAATAAAACCTTTCAGTAAGAAATACAGTTCTCCTAATTTTGAAGAACAATCTAAAAGCTACTCGATCGGGTAGCTTTTTTGTTTTTACTCAAGCTAGCTGAATCTGTCATTCCGAACTTGTTTCGGAATCTATGTCCAGCATTGTCTGTCATTTCATGAAACAGATACCGAAACAAGTTCAGGATGACATTTACCGACAAATATTCTTCAAACTCCGATAAAAATTCCACTTAAAAACTACGCGATCTATTTTATAGAAGGATGCATTGTAAAACTTTAAAAAGCAGTTGTTTACCATTGAACATTGAAGGCTTTTTTCATGTTGTATAGAGAGTTAGGCTGAATCAAAAAATAAAAATCAAATTATAGCTATGGCAAATTTTAGTTTGAATGTGAATGGTGAAGTTCGGGAAATTGATGTTGATCCGAGCACACCGCTACTTTGGGTTTTAAGAGACCACTTAAAACTAGTAGGCACTAAGTACGGATGTGGTGTGGGTGAATGTGGTGCCTGCACGGTTCTTCTGGGGGATATTGCTGTTCGTTCCTGTCGTTTCCCGGTGTCTTTAGTTGGAAACCAGGAGGTAACAACCATTGAAGGACTTTCTGAAAATGGAGACCATCCGCTGCAAAAAGCCTGGATAGACCATGATGTTTCGCAGTGTGGCTATTGCCAGACAGGGCAAATTATGAATGCTGAAGCATTATTGCGTTCCAATCCTAAGCCTACAGATGAGGAGATTGAAGCTTCCATGAGTGGGAATATATGCCGTTGTGGAACATATACACGTATTAAGGAAGCGATAAAAACAGCATCAGACTCTTAAGTTGTGTCGAATGAATAAGTTGGTAGAAAAAATTAAGCAATAAAATATGTCAATACGAAAATTAAAATATGGAAGGCGCTCTTTTATTAAGAGTTCTGCTTTAGCTGGTGGCGGTTTGATGTTGGGCTTTAACTGGATGGCAGCCTTGGATGCTAATGCTTCAAAGGCCTCGCAGATGCCTGATGATTGGTTTGAGATTAATTCATTTCTAAAGATTAATACCGAAGGTGTTGTGACGATTATGGCTCCCAACCCGGAATTTGGACAGGGCGTAAAAACCTCATTACCCATGTTGGTTGCAGAAGAGTTGGATGTGAATTGGGAGAAGGTCGTTGTTGAGCAGGCTCATTTCGACCCTCAGTTGTACGGACGACAGTTTACGGGGGGTAGTAATGCCATTCGTAATGCATGGCAGGGCTTGCGTACAACCGGAGCAACAGCCCGACAAATGTTGAAGGAAGCCGCTGCAAAGGAATGGGGTGTTTCTGTTGACGAAATTACGACCGAGTCAGGCGTGCTCTATCACAACGGATCTGGGAAATCTGCCGGATATGGAGAAATGGCATCAGCTGCTGTCGATATTCCTGTTCCTGAAGAAGTGGAGTTGAAGGATGCAAGTGACTTCAGCATCATTGGAACTTCAAGAAAAAATGTAGATGGCCTTGATATAGTGACCGGAAAACCATCATTCAGCTCTGATAAAACGGAAGAGGGAATGCTTTATGCCATGATTGTTTTTCCTCCGGCTTTTGGAATGAGAATGAAATCGTTTGATCCGGCAAGAGCTTTGTCGATGACGGGTATAAAAGATGTTTTTTCTTTTAAATCGTTTAAAGATGATTTTGCCCGTTCCATGTTTGACACCAACGCATTCCCGGAAGTGATTGCCATTGTTGGAAATTCTACCTGGGAGGTTATGCAGGCCAAAGAAAGTTTACGTGTTGAATGGGAAGAAGCTCCGGATACAGAATATATCATGCAGGGATGGCGTGGTGCTCAGACGGTTGTTGTGCCTGCGGGTTTGGAAAGTACATCCGATCATGTGGCAAAAATGAAGGAAGCCGCAGCTCAGCCGGGAACGGAAGCTCGCAGGGATGGTAATCCTGAAGAGGCTTTCCAAAATGCAGCAAAGGTTATTGAACGGACTTATACCGCTCCTTTCTTGTCGCACTCAATTCTTGAGCCTATCACGTTTTTAGCAAACTTTAAAGACAATAAACTAAGCGTTGCCGGGCCTATGCAATCGCCGGATTCTGTTCGCAGTGCGTTGGCTGCCCGCTTAGATTTGCCGAATGAAAATATTAGTCTGGAACTAACTCGTATGGGTGGTGGTTTTGGACGCCACTTTTATGCCCATGGAGCAGTTGAGGCTTCAGTGATTTCACAAAAAGTGAATGCACCGGTAAAATTGATTTATACCCGTGAAGATACAACCCGCTTTGGACCTTTCCGTCCGGCCTACCATGCGGTTTATCGTGCTGCGCTGGATGAGCAGAATAATCTGATTGCTTTCCATGTAAAATCTGGGGGAATACCGGAAAGTGCCTTGAGTGCCAATACATTTCCGGCAGGTGCAGTGGATAACTTTCTGGCTGAAAGCTGGTCGGTGCCAAGTAACATTACCATTGGCTGGTTCCGTGCGCCGGGAGCTAATTTTCAGGGAGCAGTGGAGCAGTCCTTTATGGATGAGGTCGCCGAACTTGCAGGGAAAGATCCCATTGAGTTTAGGCTTGAACTCCTGAATCGGGCAAAAGAAAATCCGGTGGGAGACAGGCTTTCCTACGATGCAGATCGTTATGCAACTGTGTTGGAGCAAGTGCGTGAAAAATCGGGTTGGGGAAAGGAAACCGAAGATAAAAAACGAGGAGTCGCTGCCTATTTCTGTCATAACGGGTACGTTGCCAATGTGATTGATATTGAAATGGAAGATGGCAGGCCTCGGGTTGAAAATGTTTGTAGTGTGGTTGATTGCGGCATTGTTGTTAATCCTGGAGCTGCAGAAAATATGGTACAGGGAAATATTGTGGATGCCATTGGTCATGCCATGTATGGTGAAATGACTTTTAGAAACGGTGAAGTGGACTACGATAATTTTGGAAGTGGCTATCGATTGATTCGTCATTCGGAAGCACCGAAAAAGATTGATGTCAACTTTGTGGACAATGGAATGTCGCCTTCCGGTTTGGGAGAACCTCCATTCCCTCCAACTTTTGCAGCATTGGCAAATGCCTTGTACAGTGCAACGGGTGAGCGCTATTATCATCAGCCATTCATTAATAACAGTTTTGGGTAAATAAGATAGTGAAATATCATAAAATAGAATCTAGCTATTAGAGCAAAGAATCAAGACAATTATAGAGACTAGTTAAGTAGTTGTTTCAAAAACTAGCTGTATTGAGTCCGCCTAAGAGAAAAAGCGTTTAGAAAATTAATGGAGTGAAGCGTTAAAAATAAAAATCTGTTCGAGGAGGTACGACGAGTTATTTTTATTTAGTGGAACGCAATTCATTTTTAGCTTTTTATCTTCAGCGGCGGCTTTCCTGCCTGCCTGCAGGTTTTGATTCCTTTTTTCAGCTGAAGGAAAAAAGGAATTGGGGTTTGGGGCAAAGCCCCAGTGTAAAAAAACTTATTAACTAATTTTTAGAAAAACTTGTAAAAACTAACCTTAATTTACCAACATGACACACGAACTAAAACTATTATTTCAAACTTTAAAGGAATGGCAGAGTAGCGGGAAGAAAGCTGTTTTTGTTTCGGTCGTTGATTTAGAAGGTTCTTCGTACCGTCGACCGGGAGTGCGAATGCTTATTCGTGAAGATGGCGAATATGCAGGAGCCGTGAGTGGCGGTTGTGTGGAAAGTGAAATCGAACGTCAGGCACAAACTGTTTTTCGTACCAACCAGCCGAAAGTGATCACTTATGATGGTCGATACAGAATCGGTTGTGAAGGAATCATCCATGTTTTGATTGAGCCGGTTTTTATTTCTGATGAACTCTTTGATAAGTTTGAGAAGCAACTGAATGAACGAAAATCATTCATGATGGATTCCTGGTTTTATTCAGAAGTTGGAGAATATTCTGATGTAGGTTCTGTTATTTATTTAGGCGATGAAAGTTTTTCGATCAATCCGTCCTTCAATAAGGTTGATGTAAGCGATCATAAGTGTTTTACTCAGTTGTTCGATCCATTGTTTCAACTTTATATATTTGGTGCGGAGCATGATGCCGTTCAGTTAAGCCAGTCAGCAAAATTGCTGGGCTGGGAGGTGACTGTTGTTGCTTCTCCTGATGAGTCCAAATCCTGTGATTATTTCCCGGGGGCCTCCTCTTTGATCACCCCTTTGTATGAAGAAATTGATACGTCAAAAATTGATGAACAGACCGCTGTGGTTTTAATGACGCACAGTTTTAATAAGGATGTCCAGTATCTGATTGCCTTGCAGGAAATTCATCCGGCTTATATCGGACTTTTGGGCTCTACGAATCGTCGGGAGCGAGTATTGAATATGTTGCTTGAGTATAACCCTGAAATATCCCCGAATTTCTTGGAAAGTATTCATGGGCCAGCCGGAATTAATATTGGAGCTGAAGGAGCTGCGGAAATCTCAGTTTCCATTTTGGCTGAAATATTAAGTGTGGTTCGACAGCAAACCCCGATTGCTTTAAAAAATAAAGTTGGCTCTATACATGGTTAAAATTCCTATTATACTTTTGGCTGCCGGAAGCTCCAGCCGAATGGGGCAACCCAAGCAATTATTGCCCTGGAAGGGAAAAACGCTAATTGGGCATCAGATTCAAGTGCTAAAGGATACGGGGTATCCCGTGGTTGTCGTTTTAGGGGGGCATTCCGATGAAATAATTCTTGAAGTAAGGAAAACAAAGACTCATTTCTTGATTAATGAACATTGGGAAAGTGGCATGGGAACTTCTGTTTCTGCAGGAATGGATTTTGTGAAAGCAAATTTCCCTGAAGCACAAGGAGTCCTTTTCGCTTTGGTTGACCAACCGTTAATAACAACTTCGTATCTCAATCAGCTAATCGATAGCTTTCGGGTCGGGAAGCAACAGATTGTTGTTTCTTCTTCTGTTAATGGATGGCTGGGAGTTCCTGCACTTTTCGACCGGGTTTATTTTGATGAGCTTTCAACTTTAAAAGGAAAAGAAGGAGCTAAAACGCTTATTAAAAAATATCCGAAACAATTTATTAAAATTGACGGTGGTTTAATCTTGGAAGATATGGATACGGAAGAGAAATACTACCAATTGCTGCAATTATTCAACAGTGAAAATCATTGATTGGAGGCATTCCTAACTTGTTTTGAAAACTATTTCCGACATAGTCCGTTTTTATATGAAACAGATCCTGAAAAGAATCAGGATGACATCGTTTTGTTGGATTATAGAAACTGTTTCTCACAGTTTCCCTTCTTTTTAAAAAAGAAAGCGATGCAGCATACTACCACATCGCTTTTACAATATTTTTGCATCTAAATTGTATAGATGCGTACTTCGATCTCACCAGATTAACTTAAAATCTCTTCCAAAGTAATGTAATCACCAACTTTCCCTGTCATTTTTTCAACATCTGTTTGAACAGGTAATGTCTTTTTGCCTGGTCTCCAACCTGCAGGACATACTTCTCCGGTTTTACTAGCATGTTGCCAAGCCTTAATTTGTCTTAGAAATTCATTTACATTGCGACCAACCGAATCCGCTTGAACCTCTTGAGCAACGCAAACTCCATCAGGATTAAAAAGGAACCTTCCTCTAAGAGCAACACCTTCTTCTTCAATTAATACTCCAAATGCACGGGCAACTTCTTTTGTTGTATCTGCGCCAATGGTTAATTTAAGACCTTCAAGAATTGGTTCTGTTTCAACAAATCGTTTATGTGAGAACTTTGAGTCAACCGAAACAGGTAAAAGCTCTACTCCCAGTTCTTCAAATTCGTCAGAATGAGCATTCATAGCTGCAATCTCCGTTGGACATACAAAAGTAAAGTCCGCAGGATAGAAGCAAACGACTGTCCATTTATCTTTATAATCTGCACTGGAAACTGTTTTGTAATGACCTGTTTTTGCATCATATGCCTCCATTTCAAATTCAGGCATTTCTTGTCTTACCATTGTAGCACTCATTGTTTTTTCCTCTTGTTTAAAATTTTGAACTTCAATTTCTTTATTTTTCTTTTTTTTGAGTGGTTTTACACCATGTTCACATCCCATGACCTTCAATTTTAAAGTTATTTATCATGATTATTATTTTGTGTAGATTAAATTTTTGTTGATGTCTACAATCATCGTTTTAATCAAACAAACAAAAAGAACATTTGTTCGATTTGAATTATTTTAAATAGATGATAATTGATCCTAATAATATTTTGACAGGACTTTTATATTTGAATAATAGGGATAGGAATTGCAGGTATATTAGATATCTGTTTTTTTAAGAATAAGCACAGAGTATCCCTGATAACTTCGCTTATTTGGGTTTTTGTCGTCCTTTAAGAAAGGTAAGTATGCCACCTGCAGATGCCAGCATAAAAAGATAGACAGAAATAGCACCGATGACTATTAAAAGTGACTCTTCTATTTTTGGGTATAGCCTTGCTGACCCAGGTCAGAATCATTCTGACTTGTAGGATTGTTCCCATTCCATTTGGAATAGACTTGCGGCACTATGGAATCATAGATATTCCAAAAGGAATTAAATCTATTCCATAGAGAATATCTATGGCTCTGCATGGAATTATCCTTCAGCGCTATGGAATAATCCCTATTCTACAAAGAATAACCTTTCAGCAATAAGGAATTGTCTTGCTGCGCTAAAGTATAAGCTCAAAAAAATACCGCCCTGAAATCTTCAGAGCGGTATTTTTTGTATTGTGTTTTATCTTATTCTGTCAGCCAATCGTATTTGGTAGAACTTTCGTTTCGCATGTCAGCAGGACCGGTGTTGCGTGATTTAAAACGCCATCCGTCTGGTGTTTTTACCAGCTCATCAACATACTGGAAAAAGCGGGCAACGGTTACCGGATCTGTGTCGGTGTCAATCATCATGTTGGTAACAACTCCGCGAGCTCCGGTTTCGGTAGCCATAATTAAAGGCACAACCGGTACGTGACGAATGGAACTGCCCAGTTGGTTATTGCCAAACTCAATCAATTCTTCTCTGCCAGAAGCCAGTGTCATAAAAGTTCCATCTTCGGTATATAAGTCAGCATAGGCTTCGCCATCGCCACTGTCCAGTGCTAGTGGGTATTTGGCATATAACTGAAGAATTTCAATATAATCTTTGTCGCTTAATTCCTGTGCTCTAAGCTGTGATGAGAAACTCCCCAAAAGGATAAATAGCACAAACAGTCTGAGTGTGATTTTAAAGTTTCGTTTAACGTTGTTGGTAGTCATTTTTGTTTGTTTAAGTTATTGTAAATCTGATGTAATCCTGAGCAATCAAAAATAATATTTATTAATAGACATCAATTTTAATACTATTAATTATTTAATGCAAAATCATTGTTTGGCTAATTCCACCATTTATTGAATGTTTGAAGTGAGTCGTTTAAGAAAACGGGTTCACCTATCATGGGTGTGATCAGGTTTAGTGATTCTTTCTGGTTTGCCTGGTAAATCTTTTCCATGGGTTCGTACCAGGGGTGCATTGAAAGCGCATATTTTGAGTTATGGTCGGTCATTAATCTTTTCCCGTTGAGGTCTTTGGCTGCTTGTACCAGTTGATCTGGCATTAGATGAATATCGCTCCATGCCTGATTGTATTGTCCGTTTTCAAGGATTACTAAATCAAATTGAGGAAACTGTTCTCCAATTTCAGAGAAGTGACTTCCATAACCTCCATCTCCACTGAGATAAATATTTTGTGTTGGAGACTGAACAACGTATGAAGCCCATAAGGTTTTATCGCGTCTCAGGCTTCGTCCTGAAAAGTGTTGGGCAGGTAAACAGTAAAAAGTAAAATCCGTGTCAAGAGTAATGCTGTCTTTCCAGTTCATTTCAATAATGTCATTGCTGTTAAATCCCCAGTATTCAAGAGTTTCTCCAATTCCCATGCTGCATATAATTGTTTCAATACGATCTTTTAACTCCAGTAGAGTTTTATAATCCATATGATCCCAGTGGTTATGAGTAATGATTAAATAGTCGATTTCAGGGATATCATCCGGAGAATAGATTTCCGTTCCCGGGAAAGCAGTATTGATAAACGAAACTGGTGATGCAGTGATAAAGACAGGATCAACCAAAATTCGTTTGCCACTGGTTTGAAAATATAAAGATGAATGCCCGAACCAGATCAGGACTTCTTCCTCCCGGTTAAAATCCTTAAGATTGGTTTTAATGGCCGGAATATCTGAACTTGGTCTGATGTCAGGTATGTTATTTGAAAAAGGTGTTCCTGATTCTTCGTTTGAACTGTTTGCAGTCATTACGCTAGTCTCTTCCGTGTTCCAGAATTTTCCGTCATGATAGTTAAACATGGATTTCATCTTTTCGAGCCTTTCTCCTTTGGGATTTACTCCAAAATCAGCTTTACTCACAAATATGACTACAGCAATAGCAATTAGGACAATGAGTGACAGTATTGTTTTTCCTATTCCTTTAAGAATTTTCTTTATTGTCATGTTTTCTGTTTCCTTTGGTATTTATATGCAATTTTTTTAGTCTTCCCATCAATAAATGAGAAGTTCTTATTGTTTCTATTGTTTGACGTTTCGTGGTTTAAGTCGGAGCAGGCAGTGATTCTTTTTTCTTAATGCTACAAAAAGTTATTATTTATAAACTCCTGAAATTTTTCCTTGTTCTGATTGCTGACTGGTATATAGGTTTTCCCGAAAACAATGCGTCCACGCTCAATAACTCTTATCTTTTCGAGATTGACAATGTAGGAACGGTGAACACGCATAAACTTTTCAGATGGTAGTTTCTGCTCCAGCGACTTTACGGTGTTGAGTGATAAAACAGGCTTTTCTTCGCTTTGCAAATGCACTTTTACATAGTCGTCTAGTCCTTCTATATATAGAATGTCATTAAAGTCGATTCGGAGTATGCGGTATTCTGATTTCAAAAATAAAAATTGCTTTCCAGTTTCTAATGGTTGAAGGGTGGCTAGTTCTGCATCGAATAATTTTTTTGCCTTGTTGGCTGCGTTTAAAAATTCCTGGTAGCTGAATGGTTTCAATAAATAATCAATTGCATTCACGCGAAATCCTTCAAGAGCATAATCTGCGTATGCTGTGGTGAAAATTATTTTAGGGTCATCATCCTGAATAGTCTTTGCAAAATCAACTCCATTAAGGTCGGGCATTTGTATGTCGAGAAAAATCAGATCAACGCTCTCTTCGGTTAAAAACTCTATGGCATTAAGGGGATTGTGAAATTCACCTGCCAATTCCAGAAAAGGAGTCTTTTGAATAAAGTCGACAACCTTTTTCAGCGCCAGAGGTTCATCATCTACAACAATCGTTCTTAATTTCATCACCTTATAAATTTAATCGATATCCAGCTCCAGTTCAACTGTGAACTTATCTTCCTTTTCTTCTATTTTAAGTTTATGCTTATTGGGATAGAGGAGACTCAATCTCTTTTTTACATTTTGTAAGCCTATGCCTTTATACTGCATATCGCCCGGTTGGTTTCTCGACCCAATACTGTTAAGGGTGGTAAAAATGATTTTTTTGTCTTTCACCACCATCTTTATCTTGATGAATGATTCTTTCTTGAAACTAACGCCGTGTTTAAATGCATTTTCAACAAATGGAACAAAAAGCAGCGGGTGGACTTTAGTTGTGCCACAATTTTTGGGAAGTTCAACTTGCAGATCGAAATCATCAATTAAACGGAGTTTCATCAGGTCAATGTAGTTTTGAATGAATTTCACTTCGTCACTTAAGGGAGATAGCTCGTGTTGCGATTCATACAAAACATAGCGCATCATTTTTGATAGCTTATGGACGGTGTCGTGTGCATCGTTGGGATCTACATCAATCAGGGAATCAATATTGTTCAAAGTATTGAAGAAGAAGTGTGGACTGATTTGGTTTTTCAATAAAGCAAGTTCCGAATCAAGCTTTTCTTTTTCGAGTTCCTTGCGCTCTCTTTCATTTTGAGTGTGCTTTTTAAGCATAACTAATCCCAGCGAAAATCCACTAATCAATATTGAATACGTATAGAAATACATAAGCTGTACAGCCTCATCTTTTATGCTTAGTTCCCATGCTTTTGATATGAACTGGTTACTCATGAGTTGTTTTTGATCCAGGTCGAAAAAGACAAATACATCCAGTGCTATATACAACAAGCTAATTAGTATTATAGTGCTTATGACATACAGGAAGTATTTCTGTTTACTTTTTTGAAAAAAGTATTTGGGGACAATCCAAAAGAAGTTTATGTAAAAGACTAGAGAGTAGCCAATTACATTATTGTAGGCTCGGTATGGAGTGTAGTTTTCAAAACCATAAAGGAAGGTTTTGATAAATTGGTAGGGGACAATGAATATAATCACCCATGCGAAAATGTGTAGAAACAGTGTTATTGCTTTATTTGATAATATTCTTTTAGGCATATTTTAAACTTGAACGTGCAAAAGTAATTTATTCATAGGTGATTATCGTGAAAATAGTTGATAAATGATGCTGTTTTGTAATCTGTAAGAAATTTACAAATAAGCACTCACCATCTCAATATCATTTTTTAATTTATCGATTTTGGCTTTTGCCAGCTTGTTTGCATTTCCTCCTAAAAACAAATAAAGTGGGGGATCTGCCATTTCGCTGACTTTTATAATATTTTTTACTCCTCTGGACAAATTGCTTTCATCTTTAAACTGAGAGTAATTTTTCTTTTTGTGAAATTTCTTGCGGAATTCGTCATAGGAATATTCAGAGTATATGTATTTTACCTGAGGATTTTCAGACTGAAAATAACCTTGCATAACATTAGTCACATGTATGTTGAAGGGCTTCAACTCAAAATTCAGCGTTTCTCCTATCGCTGAAACGGAGAACATGGATGCACTGTGAATGCCGCTTCCCGGACCCGAAACAAATCCCGATATGGAAGAGAAATTAAAAATATGACCGGACTGCTGTTCCCTAAGGTGAGGGAGTACTGCACGTATAACATTTAAAGTTCCAAGTACATTTTTCCCGATTTCCTCGTTTACCAGTTGGTTGCTAAAATCCTCGATTAGCCCCATTTTTCCATGCCCACTGTTGGTGACTAAATAATCGATCTTTTCAAACTTTCTGTGCGAAGTTTGAATAGAATTAGTAACCGATTCAATATTGCTGGTATCCATTTCAAGAGGCAGAAAGTCATCCGATTCAAAACTGATGCTTTCAATCAATGAATTTTTATAGCGGGATGTCGCTATTACTTTATCGCCTCTTAGTAATAATTGGTTTATCAACTTAATAAAGAAGTTGTCTGATGCATTTGCTATAAGCCATACCTTATTCATATCGTGAGGGATTAAGTTTCAATTTCCACAGAGAATAATATGCAATTCTGCATGTATCTAATAGTATCTGCAATAATATTTACTGTGTTTGTAATAAAGAAAGAGAATCGGAGTTTGAATCGATTTTATCGGTGTGCAAAAAAATAGAACAAAGAACAAGGAATAAAGAACAAGGAAAGTTCGGTTCTTGGAGTGTTTAGTCCCTAAAAAAGGCTGCCCTAAAAAGTTAGAGACAGCCTTTGGAAGAATAAAAACATTAATTATAATAACATAATCTAGTTGGTTTTCTTTCTTTTAGAAGGGAGTAACTTTATTGTGTGACTTTTACACACTTCAACTGACTTTGATCCCGGATTAAAAGTTTTCCATCGGATATGGCGAGAGGTGCCCAGTTTTGGGTAGCTCCACCAAATCTACTCATTGGATCATCAGACAATCCTCCTTCACTAAGAAGTGTTGCTGAAGAAATAGGTTTAAATCCGCTTGGGTCTGGCTCGATTAGATACAATTTTGTTTCACCGTCTGTTGCCAGAATAAGATCGTTAACTAATATCATACCTCCTTTGTTGAAAACAGGTTCTCTGCGTGTTTTCCACATTACTTCTCCGTCTTCACTCATGCAAACAAGGCCATCGCGGCGCTCGTTGGTTGTATATTGTGCGTAATAATATCCATCATAGAATATAGGAGCTTTGGTATGGTCTCCAAAATCTTCATTTTTATAGATTTCATTTACAGAGTAGCTGCTGCCATTTTTTTCAATCTGAATCATGGCTGCACCAGCTTCGTAACCACCAATGATCAGGATTTTGTCGTTTCCTGCATCGTAAGCACTTGATGAGGGAATGCGACAGCTCCAGTTTTCGTAAGTCCAGAGTACATCTCCACTTTGAGGGTTTATGCCAGCCACAACACTTGGGTCAGCTTCTCCGCCTCCAAAGCCACCGCCACCGCTTGTAGCAGTAACCATTACAACTTGATCTTCTCCTACAACATTAACTATTACAGGACTTACATATCCTGTTCCTCCCAGTGATTCCGTTTTCCATTTTATATCACCAGTTAGTTTATCGAAAGCTACAACACCAACTTCCGGAGTTTGTGCTGCTACAATAACCATATCTTTATAAACAACAGGACATTGTGAAATGGCCCAGGTTGGAAAACTTCCGGCACCTCCGCCGAAACCACCCATGCCACCACCATCGGTAGCTGGTGCTTCACCGCCAAATCCTGTCCAAATGTTTGTGTTCCAAACAGGCTGATGAGTATTAAGGTCAATACAGTAAAGATCTCCAAAAATGCCGCATGAGTATATATAGTCTCCATCAATTGCCGGAACACTCCTTGAGCCAGGAAAAGAAACAGATCCAGGTGCTTCGTATCCGTACTTCCACAGTTCTGCTCCGGTTGACATGTCGAAACATCTCATGATGTCTCCGTATTCGTCATCTCTGTCCAGTAGATATGCTTTGTTGTCTTTAATAACAGGGCCTCCATAGCCAATGCCAACATTTGTTGTCCATAAAATTTCTGGTCCACTTTCAGTCCAGGATTCCAGTAATCCGTCTTGTGTTATTTCGCTATTTCCATTTGGACCGTAAATTTTTGGCCAATCCTGAGCATAGCTGGAGTTAATAGCCATCAATGCAAAAAAGGAAAGCACTAAAGCTGAAGAAAGTAATCGTTTCATTTTTGGTTTTTTTTGATATTTCTGATTAAAGAGTAATTTTTTGTTTATACATACCGAAAAACAAGGAATTAAGTTTCTTTAATAAAAGATAGGAAAATTACAATTCATGAATTCTCTATCTAAAAGAATAGATTTTCATGCTGATTGTGAAAAATAATCGGAGTTTGAGTGAATTTTATCGGTGTGCAGAAAGGTCGAGATTGATTTAGTGATCAGTGGTCATCAACAATTGTCAATGTTTAGTGTTGCTTTGAGTTGAGGTTTTCATGGGTTGTAATCCTTCTAAAAAGAAGGAGCTTAGATTAAATTACCTAAACTCCTTGTAAATTATTTCGCGTTGTTTGTTTTTCCTTTTAGTCTTCTGAGATGCAGTACAAGTAGTTGAAGCTCCTTAGAAAGAGGTCATTGCCAACGACTACAGGTGATGCAGAGAATTTATCATCCAATTTGTTTGTTGAGATTATTTCAAAATTTTCACCTTGGGTGGCCACATATGAAATTCCATCTCCTCCAATCAAGTAGAGCTTTCCACCAGCAGCTACTGGTGAAGGATAAGCCATGCCAAAGTCTTCTAATTCTTCTCTTTCATAATAGATTGTTCCGTCAATGGCACTAATGCATGATAAGCTGCCGCGATTGTCTCTGAGGTAATATATTTTATCATCTGCCAATAATGCTGAAGGTACATAAGAAGTGTTTCTGTTGTAGCTCCAGATGATTGCATCGGAATCTGTTATGTCTCCTTTTGCTTTTGCCATATCAACAGCAAAAATTGAATATCCGCGATAACCACTCATGAGGTAAACAACTCCATCTTTATACATTGGATGAGGAATAACATTTTCCGTTAAGCCTGATGTTTCCCAGATAATATTTCCGGTATTAAGCTCGTAGCTTAACACTTTGTTAGTTGCTGGGGCAATTATTTGTGCTTGTCCGTTATAGTTAATAATAATTGGAGTTGTCCATGTTGTAGCTTCGTTGCGTTTGGCATTCCATATGTCTTCTCCGGTATTTTTGTCTAGTACGAAAATGGATGATTCTCCTTCGTGATCCCAGAGGATAACAATTTTATCACCATAAAGGGCCGGAGAGCTACCTTCTCCGAAGCTCATTTTCTTTTCCATCTGTCCGAAATCGCGAGACCAAATTTGATTTCCCTCCATGTCCAGGCAGAACAAACCTCTGGATCCAAAATAAGCATATACATGTTCACCGTCTGTTACGGGAGAATTGGATGACCAACTACCGTCTTCATGGGTTCTTTCCTGAGGTAATTCACTGGCTAATGTTTTTTGCCAGATGATCGATCCATCATTTTTGTTGTAGGAAGTAAGAATGAAATCGAAAATGTTCTCAGCTCCAGGAGCAAGTCCAAATCCGCCACTTTCTTCACTGGATGGTGAGTTTGCGGGTTTTCGACCAGTGTCATAGGCCGACTGTACAAAAACCTGATTTCCCCAAACAATAGGGGTGGCATGGCCTGAGCCTTTAATTTCGACTTTCCATTTTACGTTTTCTGACTCACTCCATTGTGTGGGTGGTGTTCCTGTTGGTGCCTCTCCTGTCATGTAAGGACCTCTCCATTCTGGCCAGTTTTGTTCATAGGCCGGAGATTCGGATTGTGCAAAGCAAGTTAGGGCAAAAAAAATGTTGATAATAAGAATAGATGTCCGTTTCATTGTTTGCGATTTAATTAGATTTTTTCTTGTTGACCAAGATAGAACAAAATGTATAATTATGCTTTTCAATTAACTTGTCATTAACAATTTATAAGAAAATATTTTGTGTCTGAGGAGCAAAGAATGGATTGTCTTTTAGTATTGAATTTTTTCAATAGTTTTGTAGCTAATATTTCGTACACGAAATAATTCTTTCTTAAATGAAATACTCAAGCTTTACGGATGGATACCACGGATATTTTAATAAAGATTAGAAAGATTGTAAGGTCAATTAACCTGGAATCGAAGAAAATACAAAAGGAATATGGGATTAGTATTCCCCAGGTATTGTGTCTTGGGTTTCTGCAGGGGGCAGAAAATTACCAGTCAACACAACGAGAGATTAAAAATTTTTTGAACCTGAATGCAAGTACGGTTAGTGGAATTATAAATCGCTTAGAGAAGAAGGGATTAATTGCACGCTTACCTAAAAATGGAGATAAACGGGTAGTGAATATTGTTCTTACAGCTACGGGAGATCAACTTCTTAATCGTATTCCTCCACTTCTTCATGATCAGTTGTCGAATAGGTTGAAGGATCTGGAAAGTAGTAAATTAAAAAGCGTAGAAGATAGTCTGGATACTTTGATTGATATTCTGGATATTCAGAAGATTGAGGCATCTCCTATATTTACTAATGAGGCTATTTTGGAAGAAAGTCAATCTGAAAATTAACTTTTCGTGTGTCAGCAGAATGATTTCGTCATATAATATTCCTATGGAAATTAATATGACATAGAAATAAATGAACTCTGTTGTTTAAGTAGCTTATTTGTAGTTTTATATAGCTGGTTTTTAGCAATTGTTGATTTGTGGCGTTTAATATCTTTAGTAATTTTGTTCGCACAGAAACTAAAGGCAAATTATATGATTTACGACAACGGCCAACAAACAATAGGGCAAAAGTTAGAGGATGGTTTGGATATTGATGGTTGGAAAAACTGGAAATGGCAATTAAAACACTCCATAAGTAGTTTAGAGCAATTTGAAAAAATAACCGGAATTAAATTCCCGGAAGATGAAAGAAAGCAATTGTTAAAAACTTTTGATGAGTTCCCTTTATCGATAACACCTTATTACTTGTCGCTAATTGACAAAAGCAACTTTCGCAATGACCCGGTTTTTAAGCAGGCTTTTGGAAGTGTGCATGAACTGGAAATGATGGATTTTGAATTGGAGGATCCATTGTCAGAGGAAAATGATAGTCCTGTTGAAGGTATTACCCATCGTTATCCAGATCGGGTGCTTTTTCATGTAAGCAATACTTGTTCAATGTATTGCAGGCATTGTACCCGGAAACGTAAAGTTGGGGATGTGGATTATATTCCAACAAAAAAGCAATTGCAGAAAGGCATAGAATATATAAAAGAAAATCCGCAAGTAAGAGATGTACTTCTTTCCGGAGGTGATCCTTTTATGTTATCTGATTCGATGTTGGATTGGTTGCTGGGTGAAGTAAGCTCAATTCCTCATGTAGAGGTAGTGCGAATCGGAACAAGAATGCCGGTTGTTTTACCTTATCGTATAACCGATAATTTAGTTTCTATACTAAAGAAATACCAACCTTTGTGGATCAATACTCATTTTAATCATCCACGTGAAATAACAGCTTCTGCAAAAGAAGCTTTGGCAAAATTGGCAGATGGTGGATTCCCTTTGGGTAATCAATCCGTTTTACTGGCAGATGTTAATGATTGTCCGCGAATTATGAAATCGCTGGTTCATAAATTGGTTCAAAACAGGGTGAGGCCTTATTATTTGTATCAGTGTGATTTATCTCAGGGCTTATCTCATTTCAGAACTCCGGTTGGAAAAGGTATTGAAATTATGGAAAGCCTTGTTGGTCACACCAGTGGCTTTGCCCGTCCTACTTACGTGGTTGATGCACCCGGTGGTGGAGGTAAAATTCCAGTTATGCCGAATTACATTATTTCCTGGTCAACCAATAAAGTGGTTTTGAGAAATTATGAAGGAGTAATAACAACATACAAGGAACCCGATAGTTACGAGGCGAGAACTTGTAATCGTGATTGTGACAACTGTGATCTTGAGTTAAATTTAGCTGAAGGAGATGAAACAGAAGCTATTGGTATTGAGATGCTCCTGGCTGACAGTTCCGATACTATTTCATTGATTCCTGAAGATAATGAACGTATCCATAGGAGAGAGGAGAATGAATGATAAGATAGAAAAGATTGGAAAAGGGTCAATCATCCAGCATGGGAAATTAAGTGACCGGGTTTATTTAATGAAACTAAAAAGGGATGATTGTCCGGATATTATTGATGAAATAAATAGTCTTGCCAGAGACCAGCGATATACCAAGATTTTCTGCAAGGTTCCTTCATGGGCTGCACCTCTTTTTACTGCAAACGGGTTTATAATGGAGGCTCAGATTCCGGGATTTTATAATGGGAAAGAGACAGTATTCTTTATGTCGAAGTTTTTGAATTCGGATAGGATCATGAATTTTGAAACAGATCAACTGGCAAAGTTTAGTTACTTGCTTGAATCAATGTCTGGATTTGAGGTTGTTGCAACTGAAATAAAATCCGGTTTTTCAATTGTCACACTATCAAAGGATAATGTAAATGAAGCATCGGAGGTGTACCGTGAAGTTTTTGAAAGTTATCCTTTTCCAATTCATGATCCGAAGTACCTTGCTAAAACCATGGATGAAAACATCCGGTATTTTGGAGTCAAAAAGGGGAACAGGTTAATTGCGCTATCTTCAGCTGAAATGGATGTTGAGGGAGCTAATGCAGAGATGACTGATTTTGCAACTTTACCGGAAGCAAGGGGAAATGGTTTAGCGGTTTTCTTGCTTGCTGAAATGGAGAAGGCAATGAAAAAACAGGGGATTAAAACAGTTTATACCATTGCCCGCTTAAACTCGCTGGCAATGAATAAGACTTTTCTGAAACAGGCATACACCTATTCAGGAACCTTAATAAAGAATACCAATATTGCTGGTAAAATTGAAAGTATGAACGTGCTATATAAACACCTTTAATATGAGTGATCGGTTTTTGGGATATAGATGTCAGTTTGCAAAAGATTGCCCGATTTATTTGGGTGATCAGAAGTTGACGACTGATATCCCATTGTACCTGTATCGAAATATCTACTGTAACCGAGGAGGAAAAGGTTGGAAAAACTGTTCCCAATTCAAAGTGTTTTCTGCAGAAAAAGAATAAACTATTCCTCTAGCCATTTTTCTGCTTTCTCCAGGCTGGTAAAGAATTTTATATTTATTTTCTGGGGTCTTACGAGTGTTTCAAACAGGAGTGCGATAGGAAGCAGTTTTGGAGTAATTGTTATCCCAATTTTATTCTTAAAAGACTTTTTTAAGAAAAGAATATGGTCTTTAATGCTGTTGAGTTCATCATAAGATGGGTGATAGTTGATTTGAGTTAAATCTACAAATACCTTTTTTTTAGGCGAGTATAACTCATTGTTTACAATGTCATTCATGGCATGTAGACACTGATTAAGTGTTACTTTTCCTTTCCCTACAGCAATGCATCTATCCTTCTCAATTGAGAAACTAATCTTAAATCCACTCATCATCTCCACCCTTTCTTCACAATAAGAATTACAGAGTGGCAATAAAGTAAAAGGCATTGAGTAGGGGATAATTGCATCTTAAAATACATATCGGTTTTAACATTAATTTATCATTTTTAATTTTGCATCTGATGTACACAAGAGAAGAAGCAAAATTATTAAGAAAGAAGTTCTGGACTCTTTTCGGAAAACGATGTAAAATTGTTCCTGAATTGGCTTATCGAAAAAAGAAATGGATTCTTTACGATACAAAAATTGCAGGACTTGATCTTAAGTTTGATGTTGATCGAAATGCTGCGACAGTTATGATTGAGGTTAATCATAAAAATGAGGACAAACGACTGAATATTTTCGAGAAGCTGGGAAAATACAAAGTGATTTTGGAAGAGGGATTTGAAGAAGGTTTGCAGTGGGAGTTGTGCGTTAGTCGTAAAAGTGGGGAGGAAGTGAGCCGTATTTTTGTTTCGCAGGAAGGCTTTGATATTCATCGGCAAAATCAATGGCCTGATATTTATAATTTCTTTATCGACAATATGCTTAAGCTGGAGGCAAATTTTATGGAAATTCGTGATTTGTTAAAAGAAGAATTGGAGTAAGAACCAGGATCGTATGACAGGTTTTGAATGTGAGCTCAGAGATTAAAGAATCTTCTGAAAGATCATTTCATCCAGCCATTTATCTAGATCCCGAATCCAATCTTTTTTTGTGCCTATGAGTTCAAATCCAGCTTTTTCAAATAGGTGAATACTTGCCGGATTATCAATGGTTATGTTTGCATATAGTTGATGTAAGCCCAAAAATTCTTTTGCGTAATTTGCCATCAGGTGTAATGCATCGGATGCCAATCCTTTTCCCTGATCTTCTTTCTTATGAATTAAAATACCAACACCGGCACGCTGATGAAAAGGTTCAAAATCAAAAAGGTCAATTGCACCAACAACTTTACCTTTCAGGTTTTCAATAATCAAACGAAGTTGACGGGTATCAAAGATGTCACGATGTGATTCTTCAATATACTGACGGAGAATAAACCGGGAAAAAGGAACAAGAGTATTACTTACGTTCCATATTTTAGGATCGTTTTCCCATTCATACAAGATTTCGAGATCTTCGGGTTCCAGGGGACGGAACCGTACTTGTCCATATTTAAGTTCCTGCATCATTGTCCCAGTTTTTTCCAGTTCTGAAAGATTATCTCCAGATCATGCAATATACGGTAGTCTTTGGCATAAACCATGTCCATCTCCAGTTTTTTTGATGTTGAAAGTTTATCTTCTATCTTATCAACAGAACTTAAGACACCCGGTTTTATGCGGGGAAGGAGTATGTTACTTGTATTATCTGTTGCATATCCCACCCAGCTTTTCTGGGCAAAAATTACCTGAAAAATATTTTTAAAGAAAGTTCCTTTTTGTGTGACAGTCCAACAAATTACAGGGTAACATACCAAAAAAAGTATGGACAACACGAAATCAATCAGACGCTTATTTCGTTGGTTTTTTTCTTTTGAAATGGCGTTCAGGTGAACTACGTAAAGTTCACCAGCAGTGTCAATGGAGCTACTACCTATAATGGATAGACTCTCTGGTGGGGCAATTTTATAATCAATGTTCGTGTCTGTAAGTTCAAGCATGCAGCCGATGATTTGTTGCGAGCTTAAATCTGTTGCGCTAAAAATCAATTCATCAATCTTATGTATTCGAATGATTTCCTGGAGTTGAGTAAGGGTTCCCAGATACTTTTCAGGATAAGAATCATTGGATGGGCTAACAAAACCAATAAGTTCTACTTTTAACCCCGAGTTTTTAATAATTTTTTTTATTCGACTTGATTCGTCAGGGCTGGCAACTAAGGCAACTTTCTTTTTCCTTTTTAAATCAAGTTGAAATAAATCGATACCTGTATTGTTTAAAAGTAATCGATAGGTGGGCATACTCACTAATGCCCATATAGATCCCAGAAGAATCAGAGCTCTTGAGAAGCGCCAGCTTTCATCAACTAAGGAGTAGAGTACCAAAATACTTAAACTTCCCCAAACCAATCCTTTTAGTAGGTTTAGTGTTTTTATTGGTTTTTGATAACCACCGGAAAGCCATGTGCATATAAGCCAAACTAATACGTATGCAGGAACTACAAGTTGCAGGTATTCTGGGGGATAATAGCCTGGTTCATATCTGAATTTTTCCCAGTAAGGAAGAATGAAATAAAAACCACCATAAATAATCATTCCATCTAAAACAGGCAGGAAAGCAGCTTTTACAAATCGACTTAAAAGAGCCAGTATCGCGCGGAAATAAATGGCCATGTTTATCAGAAAAGAAAACATGCCTGCCCTGCCTTTCGAAAAATGTTTGCGGGCAAAAATAGCCATGGCCTGGTAAAAGACTTTTACGTAATTAATGCTTCCCTTCTTGGTGCTTTCTCCTTTGTAGTGAATAATCGTTGTTTCTGGGAAATAGAAGTTTTTATATCCACCTTGTGTTATGCGGTAAGAAAGGTCAATGTCTTCGCCATACATAAAAAAAGTCTCATCCAATAAACCCACTTCATCCAGTGTTTTTTTACGAAGAAACATATATGCACCGGCAAGAACATCAATCTCATGTGTTTCGTCTTTGGGCAAATGTCCCAAATGGTAACGCCCAAAACGTTTTGATTTGCCAAATAATTTAGCCAGTCCAAAAATCTTATAAAAAGCAACAGCAGGAGTTGGTAACCCTCTTTTTGATTCGGGAAGAAAACGTCCTTTCCCATCGATCATTTTTACCCCAAGTCCTCCGGCCTCAGGATGTTCATCCATGAATTGGATGCATTTTTCAAAGCTGTCTTCTTCAACGATTGTGTCGGGATTTAGCAATAAAACATATTCTCCTTTTGACTGATTTATCGCTTGATTATTCGCTTTTGAAAAACCTTTGTTGTCATGGTTTTCGATTAGTATAACCTCAGGGAATTTCTCACGAACCATGCTGCATGAGCCATCGACAGAATTATTATCAACTACAAAAATTTCTGCATCAATATTGGCAGTTGCCTTTTGCACAGCATAAAGGCATTGCTCCAAAAAATGCAAAACGTTGTAGTTAACAATGATAACAGATAACTTCATCAAATAGGGTTTATTGCGAAAGCGAACTTTCAAAATCCAGCCTGTTCCTTATGGAGCGGCCTAAAGTAAGTTCATCGGCATATTCCAGTTCGTCGCCAACAGATACTCCGCGTGCCAATGTTGATATCTTAACGTTGAATTCCTTCAATTTCTTATATATGAAAAAATTGGTTGTATCTCCTTCCATGGTTGTGCTTAATGCCAGAATCACTTCAGTCACTTCTCCGCTTTTAACCCGTTCCACAAGTGAACTTATTTCCAGATCAGCTGGGCCAACACCATCCATTGGAGAAATAATGCCTCCCAGTACATGATATAGTCCCATAAATTGGTGGGTGTTTTCTATAGCCATCACATCACGAATGTTTTCCACTACACAAATAATTTCTGCAGAACGGTCTGGCAGGGAGCAAATATTACAAACATCGGTATCTGATATGTTATGGCATATTTTGCAGTGTTTAATCTCGTTGCGTAATTGCATGATGGTATTCCCAAATAAATCAACTTCTGCTTTGTCCTGCTTTAACAAATGCAGAACCAGGCGCAGTGCTGTTTTTCTGCCAATGCCTGGTAGCTTTGAAAATTCATTCACAGCATTTTCCAATAAACGGGAAGGGAACCTTTCAGCAATCATGCAAATTTCTTTTACGCACCAAATTTAATAAGACATAGGGAATTCATGGCAGCAAGCGTGGTATTTTTCAGATCAAACACTCCATTTACACATCAAGCATGCCAATAAATCATTTACGTCTATAAAAACAGACGCATAAATCTCTGTTTTTAGCCTTTAAAAGATATTAAAATTCACGCAAAAATACATAGAACTAATTGTCAGTCAGCCTGAAGTTTAAGCATTATAAGTAATAGGGAAAATTACGTATTGAATTGACTCTTTTACTAATGTATATTTGTTTTCCTGTTTGACGCATATATAAAGTAAGTCAAATAGCGAAAAGATATATGCTTGTGTGTACACGCGTTTGTCACAGACAAATGCCTCTGTAATTATACATTTCTGATTATTACGAAAACTGGAAAAGGGACTTTTTAGGAATCATTCTATTCGGAGATGGGGAGAGAGATGGTAAGTCAAAAGATTTGGAGATGAGTGGAATATGCAAGGTGGTGATAATTGACAAATATCCATTGTTTTCTTCGGGGATAAAATCTATTCTTTTTAAAAACGGGCAATTTCACATTGTTGGTGAAGTTGAAAGCCACAGGAAACTTAAAGGTGTACTTTTTAAGGAAAGTGTTGATGTTATAATCTATGATATTGTTCATAGTAAATATGCCGGTTTAAAATCATTGAAAGTCATTCAGCGAAAGTATCCTAAGATACCTGTATTGCTTATTGTTAGTCAGGACTTATCAAATTATTATACTGAATATTGTCAGTTAGGGGCAAAAGGATTTGTATCAATAGAAAGTGGAGAAGCTGCTTTAATCGAAGCTATTCAAGCTTTACACCGGGGGAATGTCTATTTCCCTGACCAATTCAAAAAAACATACCGAAAAGTTATTTCTGGAAAAATTGATAAGCCTTCGTTGGAAAACAGTCATCCTCTTACTGCCCGCGAAACTTCTATCTTAAGATTATTTTGCCAGGGATTGACCTATAAGGAAATTGGTGTTCGGTTATTTATTAGTCCACGAACAGTTGAAACCCATAAGAACAATATTCAAAGCAAATTAAGAGTCAACTCAACAGCCGAAATGATAAGGTACGCCTATGTCAATCAACTTATCGTTTAGGCATTTCTTGGTTAGGAGCTTCATTGTGATAGCCTTTTGCTAAAAAACAAAATATCCGTAAAATTCCGGATTGAATTAAGTTCTTTATTTCAATACCTTGAAAAATTGGATTATAATAAATGGGTATTTCCTTTTTGCATTATGTATCCATTTTAGGATTGAATTTTATCCATCACTTAATTTTTGGGTATGGTAGCTAATGGAAAGATATTGAACCTGGAAGATCTGATTATGGTTGAATCACCATATAACATTCTTCAGGATATTGAATTACTTGAAGATGGTTCTGTTGCTGCCAGTGTTATAAATGAATATCAACCCAAAGAAGAAGGAGGTCCAATTGGAGGGGCGGAATTTGGACGACATGTTGCAATCCTCGGATCTATTGCTTTAGCCATTGCTCTTAAACACAATCACAGTCATTACTTTTTGGCAGTTCGCGCAATTATAAAGCGGCAGCATACTGATGTGTATAAAATGGATAAATTAACCCTGAAAGCAACACCTCTTAAGCTTGGAAAACGCAAGGGGGTGATTTACGGAGAAATGTACGGTAGAAATAATGAAATACTCAATTTGGCCGATGTCGAATACCTGATTCTTGAAAAACACGTTTTTGCAAAATTATATGAACGACACCGGAAGGATTCTCCTGTTAAAAATACTTTTAGCCCTTACATTAAAAGACGGAGTTTAAGCAATATCTTGATTGACGGAAGTACTGGCAGGGCTGAATATGGCACTGTTCTGGATCATGAATGTGAGGGACATTTTAAGCATTTCCCGGCTTTGCCGGTAGCTATTATCGGTGGATTATTTGGAGAACTTGGCTATAGTTTATTTGAGCATAATGTGCAGGATTACGGTACAATTATTAGTCCACAAACTGACATTAAAGCTCATGGGCTTATATTTAGCGGAGAGCATCTTCATTTTACAGGTAGAATACACAAATGGATCTCAGATAAACATATACAAATAAAGGCAGAGGCAATGGTTGGAGAAGAAATTGTTGCTGATGCAACTTTTGAGCTTAAAGGAATAAAAAACAAATAAATTAAGCCTGAAACTAAATTCTTAATGCATGATTATGAATCATGTAAATTTCATGATTGTGTGCCTTTTATTCGAGTTGAAAACTCAAAATATCCGTAAAATTCCGGATTGAAATTACCTCTTACATCATTTACCTTTATTATAGTTTAATTTAAGACTTTTTTGTCTTTTTGTGCGAGCCTGATAACAAGCCTTTAAATAGGTATAATTTATGATGAAACCCTAAATACTGCTGGAGTAAATTTACTACGACTCGAGTTCGAAGGGTTTCATCTTTACTTCATTCATGGAGATATTTTACTCAAAAAATTGCGAACATGAAACAGTCCTACTTTGTAATGCGAAAACGTTATTTTCGGCGTTGGCGCTATTATTATCTCTGGCCATTAGTTGTGCTAATGGCATTTTTGACGTCCACTTATTCCTCTAATGCCCAGAATATTCAGGGCATTATACCTGTACAAGCACCAATAAATGGTACCACTATTGACGGTGATGCTTACGCAAACCATGGTACTTTTAATGGTAGTTATACTGGAATTAATGGATATGGATCCGGCGATATTTTTTATTGGGAAAGCATCTTTGGTGGAGAAGATGGAATGGGAGTTTTTACAATAGATGAAGGACCTATTGATCTTACTAATCCTATTTATCCTCTTATTCCGATTGATTTTAGCTTACCTCCTTACAATGTTGAGAACTATAAGTTAGTTCTATACCGGGATTCTGTTGGAAATAAAGATCCAACGATCTTTGACGGATCGAATAAAATCAACGACAATCCTAATTCCTATGTATGGGGTGAAGGATCTGTTCCTAATAAAAACGAAATTCAAAATGCCGGTGTGATTTTCACTCGGGGAGATCATGACCTGGGTATAGCAGTAGGAGTAGATACTGAAGATGATGACATCTGGGTTTCCTGGGCTGCCGACCGTCAGGTGACAAATGGTAGTAGCTACATCGACTTTGAGTTTCTTCAGGCAACCCTAACAATGGATGGGTATTATGAAGGTGCTTTAGGTGGAGGGTTTACAAGTTACGCCGAACCCGGATATGGAGGAAGAACACCTGGAGATATCCTGGTAACTGTTGAATTTACCAATGGTGGTCCTGTTGCCAATGTAATGGTTTACTCGTGGAGAGATGAAGATGAAAATGGAGCTACAGATGGCATTTATGAATATGGAATAATAGAAGATGAATCCGTTTCGGGAGCAGCTTATGTTTATCCTACTGGTTCTATTTTTGCAACAATTAACACTGAGGAAACTTATGTCCATTTCCCCGCTTTTGGACAAACAAAAGATTTCGATGTATATGAAGATGGTAGTGTCGTTATACCAGACATGCCATACTACAAGGTTAACCAATGGTGTGAAGGTGCTATTAATCTTACTGCCTTGTTTGGAGCCGGGGGGAATCCTTGCTTTACTGTAAGTACTGTATTTACAAGAACCAGGACTTCCGGGGAGTCAAGTACTTCTGAATTGGCAGATATACCAGGACCTCCTGCTCAATTGGATATTCATGTTGGTACAGAACTATTCGTAGATGATGCCTCAGATCTTGATTGTTTTCAGGATGCTTCCGGAAGTATAACAGTTTCTGCTACAACTACATTAGATGTACTAAATCCAACTTTCCGCTATAAACTCTTCAAAGAGGATGAGTTTGGAGAATATCAGGAACTTACTGACCGGGATACTGGTGATGCTTATGACGCACCTAGTCCTTATACCTTTTATGATTTAGAAGCCGGTAATTATCGTGTTTGGGTTGAAGACATGGAACAATGTAGCACAGACACAGAAGACTGGACAATTACTGAACCTCCTTTATTAACCGTAGATATCTCTGATATTACAATTTGCGAAGGAGATATTGCAATCTTTACAGCCTCTGCGGATGGTGGCACACCTTCTTATGGACCATATGAATGGACAGTTGATGGTGTCCCTCAGGCAGAAACGGGTTATCAATTAACAGTAACCGGAGCAATCTCGACTGTTCCTGTAACCGTAAAAGTTTATGATGATAATAGTTGTGATGCATCTGATGCTGCAATGCTATATGTTGATCCTGTTCCTGATTTGAACGATGATGACCTTACTCTATGTGCCGACATGCCGGGCGGAACCACAGCAACATTTGATCTTGAAACCGCAGTTATTGGACTTACCGCAGGAATGATGGTAGATTACGATGTACCTGAAGGTTCGGACATCAATAACTTTGAGGCAGTCGATGGAACAACTGTAACTGTTACTGCTTACTATGAAGGTTCTGATGAATCATGTACCGACCAGGCAACAATCACATTACATGTAGATCCTGTTCCTGATTTGAACGATGATGACCTTACTTTGTGTGCAGACATGTCGGGCGGAACCACAGCAACGTTTGATCTTGAAACCGCAGTCATTGGATTAACAGCAGGTATGATGGTAGATTACGATGTACCTGAAGGATCAGATATCAATAACTTTGAAGCTGTTGATGGAACAACTGTAACTGTTACTGCTTACTATGAAGGCTCCGATGAATCATGTACCGACCAGGCAACAATCACATTACATGTTGATCCTGTTCCTGATTTGAACGATGATGACCTTACCCTATGTGCAGACATGCCGGGCGGAACCACAGCAACATTTGATCTTGAGACTGCAGTTATTGGACTTACCGCAGGAATGATGGTTGATTACGATGTACCTGAAGGCTCAGACATCAATAACTTTGAAGCTGTCGATGGAACAACCGTAATTGTAACTGCTTACTATGAAGGTTCTGATGAATCATGTACCGACCAGGCAACAATCACATTGCATGTTGATCCTGTTCCTGATTTGAACGATGATGACCTTACCCTATGTGCAGACATGCCGGGAGGAACTACAGCAACGTTTGATCTTGAAACCGCAGTTATTGGACTTACTGCAGGTATGATGGTTGATTACGATGTACCTGAAGGTTCGGACATCAATAACTTTGAGGCTGTTGATGGTGCAACCGTAACAGTAACTGCCTACTATGAAGGTTCTGATGAATCATGTACCGACCAGGCAACAATTACATTGCATGTAGATCCTGTTCCTGATTTGAACGATGATGACCTTACCCTATGTGCAGACATGCCGGGCGGAACTACAGCAACGTTTGATCTTGAAACCGCAGTTATTGGACTTACAGCAGGTATGATGGTTGATTACGATGTACCAGAAGGATCAGATATCAATAACTTTGAAGCTGTTGATGGAACAACCGTAACTGTTACTGCATATTATAGTGAATCCGATGAATCATGTACCGACCAGGCAACAATCACATTGCATGTGGCTCCTATACCTGATCTGAATGATGATGACCTTACTTTGTGTGCAGACATGCCGGGCGGAACCACAGCAACGTTTGATCTTGAAACCGCAGTTATTGGACTTACTGCAGGTATGATGGTAGATTACGATGTACCTGAAGGATCAGACATCAATAACTTTGAGGCAGTCGATGGAACAACCGTAACAGTAACTGCTTACTATGAAGGCTCCGATGAATCATGTACCGACCAGGCAACAATCACATTGCATGTTGATCCTGTTCCTGATTTGAACGATGATGATCTTACCCTTTGTGCAGACATGCCGGGCGGAACTACTGCTACCTTTGATCTTGAAACCGCAGTTATTGGATTAACAGCAGGAATGATGGTTGATTACGATGTACCTGAAGGCTCAGACATCAATAACTTTGAGGCTGTTGATGGAACAACCGTAACAGTAACTGCTTACTATGAAGGCTCCGATGAATCATGTACCGACCAGGCAACAATCACATTACATGTTGATCCTGTTCCTGATTTGAATGATGATGACCTTACCCTTTGTGCAGACATGCCGGGCGGAACTACAGCTACCTTTGATCTTGAAACCGCAGTTATTGGATTAACAGCAGGTATGATGGTAGATTACGATGTACCTGAAGGCTCAGACATCAATAACTTTGAGGCAGTTGATGGTGCAACCGTAACTGTAACTGCATATTATAGTGAATCCGATGAATCATGTACCGACCAGGCAACAATCACATTGCATGTGGCTCCTATACCTGATCTGAATGATGATGATCTTACTCTATGTGCAGACATGCCGGGCGGAACCACAGCAACCTTCGATCTTGAAACTGCAGTTATTGGACTTACTGCAGGCATGATGGTGGATTATGACGTACCTGAAGGATCAGATATCAATAACTTTGAAGCTGTCGATGGAGCAACTGTAACAGTAACTGCTTACTATGAAGGTTCTGATGAATCATGTACCGACCAGGCAACAATCACATTACATGTTGATCCTGTTCCTGATTTGAATGATGATGACCTTACCCTTTGTGCAGACATGCCGGGCGGAACTACAGCTACCTTTGATCTTGAAACCGCAGTTATTGGATTAACAGCAGGTATGATGGTAGATTATGATGTACCGGAAGGATCAGACATCAATAACTTTGAAGCTGTTGATGGAACAACCGTAACTGTTACTGCATATTATAGTGAATCCGATGAATCATGTACAGACCAGGCAACAATCACATTGCATGTTGATCCTGTTCCTGATCTGAATGATGATGACCTTACCCTTTGTGCAGACATGCCGGGCGGAACCACAGCAACGTTTGATCTTGAAACTGCAGTTATTGGACTTACCGCAGGTATGATGGTTGATTACGATGTCCCTGAAGGCTCAGATATCAATAACTTTGAGGCTGTTGATGGAACAACCGTAACAGTAACTGCTTACTATGAAGGTTCCGATGAATCATGTACCGACCAGGCAACAATCACATTACATGTTGATCCTGTTCCTGATTTGAACGATGATGACCTTACCCTATGTGCAGACATGCCGGGAGGAACTACAGCAACGTTTGATCTTGAAACCGCAGTTATTGGATTAACAGCAGGTATGATGGTGGATTACGATGTACCTGAAGGATCAGATATCAATAACTTTGAAGCTGTTGATGGAACAACTGTAACTGTTACTGCTTACTATGAAGGCTCCGATGAATCATGTACCGACCAGGCAACAATCACATTACATGTTGATCCTGTTCCTGATTTGAACGATGATGACCTTACCCTATGTGCAGACATGCCGGGAGGAACTACAGCAACATTTGATCTTGAAACCGCAGTTATTGGATTAACAGCAGGTATGATGGTAGATTATGACGTACCTGAAGGCTCAGATATCAATAACTTTGAAGCTGTTGATGGAACAACCGTAACTGTAACTGAATATTATAGTGAATCCGATGAATCATGTACCGATCAGGCAACAATCACATTGCACGTAGAGCCTTATCCAATTCTGGTAGTCAATGACCCACCAGCAGATTGTTATGGTACATTTGTTGACTTGTCTTCAGATGCAATAACATTTGGTAGTACTTTGTATGATGCACTATTAAGTTACTGGTATTGGGATGATGTTGAAGAGGAATATGTAGAAATACTATATCCTGATTATACCATGATTATGGCTTCTGGCACATACTATATAAAAGCAACAACACCTTATGGTTGTGAAGATATGCAACCTGTCGTTGTTACGTTTGTAGTTTGTGACGAATTCTGTACATACACTCAGGGATTCTATGGCAGTCAGAAAGGTACAGCATGTGATTTAGAAGGAGAAATCAGAGGTGATGAATTTACAGCAGCCTTAATTTCTCAGGGACCTCTGTTTATAGGTTCGGGTACATCAACAATAATCTTTGATGGTGGAGCACCTAATACTAATGAGGGAATTGCAGCTATAATAGCAGAAATACTTCCGGGAGGACGCAAATCTTATGTATTAACAAATACTGAGGTAATAAATGTCACCAGTGCAGGGGATCTGAGTATGTATCTGACAAAACAAGGAAGATTAGATAATCAGTTGTTTGCACAGACCCTTACATTAGGCCTTAATTTAAGGATTAATGATAATGGATTGGCAAGCGTACCTCTTGAAACCGGCTATCTGACTACTCAGGATAAGTTATTCTGTGAAGAAGGTTCCGGCGGTGTAGAGATGATTTGTACTCCTGTTTTAGATGAATATGGATTTATTATTGATTATAAGATGGACGTAAATCCATATCACTATTACAAACTTCCGGAAAGAGTACTGTGCTACATGGAAGAAAATCCTAAATATGAAATGACCGTTGGTGGTCTGTTCTATCTTGCCAATGAAGCTTTAGGTGGAAGTGATATTCTTGATGGTGATTGTTATGTAAGTTTGGATGATATTGCTTCGGCTGTTGATATGATCAACAATGCATTTGATGAATGTCGAATTTTTGTTGGATATCTGGATGAGGAAATGAGTTGTTCACCAATAGAACTCAGATCTTCAGTATTTGGAAACTCTATCGACATCATAAGTGAGGCAAGCGATATTATTGCTTATCCTAATCCATTTAGTGAAACTGTAATATTTGAATTTACAAGTGGAACAGATTCTCATGCCACATTAGACATTCTAAATATAACAGGTCAGAAGATTGTGACCTTGTTCAACCAGGATGTTCAGGCTGGCGTACCTAATACAATTGAATATGCTCCTGGAAATATTGCCGGAGGAGTATACTTCTATAAATTGATCTTGGATGATGAAATCCAAACTGGTAAGATTATTTATCAGGATGAATAATACTTCTTTTTACTGATAAAGGGAAGTCTATATTTCTTTAACTCTATTGAAAAGGCTGGTCCAAAGGGGCCAGCTTTTTTCGTGTTTCAGGAAGAATTTGTGTGGTAGTGTTGGCTCTTGCCCTTTCAGGGCGAATTTTCATCTGTATAATCATTATTACACAGGGAGATGCCCTGTGCTGTTGCTTAAACCCCGTTGGGGTTGATTCAAAGGGTTCCTCTGATGTTGTGATATTAGCTGACGATTTCGCTATAACATTGATGAGATGTTTTGTGTGCCGACGGTGCCATCCCAATAGCAAAGCCCGATGAGAGAAGCGGGAATTGTGTCTTTTTATACCCCTGCATGATTTAAAGATAGCCTTGCAGCTTTTTTTTAATTTCTGCATCATTTTTAGCTTTTTCTGCAGGCTTTTTTGAATTTCTGCATGGTTTTCTGAAATTTCTGCAGCATTTATTCTCATCCTGCAACGATTTTTCAAATTTCTGCAGCGCAGAAAATCAAAAATTTCACGCTGGAAGGGCTAAAAACAAGCAGGGCGTCCTACACTCTTGCAAGACGCCCTGGAATGGTGCAGGATGCGATTATTCGGTCGCTGCACTACTATTAATACTTTGTTTCCGGTGTAATTTCCTCCAGTATGTACTTGCGTAGCCCTTTAATCGGTTATCATCATGGCGGAAAACATATTTCCCGGCTTCGCGGATTTCATCTACCAGTTCTTTTAGGTAAGTATAGGCCTTGTCCCGAATAATTTTAGAATTATTAGGATCGGCTTTGTCTCCATTGGCCTCGGCAAGCAGGTCTGCCAGTTCATCGGCGCGGGTTGCAGCCTGATCAAGTTGTGTGAGATCAAAACTAATAGCAGTAAGCGGATCGGGGTTTTCACGTCCCAAGACGGCAATGTCATTCAGATCCTGAATCATATCGGCATGTCCGTTGCCATCTGCAATGGCACTTACCCTTGTCAGAAGAGCATCGTCTTTGCGGTATGCAAAACGCATAGATGCCAGCAGGTCATTTCGGAAATCGTAAGCCTGAGGAGCTTGTTCTGCCCATTCTTTCTGTGCTTCCTGTTGCGAACGATAGTCTTTGTTCCAGATGGATTGTGCCTCGCGGCATGCTCCGGCACGTACCGGCAGTTCTTCTATCTGGCTTTGTGCTATTCCTACTACACTTAGTTTTTCTAAGTCGTCTAAACTCCAGTGATACAAGTTCTCTGCTTCCTGTAAAGCTACATCAACAGGAATAGCAGGGTCTTTAACTTCTTCTTTCGAAATAGCCTGAATTTCGGCTAGTTTTGCATTGTAATCATCGATATTCGACATTTTTTTTACATTTAAAAGTTAATAATTTATTTTATTGATTTTAAGCCACCTGATTGCTTGCCGGCTAGGGTGGCTTTCTATTTTTGTAATTAAGATACAATATGGTAAATATGAATTATTATGTCAATAATTTTGTCTGTGATTTGATGAGCACCTCTGTTTTTTGTATGAAAAGGCTTCTCTGACTGATGAACGAATTATTTTCCGTACGTAATAGCACTGGCAGGCTGGGGCATTTTTTTAAAGTCAAAGGTTTGCAGGCAGTCTCTTTGCATGTTTTTAAAGTTGCTCTTTCGTACAGACTTGTTGTATTTCCCTCAGAACCAAATATTGAAGATTTATGCGATAGCGGAGACAAATAAATTTCCAATGGAAAGATTAGTCTTGCCAATTAAAGTCGAAAAAAACGTTATTAGGCTAATAAAATCAGGGGTTTTAGTATTGTTAAATGGCTTCTTCCCTCTGATCTTAATATGGGGGAAATTACCTATATCTTTGTATTATAAACTTTTTTAAGTTTACAGGTACACAAAGGCTAAAGAATACTTTAGTGAGTGGCTTAGATGCTTGGGAAGAATAGGTTATGAGATTTTTAAAATACATTTTATTGCGTGTCCGATATCAACACTCAATAGATTTTTAAATTTTGCATAAATAACCAACAATTGGTAAGGCGAGAAGACATACCTAGAATTGCGATTCGTTGTTCTTCCCCTTACCAATTCCTTTTTTTACAATTTTCCAGGATAAACTATAGAAAGCCCGGTTCAATTTATTGAACCGGGCTTTCTGTCTCTGTTTCTTCTGAGTTATTTGGATGAGTTGAACTCCAGTTTCTAAATAAAATATTTCAGATTATTGAAGTATCAATCTTTTTGTCTTTCCTGACATGATTTCATTTTTCATCTCTCGTTATGATTCTTTACTATAATTAAATAAATGTGTATCGATTGTCTGTTTTTGTGTATCTAAAAGTTAAGCAATTATTACTTTTTAAATACGACATAACTTTCATTACAATGGTAGATAGTAAATATGATATTTTTAAATAAGAAGTAGTTTCTGAAACTAAACAAACCTAACTAATAACAAACTAATGAACAAAATTCTACTCTTTGTATTTATATGCATTTCTGCAATTACAGGTTTCTCTCAAACAACAGAGTCAACTTATCTTCAAGAAGTTATTGATAATAAAGTCAACTATTTTAAAACTTTAAGACCTGACGTAACTATACCAGAGTATAACTTAGTAATTATCCCTTCTGAAAATTGGGAATCAGTTTCAACCCAAACAAAATGGAGTTTCGAAGCAGGTTATGTCGATGGAACAACCGTGTATGTAACAGAACCCATTTCAACAGAACAAAGTGAAATTTTCCCGGATATTGAATCAATTGCACGATATACCATAACAAAAGAAATGGTAATTAAGATCGGACAACATTATAATCGAGATATCCCAGATTGGCTATTATATGGCTATTCTGCTTTTGAAGCTAGGCTTCCACGGCCTTATGAGTCAATCCAGGGAATTTTTTCAGCAAATGGAGAGTTTCCAGAAGCTACAACATTATTAAATTTTCAGCCAGAGAGTAATGAAGAACAGCGAAACCTTGCTTTTACATTGGCTGAATATTGGGTGCTTATTCATGGGGATAGAAATATTCCTTTTCAATGTGATAGTAATACTGGAGAACTATTGCCATTTAATTCATCTCCAATTAATGATGTTTGGCATTTATTCCTAGAAAAACATTATATGGAAAGCGATACACAAATCAAGTTATTAGATTCCAATGAAGATTTTGCAATATACGGAGCACCCATAGACGCCCCATATGCATCTGACTACTTAACTGAACTTTCTTCATTGTTGACTACTTATGAAAATAATTTTGGGGTTCAAGTAACCAACAAACTTAATATTCTGGTCAATCCAGACAATTGTACACAGCTAAACGTTGAAGGTTCAGAATGTAATTCAAATTATGGAGGAGGCGGACATGGGAATGGTATGTCTGGCTGTACAATTGTTTCTCCCAGCAACTATGGTCCTTACGATTATTTCATGAGAATTCTTCTCCATGAGTTTACTCACGTTTACCAATTTTGGATAAAAAGCAATTATATGCCCGCATGGTTATCTGAAGGATTTGCAAATAGACTTCCGAGCATGGAATATATTCAGGATCCCTTTATATCATATAAAACAGATATGAATAATAAATGGACTACACTCATGCAAAGCTTAGAAGAATACCCTACAATGGAGCAATTGATGGATTACGATTATGTTAGAAATAATGTAGATTATTATACACTAGGTGCTTTAATGGTGGATTATATTATTCAAAAGGGTGGATATTTAGCTTTAAAAGATGTTATTGAGACTGATGGATTAGACTTTTCATCTATGAACTATGACACAAAAGAAGACTTTCTGGCTGATTTCTACTTTTATTTTGATATAAGAATAATGAATAAGAAGATTGTAGAACTCGAATCTCCTCAAAGTGATATCTTATATGAAAGTGAGAATATGTCAATCAATTGGACTCCTTTATCAACCGATGAAGAATTAAGCCTTGAAATTTTTTATGATAATTCTGTTACCTGGGAAACACTTTTGACACAAAGCTCATCAACAAGTTATGATCTGAATATTCAGGACGATTTCTCAGGAGAAATTTATTTGAGATTTTCAGCTCCAGATAATTTAAACGTTTCTTCTGCTTTTGGTCCGTTTTTCGTTTCTAACAGTTCTTCATCTTCAATTAGCATAAGTGGCATTTCTGGAGGAGAAAGCTATGTTGCCGGAGATATTGTCCAAATAAAATGGATTTCTTCTATGATTAGCAATATTGATATTTCTTATTCGCGGGATAATGGTAATGCATGGGGAGAAATTGCATCAGATTACGATGCTTCAGAAGCTACCTACAATTGGACCGTTCCTCAAACTGCAGGGAATTCTGTTTTATTAAAAGTCGCAGATAGTAACAATTCTGATATTTTTGACATTAGCGACGAATTTAAAATCGTTGAGAGCAACATTATTGGAGGTCCTTATGCAAATGATGAAAATACGTTATTGTTGTTACATGCTGAAGGGAACTTAAAAAACCAATCTACATTCTCTGAAGATGCTGAAATAGCTCAGGGAACAGTTGAATATGCAGAAACAGGAATCGATGGTTTGGGAAAAGCTTTTTACCTTGACAATACAGATGGAACTTCCTACTTAACAGTTCCCCATTCTGAAAGTTTAAGTCTGGATAATGACTGGACGATTGAACTTTGGTTTAAACCCACAAGTTTTAATGATGATTATCAATATATGATTTTTAAACCGGGAGATGATCATGTATATGAGTCTAATTTTACAATACAATTACTAGACGATAATCTATCGAATAACAATGAATTATATGTATTCTATCATACAATATATGATTTTCGGGTTGATATAAGCAGTGGAATCACTCCTGCATTAAATGAGTGGTATCATGTTGCCTTCATGAGGAATAAGGAAAATAATTCCATTGATATGATTGTCCGGAATTCTGAAAGAGAAATCATATTTGAAAAAACAGAGTATAGAGGAGGTACTGCATTAACGAGCCTTAAGGATTTAAGAATTGGTTTCAATTTTACCGGTTATATTGATGAAATAAGGATTAGTAATATTGTGCGGAATTTTATTCCAACTGGTATTGATAAAATTGATGTTTCTGATGAATATACTATTTTGCCCAATCCTGCTTCAGAATATATCCGCTTTGATATTCCTGAAAAATCAGATATACAGGTTTACTCTTCAACCGGAGTTTGTGTATTCAACAAAAACGATGTTTCCCCAAATGAAGAAGTGAATGTTTCTGACTTAGCCCCGGGGATGTATTTCATCCTGATTAAAAATGAAGAAAGGACAATCAGTAAAAAAGTAATTATTCAATAAGAGGAAGGATACAAGCATAAGAAAGCCCGGTTCAATTTATTGAACCGGGCTTTCTATTTATATTTTACGCTGATTATTCTCCTTTAACTTCATGCAATAAGCCTTCACAGGCATCTTCTAAAATATCAAGTACTAGCTCAAAGCCAGATGATCCTCCATAATAAGGATCTGGAACAGAATCGTGTCCTCCGTTTGAACAAAAATCTGTCATTTTATAGATTTTATTTAGCTCCTCATTGCTTGAGGCCAGATTCTGTAGATCGTCTACATTGTAGTCATCCATTCCAACGATAAAATCAAAACGATCAAAATCAACTTCAGGCCTGAATTTTCTGGAGATTGAAGTTAAGCGATAACCTCTTCTCATAGCATGGCTTTGCATTCGCAAATCAGCAGGTTCTCCTTCGTGATATCCTGCTGTTCCTGCAGAATCACATTCTATAAGTTCCTCAATACCATGTTTCTCAATAAAACCGTTAAAAACAGCCTCGGCACTTGGGGACCTACAAATATTCCCCAGACAAACAAACAATACCCTCTTCTTCATTCTTATAATTTCATTTTTGGCAAAAGTATATTATTCATCGGAGTATAAAAGAGTTAGCCCCAGATTTAACCCAAGATTAACTTTTATCAAACTTTGAATTATTAATGAAAAGGTTGGCATTTACAGGTTGAATTTAATCTGGGAAAGATTTTACTGAAAGTAGAGTTATGGGCTTGATTCTATGATTTTCAATTTTACAGGATATTGGTGTGATTGTTCTTATTATCTATTATCATTCAGAAAGATAGATGTGATGGATTATTAGAGAAAAATTGAATGACATAAATTTCTTAAAAACAATTAAATAATTAAACGGGAACACGACAGATTGCAGTTTTGTTTTTTTTGTTACGTTTTCGTTACAAATTATAATCCTTTAATCCCGATATGCGATAATCTATTCATAGTTGCTTATATTCGTCTGTCAGGACGTTGAAAATATCCCTGTCACATAACATCAACGCTTCCTTATCTCAAACATGTTTTATTGTTATTTTAGGGACCCGAAAAAGAAAAACTAATACTAATCGCAACCCTGTTGCTTAAAATCAAATAAAACCTATGACTACTATTTTCTTTATAGTACCAGTTGCTGCTATTATTGCGCTGGTATTTGCATGGTTCTTTTTTAAATCGATGATGAAAAATTCGGAAGGAACCGACCGAATGAAAGAAATTGCACAATATGTGCGCGAGGGAGCAATGGCTTATTTAAAACGACAGTATTCTGTTGTAATAAAAGTCTTTATTATCCTGTTTATTTTACTGGCTATTATGGCTTATTTTGGGGTTCAAAACCCTTTCGTACCTATTGCCTTCCTTACTGGTGGATTCTTCTCTGGCCTTTGTGGTTTCTTAGGAATGAAAACTGCAACTTTCGCTTCAGCCAGAACTGCACACGGTGCATCACAATCTTTAAACAAAGGTTTACAAGTCGCTTTCCGTAGTGGCGCTGTAATGGGATTGGTTGTTGTTGGATTTGCATTACTTGATATTGCTTTATGGTACTGGTTCTTGTCTTCAGTAGTATTTACTCCTCAGCACTTGCAAAACGGTTTTGAAGCATTAGGCTTAACTTTTGTTCATCCAGGAACTTCTGAATCTCAAAAATTAATTGAGATCACAACTACTATGCTGACATTCGGTATGGGTGCTTCTACTCAGGCATTATTTGCCCGTGTTGGTGGTGGTATTTATACAAAAGCAGCCGACGTTGGTGCTGACCTTGTAGGTAAGGTTGAAGCAGGTATTCCTGAGGATGATCCACGTAATCCTGCAACTATTGCTGATAACGTAGGTGATAACGTAGGTGATGTTGCTGGTATGGGTGCTGACCTTTACGAATCTTATGCCGGATCTATTCTTGCAACTGCTGCCTTAGGTGCAGCTCTTCCATCTGTCGCTCTTTCGGATTCGGGTATTGATCCTATTAAAGCTGTAACAGCTCCTATGATTGTTGCTGCAATTGGAATTATTCTTTCAATTGTTGGAATATACATGGTTCGCACAAAAGAATCTGCCACTCAAAAGAACTTATTAAACGCTCTTCTTTTAGGAACAGGAGGTAGTTCATTGTTAATCCTTATTGCCATGGCTGTACTTGCATTCTTTGGCTGGGTAACATGGGGCGTATTTGGTGCTGTAGTTATCGGACTTGCTGCTGGTGTTATTATTGGTCAGGCAACTGAATACTATACTTCAGATGAATATAAACCAACAAAAGGAATTGCAGAACAAGCACAACAAGGACCAGCAACTACCATTATTGATGGATTAGCTGTTGGTATGTACTCAACCTGGATTCCTGTAGTTACAATCGTCCTTGGAATCATGGGGTCTTTCTGGGCTGCAGGTGGTGCTACTCATTTTGCAATGGGTGTTTACGGTATCGGATTTGCCGCTGTTGGTATGCTTTCTACATTAGGTATTACCTTAGCAACTGATGCTTTTGGTCCTATCGCCGATAATGCTGGAGGTAACGCGGAAATGGCAGAACTAGATCCTGAAGTTCGCGAACGTACTGACGCTCTTGACATGCTGGGAAATACTACTGCTGCAACAGGTAAAGGTTTTGCAATCGGATCTGCTGCTCTTACTGCAATGGCACTTATTTCTGCTTATATGGAAGAAGTAAGATTATGGTTTGGAAAAATTGCATCCGGCGGTGAAGGTTTTGTAACTAAAGGGTCTTATGTATTTTACAATGATGTTATGCCTGCCGTTGAAGATGGTATGCAGGCAATTAAAATATCTGCAGCTTCAGTGAAAGATTTCTCTGCTGCTTATGACATTACATTATTCAACCCATTATTCTTAGGAGGTATTTTCCTTGGATCAATGATGGCTTTCTTATTTAGCGCCATGACTATGAAAGCTGTAGGTCGTGCTGCTGGTGCAATGGTTGAAGAAGTACGTCGCCAATTCCGTGAGATTAAAGGCATCCTTGAAGGTAAAGCTACTCCTGAGTATGCAAAATGTGTTGAGATTTCAACTATTGGTGCTCAAAAAGAAATGTTAGTTCCTTCGTTGGTTGCTATTATTGTTCCTGTAATTGTTGGTGCAGCAATGGGTGTTGCTGGTGTTATTGGTTTGTTAGCCGGTGGTTTAACAGCTGGATTCACTTTAGCCGTATTCATGAACAACGCAGGTGGTGCATGGGACAATGCTAAAAAATTCATTGAAAAAGGAAACTACGGTGGTAAAGGTAGTGAAGCTCACCACGCAGGTGTTGTTGGTGATACTGTAGGTGATCCATTCAAAGATACTTCAGGTCCTTCATTGAACATCCTTATAAAATTGATGACAATGGTATCTGTTGTAATGGCAGGTTTAACTGTAACTTTAAGTTTGCTCTAAACTAAAACCAACATATCTATAAATCATTTATTTAAAAAGCCTGTGTAATTTTCACAGGCTTTTCTCATTTTTTTATCATTATGGAACAAAAAGAAATAACTTCATTTTACGAAAAAGACCAGTTTGCCAAATTCATTGGAGTGGAAGTTCTGGATTATGAACCTGGATATTGCAAAACCAGGCTTTGCATTGAGCAGAGACATCTTAATGCAGCAAATGTAATTCAAGGGGGAGCCATTTTTACATTGGCAGATATGGCGATGGCAGTTGCCTCAAATAGTAGAGGGCAAATTGCATTAGCCATAAACGCATCAATTACTTACTTAAAAGGAATATCAGAAGGAACAATCTATGCAATTGCAACTGAGGTGTCAGATCCGAAGCGTATTGCTGCTTATGACGTCATTATCGTTGATGATAATGAAGAGATCATCGCAAAATTCAACGGCATCGTTTATCGAAAGAAGGCAAAAGTGTAAAGTAAAAAGTAGGAAACAACAATCTTTTAATGACAACAAATACCTGGAGAAACAATCTGTCAGGTAAAAATCTTTAAGTCAGGAATAACTGTACTCAATTAATATTTGAAATAGTTGCCATTTTCTTTCTATAATTTTTGAACAAAAGCTTGTTTATCAGGGTTTATGTAGACAGAAAATAACTTAAAATATCAATATTATGGCAGATCTTTCCACTAATTACATGGGGCTTAAACTTAAAAATCCGATTATTCTTGGAGCCAGCAACTTAGTAAACAAGCCAGAGGTTATTGAACAACTTGAAGAAGCTGGAGTTGCTGCTATCGTCTATAAGTCATTATTTGAAGAACAGATACAATTAGAAGCCCTTCAGTTCGATGAAGAACTAAGCGAATATGAAGAACGAAATGCGGAGATGACCACTATCTTCCCAGAGTTAGAGCATGCAGGAGCAAGAGAACATCTTTTCAACCTTAAAAGCTTGAAAGAGAAAGTAAATGTTCCGGTGATAGCCAGCCTTAATGCAATTTATGATGTTACCTGGGTTGAATATGCCAAAGAATTAGAGAAAACAGGCATTGATGCACTGGAAATTAATTTATATGCCACTCCCGGCTATTTTGAAGTGGATGGTTGCAAGCTGGAAGACAAGCAGGTGCAGGTTGTTCAAAGCATTAAGAATGCTGTTAAAATTCCCGTAAGCGTTAAGCTGAGTCCTTTTTATACAAATACCATGAATTTTATCAAGAAACTGGATGAAGCCGGTGCTGATGGATATGTCCTTTTCAATCGTTTCTTTCAACCAGATATTGATATTAACGAAGAGATTTTCCATTTCCCATGGGATTTATCTCATGAGAAAGAATACCATTTATCACTGAGATATGCTGGGTTGTTATATGGAAATATGGATGCTAGTATTTGTACCAGTCGTGGTATCTCAAATGCAGAAGATGTGATTAAGTTATTGCTTGCAGGCTCTGATGTCGTTCAGGTTGTTTCTGCTATTTATAAGAATAATCCAACAGTCGTTAGTACCATTCTTGAAGGTATAACAGCATGGATGGATAAAAAAGGATACAAAACAATTGATGATTTTCGTGGAAAATTATCACGCAAAAATTTAAATGATCCTTTTACTTACCAACGTGCTCAGTATGTTGATATACTTATGAAATCAGAAGATATTTATAAGAAATACCCTATGGTATAAAAGATAACTTACTCCAAAGAAAAAGCAAGTTCCCCAAGCTGGGAAACTTGCTTTTTTGATCTTGGCTCTTTTTTCTTAGTTCTAGATTCTTATAAAACTAATCCTTTATTCGTATTGCTAAAATTTCTGCTGTAGCACATAAATTTCCTTCGGCAGTCAAAGTCATATCAATCCAAACTTTTCTGCCTTCAAGACTTCTGAGCTTTCCCTTTAGTTCCAACTCAACGCCCATTGGTGTCATTGCTTTAAAATCTACTTTTAGTGATGCCGTTACACAACGGACATCAATAGGTTCTTCCAGTGAAATATTTTCAGCATCGCAAATAAATGCAGCAGCTGATCCAGTTCCGTGACAATCGAATAAGGAAGCGATTAAACCTCCGTAAACGCTTCCGGGTATTGCTGTGTATTTATTGTCAGGAGAAAAATGGGCGATTGTTTCGCCATCGATCAGGTAAGTTTTTAGCTGGTAGCCATCCGCGTTATTTTTTCCGCATCCATAACAATGTGCTAAACTGTCGGGGTATAAATCCTGTATTGCTTTGGGCATAATTTTTAGTTTGAAATTGGTTCAGGTTAACAAAAGTAACAAACTATGGTTTTTCAGGATAGTTTGATGTGTAAAAAAACAAAAAGAGGTAGAAACCAATAGCTTTCTACCTCTTTCCATATTTCATCCAATTCTACAATGGAGCTCCCTGCGGTGCGGGTTGAATAGCTACATTACTAAATTCATCCGGATTCTCATTAAATCGATCAATTTGATGAACAGTATAGCTATAATGAGCTTTTAATGCAGAATCTGAAATTGAATTACTTTTATCTTTAGCAATATCTTTTATATCCTGAATTTTTTGCCATGCCAACGATTTGGTTGCTTGTGTGGCACTGTTGTTTAACGTCAATTGCATAAGTCGGATTAAGAAGGTGTTGCTTACCACTTTTTGCAGCTCTCCATAATATCCTTCAGCTATCTCACTTCCCCATGTTTCTGATATGAGTTCATCTAAAACCTTTACAAAACCAGGTTGGCTCGAACTTCGGGCATGATATTCAATTAAACGCTGTGCTCTCTGCGGATTTAGTAATTCACTAATAACCATATCCGACAGGGCCTCTGCTGCGCTCAAAGGATCGAATGTTGATCCGGTTCTTGATTGTATATTATCATTTGCACTTCTTCTATAGCCCATTGGTTTTGGAGGAATTTGCTGAAGAAGTGATTCGGGAATTTCCAGTTCTTCCGGACTTAAAGCCGATAATAAAACTTCAAGGGCATTTTCTTGCTCTTTAGGTGAAGTCATTTCAGTAATAATTTGTCCATCACCTTTCATTGCATAACGATAATCCAGCCCTCCAATAATTTTGGCAGCAGATGCAATCTGATAACGATGATAATAATAAATCGGAACCAATACATCTTCCAGTGCCGAATATGAAGTACCTTCAGGAATAGTATTTTTACCAAAGTTTGCCAATGCAATTTTTCGAATCTCCATCATTCTGTCTAATTCCTTATATGGCTCTTCACCATTATCCCATGAACTGGTAAAAGGCTGAGCTCCCGAAGCAGCCTCATCTGAAAGATAAGTTATGCCATCGTCTATATAATCCTGAATAATCTTTTTTAGTCCTTCTTCTTCCGCTTTCTCGTTGGGAAACTCGCGGTAACCATAGTTTATGGCAATTTTATCCCAATCGCCGATTTTATCATCGTAGGCATTTGATAAATCCAGTTTGCCATTCTTAATTTCCACCAATGGCTGTGGATAATCCATTACAGAGATTCGCCCCTCTGCACTTGAACTGTATGCATGAGCTAATCCCAGAGTATGCCCAACTTCATGTGCTGCAAGCTGGCGCACTCGAGCCAAAGCCATTTCTGTCACTTCGTCCTCTCTGTTTTCATCTGTTCCATATGGTGAAAGTAAGCCTTGAGCAATCATAAAATCCTGACGAATACGTTGTGAGCCCAGGGAAACATGACCTTTAATAATTTCTCCTGTTCGGGGATCTAAAACTGTTGAACCATAAGACCAGCCGCGTGTTGAGCGATGTACCCACTGAATTACATTGTATCGCACATCCAACATATCTGCACCTTCCGGCATTTCCTTGACGATAAACGCATTTTTAAACCCGGCAGCCTCGAAAGCTTGATTCCACCAGCTTGCTCCTTCAATTAATGCCGATTTTATAGGCTCCGGTGTACCTCGGTCTACATAGTAAACTATAGGCTCTATCGGCTCACTAACTTCGGCATCTGGATCTTTTTTTTCCAGTCGGTGATGCCTTATAAATTTTTGTGTAAGCGGTTCATTTATAGGCACGGCAAAATCCATATAATTGACCATGGATGAATATCCTGCCCTTGAATCAAAAGTCCGGGTTTTAAAATTATCATCCGGCAACTCCACAAAAGAATGGTGCACATTCACGGTTACCGCATTTGCTGTTGGTGTAACACTCCCCAAATTCCTTCCTGTTGACTCCCCTTTGAAAGTTAACATCGACTCAAATTCACTGTTTTTAGGAAAACTTTTTGTGCCAGGCATATAGAATACCGAACGTGATTTATCAATGCTATAGCTGCCTTCACCTCTCTGGCGGAGCGTTCCGGCAACATTTGTTGCGTCCTGCATCAGGAAATCGGTAGCGTCAATTATTATTTTCCCGTCTTCTTCACTTTCAATTTTAAACCCCCAAAGAACTGATTTTGCAAATGCATCTTCAACGGCTGTTACTTCATCTTCATTGTCACTGATGGCTCTGTAATCATAATTAGGCTGAACCAAAAGCAGCTTGTTCCCGACTTTCTCAAATTTCACCAATTTGGTACTGGACACCCTACCTCTATCTAGTCCAATATCATTTGATCCAACACCCGTAGCAAGGTATGTGATATAAATAAACTCAGAATCAAGCTTGTCAACTTCAATCATGATTTTATCATCATCTTCTGAATAAATAAAATTGAAAAATCCTGTAAATTCTTCACTCCAGGAAATAATGGGTAAGAATGCAATCAGGAAAAGCTGAATGATAATAATAGTAGCTGTTTTTTTCATATGGTTTTAGATTTTTGTCAGAATAAAATTGAAGAAAAATTGTCTTTTGTAAGTGATTTATGTGTAAATAATGTCAGAATGTAATATTTCAGTAACATATAGCAGAAAATAGATATTGACTTAGTGTATCCATGAGATAAGCCTAAACATATTCCACTATAACTTTTTTAAAAAATCGCTCTTCCAGTAGTTTTACAATTCTTTTTACAACAAACTTGCGGATTTCCAACTCAACAGGTTGATCTGGATCGTGGTGTGCCCAATTGATCCGAGTACCCACAACAATATGAATGATGTCGTGCTCCAGCAAAAGCTTTACAACTTCTTCAGGAGGAGAATCATTTAATCTGGATTCCGGCGTATGTATTTCCAGTATTTCCTCCACCTTACCCATAGTTAAAATTCCTTCTGTTACCATTTCAAAGCCAGCCATGTGAGCAACAGGTGGTATGGAAGCATCGGCATATCGATGTTCAATATTTACCTCAATATTCAATTCACGAGCAATGATTTCTGCAGTTGTACCTCCACAAATTATTTTTTTGCCCGGAAAATTCTGTACCATCTGCACAAAATCGGCATCCTTAATTTTATAAAAAGGAGGTCCTGTAATCAACATCATCTCACGGGGCTGCCTGAAATAAATGGCACCACAACTGGAATCATCCTTCAATGCAGCACCATCATTCATTGAAGCCTGGTTAATCACTCGCTGCACTAACCTCATTGACGACATTTCCGGCTCACGTTCCAATTGTGTCCGTATGAAAGTTTCAACTTCATCCATTCCCCATCCAAGCGGATAACGATTCCCTCCCAATCCACTTTGGGTTACGCCATCCGACATAAAAACAATGCGGTCTCCCAACTGTGGTTTAAATTCACGTATGCGTAATATTTTTCCTACATTTTCTGATCCCCGGATACTCATCTCTACTTCCCGTGTTGAATAAGGTTTGCCGTTCCTTAGTATAATGGTGGGAGGATTATCATAGTTGATGATGCGCACAAGCTCATTGCTATCGATCTCAACGATGGTAAAAGTTGCATAGCTTTCTTTTCCATCGCTGCTTTTGGGTAAGGCCCGCATGAAAATATTGGCCGCTACTTCGGGCTTGGTGTGAAAAGAGGTGTAGTTTAAAGCCATAGAAGCCGTTAAAGTTGCCAGTACATTAGCTTTAACGCCATGCCCAATTCCATCCGATAAAACCATGATTTTTCGACCTTCTTCGGAAACCGATCGGGAATGAAAAACATCGCCACACACGACTTCTCCGAGAGGTTTTTTCTGCAAGAAACCGATGCCAACATGAAAATTTGCCATTACTCGTCTTCCTCCCCGTATTTATAGGATTCAATGATTGAGTTCAGCAATTCTTCTGTTACCGATGCATTCTCACCCAGCAAGAATGCAATTTTCTGAACGGTTTCCAGGTTTTGCTTATTTGCTCGTTGTGCACGGCTTATAATTTCTTCACGAACTAGCCGAGGAGCCGACATATCCCGGATTAAAGCACCAACAACCCTGTTTTTATATATGGTAATTACTGAAATGTGAAGTAGACGATTTTGAAATTTAATGTCCCTTTCAAGCATATTCTCCCCGGAAACCATGATAGATGAAAACATTTTGCTAATCATATCCGGGACCAGTTCTTTTAACTCTGCACCCCGCAGTCCTGGAATTGTTTCATATAGCTCCGAAATTTCTTCACCTAACAAATTCGCCATCCACTCATTGGAGTCGATTACTTTCATGTCCTGATCCACAATAATAACACCGGCTTTAATTTTATGGAGCATGGCAGAAGCAATCACGGTAGCCTCTTCTGCTTTTTCTAGTTTTCGTTCTGCCTTCCTATGATCTGTGATATCCTGAACTGTTCCGACCATTCCAACAAGCTCTCCTTTTTCATCTTTAATTATTGCCTTGTTAAAAATGATGTCGTGTAAAGAACCGTCCGGCAATCGGTGTTTTGTCTCATATGTTTGATTTCCCTGACTATCAAAAAGCTCTTTATCCTGACTGGCATAAAACTCTGCAATTTCAACCGGATGCAGATCAAAAACCGTTTTCCCGAGAATTTGACTTTTGGAATAACCTGTAAAATCTTCATACTTTTTATTGATTGCTAATAGATGTCCTTCTTTATCCCTGTAAAAAACAGGAACGGGAAGTGCCTCCAGTACTTTCTCCAACAGTCCCGGATTATTTAACAGTTCCGGTGAAAATGAATTATCATCATAGATCATAGTGAATAGTCCTTGGTTCTGATTTAGGCTAAGTTACAAAAATCAGTTACAACCTCAATCTTCATTATTTATAATGAACAAATCAAAAAAAATCATCAAACCTCACTGCCATTTCCTTCAATTCCATCATATTTGTATAATTAATTTGATTTCAGATGAAAATCAGTAAAGTCTGCGAATTATTATCGGCAAGGCAAATATGCGGAGAAACAGATTCCGAATATTCAATTGAAAAAGGATACAGTTCTGATTTAATGAGCGATGTCCTGACTTTGGATACTAATAACTTGCTTCTAATCACAGGAATGTGCAACCTGCAAACGATTCGCACAGCGGAAATGGCAGATATAAAATACATTGCTTTTGTGAGGAATAAGAAAGCGACAAACGAAATGATTGAGCTGGCAATTGAACATGGAATTTACATTATGGAATCACCATTTACGATGTTTAAAGCCAGTGGTTTATTATACAATGCCGGGTTAAAACCGGTTTACTAATGGTTCTGAAATTCAACATAGAAGGTGGCGATTTTACCAAAGCCGGCAATGCATCCAGTGAAGTGAAAAAGATTTTAAAGCAACTGGGGATTGATGCAAAAATCATCAAAAGCATTGTTATTGCTCTGTATGAAGCTGAAGTGAATGTGGTTGCTCATGCCTATGGCGGAGAAATAATTGCAGAATTGGACAGTTCAAAAATCAAGATAACAATAAAAGACAAAGGCCCGGGAATCCCTGATATTGACCAGGCCATGCAGGAAGGATTCTCAACCGCAAGTCAGGAAGTTAGAGCAATGGGATTTGGCGCAGGAATGGGGCTTTCCAACATGAAAAAAAACACGGATGAGTTGAATATTGAATCCGTTGTAGATGAAGGTACAACCGTAACAATACTGAATTATTTTAAATGACGAACATCCAATCATATCATGCCTTAAAAGTGGATGCCGAAAAATGTATTGGCTGCACGCATTGCATGAAGGCTTGCCCCACCGAAGCGATACGCATTCGGGATGGTGTTGCCGTCATTAAAGAAAGTCGTTGCGTTGATTGCGGGCACTGCATACGTGTTTGTCCGGCTGATGCTATCTATATTGAACGGGATGATCTTGCTCAAATCAAATCATTCAAGTATCGTGTTTTACTTTTTCCTTCTGTTATGGTTGGTCAGTTCCCCGAAAAATATACGGAAGATCATATTTACGATACCATGTTAAAAATGGGCTTCACTCATATTTATGAAGTGGAACAGCCTATAGGTTTCTTGACGGAATCCATGAAGGAATTCAACCGAAAAAATTCAAAAAACACACCTCATATTTCAACATTTTGTCCGGCTATTGTTCGCCTTATCAAGTTTCGGTATCCAACTTTGGTTGAGAATATGATTCGCCGTAAAGTCCCTCATGATTTATGTGCTCATTTTGCCATTGAGGAACTTAAAAAACAAGGCGCTGACGAAAGAGAAATTGGTTTGTTTTATGTGACACCCTGCATTGCCAAAATGACTTCCATAAAAAGCCCTTTGGGTGAAAAAGAATCAATCATTGATGGGATTATCAACATGAATGAGCTTTATAACAAAGTTATGCAGAACATCACAACAGATGAAGTTCCTGATACGAGCAACCTGCGTAAAAACCTGACCCGTGATGGTATTCTTTGGAGCTTAACCCGTGGAGAAGCAAAACACTTTGGAGAACGCAGCATGGCCATTGATGGAATCCACAATGTCATCAAATTTTTGGAAAGACTGGAAAACGAGGAAGTGCCCAATCTGGATTTTCTGGAACTCAGGGCATGCGACCAGGGATGTGCCGGAGGAAACCTCATGACAGGAAACCGCTTTCTCACGGTTTCAAGGCTGGAAAGTCGCGCCCAACGCTATGTGAGTTCCGCAAAGTTTAAAACACATCCGGTGCAAGAATATGCCCCGCTTATTAAGCCCAAATTGGAATCAGATCCAATCCTGCCAAGACCGGCATTTCAGTTGGATGATGATCCGGAGCGGGCATTTGAAAAAATGAGTAAAGCTCAACGAATTATATGCTTCCTGCCCGGGATTGACTGTGGCGCTTGTGGAGCACCAAACTGCCAGGCACTGGCTGAGGATATGGCTTGCGGACAAGCAAAAATGTCCGACTGTATCTTCCTGCAACAACAGTGGCAGGCCGAAAATAAAATTAACACTACCAAGGCTAAAAAGAATGTTGAGAAGAAATGGGGTGTTGACCGTTTTAAAGCTGATTGTAATAAAAGAGGAAAAAGAAATGAAGGTTTCTGATATTGTAAACAAATTAGGGCTGACAGTCGTTTCCGGAGAGAAAGGACTTGACAAAGAAGTGAAAGGTGCATATGTTTCAGACTTGCTTAGCGATGTTATGGGTAATGCCGAAGAAGGCCAAATCTGGATTACCCTGCAGGTGCATCAAAATGTAATGGCAATTGCTTCTCTTAAAGATCTTGCTGCCCTCATTCTTGTAAAAGGTTTCCAGGCCAATGCAAACACGATTGAACACAGCAATGATGAACAAATCCCGATTCTTTCGACGAATCTTTCAACCTACGAAATAACCGGGAAACTATACGAAATTCTAAATTCAGGCAAATGAGCAAATTCAGGGCTGACTTACACATACACACCGTTTTGTCTCCCTGCGCCGACCTGGGCATGAGCCCGGATCAAATTATAGAACAAGCATTAACTAAGAAGCTTGACATCATTGCCATTACCGATCACAACAGTACACTACAGTGTGAAATTGTCCGTGAATTGGCAAAAGACACCAACCTAGTTGTGCTGAATGGCTGCGAAGTTAACAGCAGCGAAGAAGTTCATTCCCTCTGTTTATTTGAAGACGATTATACCCGTAACAAATTCCAGAAGTATATCGATGCACATCTCCCTCACCATAAAAACGATCCCGAATATCATGGATATCAGGTTCAGGTAGATAAGCAAAACAACATCGTGCAGGAACTTCCTTTCTACCTGGGACATCCGTTGAATGTTGGCATCGAAGAAATTGAAAAATATGTACATCAAATCAATGGACTGTTTATTCCGGCACATATTGATCGTCCGATAAACAGCATTTTTAGCCAGCTTGGTTTTCTTCCGGGAGAAATGCATTTTGATGCTCTTCAAATTAGTCATCACACTGAAGAGAATGAAATCCGCACAAAATTTGACATACATGATGATATTTGCGTAATCAAATCATCAGATGCTCACTATATTGAAGACATAGGTATTGGCACCAATATTTTCCGGCTAAACCAGCCCACTTTTCAGGAAATCAGATGGGCTTTTCATCAAAAATATGGTCGATCTGTTAAAATTGACGAATGATTGAGTTATCCCTACATATTTTAGATATCGCACAAAATTCCATTCGGGCAAAAGCTTCAATTGTTGAAATTTCAGTGAATGAAAATCCCGATGCAAATAAATATGAAATATCAATTTCTGATGATGGGCAAGGGATGGACGAGAAAATCCTTAAGCAGGTTGAAAATCCATTCTTCACTTCCCGAAAAACCCGAAAAGTTGGTCTTGGTATTCCGCTTTTTAAACAAAATGCAGAACAAAGCGGAGGCTCATTTAACATCACATCAAATAAAGGAAAAGGAACTAAAATACAAGCGATATTTGGTTATTCCCATGTCGATCGGCCCATACTTGGCGATATTGCCGGAACACTGCTTATTCTCTTAAGCAACGAGAATAAAACGGAGATCATCTACAAACATCAAACAGCTGAAGGTGAATATATTTTCAACTCAAAAGAAGTAAAAGAAATTCTTGGCGACACCCCTGTTTCGACACCGGAAATCAGAACGTATTTACTGGAAATGATTCGCGAAAATCTGGAACAAATCAAAATAAGCGAATAATGACATTTTACTAGTGTTTTTCTCGTTTAAAGGTTAGATATTTGAAAAACGAACCATTTCTTTATCTGAACCTGAAAACCGAAAATAAACTATGACAAAGATCAAATCGTTGGCTGATCTTACGAAACTCAAAGATCAAGTTCAAACCAAAGTCAAAATCCGGGAAAAGGGAGATAATCCTGATAAGCTCATCCAGATAAAAGTATCCATGGCAACATGTGGAATTGCCTCCGGAGCTAAAGAAACCATGAATTTTTTGATTGAAGAACTGGAACACCAGGGAATTGAAGCCCTGGTTACCCAAACCGGCTGCATGGGCTTTTGCTACGCAGAACCAACCATTGAATTAAAAATGCCTGGTAAAGAACCTGTTGTTTACGGCTATGTAAACAAAACTAAAGCCCAGGAAATTATCGACAAGCACATTAAACTCAACCAAATGGTTGATGGCATTATTCCAATCAGTTACAAAACCATCAACGAATAAACCTAACCCAAACAGTTATGGCTGAATATAAAATGCACATCCTGGTCTGCGGGGGCACAGGATGCAAAGCATCTCAAAGCGAGCTCATAAAATCTAATTTTAGCAACCAATTGCAGGAATTGGGACTTGACGATGAAGTGCAAGTACTTCACACCGGATGTTTTGGCTTTTGCGAAAAAGGCCCGATTGTTAAAATACAGCCCGATAATACTTTCTACGTATCTGTTTTTCCCGAAGACACCAAAGAAATCATTGAGGAACATATTATAAAAGGAAGAAAAGTAGAACGCCTTTTATACACTAATCCAAGAACAGAGAAGAAAGTCAGGGAAAGCAAGGACATGGATTTTTACAAAAAGCAAGTTCGTATTGCTCTGCGAAATTGTGGTTTTATAAATCCTGAAAATATTGACGAATACATTGCCCGTGACGGTTATTCAGCACTTGCCAACTGCCTTGAATCGCAAAGTCCTGAGGAGGTAATTCAAATCATTAAAGATTCAGGTCTTAGAGGAAGAGGAGGAGGTGGTTTTCCTACCGGGTTAAAATGGGAAATTACCAGCAAGGAAGATGCCGATCAGAAATACGTAGTTTGCAATGCTGATGAAGGAGACCCCGGAGCCTTTATGGATCGCTCCATCCTTGAAGGAGACCCGCACTCTGTTATTGAAGCAATGGCTATTTGCGGCTATTGCATCGGAGCAAGTAAAGGGCTAGTTTACATACGGGCAGAATATCCGTTAGCCATCCAGCGATTAAAAACGGCTCTTGCTCAGGCTCTGGAATACGGCTTACTGGGAGAACAAATTTTTGGTTCAGATTTTCATTTTGAAATTGAAATTCGCTACGGAGCTGGTGCTTTTGTTTGTGGTGAAGAAACAGCTCTCATTCATTCCATGGAAGGACTCAGGGGCGAACCTACTTTTAAGCCTCCGTTCCCTTCTCAATCCGGATATATGGGGAAACCCACAAATGTCAATAATGTGGAAACCTTTGCCAATATTCCACCCATTATCAACAAGGGAGCTGAGTGGTTTAGCAGCATTGGAACTGAAAAATCCAAGGGAACCAAAGTTTTTGCTTTAGCCGGAAAAATAAACAATGTTGGATTGATTGAAGTTCCTATGGGAACCACTCTTCGTGAAGTAATTTATGACATTGGAGGTGGAATAAAAGACGGGAAAAAGTTCAAGGCCGTCCAAACCGGAGGTCCATCGGGTGGCTGCCTGACTACCGATTTTCTGGATACCCCAATTGATTACGACAACCTGATTGCTGCCGGATCTATGATGGGGTCAGGAGGAATGATAGTGATGGATGAAGATGACTGCATGGTTTCCATTGCCAAATTCTATCTTGAATTTACTTTGGATGAATCCTGTGGAAAATGTACCCCCTGCCGAATAGGGAACAAACGCTTGCACGAAATCCTTGCAAGAATTACAGAAGGAAAAGGAACACATGAAGATATAGATAAGCTTAAGATGCTAAGTCAGGTTATCAAAGATTCCTCCTTGTGCGGACTGGGGCAAACCTCTCCAAACCCAGTTCTTTCAACACTCGATCATTTTATGGACGAATACATTGCTCATGTTGAAGACAAGAAATGTCCGGCAGGACAATGTAAAGCACTGGTTCAATACGTTATTGATGAAGAAAAATGTACGGGCTGTACGCTGTGTTTTCGAAGTTGTCCGGTTGGAGCTATATCGGGAGAAAGAAGGAGCCCGCATTACATCGACCAGTCATTATGTATTAAATGCGGATTGTGTTTTGAGAAGTGTAAATTCGATGCAATTAAGATTGCCTAAAAGCTAAAAACTATGGAAATGATCAACCTTACCATTGATAATAAACCTCTTGTTGTAAAAGAGGGAACGACAATCTTAGATGCAGCATCAAGTATTGGCATTGACATTCCAACGCTGTGCCATATGAAGCTGCACGACATGAATATTGAGAACAAACCCGGAGGCTGCCGTGTGTGTGTTGTTGAAGTTGAAGGAAGAAGGAATCTTGCCCCTGCTTGTTGTACAGAAGTTGCTGAAGGAATGGTAATAAACACCCACTCTATACGTGCTATTAATGCAAGAAGAACAGTAGTTGAACTTATCCTTTCAGATCATCCTGCTGATTGTCTGGTATGTGCAAAATCGGGAAACTGCGAATTGCAGGATCTGGCTCAGCACCTGGGTATTCGGGAGATTCACTATCCCGGAGAACAATCTCATTATCGGGAAGATACTTCACCTGCCATCATTCGCGATATGGATAAGTGTATTCTTTGCCGACGTTGCGAAACCATGTGTAATGACATACAAACTGTCGGTGTCCTTTCAACCATCAATCGCGGTTTTAATGCTGTTGTTTCTCCTGCTTTTGAAATGAACCTGGATCACTCGGTGTGTACCTATTGCGGACAATGCGTTGCCGTTTGTCCGACAGGAGCTCTTACGGAAGTGGATGAAACAGGAGCTGTAATCAGAGCTTTATCCGATCCTTCAAAGACAGTGGTTGTACAAACAGCACCTGCTGTACGTGCTGCTCTGGGTGAAGAGTTTGATATGGAGCCGGGAACATTGGTAACCGGGAAAATGGCTGCTGCGCTTCGCAGACTTGGTTTCAATTACGTATTTGACACTGATTTTGCAGCCGACCTCACTATCATGGAAGAAGGAACAGAGTTGTTGGACCGTCTAAACAAATATTTAGCTGGTGATAAGGAAGTCAAATTGCCAATTTTAACTTCATGTTGCCCTGCCTGGGTGAAATTCTTTGAACACCAGTTTCCCGGACTGAAAGATATTCCGTCAACTGCACGTTCTCCACAACAAATGTTTGGAGCCATCGCAAAAACTTACTTTGCCGACATTCTGAAAGTTAAGCGTGAAGATCTGGTCGTGGTGTCCATTATGCCATGCGTGGCAAAAAAATACGAAAGCAGCAGGGACGAATTTTCGGTTAATGGAAATCCGGATGTTGATTATGCACTTACAACCCGGGAATTAGCTCAACTTATTAAGGTTTCTAATATTGATTTTAGATCATTACCAAATGAAGATTTTGATCAGCCTCTGGGTGAATCAACAGGAGCAGGCGTTATCTTCGGAACAACGGGAGGAGTTATTGAAGCTGCCGTGCGTACAGCCTACGAAATACAAACAGGTAAGTCTCTGCAACGACTCGATTTTGAAGAGCTTCGGGGAATGGAAGGACTACGCAAGGCTACTATTGATTTTGACGGGATTCCCATCAATATTGGAATTGCCCATGGTTTAGGGAATGCACGAAAATTGCTCGAAGAAATCAAATCTGGCAAAAGTGAATTTCATGCCATAGAAATCATGTCATGCCCGGGTGGCTGTATCGGAGGAGGCGGACAACCCTATCATCATGGAGATGTTAACGTTCTGAAAAAACGCCAAAGTGCGTTATATGCTGAAGATAGGAATAAGAAAATCCGGAAATCACATGAAAATCCTCACATTATCAAACTCTATGAAGAATTTTTGGAAAAACCGATGAGTGAGAAAGCACATCATTTATTGCACACAGAATACTTTGATAGAAGTTAGTTTCAATGTTCATGTTTCAATAGGGTACTTATAAACTTTTAAAGCAAAAAGCACAATGCCAAAGATAAAACTAGCACAAAAAACCATAGAACAGATCAAAGAGATTTGTAGCCAGTTCAACAATGATGAACATGAATTAATCAATGTTTTGCATCAGGTTCAACACAAACTGGGGTATTTACCCGCAGAAGTGCAGGAGATGATAGCTAAAGAGTTGAATATATCTGTTGCAAAAGTCTACGGTGTAGTTACCTTTTATTCGTTTTTCACGATGCTTCCACAAGGACAACATCCAATTTCAATTTGTATGGGGACAGCCTGTTATGTGCGGGGGTCTGAAAAAGTTTTAACTGAATTTAAGCGCCAGTTGGGAATTGAAGTTGGGCAAACATCAGCTGATGGTAAATTCTCCTTAAATTGTTTGCGCTGTGTTGGTGCTTGTGGTTTGGCTCCGGTAGTATTAGTTGGAGAAAAAGTTTATGGGAGGGTAGATCCTCAACAAGTTTCATTAATTCTCGAAGAGTATAAAAATATGGATGAGGTAAAAACGGCTTAAAGAGAGTTTCTTTTCTTTGATAGTTTAAGAAATTTCAACTCTAAGGGGCAATTCTCTTGAGCTTAAGTTAATTGTGAGAATTCCGGTATTTCTTTTAAAAAAGAATAGTTCTTTTCTTTAAAATTTACATGACAGCAATAATGTTCCATTCCATTGGAAACAATTAAAAAAGGAACTTGTAATTGCATGTTATATCTCGCAATTTGATCGAATGCTTGTTGTTTAATTTTTACACTTGGAGCTTTAAATTCAACGACTAGCAAAGGTTGTCCATTTCTGTTGTAGATTAACAGATCGCTACGAAATTGTAAGCTGTTTATTTTTAGTCCGCTTTCTATTGCCATGAGCTGTGGTGGAAATCCTTTTTCTTCGATGAGAAAACGGATAAAGTTTTGGCGAACCCATTCCTCGGGTGTGCAAACCAAGTATTTTTTTCGAATCTCGTCAAAGATCATGAAATTCCCATCAACACTTTTTGTTCGGAAAGAATATGTTGGTAAATTTAGTTTTGTACTCATGCCAACCAATTCAAAGTTGTACTTTTGTTAAAATCATTATTGAGCAGCTTAGAATTGCTTTTTCTCAAAGGTGTAAAAATACGTTATTACTAATGAAAACGAAGAAAGATATTGTTGAAAACTGGCTCCCCCGATATACTGGCGAGCAGTTGGAAAATTTTGGGAAATATATCTTGCTGGTGAATTTTCAGCTTTATGTGGAAATGTTTGCTCAAAAGTTTAATGTTCCTATTGTTGGGGAAGATAAAAATATGCCTTGCGCTACAGCCAATGGCATTACAATTATCAACTTTGGGATGGGAAGTCCCAATGCTGCAACTATCATGGATTTGTTAAGTGCCATAGAGCCAGATGCCGTTTTGTTTTTAGGTAAATGTGGAGGACTGAAAAAGAAAAGTCAGCTCGGTGATTTGTTGCTTCCTATTGCAGCAATTCGAAATGATGGTACTTCCAACGATTATTTGCCCATGGAAATTCCAGCTTTACCGGCATTTAACTTGCAGCGTGCAGTATCAGCAGCAATTCGGGATCATAATAAAGATTATTGGACAGGTGTTGTACTAACAACAAATAAGCGAGTTTGGGAGTATGATGATCGTTTTAAAAAATATTTGGAGAAAACTCGTGCAATGGCTATTGATATGGAAACAGCGACTATATTCACTGTGGGGTTTGCAAATCAGATACCAACAGGAGCTTTACTTTTAGTTTCGGATCAGCCTATGATATCAACTGGAATTAAGACTGCGGAAATTGATGATGAGGTTACTCATAACTTTGTTGATTTGCATTTAACCATTGGGTGTGAATCATTGCTGGATATTAAAAATGGTGGAATTTCGGTGAAGCACCTTAAATTTTAAACTTAGACAATTTCAATGAATTACGAAGATATTTTATCCAACCTGAAGAAGAAGATTTACCATCCTGTATATTTTCTGATGGGAGAGGAAAGTTATTTTATTGATCAAATTACAGAATATATTGAAGACAATGTTCTAACAGAAGCTGAAAAGGGATTTAATCAGCACATTTTGTATGGAAAAGATACCGATGTGGATACCATTATTACCAATGCCCGTCGCTTTCCCATGATGGCCAATCATCAGGTAATTATTGTTAGGGAAGCTCAAAATATTCGTAAAATAGAAGACCTGGAACCATATATTGATAATCCACTGACTTCAACAGTTTTGGTTATCAATTATAAATACAAAACGCTGGATAAGCGAAAAAGCTTTGCTAAAAAAGTAGGGAAAAAAGGAGTTTTATTTGAAGCAAAAAAAATTTACGACAACCAGCTTCCTGCATGGATTAACAGCTATCTTTCTGCTCATAATTATTCAATTGTACCTCAGGCTTCAGCAATGTTGGCAGAATATCTTGGAACTGATTTGAGTAAGGTTGCCAATGAACTCGATAAACTAATTATTAGTTTGCCGGAGCAAACGAAGATTACACCCGAACATATTGAAAAGAATATTGGAATCAGTAAAGATTACAATGTTTTTGAGTTGCAAAATGCTTTGGGTGAGCGAAACGTTTTAAAAGCTAACCAGATTGTGAATTATTTTGCTGCTAATCCAAATTCTAACCCTTTTCCCAGGACGGTAACCAGTTTGTACTATTTCTTTATGAAAATACTCACCTATCACTTTCTGGAGGACAAGTCGCAGAATTCTGTGGCTTCTGCTTTGCAAGTGAATCCTTTTTTTGTTCGTTCTTATATCGCTGCAGCTAAACAATACCCAATTAGAAAGGTTGTTGAAATTATGGCTGTGCTGCGTGAGTACGATATGAAATCAAAGGGATTTGGAAACGTTTCATCTACTGCCGGCGACCTTCAAAAAGAAATGATCTATAAAATTTTACATTAGAATTATGTCAATGACCCTGATTATCATTATTGTTACAGGTATTGTTTCCTATATGGCCTTTCAGCAAAGTGCATTAATGGAAAAGATGCGTTTTAATGCCAGTAAAGTATGGCATCAAAAGGAGTATTATCGATTATTGTCCCATGGTTTTGTGCATGCCAACTGGCCACATTTGATAGTAAATATGCTTGTCCTTTATTCGTTTGGGCGGGTTGTGGAGGCGTATTTTTCCTATAGTTTTGGGCGGATGGCTAATGCATATTTTCTAATCCTTTATTTTGGGGGAATGATTTTTTCAAATCTATATGCACTCATCAAGCATAAAAATAACTACTACTATAATGCGGTAGGAGCCTCAGGTGCAGTGTCTGCTGTTTTATTTGCATCGATTCTTTTCGATCCCTGGAATGACTTGCTTTTCTTTGGGATTTTACCTATACCTGGAATTGTTTTTGCAGTTTTATATTTAGTGTATTCGTATTACCAAAGTCGGAAAGAAAATGATAATATTGCTCATGATGCCCATTTCTTGGGAGCACTCTTTGGCTTTATTTTCCCTATTTTGGTAAATTTCCGATATCTCGAAAATTTTATTGATCGATTATTCCGAATTATTTAGATGAAGACAGCATTTTTAGATAGAGATGGCGTTATTACTAATAACTCTAATCATTACTACGTATATCGAATTGAAGATATAACTTTTGTTGACGGAGTCATTGAGAATCTGGTGTTGCTTAAAAATGCCGGATATCAATTTTTTATGGTGACGAACCAGGGTGGGATAGCCAAAAAGGAATACTCAATGGAGGATGTTGAAAAAGTACATGACTTTATTCAGGAGAAACTTTTAGAGGTTGGTGTTGAAATTCGTGATATTGCAGTTTGTCCACATCATCATACTATAGAAAAATGTTTATGCAGAAAACCCAGCCCATTGATGATTGAAAAACTAATCGCCAGGTATAGAATCGATAAAATTCAGTCAGTTTTTATTGGCGATAGTGAAACGGATATGCAGGCCGCAAAAGCTGCTGGAATTAGAGGGATAAAGGTTGAAGGCAATAAAAATATGTTTCCCTACATCTCGAAACTAATTTAGATATGATTGCTCCATTTATTCTGTTTGATGGTAAGTTTTATAAGACAGATGAGCAGATTTTTCAATTAAGAAGTATGGAAAGTTTGTTGTTTGTAGAATCTGTCCGTTCAATTCGAAATCAGTTTGTGTTTTGGGAAGATCACATTTCTATAATCGATTTGCAATTTCAGCTTTTTAGGCTTCAAAAGCCTCCATTCTTAAAAAATGAAGCAAAAGATTTTAAACGACAGTTGGAGCGAATGCTTGTAAAAAATAAGCTTTATAAAAGTGCCAGGATTGACATTTATTTCTTTTGTGATAAAGGGAGAATAAGCTATGCTGTAAAAGCAGAACCCATAGATGCAATTAGTTACGGCTTTAATGAAGATGGTGTGATGTTGGAGTTGTTTCCACGGATTAAAAAAGCAATCTCTCCTGTCTCGGGGCTTCGTATAGGTTCTGAAAGTTATTGGCAGTTTATGCAATCTTCTTCTCCCGAAAAAGAATATTTGCTTCAAAATACCGATGGCTGTGTTTTGGAAACTCCGGGAAGGAATCTTTATGTGATTATGGGCGAAAAAGTTATTACGGCATCTCCCGAAACGGGAGCATACATAAACCCTGCAAAGCGAATTGTTCAGAAAATTGTAGAAAATAGTAGACTTCAGTTTGTTGAAACAACCCGTTTGTCAAAAGACGATTTGCTTTCTGCCAATGAGGTATTTTTATCTGATGATATTTCAGGAATAAGTTGGGTGAAAGCATTTGGATATAAGAGATACTATAGTAATGTTTCGAGAGAAATAGCTATTCTCTTTTCTAAATTACTATAGTTCTCTAACCGAAAGATTATTTGATTTCCCAGATAACCAATAAAGGATTGTCTTCTTCTGAAATATTATTTTCAGCAATATATTGTGTTAGTTTTTTATTGATTTTTCCGTTACCTGTATTTGTTGTTATTTGGACAGGTGGTATTACGGATAAAAAATAGTTTTCATCAATTACGTCAGAAGTAGGAAACAATATTGTTTCTTCTGGGATGTTAAAAACAGTTCCTTCCTTTTTTTCATATACTGCATATTTCGTTTTTACATCCATCATGTTTTTGGGATCAAATATCATGTATGAAAAAGTAAGGTAATCGTTTGATTGGTTTAGATCATCTAATTTTGTTGCCAGTACCTTTTCTTCATAAAGATTGGCAACTGCATCAGGATTTGATAAGTAAAGTTGAGAGGGTATGCTATTCCCTCCAAAATCAATGTAATATTTTGGTAAAATAGTATTGTCTGTTGTTATTTGATAGATTGAATCATTCATTCCAAAACAGAAAAGAGTGTTGGTGTCAACACTTGCAAAAGATTTGTTTGAGAAACTCATGTCCCGGTCTGGTATGAATGATATATGATAAGCGCCTTCGTTGCTTTCAGTATCTTTGATGTATAAATTATGAGAGGGGCCAAGTCCATAAAAAGCAATTGAGCCGTTGGGGAGTTCTTCAGCATCCATTACCATTTCAAACCCAGAATCGCTGCCTGTTTCTTTTAAATTTTCTCCATTGAAATTATAAGATAAGATTTTACCATCTCCAGAGAGAACATTGATTGTGTTTTCACTTTTTGATAAGTAGAAATTTTGGATGTATATATATTCGTCAGGTCCATTTCCTTTATCTGATATTTTTGAAAGATATTTTCCCGCATTATCGAAAATTAAAATTTCATCCATTGCTTTGTCAAGTATGAAAATTTTTCCATCAGAATATAGTGATTTACTAAGTTCCCCTATGGGGTGAGAATTTTCTGTGGAAATTATTTCCTTTATATATGCCTTTTCTTCAAAAATATTAAGGTTGTCTGATTGTATTTCTATGGGAATTACGGTTAACGTGTCGATTGACTCTGATTTGCATGAAAAAATAGCAAATCCCAAAACACAGATGATAATGAATGTAGATGTTTTCATAAAAGTTTAATTTATTCTTGAAGTTGTTGTTTTATATCGATTTATTCTTCGAGCCATCTTATGATTGTTTGCTTGACATTTTCGATCCTGATGTGGTAGAAGGTGGCAGCAAAGCACAAAATAATAAGAATGGGGACAAATATAAGGGTTGATACAGATAGTATCTCTTGCTCTAAGTCGAGTAGAATTGTTACAAATAAAAGCAGGATCCAAAAGATTGAAATAACGGTAGATTGATGGATAATTGCTTTTTTTAAACTAATTCTTCTGAACCCGGATAACGAGTTAAACTTGCAAAAACGGTCACTAATTGAAATTTTGTTTTCTCCTGATGAAAACACAATAATTTCCTGTTTTCTGCCTACCTTAATAATAAAGTCATCGCCACTTTTCTTGTACGGTATCTGAAATTTATCAAGGTTCTTGATGAGTTTTTCCATGAATTTTGGCGTTTTTTTTTGTTCAGATAAGAAATAAGAATCATAAACAACAATCCTGTAACGCCTCCAACTATACTCCACAACAGGTCACTTGTCAATTTATACTCTTTTATCACTTGGGATGTGAGTGAGTAAAGTAAAAATAGGCTTGTTGTTAAAAAGAGAAGAGTTATCATTTTTTTCTTCATGGTTGTATCCGGTATAAAAAATGAAATCAGGCAATAAAACATGTTGCATATCTGATTTAAGATTAAATTAAAAACCTTTTGTAGATAAATAAGTGTTTAATTTAGTTGCTCATTGCCCAAGGTTGACTAATCTGTGTTGTTTCTTCAGCAACCTTTAAGCTTCCGCTTGTGAGTTTTTTACCGATGCCAGAGGTATAAAATTCGATAAGTTGTTTAATGTCGTCATGAGTAAAGTATTTCTGATAAATCGGAATTAATTGTTTGTTTAATGATTCTATTTCTTTATCGAATACATCTTTTTTTGCTGAATCCCAAAAATCCTGTGGTACATCGGGTTTCATCATTTTGTACTGTGTAACTAACTGATCATATATCATGTCATAGCTTTCAGAACTTCCGTTTACCTCTAGAAACTTCATAATATCATTTTCGTAATCAGAAGTTTGTGCTTTAACAGTTAGTGACACAAGGGCTACTATAAGGAACAAAAATAGTTTTTTCATGTGTTTTTTGTGTAAAATAAAGATACAATAAGATAAATAATAGGTAAAATTAGAATATAGGTGTGTGTTTAATAAAAATAATTATGTGTTTTGTAGCAGTTTTGGGGAGTTAGCTTTTAGAAAACTTAGTTAAGTGAAGGGTTTTCAGGGAAGTTTTCCCATAAAGAATATTTACCTCCCAAGTTTTTGACAACATCTACCCACATATGTTTTTTAGAAACGGAGGAGCTTAATACAAGATCTTGTTTAATGTCAGAAACCAACCATGTGTTTTCTTCCAGCTCTTCTTCTAGTTGGCCGGCATCCCAACCAGAGTATCCCATAAAAAACTTAATCTGATCGGGTGATACTAATCCTTGTGCAATTTGTTCTTTCAGCTTTTCGAAATCTCCTCCCCAGTATAAGTTGCCTTTTACGTGAATGCTGCCAGGAATTTGATCCCCCAGAGAATGAAGAAAGTATATTGAATCAGTACTTACAGGACCTCCAATATAGATATCAGCATTAAACTCAGGGAAGTCAGAAACAATATCATTAATAGGATAATCGACTTTTTTATTTAAAATAAAACCTACAGCCCCTTTGTCACTATGAGTTACTAAAAGAACAATCGAGCGATTAAAATAGCTTCCAGGCAAAAAAGGTTCGGCAATCAGTATTTTCCCTTTTCGAGGTAAAACATGATTGGTTTCTATTTTAAATATGTCAATGTTTAAATTCATATTTGCTTGAAATACAATTCAATTTAAAAAAAAACATTTATTAAACAAATAGGTAAATTCACTTACTTATTAAATAAACGCATATTTAAGCTTATTGAATAATAAAAATGTATAATGAATGTAAACGAATCTTAAAGGAGGTACTATTCTTCAATTATAATAAAAACGTCTTCGTTTTCTTTGCTCATTAGAAATTGTTCTCTTGCAAATTTTTCGAGGTTTTCTTGGTTCGTTTTTAATTCTTTTATTTTTTGCTGATCGGATACTATTTTTTCTTTTAAAAAAGCTTCTTGTTCTGATAACTGTTCCAGTTTTTCCCTGTTTTCATTTTGTTGAACGAGGTTGTGTTCATCAAAAAGAAGAATCCAAACAAGGAATAGTAAAAGTGCTATTCCATATTTTGTTTTTACTTTTTTCCAGAATATACTCAGTAATTTTTTCATGGGGTAATGAATTCCTATGAACAAATTTAAATGTTCCGTGATCAAAAAAAAACGATCTGATGTGATTTTAAGTTTATTACTTAAACTTTTTAAATTTTGAGTAAGATGTTGATAGTTCAGTATTGAAAAAAGTACTCCAATTTGTGCCTGATTTTAAGTGTCAATGTTATATGTGTAAGGCTTGAAAAGACTAATAAATATTAAAAATTGCTATATTTATTCCACTAATTAGACTGAGCGCTTCATGCTAAAATTAATAACTCAATTTATAATCAAACCCTATCAATTTAACTCAAAAGATGAAAGGCGAAAGGTTATTGGATTACATGTTGTATTTTCCGTTGGATTATTATACAGTATTGTAAATCTGATTCTTGATTTTACGGGTAAGTCTAGTTATGATTGCTTCCCTGGTTTTGTAACCACCTTTGCTTTGTTTTTTGCTGCTTTTTATTGCTTGCGAAATGCACGTGTGACTTGTGCTATTAATATGGTGTATTTAATGCCAATTGGACTTTATTTCTTTTTCGTTTCGAAGCCAGATGCCATATTGAGTATTCAATCAACCGTTCAACAGCATGTTTTGTCTTTAGTTGCCGGACTTCTTTTCTTATTGTTTTTTGACCAGCGACCAAGAAAATTAGCGTTGTTTTATGTTGTGGGGATTGCATCAATAACTTATCATTTAATTGAAGCTGAAAGAATTCAGGAGGCTGCTTCAATTATTTGGCAAAGAAATGAATATGTTCTTAATCCGTATTTTGGTTTTACTGTTGTGTTCCTTGTCCTTCTCTTATTTTCATGGAAAGTTGAGTTTGACCTTAAGGAACTAAAGTCTAAGGTTTCTGATGCTGAGGAGCTGATATCCAATAATTTTAGAACATTTAAGCACGGTTTGTTACAAGTGAAAATAAATAGGGATGCAACGGGAAACCCAACAGGTATTCATACCGTTAGTGCAAATCATGCGTTTGAGGCTCTTTTCAATGTGAAAGCCAGAGAAGTAAAGAATGTTGATGCCGCAGTTATTTTTCCTAAGATTTTTAGAAATACTTTTGATTGGCATAATTTCTTTATGTTCCCAAAAACGAACCATTTAGAGATTTATTTAGAGCATATGGATAAATGGGTTGATTTGTATGCCCATCAACTTGAAGAAGGAAGTTTGTTATGTGTTTTTAAAGATATAACGGACAAGGAGAAAAGTATTCTTAGTCTTCAACAAAGCCGTATAAGGTATAAGGTTTTATTGGAGGCTATTCCTGATTTGTTTTTCATTATTGATTCAGATGGGATTTATGTTGATTTCGTAATGAAAGATTCGGAATCATTAGATATAAAACCTGATGATATAATTGGTAATTCAATTTTTGAAGTTGGTTTTTCTGAAAATATGTCTCGGAAGATTTATAAATGCATACAGGATTCAATTAAGAAAGACAGCATTGAAACCATCGAGTATGCTTTGGATGTGGCTAAAGGTACAATGATGTTTGAGATGCGGATTGCAAAATTGGATGATAATTCGGTTATTTCCATCGCAAGAGATATATCTAAACGCAAAATCGCGGAGATAAATCTAGAGAAAGCCAAGCTAAAAGCAGAAGAAGCCGACCAGCTAAAATCTGCTTTCCTGGCAAATATTTCTCATGAAATAAGAACTCCTATGAATGCTATTATTGGTTTTAGTAGAATGTTAGGTTCTTCTGATTTTGACATGGAAGAAAAGAATCGTTTTCTGGATGTAATTATTAGTAATGGTAAGTTATTGATGGAGATGATTAATGATATGATTAGTATCTCAAAAATTGAGAGTAAGCAGGTAGTTGTCTCTAAAAAATTCTGTAAGATAAATGACTTGTTTGTTGAGCTTTACAAAGATTATAGTATGGAAGTTTCCAATAAACCTATACGCTTGAAATTAAGTAATGAAAATGCAAATCCCAAGTTTGGTGTTTCTACAGATCGATATTTGTTATTGGAAATTATAAAGAAACTTTTGGATAATGCCATTAAGTTTACTCCTATGGGAGAGGTTGAGTTCGGCTATAAAATGATTAGTAATGAGAAGTTGATGTTTTTCGTGAAAGATACAGGTATTGGCATTGCTTCCGGGGACTTAGAGCGTATTTTTGATCGTTTCCACCAAATTGATAATAGGACAACTCGTGAATATGAAGGCACTGGACTGGGCTTGGCAATAGCGCAGCATTATGCTGTTTTATTAGGAGGTAAAATTGAAGTTAATTCTGAACCCAATAAAGGATCTGATTTTCATTTTACTATTCCTTTTGAGAAAGGTGAGGGTACTTTGAAAATTGTGCGTTAGAAAGAGTTAAGAACCTGATATCCGATGAGCTGGTAGTATTTCCCGGAAAGACTTTTGTAATAAACTAATATCTGATACTCATTTTCTGTTTCATAATGACTGCCTTCCAGCCACGTTTCATCAGCCTTTGATGAGTCTTCAGGAACAAAAACATACTCATAATTATAATACCCTTGTTTTAAGAGCATGCTTAATTCGTAGACATTGGTTTCGTAATTCCAGGTCATTACATTTGTTGCATTTGTGCCCCAATCTGTAAGTTCTCCAAAAACATGCACAGAACCTCCTAATAGTTGGGATGGCATATCAAGGGTGAAGTGAACGAAAAAATAATCACACTCCGTATCAGGATCGTCAACATAGCTGTCTGAGCTTTGGATGACATAGTTTCCATTCATTTCTTCGTAGCTGAAATATTTATCATTTACCCGAGGGGCTGATGGTGTTAGGGTGAAATGATAGTAGGGCCTGAAGAAATCAATCAGGTCAACGTATTCTCCATTGTATTGATGGGAACGAGCATCAAAATACCGGTATTCATTTCCTCCGGGGAAAACATTTTCTTCATTATAATCATAGTCCAGTTGAGTTCCTTTAATAAAAAGTGGCTTTAAATTGGTTATAGCATTGTCCCAATCTTGATTTTTCATTACAACCACTTTTATTTCTTCATGAGGATTACGAACATTTAGATTGTTTAAATCGATTTTAAAGTCAACTTCCTGGTTGTCTCCCAGATAAGGGTCAAAAGTAGCTCGTTTAACTTCTCCTGTAACACCAGCTTTCCGTTCAAGTACCTGAAACCGTCTGGTAAGAACGAGTTTTTCCATATCCCTGTCTTCATATACTACAAGAGCATAATTGCCTGAATATTTGAGCTTAATATCTTCGTTTGGAAAAAGTAATTGATAATTAATGTAATCCATTGAGGTGTTAAAACTTGGCAAATAGTCGGTTATCGGATTTTCGTAAAAGCCTTCCAGGTAATCACTTTGAACCAGGTAAGATTCTTTCCAATTGGTATCGCAATGAATTAGCGTATAATAATAGTTGTGGATATCAGTTGTTAGTTCGTCAAATTTTAGGATGAGTTGTTCCTCGGAGTTGAGGCTGATTATAGGGTGACTCATTTCAAAACCAAACTTATATAGTTGAACTGTTTTTATGTCTTCTTTGAAAATTGCATTTTGGTAATAGTAATCACTTTCCGATTGCCCAAAAGAAATTAATGAAAAGATAACGAACAAAAATGTAGGCAGAATTTTAAGAAATAGTTTCATTTCCTTCAAAAATGTAGTGATTTTAAACATTGTTTATATTTTTTCTTCATTAAAACGAAGAATACAATTGTTTATTTCTTGCGGTTTAATTCCTTGATTTATTTAAATATCTGTATTTGTTCAGATTGCTTTAGACAAAGATTGTGAAAAGTTTTCAATATTATATACTTTTGCCTACCTAAATAAATTAAACACAATAAGGGATTACAATGTCAAAGCATTTTAAATTAAAACGCGGATTAGATATCCGGTTATCAGGAGTTGCTGACACTGTTCTTGAAGAATGTCCGGCTCCTAAAACCATTGCCCTTAAGCCAACAGATTTTTCTGGCTTAACTCCTAAATTAAGTGTTAAGGTTGATGCACAGGTAAAAGCTGGTGACGCTTTGTTTTTCGACAAATACAATCCAGAAATTTTATTCACTTCTCCGGTTAGCGGTATTGTTAAAGCAATTAATCGTGGAGAACGACGTAAAATTTTAGAAATTGTAGTTGAAGCAGATGGTAAAGAAGAGTATCTGGAATATTCAAAAACAGATCCTTCAAAACTTTCTCCTGATGAAATTAAAGAGCAACTGTTAAAAAGTGGTCTTTGGCCATTTATTAAGCAACGTCCTTATGGTTCGCTTGCTAATCCAGCAGACTCACCTAAGGATATTTTCATCTCAGGATTCGAATCAAGTCCACTGGCACCTGATTATGAATTTATGTATAAAGATGAGAAATCAGCAATTCAAACAGGTATTGATGCATTAAGCAAATTAACTGCGGGCTCAGTTAACCTGGGAGTATCGTCAAAACAAAGTTCTGGTATTTTTTCTTCTTTGAAGAATGTAACTGTAAATACGTTTGACGGGCCTCATCCTGCGGGAAATGTTGGAATTCAAATCCATCATGTTTCTCCACTTAATAAAGGTGAAGTAGTGTGGACATTATCTGTTCAGGCTTTAGTTTTTATTGGGCGTTTGTTTGAACAAGGAAAACTTGACCTGAAAAAAACAATCGTGCTAAACGGTTCAGAGGTTAAAGCTCCGAAGTACTACAAAACAATTCAAGGAGCAGAGATCTCTTCGATTGTTAGTGGAAAAACCAAACAAGAATCCAATGAACGGATCGTTAGTGGTAATGTGTTAACGGGAACTAAGGTTAACAATGATGGATATCTTGGTTTTTTTGATCATCAAATTACAGTAATCCCTGAAGGTGATGAGTACGAGTTTTTAGGCTGGGCCACACCTGGAATTGATAAGTTTTCTGCAACGAAAACATTCTTCTCAAGCTTATTCCCTAAAAAAGAATATGTGTTAAATGCCAATATGCATGGCGCTGAAAGAGCTTTTGTATTGAGTGGTCAATACGAAGACCTGTTGCCCATGGATATTCTTCCTGTTTATTTATTGAAAGCTATTTTGGCGAACGATATCGATAAAATGGAACAACTTGGTATTTACGAAGTAATTGAAGAAGATTTTGCCTTGTGTGAATATGCTTGTACTTCAAAAATAAAAGTACAGGACATTATTAGGGAAGGAATTGATTCAATGATTAAGGAAATGGCTTAAGTAGAATTGCTTGAAAAAATATAATACTCGATGAAAGCGATAAAAAACTTTTTTGAAAAAACGAAACCACATGTACAGAAGGGAGCCAAATACCATTGGTTGCATTCTACACATGATGCGTTCTTTACTTTTGCATTTGTCCCTAAAAGCACTTCAAAATCAGGATCACATATTCACGATTACTCCGATTTGAAAAGAACAATGAGTATTGTGGTTATGGCATTGGTGCCAGCTTTATTGGTTGGTATGTACAATGTGGGGTATCAGCATTTTGGAGCTTTAGGACAATTAGAAACAGCCGGATTTTTTGACATGTTCTTATTCGGTTTGCTAAAAGTATTACCAATTATAGTAGTGTCTTATGTTGTTGGGTTGGGAATTGAATTTATATTCGCCCAGTTCCGGGGACATGATGTAAATGAAGGATTCCTCGTTTCTGGTTTCCTAATCCCTTTGATTATGCCTGTTAATACTCCTCTTTGGATGATTGCTTTGGCTACAGCCTTTGCCGTTGTCTTTGGTAAAGAGGTTTTTGGTGGAACAGGAATGAATATCTGGAACCCTGCTTTGGTAGCAAGGGCGTTCTTATTCTTTGCTTATCCAAGTCAAATGTCAGGTGACTCAGTTTGGATTTCGGCAAGTGGTGTTGAAAATTTGGCTGATGGTTTTACTGGTGCTACTCCAATGGCGAATGCCGTTTCCGGAATAGTTGACTTTGATGTTTGGAATGCATTCGTTGGATTGATTCCCGGATCAATCGGAGAAACTTCAACTTTGGCAATCCTTATTGGTGCGATCTTCTTACTTATCACAAAAGTGGGTAACTGGAAAATCATGCTTTCTACCGTTTTAGGTGGAGTCGTGATGGGCTTATTGCTGAATATTTTTGCTGGTGATAATGTTTATATGGCAATGCCATTCTGGCAACACCTAATTATTGGTGGTTTTGCTTTTGGTGCTGTATTTATGGCTACAGATCCGGTTTCAGCTGCACAAACCGACAAAGGGAAATGGATTTATGGTTTCCTTATTGGCTTCCTTGCAGTTCTTATCCGTGTGGTAAACCCTGCATATCCGGAAGGAATGATGCTTGCGATCTTGTTGATGAACACATTTGCACCGCTTATTGACCACTATGTGGTTGAGGGAAATATAAAACGCCGTTTAAAACGGGCAAAAGTTAATGCTTAACCTTACAAAGACTACAAAGATGGACAGGAACGGTAATGTATACACATTTTTATATGCCTCGGTAATGGTAATTATTGTTGCTACAGTTTTATCAGTAGCGGCTACAAACCTGAAACCATTCCAGGATAAGAACAGCGAAATAGAGAAAAAGCAAAACATACTTGCTTCTGTGAATATTGAGGCTACTGCCTTGGATGCAGAAGAAATCTATGCAGATAAAATCGTAAATACTTACGTTATTAATTCTGTTGGTGAAGAAGTAGATGCTGTTGCTTTTGATGTTGACTTAAAGAAAGAACGGGCAAAAGATCTTGAAGAAAGAGCTTTGCCAGTTTATGAATGTCAGATTGATGGTGATATTAAATATATCCTTCCCATGTACGGAACAGGTCTTTGGGGACCAATTTGGGGGTATATTTCGGTCAACTCCGACATGAATACGATTTATGGTGCAACCTTTGATCATGAAGGTGAAACTCCAGGATTGGGTGCTGAAATTGCATCAACCCCATTTCAGGAGCAATTTCCAGGAAAAACAATCTTCGATGCAGATGGTAGTTTTGCTTCAATCATCGTAGCCAAAGCTGGAGAAGTTGCACCTGCAGAGCATAGTGTAGATGGAATATCGGGAGGTACTATTACTTCAAAAGCTTTGCAGGAAATGTTGCTTGAAGACCTAGGCGCATACAATGCTTTTTTCAACCAGAAAAAATAAGAGAAAATGAGCGATAAAGAACCTTTATTTTCAAAGAAAAACCTAGGGTTATTAACAAATCCGCTTAACAGCGATAACCCTATTACAGTTCAGGTATTGGGTATCTGTTCAGCTTTGGCTGTAACAGCTCAAATGAAACCTGCAATTGTTATGGCAATATCAGTAACACTGGTTTTGGCCTTTGCAAACGTGATTATTTCCTTATTAAGGAATACAATCCCTAACAGGATTAGGATTATTGTACAACTTGTAGTGATTGCTGCACTTGTAATTTTGGTTGACCAGATTCTAAAAGCATTCTTGTATGATGTAAGTAAAGAACTTTCGGTATTCGTTGGTTTGATTATTACAAACTGTATCATTATGGGACGTTTGGAAGCTTTTGCTCTGGGTAATAAACCATGGCCTTCATTCCTTGATGGTATTGGAAACGGTGCCGGTTATGGAGCAATCCTTGTTATCGTTGCTTTTTTCCGTGAAGTTTTGGGATCCGGAAGTTTCTTCGGATACAAATTCATCCCTGAAAGCTGGTACATTGCAAATGGTGGTTTCTACTCAAACAACGGTTTGATGATTCTTCCTCCTATGGCTTTGATAACAGTAGGAGTTATCATTTGGGTGCAACGCAGTAAGAACAGAAAACTTATTGAAGACTAATTTTGAACACAACTAGATAGAATAGTAATGGAAAATCTAATTAATATATTTGTCAAGTCTATTTTTATCGACAACATGGTGTTTGCATACTTCTTTGGAATGTGTTCATACCTTGCTGTGTCGAAATCGGTAAAAACAGCTACCGGACTTGGTGCTGCTGTAATTTTTGTATTAACGATAACTCTTCCGGTAAACTACCTGCTTGAGAACTACATCTTATCAGAAGGTGCATTGTCTTGGCTAGGTGCCGGTTTCGAAGAGGTTGATCTTAGCTTCTTAAGCTTTATCATGTTTATTGCGGTAATTGCATCAATGGTGCAGTTGGTAGAGATGATTGTTGAGAAGTTTGCACCCGTTTTATATACCCAGTTAGGGATATTCCTTCCGCTGATTGCTGTAAACTGTGCAATCCTTGGAGGTTCATTATTTATGCAACAGAAAGCTTTCTTAAATATTGGAGAGGCTACTGTTTACGGATTAGGTTCTGGTATTGGTTGGTTTTTAGCAATTGTGGGTATTGCTGCAATTCGTGAAAAAACAAGCTACTCGAATGTTCCTGCTCCTTTACGTGGATTAGGAATTACATTCATCATAACCGGCTTAATGGGTATTGCATTCATGGGCTTTATGGGAATCAGTTTATAATCGAACTTAAAAAACACTCTAGAACGATGATATTTTTAACTACTCAAACAACAGTAATACTAGCCAGTGTCGTAATATTCTTATTTATTATCATTTTACTGGTTTCAATTTTACTGTATGTAAAGAAAAAATTAACTCCTGAGGGGAAAGTTAAAATTGATATTAACGATGGTAAAATAGAGCTTGAAGTTGATCCGGGAAGTACTTTACTTTCAACGCTTGGAAACAACAAAATTCTTTTGCCATCTGCTTGTGGTGGAGGTGGAACTTGTGGTATGTGCCGTTGTCAGGTAACAGATGGTGGTGGCTCTATTCTTCCAACCGAAACAGGTTTCTTTACCCGTAAAGAACAGGGTGACGACTGGCGTCTTGCCTGTCAGGTAAAAGTGAAGGAAGATATGAAGCTTCAAATTCCACAAGAAGTACTTGGTGTTAAGAAGTGGGAATGCGAAGTTATATCAAATAATAATGTTGCGACATTCATCAAAGAATTTGTGGTCAAATTACCGGAAGGTGAAACACTTGACTTCAAATCTGGTGGTTATATCCAAATTGATGTTCCTAAAGTTAATGTTGACTTTAAGGATATGGACATTGATGAGCAATTTAGGGATGAATGGGAACAATTCGGAATGTTTGATCTTCAAATGAAGAATCCGGAACCTACTTTCCGTGCATATTCAATGGCGAACCACCCAGCAGAAGGAAATATTGTGATGCTGAATATTCGTATTGCAACCCCTCCTTTTGATCGTGTAAATGGTGGTTTCAAGAAAGTAAATCCAGGAATTTGTTCTTCGTATATTTATAGCCTTAAACCGGGTGATAAGGTAACCGTTTCTGGTCCTTACGGAGAGTTCTTCTTAAGGGATAATGATGCAGAAATGATGTTTATTGGTGGTGGTGCAGGAATGGCTCCTATGCGTTCTCACTTATTCCATTTATTCCATACGGTTAAAGAGACAAATAAAAACGTTACTTTCTGGTATGGAGCACGTTCATGGAAAGAAGTGTTCTACTACGATCAGTTCATGGATATTAAAAAGAACTTCCCTAATTTCGATTTCCATTTAGCACTAGACCGTCAGGATCCTGTGGCAGATGAATTAGGAATTGATTATAAAGTAGGATTTGTTCATGAGGTGATTTTTGATAATTACCTGAAACAACATGAGGAACCAGAAGAAATTAATTACTATATGTGTGGACCTCCAATGATGAACTCAGCAGTACAAAAAATGTTGTACGATTTGGGTGTGCCAGATGAAAACGTATTATTTGACGATTTTGGTAGTTAATTCCAAACAAAAATATATTGAGAAGAGCTTTTCGTAAGAGAAGCTCTTTTTTTATTCCTTTTGGAAAAAGAAAAGCCATTCTTTTTTAGAATGGCTTTGAAAATATGAGTGAAATTAATTCTTTTATGCGATGTTGGTAAACACATGCTGAACATCGTCATCTTCTTCAATTTTATCAAGAAGTTTTTCGATGTCTTCCAATTGTTCTTCTGTAAATTCAACCGGAGAAGTAGGAATGCGCTTTAATACTCCTTTTTTTACATCAATTTCTTTTTCCTCCAAAGCAGTTGATAAACTTCCAAAACTCGTGTAGTCACCGGTAATATATACCATTTCTTCTTCAACTTCAATTTCTTCAAGCCCTGCATCAATCAATTCAAGTTCCATTTCTTCAACATCTAAACCGTCGAATTTTTCAAACTCGAAAACTGCTTTGCGGGAAAACATAAATTCCAACGAACCGTTAGGTACCATTCCTCCACCGGATTTATTGAAATATGATTTTACATTGGCAACCGTACGTGTTGTATTGTCGGTGGCACATTCAACAAAAACCAAAACGCCATGAGGCCCTTTGCCTTCGTAGTTTACTTCTGTATAGTCTGAAGCGTCTTTACCTGCAGCTCTTTTAATTGCCGAGTCAATATTGTCTTTCGGCATATTCTGGGCTTTGGCATTCATAATTGCTGTACGCAATTTTGGATTCATATCCGGATCAGGCCCACCTTCTTTTGCAGCAATAGTTATGGCTTTCGATAATTTTGGAAAAACCTTGGACATATGTCCCCAGCGTTTTTCTTTTGCGGCACGGCGGTATTCAAATGCTCTTCCCACGATATTTATTTTTTAGATAGTTAACATTCTTTTAATCGCACAAAAATAGAAATAGTTGTTCTAAAATTCTCATTTTTTAGAAAAAAACGAGGAATCACTTTCTTCATTCAACAAGACTTCATGAAAATGACAAATGAATATGATTCTATACTTTTCTTTTGGGATGAATAAAAGGATGAACTTTCAATTTCAATTATCTTTGCATCTAAAATTTGGAAACATGACACGCGCTAATCAATTCTTGTTTTTACTGATTTCGATATTTCTTTTTGCATTTTGCACAAATCAGTCATCACAGACGACCAATACGAGCACTAAAAGTGCATACATCTATAATCATGGCCTGATATACGGAACGACCTATTCGATTACCTATGAAAGTCCGGCAGGTGAAGATTTGCAGAATGAGATCGAAGTTGAAATGAATAAATTGAATAGTTCGTTGTCAACTTTTGATGAGAATTCTACCATCTCAAAAATCAATCAAAACAGGGATACAGAACTAGATGATCTCTTCATGACAGTATACAATAAAGCAGTTGAGGTGTCTGATGTAACTGATGGCGCATTTGATATAACTGTTGCTCCTATGGTAAATGTTTGGGGATTTGGCTTTGAAAATAAAGAAAATGTTAGCCAGGAATTAATTGATTCATTAAAGCTTTTGGTCGGTTACAAAAAAATAAAAATTGAAGGAGGTAAGCTGATTAAGGAACACCCAAATACAATGTTGGATTGCAGTGCTATTGCAAAAGGTTTTGCTTGTGATTTGGTTGCTGATTACCTGAAAAGTATCGGAAGCGAGAATTACATGGTTGAAATTGGTGGGGAAGTAGTTGCCTTGGGGAAAAATGAGAAAGGAAACTTCTGGAGCATTGGAATTAGTCGTCCTGATGATGGGAACCTCTTAAACACGCAGGAACTAAAAGCAGTTATTCAACTCAAAGAGAAAGCTGTGGCAACTTCGGGAAACTATCGAAACTACTACATTGAGAATGGCAAAAAATATGCACACACCATTGATCCCAAAACTGGTTATCCTGTTCAGCACAGCTTATTGAGTGCAACGGTTCTGGCAGATAATTGTATGACTGCCGATGCTTTTGCAACTGCTTTTATGGTTTATGGTCTGGATAAATCAATCGAGTTGGCAGAGTCGCGAGATGATATTGAAGTCTATTTTATTTATGCCGATGAAAATGGAGACTATAAAAGTTTCTTCTCGGATGGATTTAATGAAATACTCTTAAGAGAGAATGATTAAAAAAAGGAAGCTTAGCAGCCTCCCTCAGTTGATTCTTTTAATATCGTTAGTTCTTTAAACGTTAACTCTTTTCTTGCTTTGGCTTGTTCTATTTTGTCAAAAGTTTGAGCACAGGTAATGCCCCGGGCTTTCATGTCTTTATTACTTCCAATATGGATATTGGGGAATTTCCCCCTTTTTTTGATTAGAACTTTTATTGCTAAACCGGAAAAAGCCAACCCGACCAAAACAACCGCGATAAGTAATACTCTTAATAATTCCATCTGTCCCTCCTTTTTTCAAACCACAAAGTTATTTAATTTTAGTGATCTGCTATTCAATATAAATAACAAATAGAGACTGTTGTTGTTGAAATTAACTTTTACCAGTAGATGCACTGCACCTACTTATATTATACGTTTTTTGATTTTGGGATTAGTAAATATCAGGTAATAATAAAAATCTAGCAATCAGGGGACTAGTATCTCAATCATTCTTCTTAATTTTAGTAGAAAAATTTTTAGCTATGAAAACTCACATTAGCCTTGTCGCAATTCTGCATATCGTATTTAGTGTATTAGGGATTCTATTGGCGATATTTTTTCAGTTCCTTTTTAGCTTAATTGGCAATATTTCAGATGATATGGAGGCTGAATTTATTTTGAATATTGTTGGTAGTTCTTTAGCTGTATTCTTTTTTATAGTCTCTATTCCTGGACTTATTGGAGGTATTGGATTACTAAAACATAAAGAGTGGGCGAGGATCCTTGTTATCATTGTTTCTGCTCTTGATTTGTTGAATTTTCCGTTAGGAACGGCTCTTGGGGTATATTCCATCTGGGCGCTTGTTCAACCGGAAATCATCGAAGAATTTAAGAATCCAACACCAATAGAATCTTAAGTTTGAAAACAGAAAAGGCGTTTCATATCGTACTTGTTGGACGAGTACAGGGCGTAGGATTTAGATATTTTGTCCATCAATCAGCGTTAGAACTAAACCTAAAGGGATGGGTGAAAAATAAAGTTGATGGAAGTGTTGAGATTGAAGTTAACGGGAATCCTGACTTACTTTCGATCTTTATTGAAAAGCTAAAATTAGGCAATGGATACAGTCGGGTTGACCGGGTGTTTAAATCCGAATTACCAGAATTACATTATTACGAATCATTTTACATTAAATATTAAATGGCTGAAAAATCATATCATATGACTCCTGATCAATTTCGGGAGGAGGGAAAGAAATTGGTTGACTGGATCGCTGATTATTACGAGAATATTGAAAACTACCCGGTATTATCGAAAGTTGAACCGGGAAGTATTCGGGAGCAATTACCTGCTTCTGCTTCTGAAAGTGGAGAATCTTTTGATTCAATGATGAAAGATGTTGATAAGATTATCATGCCTGGTATTACTCATTGGCAATCGCCTAACTTTTTTGCTTATTTCCAATCGAATACATCAGCTCCTTCCATATTGGGTGAATTATTGTCTGCTGGCTTGGGAGTGCAGGGAATGTTGTGGGCTACCAGTCCGGCTTGTACAGAGCTGGAAAGTCACGTTATGGACTGGCTTGTGGATATGATGGGCTTGCCTCAGCATTTTAAAACGACACAGTCGGGCGGTGGTGTTATTCAGGATACAGCCTCAAATGCAGTTCTTACAGCTATGTTGGCTGCACGTGAGCGAAAAACAGATTATACCAGCAACCTTACCGGCGATAGTTCCGGACTTGTGGCTTATGTTTCTACACAAACGCACTCTTCGGTAGAAAAAGGGATTAAGGTGATGGGTGTTGGAACGGATAATTTGAGAAAGATTGATGTTGATGAAAGTTTTGCAATGACGACTGAATTGCTGGAAAAGCAGATTGTCGCTGATATTGAAAACGGATTTATACCATTTTTTGTATGTGCAACTGTTGGAACTACTTCTTCCAATGCAGTGGATCCTATTGAAGCAATAGGTAAGGTTTCCAGAAAGTATGGACTTTGGCTTCATGTTGATGGCGCAATGGCTGGGAGTGCTTCAATTTGCCCGGATTTTCGTTCATACTTTAAAGGTTTGGAATTAGCAGATAGTTATGCATTCAACCCACATAAATGGATGTTTACTAATTTTGATTGTGATTGCTTTTTTGTTGCAGACAAATCGGTACTCATAAAAACGCTTAGCATTTTGCCTGAATATCTTAAAAATGAAGCAACGGAAAAAGGTGCGGTAATTGACTATCGTGACTGGCATGTTCAGCTTGGAAGACGTTTTCGTGCATTGAAACTTTGGTTTGTTATTCGTCATTATGGAGTTGACGGTTTGCGCTATCATATTGGGGAGCACCTAAAACTTGCAGCCTCGTTTGCCTCCTGGATAGAGGAATCCAATGATTTTGAACTATTAAATAAGCCTCCATTCAACCTGGTTTGCTTTCGTCATAAAGCAGGAGATGATTTTAATAGAAAGTTGATGGATGCTTTGAATAAAAGTGGGAGAATTTACTTGACTCATACTGTTCTAGCTGGAAAGTTCTGGCTTCGTATGAGTATTGGCCAGACAAATACCAAAAAGGAACATGTTAAAAATGCCTGGAATCTAATTTTTGATTTCTCAAAAAAGTTTGAAAAAAACTGATAGTATTTTATTATTTAGGGTTTAATAGGCTTTTGAGTTGTCTGTTAGCTTCAATTAAATCTTGAAATGGGTACAAATCAGGATGTGTATAATTTAAAAATTTCAACACTTTGAAGGCATTGAAATACTGAAAAAAACGCTTTGTGAAACTTGGGTACGACGAACTGTTCTTTTTTATTTCTTGAAGGTTTTTAATGAAATCATCCTGCTCGAGGAATGATTTTATAGCATGGCTCGTTTTCATGTTTTTTAAGTCGGATATATCGTTTTTATAAAAAAACGAGAGCTGATTGAAAAAGTCTTTTAGTTCTGTAAATGCCTGGGTGTTGTAAGTTTCTTTTAGACTTTGATCTCCGTCCATCCATTTTTTTAGAACAGGGCCCGTGCCAAAAGGGACTCGCGAAGATATTCTCGCTGAAGGATAAACACAGGTTGAGTTGAGTTCCGATACTTTCCCCAATTGAGTTAATTTATGGAGAAAATAAAAATCTTCACCAGCTTGCCGTTTACTCATTCCTCCTTGTTTTATATAGGCATCTGCGCGGACAGCAAAAGCAGAACCTACGGTATAGATAGCATGAGGATGGCTCGTAAAATCAAGTGCATTCTTATAATAATGAAGGTACTTTTCATAGAGTTCAATCCCTTTGCGTTGATGCTCATCTTTAAGCTCATCAATTCGATGTTCAAATTTGATAGTTGTTCCAATGCAGTTTGAATCAGAATGGAAAAGCTTGTAGATTTCGGTTAAGTAGTTGGGTATTACAAGAGTGTCTGCATCTAGGGAGACCAATATTCCAGTGGGCTTATTTATTTGATGAAATCTGAATACAGCTTCGTCCATCCCTGTTTTTCTTGCTAAACCTACGCCCGCATGTTTCTTTGGGAATGAGGAGGGACGTATGATGAATATATTAAAGTTAGAGTCGCAATTTTCAGTTGCCCAAAGATCGACTTCACTTACTGTTTTATCATTTTGTTTGTAGATGTCAGGTGGACTGTCCTCCGATTCATTTACAACAAGAATTACTTCTATTGAACAGTTTGGCCTTTCGCAATTTGTAAGGGATTTCAAGGTTTTCAACAATTCAGGTTCGTTACATACAGGAACTACAATTACCATTTCTAAATTGGCAGAAACAGCTTGCTGTAAAAGTATTTCCTGTTGAATATTTCTTGCTATATATCGTTTGGCAAAAGACATTGTGAAAAGTTAGGAAAATAAAAAATCCGGGCAAAACCCGGATTCATCAATATCATATAATTGGATAATTATTTGCTCGCACTGTAGCGTGTATTTAATGCATCAAGAATTTCTTTGGTAATGTTATTTGCATCGTCTCCAATAATAATACCTGATGCATCAAGAATGTAAGAATATTGTTTGGTTTCATTATATGAACGCAAATAGGTCATAATGCTATCTTCCAATTGTTGAGAATTCGCATTTTGAAGTTCATTTAATTTAGCCGTTAATTCTTCTTCCAGATTTGAAATTTTTTCTTCTTCTCCCAGAAGTCTGTCTCGTTCCTGAATTGCTCTTTCTTCAGTAGCAAAACCTCCGCTTTGTAATTTCTCCTGAAAAGTTGTTGCAGCTTGTTGAAATGTAGTATACTTTTCATTGAACTCACTGCTGTATGATTCCTGATCTTGAGAAAATTTTTCGTTTAAGTCAATAGCTAAATCATAAAAAGCGATTAATGAATCAACTTTTAGATAGGCAAATTTTAAATCAGATTGTTGCACAGAAGATGTGCTGGGAGTTGCTGCTTTAACATTAGCAGGTTTATCTGAAGTGAAATGTAAAATATAAATTACAACAACTGCTACAAGTAAAACCAGATTTAAAATTAATGATGTATTTTTCATAGTCGTTTTTTTAGGGTAAGGAATCCGTAGGATCCAAAATCGCAATTAAAATTATCTGAACAATATTTGTTTTAGGTTCAAATTTAGTTGTATAATTTGAGAACCCAAAAATATAAATTTATACGTATGATTCTATACGTCCTAACATTTTTTAACTCCTTGTTTTAAATTGAAGAAATGAAACAATTGTATTTTGAATCTGAAGTTATTTCATTATCGAATTTCTATTAATCAATTTCTTCAATAATAATATCAGAAAGAGCTCTTTTGGGAACATGATGCGTATCGTTCTCATCACGCCAATATTTAAAATCATCGTCTTTCATGTCATCCAGAACAATTTTTTCGTTGGGTTTTCCGAGTGCAATTATCTGAATGATTTTATATTTCTCATCAATGCTTAAGACTTCACGGAGAGATTCTCTTTTGACTGATGCCATAATGCATCCTCCATATCCACTTTCAACTGCACCCAAAAGAATGCTTTGTGCGGCTATTCCATCATCACAATAGTAATTATTGGAAATTGTATTGTCGTGCATCATTACAATGTAGGCAGAAGGTCTTTCTCCTTCTTTGGGACCTCCCCAGTCTTTTAGAAATCCAGCCCAGCTTACCAAAGGAAAAACCTTACTACACATATCCTTTTCGGTAATCAATATATATCTTAATGATTGAGCATTCATGCCACTGGCAGAGAAGCGTGCCAAATCAATCCAGCTCTTTAATTGTTCTGTAGAAATTCTTTTTTCTTCATGAAAACGTCTGTAACTTCTGTTTTTCAATATTAATTCACGTATCATATTGATATTGTTTTTTTATGTTGGATTTTATAGTGAAGGAAAGAAATCAATATGAAACAGGCAAGATATGTTTATAAAAAAGAAAAGTATTACCTTTAAAATATCAAAAGGATAAGGGAGATTGTGCCGAATTGACCAATATTATAATCGCTATAATGAAAGGCTCTCCTCTTATCCTTTTTCTTCATTTTTAACGATCATTTTAGTTTATTATTTCCCTTGTTGTAAAAGTATTTCTAAATTACCATTATAGGCAAAGAATTCATCTTGTCCCCTTTTTTATTTTTTTGTTTGGATAACTTGAGATCTGGAATATAATTGTGTATCTTAATGCTTAATTTTAAAATAGTTACATCAATAAATTAAACCTAACAAAATGAAGAATATATCTCCAGTCTATAAGGTTCGTGGCTTTCATAAATTTTTAATATCAGTATTTATGGTATTGGTTGCATTTATCGGAGTAGATGCACAGGAAACAATTGATGTAGGGGAAACCGGATGGGATGTAAAAAGACCCGTTTTTGCCGGGGCTTGTGAAGCTGGATGTCCTTGGGGGGAATTAGCTGATTTTGTACAGGAAGCGATGGAGCCTTACGGTTATTCTGTTCTGATTTGTCGAAATTGTAACCGGATTCATGGTCCAAGAATAGTTTCTAATAATGAATATCCACCTGAATTGGATGAGGCAAATCTGGAGGATGGAACTATTTACAGATTGAATGCAAAAGTTGATTTTGGCGTAACTGCAAGTGCTTTTCTTGCCGATTCATACAACGGAAGTTTTGGGGGTGGCCCTTTCAAAAATCTGCGGTTAATTGCGAAAGTTGAAGATCCGTTTTATTACTTGGTTGCTTCGATGGAAGGATCTGATGCAACAAGTTTTGAGCAGATTGTACAAGAACATTTACCTGTTCGGATTCTTGATACGGATGGAAGTATTGCACGTATATTGAATTATTATGGTGTTACGGCTGAAGATATTGAGGCGTGGGGAGGAACAACCCGGGTGTCGATGGAAGATGCTTTAAATGGAGATTTTGATGTTATGGCTGGTTTCCTGGCATCTCCAAGTAATAATATTGAATCTTCATACTGGACAACTTTGAGTGAAAAATTTGACTTATATTTTTGGGAATTACCAAAACACGAATTGGATTTAGTAAAAGAAGTAAATGTTGATTCGGAATATATTGAGGTACAAAATGATTTCTTAAATGGTATTGATCGAAGGATTAAAACCTTAGGTCGGTCAGGGGAATCGTTTTTCGCAAGGGATGACACACCGGAGCAGGTAGCGTATGAGATTGCTAAAGCAATTGATGAAAATAGGGGACGCCTGAAATGGTTCATTCGGATTTATACTTATGATACAAATACGGTTTGGAGCAATTTTGGCGTACCATTACATCCCGGAGCAGAAAGGTATTATCGCGAGGTTGGCTATATGAAGTGATCTAATTAGATTGTGATATAAAAAAAGAGGGGCATGCCCCTCTTTTTTATTTTTTAGGTTCCCAATAACATCTTTTTGGGGAAACAATATCGCCGGAAGCTTTTAGCTCTTTCATGGCTTTATCAACATCTTCTTTAGAATCGTGCGTCAATAACTTTCCAGTCCATGATTTTCCAGAAATCTTCTAAATATTTTGGACGAGCATTTTGTTTGTCCAGATAATAAGCATGTTCCCAAACATCACATGTAATTAGAGGTGTTAATCCGTCTTTTAATGGGTTTCCGGCATTTCCTGTTTGTACAATGCTTAGTTTTCCATCTGCATCTTTTACTAACCAAGCCCAACCAGAGCCGAATAAGGTAGTAGCAGCTTTGGTGAAATCTGCCTTGAATTGTTCTATTGATCCAAAAGTTTCATCAATTGCTTCTTTTAGTGCACCTGTTGGTTCAGTTGAGGCAATATCCGAAAATTGGAAGAAAAAGAAAGTATGATTCCAAACCTGAGCTCCATTATTGAAAATACCACCTTCGGCATTTTTGATAATTGTTTCAAGATCTGCATCTTCAAATTCAGTTCCCGGAATAAGGTTGTTTAAATTGTTTACGTACGCCTGATGGTGTTTCCCATGGTGATATTCAAGCGTTTTTTCACTCATGTAAGGTTGCAATGCATCTTTTGCATAAGGCAACTCTGGTAGTTGAAATGGCATAATTATAAATTTTTAAAGTTATACTTTTCGGTTTTTGTCATCATAAACAGGTTTAAAACGGAAAATGTTTTAAACCTGTATTGATCTTTTTTTATTTAAAAAGATTCCAGATAAATTAGAGTATAATACTAGTTAATACAAATAAAAAAAGCCATCCTTAAAAGGAATGGCTTAGTATCTTTTCGAAAAAGTGATATTTACTGTTTCCAGCTATCTACTAATTCTTTATTATCCATGTACCATTGTTTTGCACCTTCTTCTTCTCCTAGTTGGTCGATGGCATCAATCAATGAATAAAGGTGTTCTTCATCTAAACTGAAATTAGAAAAGAAAGTTGCAGCTTCTGGTTGTTCTTCTTTAAAACCACGTCTTGCAATTGTTGCACAAACATCTTTTGGGTAAATACCTTTTGGATCTTCCAGGTATTTAAGATCGAAGCGGTTCCATTTATAGTGAGGTTTCCATCCGGTAACTACAATCCATTCATTGTCTTTAATTGCTTTTTCAAGACTAGCTACCATGGCAGGTCCACTGGATGTGATTTGTTCAAAATCCAAGCTGTATTCATCAATTGCTTTTAACGTGTTTGCATGGATACCAGAACCACTACCTATACCAATAATTTCACCATCAAATTTATCTTTATTGGCATTAAGTTCTTCAATAGAGTTAATTGTTACGTATGTTGGTACTACAAGTCCGGTTGTTCCGTTGCTAAATGTTTCTCCTAGTTTTACAAGTTTGTCGCCATAGTCATTCCAATAAGCTTCGTGTGTGTAAGGAAGCCATGCATCAAGGAATACATCACCTTTTGAATCATCTTTTGATAATTCACCGTAAATCAATCCTGGTTCAAGATTTATTAATTCAATTTCATATCCGTCTGCTTCAAGAGCTTGCTGTGCAAGATATGTAAAAGCAATACCTTCAGACCAGTTTGGATAAAGGATGGTAACTTTTTTTGATGTTTCTCCTTCATCAGAAGAATTGCTTGTTGAGCCTCCACATGATACTAATGCAGTTGCAACTATTGCGATTAAAAATAGGTTCGTTAATTTTCTAAGCTTCAAAATCATAATATTTTAGTTTTAAGATTTGTTTTTATTTCCTATAGATTGTGTGATACGGTCAAGGATAATAGCCAGGACAACAATTCCCAGTCCCGATTCAAATCCTTTGGCAATATCGTTTTGTTGAATACCTTGGTAGACTATAGCTCCCAGCCCTTTTGCTCCTACCATTGAGGCAATTACAACCATAGACAGAGAGAGTAGTATTACCTGATTGATTCCGGCCAATATCGTTGGCATGGCCAATGGCAATTGAATTTTGTATAAAATTTGCCTTTCTGTTGATCCGTATGCATGACCAGCTTCAATTACTTCCGTTGGGACACTTCGAATCCCCAGACTTGTTAATCGAACTGCCGGAGGTAGCGAGAATATTACAGTTGCAATTACTCCCGGAGAATTTCCCACACTGAAAAAGAAGATGGCAGGAATTAGATAAACAAATGCAGGCATAGTCTGCATAAAGTCGAGTATTGGACGGATTATTGCATTGGCTAAATTATTTCGGGCAGAAAGTATTCCAATAGGAATGCCAAGTAATAAGGCAATTACTGTTGAAACAACTACCAGTGTTGTTGTTTGAATGGCTTCTTCCCAATAACCCATCAGGTAGATTAGGATGAACCCCAATAGTGTAAAACTGGCAACACCAATGCCTTTTTTTACTCCGGCTAATGTCAATGACTGTTTTCGTGCATGTAAATAGTAAGCCAGAACAGAAATAACCAGGATGATAATCCAAAACGGAATGGCCAGGAATAGATCATTGGAACTTTCCACCAGCCATGTAATTCCATCATCAATGGCATCCCACAAGAAAGAGAGACTGTCTTCCAGTTGGTTAATGCCTTTCTCAATATATTCGCCTATGTTGATTATTTTTTCCATTTGAAATATTCTTTAGCTTGTTCCTGTAATTCGTCTATTTCATGTTCTTCAAACTTCGTGGCTTCAATAATTACCGATGGTTGGGTAACTATTCCAAGAAGTTTCCCGTTATTTTCATCAACAACAGCCAAAGGTGACTTTGTTTCAGAAATGAGAGGGAGCATATCTTCTACAGTATAGTCTTTTGTTACACTGTGAACCTCGTTTCTAATAATATCATCTAATTTTGATATTTTATTCTTTTGAAGTTTCACAACATCGTTTAGCCAAACAAATCCAAGGAATTTGGATGATTTGTCAACGATAGGTAGAACATCAAGTGATGCTGCACGCATTTTTCGTATAGCAATTTCAACCCCATCTTTACCATATAGCAAAACGGTTGGTTTGGCAAACATCAACGATCCTGCTGTGATGATAGTTTTGCGGTCAACTTTTTCAACAAAAGCTTCAACATATTCACTTGCAGGTTCCGTGAGGATTTCTTCGGCAGTACCAATTTGCTCAATTACTCCATCTTTCATAATAACGATCCGGTCACCAATTTTAATGGCTTCATCCAGGTCGTGTGTGATAAATACAATGGTTTTTTTAAGCTTATCCTGAATCTGAAGAAGCTCATCCTGCATGTCTGACTTAATTAATGGGTCAAGTGCAGAGAATGCTTCATCCATCAATAATACTTCAGGACTATTGGCTAAGGCGCGGGCAAGACCAACACGTTGCTGCATTCCTCCGGATAATTCCGAAGGATATTTTTGCTCATATCCTTCTAAGCCTACGGTTAGCAGAGCTTCTTGTGCTTTTTGTAACCGTTTTGTTTTTTCTTCACCTCTGATTTCCAAACCAAAAGCTGCATTTTCGATAATCGTTCGATGGGGGAGTAGGCCAAAGTTTTGAAAAACCATACTCATCTCGGTCCTTCTGGTTTCCAGCAGTTCTTTATTGGTTGCTTTAGTTATATCTACTCCGTTAATTATTACTTTCCCTCCTGTTGGTTTGTGTAAACGATTAAGACAGCGAATTAAGGTAGACTTTCCACTACCTGATAAGCCCATAACAACGAAAACTTCACCTTCGTAAACTTCGAAGTTTGCTTTGTTTACCCCAACTGTACATTTGGTTTTTTCTAGAATCTCAGCTTTAGAAATGCCTTTGTCTAGCATTTCCAGGGCTGTTTTCTTTTGCTTTCCAAATATTAGGGAAAGGTCTTCAACCTTTATTTTTATGTTTCTTTGTTCTTCCATTGAGAAGATTTTTTAGAAGTATATTCCGATGTTGATGTTAAACCTTGATTCCCAGTCAGCATCAGGAGAACCTTCTGCAAGTCCGTTGGTCCATGAACCAAGCCAGGCATTATTTTTACCAATGGCGTAATCAACGTATGTATAAATATTTCCGGCAGTAATTAACATTCCCGGAACTAAGTGATGAGTCGTTTCAAATCCTGTAGCTGCTTTATCAATAATCGAATAATCAATGTAAGGTTGAATATTTGAAATAGGTCCGCAGTCTACATCAATGGAGTATGCAAGACCTGCAACATACATGCTGGCTTCGGCGGCAACATTGTAGTTGTAGCCATATGCTCCCATTTGAATCTTATCCAGATCATTTCCATTGTTATCTTTTGCACCGAAGTTGTAATAGATATACTCTCCTTTGAAGTTGAAGTTACCAAAGTTTGCAACAACATGCCCTGCAAATGCATTAGAGGCTTCACTTTCATCAAGGAAACTGTTGTAATTTTTACCTAGTTGAGCAGATGCACCTAATTCTAGTCCTTCAGTAGCCTGTAATACTGCACGTAAGTTGAACTGAGATGTTTCTTTTAAACTCGCATCATCAGAAGGAGTGATATCATATGAATATCTTGATGCGTAATTTGGTGTTCCTTTAGGTTCTGGTTGGTGATAGTAGGCAAAGTTTAAAGTAAGGTTATTAATGCCAGTGTAGTCAAATTTAATCCCCATGTCGTAATCATCTTCCAAACCTACATAGTAAGGAATTTGAAACCACCAGGAGTGGGATGCATATTTTGTAATTCCAAAAGGTACTTGTGAAGCACCAATTTTCATGTAAAGATCGTCAGTAAGTCCGTAACCTAACCATCCGTGATGCATGAAGTGACTGTCGTCAGCCGGGTAAAAGCGATATTCAAAACTGAAGTCAACACCAGCTGTGCGTCCGTCAACATTCAGCCGCCATGTATCCCATGTAAATTGAGGATCTGTTGCGTCGTCATTCCAGCTTTTATCATGGATGTTGAATCGCAAAGCACCTCCAAATGTGACATAGTCTTCTTGTTCTTCTTGTGCAAATGCACCGATCGTTAGTAAAATAAATAATAATGTAATACTTTTTTTAAAAGTCATAAGTAGAAATTTTTATATGAGTATATGTAGAATTGTTAGATTGTTGCTGCTCAGGCAATTTTAGAGTAAAAGAGAATTATTGTGGGTACACAGGAGGAACGTACCTGTCAGACTGTTTTTTTAAAAACAGATAGAAGAGATCGCTAAAAGAACTGTTCGATATGTGGTAGGGTTTGTTTAACTCCATGCCGCTGCAAAGATACAATAACTGTTGTAAAACAGGAAAAGTAAACGCGTGATGTTAAATTGGAGGTTTGTATTGTGTTGTTGTTTAGTGTGTTGTGAAAATTGTGTTAACGTAAAGGTAACTTGGGCTTTTAACAATAATCCTGCATTCATCGTTTATGTTAACTATTGAATTGAGCGAATTTAAACACAGTTTTGAACGAGAATTCCAACTATTTCTGAAATAAAAAAGCCAATCCTAAATAGGACTGGCTTATATTATAACGGATCTTTATTTACTAATTTTCGTGTACTAATTCCAGGTTTTCTAATCCGGCATTAATTGCTTCCATATTTAAAGGAATAAGTTTGTGATGACGTGCGGGAAGTGATTTTTCCAAACCTTTCTCTATGCTGTTTAATTTAACAACAGGACGAGCTTTCAGGTAGGCACCAAGTACTACCATATTAAAGATTTTTACATTTCCCATATCTGCGGCAATCTTAGTCCCTTCAATTTTATACACTTTAATGTCTGTTCTTGTTGGTGGATTTAATACACCATTGGGGTCATACAAAAGTACACCTCCGGGTTTCACCATAGACTCAAATTTATCAAGTGATTGTTGGTTCAGGATTATGGCTGTGTCGTATTCATTTAAAACAGGAGAACTAATTCTGTTGTCACTAAGGATAACAGTTACATTCGCAGTTCCACCACGCATTTCAGGGCCATAAGATGGGAACCATGAAACTTCTTGTCCTTGCATAACTCCAGAATATGCAAGAATTTTTCCCATGGATAGAACGCCTTGTCCGCCAAAACCGGCTATAATGATTTCTTCAGTCATAATCTTTATTTTTTGTTTTGTATGGAATAAGTTTCAGGGCTTTCTTTTTCTGTGTCTTTGATATCTCCAAGAGGATAGAATGGGAACATGTTCTCTTCCATCCAATTATTTGCATCAACAGGAGTCATTCTCCAACCCGAGTTACAGGTTGAAACAACTTCAACAAATGAAGTTCCTTTTTTTTCCTGTACATTTTGAAACGCTTTCTTAATTGCTCGTTTACATTTACGAGTTGATGCAGGAGTATGAACTGCCTGGCGTGTTACATATGATGTTCCAGGTAACTGCCCTATTAATTCTGTTATTTTCAGCGGATATCCATTGCGTTCGATATTCCTTCCATAAGGGGTTGTTGCTGTTACTTGTCCAACTAATGTCGTTGGTGCCATTTGCCCTCCTGTCATTCCGTAAATACCATTGTTGATAAAGATGACAACAATGTTCTCTCCGCGATTACAGGCATGCATAATTTCGGCTGTACCAATTGAAGCTAAATCTCCATCCCCTTGGTATGTAACGACAACTTTATCCGGATTTACACGGGATATACCGGTAGCTACTGCTGGAGCACGTCCGTGAGAAGCTTCTTGCCAGTCTATATCAATATAATTATAAGCAAATACAGAACAACCGACAGGAGCAACAGCAATGGTTTTATCCTGAATATCAAGTTCATCAATTACTTCGGCTAATAATTTATGCACAACTCCGTGGCTACAACCCGGACAATAGTGCATGGTATTCTCGGTAATGAGTTTTGGTTTCCCGGAAACCAGGTTTTCAGGTTTTATAATATCTTTTACATCCATTTTAGCCTCCAATCAGTTTTTGTTCCAATGCTTCAACTACTTCACTCGGATTAGGGATAATTCCACCCATTCGGCCAAAGTGCTCAACAGGTACACTGCATCCTGCGCAGGCAACCGAAAGTTTTACATCTTCAATCATTTGTCCGGCACTCATTTCTACAGACAAAAATCCCTTGGCTTGTTTTGCTAGTTCCGCAATTGGCTCCTTAGGGAATGGGAATAGTGTGATTGGACGAATTAAACCAACCTTCAATCCCTTTGCTCGACATAACTCAACTGCCTTTTGACAGATCCTTGCAGAGGAACCATATGCAACAAGAATATATTCTGCATCATCGCATTGAATTTTCTCATAGCGTACATCTTCGGCTTCCATTTGCTTATATTTCTCCTGGAAACGAATGTTATTCTGTTCCATAACGCTGGAATTCATTTCCAAGGAAGTAACAATATTGTATTTGCGGTTCGGCTTTTTACCATTGGTTGCCCAATCCCCATATTTTTCGTTGATTTCTTCATCGGTCATACGGGCTTTGTAATCTGCCAATTCAACTTTTTCCATGGTTTGCCCAATTACACCGTCAGCCAAAATTAATGCAGGGTTGCGGTATTTAAATGACAACTCAAAAGCCAGATCAACAAAGTCATTCATTTCCTGAACAGATGCAGGAGCTAAAACGATAAGTTTATAGTCTCCATGACCACCACCTTTTGTCGATTGAAAGTAGTCGGCTTGAGAAGGCTGGATTGTACCTAGACCAGGACCACCACGTTGAACATTTACAATAACGCAAGGCAATTCTGCCCCTGCAATGTATGAAATACCTTCAGTCATTAAACTAATACCCGGGCTGGAAGATGAGGTCATCACCTTTTTACCTGTTCCGGCTGCTCCGTAAAGCATATTGATTGACGCGATTTCACTTTCGGCCTGTAAAACAACCATGCCTGTTTCATTCCATGGTTCACGAGCCATTAATGTCTCCATCACCTCAGACTGAGGAGTAATAGGGTATCCAAAGTAACCATCACAACCACAGCGAATAGCTGCTTCGGCAATTACTTCATTTCCCTTCATTAATCTTAAATCTCCCATTTATCTTTGATTTGATGTTTGCAAAAGTTAAACTTTAGTACGGTAAACAGTGATACATGAATCCGGACATACTACTGAACAGTTTGAACAACCGATACAAGCTTCCGGGTTTTCCATGAAAGAATAATGGTAACCTCTACTGTTTACTTGTTTGTTTTGTGCAAGAACATGATGTGGGCAGGCAACAACACAAAGTCCGCATCCTTTACATTCTTCAGCGTCGACAACTACTGCCCCTACAACTTTTGCCATAGTTAAAAATATTTATTGATTTCAAATTTCTTCGGCCCTGAAAATAGTAAAACTTTTCGTGTGAAAAAATTTTACTGTATTTATTGATAAGTCAATAAACTCAATAGGTTTTCAAAACCTCACAAATCTATTTGAATCAGTAAGTTTAGCTTGCAACAATTGTTGCGAAATCATAGTTTATTCAGGATGCGAGTGAAGATATTTCTGTGGATTCCAAGGTAGGAGGCAACATGTTGGCGTTGAACACGGGATACAATTTGATGGTGTTCCTGTACAAATTTTTTGACCCGTTGCGAGGCAGATAAGGATTGTAGGGAATGAGCCCTTTGTAATGCAAGAATGTAGCTTTCTTCTGCCATTATACGGGCAAGTCTTTCTAATTCCGGATGGTTTTCAAGTAGTTCTTCGTATTCGGAACGATCAACTATAATTAATTCAGAGTCTTCGTAGGCTCGAATACATTCTACTGATTTTTTCCCTTTAATAAAAGCCTCGTGGCTACTAACAATGCTATTTTGAGGAATATAATAAAAACGGGAAATCCATTCTTTCCCGTTTTCAGAAATATAGCTTGCATATAAAAGTCCGCTAATCAAAATACCCAACTTCCGGTTTTTTTCTCCGTAATCAATAAAGACTTCTCCCTTTTTTAGTACAATAGACTGCCTTTCAGAGAAAAATTCTTTAAGCTGATTTAAAATTTCGGTGTGTCCCGGATATGGGTCTGATACATTCATCTTTTTAAGTTGTGTTTAGGAGAAATCGGTATGAAATTGTTTCAAGCGTTTCTCTAAGTCATCAAACTGTTCTCGGTATACGTGAGAGACACAGGCTCTGAGTCCTTCTCTTTCGCTACCAGTATTTTTAAGTGTTATTGCGCTAATTCCATAATGTATTAAATTATCCAGCAATTCGCCACCAGTCATTCCCGGGTAATGAATTGTAAAGTAAAATCCATCTCCAACAGGTTGGTCACCATCTTTTTCGTATACTATTTTAAAACCGTTCTCAAGGAAAAGACGTTTCATTACCTCCGCTTTTCTTCCATATTCTTTGATTTCTTCTACGAAATTATATTTTCCATCATTTGCTGCTTTAAGCATAGCTGCCATTGCGTATTGTACAGAATGAGTCGTTCCTGAGGAAATAGCATAAAGCACCTTGTAGGTGATGGTGTTTCCAAAGTTATTGCTTTGAAAGCGGGTTTTTAGTTTGTCATATTCTCTTTTGTAAAGTTTATCAGATATGGCCATTACTGCAATACGCTGGCCGGCATAAGAGAATATTTTAGAGCTGGAAATGAATAGTATAAAGTTGTCAGTATATTTAGCAACAGTTGACTGGTAGGGAGGTTTTCCCGGAGTGTAAAGATCTTTGCGGAAGTCCATGGCAAAATAGGCAAGGTCTTCCAAAATGATTACATCATATTTCATTGAAATTTCACCAATGATTTTCAATTCTTCTTCGGTGAAACAAATCCAGCTTGGGTTATTGGGGTTGGAATATATAATAGAACTAATGTGTCCTTTGCTTACGATGCTTTCCAGCTTTTCTCGAAGTTTGTCTCCACGGTGATTAAATACATCAAAGCTTTCAAACTTTGATCCCATCACAATCATTTGCTGTTTCTGGACCGGAAAGCCAGGATCGATGAAAAGTACGGTGTCTTTTTTGTCATCGAGATTACTGGCTACAAGTAATGCCGAATAAGTTGCCTGCATAGATCCTACAGTGGGATGACAACCGGTATAACTTACATCAACGTCCATGAATAATTTGATAAAACGTGATGCTTCTTCCCGCAGCGGTTTTATTCCTTCAATATTTGGATAAATCGATGCAACACCTGCTTTGAGTGCTTCAATTTCTGCATTTATGCCAACTTCGGAAGGGGCTATCCCGGGAACACCCATTTCCATTCGTATAAATTTCTCAGAGCTTTCTTCTTCAATCATATTCACAAGTCCAACTATTTCCCGGATAGAGGCGTTTCCTGTGTCTGTAATGAATAGACGTTCTTTACATTTGGAAACCAATTGTTGATCGATGAGTGTGTTCTTCATTGTATGTGTTGAAAGTGTATGTAAAAACAAAAATATTGCCGGTTTATCGACTATTTGAGTAATCTCAAAAAAAGGCTTACAGATAAACTGGCAATACGATGTCTAAAAATATTTTAGTCTAATTTGAGTTGATTTTTTTTAATTGAAAAACTTCAATTAAAAGCCAAAATCATCTTTAATTGATTTTACCCAGGCACCAACTCTCTCATTTGTTAATTCGTATTCGAAATCTTCATCAATAGGAAGTCCGATAAACTTACCATCAATAATAGCTTCCGATTCTTCAAATTCGTAACCTTCAGTATCTACTTGTCCTACGATTTTTGCTGAAGGTGTTTCTTTCCTGATTTCTTTGGCCAAAACTCCCATGGCATTTACAAAATGATCTGGATAAGTAATGTGATCTCCAAGACCAAAAATTGCAATTGTTTTTTTGCTGTAGTCTACTTTATTGATTTCAGGGAAGAATTTTGCCCAGTCGGTATTTGAGAACTCAGAGTCCCAGGTTTCTTTACCAACTGTAGAAATTCCAAAAATTATCTTGTCATATTTTTCAAGGTCAGCAGATGTGGCATCATTAACCGATATTAAATCAACTAAATCTTCACCGATCGCTTTTTGTACTTTTTCTGCAACGTTGTGTACAGAACCTTTCTCCGGACCAAAAAATAAACCTATTTTACTCATATATCTAATTTTTTCTAGTTTGTAATTTCAAGTTCACCACGAACATATTCTCCTAAAATAGATAAACTTGATACATTTTTCAAAATTAAGTGGACTGCTTTTTCGTAATTATCTACTGAATTATATTCCACATCAACATGGATCGTGTATTCGTTGGGTTTACCTAGAATAGGAACAGATTGTATCTTATTTAAGTTTATCTCATGATCGGCAAAAATGTTCAAAACTTTGGCAAGAGATCCGTGGTAATGTCCTACTTCGAAGCAAAGTGACGCTTTATTGTTCACAACATCTTGTTTATGTTCGTATCTTTTTGAAAGCACCCAGAAACGTGTATAGTTTTTCTTATTCGATTCAATTCCAGATTCTAATACGTCTAGTCCGTATAATTCAGCAGTGCGTAAATTCCCTATTGCAGCAGCATTGGTTAACTTTTCTTCATTTAGTAATTTTCCTGATGCAGCAGTATCTTGATTTTCCTTGATTTTTGCATTTGGAAAATACTTCTCGATGTACTCGGTACATTGGCTAATAGCAACCGGATGAGAGTAAATGTATTCGATGTCTTCTTTTTTTCCACCGGGTAACATCATCAGGTTCATCTGTATATGTATATAAACTTCACCGATAACACGCAGGTGAAAATCTCTAATCAAGGAATAGTTTTTCAATAAACTTCCTGCAATCGTATTTTCAATAGCCATAACTGCTATGTCAACCTGGTCTGTATCAATAAGTTCACATACACTTTGAAAAGTTTTACACTCTACAATTTCAATTTCTTCATCACCAAAATATTTACGCGAGGCATCTTCGTGAAATGATCCGGCAATACCTTGGATGGCAATTTTCTTCATAACCTTTTTTTATAGCTCTTTTATAACGGAGCAATTTAAGCAAAAACATCTTATATCATTTTTATATATGATATAGGATGTGTAGAATTAACACAAAAGATGAATATCGTGTCATCTAATCCTCCTGCGTATTCTCACGAAGGTTGATTTTTAAAATACAAATTTACAAAGATTACAACTCATATAAATCGCTTGCACGAAGTAATTCTAGGTTATGCTTTTGAAGTGCGTCTATGCATTTTTCAATATTGTCTGGTTTTATTACGATAACAGCAGACTTTTTATCCATTGAAAAAGCATACATGTATTCGATGAATATTTCTTCTGAAGATAGGATATTTAATGCTTTTGCCAGAGCTCCTGGTTTATTAGGACTGTTTAGGCATACCACATTCGTGAGGCTTACTGCAAAGCCTGCATTTTTAAGTATGTCGTGAGCTTTTTTCGGTTCAGAAACAACAATACGTAATATGCCAAATTCAGAGGTATCAGCAACACTGAACGCAGATATGTTAATGTTTTTTTCACCGAGTAACTCGGATACTTCTGTTAGTCGTCCTGATTTATTTTCAAGGAAAATAGATAATTGTTCGATAATCATGATTATTGCCTCCTATAGGTTTCGATTGTCAATTACTCGTTTTGCTTTCCCCGCTGTTCTCTCTATTGTTTTTGGTTCTACTAATTTAACATTTACTGAAATTCCAAGTGTACTTTGAAGATTATTTGTGATTTTTTTACGTAATCCTTCAAGTTTTTTCACTTCGTCTGAGAAAAACTGTTCCTGAACTTCAACCATCAGGCTTAATGTATCTAAAGTCCCTTCTCTGTCGACAATTAGCAAATAGTGAGGTTCGGTTTCACTTATTTCCAATAAGACACTTTCAATTTGTGAAGGGAAGACATTAACACCGCGAATGATAAGCATGTCATCATTTCTTCCTTTGCATTTCTCCATTCGAACTAAAGTACGGCCACATTCACATTTGTCATAGATTAATCTAGTGAGATCGTGTGTGCGGTATCTTATTAACGGAATACCTTCTTTAGTGATAGTAGTGAAGACGAGTTCTCCAACTTCACCCGGAGGAAGTGGTTTTAGTGTTTCAGGATCGATTATTTCAGGGATGAAATGATCTTCATTTATGTGCATGCCACATTGGTATTCGCAATCACAAGAAACACCTGGCCCCATAATTTCACTTAGCCCATATATGTCAATTGCTTTTAAGCCAAGTTTCGATTCGATTTCTTTTCTCATGTTTTCGGTCCAGGGTTCTGCACCAAAAATTCCAACCCTAAGTTTTGTGTCTTCTTTCTTGACGTTCATTTCTTCCATTACTTCAGCAAGGTATAATGAATAAGAAGGAGTACAGCAAATAACTGTTGACCCAAAATCCTGAATTAATTGTATTTGTTTTTTTGTGTTGCCGCCGGAAATTGGGATGACAGATGCTCCCAGGTTTTCGCAACCGTAATGCATTCCTAGTCCTCCTGTGAAGAGACCATAGCCATAAGCGACTTGTACCACATCTTCACGATGAACTCCAGCCATGCAAAGAGCCCGGGTAACAATTTCGGCCCATGTGTCTAAGTCCTTTCGTGTATAGCCAACCACTGTTGGTTTTCCTGTTGTTCCGGATGATGCATGAATGCGAACAATTTCGCTCATAGGAACGGAAAATAGACCAAAAGGATAGTTGTCTCTTAAATCTTGCTTGTTAGTGAAAGGTAATTTTGACAAATCATCAATTGATTTTATATCTTCCGGGGTTAGTCCAGCCTCTTGCATTTTTTTTCGGTAGGGTTCGGCATTGTGATAAATCCTTTTTACAGTTTCCACAAGCCTTTCAGATTGAATAGAAGTCATTTCTTCCCGGCTGGCACATTCAATTTTTTCGTTCCAAATCATAATGTCTTGTTTAAAATAAAATCGGGATAAAGAAAGTATATAGCTCTTTATCCCGATTTTATGGTTTAATGGGGGTTTAAAGATCCCCCCAAAACTACTTAAAAAGTATATGTCGTCATAAGAATGAATCGATTATTTGTTGCATTATGCTTATCAGCATACAGTCCATCGTTGAAGTTAAATCCGCCAGTTCCGTAATTTGCAGAAGTCATTTCATACTCTGCCATGATTTTGAACTTTGAAACATTGAGTGACAAGCTTGGAGCAACACGGGTCATATCCATTATCCCTTGAAGCAGCCCGGCTGTTTTTGCACTGACTCCATTGTCGTATAAAGGATCGTCTGTGCCCAGGTTTTCTCCATAACCCAGGAATATGCCAACTTGCCATTTTGTTCCATAAACTATGTTTAGGAGCGAAGTGATGTTGTTGTAGTTGGTGTAGGTTTCCTTGCCCGTGGTTTCATCATGGGTTGCAACGCCGTATCCTCCTGGGAGTGTCAGGTGTGTCATGTTTTCTCCGTAATAAGCTTTGGCTGTTAATTTAAATTTCTCGGTGCTGTATTTGAAATATCCGGTAAAGGCAGTGCTTGTCAGATATTCTGTTGATTTATAGGTTCCATTTGCTCCGGTTGTTGTCATTGCGGGCTTAATTCGTTTTAAGCTGGCTGCAGCACCTAGGGTGAATCCGGAATTGTTGTATTCTGCAGATAAGATCATTTCAGGCAGAGCTCCGTTTCTTTGAGCTTGTGTTCTTGTTGAAAAGGGAGAATCTCCTAAACTTTTTGAGGCATATTGGTTTTCATAAGCCATAGTTCCGCTTACGGTTAATTTGCCAAGAATCTGGTCGTAACGTATTAGTGGTGATCGGTTAAATGCCTGGAACGGCGCACCTGTATTTAAGCTGGCAACGGTTGGGAAGCATCCGCCCCCCCAGAATGGATGCCATGTTTGGCCAATGATTAATTTTGCACTCTCCCAGTTGAAGGATGCATATGCATGACGGATACGAAAAAGAGTTGGCTCAGATGACACAATTCCTCCAAAGTCAAATTCGATAGTGGCATTAGTTTGAGCTCCGAAAATTTCAGGACCGCTAACTTTTGCTCCAAGTCTTGAGGCTAAAGCTGACATATGAGAGCTTGGTTGTTGGTTGATATCTTCTCCATTTGCATCCTGACCAATATAAAGTGGTGCTAAATAGAATACATCGAAAGCAGCATCAACTCCTTTGTATGAATCAATAAAAAGTTCATTTCTTACGAATCCGTAAAAATCTATGTTTTTTACGCTTGTTTCTTGTGCTTTTAATGCCGGGGTAAGACTTAACAGGCAAAAAGCAAAAAGTAATTTCTTAAACATTTGGTTTTTGGTTTTAGTGAGAACATGATGTAATGAAAAGAATACCTTTTAAATATTCCCTAAACAATTTTTAGGGGCACAAAAATATAATAATTGAGGGTATTGCCATTCAATAAATTATTTAAATGAGGTAATGTCTTTATTTGTTAATTCCCAGATAGTTTTAGTGAAATATTGTTGGTCGTTATTTAGGAGCTTTTTTTCTTAAATAAATGACTGTTCCTGTAGCTGGAATTTCTCCTTGTTTCATTCTGTTCCTACGATATAGAGGTTTTAATTTTATTCCATACCGCTGAGCAATGTAGTGCATGGAGTCATCGCTTTCGAAAACATGAGTTAATTGATTTTTATTCCCTTTTCTATTTTTGGGCTCAATGTATAAGATTTCGTTTTCGATAGGTTGTCTTCCTTCCTGGTAATCGTTGTATCTATAGATCTCCCATGTGTTCATCCCAAATTCTTGAGCGATGCTTTCAAAGGTGTCACCTGCTTTTACTTCAATAGATTTTATCCCATTGCGAAGACTAACCGCGCGAGTATTGTAGGGATTTATGGTAGATGTATTTTCTTTTGTTGGTCTGCCAACAATTCTTGGTATTCGGTTTTCTCCTAATCCTTCATCGTAAAGGTAAAGTTCATAATCTTCAATGATATCAATAAGTTGATTTGCATAGTGTGGGTTTGTTGCATAGCCTGCTTTTTTTAGTCCTTTCGCCCAGCTTTTGTAGTCAGTGGGACGTAGCATGAAAAGGTCGCCGTAACGTTGATTCTCAACAAGAAAGTCACTGTGGTCAATAAAGGATTCTTCAACTGTTCGGTATGAACGGAAACATTCGTTTCTTGCATCGTCATCGTAATAAACCCGTTGCCCGTTCCATGAAGATTTACATTTAATCCCAAAATGATTGTTCGAAGCTCGGCTAAGTTCACTATTCCCATTTCCTGATTCAAGACAGGCTTGGGCAAGGGTTATACTTGCAGGGATTCCGGTTCTTTGCATCTCACGGATTGCCAGGAGAGAATATTTTTGGATATATTCTTCCCGGGTCATATTCGACTGGGCAAAAGTGTTTATTGTGAGAATGAAAAGGAAATATGGAAAGAATATCTTTCTGATCATAATGGTGATTTTTAGCAAAAATAAAAAAAGACCTGAATTTATATGTACTGGGTAAAAATCATTTATTAATGTATTTTTGAACAAATACATTTCTATGCAAACGAAAGAAATTAAGATTGTTGTTTTTGAGTATGAGCATATTTCAGAATTATCTGAGAAAGATCAGGAACTTGTGCTTGCTGCCAGAGAGATAAGTGCTCAGGCATATGCTCCATATTCAAGTTACAAGGTGGGCGCAGCATTGAGGTTGACTGATGGAAGGATTGTTAGAGGGAATAATCAAGAGAATGCCTCCTTCCCGGAAGGGCTTTGTGCTGAACGAACAGTTTTGTTTTGGGCAAATGCAAATTTCCCGAATGAGCCTGTTCTGGCAATTGCAGTGGCTGCTGTTAATAAAAATGGAGAACCAGTTGCTTTTATAAGTCCTTGTGGAGCTTGTCGTCAGGCTTTACTTGAGACAGAACATCGTTTTAAGCAACCCATTCGGGTAATCCTTGACTATGGAAATAAATTTCAGGTTTTGAATAATGTTCAATCTTTGCTTCCCCTTAATTTTAATGGAGATTCATTGAATGTGTAGGTTGATTTATAGATTTTTTATTTGAGCAATATCATCCCAGATCGCATCTCCCTTTGGTGGTTGTGCGATAATTGTAATCGGTTCTTTCTTTACGGGGTGTATGAATTCGATTTTTCGGGCATGTAAATGTATTCCACCGTCCGGATTGCTTCGTGATGCCCCGTATTTTAAATCACCCTTAATGTGGCATCCAATTTTAGAAAGTTGAACCCTGATCTGATGATGTCTTCCTGTGTGTAGTTCAACTTCTAACAGGTGAAAGCGATTAAGACTTGCCTTATGTCTGTATGTAAGTTGTGAAAGCCGGGCTCCTTTTTTTTGTTGCATTGAAGCAAAACTTTTATTCTTTCCTTCATCTTTCCAGAGGTAGTGTTCTAATGTGTCTTCTTCTTTTTCTGGAAGAATATCAACGACAGCCCAATATGTTTTTTTGATGGCATCTTTGGTTTGAAACATTTCGTTCAGCCGGGTAAGGGCTTTGCTGGTTCGTGCAAAAATTACGACTCCGCTGGTTGGCCTGTCCAGGCGGTGGGGAGATCCCAGGTATACATCGCCGGGCTTGTTGTATTTCTTTTTGATGTAGGCTTTAACCTGGTCAATTAACGTAATGTCTCCGGTTTTGTCGCCTTGTACAATTTCTCCACAGGCTTTGTTGACGGCTATGATGTGGTTGTCTTCGTAAATAACTTGCATCTTTAATTCCTTTAGCTGAAAAAAATCGGGCAACAATTAATGGTGCCCGAAATATTTATAATGAATATAGGTGTGTTAGTATTGTTCTCTTTCGTTCGGGAAATTCTGAGATTTCACATCACTGATATAGTTGCCGATAGCTCCCTTTATTTCTGCTGCCAGGTTGTGGTAGCGTCGTAAAAAACGAGGAGAGAATTCCTGGGTGATTCCCAACATATCATGAATAACAAGAACCTGTCCGTCTACTCCATTCCCTGCGCCAATACCAATAATTGGGATTTTAACTGCTTCTGCAACTTGTTTCCCTAAGGCAGCTGGTATTTTTTCAAGAACGATGGCAAAACATCCAGCTTTTTCAAGAAGTTTAGCATCGTCAATGAGTTTTTGAGCTTCTTCGTCTTGTTTGGCTCTTACTGTGTAAGTTCCGTATTTGTGAATTGATTGAGGCATTAAACCCAGATGTCCCATGATGGGAATCCCTGCTGAAAGAATACGATCTACTGACTCGATAATTTCTTTACCTCCCTCAAGTTTTACAGCATCTGCAGCTGTTTCTTTCATGATGCGGATGGCAGAGCTTAATGCTTCTTTGCTGTTGCCTTGGTATGTTCCAAAAGGCATGTCAACAACAACCAGAGCTCTTTTTGCTGCTTTTACAACAGAAGTGCCATGATAAATCATTTGATCCAGTGTAATAGGCAGAGTCGTTTCGTTTCCAGACATGACATTAGAGGCAGAGTCGCCAACTAGTATTGCATCTAATCCTGCTTCATCAGCTAGTCTTGCCATGCTGTAGTCGTAGCTGGTTAGCATGGTAATTTTCTCTCCCTTGAGTTTCATTTCGGAGAGTACATGTGTTGTAACTTTCTTTATCTCTTTATGTACTGACATAATATCTGTGTTATAAGCCACAAAGTAAATAACTTTTTACGAAACTATTCCTAGTATGGTTGTTGTTTGTTTCTTCTTTCTGTCTAGTGTCTTTTTGTCACCTATAGTGACATGGCTATAATTTAAGAGATGGTTTTTATGCCAATATTGCATCTTGTATTTGTATTTTTTGCTTGGCATAGTCATTGATTATTGATGGCTGAAAAAATCAATATTAAAGATTGAAATAATTAAAATATATAATTTAAAATGGGAAAAATAATAGGAATCGATTTAGGTACGACAAACTCCTGCGTTTCAGTTATGGAAGGTAATGAGCCGGTTGTAATACCTAATAGCGAAGGGAAAAGAACAACTCCTTCAGTTGTTGCATTTGTTGAAAATGGAGAGCGAAAAATTGGTGATCCTGCAAAACGTCAGGCCATTACAAATCCTCAGAAGACAATTTTTTCTATTAAACGTTTTATGGGGGAATCTCATTCAAATGTAGCAAAAGAAATTGGCCGTGTACCGTATCAAGTTGTACAGGGCGATAATAATACGCCTCGTGTTCAAATTGATGATCGCAAATATTCTCCACAGGAGATTTCAGCAATGGTTCTTCAAAAAATGAAGAAAACAGCAGAAGATTATCTTGGACAGGAAGTTACAGAAGCAGTAATTACTGTGCCTGCTTATTTTAATGATGCTCAGCGTCAGGCAACGAAAGAAGCTGGAGAGATTGCAGGTTTGCAAGTTCGTCGTATTATCAATGAGCCTACTGCTGCATCTTTGGCATATGGCCTTGATAAAATGGATAGAGATATTAAGATTGCAGTGTTTGACCTTGGAGGTGGTACTTTCGATATTTCAATCCTGGAATTGGGAGATGGTGTATTTGAAGTAAAATCAACCGATGGTGATACGCACTTAGGTGGTGATGATTTTGACCAGGTTATTATTGATTGGTTGGCTGATGAATTTCAGAAAGATGAAGGCCTTGACTTGAGAAAAGACCCAATGGCCCTACAGCGTTTGAAAGAAGCTGCTGAAAAAGCAAAAATTGAGCTTTCTAGTTCAACTCAGACGGAAATCAATTTACCATATATTATGCCAGTGGATGGAGTCCCAAAACACTTGGTGAAAACTCTGACTCGTTCTAAGTTCGAGCAATTGGCAGACAGTTTGATTAATGCAATTGTAGGTCCATGTCAGAAAGCAATGAAAAATGCAGGTGTAAGTGCATCTGATGTTGATGAGGTTATTTTGGTTGGTGGATCAACTCGTATTCCTGCTGTTCAGGAAAAAGTAAAATCAATCTTTGGGAAGGAGGCTTCTAAAGGTGTTAACCCTGACGAAGTTGTGGCTGTTGGCGCTGCTATTCAAGGTGGTGTTTTAACAGGTGAAGTTAAAGATGTATTGCTTCTGGATGTTACTCCTCTTTCATTGGGTATTGAAACGATGGGTGGTGTAATGACTAAATTGATTGAGGCAAACACTACAATTCCAACAAAGAAATCGGAAACATTTACAACGGCTGCAGATAATCAGCCTTCTGTAGAAATTCATGTATTGCAGGGTGAACGCCCAATGGCTGGCGGCAATAAAACAATTGGACGTTTCCACTTAGATGGAATACCACCATCTCCAAGAGGTGTGCCTCAAATTGAAGTTTCTTTCGATATTGATGCGAATGGTATTTTGAATGTTCATGCAAAAGATAAAGCAACAGGTAAATCTCAATCAATTCGTATTGAAGCATCTTCGGGCTTGAGTGATGATGAAATTAAGCGTATGCGAGACGAAGCTGCTGCAAATGCAGATGCAGATAAGCAAGCCAAAGAAAAAGTAGACAAGATGAATCAGGCTGATAGTCTGATCTTCCAGACTGAAAAACAGCTTAAGGAGTTTGGGGACAAGCTTCCGGCAGATAAAAAAGGCCCAATTGAAGCTGCTTTAGGTAAATTGAAAGAAGCTCATAAAAATCAGGATATTGCTGCAATTGATGCTGCAACTACTGAGTTGAATGAAGTCTTCCAGGCTGCTTCACAGGAAATGTATAATGCGCAGGCACAGGCAGGGCAACAACAACCAGGTCCTGATGCAGGAGCTCAGGGAGGTAACGGGCAATCATCCGATTCATCACAGGATGGAGAAGTTACTGATGTAGATTTTGAAGAAGTGAAATAGGATAGATTTGTATAGTTTTATTAAAGTCCGGGTGTTTTCATCCGGACTTTTTTTTGTTTTGTCAGACTAGTTATAGTCTAACAGGATCAAGGAGAAGCTATATTGATGATAAAATGAAATGAAGACTGGATGTGACTTGTTTGAATTGTTCTGTTTTTATATCGATATATATTGGAGGAACTTATAACAATCTGTTCTTGAGTTTAAAGAGAAAATTGCACCCAATAATATTTTGTATGTATGAAAATTAATAAACTATTTAGCTTGCTTGTAAAATACAATAACTATCCTAGTTTGTTTGTGTGAATTTTTGCAGGGGTAGGTTGTGAAGGATTGAATATTTAAAGCTTTTAGGTGAAAAAGAAGAAGGACATTTTCAACAGAAAATGTCCTTCTTCTTTTTTATATCCTTATGGAATAAGGGCCTACCATTGGTAGGCCCTTGAGAAAGCTACAGACTTAAAGGCTGAAGAAATTATTAATTGTAGGCACTTTCTCCGTGTTCATATACATCTAATCCTTCTTCTTCGATACGTTTTGGAACTCTTAGGATACCGGCTTTCTTCAAGATGAAGAATAAAATAAGACCAGTACCGAATGCCCAAACGAAGAATGAAAGTACACCAAGAGCTTGAACTCCTAGTAGACCAGCTCCGTTACCGTAGAATAAACCTTCTGAAGTTGAGAATAAACCAACCATCAAAGTACCAAGAGCACCACATACACCGTGTACAGAAACTGCACCTACAGGGTCGTCAACTTTTAATACTTTATCGAAGAATTCTACTGCAAATGGTAGAACGAATCCAGCAATAATACCGATAGCCAATGCACCCATTGGGTCAACAGCATCACAACCAGCTGTAATGGCAACTAGACCAGCTAATGCTCCGTTTAATGAGATTGATAATGAAGGTGCTCCGTAGCGTACCCAAGATACGATCATTGCAGTAACTGCACCAGCAGCAGCAGCTAGGTTGGTTGTTACAGCAATATGGCCAATTGCAACAGCGTTTTCAATGCCAGCAGCAGCTAGTTGAGATCCAGGGTTGAAACCGAACCATCCGAACCAAAGGATGAATACACCAAGTGCGCCAATCATTAAGTTGTGTCCAGGAATCGCTTTTGCTTTTCCGTCTTTTGTATATTTCCCAATACGAGGACCAATTATTGTAGCACCAGCTAATCCTAACCATCCACCAACAGAGTGTACGATAGATGAACCAGCAAAGTCATGGAATCCCATTTCGCTTAACCATCCGCCACCCCATGTCCAGTGTCCTGAGATTGGGTAAATTAATACAGTAATTACAATTGAGAAAATAAGGTATGCTTTAAATTCAGTACGTTCTGCCATGGCTCCGGAAACGATAGTTGCAGCAGTTGCAGCAAATACAGTTTGGAAGAATAAGTCAGCGTAATCTGAATAACTTCCGAATCCATCACTCATGAAGAATAGATCAGGAGTACCAATAAAACCACCTATTGAATCACCATACATTAAGGTGAAACCAATAATCCAATATAAGAGTGAACCAATTGAATAGTCCATTAAGTTTTTCATCAAGATGTTTGCAGTGTTCTTAGAGCGGGTGAAACCTGCTTCCACCATAGCAAACCCTGGTTGCATAAACATTACCAAAAATCCAGCAATCAGCAACCACATATTATCTATGCCTACCGTTAGGCCTTGTAAAGTTTCTTCCATGATAAATTAAATTTTTTTTATTCTTCTTTACCTTTTATATATAGTGACTCATCGCCAAATTCTCCGGTGCGGATACGGTATGACTCATCAACTGATGTGATGAATATTTTACCATCACCTATTTCACCAGTTCTACCGGCTTTCATGATAGCCAAAACTGTTTTTTCAACGTTTTTATCGCGAACGATAATTGAAATTAATGTTCTTTCGATTGTACTTGTATCGTACACTACTCCACGGTAAACACGTTCTTCAGTTGTCTGGCCAACACCACGTACATCCCAGTAAGAGTAGAAATCAATCCCAGCTTCTAGAAGCGCTTCAGTCACTTCGTCGAATTTGGATTTTCTAATAATCGCTTCAATCTTTTTCATGAGAATCTGTTTTTAAAAATTATAATGAAAGACCTGCTGTGATGAAGAATCCACCTGTAGTAGGGTTAAGGGTAACTGATCCTGAAACAGGAAGAACGAAAGTGTCAGTAATTTCAATGTCTTTTGATGTGCCTACGGTTATATTACAAATTCCGAAATCATCATCAACTGTTCCATCTTCGTTTTCTACATAAGTGTATTGTCCGTCACCTGCACCAATTGCTAGGTCAACTGAACCGAAAGAATAAGCTGCTTCAAGGTAAGTGTCATCAATACCGTCACCTGTCATGTATGCAGCGGTAAGTCCGAAATCGCCTAAGCTTAAACCAAGACTTGGTTCGAATGCGTGCATGTCACCATCTGTCCAGTCGCCACCAAAATAGTAGTCAGTAACTGTGATAGAAACAGGTCCAAAATCATAACCTGCGTAAAGGTCCATTTCTAAAGCTTCTTCTGAACCACTGTTTACAGAACCCCATGCTCCAACAGCGAAATCACCGGCTGCAAATTCAACGTAAGGCTGGAATGCAGCACCGTCTCCAAATTTAGCACCACGCCAGATGTAACTTGAATAAATGTCAAGGCCTGTGTCCCAGCTTTGTGCTTGTACGTTATAAGCAAAAAGACTAGAAATTGCTACAACTAAAACTAAAAGTGTCTTTTTCATGATAAAATAATTTAAGGTTAAACTAAACTTTTAATTAATCTTTTTTGGTTTTGCTTTAACGTGTGATCTTTTAAAATGCTCGAAATTTTTAAAATGACCTTTGTTTGTTTTGTTCTCCGGTTCAAAAGTAGGTATATTTTCTAAAATGATGCTAAAAAACATGGGGTGCGCTGAAAAAAAAATACAAAAAATAACAATTGATCCCCTGTTTTGAGTGGGGTGTGTTTTTGAAAAATAACAAAATATCAGTTTTGGGGGTAAAAAATAGAGGTGGACTGATTATTTGTTATCTATTTGTTTTTTTATTGCTGGTAAGTGTTAACAATTTGTCAAAACATAGGAATTGCAATGCTATGTGTATCACAATGTAAATTTAATGTTAACTAAAATAACAAAAAGAATATATTTGGAGTAGATTTGTATCAAAAGGATATTTAGAACGGCTTGTTTCTTCTCGATTATAATAGCATCTGTGGTTTTCTGTCTGTTTTAGTCGGTTGAGGAGAAAGACCTGATCTTTCTTTTCTGGGTGAGATTAGTTTTGTTGTAATGCAGTTCTAGGTGAGCGGTTTTTTTGAATTACTTCTAATATTATAATGTGTGACCTTACTTTTTGAGTTTGCACTATTATATTATTGTCAGCATTTAATTTGTATGGTTGTAATTGATCAATACGTAAAAATTTCCTGAGAAAGGGTGCTATGTTTCAATAGTGATTTTGTTTATGTGGTTAATCAACTATTCTTTAATTGAGAAAAGTGAGTATGGATGTTATGTTATTAATTAATTTTTATAAGATACATAGTTTGAAACCTGCTTTCTCTTGTTTTTGGATTTAGGAACCTGGCAGATTGATTTGTTAGTGCTTTGTGTTCTGTGAACTTTTTAATGATTTCCATGTCCAGTCCCATTTTAAGCATATCAGTATATCCATCTTCTGTTGTGTAGATCCAGTTTCCAGATGCGGGGAGGAATTCTACAAGATCTTCGTTTTCTATAATATAGGTTCCTGGTGACTTAGAGTAAAGTAGTAGGTTCCAGAGTCGGGCTTCCGAAGTGTACATGCTTAATGTGGAACTTTCAGTAGCTTCTTCATTAAAAATATGAGCTGCTTCTATTGATGTGTGAAATTTGAGCATATTGGGAAGCAGGTTTACATTTACCGTAAAAAGGACCAATGTAATTGTGAATACTAGCATTTTGATTTGTTTCGACAAATCGTGCTTTTTAAATATTAATAGGGCTATCCCTGTTAGTAGTATAATATATATAAGCCAATACCATACGCGTTTCTCAGGAAATACGACTAATGGGAAAATTAAAAGTGTTAATCCAATTATTATTGATATTCCTTTATTGATAACTGTGATGAGATTTTGTGTTTTTGAGTTTTTGTTGGACTCAAATAGACGGACTGTCCATTTTGCACTTATTATATATAAAAAAGGAACAGCTGAAAGTAAATAATGTGGGTTTTGTTGTTTTGCTACAGATAGAATCCCAATAAAAACAACTGCGGCAAGAATGTTTACAACTTCAAAATCTTTGTTTGGTTTTTTTCGTAATCCAAACAGGCTTTTAATTTCTTTGATTAAACCATAAACCATGAATACGGTCCATGGTAATAAAACATATAGGGATGTGTGTAGATAGAAAGAATAGTCAGGAGTGCTACTGCTGTGGTATGACCCTGTGATTCTTCCCATATTATTCGTCCAGAAATAAAATTTAATTCCTTCTATTCCAAACTGATTGAGAAGTCCGGCCATTGCAGGTAGAATCATAATGCTAACAATTGCGAGGGCAATTAGCCATCGGAAATGAAAGATCTCTTTCCATTGTCGGTGAACCAGTAAGCTGCCACCTATTGCTGCTCCGGGAATAACAATTCCGACAGGACCTTTAGCAAGCATTGATAGGCCAATGCCGATACTACCAAGTATGAAATTTTTCCATTTGTGGTTTTTGAAATAAACTGAAAATTGCCATACTGAAAAAACTACAAAATTGGCGAGTAGTGTATCTGTGTGTATGTCGTTGTTGAAGTGAAGAAATCCGAGGGATGTGCACCAGAATAATGCAGCAAGGAGGCCCGTATCTTTGCCATAAAAGAATTTGCCTAATTTATATGTGGAAAAAATACCAATGAATGAAAATAAAAGCACTGCAATCTTATATGCAGGGATCGATAGTCCAAATAATTGAAATGTTACAGCTGCAATCCAAAATAATAAAGGAGGTTTCTGGTCGTAAGCATCTCCTCCTATAGTTAGGTTTATCCAGTCGTGGTTAAGGAGCATTTCGCGCCCAACTTCTGCATATTTCGCTGCATTTACAACAAGCGGTATGGGAAGTGCAGAAATTACAATCAAAACTATTGGGAGAAGGACTATGAAGTATAAACGCCGATCATTCATTTGTTAAGAATAAAATAAATTCAGAATAAAAAAATATTAATTTTACGCACTTATTTAGAAAGTCAAATGCAAATGAAGAAAAATATTTCGTGGATTACAATTATTGATATTGTAGTTTATGCTCTGATTATTGGTTTTGTAGCTTATGGGAAATCCCAAAGTAATATTAGTCTGGAAGCTTTTTTGGAAGCAACCAAGGAAGATGGGTGGGTTGAATACTTAACTGCGTTTTTTCTGCTTTTATCTGCAATAGTTTTTGCTGTTAGGGCTAAAAAGGCAATTCAGGAAAAAGACAAAAAGAAAATCTTCTTAAATGTGCTTGCTGCTGTAGTTTTTATTTTTGGTTTGGGAGAGGAAATTTCCTGGGGACAGCGAATCTTCTCAATACAAACCGGGGAATATTTCTCACAGCACAATTATCAGGGAGAAACCAATCTGCATAACCTTGAAATAGATGGTGTTGATCTAAATATTCTCATCTTTTCCAAGCTTATGTTTGTTGCGTTGGTGGGGTATTTTGTCGTCCTTCCAATACTTACATGGAAACTAAAATCTATTCGCAAATTGGTAACTGATTATGGAGTACCTATTCCTCGCCTTTATCATGTGATTTTGTTGCTTGCGATAAATATTTATATCCCTGTTTTTATTAATATGATGAAAGAGAGTGAATTGCATGAATTGGCGTTGACAGGGATAATTTTCTTGGTATTAATAAATCCGGCAAAAAGAATAAAAGACATTTCTTTGTCTGACTGATTTGCTTCGGGATCCTTTTGTTTGTAGTTTGTCGCTCTTTTTTTGATTTATGGAAGAAGTTTTTCTCCTGAATTGTAGGGGTCTAAAAACACAAGCAATAACACGGAAACAAAAATAGCCTCCCATAGTTCCCATACTTTTGAATCGGGAATAATTAATACTACTGCAGTGCAAAATAATATTAAGATTGAATATTTGATTTTAGGAACAGGAATCCCCCATAAATCGATTAATCGGGTGAAATATGTCCATTTCTTGTAGAGCAAGAGTGTTACAATAAAATAAGTTCCGAAGACAAGTACTAATCCTTTTGAAAAAATAAGTTTATTTAGTTTTACTCCATTTATTTCAAGGTTATGCAGATTGGTTTCTCCCTGATAATTGTGCTGTGAGAAATATTCTCCGGTTTGTATTGAGAAGATTCGCTGTCCCCAGGAAATCTCTTCTCCAAAGCCGAAGAAAGTTCCAATAATGATGATTAGACTTAGGGCGATCCAAAATTTATTCCTCGTTTTGTATTGTTTGAAAAAACGAATTGTAAATAAGATTGATATTAATAATAACACCAAGGCTGTAAGGTTTTCCATGATTCCATCTTCAACAATCATTCGTTGGTAAAAGTCAGTGTTGAAATAAAAGCCTGCTGCCGAGATTAATGCAATGCCAACAATTACATATGCTATAATTGAAAATATTCTATTCATTGTTTAAAAATTCTGGTTGTGTTTCTGATAAGTTGCAGATTGTTTCTTGCAACAAATGTAATAATAACCAAAGTTTGATTAATATTATTTTAATAATAAGTCGAATATATTAAAGTTTTGTATCGAAAGCTATAGGATTCAGTCAAAAGGTTTACTTGTCGATTTATGTGTGAATGTGGAGTTTTGGGGAGTATCTCATTTCGTAAATTTGCGATGGCTTTTTATTTTGAAATCATATCTTTGTAGCTTGAATATTAATCGAAGATAGAAGGATAAGTTCGGAAAGTTTTATTTCTGTTTTTTCGATCTCCATCTTTAAATTTTTTCATCATGAAACTTTGGGATAAAGGCATACCTGTGAATAAAGCAATTGAAGATTTTACTGTCGGTAAAGATCGTGAACTTGATTTGTATTTGGCTAAATATGATGTATTGGGTTCCATGGCTCATGCAACGATGTTGGAGTCAATTGGGTTACTGGAAAGTAATGAATTGTCACAACTTTTAGCTGAGCTAAAAAATATATATACACAGGCAGAAAAAGGGAACTTTATTATTGAAGAAGGAATAGAAGATGTTCATTCTCAGGTGGAATTAATGTTGACGAGAGAGTTGAGTAGTGTGGGGAAAAAAATTCACAGTGGACGCTCGAGAAATGATCAGGTTCTTTTGGATTTGAAATTATTCACCCGTGGAGAAATTCAGGAAATAGTTGAGCTGGGTAAAAATCTTTTTGATGTAATGATTGCTCAGGCAGATAAGTATAAGGATTATTTGATGCCTGGTTATACGCATTTGCAAGTTGCTATGCCATCGTCGTTTGGGTTGTGGTTTGGTGCTTATGCCGAAAGTTTAGTGGATGATTTTATTTTGTTGCAGGCTGCTTACCGTGTGGCAAATCAGAATCCTCTTGGCTCTGCTGCAGGTTATGGGTCTTCGTTTCCGTTGAATCGTCAAATGACTACAGATTTGCTGGGGTTTGAGGAAATGAATTACAACGTGGTTTATGCGCAAATGGGACGTGGCAAGATGGAAAAAACGGTATCCTTTGCTTTGTCTTCAATTGCTGCAACTCTTTCAAAGCTGGCTTACGATGTGTGCCTGTTTATGAGTCAGAATTTTGGATTTGTATCTCTTCCTGATGAGTTAACTACTGGATCGAGTATTATGCCACATAAGAAGAATCCGGACGTGTTTGAATTGCTTCGTTCTCATTGCAATAAAATACAGGCGTTACCTACTCAGATTACAATGATGGTGAATAATCTTCCAAGTGGATATTTTAGAGACTTGCAATTGGTGAAAGAGGCTTTTCTCCCTGCTTTCGCTGATTTGAAGGATTGTTTGAAAATTGCAGCCTTTGCACTTTCTGAAATTTCGATAAAAGATAATTTGCTTGAAGACGAGCGTTATAAATATGTTTTCAGTGTGGAAGATGTAAATCGTCTGGTTATGGGAGGAGTTCCTTTTAGGGATGCATATAAACAAATCGGAATGTCAATTCAGAAAGGCATTTATGAGCCTGATCGATCAATTGAACATACACATGAAGGAAGTATCGGAAACTTGTGTTTGTCTGAGATCAACAGCAAAATGAATGGTGTTTTTGATGAATTTTCTTTTGAAAAAGTAAAACAAGCCTATGACGGGCTGTTGAAATAGGATTATTTCTGTTAATAAATCGTTACTTCTGTGTCTTCTTGCTTTTTTCTGAATTAGAAAGGTTTCAAATTGTAACTAATTCGATCTCATGTTATTATGAAATAGGAAGCAAAAAGTAAAGGCTTGCTTGCATGTTTTGGAACACCTTTTTTAGACTTAAAGATTGTGTATTATCTCATTTATAGCTATTTTTGCTGTCACTTCGTAAGAATTTTGTGGGTTTTGCTTATAAATTTTTAGTCATTGGAGTGGTTTCAATGACTATTGTTGTGTCTGACCTTTTTGAGGCATGACGAAAGCGGGTGTAAAAATTTTTAAAATGTATAAATGATGCAACTTGAAAATCCAAAACATCAGGGTCTTTACCGCCCTGAATTTGAACACGGGAGTTGTGGTATCGGGTTTGTAGCAAACCTAAAAGGTCGGAAAAAACATGAAGTGATTTCTGATGCTTTGTCGATGCTGGCTCGTATGGAACATCGTGGAGGTACCGGGTTCGATATTAAAAGTGGTGACGGTGCAGGAATTTTACTTCAAATTCCTCATGAGCTTTTTCTGGAAGAGTGTCCCAAAGAAGGTATTAAGTTACCTAAGTTTGGAGAATATGGCGTAGCCATGATTTTCTTCCCTAAAGATGATAGAAAACGTTCTGAGTGTAAAGATATAATTGGCAGAAACTTAAAGAAGTTTGGCCTGCCATTCTTAGGGTACAGAAAAGTACCTGTTGATAATTCTGATTTAGGTCGTGATTCATTAGCTTCAGAACCTTTCGTACAGCAATTGTTTATTGCGAAACCAGATGGCATGTCTGTTGAAGAGTTTGATCGTAAACTTTTCGTTTTCAGAAAATATACTGAACGTTTGGCTCGTGAGTCTGTTGCAGGTCTGGGGTATGATGGCCTGAATATTATTTCCTGTTCATATAAGACAATCAATTATAAAGGTCAATTAACAACCGAGCAGGTTACCTTATATTATAAAGACCTTACAAATCCATTGGCTGTAAGTGCTATTGCACTGGTACATTCACGCTTCTCAACTAACACTTTTCCTTCTTGGAAACTGGCTCAGCCATTCCGTTTTATTGCTCACAACGGTGAGATCAACACCAACAAAGGTAACATCAACTGGATGCGTGCCCGCGAGGTGCTTCTTGAATGCTCTGCATTTACAAAAGAAGAACTTGAAATGATCTTCCCAATTTGTGATTTGAGGGATTCGGATAGTGCCAACCTTGATATGGCTATTGAAATGCTTGTCCTAAGTGGTCGTTCATTACCTCATGTAATGATGATGCTAATTCCTGAAGCATGGCAAAATAATCCGGATATGGATCCTAAGAAGAAAGAATTCTACGAATTCTATTCGGCTATGATGGAACCATGGGACGGTCCTGCATCTGTATGTTTCACTGATGGTGTTCTTGTAGGTGCAACTCTTGACCGTAATGGTTTGCGTCCCTCTCGTTACTGTTTAACGGATGATGATACATTAATCATGGCATCTGAAACTGGTGTTATTGATGTTCCTCATGATAAAGTGAAAATACGTGGACGTTTGCAACCAGGAAAAATGTTTGTTGCAGATTTGGAGCAAGGGCGTATTATTTCTGACGAAGAAGTTAAAGGAGATATTTGCTCACGTCAACCTTATGGTGAGTGGGTTAAAAATAATATGACTTATCTGGATGAACTTCCTTCAATCCCTGATTTGGAATTGAAAGAACCAGATGAGAAAACACTATTCAGAAGACAAAAAGCTTTTGGATTTACACATGAAGATATTGAGGTGATTTTGAAACCAATGGCGACTGCAGGTAGTGAGCCTATTGGGTCAATGGGAGCAGATAATCCTCTTGCTGTTCTTTCTGATCGCCCAGTGCATTTGGCACATTACTTTAAACAATTGTTTGCACAGGTAACTAATCCACCAATCGACCCAATCAGGGAGCGTATTGTAATGGACTTGAGAACCTATGTGGGTGGTTTCAAAAACGTGTTGACAGAATCACCGGAACACTGTCGTCGTATTGCAATTCCACAGCCGGTATTGACAAACGAGCAGTTGGTGAAATTGGCTTATGTGGATCATACACATTTCCAAACGAAAAAAATTAGTATCGTTTTCCATGCTGATGGAAAATCGGGTACTTTAGAAAATAAATTGGAGAAATTATGTCAGTATGTTGAAGATGCAATCGACGAAGGATATTCAATTATCTTATTGTCTGACTTTGCAATCAGTACAGACCACGCTCCAATCCCATCATTGCTAGCTGCATCTGCAGTGCATCACCACTTAATCCGTGCAGGAAAACGTGGTAAGGCAGACATTATCATGGAAGCCGGAGATGTACGTGAAGTACAGCATTTTGCAACTTTGTTAGGTTACGGAGTTTCAGCGGTTAACCCATACATGGCTATCGATACCATTAAGCAGATGGTTGAAAATGGCAAATTAGGAGATACTACGAAAGAGAAAGCCATTCAAAACTATGTGAAAGCAATTGGCAGCGGCTTGTTGAAAGTATTCTCTAAAATGGGTATTTCAACACTTGCTTCATACCAGGGAGCTCAAATTTTTGAGGCTGTTGGTTTGAAACAGGAAGTGGTTGACAAATATTTCACAGGAACAACAAGTCGTATTGAAGGACTTGGTCTGGATGACATTGCTAAAGAAGCAATGATGAGACATCGTCAGGGATTCCCAACTCGTCTGGGTGGATCTAAAGTACTGGATCCGGGTGGTGACTATCACTGGAGAAAAGACGGTGAACGTCACTTGCTTAGCCCAATGGCAATTCAAATGATCCAGGAAGCAACTCGTGAAAACGACTTCGATAAATACAAAAAATATTGTAAAGAAGTGGATGAGCAGGCAAGTGCCGCATTTACACTTCGTGGATTGATGGATTTCAAATCGGATCGTGAGCCGATCTCGATTGATGAAGTTGAACCTGCAAAAAATATTCTTACCCGATTTGCAACCGGAGCAATGTCTTTTGGTTCAATCTCGTGGGAAGCACATACAACTCTTGCAATTGCAATGAACCGTATCGGTTCTAAATCTAACTCAGGTGAGGGTGGTGAAGATCCGGTTCGTTACACAAAACTTCCAAATGGCGATGATATGTGTTCTGCTACTAAGCAGATTGCTTCTGGTCGTTTCGGTGTAAACAGTTACTACTTAAGCATGGCCAAAGAGCTTCAGATTAAAATGGCTCAGGGTGCTAAGCCTGGTGAAGGTGGTCACCTTCCAGGGCATAAAGTAAATGGCTGGATTGGTCGTACACGTAATTCAACTCCGGGTGTAGGTCTTATTTCACCTCCACCACACCACGATATTTATTCAATTGAGGATTTAGCTCAGCTAATCTTCGACTTGAAAAACAGTAACCGTGATGCACGTGTGAACGTGAAGCTTGTATCTGAGTCTGGAGTGGGAACTGTTGCTGCCGGAGTTTGTAAAGCAAAAGCTGATGCAGTATTGATTTCTGGATTTGACGGAGGTACAGGTGCTTCTCCAATCAGTTCTATTAAGCACGCCGGATTACCTTGGGAAATTGGTCTTTCTGAGACTCATCAAACCTTGGTTCGTAACCGCCTGCGTAATCGTATTGTGGTTCAGTCTGATGGTCAGATGAAAACTTCTCGTGACCTTGCAATTGCTACATTGCTTGGTGCTGAAGAATGGGGAGTTGCTACAATGGCTTTGGTTGTTGAAGGTTGTATCATGATGCGTAAGTGCCACAGCAATACTTGTCCAGTGGGTGTAGCTACGCAAAATGAAAGACTTCGTGGTATGTTTAAAGGTAATCCTGATCATGTTGTGAATTTCTTCGAATTCCTTGTTGAAGGTATGCGTGAAATTATGGCAGAACTTGGATTCCGCACTATTGAAGAAATGGTTGGTCAGTCTCAATGTTTGAAATTCAAAGATGATATTGATCACTGGAAATATAAAGGACTAAATCTTAATCCAATTCTTTATAAGGAAGAAATGGGTGCTGAAGAAGGTTTATACTGCAGCAAAAAGCAAAATCACCAGATGGAAGAAATTCTTGACTGGAAATTTGTAGAAGCTGCTCAGAAAGCAATTAAAGATGGTGAAAAAGTTGAAGCTGAATTTGAAATTCAGAATATCAACCGTAGTGCTGGTACTGTACTGTCACACGAAGTAACCAAAGTACATAAAGGTGAAGGTCTGCCAGATGGAACTATTCATTATAAATTGAAAGGTTCTGCAGGACAGTCGTTCGGAGCATTCGTTTGTAAAGGTATTGAGCTTGAGCTGGAAGGCGATGCCAATGACTACTTCGGTAAAGGTTTATCAGGAGGTCACTTGTCATTGTATCCTGCGAAAAACGTTCAGTTTGTGCCTGAGCAAAATATCATTGTAGGTAACGTATGTTTCTACGGTGCAACAGGTGGTGAAGCTTATATCCGCGGTGTAGCAGGTGAGCGTTTCTGTGTGCGTAACTCAGGAGCGAAGGTTGTTGTTGAAGGAATTGGCGATCACGGTTGTGAGTACATGACTGGAGGTAAAACAGTTGTTCTTGGAAAAACAGGACGTAACTTCGGTGCTGGTATGTCAGGTGGTATTGCTTATGTACTTGATACAGATGGTAAGTTCCCTGAGCTTTGTAACATGGGAATGATACAGCTTGAAAAAGTGGAAGACAAAGCAGAACAGGAAGAACTGAAAGCAATGATCCAAAAACATATGGAGAAAACAGGTTCTACTGTTGCTGAGTATGTTCTTTCTGATTGGGACGAAACAATAAGCAAGTTTGTGAAAGTAATTCCTACAGATTACAAACGTATGCTTGGCTATATTGAACAGGCCCGTAGCACGGGTAAATACGAGACTGAGTCTGAAATTATCGATGCAGCATTTGATTTGCATCTAGCAAACTTGTAATTCATTATAGACTAAAAGACATGGGAAAGCCAACAGGATTTTTAGAATATAAAAGAGTTTCCAACCCGACACGTCCGGTTGAGGAACGCCTAAAAGATTGGAACGAAGTATATGTGCTTCGTGATAAAGAAACTTGCGAAACTCAAGGTGCACGCTGTATGGATTGCGGCGTTCCCTTCTGTCATCGCGGGGAATTATTGCCAACAGGAGCAACAGGATGTCCGGTGTATAACCTGATTCCTGAATGGAACGATCTAATTTATAAAGGTCGTTGGGAAGAAGCATTGGAGCGTCTTCATCACACAAATAACTTCCCTGAATTTACAGGAAGAGTTTGTCCTGCACCTTGTGAAGCAGGTTGTGTGTTGGGAATTAACGAACCTTCAGTGACGATTCATGATAACGAACGTACCATTATTGACAATGGTTTTGAGCAGGGATGGGTTGTTCCTGAACCACCAGAGTCACGTACAGGAAAAACTGTAGCAGTTGTTGGATCTGGTCCTGCCGGATTGGCTTGTGCTGCTCAGCTAAATAAAGCTGGTCATACGGTTACTGTTTTTGAACGTGACGACAGAATCGGAGGTTTATTAATGTATGGTATTCCAAATATGAAACTAGACAAAGCTGTAGTACAGCGTCGTGTTGATATCTTGGAGGCTGAAGGCATTACGTTCAAAACAAATACTGAAGTTGGAAAGGACATCAGTTCAAACAAAATTCTAAAAGAATTTGATGCTGTTGTTTTAACAACCGGAGCAACTAATCCACGTGACTTGAAAGTTGAAGGCCGTGAGTTGGAAGGTGTTCATTTTGCAATGGAATTCCTTAAAGCGAATACCAAAAGCTTATTGGACAGCAAGCTGGAAGATGGAAACTACATCTCGGCAAAAGATAAAAATGTAATTGTAATTGGTGGTGGTGATACAGGTACCGACTGTGTGGGTACTTCATTGCGTCATGGTTGTAAAAGTGTAACTCAGTTAGAGATTATGCCTAAACCACCAAAAGAACGCAATACTGATGCTAACCCTTGGCCAGAATGGCCAGGCAACCAAAAGGTTGATTACGGACAGCATGAAGCAATTCATGTACAAGGTGAAGATCCTCGTCAGTATTTGGTAACTACAACCAAATTTGAAGGTGAGAACGGAAAACTGAAAGCGATTCATACAGCCCAGGTTGAATGGGTGAAAAATGAAAATGGTGGTATGATGCCTAAAGTTGTTCCAGGAACCGAAAAACGTACTGAAGCGGACTTAGTTTTATTGGCAATGGGTTTCTTGGGACCTGAAGATAAAATTGCAGAGGAACTTGGTTTGGATCGTGACAGACGTTCAAACTACAAATCAGAATATGGTTTGTTCAAAACAAATGTGAAGAAAGTATTCTCAGCTGGTGATACTCGTCGTGGACAGTCATTGGTGGTGTGGGCTATTAACGAAGGACGTGCTGCAGCTCGTGAAGTTGATACCTACCTAATGGGAGATACTGTTCTACCATAATTTAAGTAAACGATTGTTCTTTAGCATAAACAAGATGTTTAGATAGAAAATCCCGCTTTTTGCGGGATTTTTTGTTTATGGGGAGTTTAGAAAAATGAAGATTGAGAAAAATTTCGTTGTGGGTTTTCTATCCGCTATAAATAAATCTGTGATTGTAAAACCACCATTCCTTTTGTTGATTCTTTTTTAGCTGTGCTATTGTATCCGGGAGTTCCACTGTAAACATTCCAGTTTGAGTATTGCAGGCTGAACTTCGCATTGTGTCCGGAAAGATAATAGTGCAAGGCAGCATCTATTTGGACTGATGGATCAGCCAGTGCTTCGAAATCTTTATAATGCACTGCGGCTGCCAACTGAAATTTCCCTGGGCCAAATTGTAATGATTGAGGTAATAGATAACCTACGGTTGAGTAAATAATAGTTCCTGTTCCCAGGTTGTAATGCGAGTTTCCTCCTCCTTGTTCCAATGACCCTGTTTTCAATGGATTCATGACACTATATGTTTGCACATAGTTTGGTCCAAAATCGTAAGAGTAACCTGCTAAATAAAAAGTCAGTGCAGATTCATCTGCAAATGGGTAATCCAGGAACATATCAACTCCGAGCAATACTTTATCGTGCAAAATTTTGTCGCCTTCATTATTTAAACTGGCCATGCTTTGGGGGTGAACATCGAAACCTGCACCGATGTTGAAAATTTTCTTTTTACCAAGGTGAGTAAGGCTTAGGTAGGAACTCGTTGAATGTTCTTCATCAAGAAATGAATAAAAAAGGTAGCCTTTGTATGCCATTTTCAGATTCGGAGTATAGGTACTCTCATTGATCCCAATATTGCCCATTTCATCTTTTACAAATGGTTTGTCAATTGAAAAACGATAGTTGAATTTTGCAACATTCCCTCTTGTAAAAATACCGAGTTGTCTGCCTGACTGATCAGTTTTCCCCAGGTTTGGAAGACCAAATCCAGGGTGGTCAACCATGATGTTTTTTGTGTAGCTAACGCTTCCCAGTCGGGAAATACCTGCCCATCCGTGTAGCCCGGCTCCAATGTAAAGCTTTTGATCAATCAGTGCATATTGCGTCCAGATATCATGTATGTAGATTTGGGGTTTTGCAGAAGAAGTAGCTGTTTGCCCGTTCATGCCAAACTGAGCGTATAGTACGATCTTTTCGTTATGCATATTTGCAAGCATGGAAAAACGGGTGCGGCGTAAAGCTATATCGAATAAATTGTTGGTTGATTGTCCATCTGCGCCAACAGTTCCCGGGTTGGTTTGCATAGAACGCAGCCAAATCTGAGACCCTGCGTGAATTCCTATAGAGATGTCTTCAGTTGGATTAATGCTTATTCCTTTGAGAGTTAACTTTTGCTCTTGTGCCTTTAATGTTGAGGCAATAAATAGTAGGATTACAAGAGTTTGCAATCGTTTTAGATTTTTCATCGATTTCTTTTTTGTAGGGATATAATTGTTGCTATTTCAGTTTTTCTGATTATCCTTCATTTGAAAGAAGCTGAAACAGTGTTTCCTGGTGTAATATTTCTGAATATTTAAGATGGTCTAATCCTTTCTTGATGATGAATTCTGTAATCATCTTTTTAAGTGTATTTATAAGATCTTCAGAAGACCAGGGTTTTTCAAAATATTTTTCAATACCGGCTTCGTTTATTGCTTTAATTGTATCTTGATGAGTTGCCTGTCCTGTAAGCAGAATTTTTTTTGTGTGGGTGAACCTGTCGTCTTTGTTTATGTCTGAGAGGAAATCAACCCCTGTTTTTTCAGGCATAACATGATCACAAACAATGGCAACCAGCAGATCTCCATTTTTATAAATTTCATTGATAACATCTAAAGCTTCATCTGCAGATTCACATTCTTCAATAGAAATATATTTTTCGAAAAACACCAAATCCTTTTCAAGTGCCGAAAGCACCTCTCTCTGGTCGTCAACGTAAATAATGTGTAATTTATCCATCTGTTTTTAATTATTTAAGGGAATGATAATCGTAAAAATTGTTAATCTGTTGGAACTTTCTACTTCTATTGTACCATCGTAACTGTCAATAATACGTTGCACAATAGGTAGTCCAAGCCCTAAGCCAAATGAAAGTCCGTCTTTTTTTGTTGTGAAATTTGGGCGAAATATCTTTTTAAGCATGTTGGGAGGAATATCAGCACCGTTGTCTTGTATTTTAACAATGAAAGTTTTGTGTTTGAAACTTGTTTCGATACTGATGGTTGGCTCATCTTGTGTTACATTGGCAAAACTTTCACATGCATTTTTTATGAGGTTTATCCAAACCTGAACCAACTCCCCTTTGCTTGCCATTAATGGGGGAAGTTTATTCAATTTTAGGTGTAAGGAGAATTTTGAAATTCTTTTTTTGAGTAAAGTAAGAGCTTCCTGAATGCTGTCGTTTACATCTATTAGGCTTCGTTCGGAATGCTCGGCACTTAGCTGTTTTACCGATTGAAGTATATGAGTAGAGTGGTTTGCTGCAACGAGTATGTCATGCATGGCAGTACCCATTTGCCAATATTTGAAATAGTTTTCAACTTTTTGATCTATTTCTTCTCCTGTTTCTGAAATTAGGGTTTCATAATCCAGGTTCATTTTTGCAATCTTTTTGGCGGTGCATGTTTTAAGTTCAAACTTTTCTTCAAACATTTTTCTTTTCTTCCTTGCCTCGTTACTCGGAATGGTTTGTCCTTCCTGTAAGCCTTTAGTGTAGTATAGCATTACTTCAGGATGTTCGTGTTCCTGAATGTAATCTGAAAATTCTCGTGAGAGCCAGTTTATATTTCCATTGATTACTCCCGAAGTGTTGTTTAGTTCATGAGCTAAGCCGGCAGACATTTGCCCTAAGGTTGCAAGCCTGTCGCTCTGATATAGCTTTTTTAGGGTTGCCTCTTTTTCCAGCATTACATTTTTTGAATATTGCTGGCGTAGCGCAAGCTCATGCACGATTAGGGGTACAAAACACTCAGTAAAGCTTTCTTTACTGGCATTTACATAATCTTCTACTTCAATATACCTTACCTTGCAATCTTTCCAGAACAATAACATCTGCATAAACCTCGTGGGAGCCGGAAAAAAAACTCTGAACCCCTGCAATCATGTTTTTTTCAGATCGAAAAATCTCTTGTCTGGTATTAAACACATCAGCAAGGTAACCCGCTACTAATCCGGATTCTATATAGAATAAGCGTTTGTTGATACTTTTTTTCCGTAGTAAATATTCACCTTTCTTTAGGTAGCAAATTCTATCGTCAGAATTAAAATAGTTGAGCCTTAACCGTTCTATGAGTTTGTGATCAATTTTGGGGTTGAAATTTTTCATTTCCCGTTTGTTTTGTACTTATTAGGAATAATGTGTCTCTCTGTATCTCAAAGTTACGTATTCTTCGATTTACTGTTTAAAGCCAATAATTTGCAATATATAAACCATGAAAAAAGCTAAAAACATTCCTATTAAGCCAAGGATAATTCCAACCTTTGACATGTCTTTTGTTTTAATGGCACCGGTTCCGTGAGCCAGGGCATTGGGAGGCGTACTGATTGGCAATGTCATTCCCAGCGAGGCGGTAAAAGTTGCTGCCAATACAAGTGTGATAATTCCTGATCCTTCAAAGCTGGGGACAGAAGTACCTAAAGCCGCTAAAATAGGTAGCATTAAGTTTGCGGCTGCCGTGTTCGACATGAAATTCGCCATAATCAGCATTACCAAAGAAGCTCCTGCAATAATTAATGCCGGGGAGTGAGCATGGAAAGGGATCGCTTCCACCAAATGTACTGCAAGTCCGCTTTCGTCCATTGCCAGACCAAGAGCAATACCCCCGGAAACCAGCCAAAGTACATCCCAGCTAAGAAGTTTTAAGTCGGCTTTGTTTATTATTCCGGTAGAAATAAATACACCAACAGGGATCATTGCCACAACATAAGAGTTCATGCCGTGTAAAAAGTCGGTTAACCAAAGTAAAATAGTTCCGGCAAATGTTACATATACGATGGTAGCTTTTGCGATTTTTGATGAAGGAGCTTTTAATGGTTAATTTCAATTTTTTGCAGGTTGCTTGGATATATAAATGTTAATAATAACCAACCGAGAGCTAACAAGATAATGACAAACGGAACCCCGAATGTCATCCATTCTCCAAAACTTATGGCGTTTGCTCCACTCAAGTATTTCAGGGCGATTGCATTTGGCGGAGTCCCAATAGGGGTTCCAATACCTCCGATGTTTGCCGCTACCGGGATTGATAACGCCAAGGCGGTTCTACCTTTATCATCTTCGCCATAAAGTGCGAGAATGGGTGCAATAATAGAAAGCATCATTGCCGTGGTTGCTGTATTACTCATAAACATTGAAAAAACAGCGGTGATGATCATGAGTCCCAATATTACAAAAGCTGGTTTTGTCCCGAATGGTTTTAACATGATTTTGGAAAGATTCGTATTGAGTTTGTATTTGCTTGCCGCAATAGCCAGGAAGAAACCTCCCATGAAAAGCAAAATGATAGGAGATGCAAAAGTTGCTAAAATGTCATCATACCCGAGAGGAACTCCAAGCTGCCCGGAAGCAGGAGGATTCATAAATAAAACAAATCCTTTGTTTGATATCATAACTAACTCCAAAACAATAATGAGAACTGAAGTTGCATAAATAGGAATGGGTTCGAGAATCCAAAATAATGCGGCCATAGCAAAAATGGCAACTACTCTTTTTTCAATGACAGTAAAGCCTTCAATTCCGAAAGCTGAAGCAGGGATGAAGAGGATTATTAAGGGAATGAGAATCGAAATAATTAGTTTAATATTTTTCATATATCTTTTAGTTATAGTTTCTTAAGATTGGTTTCCGTTGAGTCTTAAATGAAGTGGTACTAAAAACACCTGTCTCTCCAGATGTAACTGGAAAGGAGGTAAGACTAGGATTCATGACGATTGTGGAATGATGCGTCCTGTTGTATTTGCAAAAGTGAGCAAGTTAATTGAGCTTGCTTTTTTGTTTGAAAAACAAGTTCTGATAGCCTCATTGCGCGGGAAGCATCGTTTATGTGTAAGCATATTAACACAGTTAAAGGTTTAACAAATGCTAACGCAAATAATATGAAAGTAGGGAATGCCTATAGGATATTCGATACTTGCCTTATTTCGCGAAAGCAAATATCATTCAAAATGTTAAAGACAGGTCTCCTGGCTTTTCCGACTTTCAGCGCCTTCCCATCTCAATTTGTGTTTGCGACAGTGGCATTGTTGCTGAAAGTTCAAGACTGAAAAATTCAGAATCGGAATTACAGTTGCGCGTCAGCTCATGATTTTCACATGATTCCCTATTAAACCCGTTTTAAGGGGTATCTCAAAACTTTAATTTGAATGAACTGGCGGCAAAAGTAGAAAAAAGTTTTTTATATTTTCAAAAAAAACAAATATTTAATGGATGGTGATATTCGACTAGATATTTGCTTTTTTGAAAGATTCATTTTGTCGTTAAGTAGTTGGTAGACATGTGTGTCTGAATACTTTTTTCGTATTTTTTTTCAGTGTATTTTATTGTATTAATCCCCGTATTTTCCATTTCCGATTTAAAGCTAGCTTAATCTTAAGATCTATTTTGTTTGTCTTTGTCTGTTTGTTAGTACAAAGTTGGAGATTTCTTTTTGTGGAATTTTATATGGGGTATAATATTTATTAGATATCAAAAAAATGGCGATTAAAAATCGCCATTTTTTGTTTTAAAGCTTATTATGCGTTCCGTCACAAAGTGGTTTGTTCCCAGAGTGTTTGCAGCCACACAAATAATATGTGCCATCCTTTTCCGGAGTATATGCTACGGGAGTAAATCCGGTTCCCTTATGTGATCCATCACAAAAGGGTTGATTTTTACTTTGTCCGCAGGCACACCAATGAATAGTTTCATTTGCTTTTAAGTCAACGGCATAAGGGCCTTTTTTTGCAATTTTTGGTTCCATGGTAAATTTTTTAAAAATTGGTTATAAATCATCTTTTTCAAGTAATATCCTCGTTTGAGGTAAACTTTGTGGATATTCTTTTTGAATAAATTCAATCATTTTTTCACGGATATGTACTCTTAGATTCCAAGCAGTTGGAGAATTTTTGGCACTTACTAAAATGCGAATTTCAACAGTTTTTTCTGTGGAGTCGGTCACCTGTAGAACATTGGTATTTCCATCCCAAAGATCTGTTTCGTTTAGTAACCGGGTCAATTCTTTCCTTAATGCTTCGAATGATATAGTATAATCAGTATATAGAAAAACAGTACCAATAATATCTGCACTGGAACGTGTCCAGTTTTGGAAAGGCTTCTCCAGAAAATAAGTTGAAGGCAAAACCAACCTTCTTTTATCCCAAATTCGAACAACAACATAGGTAAGATTGATTTCTTCAATCCAGCCCCATTCTCCTTCTACAACGACAGCGTCATCAATCCGGAATGGTTGTGTAATAGCAATTTGAATACCAGCCAATAAAGCTCCTACCACTTTTTGAGCAGATAAACCAATTATGATACCGGCGACTCCTGCTGAAGCAAATAGCCCAATTCCAATTTCACGAATGCTTTCAAAAGAAAATAAAACTCCAGCAACTGCAAAAAGTAGGATCGTGAAGATGAGTATCTTTTCAAGAATGTCAATCTGAGTATATAGTTTTCTTGATTTTAAGTTGTCTTCCTGTTCTAAATCAAGTTTACTTAAAAAAATTACTTTTGAGACTTTGATCAATTCGATTAAAGACCAGGCGAAGCTTACAATTAGTAAGATATTATTGTAATTATATAGAATTGAGATTATGCCTTTATCGGTATTTGTAATAAGGGTTAGTATCGGATTTAGAAAAAGGAGTATAACTGTAATAATTATGCTTAAGGATAATTTGTAATATTTTCTCATACTTACTTTCAGTTTTTTTAAGGGATTTTGGGCTTTCCTTCTAATTTAACAAATTAAGTTCAGATGGTTAATATTGATTGGATATTGTTGCTACGGTTTAACTTTATCTTTTTGTATAGAAACACTTAAGGTTCGTTTTCGTTTGCATTTCTCTGAATTTTTCATCCCTTATTGAATTTAAATTTCATTTCAAAGCAAAAAAATCCCGAACTCCATTTAAGGAACTCGGGATTTGACTATTATAAATAATAGAGATCTATCCAAAATTGGTTTAAGGTATAATGTGTTCTTCTCCTTCTTCCCAAAGTAATTCAGGATTATAACCAACCTGAGCACTTCCGTAAATTGCTTTAATTGATTTCATCTCCGGGAACAAGTGATTTTCGACTTCCTGGGTCTCGGCATCGCCACGAAGAACAGAGCGAAATGCTTCAATGACATCATCCAGTGTTGATTTTTTTTGAGAAAAAACATCGACTGTTCCTGCGTAAGAGATGTGTCCGGTAAACATTTGGTCGTACTTGTCTCCGAGTTCCTGCAAGCGAACCAAATATTTTAAAGTTGTACTAACGGGAATACTCGTTCCAACATTTGAATTGGCTGCGTCGCCAGAGAAAAGTATTCGATTTTTTTCATCAAGGAAAGTAACACAACCAGGAGAGTGACCTGGGGCATAATAAACTGTAACTTTGCGGTTTCCCAGTTCAAATACCTGTTCATCTTCGATTGGTCTTAGTTCTGGTTGTTTGGTGTATTTTGTAACATCTGCTTCGGTATAACCCCAAACATCTTTGTATCCAATTCCCATATTCCGCATGATTTCTCCATATTCAACTCTTTGCTCATATGGAATACCTGTTGCCATTTCTTTATCTGCCATATTTAAATAAACAACATCAAACTGGCCAATTCCTCCGGCATGGTCAGGATGTCCATGAGTTAATGCAACATCATACGGAAGGTCTGTTAAGTCTTCAACAATGCCTTTAAGATCACAAAAACCAGTACCTGTATCTAGCAATAAAGCTCGTTCTTCGCCTACAAGTAAGTACATGGCGTTCATGCCAAATTCATTTATAAAATATGTGTCAGGAGCAATTTCTACAATAATTGGTCTTGTAATTGGCCCGGGTCTTTCTTCTGTGTTTGATTGAGCAAATGAAATTGAGCTGATAAGCATCAATAACATAAAAATGGAAACTGAGTAAATCTTTTTCATCTTTTTGTAGTCTTTGATTAATTAAAATGATGCATGAAGTTATGAAATTTCATCTATTCAATGGTAAAAACAAAGATGTTATTTTCCATAAGATGTAAATACATCTGATTTTAAAACTCGAAGGGATTTATTCTCAGAATACTCATGTGGGTAGCTGAAGACTATTGTTTTAAATATCATATGGTTGTGCAGGGATGTATGTGTTTTTTATTTTTTCTGATTGTCAGTTGTTTAGAGTCTCTGTTTGTTAATTATAATTATAAAATATATCAAACAAATGTTCTATAAATGGCAGTTGGACAGTGTCTTGTGTTGACAAAAAATCTTAACAAGAAGTTAAATTCTGGAATACTTGTATTTACATTTAATATATTGCGGGAAATTTACTTAATAAAAAAAAACGAATTATGGCAGAAAAAAAGAGATCACTTGTTAGGACTATGCGTGCCTTGCACCGGGATGTTGGTTTTTTGATGGTTGGTTTGATGATTATTTATTCATTAAGCGGAACCTTATTGATTCATCGTGGTACCAACATACTAAAACATGAAGTTACTACTGAAAGGATGATGGAGCCAAATTTATCCATAGGACAGTTAGGGCAGCAGTTGAGAATGTTTAGTACCGAAGGAGCAACAACTGAAGGCGATGTTGTTACTTTCCCTAATGGTACTACTTATAACTCATCAACTGGTGAAGCCGTGACTGTAGGTATGGATTACATATATCCATTTGGTAAGTTAATAATGCTTCATAAAACAGGTGGAAGTAGTGTTGGAAAGATATTTACAACGACAGCTGGTCTAATGTTATTCTTTCTTGCAGTTTCGTCGTTTTGGATGTATAAACCAGGAAACAAGAATTTTAAAAGAGGTATTACCCTTGCTCTAGGTGGTGTTGTTATTGCTTTCCTTGTTCTGCTTATTTAAACTGGTTTTTCAGAGATATCGAAAAAATTATAAGTTTTATTGAAAAAAGATGTCAAATATTGGCATCTTTTTTTATCCTCCGGATCGTTTTACTTTATATCCTTCAGATTGCAAAAGTTGAACAATCTTATTTCTGAAATCTCCCTGAATGAGTATTTCTCCTTCTTTGGCAGAGCCTCCAACACCACATTTGGTTTTTAGTAATTTCCCTAAATCTTTTAAATCTTCTTCAGAACCAATAAACCCGGTGATTAATGTGACAGCTTTCCCTTTGCGGTTCTTTTTATCTAAGCTTACACGTAAGTTTTGTTCGGAAGGAGATAGTGTTTCCTGTTCCTGTTCTTCTTCATTTTGAAATTGAAAATCAGGGTTTGTCGAATAAACCACTCCTAGTCGATCTTTCCAGTCTTTTGCCATCATTTTTATATTTATACTGCAAAGTTATAAGAAATATGCAGGAGAGTAAATTCATTTTTATAAACATCTCTTTGAACTTTTATTCGATTACTTTGGTTTGAGATTATGCACTAAACATTATAAGATGACTAAGTTGGTTGAAATTAAATCGAAGCAAGATATTTTCCCACAATACCAAGATAACCCCATTGGACTACTTCTTGAATATCATAATTTGAACAAAGCATTTTGTAAGTATGATAAAGCACAGATGCTCATAGGTATGTGTATGGATAATCGTAAAAATTTATGGATGCCGGAGAACTTTGCATTTATCATCCGATCGGGTGGGGCAAATTTGTTTTATCATGAATTTCAGGTTTCATACGCTATTGCAGTTGGTAATCTGCGCTATATTGCTCTTATAGGTCATAATCATTGTGGTATGGAAAAACTTGATGATCGAAAGAATGAATTTATAAAAGGCTTGGTTAAAAATGCAGGATGGAAAGAAGAGAATGCTTTAACTCATTTTGAAAGTTTATCTCCTTTTTTTGAAGTTGGAAATGCTGCTGAGTTTGTGCTGTCTGAGGCTGCCCGTTTAAGAAAACGTTATCCCAATGTGGTTGTAGCTCCTTTATATTTCAATGTCGATACAGGACACTTGTGTCAAATTGAAGAAGAATAAGTTTTTCAATTTTAGCTCTTTCTCTTGAAAAGGAGACTGTTTTTTTTCGCTTTTAAAATTCATATTTTTAATCATACCCATAATAATATGAATATGAAATGCATCTACTTTTTTCTTGTTCCCCTTTCAATTTTAGTATTTGTTTCCTGTACCAACGGATCCAAACAACGTAATGAGATTGTTATTCCTGAAGGTTATCAATTGGTATGGAATGATGAATTTGATTATCAGGGTTTGCCAGATTCTACAAAATGGAGTTTCGATGTTGAGGGAAATGCCTGGAAGTGGGGGAATAATGAAGCTCAGTATTATACCAGTAAGAGGATTGAGAATGCCCATGTTAAAAATGGAATTTTATCTATCACTGCAATAAAAGAAAATATTGAAGGACGTAATTATTCTTCAGCCAGGTTAACTACAAAATATAAAGGTGATTGGTTGTATGGGAGGTTTGAAATAAATGCAAAATTACCTGAAGGGCGTGGCTTGTGGCCGGCAATTTGGATGTTGCCTACAGAAAACACCTATGGAGGATGGCCAAAGAGTGGCGAAATTGATATCATGGAAAATGTGGGTTTTGCACCGGATACTATTTGGGGATCGGTGCACACTGAGAACTATAACCATATGATACAAACACAAAAGTCAGATACCATAATTATTTCTGACTGCTATTCTGCATTTCATACCTATGCTGTAGAGTGGAATGAAGATGAAATTAAGTTCTTTGTGGACGATGAAAAATTCGGAACTTTTAAGAATGAATATACAAGTTCAGGAGCATGGCCTTTTGACAAACCATTTCATATTTTGCTAAATGTTGCCGTGGGGGGTAACTGGGGCGGAATGAAAGGGATCGATGAAAGTATTTTTCCCCGTTCAATGGGAATTGATTATGTGAGAGTTTGGCAAAAAATAGAAAACTAAATAAAAGCCCCCATAAACTGATGTCTAAGGGGGCTTTCTATTTCTATTATGAGCATTTAAAATTTAAAGTCAATACCTACCAGGAAGTTTATCCCTGCCTGTGGAAAATATCCATCCATGGAAAATCTTTCTCCACCATAAATATATGAGTAAACCCATGCATTGCTTTCGTATTCAACATCAAAAATGTTGTTTGCCATTACATTCAGTTTTACTTCTTTTAAGAATTTGCAGTTGAAAGAATATTCCGCTTTCAAATTATTAATAAACCATGCATCCAGCTTATTTGCTTTGCTTGATGTATTGTCAATGTATTGGTCACTAACATAGTTTGAAATTAAACTGATTGCAATGTCACTTGCCGGGTTAAAGCTTATTTGGCTGTTTACAACAACATTGGGAGAGAATGACAAGTCCGTCTCTCCAAGTTCTGTTGCATCTTGTCCTCCGGTATCCCAGTTGTCAACAAACTCTGTGAAGTTTTTAATTTTATTTTGACTGAAAGTTGCAGCCATATCCCAGTTTAAGGATTTGAATATTTTCAATCCACCGGTAAGTTCAACTCCGGCACGATAGCTGTCATCTACGTTAACCATTATGGCACTACCTACATCATTGATTTCACCGGTTTGAATAAGCTGATCTTTGTAATCCATATAATATAAATTAGCTCCCAGGGTAAAGTTTGAAGCTTTGTAAGTATATCCTGCTTCAAAGTCATTTAATGTTTCATAGGTTGGTTGTTTCCCGTTCGGATCAGCATCTACAAAATTACTTCTGTTTGGTTCGCGGTTTGCTCTGGCATAGCTCAGGTAGGCTTCTTGTGAGTCATTCGGTCTGTAATAGATGCCAAATTTAGGATTGAAAAAATCATAGATATGTTTTTGTGAAACGTCTCGAAGGTCATGATCAATTCCGTCAATGGTATAATCGATATGGCGGTATTGGAGGTCTGCAAATAAGCTTACTGCTTTAGATACTGCCAGATTATATTTCCCATATACATTGAAATCTTTTTTCAAACCAGTGCCACGGTACCATTCATGGTTCTTTTCGTTTTCTCCCATGTACTGAGCCCAAACAACTTGTCCGAAATGATGGCCATCATAAACGTTGTAACCACCTCCAAAAGTGACGGTCGATTTTCCTTCCTCATAATTTAACGAGTATGTTGCCCCATAAAAATCATTATCCAGCCATTTACGACCAACCAGGTCTGTTAAATTAATGCCTGTAGGTGCTGTCATCTGATAATCGGCAAAGTCTTCGTCATATTCATAGTTCTCGTAATAACCTCTACCATAAGTATAGAAAAGCGCAGCACTTAGGTTTAAGGTTGTGTTTATTTTATGAGAGAGATGTAGCTCATAGTGATCTTGCTGGTAATGATCTACAGCATTGTCATATGTGTACAGATTGTATGTACGGGCATCAGAGTTAATCAATCCTTCATATCTTATTTGGTTCTCACGTTCTGAGCTTGTTGACCATAACCAGTGATCCCTGTAACGAAGCATTCCATCTGCATCATTATTCAATTTTTCAGAAGGTACACCATACCATGATTGATAGGTTTCCTCAAAGCCTGAGTAAACATTAGCTTTTACGATGGTATTTTCTGAGTAATAAGCAGCTGAAGTAAAAAATGATTTTAGGTCGGAAGAAGCCCGGTCAATAAAACCATCCGATGAAACTTTTGAAAGGCGTACATCAAAAGTGAAGTGATCATTTAACAACCCTGTTCCTGCTCTAACCGAATTTTTATAGGTGTTAAAAGTTCCGGCTGATGTTTTGTATTCAGCATAAGCTTTTTTGTTCAATGTGGTTGTCTGCATGTTGATGGTTGCTCCAAAAGCAGCAGCACCGTTGGTTGAAGTTCCAACACCTCGTTGAACCTGAATATTGTCGATTGACCCTGCAAAATCAGGAATGTCAACAAAGTAGGTTCCGTGAGACTCTGCATCATTCATTGGAATACCATTTACAGTAACATTAATTCGGTTTGAGTCCGTTCCACGAATCCTGAAATTAGTATATCCAACACCGGCTCCGGCATCAGATGTTGCCACATAGGATGGAGTCATGGACAGAAGATATGGGATATCCTGTCCCATGTTTAATGACTCAATGGTACTTTTTTCAACTGTTGATTTGGCAACCGGAGTTTTATCTCCGGCACGTGTGCAGAGATTAAAACTTCTTCAGTAAGAACTGATGATGTTTTTAACTCGATAGTTACATGAACGGGCTGAAGAACTTCAATCGTTTTAATTTCTGTCTCGTAGCCAATAAATGAAACTTCCAGTTGATAAGTTCCTGGCTTTGGAACATTAATTTCAAACTGTCCATTTAAATTGGTTGTTGTTCCTTTGTAGGATTCATGTAGAACAACACTTGCACCAGGCAATGCTTCTCCTTCTTCATTGCTAACTTTCCCGGAAATTGATAGCTGTGCAAATGCAAAAATAGCAAAGCATTGCATCAATAACATTAAAGAAATCCTTTTCATTTTTTTTGAAAATTTGGTTAATTAATAACCAATGAGGTAGGAATTAAATCCCTAATTTTCCCTCCCTACGCCGGCATTACCCGGATCAGGTTCTTTGGGTTTGATCTCAGCCCGTTTTTATTTAGGCACCCCATTGCGTGAATATCGCCAGCAAAGGTAATAGAAAATGTTCATTCTAAAAATTCATGATTTATAATCAGCAGGTTGAAACCTGAAAATATTTCATAATGAGTTTATTGTAATCTGAAAAAATGTCTTTTTTGAAAGACATTTTGACAACTTTTCCGTATAAAAAAATACAGAAAACAGTTGAAACGAGAATGGCCTAAGCTTTGATAATAGTATGGTGGAAATGAATTAAAACAATGTTTAACTAAAAATAGGAGGGAATGTTATGTTACCATTAGTTAGAAGAAATAGAAATATTCCCAGTATGTTTGATGACTTTCTGGGAAGAGATTTATGGAATGATTTTTTTGACAAATCCGGATGGAACTCAACTCCAAGTGTAAATGTTTTTGAGGGAAAAGAAAAGTTTGAAATTGAAGTTGCTGCTCCTGGTTTGGAGAAAAAAGATTTTCATATTGATTTAAAGGATAATGCGCTGATCGTTTCTTCAGAAAAGAAAGAAGAAAAAGAGGAAAAGGACGGCAATAAAGTAGTATTCCGTGAGTTTAATTATTCATCTTTCAGCCGTACATTTCAGTTACCTGAAGGAGTTGATGTTGATAACATTAAAGCTTCACATAAAAATGGAATATTAACAATTACTCTTCCAAAACGTGAAGAATACAAGTCACACACTCCACGAATGATAGAAATTTCATGATAGGTTTTAGGTTAGTTAGTTTGAAAGAGGCTCCTGATGTGGAGCCTTTTTTTTGTTTCAAATTTCAGGTTACTCTACTTGACTTTTATGGCTTAAAGCCTATTTTTCACTAATTAATTTTTCCCTCGAAACTTCCAGTAAATCTTGTTCTTCCTGAGAAAGAACAGGCATTTGAATGTCCATTTTCATTAGGGTTTCTACAATGATGTTTCCAATAAGTACATGGCTAAACCATTTTTTGTCGGCAGGAATGATGTACCAGGGGGCATTTTCGGTTGATGTATTTCTAATTGCATCATTATAAACTTTTTGATATGCATCCCAGTAACTGCGTTCTTCAATATCGGCAGAGGAGAACTTCCAGTTTTTGCGGGGATCTTTTATTCGTGCAAGAAACCTTTTTTTCTGTTCTTCTTTTGAAACATGGAGGAAAAACTTGATGATAGTTGTGCCGTTCTCCGAAATCGTTTTTTCAAACTGGTTAATCTGCCTGTAACGTTTTCCCCAAAAATCATCATTTACATCTGCAATGGAATTGATTCCCGGAATATCTTCCTGTAAAATAATTTCAGGATGGACTTTAGTGATAAGTACATTCTCATAGTGTGAACGGTTAAAAATACCAATCTTTCCACGTTCCGGTAACTTGGTGTAGTGCCTCCATATAAAATCGTGCCTTAATTCGTTGTTTGAGGGTTGCTTGAAATTATGAACCTCACACCCTTGAGGATTTACACCGCTAAAAACATGTTTAATTGCTGCATCTTTTCCGGCAGCATCCATGGCTTGAAAGATAATGAGCATGGATTGTTTGCTCTCAGCATATAGTTGATACTGAAGCTTCTTTAGTTCACTAATGTCCTCGTTTAACTGACGTTCTGCCGATTTTTTATTTTTATAGACATCGCAAAATGCCGGATCAAAATCTTTTAAAGAAAAAGGGGTATTGGGTGGAACAAGGAATTGGTTCGTGTTTAATTTGTGAAAATCCATAATATGTTATTCAAGTTTATTATTCCAATTTAACGAAAAATAGAGAATTGTTGTTACTTGAATATTGTTTTTGTTGATTTCTCTTCTTTGATTTTTCTGAAGAATTATTTATCAATAATGGAGAATTTAGCTTCAGAAACAGTGGCCTTTAAATCAGAGATATCACCTTCATATTTAATTCCAACAATACTATAAACAGGAGTGTTTGGCCAAAGTACTTTTCGGTACAGTTCATTGTCAATAAGTTCAAGCATTAAGGAATTGTTCGATTCAATACGCTCTTGATCTACTTCATTTGCGATGGCATTGGTTACATGAAAATCTTCGTAGATATTATAAGGATCATATTCATCATCATAAGAATGAAAAATTGCATCCTCAATCAGATAAAAGGGCAGAAAAACGAGCATTTGGGGGAAAGATCGTTTCCGAATTTTCTTTGCCAGCCATTTGTTGTCAACTGTTTCAACTTTTTTCCCATTTATCTGAAAAGATATTTGTGTACCATGAATTGGTTCCGACGTATTGTTGATTAGCCGAACACTGATAATATGGATGTTTTTATTGTGCGCCCACTGTTCCTTTTGGTTGTAGTTTACTTTTCCCAGAACATTTTCTACAAAGCTAAACCCAAGTGTAGAATCCAGTTGCCCCGGAGGGTAAGACCAGCTTTTTATGGATGTAAAACTTTCTCGTTGCGTGGCACAGGACGTGAATAAGATTATTGCAAGTATAAAAATTACTCCGGTTTTCTTCATGGCTTAATAATTGTTTTCAGGAGCAAACTAAATAAAAATATCCTTATGCAAGGATTAAAAAAAGTTAAAGCCACTTGTTTCTTCGGAAAAACCAAAATTGAAAAGCGATAATGATGAGTAAGATGACTATAAACCCTGCAAATGCATATCTGTTTTCAGCATAAGGAATTCCTAATAAGTTAACACCGAGTAAGCCTGTGAAAAAACTAAGAGGTAAGAATAGTGCAGTTATAATTGATAACAGGTACATGCGATTATTCATCTGTTCATTTTGCCTGTGGTTTAAAGTTTCCTGGCTTACAGCTGTAAGTTCTTTTGAGGCATCAAGCATTTCCAGATAACGCATTAGGTAATCGCTAACCTCTCTTAATCTTGCTTGTTGCTTGTTGCTCATCCAACTTGGCTTATCCAGTTGAAGCTTTCCCAGGGCATCGCGTTGTGGAATCAGATAGCGTTTCAGTTGAATAATTTGAAGGCGTAAATTATGTAGGTCTTGTTTGTAGTCAGACTGATCATCATCCATCACCAATTCTTCCATTTCAATGGCTGAGTCTTCAATATCATCCATTACATCAGTCATGTTGATGACAAGTCGTTCGTTTAGCCTGACAATGAAATCACCGGTAGTTTTAGGAGGGTTTCCTTGTTCTATTTCTGCGATAATGTTTTTTAGTGAAATCAGGCTTTTCATTTGGCAGGTAATAATCAGGTTTTTGGTTGCATGAATCCTTACCGAGATCATTTTTTCAGGTTTTTCACCTTTGGTTAGGTTTACTCCCCGGACAATCAGCAATAATTCATCATTGCTAATATCCACACGCGGACGAGATTCTTCACGGGTTAGCGTTTCAATAATTTGTTCATTCAGATTAAAGCCTTGAAGGATTTCTACGATGTTCTTTTGGGTGAAGTCCATTTGAAGCCAACCGTAACCTCCATTTTCTATTTGATTTGGAAGCTCTTCAAAAGTAGAAGGAGTACTTGTTTTGGTTTCAGTATTAATGTAAAAACAATTGATTATCGATGATTTCATAACCGGATGAATTTTGCTCAATTTACAAATTGAATATGGTAAACTCAAGAGGTTTTTAGTTTCATGTCTCATGCTTCATGTTGAACGCAGCTCGAACTGTCATCCTGAACTTGTTTCATGATCTGTATTTGGTTTCCGTCATTGCGAACGGAGTGAAGCAATCTGCTTTTTTTTAGAGATTGTCACGTATCTCTATCCAGGTTATACAGATAATGGCAGATTTGATTCTTACTTCTGTAAATAAAAATAACTCGTAGTTTCTCCTCGAACAGATTTTTATTTTTAACACTTCACTTCGTTAATTTTCTTAACGCTTTTTTTCTTAGGCGGATATTAAATAGCAAGACTTATAGCATTTATTTGAGAAGGATAAGTCCTTTTTATTGGTATTTCTTTTCAAAAAAATCTAATGAAGCATACGGAAGTTTATTAAACATACTAATGTTTCAAATTGATCTGAAATCTCAACCTTTGAAAGATATCTGGCATTATTTATCAACAAGAATTATTAACTAATCCAAAAATTTCTGAAGTCCTTAGTGCGGCTGACTATTACATACTGACTACAGTTTCACCTGGTGACAGAAATGGGAGAGTCTGAAAATCCGAATATCCGGGAACCTTTATTGCATCTCTGTGAACTTCCTTTTTCTTTCGAGATAGAATTTCCAGATAATGCTTTTGTAGTGAATTTCATCATGCCATTTCTGAGATGAGATGTTCATTAAATCTTTTCTCTTCTGATTTAGAATAGGCAATGATTTATAATAGGAATAGTGGGCTTTAGCTACACTCATAAATCCACTTCCGTTCCCTTCAGAAAGAAGTTTGAATGCAGCAGTTCCATCTAAAAGCATGCGTACAAACATAACCTTAAGCAGTTTGTTTTTTGGCAGGTTTTTATGCAGTAACCAAAGGCTGTTTCTGAAATTAAGAAATAATTTTTTCGGGTTATCGTAGGAAAGAGATCCTCCACCCAGGTGATAAACTTTGCTATAAGGTGTATACATGATTTTGTACCCCATGCTTTTTAACCGCCAGCAGAGGTCTATTTCTTCCATGTGAGCCCAAAAATCAGAGTCGAAACCGCCAGCTTTGTGGAATAAATCTGCTTTAATAGCCATGCATGCCCCGCTAGCCCAAAAGATGCTGGCATATTCATCATACTGACCTTCGTCTTTCTCATTGACATTTAAAACACGACCGCGGCAAAATGGGAACCCCAGCTTGTCTATATGTCCACCAGCTGCTCCTGCATATTCAAATTCATCCTTTTTATGCCAGTTGAGTATTTTAGGTTGAACAGCAGCCACATTGGGATTTTCATCCATGACCGTAATCAACGAGTCCATCCATCCGGGAGTGACTTCAACATCGGAATTAAGAAGAATGTAATACTTGGCTTCTATTTGTTTTAGAGCTTCATTATACCCTTTGGCAAAACCGAAGTTTTCTTTTAAATCCAGAATTTCAACCTGAGGGTAATCTTGAAGAGTCTGAAGAGAGTTGTCTGTAGAGCCATTGTCTGCAACAATAATTTTAACACCTTCAATCTGACTGTTTTCAATGACAGAAGGTAAAAATTTAGGGAGAAGCTCTTCTCCGTTCCAGTTAAGTATTACAATTGCGATAGTTGTTTGCTCCATTCAGGTGGCAAATATAATTAGGAAATCATTAATCTGGATAGAATTTGAGATAGGTTTTCTTTATTTAACGTATCCAGTTTTTTGGTAATTAATTCTTGCGTCTTTTCATTTTTTTGTGAAAGGATTTCCCTGAGCTCTTTTATTTGTTTCCCGGTGAGTTCTTCTTCCAGTATAGACCAAAGCTGATCGTGGGGTGATGCCGTTTCCGGAATTCCCAGCGTATCGAGTTCAAGTATGGCTGCCTCTAAAATTTCTGTAGCCTGCATTTTTACAGGGTCGTCCGACTTTTCATTGCCGGTGGCATCTCGCAAATTCCAGCTTGAGTAATCGTATTTAAGATCAGAAATCATCTTTACAATAGTATGATTTGATCCAAAAATGCGGGTTAAAAAAAGCAATGTTTGGTTTTTCCAGCCAGTCAAATCGAAGCTTTTCTCATTAAGCTTGTCAATCTGTTTTTTTAGTAAGGCAATTTCTTTTTCGGCCATGACTTGTATTTTAATTGATACAAGATAACTCATTAAGGCTCAAACAGCAATAACTTATTGTTTATTACCCCAGGAATTCATTTACTTTTTTGAAAAATGCAGGAAAATAGTTGTTGTTTGAAGCAACTATCTCTTTTCCAAATAGGAAATTGTCGCCTCCTTTAAAGTCAGAGATTTCTCCTCCGGCTTCTTCAACCAGTAAAATCCCGGCTGCAATATCCCAGGGATGCAGGGCATGCTCAAAGAAACCATCAAAACGTCCACAGGCCACATAAGCTAAATCAATAGCTGCCGATCCCATACGACGCATACCACGTGTTTCAATCATGAAGAATTTCAGTACTTCAAGATACTGGTCAAGCATTTCGAATGTGTAGTAAGGAAAGCCTGTTGCCAGCAAAACATCTTCGTGTGTTGCCGATTTTGATACGTGAATAGGTTTACCATTTAAAAATGCACCTCCATTTTTCCAGGCTGAGAAAAGCTCATCCTGTCCAATTTCGTAGACAACCCCAACAATAGGCTTATCGTTTTCCAGGAGGGCAATGGAAACCGAGTGCGGAAAAATTCCGTGAATGAAGTTGGTGGTTCCATCCAGAGGATCAATCACCCATTTAAGACTTTCTCCATGTTCTCCGGCTGTACCTTCCTCAGTTATAAAACCTGCCAGTGGAAGTATTTCCCTAAGGTCAGTCACAATCATGGCCTCGGCATTTTTATCGACATAGGTAACCAGGCTGGCTTTGCCTTTTATTTCAATATCTTCAGTTGATATTTTGTTCCTTTCTTCACGGATAAACTGGCCTGCTTTTCGGGCTGTTTTCTCTACCTGCTGGCAAATATCTTGTAAGTTCATGAGATGCAATTTTTATTGATCTGAAAAATACAATTCTTTGTTTAAACTATTGTCAGCTTTCGGCGATATGCTGCAAATGGTAATTTTTTCGTAATCAAAGTCCATGAGATAATAAGTTCATGAGTTCTTTAGCTTAACGCGTCATTGCGAGTAGGAACGACGAAGCAATCTGTATGTTTAAAAGTTTTTACCTTGGTCTAATAGTTTAAGTTAATGACCACCTCAGAGGTACCTCTACCCACCTCGAAGGTACCCCCGGGTACCTCATTCCCTCAAATTATATGCTCAAAGGTTCGACTTTGCTGCTCCGGGCATACAACCCAAACCTTTGAGCACGAAAGCCAAAGCTCCGAGGTACTATTTAGGGGCTCAAAGCCTATACGTTGAAGCTCTAAGGTATCATTTTGATGCTTTGAGCATCTAATTCAATGCTTTTTGCCCTAAAGCCGATGCTCAAAGGTACTCTCTCATACCTTTAAAGTACCCCATAAATTTACTCCAGTTAAATAAATGTTGATAATACAGATCTACAAGAACATAAGTTTTAAATTGTTTTTTTTTTTTTCACTAATTTGGTCTGACAGTTAAGGTAGTCTGATGTTTATTATTTCTTGCAAAATTTTAAAATCTGAATAGTGAAATAGTAAACATCAACAAATTGACTTACAAGAGACATGCAGATATAGGTTGTTAAGAGAAATATAAACCAATTGTATAAATACAAATGTTGAGCGTAATTTAACACACACTGAATTAATATTACATAATAGAAAATGATTTTCTACTAACAACTAAAAAACAAATATGGATTGGAAACAATATGAAAAGGAAATCTTTGAATATTTCTCATCAGAATATCCTGATGCTGATATAAAGCATAATGTAATGTTAGTTGGCAGATATTCAAAAGTACAAAGACAAATAGATATTTTGATTGAAGAATATGTTGCCGGAAATAAATTTCAAATTGTTATTGATGCTAAATATTTTTCAAAAAACATTGATGTAAAAGACGTTGAGAGTTTTATTAGCATGCTTGCAGATATAGGAGCTCATAAGGGTTTATTAATTACAAAAAATGGTTATTCTCAAGCAGCAATCAATCGTGCATTTAATGATCCGAATGATATTGAATTAGACATATTAAATTTTGATGAGCTAAAAAGATTTCAAGCTTTTGGAGCAATTACATATGCTGGAGAAAATGGAGTTTTATTGCCTGCTCCTTTTGGTTGGATTTTAGATTACAGAGCATCAGACGCATGGTTAGCATTGCTATACCAAAGAGGACTTAATTTAGAAGAAGCACAAAAAAAAGATGAATGGATGTACATAAATCTTTGGGACAGAAAAGCTAATAATGACAAACTTGAAGATTTGATGTCAACTCAAGAAATGAATCTACTTGAATCAGACAAAGATGTAAGATGGGAATACAATGACACAATTAAAAGGACTGATGCTAGAACTAAAATTAGAATTGCTAATTATAAAAAATATAATCCTGAGATTACCGGTTTCGTTGAATTTCAGGATTTCATTTTTTTCTGTGTTCTATTTACACCAAAAGAACTTGTTCTAAAGAATATTAGGAAAGTTGAAAATATTTTAAAAAATATCCGACAAGTGAAAATTAATAACTTAACAAAAAACTACGTCCAACAAAAGGTATAAAACATAGGGCGGTTCGCATCGCCTTGAAACTTGGACTTTTCTGCAACGTTTCGTCCTGTCGGACAGAAAAGTACTTTGAAAAGCCCTACGTTTCATACCCAAACCGTTGATGTTAATACGGGCGGAGAAAAACACAGATTAAAAATTATACGATTTTTGAATCATCAACAGCTAAAGGAACAATATTAGAAAATCAAGTTTTTGATTTAGTGTCAAAAATGCTAAAGGATGATAACTTTATTGTCCCTAAAAAAACTAGCAAAGTATTTAAAAGGAAAGGATATTATAGTGCCAAAAGAGAAAAAGATATAGTCTTCGATGTTGCAATTGAAACAACTCTCCCCGGGGCAGATAAGTACTCAGTTCTAACTATTATTGAGTGCAAAAATCTAAACAAGAAAGTTTCTGTAGATGATATTGAAGAATTTGGTTCAAAAATCAACCAAGTTGGAGAGCATAACACAAAAGGAATAGTAATTACAACCCATTCATTTCAAGAGTCTGCACTTGCCATTGCAAAAAAAGAAGGTATTGGTTTGGTTAGACTAAATTCGACAAAAGAAATTCAATGGATTAATTACAGAAAAGATAAAAGAACTAAAAAACAATTCGAGAACGATTTAGAACTTACTGATAAGACATATATAAAAGAACCATTTATTTGTAAAGTTGGAAACAATAGAATTTTAAACTTTGCAGATTTACTAATTGAATATTCAATAATTGATTATTTTAAGGATAGTGAAGAGTTCATCGATATACCTTACGTTTCAGACGATAGGATTAATATGATTATTGATAAATTATATACTTATAACTTATACGATAATAACTCTTTAAACTTTGAACAGTTGTTACCTTTTCTTGAAGAAAGATATCAAGTGAAATTTTGTTTAGATACTGTAGAAAACGATAATTACCTTGGTAAGATTGAATTCAATCCTTTATGTATTAAGATATCGAATAGCGCAAGAAGTGATAAGAATAGATGGAGATTTACTTTAGCACATGAAATAGGACATTTGATATTACATAGTAATGTGTTAAAAGACAGATTGTCTCAAAAAGATGATAACGAGCAAACTCTATCTATTAATTTTAGTCAATCGAGATCAAATTCAGATAGACTTGAGATTCAGGCAAATTTATTTGCATCAAACTTACTTTTACCTAAAAAAATTCTTCTACCTAAAATGAACTCAATTTTTATTGAATATCGAATACATAGAAAGGTATTGTACTTAGATCATCAACCTGTAAATCAAAGAGAAGTTTTTGAAATTTTAAATAAGCTAAGTTATGAACTTCAAGCCTCTGTTGAGGCGATTAAAATTCGACTAATAAAATTGAATTTAATGGTAGATAAGACAGATCGTAGTATCAAATCATTGATTAGGTAACTATGATAAAGGTACTATCACCAACACGCGTTCTGACAATTTTTATCCGCTGGATAAAAACCACCCGAACTCATACCGCAAAAACGTTAGCGTTAATAACAATAAAAAGCTATGAAAACTCTATCTGCAATAATAGTTTTCTTCTTAATCACTAACATTATCTGTTTGGGACAATCAAAAGATGTTTCAATAGGAGTGGGATTTTCATTTCAAAATGAAATAGAAAAAAGATTTCACAATGATGAAAAAATAAAAAGTTTTGACCAGTCATTTGGTACAGGAGTTAAAGTAATAAAAGATTTTAATTCAGATTGGGGCTTAAAAATCGAGGTGAATTATATCAAAAGAAAATATGTAAGGGAAAGTGCCTATAACCCACGTTATTTTTATGAAGAATATTTAATGTATTTTCCACCCCTGAGCAGCTATGGATACCATACAATTGAACCAAGCTTGGGAGTGATAAGATATCTTAAAAGAAATGAGAAATGGCAATCATATATTAATTTTAATTTGCAAGAAGCTATAAGTTTTAAATCATTTTATAACCCAGAATCAGGAGGGAAGTTATTTTTAAATAAACTCAATTTACTTTCAGGATCATTGACTTGTAATCTTGGATTTGAACGAAAATTATCGGAACTGATTAGTATAAATATTGAACCTTTTGTAAGGGTGCTTCATATTCAAAGAAATGATAACGTTCTTTATGGAACTCAAAAGAATTTGACTGTTTTTGACAATTTTGGGTTTCAATTATTTTTAATGCATGGATTATAATTTAAAAATTACTAACGCTAACAACGTTTAATAAGTCAGGCGGTTTATCTCGCTCTGACAGTTTCTATTCGTCACAAAAACTCATGCATAAAACCGTTGTGCGTTTTAAAAAACAAAAAACCAACTAAAATAGTCTTTAAAACATTTGTCTAATGAAAATAAGAGATCTTAAAAAAGTAGCACTACCCAAAATTATTCTTGCAATGGCTCTTTCTATAATCTATGGCTGTGAAAAAGAACAGGACGAAAGTTGGATAATAAATTCCGATAAATGCGTCTTTGTTGACCATCATATTAACACAAATGGAGAACTTATAGAAGGCAATTATACAGGTGGGCTAAATATTGATTTTCCAACCTACAATTTTGACGAAACATCAAGAATTTTAGATGGTGAATTTGACTTTGAAATAAATAAATCACTTAAAATAATTTATGGAAATGGCGAAAGTTTAAATGGGGTTGTTGGAGCAGGAGCCGCAACTAAATTATATGGCATTTATAACATACCATACGCAAAGGGCAAATTTGAAATTATCGAAATAGAAGCTGATGGTACAATACAAATTCAGTACAATGATTCCCTTATTGTTTTGAAAAGCAATGAAGAATGGATAAATGTAAAATCCGAGATTGACATACAAGATTTTGGAGAGGGTGTTGCAAAAGCAAATATTATTACAACAGACAAGATTGTGAATCACGGTATTATCGAAAAATCTAAAATTAAAATTGAATAAAAAAGCTCCCGATCTCATATCCAAAACCGTTAGCTGCAAGCTTGAAAAACGGACGCAACCTTGACAACAATAACTGAGTCTATAATAGAAAAAGACTGATTATGAAAAAAATATCTCACATACAGAGAATAGCGTTAATAGTAATTGTTGCATTTTGTGTTTCTGCTTGCGACAAAGAAGAGATTGACGTAAATTATGATATTACAGGTAACTGGAAAGTTGTATCGTATAAAACTTCAACTGTAATTACAAAAATCGAAGAAAATACTTGGGATCAATTTAATAATGGAGATGTAACAGTAAATTTCACTGAAACTGATTTAACAAGAGGGGAAATTTCAGGAATAAAAGTCACTAACTCTTTTTCTGGCGATTACACGATTGACAATAAGGGAGCAATCACGATTAGTGATCTTTTGCAGACAACGATTAATGAGCCAGAGTGGGGAAGATTATTTGATTCCATTAGAAATGCTGAGTCATATGAAGTCTTTGATAATCGTCTGATAATTTATTACAATCAGAAAGAAAATAATATTACTCTTGAAAAACTAAATGATTAGAAAAGCCTCCCGTTAACATTTCCCCGTCCTAAAAAATGTCTACACAAAATGTGGGAAATATGTATAAAAACGACCATCGATATTTATGGAATCTGTATCAACACTGAGTTTACTAAACGAAAATGAAAATAGAACCACAAGAAATAAATGAACAACAAACTGCTAAAGCCGTGTGTAAGAACCGTTCTGGTTCATCGAAATCCAATATACGGCTCAAGGTGACATTTGATTTGAGCTTTATTTGTTATATTTATGAGCCAAAAACAAAAAAAGATGATTGATTCAAGAGAAAAACAAATAATTGAATTCATCCAAAACGTTGGAGAATGCTCATCAAAAGAAATTTTTGATGAAATAAATTTATCGGTAAGTTATGCAACTCTAAAAAGATTACTGACAAAATTAATTTCTTCAAACTATATTTCAACGAAAGGGCAAGGAAAAGGAACCAAATATTATATTTCTCCTGCTTATCAGGTTATTCAGCCTATTGATATCGACAAGTATTATGAAAAAGAGATTGATGAGCGACAAATAAAAGAAGGATTCAATTTTCAAATCATTAATGAAGTACTTTCAAAACACAGTGTATTTACAGATAATGAATTACTAAAATTAAATAAGTTACAAGAGATTTTTAAAAACAATATTTCACAGCTTACAGAAAACGAATACAAAAAAGAATTTGAAAGGCTGGCAATAGATTTGAGCTGGAAATCATCTCAAATTGAAGGAAACACCTACTCATTATTAGAAACTGAAAAGCTTTTAAAAGAAAAAGAAACTGCTTCAGGAAAAACAAAGGAAGAAGCAGTAATGCTTCTGAATCATAAAGATGCTCTTGACTTTATTATAGAAACGCCTGATTACCTTTATCCTTTAAGTGTAGCAAAAATTGAAGATATCCATAGCATCTTAGTTAAAGAACTTGATGTTGAAAGAAATCTGAGACGGAGACGTGTTGGTATTTCCGGGACAAATTACAGACCACTTGACAACCAATTCCAAATTTCTGAGGCATTACAAGATTCATGTAATTTAATCAATGGAAAGTCAAGCGTATTTGAAAAAGCATTATTAGCTTTAGTTCTTATATCATATATTCAGCCATTTATGGATGGAAATAAAAGGACAGCCAGGATAGTTAGCAATGCAATATTAATGAACGAAAAGTATTGTCCACTTTCATTTCGTACTGTTGATTCTATAGACTATAAAAAAGCAATGCTGCTATTTTATGAACAAAATAACATATCAAATTTCAAAGAGATTTTTATCAATCAATTTGAATTTGCCGTGAATACATATTTTTAAAAAGAAAAAACGAGTCATAAAAAGAGTGGAATTTGATGGTGTGCCATCCGTGGCTTCCCGTTTTGCAGTTCTGTCCTATCGGATAGGAATGCTCTTCGAAATCTGCCCCGACAACATGTACCAACTGTTAGCGGTTATTTTAAAAAACCATACGAATGTCAAAAATCAGGCATCGACATATTAGAAAAAAAGTAAAAGAATTGGCAAGTAAAATAAACGTACCTGACAATTTATTACCATACTACAAATATTCAAATGGAGAACAATCTCCACTTATTGAAATTGATAAAAATGGTAACTTTCATTATGTGCTTATTGAAAGAGGAAAGGAATTCGAAAGGAAAACAACTGAAAATATAGATGAACTTTTATACTGGATTTTTTCAAGCATTACTTCATTAATGGCATTTGAATATGAACTAAAAAATAGAATTGAGGAAAAAGATTTTAGAAGAATAGCATTTGACAAGCAGATAGAACTTCTTTCGGTTCTAAATGAAAATTGGAGTAAAAAAGAGCATGAGAAACATTTGCAAATTCTAAAATTTCATCCGTTTGAAAAGGATAGTGAAAATAAAAAACCTTCACATAACACTTTGTATAACTAATGGCAAGCGATGTGTTAAATATCACGGATTTACAGAGAATTCCTGTGTGCTCTGCCACTAATCAAGATAATTTCCGTTAGGGACAAGCAAAACGGAGACAGCTATCTGATAATGAAAAATAAAATAAAACATAAAAAAATACCATTAAGTATTACACGAAAAATGGTAATTGCATCAGTAGATAGCAATAAAAAAAATGCAATACATTGCCTTACCAAGATTGATATTACCAACCCACGTGAAATAAGGAATAAAATATATCAAGATACCAACAAAAAGATTTCATTTAATGCTTATATTCTTCGTTGTTTGGCTGAGGTAATAAAAATTTTTCCTGAAATGAATTCATTTATTAGAGGGAATAAACTGATTATCTTAGAAGATATTAATATAAGCCTAATGGTTGAACGGGAAATTGATGGTGTTAATGTTCCGGAACCAATATGCATTAGAAAAACTGATACGAAAGATATTCTGGAGATTCATGAGGAAATTCGTTCTGCACAAAAGAATCAACAAAACAAAATTGGAGCTCTGTCAAATACAACCTGGATAAATCTCATTCCAGGTTTTTTGTTTCGCTTGTTCATTAAAATTGCTGACAGAAGTATTAGAATGACAAATAAATATGGGAAAATAGCAGTTTCCTCTCCGGGCATGTTTTCCAGCTCTCCATCTTGGTTTATTCCACACGGAACAGCAACGGTATTTTTGGTTATTGGGAATATTTACTCAGAGAATTACATTGATAGTGACTCAAAATTAAAACAAAGAGAAATGTTGAATGTAACACTATCTTTTGACCACGAAATTGTTGATGGAGCACCCGCAGCTCGTTTCGTATCTGAATTTGAAAAAATATTGAGTAGTGGAAAACTAATGAATATATAGAATTAAAGATTGAAAGCATACGGAAAGAAAATGTGAAAACTAAACACAATATTTTGTATGGTGCATAGGTTAGGAATACTGTAATTGAAGCTTTTGTATTGTGGCTATTTGGCAATTTGACAGGAATATGCTTTTAATGCCTTACGTATCATGTAAATTTACCTTTAGCAGTTATTGGAAAAGCATTGAATCGCAAATATAATTTTATGATAAAAAGTGAATCAACATCAAATAAAATAGTTTTTCAAACTCCATTAGGACAAATAGCAGCTAAAAAAGATTTAACTGTAATAAAAGCTTCTTGTATTCCATATGCTACAGCCCGGCGTTTTGAAAAACCTGAAACAATAGAAAAATATTCAGAACTTGTTGAAGCAGCCGTACATTCTCCTGCTTGCCCTCAAAATAAAGACATTGCCTTTAGTAATATTGTCGATGAAAATATATTGAAGAACCTTGAACAATCAGAGGATTGTCTTAATCTTTCCATAACTCGTCCAAATAATGAGACGGAAAATCTTCCTGTAATGGTTTGGATTCATGGAGGAAGTTATATCGCAGGAGCTGGAGATTCGTATGTGTTCGATCCTGATTCAATGGTTGAAGAACAGAATGTTATTGTTGTTGCTGTTAACTACCGATTGGGATTGTTTGGTTTTTTAGGAAACTACAATAACATTCCACCCAATCTGGGATATTTAGATATAACTGAAGCGTTGCATTGGATAAATAGAAATATCGAATCGTTTGGAGGGAATCCAAATAATGTAACTCTTTTCGGACAATCAGCTGGAGGAGATGCTGTGGCTCAAATGATGCTCGTTAAAGAAGCTGAAAACCTATTTCAGAATGTAATTGTGCAGAGTGCTCCTTTTGGACTGCTTTTTAATAAAACACAAATGATTAATGATATGATTTCAGAAGCTAAGTCGCTAGTGAGAAATGCTTCGAAAGATGAAATATTATCAAAACAATTAGATGTGATTGCTGCTGCTAAAGGTCATGGTTTGAAAGCAGGAATGCCATTTGGTGTTCAATATGGTGCATATCCTTTTCCGGAAGAAACCGACGTTTATGATGTTTGGAAAAGAAGGGCAAATAGCATTAATATATTAGCCGGATATACAAAAAGTGAAACAGCATTATATATTCCACAATTTCCAAAAGCAAAGAAAATATTTCAAATGCCGATTTTAGGGAGGTTGTTTCGGATTGTCTTTGTAAATATTACGACTTGGTTAATCTATACAAAAGAATGCAAAAGATTCACAAAAAATTGTGATACTTCTACTAACAATGTATATCAATATGAAATTTCCTGGGGTTCAAAAGTAAATGAATATGGAGCTGCTCATACCGTTGATATTCCTCTGCTTTTCGGAAGGAGCACAATGTGGGCAAATAGAAAAATAGTGCAAGGGATTAAAGCTGAAGAAATTGAAATGAAAGGGAAGGAAGTTCGCAAGCTTTGGACGGATTTTGCGAAAAAAGGCAGTTTAGATAACAAAGGCGAAATTAAAAATGTATTGAAATATAAGAAAATAACAATTGCTAATAGAGAAAAGTAAGGGCAGGCGAAGTACTAAATATCAAAGTTTGCAGCTCGCTCAAACTGAGTAACAGTTTGACAGGCAACTTGCGACCACTCATTCAATTTTTCTTAGCAGTTCGTTATGTGTAAGCTTAAAAGAGACAACAGATAATGGACATCAAAATAAAAGAAACACGAGAGATTGAATTAAAGCAAATAATAGATTTATATAAATCTAACAAATGGAGTGCTGCGGATAAACCTGAAAAACTATACAATGCACTTATTAATTCTCATTCCTTAATTACAGCCTGGAGCGGAGACAAATTAGTTGGACTTGGAAACTCAATTTCTGATGGGTATCTAGTTGTCTATTATCCTCATTTATTAGTACTTCCAGAATTTCAAGCTAAGGGAATCGGGAATTTAATTATGGATAGAATGATCAAAAAGTACAAAGACTTTCATATGCAAATGTTAACAGCCGATATAGAGGCTTTTGATTTTTATAAAAAAGCAGGATTTGTGAGAGCAGGTAAAACTGAACCGATGTGGATTTATCAGGGAAATGAACATTAAAAATAGATGAATTTATGATTGCAAGAATATGGCACGGAAAGACAAAAGCAAAGGATTATGAAGAATACACAGAGCTAATGAAATCTTTGGCAATTCCAGACTATAAAAACACAAAAGGATTTGTTGATTTAACTTTTTTGAGACGAATAGAAAAAGACATTGCACATTTTACGCTTATTACATTCTGGGAAAATTTAGAAATGATAAAAAACTTTGCAGGAAAGGATTTTGAAAAAGCGAAATATTATCCGGAAGATAAAAAATTCTTACTTGAGTTCGAAGAAAAAGTAATTCATTGTGAGGTGTTTGCAAAATAGAAGCTTATGCATGATAATATATTTGTTGCATAGGGGAGAAAGTAAGATTTGAAACAGACAAGAAATTACGAAATATGAAGTATAAACAGATTTTAATTATTGCTACAATTGTACTGATTGGCATTCAAAGTAAAGTTTACTCTCAAAATTTTATTCCCGGAGAAACTACAGAAATTAAAAAAGATACCCTATTCGATTTGTATAAACATCAAGTAATAATTTCAAAGGGTGATTCCAGCTGGATTGAATCTTACGAAAGAAAGGTTCCTAAAAAAAGAATAATCTTTAAAGAAGGAAAAAACTATCATTACAAAGCAATTTATTTGAGTTCAAATAACGACACTCTATCCAATAGCTACGTAAATATGGAAACAACTGGACTTAGAAGGCCAGATGCAGACTCAGAAAAACAAGATTTAGTTTATTATGTCTTTCCAAATTACCAAGCTGATTCTGTAAAGTTAAGTAACCATTTTGTTAATAAGGAACGTCAATATTGGACGGGCAAGAATGGGCAGGGTGTTATTGAGAATGTTGAAAATGTATGGATGCATCCAATACAATCAAATCAATACAAATTTACAGAGGTTGCGCCTTTCCCCGATGTTTATTTCCCATTGCAGAAAGGAACAAAATGGGACAATTCTGTTACAGGAATTAACGGTTGGGGAGAATGGGATGGACAAACGGTAAAATGTAAATACAAAATAACAGGTCAGGCAGCTTACCTTCTGGGAGATTTAGAACTTGACTGTTGGATTGTTAAAAGTACTTCAAGATGTTCGTCTGGGAAATCAAAGCTAACTACTTTATTCAATGAGGAATATGGTTTTGTTAAAATGGAATATCAGAACTATGAAAAAGAGAAATTGGTTTTTGAACTAATAAATGTGGACGAAGAATAAAGAGCTAACCTGCAACATTTGGTATAAGACATGGGTGAATTAGTTTGGATTTACAAGTCGAATCTTGTGCCGATATTTGCATTAAGAGTTAGCAATTAGGTGATTAAGTGTTATGTGCTGTAATTAAGATGGTATTACTGCCGTCCATTCCAGAGAGGCTTTGCATTGCCTGATCAATAAATGATGAGACTTAGAAATGAGAAAAAAGATGAGAAAAATAATCAATGCGAGTAAGCTGAAAATCGTTAAGAGTAGGCAAAATTTAACGAAATTAGAAATGAAGAAAATTATTTTATTAGGTATCGTTTTATCATTAAGCTTGAGTTCATTCTCACAAACCAGATTTGGGATAAAGGGAGGATTAAGTTTGGCGGATGTTTCTATAAAATCAGAAGGAATAGGAATTGATATAACAGATGTAAAACCAGGATTTCACATAGGTGCAGTTGTGGATTATTCTCTCACCGAAATAATTGACCTTGAAACCGGATTAATGTTTGAAACAAAAGGATTGAAATCAAAAGCCAGCATATTGGGGGGAGCTAGTGGAAAAGCTGTTACTACTACTTCATATCTTAGTATTCCGATAAACTTAAAAGCTAGTTACGACTTTCGTGATTTTGGAGTTTATGGTTTGTTCGGACCTTATGTAGGGGTTGCATTAAGTTCTAAAGATAAATATACCGGAGATTATAAAGATTTGATGGGGATGAGCGAATATGATAATAAGATTGGGAATAGTGATACAGACGATATTAAAACAATGGATTTTGGACTTTCATTAGGAGCTGGTGTTGAAGTTAATGAATTCTTGTTTGGAGTGGAATATGATTTAGGTTTAGCAAATATTATACCGGGAGGAGATAGTGATAACTTTATGAAGAACAGAGTCTTTAAAATTTCTGTAGGAATAATGTTAGAGTAATAATTGCGTGCTAAAATTTTGTATTAACAGTGGCCAGGTTGCCTGGTGCCCCCTGCCACTCCTAATACAGTTCAAGTTTAGGTAAAGCATAAGAAAACAGAGTGCCAATAAATTTTAAAGATATGAGTAACAAAGTATTATTATCAATAACAACAATCGGATTAATCGTTTTTTTTCTTGCATCGTGTTCGGATGAAAAAAATGATACCTCAATTGTTTTAAGTGAAAATTCCATAAAACTAATTGCAGGTGCCAGGGATACTATTTCAATTGTATCAGGCAACAATGAATATTTTGTAACAACAGATAATAATGCTGTTGCAACTGCAACCATTGAAGGGAAAAATATAATTATTCAAACTTCCGAAATGGGAAATGCAATTCTAACAGTAAATGATCAACTAAACAATACTTCTGAAATTAATGTCTCAGCAGAAGGCCCAAAACTTGGAGGATGGATAGAAGAATTTCCTGTAGGTGTTGAATTTATTTATGTTGAATCTGTTAATGATGAGATAACAGAACAAATAAAATCAGAATTATGGACAGAGGCGGAAAAAAGATCCAGGGCGATGTATAATTTTGGCGTTTCTGATTTTTCTTATCGGTCAGAGGATGGCTCTGTTACTGAAAATGGAAGTTATTTCGTAAAAGATTTAATTCTGACGTTGAGTTATGATGATAAAAATGAATCATATGAAATTGACGGTGGACTAAATAGGATGATATTAACAAGAGACCTAACAGCATACTATATAGAACAATACCCAAATACTGAAATAATAAAAGTGGAAGAATATCGACGATTAGTATACATAACTTACTAATAAATTACAGACTAAACACCGTATATATTATTGTAGTGAGGGGAGGCCCGACCTTTGAATTTTTGTCTCGATTATCTTTGTCTTACAAATGGAAATTTATACGCAAATTTGCATTAACAGCTTATAATTTACTGTACCTAAGACACGATAACCAAAATAAAAACCAATGAGAATATTTAAGTGTACAAAAATCTTGTTTTCTATAGAAGCTCCCGAAGGTTCAATCGTTGAGGTTGCCGGAGATTTTACAAATTGGTTAGAAGCTCCGTTGAAGCTTCAGTATAAAGGAGCAGGGGTTTATGAGCGTAAAGTTACTTTTAAGCGCTCGGGTACATTTCAGTATAAATATCGTATAGATGGGAATTGGGTTGAAAAAATGGAGGAGTTAAAACCCAAAAGCAAGAGTATACCCAATTCTTTTGGATCCCGAAATTTTTTTATTGATGTCGATTTGTCAGAACGTTCTGATAAAAAACTTTTGCCGGTAAAAAAAGAGGTTGTCAATACTCTCCTTAATGAGGAAGCATATAATCTGTTGGTTCGTTGTAGTGATAGTGGGGATTTTAGTGACTGGAATAAGTGGCGAGAGCAGAATAGCTACGAAAAAATATTTTTACAAGGAGCAAATTTAAGTAATAAAGATTTTGAAAAAGTTAATCTCAGCAATATAGATTTTTGCCATGCTAAATTTAGCTTTTCTTTTTTGTCTTTAGTTTGTGTTGATAATACTGCTTTTCGTGATGTCGATTTTAGGAAGGCATTTATTAAGGTTACTTCTGCAAGAAATTCTGATTTCTCACGGTCTGATATGAGGGGAGCACGACTTTCAGGCAAATTCACAAAAAGCAGGATGATAGAGGCTAACTTAAGAGGGGTATGTGCCAAATATGTGAATATTGAGGGATGCGACTTACATCATGCAAAAATAGAAAGTACAGACTTTTCTTTTGCAATTGTAGATGGAGAAACATTGATTGACACAATAGATATTGATAGACGTACTTTGTTTACAAGTGTCGGATTAAGCTCAGCGAGGTTAAGATCGGGACTTTTAGATACATTGAAATATAATATCAGGAGGGAAAGATGGGAAGAGTGGTATAAAACAGGGAGTCTTTTTAATAGGATATATAAGAATTTGTTTATTCATCTGTTTTGGAAAATATCAGATTACGGGCGTTCTACAAGAAGAATTATATACATATTCTCAATCCTTACCTTGATATTTGGGATGATATACTGGTTTAATCCTGAAATAGTAACGAATATGGATAGTGATGATCCGGTAGTAAAAGCATTTCATACAGTATCGTTTACATTCGTAACTATGATTACATTAGGTTTTGGATCCATGAATGCTTCTCCTTCCAGTTTATTAGGGCATGTTACGGTTGCCATGCAAATAATAGCAGGTTATGTAATGCTTGCAGCTTTGGTGTCCCGTATAGCAATCATGTTTGATTCTGATGGGCCGGATATTGACCATAAACCATTATATAAACCTTACAAAGAATCGAATTCAAAAAGATAATATAAAGTGTAGAAGAAGGTTAGTATTGATATGAGGGTTGTACTTTTAAGTACAAAAATGACCAAGATTCGCAAGATTGCTAACACAGATCAACTTCAAAATTACCTTCATTGTTAATTTTCAGAAGTTTCACATTTGAGAGATTGTTAACTAACTCTTGTTTGTAGTCTGTTTCAACTCGGATGTAATTCTCAGTGAAACCTTTAATTCTTCCTCCATGTGATTCTTCTTCCCAAAGGACAGAATAAGTTTTGCCGGTATGGGCTTCATAGAATTGTCGCAATTTTTTTTCGGAGAGTATTATCAGTTGTTGTGTGCGTTGCTTGCGTTCATTAACATCAACAACAGGTTTTATTTTCAAGGCTTTTGTGCCGGGGCGCTCGGAGTAGGGGAAAGCATGTAGCTGCGAAACTTCCAGTTTTTTTACAAAGTTGTAACTGTCGAGGAAGAATTCCTCTGTTTCGCCATTTGTTCCTGCGATAATATCAACTCCAATAAAGGCGTGTGGCATTACCGATTTTATTTTGTGAACCCGCTCTGCAAAAAGTTCCCGTTTGTACTTACGTTGCATGAGCTGTAAAACATCGTTTGACCCTGATTGCAGTGGGAGATGGAAATGAGGCATAATCCGTTTTGAGACCGCCACAAAATCAATAATTTCATTGGTTAGCAGGTTTGGCTCAACGGATGAAATCCGAATTCGTTCCAATCCTTCCACTTCATCTAACTCTTTTAGCAGATCAATGAAATTCTCGTCGGTACTTTTCCCAAAGTCACCAATATTAACACCTGTGAGGATGATTTCTTTTATGCCCTGAGCAACGGTTTCCTTGGCATGAGCAACGGTATTTTCAATAGTATCATTTCTGCTTCTGCCCCGGGCAAAAGGAATAGTGCAGTAAGTACAAAAATAGTCACAGCCATCTTGTACTTTCAGAAAGCTGCGGGTACGGTCGCCCCAGGATTCAGCATGGTAAAAGGCCCTGTTTTTTTGTTGAGATTGACGTAAAACAATAGGTTCTTCGTTTTTTGTCAGACCATCCATAAAATCAGTCATGCGGAATTTTGCATTGGTGCAAAGTATGTAATCAACCCCTTCAATTTCCTTGATTACATCAGTCTGAAGTTGGGCATAGCAGCCTGTCACAACAACAACTGCATTTGGATTACGTCGGATGGCAGAGCGAATGATGTTACGACTTTTTTTATCACTTTCGGCAGTTACAGAGCAGGAGTTGATTATATATACATCAGCTTGCTCTTTAAAGTCAACGCGTTCGAAGCCTTTTACCTCAAAATGACGGGCTATGGTTGATGTTTCCGAAAAATTGAGTTTACAACCCAATGTGAAAAATGCTGCTTTTTTGCCTTGATAATCCATTCTGCTTCTTCTCCTTTAAGGGGTGCAAAAATACAAAATAAAACAAAGTCAATGTCTTATGGTTCTAATGAATGATAAAAAAGAAGCGGGAATAGTTCTTAAAAGATCTATTCCCGCTTGGTATTTTGTATAAACGTTTTTAAATTATTTGTGACGCTTCATTAATTCGCGTGCCAGATCTTCAATACGATACCCTTTGTGAGTTAATAAAACGATGAGGTGATATAATAAATCTGCTCCTTCATAGATGAAGTTCTCATCGTCGTTGGCCATTGCCCCAATGATGGTTTCAACAGCTTCTTCACCCACCTTTTGAGTGATTTTACGTGTTCCTTCCTGGAACAGAGAAGTCGTATAAGAACCTTCCGGCATTTCTTCTTTGCGTTTATCGATAAAATCCTGCAAATGTTTGATGAATCCAAGCGGATTTTCTTCATTGGTTTCATTCCAGCAAGTATCAGTACCCAGGTGGCAGACCGGACCAACAGGGTCAACTTTAATTAGCAGCGTGTCATTGTCACAATCCGATGCCATAGATACGACATTTAAGAAGTTTCCACTTTCTTCTCCTTTTGTCCAGAGACGGTTTTTTGTTCGGCTGAAAAAAGTAACCTTCCCAAGTTCTTTTGTCTTTTCTAATGCCTCTTCATTCATAAAACCAAGCATTAAAACTTTACTTGTTTTATCATCCTGAATAACAGCCGGTACAAGGCCGTTCATTTTTGCAAAATCTATTTCCATATTTTATTATTTCAATTGCATTGTATCCAATGCCTGATGTTTCCATTTATTGCCAAAGAAGTTGTACGAGAAGATAACAGATACATAGTCTCCGTCTAAATTGGTACCTAACTTATTTTTGTAGTTTACAAAGTTGTATTTAACCTGCATTCCCAGGTAGTTATTATTCTTCACGAAGAACCGATATCCCAGGCCAAAGTTTATATTTAATGAGTTGATGGATTTCCCTGAGATATTATTGCTTGGATCACTTTTAACAGTATCAAAGCCATCTAATGCAATTCCTGTTAATAAATCCAGTTCTGTTTTTCTGTTTCGTGTTAATTCATATGAAATATCAGCACCAATATATCCTCCGAAGTAATGGTCTGTTTCCCATAGTTCGTCTGCATATTTGACTAGATAAGGTTCTTTTGCTTTTCCGGCACGGAAGGCAATTGAAAGATCATATTGAATTTTCCTGTATTTAACTCCTAACTGAAAGCCAAAAATAGGTTTTATGCCAATGGTTTCATATAGATTGGAAGTTGGAACTTTTATTCCCGTTAGAAAGCCAAAATTTCCTTCTGCCATTTGTTTGATGGAGCTAACTTCTTCGTCGTAAACTCGTTTTATTTCAGTTCCTTTGAGGTCGTTGCCCTTTAAGTATTTCCAGAATTCTTCAACTTGATTGGAGTACAATAGACAAAGAGCTTTTTCAGGAGCAGTGAGGTTCTTCTCCTGAAGCAGGGTTTCTGCCCATACAGTTGTTAGCAGGTCAAATTCTGAGTTTAGAGGAATATATCCCAAAAGGATTTTATTGTACTCGTAAATAATGTGGTAATTGTCTTCATTCGCATATTCAATCCTGTCAGTATATTGGAAAATCATTTCCATTAAATCACCAGGATACTTTGTTTCTGAAAAATTATTCGTTTGAATAGAATTTAGAATCTTAGTCCGAAGCAATGGTTCTGTTTCTCCACAATATTCTTCCCATTTGTTTAGCACAAAGCTTAATGAATCGAAAGCTTGTTCGTTGAAGTATTTGTCAATTAATTGGGTCGAATTGTAGGCAACGTTCTCACAATTAGGAATGTCACTTAATAATATGTCATCGATGTTGGGTTGTGCTGAAACTGAAAAGACACCGATTAATAAAAAAACTACGAATAAATAAAATGATCTCATAGTATAACTTTTTATTGAATATTTATATTAAATATACAATTATAACCTGATAGGAATATCTTTTTTATGTAAATAGTTTTTTAAATCAGGTATGGCAATTTCTTTATAATGAAAGATACTTGCTGCCAAACCTGCATCAGCCTTTCCTTCTGTGAATACGTCTACAAAATGATCCATATTTCCTGCTCCGCCGGAGGCGATAATTGGAATTTTAAGCATGTCGGCCATTTTTGCCAATTCTTTATTTGCAAAACCGGCTTTTGTTCCATCGTGATCCATGGAGGTAAAAAGAATTTCACCAGCTCCACGATCTTCAGCTTCTTTTGCCCAGCTGAATAATTCTTTGTCGGTAGGAATGCGACCACCATTTACGGTAACAGTCCAGTGTCCGTCGTAGTTTTTTGCATCGATGGCAACAACCACGAACTGTGTTCCGAAGTTGAGTGCCAGGTCATCAATTAACTGGGGATTGCGAACGGCTGATGAGTTGATGCTGATTTTATCGGCTCCGGCACTAAGTAGAGCTTCGGCATCTTTCAATTCGCTAATGCCGCCACCTACGGTAAACGGAATGTTTAATTCGCGGGCAATACGTTTTACCAGTTCCACGAATGTTTTGCGACCTTCATGGGTTGCCGTAATATCCAGGAAAACCAGTTCGTCAGCTCCCTGTTCTGCATACATGGCGCCCAGTTCTACCGGATCACCTACATTTTGAATATTGACAAAGTTGATGCCTTTCACGGTCTGACCGTCTTTAATATCGAGGCATGGTATAATTCGTTTTGCTAACATCTTCGAGTTACGGGTTTTGAGTTGCGAGTTATGAGATAATAAAACGAGAGATTTCATCTAGGCTGATCTTATCTTCATAGATTGCCTTTCCGGTTATTACGCCGGGAATCCCCATTTCGTTTAGTTCATGTATATCTTTCATGCTTGCTATTCCTCCACTGGCAATTAATTCCATGCTTGGGAATTGTTCCATGATTTCTTTATAAAGGTCGATGCTTGGTCCTGTTAGCATTCCATCGCGGGCAATATCTGTTGAAATTACTTTCTGGATTCCTGCCTTTGTATAGCTTTCGATGAATTCAAGGATCGGCAGTTCCGATACTTCTTGCCAGCCGCTTACAGCAATCATTTTATCTTTTGCATCAGCTCCCAAAATGATTTTCTCAGCTCCGTATTTTTCAATCCAGTGCAGAAATGTTTCCCGATCCTTCACGGCAATACTTCCTCCGGTGACCATTTGTGCTCCACATTCAAATGCAATGCGCAGGTCTTCGTCACTTTTTAATCCGCCACCAAAGTCAATCACCAAATTTGTTTTGTGAGCAATCTGATCCAATACTTTGTAATTGACAATGTGTTTTGCTTTTGCTCCATCCAGATCAACTAAATGAAGACGTGTTATTCCTGCATCTTCAAACATTTTGGCGACCTCAACCGGGTTTTCATTATACACGGTTTTTTGGTTATAATCTCCCTGTGACAGGCGCACGCATTTGGCGTCAATCATGTCGATGGCGGGAATGATGGATATTTTTTCTACAGCGTTCATAAGTTCAAGGTTCATAAGTTCGTGAGTGCTTCCTTTGTACCAATGTACTTATGCACTCATGTACTTTTATATTTTTAAAAAGTTCTCTAAAATTCTAGCTCCTACAGTTCCGCTTTTTTCAGGGTGAAACTGGGTTGCATAGAAGTTGTCTTTGTGCAATGCTGCACTAAATGGATTGATGTAATTTCCTGTTGCTGCTGTGTGCTCCCCAACTGTTGCATAATAGGAGTGGACAAAATAGACATACTGATCTTCGAGGGATGAATCGAATATATTACTGTTCAAATTTGTAATTGTATTCCATCCCATGTGTGGAACTTTTGTGGTAAATTCCATTCCCGGTTTGGGGATGAAACGTTTAACTTCTTCATCAAATATTCCCAGACATTCTGTGTCTCCTTCCTCTGAATGTTTACACATGAGCTGAAGTCCAAGGCAAATTCCTAATACGGGTTGAGTCAGTGAAGGTATAAGTTTATCAAGTCCTTCCTTTTTCAGGTAGGCCATAGTTGTACTGGCCTCACCAACTCCCGGAAAGATTACCTTGTCGGCAGTCTTAATCTTTTCGTGATCACTGGTAATTTCAGCTTTCACGCCTAAACGTTCCAGTGCATTATTAACTGACTCTATGTTTCCGGCGTTGTATTTGATTATTACTAAGTTCATAAGTTCATGAGTTCATGAGTACATAAGTACTCCGTTCGTATTTATGCTTTTAGTTTTTTCTCTAAACCTCTTAATAGTGCTTCTATCTCTTTTGTTTTATGATAGAGTTCTTCAAATGACTCTTTGCTTAGATACTCAATATTGGACGAAACTTCCAGTTGTGTCTGGCATTCATATAGTGAGCCAATCGCTATTCGTATAAATCTTAAAAATTCATTATTTCCGTTCCTACCAAATCCTTCAGCAAAATTTGAAGGAATAGAAACTGCAGATCTTCTTATTTGAGATGTAATTCCATAAAGTTCTTCCTTAGGGAAAGTTTGAGTGATTTTGTAAATTTCTGTTACAAAATGCATTGCTTTTTGCCATGCTATAAATTCACGATATGTTTTCATAACTCATGATTTTTTACTTATGTACCTATGAAGTAATGAACTTATGGATTTTGTGTTAATTGAATACCACTGTTCTATTCCTGTAAACAAGCACTTTGCGTTGCAAGTGTTTGAAAACGGCGTTAGAAAGAACGATTTTTTCCAAATCGCGTCCTTTACGTATAAGACTTTTTACCGTATCGACATGACTGCACTGCGTTACGCCCTGTTCGATGATTGGACCTGCATCCAGATCACTGGTAACATAGTGACTGGTAGCACCGATTAATTTTACACCTCTTTCATGGGCTGCATGGTAAGGTTTGGCTCCGGCAAATGCAGGCAGGAATGAGTGATGAATATTGATGATCTTATTGGGATAGTGAGACACAAAATCTTTCGAAAGAATTTGCATATACCTGGCCAAAACGATAAAATCAATATTGAATTTTTTCATGAGTTCCAGTTCTGCAGCTTCCTGCTCTTCTTTATTCTGAGCATTTACAGGGAAATAATGAAATTCTATTCCAAACCTTTCGGCAACAGGCCTCATGGTTTCATGATTACTAACAATAACAGGAATCTCAACATCCCATTCACCTGCTGTATATCTTGCAAGAATATCAAAGAGACAATGTGACATCTTTGATACAAAAATTGCCATGCGAGGAACCATTTCAGAGAAGTATAATTTCCATGACATATCGAGTTTCGCAGCAATGAGCGTATTAAAGTATTCTCCTATTTTTTCAGCAGGAATAGCAAAACCTTCTAGTTCCCATTCTACACGCATGTAAAAAATCTTATCAACTCTGTTTACGTATTGATCAAGGTTAAGAATGTTCCCGTTATTCTTATTTAGAAACTCGGTTACTGTTGCCAATATTCCCTGTTTGTCGGGGCAGTGTATTAAAAGAATCGCTGTATTCTTTTTTTCGCGTAAAGGTTTAATGCTTTTCATATTATATAGTTTTAACCACAGAGGTTGCAGAGTTTTTCTGCAGAGTCCTCAGAGTTAATTTTTATACTTATTTATAATGCTCCCTTTGTTGATGGGAGTTCAAAATTGAATACATCTTTCTTAATTGCCATTTTTAATGCTCTGGCCAGAGCTTTGAAAATCCCTTCAATTTTATGATGCTCATTATCTCCTTCAGCTTTAATGTTGAGGTTTGACAATGATGTGTCTGAAAACGATTTGAAAAAGTGGAAGAACATTTCGGTTGGCATGTCGCCTACTTTTTCACGTTTGAAATCGGCATCCCAGATTAACCATGGGCGACCTCCAAAATCAATCACAGCCTGAGCCAGACAATCATCCATTGGCAGAGCATAACCATAGCGTTCAACACCACGTTTGTCACCAAGAGCCAGTTTGAACGCTTCGCCAAGAGCCAAGCCGGTATCTTCAATAGTATGGTGTTCATCCACCTCAAGGTCTCCATCAACCTGAATGGCCAAATCAACTCCTGAGTGACGTGCAATCTGATCCAGCATATGATCGAAGAAACCCAGTCCGGTGCTGATATTTCCTTTCCCAGATCCGTCAAGGTTCAGCTCTATTTTAATCTTAGTTTCTTTTGTATTGCGCACAACAACAGCAGTTCGCTCAGGAGCAGCTACTGTAGCATAAATATCGTCCCAGTTGTTTGTGATGAGAACACAGACTTCTTGAAGTCCTTTCTTTTTCAGCTCTTCTTGTAATGAGCCATCATTAAAAAGAATTGCCTTTGTTCTCAGATTTTTTGCCAGCTCTATATCTGTTAAACGATCACCGATCACAAAGCTATTTTCTAAATCATAGCTACCATCCATGTATTTTCCCATCATTCCTGTTCTTGGTTTTCGGGTTGGAGCATTATCTTCCGGAAAACTTCGGTCAACTAAAATATCATCAAAAATGACACCTTCATTTTCAAAAGCCTGAAGCATCTTGTTTTGTGCAGGCCAGAATGTATCTTCGGGGAAAGAGTCTGTACCCAAACCATCCTGATTGGTTACAATAACCAATTCGTAATTCAGATTCTTGGCAATAAAATGCATGTTTCGGAATACTCCGGGGATAAACTCCAGTTTTTCCAGCGAATCCAATTGATAATCAACTGGTGGTTCAATTACCAGTGTCCCGTCTCGATCGATGAAAAGTGCCTTTTTCATATAGTCTAAAATTTTCAGTATTGGATATTCAATATTGAGTATTTAATATTCAATGTTTTTAAATCAATTCCTTTAGTTGTTCCAATAGTCTTTCGTTTTCTTCGGGAGAGCCAACCGTAATTCGAAGGCTTTCTTCACAAAGTGTTACTTTAGAACGGTCTCTGACAATAATTTTGTTTTCAGTCAGATATTCATAGATACCTCGGGCATCATGCATCTTAACGAGTATAAAGTTAGCATCTGTAGGGTAAACTTTCTGTACGAATGGCAATTTTAGGATTTCTTCGACCAGTTTTTTACGTTCAGCTAAAATTACATCCACCCATTCATCCTTATCCTGGATTTTTTCTATCAGATCCATTGCTTTTTGCTGGGTAAGCATGTTGATATTGTATGGGTATTTTATTTTATTGAAAATGCTGATAATTTCAGTTTGTGCAAAAGCCATCCCAAGACGAATGCCAGCCATCCCCCAGGCTTTCGAGAATGTTTGTAAGACAATTAAATTTGAATGTTTGTCGAGTTTTGGCAGCAGGCTGCTTTCGGGAGCAAAGTCAATATAAGCTTCATCAACAACCACGATCCCCTGAAATGTATTCAATAATTTTTCAATTTCGGATGAGTTTAACAGGTTCCCAGTTGGGTTGTTGGGGGAGCAAAGGAAAACGGCTTTTGTATTTTGATTGGCAGCATCAAGTAAATTCTGAGCTTTAAAATCATAGTTTTCATCAAGCTTTACCTTTTTTACTTCTACATTGTTGATGTCGGCTGCAACCTGGTACATGCCATAAGTCGGATTGATAGAGACTACATTATCGATTCCGGGTTCACAGAAAGCACGGAAGATAATGTCAATAGGCTCATCACTTCCATTCCCTAAAAAGATATTTTCAGGTGCAATGTTTTTTACTGCTGAAATTTTCTTTTTCAGTTCCCACTGAAGTGGATCTGGATAACGATTGTATGGTGCATTGTAGGGATTCTCGTTTGCATCTAGATATATTTCTGCTATACCTGTGTATTCATCGCGAGCTGATGAGTATGCTTTTAATGCGGCTATATTTTTGCGTAGTAATTTATCTATGTTCATCTTTTGCATTTATAGAAGTTAACCCCTCCGTCATGCTAAAGCATGACACCTCCCCTTGGAAAGGGGAGGAAATAAGAGAGCTATTTTAAATCTTTCAATCTCAATGTTACAGCATTTTTATGGGCATCCAGTTGCTCTGTTGCTGCCATTTTTTCAATAACAGGACCGATTCCTTTTATTCCTTCAGCCGATATTTCCTGAAAGGTGATCTTTTTTAGATAACTATCCAGATTTACTCCACTGTATGAACGAGCCCAACCATTGGTTGGTAAAGTGTGATTTGTTCCTGAGGCATAATCTCCAGCACTTTCGGGAGTGTAATTTCCTAAAAAGACAGAACCTGCATTGATGATTTCTTCTGCGATTTTTAAATAATTATCCATGGAGATGATTAAGTGTTCCGGTGCATATTCATTGATGAGCTGAATCATATCATCCTCATTTTTAATAACAATGGCAACGCTGTTTCCCAAAGCTTTCATCGCAATGTCTTTTCTGCTCAATTCATTTAGTTGTTTTTTTAAAGCTAGATCAACCTTATCGACGAGTGACTCTGAGTTTGAAACAAGAACAACTTGTGAATCAGGTCCGTGTTCTGCCTGGGAAAGCAAATCGGATGCAATAAATTCAGGATTAGCTAAATCATCAGCCATAACGGCAACTTCAGAAGGACCAGCAGGCATATCAATAGATACATCGCTGATGCTTACCAATTGCTTAGCTGCCATTACGTACTGGTTACCCGGACCAAATATTTTATCAACTTTTGGCACAACATCTGTTCCGTAAGCCATGGCTCCAATAGCCTGAACACCTCCAAGCTTGAAGATTTTAGTGACACCTACAAGATTTGCAGCAAACAAAATTGCAGGATGAATTTTACCCTCCTTGTTTGGGGGTGTGCATAAAACGATTTCTTTACATCCTGCAATTTTAGCAGGTATAGAAAGCATTAACACCGTTGAAAAAAGTGGAGCAGAACCACCGGGGATGTATAACCCAACTTTTTCAATAGCTACTGCTTTCTGCCAGCACACTACTCCGGGTGAAGTCTCAATCTTTTTTAATTCAGGTTTTTGTTCCGCATGAAATAATTCGATGTTTTTTGCTGCTGTTTCGATGGCGTTTTTTAAGTCGTCATCAAGTTCTGCTATGGCAGTATCTATTTCTGATCTGGAAGCTGCCAGTTCGTCAATGGCAACACCGTCAAACATTTCAGTGTATTTTCGGACTGCAGAACCACCATTCGTTTTGATGTCAGTTAGAATGGATTGAACTTTGCCTGTCAGATCTGAAGCTTCAAATAAGGGACGCTCCAGAATTTTAGCCCATTTGTTTTTATCGGGGTTAATATATCGTTTCATGCAAGACTAATTTCAAAAGTTGTGAAAATCAATATAGATTAGAAGATCATTTTTTCAATTGGGATAACAAGAATACCTTGGGCTCCTGCAGCTTTAAGTTTTCCAATAATTTCCCAAAAATCGGTTTCTTCAATTACTGAGTGCATTGAGCTCCATCCTTCTTCAACCAGAGGTGTGATTGTTGGGCTTTTCATACCTGGGAGTATTGTTGTTATCTCTTCTATTCTGTCGTTAGGAGCATTAAGTAAAATGTATTTTTTACCTTTTGCACGTTCTACTGATTCCATGCGGAAGATTAGTTCGTCAAGAAGAGCTTGCTTTTCTTTATCCAGATTTTCAGGAGCAATAAGAACTGCTTCTGAGTAAAGAGCGATTTCAACTTCCTTTAAACGGTTTGAAACTAAAGTAGATCCCGAACTCACAATATCAAAAATAGCATCAGCCAAACCAATACCGGGAGCAACTTCAACCGAACCTGAAATGACATGAATATCGGCATTAATGTTGTTCTTTTTTAGAAAGTCTTCTAGAATTACCGGATATGAGGTGGCAATTCTTTTCCCGTTAAACCATTCGATTCCTTGGTAATCTTCAGCTTTAGGTATTGCCAGACTAAGGCGACATTTACTAAAGCCAAGTCGTTTTACAATTTTAACATCTTGCTTTTTTTCAAGCATTTCATTTTCGCCAACGATACCGATATCCGCGACGTTGTCTGCGACTGCCTGTGGAATGTCATCATCGCGAAGGAAAAGTGCTTCCATGGGAAAGCCTTTTGCAGGTGCCAACAATAATCTTTTTCCAGAACTGAAATTAATTCCAGTTTCTTTCAGGAGATTCATAGAATCTTCATTTAATCTGCCTTTAGTCTGAATAGCAATTCTCAATTGTGTCATCTTTCTTTTTTAATAAATAAAAAAGGCTTACCAATTTGGTAAGCCTTCTTAAAGTTAATATTTTAAACGAAACAATAGAATTACAGCCTACCAATAAAATAGGGTATCATGATGATGGCCGTAATGTCCAAGTCTGTTATTCATTTTCGCTTTCTTTTGCGTTGCAAGTATAATGATAAAATAAAAGTGAACCAAACGATTAGATATTATTTTCAGTTTTATATAAAATATAAGGGGCATATCTAAAATTTGAGTTAAGTGAATATTGGGATTTTAGAATCTAAGAAAACTATAATGAGATGGTACGAAAGTCCTCTGTTATAAGTTAAATCAGGGAAATAATATTTATCCAGACAGACAACTGTTTTGGCTCATGAAGTTTGTTGGCGTTAAGTTATGCTTAGTTTTTTCGGTGGATTTGTTCTCTGAAAAGAATATGTTTTATTTTTGAATAAACCTTATGCGTAATAGATAATGAATGTACTTAATAAGAAAATGAATATTGGGATTGCTTTGAGTGGCGGAGGAGCCAGAGGAATTGCACATATTGGTGTTTTAGCCGCTTTAGAAAAGTATGGTATTGAGCCTAATATTATTTCCGGAACCAGCATGGGAGCATTGGTCGGAGTTTTTTATGCTGCAGGATTTAAGCCAGAGGAAATCCGGGATTTTATTAAGGAAAAAAAAATGTACCGATCAATTCAATGGGCATTCCCTTCGAATGGACTTCTTGATTTGAAGAAAGTTGAAGTTGCTATGAGGAATTTGATAGGTGTAGATGATTTTAAATCACTGAAGAAATCTTTTCACTGTGCTGTAACAAATCTGAATACGGGTTTATGTGAGTATGTTTCGTCTGGTGAACTTTTTGATTATGTTTTGGCTTCGGCCTCAATCCCTATTGTTTTTGATGCTAAGGTTATAAATGGGAAGACCTATGTTGATGGTGGTTTGTTGAGTAATTTGCCAGTTGAGCCACTGGTTGATAAGGCCGATTTAATTATTGGAGCTCATGTAAATCATAACGGGGACGAAGAGGAAATTAAAGGAATTCGGAATATTGCAGAACGGTGTTTCCGACTGGCCATTGGGCAAAATGTAAGGGAGAGTTTTGAATTGTGTGATTTTGTAATAGATCCTCCGGAGGTGAGACAGTATCGTACTTTTGATTTTGAGAAAGTTGATGAGATTTATCAGATTGGCTTTGATGCAACAGAGAAGTATATTCTTGACTTTTTCAAATTTATAAATATTGAAAATGTTGCATCAGAACTTAAAAAACGATCATCTAAAAAAACATCATAAAAAATCAACAATGTTTGAGTTTCATTGTTTTACGAAGTATTTATAAAATTATACAGAAAATGAAATAATATGGAATTACTGGATAACTTACAATGGAGGTATGCCACTAAGAGAATGAATGGTAGGAAGATACCTCGTGAAAAATTGAATAATATTCTTGAGGCTATTAGATTGGCACCTTCATCTTTGGGGTTACAACCTTATTCTGTTTTTGTTGTAGAAAGCGATGAGGTAAAGAAAAAGATTAGTGAAAAAGCTTGTATTCAACCACAAGTTCTTGAAGGTTCTCACCTGATTGTTTTTGCTGCGTGGAAAAAAGTGACGTCTGAAAATGTTGATGCGTACATGGAAAATGTTTCTAAAACCAGAGGGGTTGAGTTAGCGTCTTTAAATCAATTTAAAAATATGGTTCAGGGCTTTGTGGCTAGGAGTGAATCCGAAGGAGTTGATAAGTGGACTGCCCGTCAGGCTTATATCCCGCTGGGAGTTGGACTGGTGGCTGCTGCTGAAGAAAAAGTGGATGCAACCCCCATGGAAGGATTTGATAGTGATGAGCTGGATAAAGTTTTAGGTTTGGAAGAGAAAGGGCTGACAAGTGTTGCTATGTTGGCATTGGGTTACAGGGATGACGAAAATGATGCTTTAGCCAAAGCTGCAAAAGTGAGGAGGAGCAACGATGAATTATTTACGTTTGTTTAAAAGATTGATGTCGTAAAAAATAGAAGGCTTACCATGTACATGAATGGTAAGCCTTTATTTTTATAAGTTGAATGTTAATTTCTTCCCTCGTACATTATTGTTGATTTGTCCCCGGTCGTATGCCAGTTGACCATTTACAAAAGTCTTGGAAACCTGCATGCTGAATTCAGTTCCTTCGAAAGGAGACCATCCACATTTGTAGATGATGTTTTCAGGTTGAACAATCCATTTTTTATCCGGGTTGATTAATGCCAGGTCTGCGAAATAGCCTTCTCTTATGTATCCACGACGGTTAATACGGAAAAGATCTGCAGGAGCATGGCACATTTTCTGAACTACTTTTTCTATGGTAATCTTCCCTTGCTTTACAGTTTCAAGCATTACGGGTAATGAATGCTGAACTAATGGTCCTCCGGATGGTGCTTTGAAATAAGGATGCGATTTTTCATCAAGTGTATGGGGGGCATGGTCAGTAGCTATGACATCGATTCTGTCGGAAAGTAATGCTTCCCATAAGGCTGCTTTGTCTTCGGCTGATTTTACTGCTGGATTCCATTTTATGCGGGTTCCATAGTTCAGATAGTCTTTCTCCTCAAACCAAAGGTGGTGAACACATACTTCAGCTGTGATTTTTTTATCAGCAACTGGTCCCGGTTGAAAAAGCTTCATCTCATCAGCAGATGAAAGGTGAAGAACGTGCAGGCGAGTATCAAATTTTGATGCTAACTCAACTGCTTTTGAAGAAGATTTGTAGCAAGCCTCAGCACTTCTTATTTTGGGATGCCTGGAAATAGGAACAATCTCTCCATATTTTTGCCTGTAAATTTCGGTGTTTCGTTTAATTATGCCTTCATCTTCGCAATGTGTGGCAACCAGTGTTGGAGCATTTTTAAATATATCAGAAAGTGTTTGATCATCATCAACTAACATGTTTCCGGTTGATGATCCCATGAAAACCTTAATACCACAAACCTGGCTTGGGTCAATAGCCAATACTTCTTTTAAATTGTCATTTGTGGCACCCATGTAAAATGAATAGTTTACGGCAGAAACTTCAGAAGCACGTTTGTATTTTTTCTCTAACTCTTCAATGGTCGTTGTTTGTGGATTTGTGTTGGGCATTTCCATATATGAAGTAACTCCACCTGCAAGAGCTGCTCTGCTTTCTGTTGCAATCTCAGCTTTATGTGTTAGCCCTGGTTCGCGAAAATGAACCTGGTCATCAATTACTCCGGGAATAAGATATTTCCCTTCAGCATCAATAATTGTAGAACTATCTGTTATGTCTTCAGGTACTTCTCCTTCAAAAACTGTTTTAATTAACTCATCTTCAATTAAAACACTGCCGTTAAAGTTTTTTCCCTCGTTGATTATTGTTGCCTGGTGTATAAGTGTTCTCATATATTAGTATGCTTAAATAAGGTTTCTAACCTAAAATTACGTTTTAAAAAATAAAAGGCTACATTTCTGTAGCCTTAAAAGATATTTTGTGTGATTTTGTTCATCATGAATAAAAAAGTTATTGTCTTTTTTTAGGTTCATATTTTTTAAACCAGCTGCTGATGCTCATTTTTAGGATTCCTAAAAGAGCTTCACTAAAAATCCCTCCGCTCATTTTCGAAGTTCCTTCCTGGCGTTCGGTAAAGATAATAGGCACTTCAACCACATTAAAACCATGTTTCCATGCTGTGAATTTCATTTCAATTTGGAATCCGTATCCCTTCATTTTTATTTTGTCGAGATTAATGGTTTGTAATACTTCTTTACGGTAGCATTTGAACCCGGCGGTAGTATCCATGACCTTCATCCCTGTAACAATTCTTACATACACCGATGCAAAATATGACATTAACACTCTTCCTAAAGGCCAGTTTATAACATTGATTCCTTTAATGTAACGAGATCCAATAGCTACATCTGCTCCGTTTTCATTGCAGGCAGTGTAAAGTTTTTCCAAATCATCCGGATTGTGTGAAAAGTCACAATCCATCTCAAAAATGTAATCAACACCGTGATCCAGAGCCCATTTAAATCCTGTAAGATAAGCAGTTCCTAACCCAAGTTTCCCTTCACGTTGAAGTAAGTGTAATTTCTCAGGAAATTCTTTTTGGAGGTTTTTTATGATTTCTGCTGTGCCATCAGGAGAGTTATCATCAATAATGAGTAATTCAAAAGGTGTTTTCAGAGAGAATACCTTTTGGATCATTTTTTCTATGTTTTCCTTTTCGTTGTAGGTAGGGATAATTACCAGATTCTTGTTCACGTGATTATTTGTCTTTAAAATAGATTGCAAAAGTACAATTTAAATCAAAAATTATGCCATCATATTTCTGAAACATAAGAAGGCTTTTTCTATAAAAGTAAAAAATATACTTGTTAATCTTTTATTAATTTGTCATGAAAACCGCATTAATTATATCATATTGTTACAAAATGTGTCCACTTTTGTATCATATTTAGACATTGGTTTAGAAATCTAAGAGATAATTCGAGGGAAGATTTATGAGTTTTCAATGTAAAAAAGCGGGCGGTGAATGCTATGGGCTTAAAGAGCTAATGTTATTATCTGAAGTTAGTCAGCGACTGATAAAGAGTAGGGAATTGGAAAATGATTTATCATCAATTCTGGAGTTGGTTGTTAAGCATATCAATGCAGAGCGTAGTTTTTTGTCCATCTTTAACCGCACAAATTCAAAAATATATATTGAGTCTGCTTATGGGTACAGTACAGCCCAAAAAGCACGGGGAAAATATGATTTGGGAGAAGGAATAATTGGGCGTGTTGTTGAGTTAGCTAAACCAGTTGTTATTGATAAAATTTCGAAATCAAATTTATTTTTGAACCGGACAAAACAAGAGCTTTTCTCAAAAGATGGAGAAGAGCTTAGTTTTATTTGTGTCCCTATTATTGAAGAGGCAAAGGTGACAGGGACTCTCAGTCTTGTGCGGACATATAATCCAAATATATCTAATACAGAAGATTTTAATCTGTTGTCCATAATAGGAAGCCTTATTTCCAGGGAAGTTAGTTCAAGACAAGAGAGAATGGAGGAAATGGCATTATTGCGACAAAAGAACAAGGAGTTGCAGGATAAATTGACAGATGATCATCACCGCCCGGTAAATGTTATCGGTAATTCTGGTAAAATGCGTGATGTGTATACACTGGTAAACATGGTTGCAGAAACCAATTCAACAGTTCTTATTCGTGGGGAGAGTGGTATCGGTAAAGAATTAATAGCAGATGCTATTCACTATACCAGCAAAAGGGCAAAAAATAATTTTGTGAAAGTAAACTGTTCGGCTTTGCCTGATTCTCTTATAGAAAGCGAACTGTTTGGTCATGAAAAAGGAGCATTTACAGGAGCTGATAGCCGTCGCAAGGGCCGTTTTGAACTGGCTGATGGAGGAACAATTTTTTTGGATGAGATTGGAGATATTCCATTATCTACTCAGGTAAAGATTTTACGGATTCTACAACAGCGGGAATTTGAACGTTTAGGAGGAACAGAAACGATTAAGGTGGATGTTAGAATTGTATGTGCAACTAACAGAAATCTGGAAGATATGATAGAGAAGGGTGAGTTTAGGGAAGATTTGTTTTATCGGATCAATGTTTTCCCATTGTATATTCCTTCTTTACGAGAGCGTAGGGATGATATTCCACTTTTAGTAGATCACTTTATTGAGAAATTTAATAAAGGGAATAGTGCAGGCATAAAACGCATAACTACTTCTGCATTAAATATGTTGATGATTTATTCCTGGCCGGGAAACATTCGAGAACTGGAGAACTGTATTGAGCGTGCCTGCATTTTATCAACAGATAATGTTATTCATGCTTATAATTTACCTCCGTCGTTGCAAACAGCAGATTCATCTAATACCCAATCAAAGGGAGGAATGATGTACACTGTTGAACAGGTAGAAAAACAATTGATACGGGAAGCGCTTACTTCAACAAAAGGAAATATTGCAAAGGCTGCCGAGGTTTTAAAAGTAACTGAGAGGATGCTTGGAACACGGGTGAAAAAATACGATATTGATCCCTGGAGATATAAAGTTTAAGAAAATGGATTTTAAATTTCTTTGTATTGATATACAAAATCCGGAACATCAAAAAGGAGTTCTTTATTTGCTGGATGCATACATGCGTGATGAAATGGGCATGAATGCTCCTATGCCGAAAGATCTGGCACCAAGAATTATTGATGGATTAAAAGCACATGAAGCTTACATTGCATTCATCGTTTTAGCTGATGGTAAGTATGCTGCTTTAGCCAATTGCAATAAAAATTTCTCAACTTTTAAAGCAAAGCCTCTTATCAATATCCATGATTTTGTGGTTCATCCTGATTTTCGGGGAAATGGAGTTGGCAAGTTTTTGCTTGATTCTATTGCTTCTTTCTGCAAAGAAAATGATTATTGTCGCATAAATCTGGAAGTTCGTGATGATAATGTGAAAGCCCAAAATCTGTATAAGAAATGTGGTTTTGAGGATTGTAATCCACCTATGTATTTCTGGGAGAAGAATCTTTAGGTTGGTTTTTCATTTGTGGCTTAAACAAACAATAACAAGCTAATTGCCATAACTAACATTCCGGCAATCAGTCCCCCAATTGCAACGTGGTGCTCTCCATACTCTTCGGCGGTGGGTAATAATTCATCAAGTGAAATATAGACCATGATGCCAGCTACTCCGGCAAAAATCAACCCAAAAGTTGCGTCGTTGAAGATATGTCTTAGAATAAAGTAACCAACCAATGCACCAATAGGTTCTGCTAATCCGGAAAGGAAAGATAGCCAAAATGCTTTTGGGCGACTTTTCGTCGCATAATAGACAGGTGCTGATACTGCGATTCCTTCAGGAATATTGTGGATGGCAATAGCAATTGCAATACTTATACCAAGTGCAGGATCTTCAATAGCTGCCATAAATGTGGCTAAACCTTCCGGAAAATTGTGAATGCCGATTGCTAAAGCAGAAAAAATACCCATTCTCATGAGTTTTAGATCCTTGGGAGGGGAGTCCATTGTTTTTATTTCGTGTGGATTTTCAACCGAAGGAATGAGTTTGTCAATTAGAGCAATCACGGCAATTCCAACAAAGAAACCAATTACAGTATAGGTATAGCCTACTTTTTCACCATAAGAAATAGTAAGGGAGTCTTTTGCTTTTACAAAGATTTCAACCAAAGAAACATAGATCATAACCCCAGCAGAAAAACCTAAAGAACCTGCTAAAAATCGAGGATTGAATTTCTTAGACATGAAAGCCATGATGCTACCAACTCCGGTAGATAAACCTGCAAATAAGGTTAATCCAAAAGCAAATAAAACATTACTATCTTCCATGAGATGCTTATTAATGTGATTATAAATATAGCGTTATTAGGTTACATTGCAGTTATAGAGAGGCTTTTGTTCATGTTTACAAATCTTTATTTGAACTTCATTTGGCTTGATGGTGCATAATCTACTGATTTTTACTTTTTTTGTGTCTTTATTTTGATAAAGAAAATCATGAAGAAGTTTTTAGGCTACATTATATCTCCGGTTTATCTGTTATATTTTGCGTTGATGCTGCTAATTTTCCATCCAATCCAGGTTGTTTGCAGAAGAATTGGAGGGTATAATCTTCGTAAAAAATCAGTTGATGTTTTAAATTACTTGCTACTTTACGGGCTTTGGATTGTTGGAGCCAGAATCCGATTCAGAGGTTTTGATCAATTACCGGAAGGAAGACCGTTAATAATTGTATCTAATCACCAAAGTACATTTGATATTCCTCCTATTGTTGTCGGTTTTCGCAAACATCATCCTAAATTTGTTTCGAAGATTGAACTTGGAAAAGGGATTCCCAGTATCTCCTATAATCTTGTTCATGGAGGATCTGCATTAATTGATCGTTCAAACGGACGCCAGTCCATCATGGAGATTACAAAGCTGGGAAAGCATATTGAAAAAGAGAATTATAGTGCCAGCATTTTCCCGGAAGGAACGCGTTCTCGAGATGGTAAGGTAAAAGAGTTTCAGTATCCGGGAATCGCATCGCTTTTACGTGCGGCGCCTTCAGCATTAATTGTTCCTTTTGTAATTGATGGTCATTATAAGCTAGCTCCTAAGAGTTATTACCCTATGCGTTTTGGAACTAAACTGACTTATACTGTTTTGTCTCCTATTGAACCTGCCGGGCGTGATGTAAAAGAACTGACCAAAGAAATTGAGCTCATAATAAAGAAGGCACTTAATCAAGCTTAGGTACTTATTATTATCTGGGACAAACGAAACTTTCATCAAGAAGAAAAATATTTTCATCAAGGAGAAAATTTTAGCTAATAAAAAAGCAGGCCGTTGTGACCTGCTTCCTGATAAGTATCTTGTTTTATAACTTAATATGCTCTGGAAGAAACTCCTTCATAATAATTTATAAAGGACTTGTTGACTACTTTGTTTCCACCTGGAGTAGGGTAGTTGCCTGTAAAATACCAGTCTCCGGTATCATTCGGACAAGCTTTATGAAGATTCTCAATGCTTTGATAAATGATATCTACGTCAGAAATACAACCATCAGGTTTTAGAAGTTCTGCAATTTTTGCAGAAACCTGCTCAGCTGTAAATGGTCTGTAAATTTCTTTCACATAGTTTACAATCTCTTCTTTAGGGAGATTTTCCTGTGCTTTACATTTACGATAGACTTCATCTATGATATCCTGCTTGTTATGATCTTTTAATAATTCGATGGCAGCATTGAATGCAATGAAGCGATCCAGCTGAGCCATATCAATACCATAACAATCCGGGTAGCGAATTTGTGGTGCAGAAGAAATAACGATGATACGCTTAGGATTTAGGCGAGAAAGAATTTTTAGAATACTTTTTTTCAATGTTGTTCCGCGAACAATAGAATCGTCAATAATAACCAGTGTATCTTTATTTTCCTGAATGACACCGTAGGTAACATCATACACGTGGGCAACCAAGTCATCGCGGCTTGCATCGTCGGCAATAAAAGTACGTAGTTTAACGTCCTTAATGGCAATCTTTTCAACACGTGGCTCCAGAGAAATAATTTCTTCAAGTTTTTTCTCATCCATATTGCCATTATACTTCCTGATTTGCTTTTTCTTCCACTCAAAAAGATGTTTGCGAACTCCAGTCATCATTCCATAAAATGCGGTTTCCGAAGTATTTGGAATAAAAGAAAAAACGGTATTTTTCACATCATAATCCACTTCCTTTAGGATCTTGGGAGCTAGTAATTTACCCAGGTCTTTCCGTTCCCTGTAAATGTCTTTGTCGCTTCCACGAGAGAAATAGATACGTTCGAATGAACAAGATCTTCTTTCATGTGGAATCCTGGCCATTTTAGTGTATGTATCTCCATTTCTTTTTACAATAAGGATTTCTCCTGGCTTAATTTCTTTGACATTTTCACCCTTAACATCCATCACGGTTTGAATAACCGGACGCTCAGAAGCTACAACTACGATTTCATCATTTTCATAATAATATGCCGGACGGATTCCCCAGGGATCTCGGGTTATAAAGGCATCTCCATGTCCAATAAGACCAGCAATGGCATAACCACCATCCCAATCTTTACTGGCACGTTCAATGATACTTTGGACATCCAGATTCTTTTCAATTAGAGGTGATATTTCCTGATTTGAATAGCCTTCATTTTTATAACGTCTGAATTGATTTTGATTTTCTTCATCCAAAAAATGCCCAACTTTTTCAAGTACAGTAACAGTATCAGTGTAATTAACAGGATGTTGTCCCAACTCAATTAACTTGTTGAAAAGCTCATCTGTATTGGTCATGTTGAAGTTTCCGGCTAAAACAAGCGTTCTGGATTTCCAGTTGTTTTGTCTCATTACCGGGTGAACGAAATCAACACTGTTATTTCCAAATGTTCCGTATCTCAGGTGCCCTAAGTACAATTCACCGGCATAAGGCATTGCTTCGTATGCCCATTCAACATTACTGGTGTCTATACCTTTCTTTTGTGCTTTTTTTAGCGTTTTATTGATCTTCTCGAATACGTCTTGTATTGGATTTTGCTGAACTGAGCGATAGCGGTGAATATATCTTTGACCAGGATTTAGCTCAAGTTTTACGCTTACAACACCTGCCCCGTCTTGCCCGCGGTTGTGTTGTTTTTCCATTAATAAGTATAGCTTATTCAAACCATATTGCCATGTTCCATATTTCTCCTGGTAATATGATAATGGTTTTTTTAAGCGTATTAGCGCGATACCACACTCGTGTTTAATTAATTCGCTCATTACTCTTTATCTGTATATAAGTTTGGAAATTGTATAACATCAGGTACAATAAAAGCATTCGGGTAATACTTTTCAATTTTGGCTTTTAACTTTAAAGCTTCGCTTCTGGTTCTGCAATCTCCAACGCGTACTTTAAAATTTGGGGTTTGAAAAGTCATGTAGGCTGTTTCTTCCGGGAATAACTTCAAAAATTCTGTTTTTACTTCCAATGCACTAGTTCTTGAACCCGAACCCGAACTGAAAAATATCTCTACGCGATATCCGTCCATCCCTTCAGAACGTTCATTCATTTGAATATGACGCTGCAGTAAGGTGTCGATGCGTGGATCTTGGTTAATATTCAACTTGTTTAGTATAGTATTGGAGGGAGTAGATTTGTCTTTCTGTAACCCGCTAGTGGGTGTTTGAGCAATAGTGCCCAAATGGGTTAAGAATATTAGAATCACAACTATTGAAAGCTTCATAGGTTGTATTAATAATCTGTTGCAAATATAATGCTAAAACATTTAAATTGAGAATCGATTTTCTTCTACGTTAAAGAAAAAATGAAAAATTCATATTTCATAAAACGGATAAAAATGGCAGATCTTATATAGCACTTATGAATGCAATGAATTAATGCATCAAGTTGCTGAAATAAAAAAAGCAGGTGATAAGCCTGCTTTTTTATATTGATATATATTTTTGTCTAATAGAATTTTGATCTTTTATCTTCAACTTCTGACGCATTTTTCTGAGCTTGATATGCATATGAGTATGCTCTTGAGCTGATTGTTGCGTTTAATGATTGCTTTTCAGATAAAACATCACTGCTGTCATCTTCATTTAAGGTGATTACCTTCGCAAGATATACGGCGTTGTTTCCTTTTATTGGTTCTGAAATCTCATCCTGATTAAGTTCACTAACTGTTCCGATAAGGGCTGGTTCAACACCTGCACCTGTAACCGAATTTTGTGTGAAATAAACATTGTTGGCAACTTTTACTTCTGTATTCAGTGCTGAAGCTATGGCATCCATATCATCAGAAGTTGCAGCTTGCTTAATTTTTGAGATCAACATCTCAGCTTTCTTTTCCTTTTTAGCAGCTAACTCGACACTTACTTTTACATTTTCCAAAGGAGCAATTCCTTCTTCATTTATATCGGTTAGAGTAGCAATAAGAAAGATATCTCCAAATTCAAAAATTGTAGAACCTTCATTGTTTACCAATACATCGTTAAGGTCTGCGTCAAAAGCAGCTCTAACAAGTGAACGTGGTTGTTCTAAACCTGTGATGGCATATTGATCTTCAGTAAGGTTTACGGTTCTCTTTGAAAGATTTTCTTCAATTACAGCATTTTCGAAATCTTCTCCTGTTGTATTTTCGCTGGCAAATTTACTTGCCTGAGCGTATACATTCTGGAACGTTTGAGTACTTGGCTCTATATTTCTTGTTAATGTAGCTAATCTTACTTGTTTAACTTCTCTTCCTCGTTGTGTTGGTTGAATTAAGTGAACACCATATTGAGATGTTGCAATGTATAATTTACCAACTTCTCCATTAAAACAAGCTTCTTCAAATGGTTGAACCATTTGATTACGTCTAAACCAACCTACATCTCCACCATTTGATGCAGAACCTGTGTCTTCTGAGTTTTCTTGAGCAAGACTGGCAAAACTAGCTTGTCCATTTTCCACTAATGTTTTTAAACTATCAGCTATAGTCATGGCATCTGCTGAAGTAAGAAGGATATGACTTGCTCTTACAGAATCTGGTAGGTTTTGTATATCATCAATTTTTACCAGACTGTATGCATTACCTTCTTTGTATGGTCCATATATATCACCGACGCTTCCACTAAAGGCAAATTCACCGATATTTTCTGGGAGTTCATCTTGTTTGTAGTATGAACCATCAAAATCAACATCCGAATTTACATTAATGTATTGCTCGTTATCTTCTATTGTTGAAAATTCTTCTTTTTCTTCTTCAACCCATTCTAATGTTTCGGCTTCATCAGATTCTGTCGCTACAACCGGGAACGTAACATACTCAATTGTTCTGGTGTCATCTTGTTTGTATTCATCTTCATGGGCATTATAGTATTCCCTTAAATCACTTTCATTAACAGAAACTGTACTGTCTGCAACTGATGAATAGTTAAGTCCAATGAATTGAATATTAGCTCTTTTTGCTTTGGTGTCAATATTGAATTCAGCTTCGTTTGTTGTAACATAAAGACCTTTTCCTACAAGATTTTCATATTTTGTAAGAAATTGGTCATCTGTAATTTGCTCTTCAACATACAACCAATATGCTTTTTGTTGAGCAGTTGCAAAATCTAATGATTTTAGAAACTGAATAACCATTGACTTATCGAAACCGCCTGTGTTGGGGTTGGTAAATAATTGCTGAATATATGGGTGAACATTATTTCCCTGAACCATGTCAAATAATTCATCAGACGTAATAGCCAGTCCTAACTCATCATATACATCTGCCATAATTGATTCTTGAACAATCTCCTGCCAAACCTGCTCGCGCAGTTGAATCCAGGTATTGTTATCAATTTGGGTAACTCCGCTGTTCATTTTATAGATTTCTGCTGTTTCGTCAACAGATGATTGGAAATCAGGATATTGAATGGATTCTCCATCGATGTTTCCGATTTCCATTTGTGAAGGCCTAAGATATGAGCTTCCTGTTCTTAGCATATCGCCCAAGATGAAGGCCACTAATGCCAGACCAATAATAATTGCTACTAATAAACCAGCACGATTTCGTATTCTCTGTAGTGTAGCCATTTACTGATGATTAATAAATTATGTTTTTATTCTATTTTTTCGAGGTACGAAGATAACAATTTTAGGTATTAATCTTAAAAATTAGATTTTTTTTTAAATGTTGTCTAGTACTTTAAGGTTTACGAGCTCTATACGGGTATTTGAAGCTTTTAGGATTTTAATCTGAAATTGATCAATGTTGATTATGGTGTTGATTTTGGGGATACTTTCATAGTGAAAAAGAATGAATCCTGCGAGTGTTTCAAAGTTTTCATCAACAGGAAATCCCAGGTTGTATCGTTCATTTAGATGGTCGAGCTCAATACGCGCTGATAGAATAAATTCATTCTTGTCAATTTTTCGCTCAACCAGATCAATTGTATCATGTTCATCTTCGATCTCTCCAAAGATTTCTTCTAAGATATCTTCACTTGTTACCATTCCTGATGTCCCTCCAAATTCATCAACAACAATGGCAATACTTCGGTGCTGTTGAATGAAATCACTTAGCAGTTTACTGGCAGGCATGGATTCTGGAACTATAACAACTTTCTTGATATTTTGCCGGACTGAATCCTGATCATGAAAAATTGCAGACAGGTGATAGTAACCAATAATATTGTCAATATTTTCTTTGTAAAGTAATATCCTTGAATATCCGGTTTCAACAAATCGTTGTTTTAACTCTTCAATATCTGAATTAATATCCATTGCAACAATCTCTGTTCGGGGAACCATTATTTCCCGTAATTTTACTTTTGAAAAATCAAGAGCATTTCGAAATAACTTTAACTCGTTTTCAATTTCTTTTTCGTCTAGAGGGGAATCGCTGTCCTGGATATTTACAAAGTGGTCAAGATCAATTCTGCTAAAAACAATTTTTTCTTCTTCTTTATCTATACCTGCTCCAAAAATACTATTCAGTAAAGCTTTTGAAAAACCAATAGTTAATCGGGTAATTGGGAAAAACAAGTAATAGAAAGTAATGAGAGGAAATGCGAATGCTCGCAGAAAAATATTTGGTTTAATGCGGAAGAGTGTTTTCGGAAGAAATTCTGCTGTTAACAAGATAACGAGAGTAGAGGTGAGAGTTTGTAAAAACAACACGGCACCATCTGATGAAGTTATTTTGTAGAAAATTGGTTCCAGTAATTCAGCAAACGCAACACTATATATGACGAGGGCAATATTGTTTCCAACAAGCATGGTTGCAATGTACTGTCCCGGATTTTTTGTGAAAACTGACAGGATCTTAGAACTTACGGAGTTGTGTTGTTTGTCCAGCTCAAGCCGGAGCTTGTTGGCCGACACGAAAGCAATTTCCATTCCCGAGAAAAACGCGGAAAAAATAATGGTTAAGACAATGGTGATGATGAGAATTTCCATGCTTACTCTGTGACTTCCAGGTAAATTTGGCCTTTTACATTCTTAATTTCCCAGTTGTTCATATCCTGGTCTGACTCAAATCCTATGCCTGTAATTATTTGATCTTTACGAACGATTTCAACAAATTGTTCAGAGTAGAGCTTTTCATTGCCTTCTTCCCAAACAAGCTCTTCTGTTTTTAGTGAGTCTCCCTGAGGATTAACAACAATTACATTGTTTTTGGCAATCCATTTTTCATCATTTTCAAAATACTGTGCATAGTTTGCAGTAATTTTGGTAACAATATTCATGTTTTCATCATACTGTTCCAGATCAATTCCTTCCGGAAATTCCGTGAATGGATCTTTTTCTTCATCATAGGATATTAGCTTAGGAGCTTGCAGTTTAAAACGTACGATGGCTGAATCAGAATAAAGCATTTCAAATCCTTCTGATTCCATGGGGTGAAAATTTTCGCCTGAGGAAAATTCCTTAATCTTTTCAATTTTATTTGCACAGGAACAGAAAAGCATTGCTGTCCCCATTGTGAGGATAGCAATGCTTTTTCTTATATAAGTACTTTTTATAGGTCTTGTTTGCTTAACGTGCAGTTGTTGTCTCATTGATCCAACCTTCAATCTTATATGAATCACCTTTTGTTACTCCTGCCATGAACATTGTTTCAGTGCCAGGGAAATAAGCTGAATATGTTTTAATTTGTGAATTTGCAGCTTGGAATGTATCAGGATCTACATTTTTAGCTTTTTGAAAGTAATCAGTAGCTAACCAATATAGAACTTTTTTCTCGAAATCAGTTGAGCCATAATTTGGTGCATACTGTGCATAAACATTACCTTTTAACATGTATGCATTTCCATTTGTAGGATCATTTGCAATAGCCTGATTTGCATAGTTACGAGCTTGTTGGTATGATTTTTCACTAAGAGTAAAGGCGCCAAGTTCGTAATAATATGTAGATAGTAATTCTTTGTCTGTTTCTGCATCAATTGCATCTTGATAGAATTCCTTTGCACGATCAATTTCATTACGTTTCACATACAGACGAGCCATGTTAAATGCTGCTTCTGCAGATGGTTCCATTTCGTAAAGTGCTTCTGATGCATTTGCATAAAGATCACTGTCTGTACATCTTTGTTTTCCCAGAATCTGAAGCATTTTTTTCAGTTGATCAATATCTTGAGAAATTTGATCGAATTTAGGTGTGTATAAGCTAACTAACGTTTCACAGTCTGCAGCACCACTGGTTTGGAATGAGCTGTCAATACTTTCTTTTGTAGTTGTGTATTTTTCTTCATCTCCACCTTTTGCAAGATTTGCATCTACAATTTCAGAAAGCAGGTTGTAGTTTTCAGCAACTTTTTCATTAGCAAGCTCACCCATCATGTATAAACTACGAGTTGTTTGCATATAAAGAACGATTGCTGCTGGTTCTGCATTTTCTCCTTCTTCTGAAATTGATTCGTCAAGATAGTTATATGCTTCTTTGAATACAGATATGCGTTCTTCATCACTTAATTCAGGACCATTAGTAATTTTATATTCTAGTAAAGCAACAGCCTTACGACTTAACACATAACCTTTTTGTCCAAAGTGTTCAACCCTTTTGTCATAAACAGCCATCAATGTATCAATGTATTGCTCACGAATTTGAGGAGTAGATGCTTTTTCAATTTTATCTTTGTACATCTTTTCACCACTGATGTAGATATTTTTGCTGGAAGCTGGATATTTGTTGTAAAGAGTTCTCCAGTAAGGTAACGCTCCATCATAATCGTCTTGATCATAGAATTGATCGTACATGGTATATGGACTTAAGAAATCAGTTTCTCCTGCTCTTTGTAGTTCTTCAGCAGAACGTAGATCAGCACCACTTGCGTCAACTGTTGCTTCAGGAATTACTCCATCGAAACTAAAATCGATGACATCACTTGTGTTTCCTTCAATGTCAACTTTTTCTGATTCATCAATAAATGTGAAACGTAACCACTTAGCTCCGTCTCCAACATTGATGCTGTATTTTCCATCAAAGCTGGTCATGAATGTTTCTTTAGACTTGTGACCTTCAACAGTCACTCCCGCTGCTACTTCTCCGTCTTTGTAAACTGTACCGGTAATCGTTCTCTGTGCAAAAGCAGAAAAACTTATCAGCACAGCAAATACTGTCGTAAGTAATTTAATGTTAGATATTAAAGATTTCATTGCTCCTTATGTTTTTAGATGATATATGTTTATAAATTTAGTATGATCAATATCAATTTTTAAAAGAGTGTCAAATATAAACTATTTTTTAGAATATATTTTCCCGATCTAATTGCCTTTTGTTTACTTGTTTAACCTTTTTTATCAATGAGCTCATTTTCTAATAAAACAACGTATCTATTTGTCTTAAACCCAAATCTCGTGCCAAAATCATTAAAATCATGATGATTAGGCTTTAACTGTATAATACTCCTCAGTTTTGACTTTCGTAAAATATATCTTGGTTGTTTGTTAATTAATTGTCATTTTTTGAAAAAAGACAGAGTTGAAATGTTCTGCAATAACTGCTTGTGTTTACAAATAATCTCAATCTAATGATCTATCATTGAATTTTAATATCTCATTTAAACCCTTCAATATTAAATTAAAGTCCACAAATATGGAGCTTTTAATATTTTTTTCAAAAAAAATAGCATCTCCACCTGTAATAAAAACTGTGATGTCATGGTACTTACTTTTGAAAAACTCAATGTATTTTTCTACCTCAAATAGGAGTCCCATCTGGACCCCTGTTCTTATCGCGGATTCCGTGTTGTGCCCAATAGAATAATAATTCTCATTTTGATTCACGAGTGGGAGTTTCCCGGTATAATCGTGAAGGGCCTGAAAACGACTTTTTAATCCTGGAGAGATATTGCCTCCCAGGTATTCATTATTTTCGGATACAAATTCATAAGTAATTGCTGTTCCGGCATCAATAATTAAAAGATTCTTCCCCGGACAAATTTCGGTTGCACCAATTGCTACTGCTAACCTGTCATAGCCAAGTGTTTCAGGACTTTTATACAGATTTTTAATAGGTACAGGTATTTGATGATCCAGTTGTATAAACAGATCAAATTTTTTCTGAAGAAACTCATGAACACTGGCTTGATAATCACGTACTGAAGCTAAAATTGCTTTTGATAGCCAGGGAAATTGTTGCTTCAGTTTTTCAATATCGCTGACTGTCAATTCGGGCACTGCATTTTGAAAAATGATTTCATCATTCTCAAAAACTGCAAGTTTACATCGTGTATTGCCAATGTCGATGATTAGGTTCATACTTCAATTCGTTGACTAATATCCATTGCGTTTACCGAATGAGTCAATGCACCGATAGATATAAAATCGACACCAGTGGAAGCTACTTCTTTTAAACGTTCCAATGTCATATTGCCTGAAGCTTCAACTTTTGCTTTTCCATCGATTAGCTGAACGGCCTTTGTCATTGTTTCGGTGTCCATGTTATCCAGCATTATGATGTCTGCACCGGCATCTATTGCTTCTTGTACCTGTTCAAGCGTAGTTGTTTCTACTTCAATTTTAATACCGGGTTTAATTTTATCTTTTATTTGATTTACGGCATTGGTTATTCCTCCGGCAATATCAATGTGGTTGTCTTTTATCATGACCATGTCGAATAGGCCGATACGGTGATTAGTTGCTCCTCCGGTTTTTACGGCATATTTGTCCAGCATTCTAAAGCCGGGCAAGGTTTTTCGGGTGTCAAGAATAACTGTTTTGTAGTCTTTTACGGCATTTGCATAAATGGCAGACATCGAAGCAATACCAGACATGCGCTGAAAAAAGTTTAATGCCGTGCGCTCTGCTGTCAATAATGCCCTGTAAGTAGCTTCAAAGCGAACAATGATGTCTCCTTTTTTTACGGGGCTTCCATCTTCAATGGCAGGTTCCCATTTTAAATCAGGATCCAATTCTCGAAAGACCATTTCTGCAACTTCTATACCAGCAATAACTCCATCTGCTTTAGCAATCATGTAAGCTTTTTTCCTGCTTTCAGCTGGAATTAAGTTGTCCGTTGTAATATCACCTGTGGCAACATCTTCGTCCATTGCCAATTTAATCAAGTGTTTTGCTGCTTCAAGTTCTTTGGTATTCATCATTTCTGAATAGGGATAAAAGTTATTTCTTTATTTTTTTGCTGAATGATATGAGTCCTGAAATCAGGATCCTCATGTTTATATTCTTCGCGGATATGACCCCCACGACTTTCTTTTCTTAGTAAAGCTGAACGGGTAATGAGTTCACATGTCTCTGTAACCTGATGGGCTTTTAAAATATTGTAATCATGAATGTTTTGAGGGATTTTTGTTTTTATCTCTTCTAATCGGTCAAGTGCTTTTGTTAGATCAGGTTCGTTACGAACTATTCCAACATATTTAGACATTAAATCTGCGATTTCATTCTTTATGTGTAGGTAAAATAATTCATTCTCCGGTAAGTTCGTCATGAGTTCAGGAGGATCAAATTTAATGTCTTTGCCAATATATTCTGCTGCTTTCTCACTTGCTCTTTTCCCAAAAACAAGGCATTCGAGCAAGGAATTGCTAGCTAGCCTGTTTGCACCCATAACACCAGTTGATGCAACTTCTCCGCAAACAAAAAGTCCTGGAATGTTTGTTTCGCCATGTAAGTCGGTTTTTATTCCTCCAACCATATAATGGGCAGCAGGTGAAACAGGAAGCAGATCCTTCGTCATGTCATAACCGTACTCTTCCAGTTTTTTGCTAATGTTTTTAAAACGATCCTTAATTTTTTCGGCATCAAGGTGTTTTAAAGAAAGGTAGATATAGGGACTTTCATCTTTCTTCATTTGCTGATAAATAGAGAACGCTACAACATCTCGTGGTGCAAGTTCTGCCAACGGATGAATTCCTGTCATGAAACGTTCTTCATTTTTATTTAGCAACCAGGCACCTTCACCCCGAACAGCTTCGCTAATTAAGAACGCATCTTTATTCTCAACGTAAAGAGCAGAGGGGTGGAATTGAATGAATTCCATGTCTTCTACTTTTGCTCCAACATCGTAAGCGAGAGCAATTCCGTCTCCAGTTGCAGTATGAGGGTTTGTTGTTCGGCTGAAAATTCTGGAAAGCCCTCCCGTTGCAAGAATACAAGATGAAGATTGGAATACCAGATTCTTCCCACTTACAAAATCAATAGCTTGTACACCAGCACAAGTATTGTTCTTAATAATTAGTTTTGTTGCAGCTGTAAATTCAAAAGTCTGAATATTTTCCTGCTCCAATACTTTGTTTAACATGAAGCAAGTAAGTTCTTTTCCTGTAGCATCACCACCTGCATGAAGTACTCTTCTTTTACTGTGTCCACCTTCCAGACCAAGAACATATTTCCCGTTTATCTGATCGAACTCCATCCCCATGTCAATTAGCTCAAGTATGCGCTCTCTGCCTTCTTTAACCAGTATTTTTACTGCTTCTGTTTCGCAAAGACCACGACCTGCTACAATGGTGTCGTGATAATGAAGATCTGTTGTATCTTCTTCTGATATTGCCCCTGCAATACCTCCTTGGGCGTAATAGGAATTACTGGTGTCCAGTTGGGATTTTGTGATGATTGCAACAGAACCATTTTTTGCTGCATGAAAGGCAGCTGTTAGTCCTGCAAGTCCACTTCCAACAACAATCGTATCAAACTTTAAAACCTGCATTAGAATAAATTGAGGCACAAAGTTAGTATTTCTTTACGTTCATAATGCTAAAAAGGTGTCATGAAGATCATGATGAGATGTTTAATTTTACATACGATAGTGTAATTCTGGTTCTCTATGATGGTGTTATTGTTAATAGATGTTTTGTAGTTGTCTTTTGAGTGTGGAAGTTTTCAATAAAAAATTGCTTTTTCAAAATTGAAAGTTTGATGTATTTAGGCTGAAAAAACATTAACCCTTAGAACAAAAGGGGATTTGGGGGACACACTTGAAGGTAAGATTTTGATTCTGATAGAATTTTGGCGTTTGTTTTTTGTTCAGAACCGTATCCCCCAATCCCTTTCTGTTAATCATTTGGCTTGATTAACTACAATAACCGTTAATTGACTTATAAAATAATCTAACAAAATATTTTATTTCTCTTTCTAAAATGAATAGAAGGATGTGTTAGTAATGAAAAATAAACCACCTATTCAATTAACATCTAAGCCCTGTTGTTGAACTTCATTCCCAATGCTAATATATATGAAAAATTGGACAAAACATTGTTTTGGGGGATCAAAAAGCAAAATAAAGATATCAACAGGTGTTTGTGAAGATTATTTTCTCTTGATATCTCAAAGTAGATTTTTGATATTGATAAACTAGACTTTGTTAATTGTTGCCTGGCGGTTGTTTGTTGTCACTTTTTTAGGATGATCTCCAAAACTGTTGTTTAAAGAAATGATTTTAGTTTCTTAATTAATCCCGGAAATTCTGACATTTTTTTATCAATTCGGTTGATATCGAATGACTGTAAACTTAGGTTTAGCTCTCTGCAGTATTTGTCGATGTGCTGGCAAGATTTCCCAAAAATATAGTCTGACAGTTCATTGCAGAAATCTTCGATTTCAAAAATAATCAGGTCATCTTTAATCGAATTCCATTTATTGAGAAATTTATATTCCAGTGTATTTATGATTTCAGGAAGTTGTTTGCGTAATGAATCGTCTATTTGAGGTGCTTCTTCCTTTTCTTGTTGCTCAATTTCTTTTATTGACAGGGAGGTGTATTTATGAGGAATGAATTTTTTAAGAACAGAAATAACTTCCTTTTTAAATACAGGTTTTTGAAGGAACGCATCAAATTGTTTACCGATTCTCTCGAGTTCATCATGCATTGTTGATGCTGTAAATGCAACAACAGGGATGGATTTTGTTTTTTTATCAGACTTAATGATTTCGGTGGCTGTGTAGCCATTCATGCCGGGAAGTCGGATGTCCATGAAAATAATATCTGGTTTTTCTTGCTTTGCTATCTCAATTCCATCCTCCCCGTTTTCTGCCTCTAAGAAAGTAATATTGTCAAACTCGATAATTCGCTTTAACACTAAAATATTGAATTCAACGTCATCTACAATTAATATTTTGCAGGGGGCAAAGACTAGCTTAGTGTCGTCTTTGTCAAGGGTTGCTTCTTTTTCTTTTGTCTCAGCAATTTTCACCCCTTTAAATTGAATTGTAAATACAGAACCAACATTTACTTTACTTTTTAAGCTGATAGATCCATTTAATTTTTTCAGTAATCCACTAACAATTGCCAGTCCTAAACCAGTCCCTTCATAATATCTGTTGCTTTGTCCACTTTGTTGAGAAAATGCCTGGAAAATTTTTTCTTGCTGATTTTCCATGATTCCAATTCCTGTATCTTCAATTTCAACAAAGAGATTGATTAGTTTGGGATCACTTGTTTTATGGGCATAGCCTGAGATGTTAATGAACCCTTTGTGGGTAAACTTAATTGCATTTCCAACAAGGTTGAATAAAATTTGGTAGAACCGTATTTCGTCCATGTACAAAAAAGAAGGAATGCTTGGATCGGTATTAATATTTAGATTTAGGTTTTTAGATTCCAGTTTTTGCTTGAATACTTGTTTTATCTCATTAACAGTTACCCTATATTGCATGGGTTCAAGCTCAATGTTCATTTTCCCGGATTCAATACGGGACAAATCAAGTATGTCGTTTATTAAAGACAATAAAGTACGACCACTGGTCAAAATGGTGTGTAAGTAGTCTTTGTGTTGTTCATTTTTGGAATTGTCATAAAGCCATTCACTAAATCCAAGGATGGCGTTCATCGGAGTGCGGATTTCATGAGAAACATTGGCCAGGAACTCTGACTTAGCCAGGGAGTTCTCTTCAGCTTTAGTTTTTGCAAGTTTTAGTTGTTTTTCGTTTTCGATCATTTCGGTAACGTTGCGAATAATGGCGACGACCTCTGTGTTGTTGATGGATACAAATCGAGCTTCATGGTATTCCATTTCTCCTTTATTCAAAAAGCTAAAGTCAAATTTAAAGTTCCCAGTTTTAAGACATTCTTTGATGGATACTAGCATGTTATTTGCTAATGTCCTTTCAAAAATATCTGAAATATTATCTCCATTCATTTTTCCCGAAGGAGTAAAAACACTTGTTCTTAATGATGATTTATAAGATATTATGTGTCCGTTTTCATCTAAATGGACAATTACATCTGGAATTGAATCGATGATTGCCCTGTTTTCTTTTTCACTGGCAGTTAGGTGTTGAATAATTTGTTTTCTAACAAAAGCATTTGAAAGGATATTGGATACTGTTTTCAGAAATTCTATTTCAGAGTTATTCCACTTTCTGGCTTTTTCCTTTTCGAGAAAACAGATAAAACCAGAAGTTTGTTTGTCGTAAATTAGTGGGAGAACTATAGTCGATTTCACATTGTTCTTTTCGAACATGTCTTTTATTTCAGTAGGAATTTTACGCAAGTCGTTTGCTATAATGATGCTTTCTTTGGTGATGAGATTTTGCAAAGCACTCATTACTTGCTTGTTCTTTTCCGATATTGCATTCTTAGTATTGTTGCTCCAATGATAAATCGTGTCAGAAGAATTGTTGTTTTGGAGTATGTATATACAGCTGATATCCAGATGATCTCCAATTGTTTTGATTGAGTTGTTTATGTGTTTCTCAAAATCTCCAGGAGAGTTTAATCCCATCGATATTTCGGATACGATTTTTTGTTGTTCGAGATTGTGTTTTATAAGTTTCTCTGATTGTTTTAGTTGGGAAATATCTACCATTACCCCACGAACTCCTTTTACTGTTTTGTTTTCAATAAGTGGGGTAGAATAGATTATTACATCAATGATTTTTTCATTTTTATCTTTAATTTGGTATTCGTTAGCCAGGTTTTTATGGTCTATTGTTATGCGTTTCATGTTTTCCCTGACTTTTGGGAAATCCTTTTCCTGGAACATGTTAAAAATGGAAAACTCAGAACTATAAACTTCTTTTTCTGTGTATTTTAGTTTTTGAATAGCATGCTGATTGACATATCGTAGGCTTCCATCCAGATTTACTTCGCAAATCATTTCTGGGAGGAATTCTGTAAGTTCCCGGTGTTTCCTTTCACTTTCGGAAAGGTTTTTATCCATTATTTTGCGTTCGAATGAGTTGGCAATAATGTTTGAAATCGTTTTTAATAATTCTTCATCTTGTTTATTCCATTTCCTTTTATACTTACACTCATCAAACCCAATAAATCCCAAAAAACGACCGGCTACGGTAAGTTGAAAAACAAGAATGGATTGGATATCTTGTGGTATAAGTATATCTTGAATATCCTTGGGGAGCTCAGTGATGTTGTTTGAATGGATTTTCCCGTTTTGCAATAATAATTTTTTCCAGGATGGAATTAGCTTATACGGCACTTTTTTCAAATTATCAATTTGAGGGATAATGCCTTCATTGCACCATTCAAACGTATTTGTCGTTTTTGTTAATTTTTGATTGTTTTCAAAGATATAAACCCGGCTAACATCAAGAGCACTTCCTACTTGTTCAATTACATTGTTGATTTTTTCCGAAAAATCTTTAATAGAATTCAGCTCTACTGCTGCATCTGAGAGTGTTTTTTGTTGATAGAATAATTGATGTAGCTGGCGGCTTTGTCGGTTTAATTTGTCTTCATCTTCTTTTTGACGGGTAATATCCCGGGCAACAATAATAACTTCTTCGTACTGGCAACTAGGGGCATATATATCCTTGACTTTTCCAGCCAGGTAGTCTTGTTTCCTTTGACAATCTCTGCAATTTTCGCCGGTGAATTGGACATTCATTCCAAGCCATATTGGGTTTCCCTGTTTGGTTAAAAGAGGAACTTCGTGATAGGAAATACAGTTGTCTGATTTCGATTGGTTGATGTAGACTGAAATAACGTCCTTTCTATGAGAATCAAGAATTAAATCAGAAATATTAGTATTTAATAGTTCATCTTTCCCATAGCCGAGGGTTTCGCTTGTTATTGAGTTGATTAGGCAGATTTTACCTCTCAAATCTGTTTTGAAAATCAGGTCATTAATGCTTTCAACCAGTATTTGGTATTCTTCTTCGCTTGCCTTTAATTTATTAGTCTTGTTGAAGAGGGCGTTTTCAAGTTTGCTGTTAAGCTCAATAAGCTTTTGATTGGAATGTTGTAATTCTAGTGATTGTTTTTCCAGTAATTGTTCAGCTTTAATTCTTGCCTGCTCTTCTTTTTTAAGTTTTTGAAGAAGTAATTCCTGATTTTTATCCATTTTAA